>DDTN01000020.1 GCA_002344355.1 Proteobacteria bacterium UBA2363 | reverse complement strand
CAGTCCCAGTCCCAGTCCCAGTCCTCAGTCCTCAGTGCCCTGTGCCCTGTGCCCTGTGCCCGGTGCCCTGTGCCCGGTGCCCGGTGCCCGGTGCCCGGTGCCCGGTGCCCGGTGCCCGGTGCCCGGTGCCCGGTCCCCGGTCCCCAAGCTCCGAGCGGACGCCGCTGAGGTCAATCGAAGCCGGCGGCAAGCAGCGGGCCGTCGGACGGCAGTTCGAAGTCGTGGGCGAAGATGATGTCGGGCGGCACGCACTGGGCATGCCAGGGGCTCTGGCCGGTGGCGACGTCCCAGGCCGGGCTGGGCGTGGGCGCCAGGGCGTTCGGACACAGCCTCGACACGCCCGGGGTCAGCATGTGGCCCGGCGGCGGCTCGGGCATCGGGCCGGTCAGTGCGTTGCCGTCGATGCGCAGCACCCGAAGCTGGGTCGAGGCCGAAAGGTCCGGCACGGTGCCGGTCAGGAGGTTGCCGGAAACGCGGAACTGGGTGAGTTGCGGCGCCGCGGACAGCGCCGGCAGCGGCCCGCTCAGCTGGTTGCCGACCGCCGAGAAGCTGCGCAGCAGTGTGGCGCCGCCGAGGTCCGGGAGCGGTCCGGTGAACTGGTTGTTGTCCAGGGTGAGGATCTCCAGGCGCGATCCGGCCAGCGCCGGAATGGCGCCGGTCAGGGCGTTGCCGGCCACGGCGAGGTTCTGCAGGCGGGGTGCCTGGGCGAGATCGGCCGGCAGGTTGCCGCTGAGCTGGTTGCCCGAGACCAGCAGGAGCGCCAGGTTGGACGGGCCCGCCAGCGAGGGCAGCGGGCCGCTGAGCTGGTTGCCGGTGGCGTCGAACCGGAACAGCGCGTTGAGGCCGGTCAGCGCGGGCAGGGGCCCGCTGAACTGGTTGCCGTCGACCGCGAACTGGGCCAGGGCGCCCAGGCCGGCGAGACCGGGCAGGGTGCCGGACAGCTGGTTGTTGCTGACCTCGAAGGTGTTCAGCGCGGTCAGTCCGGTCAGCGCCGGCAGGGTCCCGCTGAACTGGTTGCCGCCGGCCGTGAAGAAGGCCAGTCGCGTCATGCCCGTCAGCGCCGGCAGCGTGCCGGTCAGCTGGTTGTTGCGGACGTTGAACTGGACCAGTTCGGTGAGTGCGGCGATCGCCGGCACGGTCCCGGCCAGGCCGTTCGCCTGCAGGTTGATCACCACCACGCGGCCGCCGTTGCAGGCGACCCCGAACCAGGAGCATTCGCCGCCCGGCGGGCCGTTCCAGCCGCTGGCGTTGGTCCAGGCCGGGCCGTTGCTGGCGTTGTAGAGCGCGAGCAGGACCTGGCGCTCGGCATCGGGCACCTGGCCGTGCGCCGGCACGGCCGACACGCAGGCGAGCAGGAGGGCAATCGCGGGACGCATGGACGTCGTTCCAGGCCGGAGTCGACTCTCCTGGCGCAGGAAGCCGCCCGCGTGTGTCAGCGCGGCGTCGCGGCTGGGGGGCGAAGCGGTACGGAAGGCCAGGCGCGCCGGCGCCGGCCGGCAGGCCGTGCGCCGGTGGCCGGCGCACGGCGCGGTCGGGTCGGGCGCTCAGCCGCCCTGGGCGGCGATCCAGCGGTCGATCTTGGCCTCCAGCGTGTCCAGCGGCAGGGCGCCGTCCTCCAGCACCTGGGTGTGGAAGGCGCGCACGTCGAAGCGCTCGCCCAGGGCCTGTTCGGCGCGCGTGCGCAGCTCGCGGATCTTCAGCTCGCCGATCTTGTAGGCCAGCGCCTGGCCGGGGATCGCCATGAAGCGCTCGGCCTCGGCGACCATGCGCTCCTCCGGCTCGGGGGAATGCGCGCGCATGTACTCCAGCGTCTGCTCGCGCGTCCAGCCCAGGTGGTGCAGGCCGGTGTCGGCGACCAGGCGGATCGAGCGCCACAGCTCGGCCGCCAGGCGGCCGTACCAGGCATAGGGGTCCTCGTAGGCGTCCAGCTCCTCGCCCAGCGATTCCGCGTACAGGCCCCAGCCCTCGCTGTAGGCGGTGTAGCCGCCGAAGCGCCGGAACCGCGGCAGCTCGGGCAGCTCCTGCTGCAGGGCGAGCTGGTAGTGGTGGCCGGGCTCGGCCTCGTGCAGGTACAGCGCCATCATCGCCCAGCTCGGCCGGGCATGCAGGTTGGCGGTGTTGACGTAGAACACGCCCGGCCGGGTGCCGTCCTCGCTGGGTCGCTGGTACGAGGCGGCGGAGGCCGAGGCGGCGCGGAACGGCTCCACCGCGCGGATCTCGAAGCCGGCCTTGGGCTTGGTGTCGAACAGCCGGTCCAGGCGCGGCCCGATCACCTCGCGCATCGCCTCGTAGCCGGCGAGCAGCTCGGCCTCGGTGTCGAAGAAGAAGCGCTTGTCGCTGCCGGTGAACGCGAAGAACTCCTCGCGGCTGCCGGTGAAGCCGACCCGCTCGCGGACCTCGTCCATGCGCGCCAGGATGCGCGCGACCTCGTCCAGGCCGATCTGGTGGATCTGCTCGGGGCTCAGGTCGGTGGTGGTGATGTTGCGGACCTGGAAGGCGTACCACGCGCGACCGTCCGGCAGGTCCCACATGCCGACGGTGTCGCGGGCCGCGGGCATGTACTCGTCGTCGATGAAGGCGGCCAGGCGCGCATAGGTGGGGATCACCGTGCCGGCGAGGGTCTCGCGCATCGCCGCGGTCAGCCGCTCGCGCTCAGCGCCTTCGATGCTGGCGGGCATGTTGGCGACCGGCCGCCAGAACACGCTGTCCTCGACGGCGTCGACGACGTGCGCGCGGATCTGCGGCACTGCCTTCTCCATCAGCACGCGCGGCTGCACGACGCCGCTGGCGATGCCCTCGCGCATATTGGCGATCGCCTGGTCGATCAGCACCGGAAAGCGCTGTAGCCGGGCCAGCCAGTTGTCGTAGTCCTCGACGCTCTGGAACGGCTGGGCGTTGGTGCCCGAGCCCAGCATCGCGAACATCGAGGCCAGGTTGTAGAACTGGTTGACCGGCTGCAGGTGCGAGGGGAAGCGGTGCGACTCGATGTCGCGCTCGCGGGCGCGGACGAACATGTCCAGGCTGAGCCGGTCCTGGCCGGCCAGGGAATCGGCGTCGATCGCGCGCATCCGCTCCAGCCAGCGCTCGGCGAACGCCTTCTGGGCCTGCCGGTGCTCGGGCCCAAGCATGTTGGGCAGGCGGTCGTTGTAGCGACGGTCGCCGAGCTGGGTCGCCATCAGCGGGTTGAGCTCGAGCGACTCCTCGAAGTACTGCTCGAACAGGGCGCCGAGTTCGGCCGGGCTGGTCGCCGCGGCGGCGGTCGTCGTGCGGCCGGCGTCGCCGGCCGGGGTGGCGGGCGCGGCGTCGCCGGCAGGGCGGGCGCAGCCTGTGGCGACTGCCAGCACCAGGCAGGCGAACGGCAGCAAGGGACGAACGGGCATGGCGGGCTCCGGGGAGGATGCAGGCAGGATCGATGATCTTGAAGCCTCCGCGGACCGTCCGTCGACACGCCCGGCTCGGCCCGCCGCAGTCCGGCGCCGGCCTGGCGACCGGGCCGGGCGCGGCGGTGGTCGTGACAGCGCGGGCCGCCTGGCAGCACACTAGGGCCGTCCCGTTCGCCGGGGCCGGCTTCCGGCCCCGGCGAACGGGCGAATCCTCCGCTACCGGACGCCGCCATGACCGAGCCCGCCGCCAGCAGCGTCGACGACCTGCGCCGCGAGGGCCTGCTGGTGCTGCGCGGGCCGGAAGGCGCCGCCGAGGTCGACGTCCTGCTTGCCCACGTCCTGGGCCACAGCCGCGCCTGGTTGCGCGCCCACGGCGACGATCCGGTGGACGCCGCCGCACGCTCGCGCTTCCGCGACTGCCTGGCGCGGCGCCGGGTCGGCATGCCGGTCGCCTACCTGACCGGCACCCGGGAGTTCTGGTCGCTGTCCCTGCGGGTGACCCCCGATGTGCTGGTGCCGCGCGCCGACACCGAGCGCCTGGTCGAGCTGGCCCTGGAGAGACTGCCCCTGGACCGCCCCGGCCGGATCGCCGACCTCGGCACCGGCTCGGGCGCGATCGCCCTGGCGCTGGCCCGCGAACGGCCGCGCTGCACGGTGCTGGCCATCGACAACAGCGAGGCGGCGCTTGCGGTGGCCGCCGACAACGCCCGGCGCCTGGGCCTGGACGACCGGGTCCGCCCGCTGCGCAGCGACTGGTTCGCGGCGCTGCGCCACGAGCGGCCGTTCGACCTGGTGGTCGGCAACCCGCCCTACCTGGCCGCCGGCGACCGCCACCTGCGCGAGGGCGACCTTCGCCACGAACCGGTGCGCGCGCTGATCGCCGGCCGCGACGGCCTCGACGCCATCCGGGACATCGTCGGCGCCGCGCCCCGGCACCTGGAGCCGGACGGCTGGCTGCTGCTCGAGCACGGCATGGAGCAGGGCGCCGCGGTGCGTGCCCTGATGACGGCGGCCGGGTTCGCCGAGGTCGCGACCGCCCGCGACCTGGAAGGGCGGGAGCGGGTCACCCTGGGTCGCCGCCCCGGCGCCTGGAGCCGCTGACGGCCGGGCCCGCGCGCGGCACCGATCAGGCAGTCTGCCCGGCCAAGCCCGGGAGCGGTTCGCTGCGTTCCTGCCGACAGCCGGGCGCGGTCGGGTAGTCTCCGGTCCCCGTTCCCCGGTCGCGGTCGCAGCGCCGGATCAGTGCGGCCGGCCGCTCAGCCCGCGGCGGCGCGCCCCACCGCCAGGGCGGGCAGCTGCGGCCAGCGCTTGAGGATCGCGGCCTTGATGCCGGCGGCGTCGAGGCCGCATTCGGCCAGCAGCTCCTCGCGGGCGGCGTGCTCCAGGAAGGCGTCGGGCAGGCCCAGCACCAGCACCGGCGTCGCCAGGCCCTCACGCGCCAGCAGCTCCAGCACGGAGGCGCCGGCGCCGCCGGCGACCGCGTTGTCCTCCAGCGTCACCAGCGCCGGATGGCTGCGCGCCAGCTCCAGCACCAGCGACTCGTCCAGCGGCTTCACGAAGCGCATGTTGACGACGGTCGCGTCGAGCTCGTCGCCGACCGCGAGCGCCGGCTCCAGCAGGGCGCCGAAGGCGAGCAGGGCGATGCCGCCGCCGGCGCGCCGGCGTTCGGCCCTGCCGATCTCGATCGGGTCGAGATCGGCGCCCAGGGCGACGCCGGGCCCGGTGCCGCGCGGGTAGCGCACCGCCGCCGGTCCCTCGTGCAGGAAGCCGGTGCTCAGCATGCGCCGGCACTCGGCCTCGTCGGCCGGGGCCATCACCACCATGCCCGGGATGCAGCGCAGGTAGCTGAGGTCGAAGCTGCCGGCATGGGTGGCGCCGTCGGGCCCGACCACGCCGGCGCGGTCGATCGCGAACAGCACGTCCAGGCCCTGCAGGGCGACGTCGTGGATGAGCTGGTCGTAGGCGCGTTGCAGGAAGGTCGAGTAGATCGCCACCACCGGTTTGCCGCCCTCGATCGCCATGCCGGCGGCCAGGGTCACGCTGTGCTGCTCGGCGATGCCGACGTCGAAGTAGCGGTCCGGGAACTCGCGCGAGAAGCGGACCAGGCCGGAGCCTTCGCGCATCGCCGGGGTGATCGCGAGCAGCCGGGCGTCGGCGGCGGCCATGTCGCACAGCCAGTCGCCGAACACCTGGGTATAGGTCGGCCGCGCCGGGCCGGGCTTCTTGACCACGCCGCGCCGCGGGTCGAACGGCGACACCGCGTGGTACTCGATCTGGTCCGCCTCGGCCTGGCCGTAGCCCTTGCCCTTGCGGGTGATCACGTGCACCAGCTGCGGGCCGCGCAGCTCCTTGACCGTGCCCAGCGTATGCAGCAGGCCGGGCAGGTCGTGGCCGTCGACCGGGCCGGTGTAGTGGAAGCCGAACTCCTCGAACAGGGTCGAGGGCACGAACATGCCCTTCCAGTGCTCCTCCCAGCGGCGCAGGAAGCGCCACAGCCAGGAACCGCGGCGCAGCGAGCGCTTGGTGCGCTCGCGCATCTGCACCAGGGTGCGGTTGCTCATCAGCCGCGCCAGGATCTTGGTCAGCGCGCCGACGTTCTCGGAGATCGACATCTGGTTGTCGTTGAGGATCACCAGGATGTCCGGCTCGGGCTCCAGGTCGCCGCCGTGGTTGAGCGCCTCGAAGGCCATGCCGGCGGTCATCGCGCCGTCGCCGATGACCGCCACCGTGCGCCGGGACTCGCCCTTGCGCGCGCTGGCGATCGCCATGCCCAGGGCGGCCGAGATCGAGGTCGAGGAGTGGCCGACGCCGAGGGTGTCGTACTCGCTCTCCTCGCGGCGCGGGAACGGCGCCAGGCCGTCCTTGCGCTTGATCGTGCCGATGCGGTCGCGGCGGCCGGTGAGGATCTTGTGCGGGTAGCACTGGTGGCCGACGTCCCAGACCAGGCGGTCCTCGGGCGTGTCGTACAGGTAGTGCAGGGCCACGGTGAGCTCGACCACGCCCAGGCCGGCGCCGAAATGGCCGCCCGACTGCGACACCGATTCGATCAGGTAGTCGCGCAGCTCGCCGGCGACGGCGACCAGGTCGGATTCCGGCAGCCGGCGCAGGTCGGCCGGGCCGTCGATCCGCGACAGCAGGGGGTAGCGGGAGGCGTCGATCATGGGCCGGCCATTGTCGGGCAGCCCCCCGGCCGCGGCAAGCGCGTGCCGGGCGGGCGGTCGGCCGCGGCTCAGGCGCAGCGCCGCTCGCGTGGCAGGTGCGAGACCAGGAACTCCATCTGGTCGGCGAGGATGTTGCGGTTGGACAGGATCAGGTGCTCGACCCAGCTCGGCCGGTAGGGCACGGCCAGCAGGGGCATGCCGGCCTGGCCCGGGGTGCGCGAGCCCTTGCGGGCATTGCAGGGGACGCAGGCGCTGACCACGTTCTCCCACAGGTCGCGGCCGCCCCGGGACAGGGGCACGACATGGTCCCGGGTCAGGCCGAGGCGGGGGAAGTGGCCACCGCAGTACAGGCAAAGGTGCCGGTCGCGGGCGAACAGGGCGGCGTTGGTGAGCGCCGGCGCCAGCTTGCCGCCGCCGGCGCGGGCCTGGCCGCGGCCGGCGACGATGGCGTGGAGCTCGATCAGGCTGCGCTGGCCGGTCCGCCGGCTGTGGCCGCCGCGCACCACCAGGCAGGGGTCGCCGACGGTCCAGGCGACGGCGTCGCGCACGTACAGGCAGACCGCATCCTGCCAGCTGATCCAGTCGAGGATGCGGCCGCTGACGTCCAGCGAGAGCACCCGTGTCGCGTTGAGGTCGTACACCGGCATCCCGGCACTCCGATCCTGCGATGGCGCGAGCATAGCCGGGATTCGTTGCGCTTCCCACCGGGTCGCCGGACCATCGCACGGCCTGCACGGAGCGGCGCCGACAATCCCCCCCATGTCCGCGGTCCGCAACAGCGCCATCTACGAAGGCTGGGTCCGCCACCGCCGGCACGAGGGCAGGGCGCACGCGTTCCGCTACCGCCTGGCGATGCTCTACCTGGACCTCGACGAGCTGCCCGCGCTGTTCGCCGGCACCCGGCTGTGGTCGGTCGGCGGGCGGCGCCCGGCCCAGGTCCGCCGCGCCGACTACCTGGCGCCCCACGACCGCCCCCTGGCCGAGGCGGTGCGCGACCGCGTCGAGGCGGCGCTCGGGGCGCGCCCCGGGGGTCCGGTGCGCATGCTCACCCATGCCCGCTATTTCGGGCTGTGCTTCAACCCGGTCAGCTTCTACTACTGCTTCACGGAGGACGGCGCAGGCTTGGCCGCCATCGTGGCCGAGATCACCAACACCCCGTGGAACGAGCGCCACGTCTACGTCCTGGACTGCCGGGACGGCAGCCGCCGGGGCCGGGCCCTGCACTTCGAGTTCGACAAGCGCTTCCATGTCTCCCCCTTCCTGCCGATGGACCGTCGCTACCGCTGGGCGTTCGAGGCACCCGGGACCGGGCTTCGAGTGCACATGGACGTCGCCGGGCGCGACGGCCGCAGCTTCGATGCGACCCTGGTCCTGTCCCGCCGCGAGGCGACCGCGCGCGCCCTGGACCGGCTGGTCTGGCGCTTCCCCCTGATGACCGCGCGCGTCCTGGTCGGCATCTACTGGCAGGCGCTGCGGCTCTGGCTCAAGGGCAACCGCTTCCATCCCCACCCGCGCCACGGCGCCACCCCGGACAGTCCCCGATGAGCGTCGATTCCCAACTCGCCCCCGCCTCGGCCCAGCCCCGGCCCGGCCTGCTGCGCGGCCGGGTCCTGGCCACACTCTCGGCCCTGCACGAGGGTTGCCTGACCCTGGTCGAGGACGGACACGAACAGCGGCTCGGGCAGGCCGATGGCGACGATCCGCTGCATGTCCGGGTGACCATCCGCCGGCCGGCCGCCTGGCGCGCCCTGGCGCTGGGCGGCAGCATCGGCGCCGCCGAGAGCTATGCCGACGGCGACTGGGACTGCGACGACCTGGTCGCGCTGGTGCGCCTGCTGGTCCGCAACCGCGACCTGCTCGACCGCATGGACGGCGGCCTGGCCCGGCTGGCCGGCTGGCTGTGGGAGCGCATGTCCCCGGGCCGGCGCAACACCCGCGCCGGCAGCCGCCGCAACATTGCCGCCCACTACGACCTCGGCAACCGGCTGTTCTCGCTGTTCCTCGACGACGGCCTGATGTACTCGTCGGCGATCTACGCGCGCCAGGGCGAGTCGCTGGCCGAGGCGTCGACGCGGAAGCTCGAGCGCATCTGCGCCAAGCTGGACCTGGGCCCGGACGACCACGTCGTCGAGATCGGCACCGGCTGGGGCGGCTTCGCGATCCACGCCGCCAGCCGCCACGGCTGCCGGGTGACCACCACGACGATCTCCAGGGAACAGCATGCGCTGGCCAGCGAGCGGGTGCGCCAGGCGGGCCTGGGCGACCGCGTCGAGGTCCTGCTGCGCGACTACCGCGACCTCGAGGGGCGCTACGACAAGCTGGTCTCGATCGAGATGATCGAGGCGGTCGGCGCCGGCTTCCTGGACACCTACATGGCCAAGGTCTCCTCCCTGCTCAAG
Organism: Proteobacteria bacterium UBA2363; assembly: GCA_002344355.1. Classification (GTDB taxonomy): domain Bacteria; phylum Pseudomonadota; class Gammaproteobacteria; order Xanthomonadales; family UBA2363; genus Pseudofulvimonas. The sequence goes on along the minus strand of DDTN01000020.1, from coordinate 23,067 downwards.
CCCGACGGCATGGCGCTGATCCAGGCGATCACCATCGAGGAGCATCGCTACAAGCGCGCCCTGCGCACCCTGGACTTCATCAAGAAGCACATCTTCCCGGGCAGCTTCATCCCGGCGCTGGCGCCGGTCATGCAGGCGGTCGCCCGCAGCACCGACCTCAAGCTGTACAACCTCGAGGACATCGGTCCGAGCTATGCCCTGACCCTGCGCGCCTGGCGCGAGCGCTTCTGCGCCAGCCAGGTGCAGGCGCGGGCGCTCGGCTACGACGGGCACTTCTGCAGGATGTGGGTGTTCTACCTGGCCTACTGCGAGGGCGGCTTCCTGGAGCGCGCGCTGGGCGACGTCCAGTTGCTGCTGACCAAGCCGCATTGCCGGCGCCGCCAGTACCTTCCCGACCTGGACCTCGAGGTGTGAGCGCGATGCGCCTGTGGAGCAACGCCATCGGCTACCAGGCGACCTGGATCGCGGCGGTCGCCGGCGCCGGCTGGGGCTGGTGGTGGCTGGGGCCGGCGATCTGCCTGCTGTTCATCGCCTGGCATTTCCGGGCCACGCCCTGGCCGGCCGCCGACCTGCGCCTGCTGTGCCTGGCGGTCGTGCTCGGTCTGGTGGTCGACACCCTGTGGCTGCAGGGCGGCCTGCTGCGCTTCGCCGCCGCCGTGCCCTCGCCGGACTGGGCGCCGCTGTGGATCCTGGCGCTCTGGGCCGCCTTCGCGCTCACCCTCAACCACTGCCTGAGCGGCCTGCAGGGCCGCCCGCTGCTGGCGGCCCTGCTCGGCCTGGTCGGCGGTCCGCTGGCCTACTGGTTCGCGGCGCGCACCTGGGCCGCGGCGGAGATGCTGGCGCCGACCTGGTCGGTGCTGGCCAGCATCGGCATCGCCTGGGCCCTGCTCACCCCGCTGTTGCTGGGGGTCGCGGCGCACTGGCGGGACGGGCGTCCGGCATGAGTCCCTGGGTCGCGGTGGCCTGGGTATGGCTGGCCTCGGCGCTGGCCATGGCCCTGGCCTGGCAGGTGCAGCGGCGGACCCGCAACGCGACCACGGTCGATGCCGTCTGGGCCGGCAGCCTGGCCCTGGCGGCGCTGTTCTACGGCGCGGTGGCGACCGGCGATGGCCGGGTCCGGTTGCTGGTCGCCGTGCTCGGCGCGCTGTGGGGGTTCCGCCTGTGCCTGCACGTGCTGGCGCGCGCGCTGCACGAGGCCGAGGACGGGCGCTACGCCTACCTGCGCCGGCACTGGCGCGACGACCAGCGCAAGTTCTTCGCGTTCTACCAGGGCCAGGCGCTGCTGGTGGCGCTGTTCTCCCTGGCCTTCGTCGCGCCGGCCTGGAATCCGGCGCCGGCCGCCTGGCCCTGGCTGGCGGCGGCGGCGGCGCTGTGGCTGCTCGCGCTGGCCGGCGAGGCCATCGCCGACCGCCAGCTCGCCCGCTGGCGCAGCCGGCCGGAGCATCGCGGCCGCACCCTGCGCAGCGGCCTGTGGCGGTATTCGCGGCATCCCAACTACTTCTTCGAGTGGCTGCACTGGTTCGCCTACCTGCCGCTGGCGTTCGGCTCGCCGCTGTTCGCGCTGGCCTTGCTGGCCCCGGTGCTGATGTTCGTCTCGCTGAACTGGGTCACCGGCATCCCCTATACCGAGGCGCAGGCCCTGCGCAGCCGCGGCGACGACTACCGGCGCTACCAGCGCCAGACGTCGCGCTTCTTCCCCTGGTTTCCCGCCCGCTCGGCACAGGACTGAACGTGAGCACGATCCGACTCGCCGAACGCGGGCTGCTGCCCGACTGGCTGATCCGCGCCGGCATCCGGCAACTCAACCGGCAGCGCCTGCGCGGCCTGCGGGCGGGCGGCGAGGCCGCCGTGGCGCGGCGCCAGGAAATGCTGCTCGCCGAGCTGGCCGACAGCCCGTTGGCGATCGAGACGGCCGCGGCGAACGAGCAGCACTACGAGCTGCCCCCCGAGTTCTTCCGGCTTTGCCTGGGGCCCCGCTTCAAGTACTCGGCGTGCCTGTTCGAGCGCGAGGACAGCACCCTGGCGCAGGCCGAGGAGGCGATGCTCGAGCTGTACGCCGCGCGCGCCGGCCTGGCCGACGGCCAGGACATCCTCGAGCTCGGCTGCGGCTGGGGCTCGCTGTCGCTGTGGCTGGCGCAGCGCTATCCCGGCTCGCGCATCACCGGGGTCTCCAACTCGGCGCCGCAGCGCCGCTTCATCGAGGCGCGCGCGGCGGAGCTGGGTCTGGCCAACCTGCGCATCCTGACCTGCGACGTCAACACCCTGGAACTGCCCGAAGCCGCCTACGACCGCGTCGTCTCGATCGAGATGTTCGAGCACCTGCGCAACTACCGGACCATGCTGGCCAGGATCGGCCGCTGGTTGCGCCCGGGCGGCGCACTGTTCGTGCACATCTTCTGCCACGCCCGCCACGCCTACCCGTTCGAGACCCAGGGCGAGCACAACTGGATGGGCAGGTACTTCTTCACCGGCGGCCTGATGCCGGCCTGGGACACCCTAACGCACTTCCAGGACGACCTGCGCCTGGAGCAGCGCTGGCAGGTCGACGGCCGCCACTACCAGCGCACCGCCGACGCCTGGCTGGCCAACCACGACGTCAACGCCGAGGCGGTGATGACGGTGATGCGGCAGACCTACGGGGATGCCGGGGCGGCGCTGTGGAACCAGCGCTGGCGGATCTTCTGGATGGCCTGCGCGGAGACCTTCGGCTTCGCCGGCGGCGGGCAGTGGCTGGTCGGCCACTACCTGTTCCGCAAGCCCTCCGGTCCCGGGTCCGCCGGCCAGGTGCCGCCTCCGGCGTAGCCGCCGGTCGTCTCCCAGGTCCACGGTCCGCGGCCTGACGGGCACCCGGCGAGCCGGACGCCTGCGCCCTCGCCTGGCCGGGCCGCCGCCCCCGGACGCTGCCGGCAGGCGGTCGCCCGCCCGACGCCTGCCGGAAACGACGTGCCGTCATGGCGTCCGCCGCGCGCGGCAGGGCGCGCCGGCCGGTCCGGTCGATCGCGCCCCGGCGCGACGCCGGGCGCCGCCGCCCGTTGCAGGCGCGATCGCGGGGAGCGGTTCCGCAAAAGAAAAACCCCGGCTTGCGCCGGGGTCTTTCTCGAACCGGAGTAACGCCGGATCAGTTCTGCACGACCAGCTCGACGCGGCGGTTGCGCTGGCGGCCCTCGCGGGTCGCGTTGTCGGCGATCGGGCTGTTCTCGCCGTAGCCGCGCGCGTTCAGGCGGCCGGAGTCGATGCCGTTGCCGACCAGGTAGTCATAGACCGCCTGGGCGCGACGCTCGGACAGGCCCTGGTTGTACTGGTCCGAACCGATGCTGTCGGTGTGGCCGGCGACCTCGACACGGATGTCGGGGTACTGGCGCAGGACCTCGGTGGCCTCGTCCAGGGTCTGGCGCGATTCCGGACGCAGGGTCGACTTGTCGAAGTCGAACTCGACGCCGCGCAGGTCGATGGCGACCGGCAGCGGGCAGCCGTCCGGACCGACGACGGTGCCGGCCGGGGTGTTCGGGCAGCGGTCGTCGCAGTCGTTGACGCCGTCACCGTCGCTGTCCAGCTCGGAGCAGTGCGGCTCCGGCGGCGGCGGCGGCGGGGTGTACGGCTCGGGCTCGACCGGCACCTCGACCTGGCCGAGGGCGATCTGCACGCCCAGCGCCAGCACCCAGTCGCCGTAATTGGAGTTGTTGGGCAGCGACTCGCCGTCCATGTCGTGGCGGTAGAACGCCTCGGCGCGGCCGCGCACGCGCGGGCTGAAGTCGTAGGAGAGACCGGCACCGGCCTGGGCCATGAAGTCCCAGCCGTTCTCGCTGGTGTCGCGGCGATGGTTGTTGGCGCCGCCGCCGACCAGGATGTAGGGCTTGAAGTCGCCCGAACCGAAGAACTGGCGGTAGGTCAGGCTCATGCCCATGTTGGTCCAGTGGCCGTTGGCCGTGGACTTGGGCAGGTTGTTGCGGGTGGTGCGGTCGACCGAGAACTCGATCGAGGCGTTGTTGCCGAAATACTTGCCGATACCCAGCGCGCCGAACACCGAACCTTCCTCGGTATTGCGGTCGGAGTCGCTGTGGTAGTAGCCAACGCTGGGCGCCACGTACCAGCCGTCGGCGGCCTGCGCCACGCCGGCCGAAGCGAACAGGCCCATGGCGATGGAGGCCATCAAGCGGTTACGTCTCATCGGAGTCTCCTTTTTTGATTGTTGCCGGTACCCGGTTGGGGCAAAACAGCGCGGCCAGTGTAGCCCAAAGGTCACGGTGCAACATCCCCGCGCGCCAAGGGCTTAACTTCCGGTTAACCTTCTACCACCAGCCATGCCGGGACGCAAGCCTTTGTCGTCCCAGCGGAAATGGTCGACGCCGCGTGAATCCCGCAGGATCGCCGGGCGGCAGGACGGGTGGGCGGGCCCGGACAGGCCCGGGCCCGCCGCCGTTCACCGCGGATTGCGGCAGCCAGCCGCTACAATGCCGCCTTTGCCCGGGACCGCCGATGCGACGATCACTCTCCCTGATCGCCCTGCCGCTGCTGCTGGCCCCGGTGCTGGCGGCCAGCCAGCCACTGGCGGCCGATCCGGCCGACCCCTACGAACGGTTCAACCGGCGGGTGTTCGCCTTCAACGATCGGGTCGACCGTGCCCTGGTGCGGCCGCTGGCCAAGGGCTACGAGCGGGTGACGCCGCGCGGCTTCCGGACCGTGGTGGGCAACTTCCTGGCCAATGTCCGGCTGCCGCTGTCGGCGGTGCATGCCCTGTTGCAGGGCAAGCCCCGCGTCGCCGGCCGCAACCTGCGCCGTTTCGGCATCAACAGCACGGTCGGCCTGCTCGGCCTGTTCGATCCGGCCTCCGGCTTCGGCGTGCACCCGCAGCTGGAAGACCTGGGCCAGACCCTGGCGGTCTGGGGCATGCCCGAGGGTCCCTACCTGGTGCTGCCGCTGCTGGGTCCCAGCGGCGGGCGCGACGCCCTGGGCGGTACCGCCGACGCCTTCGCCGATCCGGTCACCTGGTACGTGCGCAAGGAGCCGGCCTACTGGCTGGGTGGCCTGGACCTGCTCAATCTACGGGTGTCGCTGTTCGCCACCGAGCCCTACGTCGAGGACGCCTACGACGCCTACAGCTTCGTCCGCGACGCCTATCGACAGCGCCGCCTCTACGCGGTCTGGGACGGCGAGCCGCCGGCCGAGCTGCTGGAGCGGCTGCTGATGCCGGAGGACGATCCGGCCGACCTTCTGGAGGACGACCCGCCCTGAATCGGGCGGCGCCGGCCGGGCCGGCACCCGTCGGTCTGCGGGGGGCGCGTGCTCGCGGCTCCGCCCGGCCCGCCGGCTACGGGCGGCCGCTGCCGCCACGGCTCCGGACCCGGGACCTGCCGCGCAGGCTCAGTCGAACAGCTCGGCGTCGACGTCGGACAGCCGGGCCAGCGCGCGCAGCCCTTCCGGCGCCCCGGACAGGCGCAGGTGGACGCCACGATCCAGCGCCTGCGCGCGCCATTCGACCAGGGTCGCCAGGCCGGCGCTGTCGCCGTCGCCGAGGCCGGAGAGATCGACCGCGACGCTGCCGCGGGCGGGCAGGGCGGCCAGGAGCTCGCGCAGGCTGCGGCCGGCGTTGGCGAACACCAGGCTGCCGGACAGCGCCAGGCCGCTGGCGGCGTCGCCGGCCAGGCGCAGGGTGCCGTCGCGCTCAGCCGGCCGCATCGGGGTCGATCGCCTCCAGGCCCTGCCGCTCCAGGCGCTCGATCACCGCGTCGATGCCGGCCTTGTCGATCTCGGCGACCACCTGGTTGCGGTAGTTGGTGACGTAGGAGATGCCCTCGATGACCACGTCGAAGGCCTTCCAGTCGCCGGCGCGGGTCTTCCGGAACGCGTAGTCGACCGGCACCCGGGCGCCGTCGTTGAGCACCACCTCGGTCCGGATCGTGGTGCGCCGCTCGTTGAGCTCGCCCCGGAACGGCAGCACCCGGACCGAGCCGCGCGTGTACTGCAGCAGCGCTTCGCCGTAGCGGGACACCAGGGAATCGTAGAAGGCCCGGGAGAAGCGCTGGCGCTGTTCCGGCGTGGCCGGACGGGCATGGCGGCCGAGCACCAGCAGGGCGGCGTACTCGGTGTCGAAATTGCGCAGCACGACGTCGTCGATGACCGCGTTGAGGGCGTTGCGGTCGCGCTGCAGCTCCTCGCGGCGCGCCTCCATGGTCTCGCCCAGGCGCTCGGCGATCTCGGCGACGATCGCGGCCGGCTCGCGGCCGCTGGCGCCGACGGGTGCCGGCAGCGCGCCGGCCAGGACGGTCAGGGCGGTCAGGAACAGGGGGATCAGGCGCATGCGGGTTTCTCCTTGCGAGGCGGCGCGGCCGGTGGCCGGGTCATTCGGCCGGGTCGGCACCCGGGCGGTTGCCGCCCTCGCCGCCGATCAGGTACTTGCCGATCAGCTCCTCGAGCTGGACCGACGATTCGGTGAGCAGGAACTCGTCGCCGTCGCGCAGGAACTCCGGGCTGCCGCCCGGCCGCACCGCCACGAACTGGTCGCCGAGCAGGCCGCTGGTGAAGATGCTCAGGCTGGAGTCGTCGGGGAGTTCGGCGAAGCGCCGGTCCACGGCCACGGTCACCACGGCATCCAGCGACACCGGATCAAGATCGATCGCCTGCACTGAACCGATGGTGACCCCGGCCAGCTTCACCGGCGCCCGCTCGCGCAGCTGCCCGATGTTGGTGAAGCGGGCCTTCAGGGCGTAGGTGTCGCCGGCCCGGTAGCCGGCGAGGCTGGTGGTCTGGGTGGCCAGGAAGGCCAGCGCGGCGAAGCCGAGCAGGATGAACAGCCCGGTGCCGATCTCGAAGGAGCGGTTGGACGCCATGTCGACTCCTTACATGAGGAAGGCGGTGAGGACGAAGTCGAACGCCAGGATGGCGATCGCCGAATGGATCACCGTGCGGGTGGTGGCCGCCGCCACGCCCTCCCCGGTTGGGTGGGCGTGGAAGCCCTGGAACGCGGCGATCACGCCGATCAGCACGCCGAACACGAGGGCCTTGAACACGCCGCCGAGCAGGTCGTCGGCGAAATCCACGCTGCCGACCATGCCCGACCAGTAGATGCCGTTGTCCAGGCCCAGCCAGAGCACCGCCGACCAGTGCGCGCCCATGATCGCCATGGCGCTGAACACCACGCACAGCAGCGGCATGGCGACGGCGGCGGCGAGGAAGCGCGGCGCCACGACATGGCGTACCGGGTCGACCGCCATCATCTCCATCGCTTCGATCTGCTGGGTCGAGCGCATCAGGCCGATCTCGGCGGTGATGGCGGTGCCCGCCCTCCCGGAGAACAGCAGGGCGGCGACCACCGGCGACAGCTCGCGGTACAGCGACAGCGCGGTCAGGGTGCCGAGCGCGCCGCTGGCGCCGAACTGGTTGAGCGCCTGGTAGTACTGCAGGCCCAGCACCAGGCCGACGAACAGGCCGGAGACCATGATGATGGTCAGGCTCATGGCGCCGATGAACCACAGCTGCCGAACGTGCGCGCGCCAGCGCCGCAGGCTGGCCGGCAGCGCGGTGAGGACGCGCCCGAGGAACAGGCCGGTACGGCCGAGGTCGCGCAGCCCGCCCGCCAGGGTCGAGCCCAGTTCGGTTCCGGTGCGGATCACCGGCGCGCCTCCAGGCCGAAGTCCGCCGCCAGCGAGGGCGCCGGATAGTGGAACGGCACCGGGCCGTCGCTCAGGCCCTGCAGGAACTGCCGGACCATCGGCGAGTCGCTGGCCAGCACCTCGTCGAAGCGTCCCTGGGCGACCACCCGGCCGCCGCTGAGCACGACCAGGCGGTCGGCGACCTTGCGCAGGTGCTCGATCTCGTGGGCGACGACGATGCTGGTCAGGCCCAGGGTCTGGTTCAGCGTGCGCATCAGCTCGACCACCGCGGCGACGGCGATCGGGTCCAGGCCGACGAAGGGCTCGTCGTAGAGCACCAGCTCCGGATCGAGCGCGATCGCCCGCGCCAGCGCCACGCGCCGCGCCATGCCGCCGGACAGCTCGGCCGGCATCAGGCGCGCCGCGCCGCGCAGGCCGACCGCCTGCAGCTTGAGCAGGACCACCACCCGCACCAGGCTCTCGGGCAGGTCGGTGTTCTCGCGCAACGGGAAGGCGACGTTGTCGAACACGTCGAGGTCGGTGAGCAGGGCGCCGTGCTGGAACAGCATGCCCATGCGCCGGCGCAGCGCGTACATGGCCTGGGGCCGCAGGTCGCCGACGCGCTGGCCGAACACCTCGACCTCGCCGTGGTCGTGGCGCAGCTGCCCGGTCAGGTGGCGCAGCAGGGTGGTCTTGCCGGTGCCGCTGGGGCCCATCACCGCGACCACGGCGCCGCGCGGCACCTCGAGGTCGACGCCGTCGAACACCTGGTTGGCGCCCAGCCGCGTGCGCAGGCCGCGCACGCGCACGACCGGCGTTCCGGCGTTTGCCGGTCGCAGGGCGTCGGGCTGGCGGCTGGCTGCGGGCAGGGACAAGGACGAGGGGGGGGGCGGCAAAGGGCGCCAAGTGTGCCACAGGGTGTCGCGGCCCCCGGCGCCGGCATTCAGCGCGGGTTGCGCGCGCCGACCACGCCGGTTCGACGGTGCCGCCGGCTATCCTTGCGGCTCAGCTGCCGCGGTGTCCTGCCATGCAATACCGTCGACTGGGCCGCACCGGCCTGCCGATCTCCGCCCTGTCGCTGGGCGCCTGGGTCACCTTCGGGCGTTCCGTCGGCCGCAGCGAGGCGCGCGAGCTGGTCGCGCTCGCCCACGACCACGGGGTCAGCTTCTACGACAACGCCGAGTCCTACGGGCAGGGCGAGGGCGAGCGCATCCTGGGCGACGTGCTGGCCGACCTGCGGCTGCCGCGCGACGCCTTCTGCGTGTCCAGCAAGGTCTTCTTCGGCGCCTGCCGCGAGCCGCGGCCGACCCAGCGGGGGCTGTCGCGCAAGCACGTGGTCGAGGCCTGCCACCAGGCCTTGCGTCGGCTGCGCGTCGAGCACCTCGACTTCTACCTGTGCCACCGCCCCGATCCGGACGTGCCGGTCGAGGAGGCCGTGCTGGCGATGGACCTGCTGGTGCGCCAGGGCAAGGTGCTGTACTGGGGCACCTCCGAATGGCCGGCCGAGGCGATCGCCCGGGCCGCCGGGTTCGCGGCCGACAACGGCCTGGTGGCGCCGTCCCTGGAACAGCCGCAGTACAACCTGTTCGCGCGGACGCGGGTCGAGCGCGAGTACGCGCCGCTGTGCCGGGACCTGGGCCTGGGCCTGACCACCTGGTCGCCGCTGGCGTCCGGCCTGCTCAGCGGCAAGTACCGCGAAGCCGACGCCGGTGGCCGCCTGCGCGATCCCGAGTTCGCCTGGCTGGACAACCACCTCGAAGGCGCCACCGGTCGTGCCCGCGCCGACCGCGTCCGCCACCTGGCTGCGATGGCCGCCGACCTGCGCTGCACGCCGGCGCAACTGGCGATCGCCTGGTGCCTGGGCAACCCGGACGTGTCGACGGTGATCCTGGGGGCCAGCGCCCCGGCCCAGTTGCAGGAGAACCTGGCCGCCCTGGCGGTGCTGGATGCCCTGATGCCGGCCGAGCGCGACGGCCTGGCCGATTCCATGGCCGATTGAAGTACCGGGACCCGGGACTCGGGACTCGGGACTCGGTAGGGGCAGATAGTGGAGGCCGGGGATCGGAGGCTCGGCCGGGCGGCGGGTGAGGGTTGCGTCCGCTAATGGGAATGAATATCATTCGCGTCGTTGCGGTCCGCCCGGGCCGCCCGGCCCAGCCAGCCCGCCCCCTGCGAGCCAGCCAGTCGTCCAAGGGTCCGCGAGGACCGGCCTTCCGGAGATTGGTTCGTGCGCATGCCGCCTGCAGTACTGGTGTTCCTCCTCGTCGCCCACGGGGCCGCGTCCACCTCGCCGGCCGCGGCCGCGCCGACCCCGGATGCCGCGGTCGAGCTCGACCGGGTCACCGTCACCGCCACCCGCAGCCAGCGGCCGGTGCAGGACACCCCGGGCACCGTCACCGTGCGCGACGAGGACGACATCGATCGCGAGCTGGCCGCCGACATCCGCGACCTGGTGCGCTACGAGCCGGGCATCTCGGTCGCCAACGCGCCGGGCCGGTTCGGCCTGTCCGGCTTCGCCATCCGCGGCCTGGACGGCAACCGCGTGCTGGTCGAGGTCGACGGCGTGCGCATCCCGGACGCCTTCGCGATCGGCGGCTTCGCCAGCGCCGGCCGCGACCTGGTCGACATCGACCTGCTCAAGTCGGTCGAGATCGTCCGCGGCGCCGCCTCCTCGCTGTACGGCAGCAACGCCCTGGCGGGCGTGGTCTCGTTCGCGACCCGCGATCCTGAGGACTACCTCGGCGACCAGGGCGATGGCCACCTCGGCGCCAAGCTGGGCTGGCATGGCGTCGACCAGGGCCGCCAGGCCGGCCTCACCGCCGCGCTCGGCAACGAGCACGTCGGTTTCCTGCTGGGCTTCACGCACCGGCAGGGCGAGGAGAACCGCAACCAGGGTCGGGCCGGCGGCGAGGGTCCGACCCGCACCCGCCCCAACCCGCAGGACTGGGAGACCGACAGCGCCCTGGCCAAGGTGGTCTGGCGCCCGGCACCCGCGCATCGACTGGCCTGGGCCTTCGAGACCGGCCGGGGCAGGACCCTCACCGAGGTGCTCAGCGCCCGCACGCGTACCGCCAGCCCGGCGACGCTCACCGAGGTGCTGGCGCTGGCCGGCGACGATCGCCGCGCCCGCACCCGCAACAGCCTGGCCTGGCGGTACCAGCCCGGAGACGGATGGTTCGACAGCGTCGAGGCGTCCGTTCATGCCCAGCGCGGCCGGACCTCGCAAGAGACTTTCGAGCAGCGCCGCAGCACCGTGCTGGCCACCGGCGTGAGCACGCCACAGCAACGCTGGCGCCGCTTCGACTTCGACCAGGAAGTGGCCGGCGCCGAGCTGCTGGCCCGTCGCCGCTTCGACTGGGCCGGCGGCAGCCACCTCCTCGTGCTCGGCCTGGAGTCGCTGCAGACCGACACCGCCCAGCTGCGCGACGGCCTCGCCCGAAATCCACTCACCGGCGTCGAAACCCCGGTGATCCCGCCCGACGTCTTTCCGGTGCGCGACTTCCCGCGCAGCCGTACCCGCGAGCAGGCGCTGTTCGTCCAGGACGAGATCAGCCTCGCCGACGGCCGCCTGGACCTGATCCCCGGCTTCCGACTCGACCGCTACCGCCTCGACCCGCGCCCCGACGCGATCTTCGAGGAGGACAACCCCGGCATCGAACCGGTCGCGCTGCGCGCGACCCAGGGCTCCCCGAAGCTGGGGCTGCTGTGGCGGCTGGGCCCGTCCTGGTCGCTGGCGGCGCAGTACGCGGAGGGCTTCCGGGCGCCGCCCTACGACGACGCCAACATCGGCTTCACCAACCTGCAGTTCGGCTACACCGCGATCCCGAACCCCGACCTGCGCCCCGAGACCAGCCGCGGGCTGGAGCTGGGCCTGCGCGGCGCCTGGCAGCATGCCCGCGCCAGCCTCGCGGTCTACGGCAACCGCTACGAGGACTTCATCGATTCGCTGGTCGCCCTGGACCCCGACGACCCGCTGGCGGTGCCCGGACTGATCACCTTCCAGTCGCGAAACCTCGACCGGGTCGCCATCGAGGGGGTCGAGGCGACGCTGCAGGCGGACCTCGAGGGGCTGTCGCCGCGCCTGGCCGGCTTCTCGGTGCGCACCGCGGCGGCCTGGTCGCGCGGCAGGAATCGCGACAGCGGCGACGCCCTGGCCTCGGTCGATCCGCCGCGCCTGGTGCTGGGCCTGGCCTGGTCGCGTGCCGACGATGCCCTGGGCCTGGAGCTGGTCGGCACCGCCGTGCGCGGCCAGTCCCGGGTGCCGGAGATCGACCACCACGGCTACGGCCTGGTCGACCTGCTGGCCTGGTGGCGCCCGCTCGACGCGGTGACCATCAACGCCGGCCTGTTCAACCTCACCGACCGCAGCTACCTGGAATGGGGCGACGCACGGATCGCCGCCCTGGCCCCCGACAGCCCCGCCCGCGACCGCTTCACCGCCCCCGGCAGCAACGTCGCCGTCTCGGTACGGCTGGCCTGGTGAACCGTTCCGCCCGCCGCCCCTTCGTCCCGCCGCCCGACCTGGAGGCCTTCGTGTACCGGCCCGAGTCCGCCACCGCCGCTTTCGACGCCGGCGTCACCGACGCCAGCGTTCCCGAGTCCGCCCCGCCGCCGGCGCCGCCGCCCCGCATCGACAGCGGCCGCCTGTTCGGCGGCTGCCGCGAGCTGGTCATCGAGCATGCCGGATGCGAGTACCGCCTGCGCCGTACCCGCACCGGCAAGCTGATCCTGACCAAGTAGGCCGCCCCGGCCGCCCCCCGGTCGCGCCGCCTGCCGCGCGCCCGCCGGTCGGCCGAGCCGGTGCCCGGCCGCCATCGCCGTTTCCAAAGGAGTGAAGCCATGCCCCCGATCCGCCCATCGTTGATCCTGTCCGTCCTGCTGCCCGCCTGCGCCGCCAACGGCGTGCGAACCCCGTCGTCCGCGACCGACGCGACGACGGCCGGCGTGCCGGCGAGCGCGGTGCCGGCAGCGGACCAGGCACCGCCGGCCGCCGACCGGGCCGCGATCCTGGCGATGGCCGGCGACTTTCGGGTGCGCTTCCATTTCGACGAGACCGTGGTGATCGCGCCCGGCTACGCGCGCGCCGAGCCCAAGCGCAGCGGCGCCCTGGAAACCGTGCTGGTGGTCGAGGACGAGCCCGGGCGCATCGTCCTGCAGCACCTGCTGATGTCGCCCGACGGCAACCATGTCACCAAGCACTGGCGCCAGGACTGGCACTGGCAGGCCAGGGAACGACTGGAGTTCAGCGCCGACCAGACCTGGCTGCTGCGGCCGATCGACCCGGCACTGACCCGCGGCGCCTGGACCCAGTGCGTCTACGAGGTCAGCGACGCACCACGCTACTGCGGCACCGGCCGCTGGAACCACCGCTACGGCGTCGCCACCTGGACCTCCGACCGCACCTGGCGGCCGCTGCCGCGGCGCGAGTACACCACCCGCGAGGACTACAACGCCCTGAACGTCGAGAACCGCCACACCATCGTGCCGGGCGGCTGGAGCCACGAGCAGGACAACAGCAAGGTCGTGCGCGGCGCCGACGGCGCCAGCGGCACCCTGGTGCGCGAGTGGGGCTTCAACGACTACCAGCGCGTCGACGATGTCGACTTCGAGGCCGCCCGCCGCTGGTGGCGGCAGACCGCGGGTTACTGGGGCCTGGTGCGCGCGGCCTGGGCGAACCGGATCAGGGCCCACGGCGGCATCCGCCTGGACACCGCGGTCGACGGCATGCCGGTGATCGAGGCGACCTTCGCCCAGGCCAGGCGGGTCGCCGAGGGCGGGCAGGTCGGGCCGGACGAGATTGCGCAGGTGCTGGAACGCTGGACCAGCGCGCCGGACGCCGCGGCGTCTGCCGCGAAGGCCGTGGCCGGTCGCTGACCGGCCACGGCCCGGAGATGCCCGCTGCGCTCAGACCGCGATGCCGGTGCCCGGGGCCGGCGGCGCCGGCGCCCGTGGCGGCCGGGGCGGTGCCGGGGGTGCCGGCGGTGCCGGTGGCACCGGGGGCTCCTCCAGCCAGCGCAGCGGCGCCGGGCGGTCGGGGGCGGTCAGGGTCAGGGTCTGGCGCTGCCGGTCGCGCATCAGCTCGACCGACAGGGTCTGGCCGGGCTCGGCCTTCGACAGCGCGCGCATCGCCTCGCGCGGCTCGCCGACCTCGGTGCCGTCGACGCGCTGGATCACGTCGCCCGCCTGCAGCCCGGCCAGCGCCTCGCCCTCGGCGCGCAGCACCAGGACGCCGCGATCGGTCCCGAAGTAGCGGCCCAGCCCACCGTCCAGGCCGGCCAGGCGCAGTCCCTGCCAGCGCCAGGCGTCGAAGCGCAGGGATTCCTCGAGCATCGGCCCGATCACGCGGATCCGCCGCTCGACGTCGGCCATGCCCTCGGCCAGGCCCTCGCGGATCGCCTCGACGTCGATGCGCAGGTCGATCAGGTCGTTGTCCAGGCCGCCGAGCAGGGCGGTCGGCGCCATCGCCTCGGCGCTGACCGTGGCGCTCCGGGCCTGGCCATCGCGCTCGTAGGCCAGGGTCACCGCCTGGCCTTCGGTCAGCCCGGACAGGGCCTGGCGGGCGCCGTCCAGTCGCGCGGCGCCATCGCCGCCGGCGATCGGCCGGCCATCGATCGCGGTCAGCACGTCGCCGCTGCGCAGGCCGGCGCGCGCGGCCGGTCCCTCGGGCGTGACCGCGGCCAGGCGCACGCCGCGCTCCGGCGCGGTCGCCATCACCAGGCCCAGCATCGGCCGGCGCCGTTCGACGCGGTGGATCTCGACGGCGCGCTGCTCGCAGAGCTGGCGGGACAGCTCGGCGATCTCGCGGGCCGACTCCGCCATCCGCTCGCGCGCCTGCTCCAGCTGCTGGCGAAGCTGCGCGCGCTCGGCGGCATCCGGCGGTGTCGCCGTGGGTGCCTGCGCGGCGACGCCGGCGGCCCAGATCGCCGTCAGCGCCAGCAGTGCCGTCCTGCCTGCCTTTGTTGCCATGGTCGTCTCCTTGCGGTCGTTCGTGCGCCGCCGGCGGGACGCCGGCGGCAGGGGGATCAGTTCGCCCAGAGCAGGGTGGTCGCCACCGGCCGGTGGTCCGCGACGCTGCCGCCGGCGCCGCCCGGGGCGGTGCCAAGGCGCACGGCGGCCAGCTGCGCCAGGGTGTCGACGCGCGCCTGCCACAGGGCCGGCGCCGGCGCCGGCCCGGCATCGGCCAGGGCGGCGTCGATGCCGCCCAGCCGGGCCTGCAGGCCCAGCTCGAGCAGGGCGACATCGCCGTCGCGCTCCGGCGGCGACAGTGCCGGCGTCGCCAGCAGTCCTTCCAGCCACTGCGACTGCGCGATCAGCCCGGCCTCGAGGTCGCCGCGCCCGGTGCCGGGTTCGCCGTCGGGGGGCGTCGTCGCCCACGGCAGCAGGACCAGGGCCAGCGCCGCCGCGGCCGCCAGCGGCCACCAGCGACGCAGGGCCGGCAAGGGCCGACGGCGCGCCCGGAGCTGCCGGGCCAGGCGCGGCCAGGCCTGGTCGCCGGGGTCGGCCAGCGGCAGTGCGCGCAGGGCGGCGGCCAGCGCCTGGTCGCCGCGGTCCGGCAGGGTCGGGTCAGGCATGGCAGGCCTCCGTGTCGGTTGCCAGCATCCGGCGCAGGCGCGCCAGGCCGCGGGCAAGCTGGGATTTCGAGAAACTGACGCTCTGCTGCATCGAGGCGGCGATCTCCGGGTGGCTGTAGCCCTCGACGCAGGCCAGCCAGACCACGCTGCGGGTGGTCGCCGGCAGCCGCGCCAGGGCGCGCTCCAGCACGGCGGCCTCGGCGGCCAGGCTGGGCGGCGGCGCGCGCTCGTCGAGCGGCTCGTCGCCGTCGCCGACGATCGCCTCGCGGGCGTCGAGCTGGCGCCGGCGGCGCAGGCGCATCAGCGCGGTGTTGACCACCACCTGGCGCAGCCAGGCCCAGAACGGGCACTCGCCGCGGAACTGGTGCAGGCGCCCGAACACCGCGAGCAGGGCGTCGTGCAGGACGTCGCGGGCGTCCTCGGGATCGGCCAGCAGGCGCAGCGCCAGGGTGTAGGCGGGGCGCTCGAACAGCCGGTACAGGCGTTCCTGCGCCCGCGCCTCGCCGCGCCGGGCGGCGGCCAGCAGGTCGGCGGGGACATCGATGGCGAATGCGCTGCTCACCTGCGCTTGGATGCGCGGGCAGGGCGGATGGTCGCAGTCGCGCGCCGGCGGTGGCGGGGCGGTGCCCTGCCGCCGGTCAGGACCCGATCGCCAGGCGCCCGCCGTCCAGCCAGCGCACCGGCACCGGCACCAGGGCGCTGCCGCGGCAGGGGCCGTCGACGCAGGTGCCGGAGTCGACCTCGAACACCGCGCCGTGGGCGGCGCAGACCAGGCGGCCCTGGTCGAACAGGAAGCGGCCCGGCGCCCAGTTCAGGAAGCGGCCGGCGTGCGGGCAGAGGTTGCGGTACGCATACACCTGCTCGCCGCGACGCAGCACCACCACGCTGCTGCCCGGATCGCCGGGGTCCAGGCGAACCTCGGTGGCGCCGCCATCGGCGAGTGCGCAGAGCGCGATGTCGACGCTGGCCATGTCGATGCGGGCCTCGGGCGGTTCGGAGGCGCAGTGTAGCGGGCCGCGGGTCGCGGCCCGGTGCGTGGACCCGCCAGGCGCCGGTTCCGCGGCGGTTGCCTGCCGCCTTGATATGCTCCGGCCCTGCGCAGATCGCGCAATCCGCACAGGACGTCGCCACCGCATGCGTGTGATCTACACCACCCCGCGCCTGGAGAACGCCGAGCGCATCGCCGACCTGCTGCGCCAGGGCGAGGTCGAGGTGCGGGTCCTGTTCGGCCCGCATTTCAAGCGCAACACCTGGCGCGGCGCCAACTACCGGCAGGCCGAGGATCCGGGCAACTGGCCCAAGGTGATGGTGGTCAACAACGCCGACCTCGCGAAGGCGCGCGCCCTGCTGCGCGAGGCCGGCGTGCTCGGCCTGTCCAGCCTCGACCAGGACCGCCGCGTGCGCGACCCGGACGCGCCCGAGGCCGCGGCGCCGGCCTCGCCGCGCGACTACCAGGCGCGCCGCGCCGCCAACCCGACGCGGCCCCGGGGCTCCTACCGGGACACGCCGCCCCGGCGCCCTGCGCCAAGCCGCCTGCGCCTGGTCCTGGTGGCCCTGGTCGTCCTGGTCGCCCTGGTGCAGGGACTGCGCCTGCTCCTGAACTGACCTCGCCCGGCCCGGCACGCCGCCGGCAGGCGCCGGCCGCCCGCGCCGGCGTCCGCCCGTGCCGCACCCGAGATCCCTCGCCTCCGCCCCCCATTCCCGACCCCCGATCCTCAGTCACCGGTCCCCCGTCCCCGGTCCCCGGTCCCCCGTCCCGACCCCACTTTCCCGACCCCCGTCACAATTCGCGCCAAAGCGACTTGGAAGGGTCCGAAAGACGGCGTAAACTATTGATCCCATGACCACCGGTTCCGTGGGGGAACCGGCGCGGTCGCCGGGCTGTCCCTGATACGACATGGCCGCCATGACCCGCTTCGCCCGATTGCTGATCGCACTGGCCACCGCCCTCCCGGCCGGCGCCGTGACCGCGGCCGGCGCCGACGACAGCGTCCGCCTGCGCCTGGCCCTGGACCCCGATGGCCGCGTCCGCCTCAGCACGGAATCGCCGAACTACGCGCCGCCGCCGCTGCGCCAGCAGCCGCTGCCGATGATCGCCCCGGCCGGCCTGCAGCGCCCGGCCCTGGCCATCGACCTGCGCGGCAGCAGCTCCGCGCCGGCCAGCATCGGGCCCTGCCTGACCGGGCGGCCCGCCGCCCTGGGCCAGGTCGGCGCCTGCGATGCCGTCGGCTGGGCCGGCCTGCCCGGTGCCGTCGCCAGCAGCGACCTGGTGATCGACCTCGGCGCCGACCAGCGCGCCGGCCTCACCCTCAGCTTCGGCCTGGACTGGCTGGAACGCGCCGACCGGCCGGCCCTGGCCTTCGGCCCGGCGGGCCTGCCGCAACTGCTGCCGGGCCGGATCGGCCCGACCGGCCCGTTCGAGCCGCTGCGCAGCGAGCGCGTCGGCCTCGGCGGCTTCCTCTGGCTGGCGCCCGAGCTGCGCCTCAGCCTGGGCCTCGAGCACGCCGAAGGGTCCCTGGCCCTCTACCAGGACGCCGCGGCGCCCTGGGCGCTGGGCCAGCGCGACAGCCTCAGCCTGGGCCTGGCCTGGGGCCGCTTCCAGGGCGGGCTGATCGGCCGCCGGGTGCGTCCCGACAGCGCCCTCGACGGCATCGGCCAGGACGCCCTGGACCTCGGCTTCTCCTGGCGCATGCCCTGGAACGCCGCCTTCGAATTCGGCGCCCGCAACCTGATCACCCGCCCGGCCAAGCCCGATCCGTCCGAGGCCCTGCCCGAACAGGGCGACCTGCGCACGCCCTACCTGCGCTACCACCAGGATCTCTAGCTGCGTGTAGCCAGCAGGCCGTCGGGCCACAGCCCGGCGGCAGCGCCCCGCGACAACCCGCCCGGCGAAGCCGCCGCGCAGGCGGCCCTCTCGCCGGGGGTCGGTTCGGACATGCCCCGGATGGGCCGCTTCAGCAAGGACCCACGCCGCCGTTCTCCGACAGGCCGCCAGGTCCGACCGGGCCCGGGCGCCCGGGTCCGGCCCGGAACGCCGGTCTCCGCCCCCTCGGCCCTGCCGGCAGGCAGCCCCAGGCGGGTCGACCCGGTCCCGGCGTCCTCAGGAGAGGCCGGGATTTCCACGGACGGCCTCGTACGAAGGTCGCCGTTCGTGGCTCCCGGGATGCCCTGCAGGCGCCGCCGGCGCCCGCCGGATGGCCTAAGTGACTGATCCTTGGCTCCTACAGGCCGAGCCTGAACCACGACCAAGGGATTGCCGGGCTTGTAAAAATGTTGTTAGACTCCGGTTCGCCATGGTTTAAGTGGCCCCTGGGGCTCGCCCATGGACGGGCTTCCATGTCCCGAAGTCAACTCACGACGTTGGAGAGTGTCTAATGAGACTTAGCAATAACGAGCTGTACAAGGCGATCCGTGCCGGCCTCGCGGTCGGTGTGGTCGGCCTCGTCGGCGTCACCGGCGAAGTTGTCGCCCAGGACGCCCGCACCCTGGACCGCGTCGAAGTCGTCGGCTCGCGCATCAAGCGCGTCGAGGCCGAGACCAGCCAGCCGATCTTCCAGGTCACCCAGGAGGAGATCCAGGCGACCGGTCTGACCTCGATCGGTGACGTGATCCAGAACCTGACCGCCAACGGCGCGGCCCTGGGCACCACCTTCAACAACGGCGGCGACGGCTCCTCGCGCGTCTCGCTGCGCAACCTCGGCACGTCCCGCACCCTGGTGCTGGTCAACGGCCGTCGCTGGACCGGCACCGGTACCGGCGGCAACGTCGACCTGAACTCGATCCCGACCGCCGCGGTCGAGTCGATCCAGATCCTGAAGGACGGCGCCTCGGCGATCTACGGCTCCGACGCGATCGCGGGCGTGGTGGACATCCGCCTGAAGTCCAACTACGTCGGCGCCGAGATGTCGGCGCAGATCGGCGAGTACAGCGACGGCGACGGCCGCCGCTCCAAGTACGACTTCGTGATCGGCTTCGACGGCGATCGCGGCAACGTGATGATCGGCGCCGGCTACGTCAAGGAAGAGCCGGTGCTCGCGGCCGACCGCGCGATCTCGCGCGTGCCGACCTTCGGCCTGCCGGCGACCGACACCAGCTACGCCGGTGCCTCGGGCATCCGCCCGGCGCCGCGCCTGTTCATTCCGGGCGTCGGCCAGCTGAGCCTGATCCCGGGCCGCCCGGGTAGCTCGCCGGACGACTACCGTCCGTTCAACGCGGCCACCGACGGTTACAATTTCGCCCCGGAGAACTACCTGCAGACCCCGCAGGAGCGCACCTCGTTCTTCATGGATGGCCGCTACCAGGTCATCGACGGCGTCGAGTTCTACACCCAGGCGACCTTCAACGAGCGCAAGTCCGAGCAGCTGCTGGCCGCGTTCCCGCTGTCGGGCGGCGTGTTCAACTCGAACCCGAACTTCAACCGCATCGTCATCCCGGCGACCAACGTCTACAACCCGTTCGGCGTGGCCATCACCGGCTTCGGCCGGCGCGTGACCGACGTGGGCGGCCGCTCGTTCAACCAGGACGTCGACACCTACAACTTCGTGGGCGGCTTCCAGGGCGACTTCATGCTGGGCGACCGCTTCTTCGGCTGGGACGTCGGCTACCAGTACGGCAAGTCCGAGCGTAGCGACCAGACCTTCGGCCTGCAGACCTCGCTGAACGTCGAGCGCGCGCTGGGCCCGTCGTTCATCGACGCGCAGGGCGTGGCCCGTTGCGGCACCCCGACCGCGATCATCGCCGGCTGCGTGCCGCTGAACATCTTCGGGCCGCTGGGCACCATCACCCCGGAGATGGGCCGCTACATCAGCTACGTCGAGCAGGCGCTTCGTGGCAACACGATGACCAACTACTGGGCGAACATCTCGGGCGACCTGTTCGAGCTGGTCGAGGCCCGTCCGATCGCCTTCGCCGCCGGCTACGAGTACCGCCGCGAGTTCGCGTTCGATTCCCCGGACTCGTTCACCAACGCCGGCCTGGGCTCGGGCAACGCCCGCACCCCGACCGAGGGTGGCTACTCGATCGACGAGTTCTACCTGGAGCTGAACGCGCCGCTGCTGGCCGACCTGCCGGGCGCCTACCTGCTCGAGGCCCGCGCCGCCGCCCGCTACTCCGACTACTCGACCTTCGGCGACACGCTGAACACCTCGTTCGGCCTGAAGTGGCAGCCGATCGAGGACCTGGCGATCCGCGGCAACTACGCCGAGGGCTTCCGGGCGCCGAACGTGGCCAACCTGTTCCAGGGCCGCGCCGACAGCTTCCCGCAGGTGCTCGACCCGTGCTCGGAGCCGCGCTTCTCGGCGCAGCCGTCCGACGTCCAGCAGCGCTGTATCGCTGCCGGCGTCACCCCCGGCTACACCCAGATCAGCTCGCAGATCCGCATCAGCGTCGGCGGCAACCCGTTCCTGCAGCCTGAGACCGCCAAGACCCAGACCCTGGGCCTGGTCTGGAGCCCGGGCTTCCTGGAAGGCTTCGACGCCACCCTCGACTGGTACAACATCGAGATCGAGAACGGCATCGCCGGCCGTAGCGCGCAGTTCATCATCAACGCCTGCTACGTCAACCCGGATCCGGCCATCCGCGCGCAGTACTGCCCGCTGATCACCCGTGCCGCCGGTGGCGTGGTCTCCGACCTGCTGCAGGCCCCGGTGAACTTCGCCGGCTTCGAAGTCGAGGGCTGGGACCTGACCCTGCGCTACAACTTCGACACCGACTGGGGTCGCTTCGGCCTGACCTGGGACACCACCTACACCACCAAGTGGGACGTCCTGGTCGACGGCAACACCACCGCCAACCTCGGCAACGACAACGGCGACGATGCCTACAACCGCCTGCGTTCGAACTTCAACGTGAACTGGCGTCTGGGCGACTTCGGCATCAACTGGGGCGCCCGTTACTACCACCACGTCGACGAGGACTGCGGCCTGTTCGTGGGCATCGAGGCGAACCTGGGCGTGCCGAATCCTTGCTCCAACCCGGACACGCTCACCCCGACCTTCCCGGCCGGTTACAACCGCCAGGCGAGCACCACCTACCACGACGTCCGGTTCACCTGGAACACGCCGTGGAACGGCCAGGTCGGCCTGGGCATCAACAACGTGTTCGAGAAGGATCCGCCGGTGTCGTACTCGGCGTTCGCCAACTCGTTCAACGCTGCCCAGCACGAGGTTCCGGGTCGCTTCTGGTACGTGCAGTACAACCAGCGCTTCTGATCCGGGGCATCTGCCCATTGCGTCACCTGCCGCGGCCCCGAAAGGGGCCGCGGTTTTTTGTGCGCGTCGCGCGCGCACCCCGGCCGCCTATAATCCCTTCGCCGACGAGGAGCAGCGATGTCCGCCGAGCAGGTCTACGCCCATTTCTACCGCTGCCCGCGCCTGGCCGCCGAGGAGCTGAGCGACGGCGGCGGGCCGTTCGGCTTCGACATCACCGCGGCGCTGGAGATCGACCTGCTGATCGAGCACTACCGCTGCGATGCGATCTTCGAGACCGGTTGCAATCTGGGCGACACCGCCTACTACCTGGCCCGACGCTACCCGGACATCCCGCTGTTCTCCTGCGACATCTCCCAGCGCCATGCCGAGTTCACGCGCCAGCGCCTGGCCTTCGCGCCGCAGGCGACGGTCGAGCACCTGGATTCGCCGTTGCTGATCGAGCGCCATGCCGGCCGGTTCCAGCGGCCGCTGTTCTACCTGGACGCGCACTGGTACGAGGACTGGCCGCTGCAGCGGGAACTCGACCTGATCGAGCGTGGCGTCATCGTGGTCGACGATTTCGACATCGGCCATCCGCGCTTCGGCTTCGACGCCTATGGCGGCGTCGCCTGCGGTCCGGCCATGCTCGCCCGGGCCCTGGCCGGGCGGGTCGAGCACTTCCACACCAACAATCCCGATGCCAGTTTCCCGTTCCCCTGCCTGCAGACCGGCCGCCGCGCCGGCCGCGCCTACGTGGTCCTGCCGCCGCTGGAGGACCGCCTGAACCTGAGCCGCTGGTTCCTGCGCCGGCCGCTGGCGGAGGCCGCGTGAGCGCGGGCGTGCGGCCGGTCCGCCACGACCGCATCGGCGGCCGGGACCTGTGGGTGTTCGACGGCCTGCTCGACAACCCGGGGATGATGGTGCAGGCCCTGGACCGCGCACCGTTCACCCGGACCGAGGTGGCCACGCCGGAAACCGCCCGGCACCGCCACTGGGTCAACGAGATGGACCTGCGCGTCTACGGCGGCCTGCCGATCAGCCGCGCCACCCAGGCGGCGCTGGCCAGCGTGCTGCCGGCGCTGCCGCTGCGCGCCTACCGCGCCTACACCAACTTCGCCCAGTACGGCGACGTGCTGTCGATCCACACCGATTGCGCGCCGGACCAGGTCGAGTACACCGCGCTGTGGTTCCTGGCCCGCGAATGGCACCCCGACTGGGGCGGCGAGACGGTCTTCTACGACGAGGCCATGGACGCCCGCTTCGTGGTCAGCCCGCGTCCGGGCCGCCTTGTGCTGTTCCACGGCGCCATCCCGCACGCCGGTCGCCCGCCTGCCCGCACCTGCTTTGAGCCGCGCTACAGCTTCGCGGTGAAGCTGGAGCCGGCGCCCGCACCCGCAACCTAGCCGGGCGCGGTGCCTGAGCGGGACGCAGCGGCGCCAAAGCGCCGATCAGGTCGCCGCGGGCAGGGCGCGCAGCCGGTCCCGGCCGGGGCCATCCCGACGGGCTCCGCCAGGCCCGCTTCCTGGACCCGGTGACCAGGCCGCCACCGGTGTTCGTGGGGGGCAAGGCCGCCGGGCGGCGGTCGCAAGATCCCTTGCGACGATTTTCCCGCCCTCGCCGTCCTCGCATTGGCTGCATGTTCGCGAACGATCCGTCGGGAGGAAATCGGATGAAAAGTATCGTTTCGATGGCCGTGATGGCCCTGGTCCTGGCTGCGGC
>DDTN01000028.1 GCA_002344355.1 Proteobacteria bacterium UBA2363 | reverse complement strand
GTCCGAGGAATCGGGGGTGGCCCAGCCTTTCCTGCCTGCGGTGTCGCCAATGTTCAAACTTACCCAGGCTGCTTCTCGCCGAGTCCTGGTTGTGGACTAGGAATTGCTTTTGAAGCATATGCGTACTCACTTGTGGCGGCGGACTGTGCGATCTGGGACGATTCTTTCACGCATGAAATCGGTCACCTAATGGGTGGCAATCACACGCGAAGCCAACTCAACCCTGCCGACGTGTCGGCGATCGTCGCAAACGGATTTCCCGATCCCTTTGCGAAGCTCGTGCCGGGTACCTTCGCTTCAATCATGTCCATCGATTTCGGTACACCAAGACGGCTGTACTTTTCCAATCCCAACGTCGTGGTCAACGGTGTGACGACTGGTAACTCAGGCACGGAGAATAACGCACGTATCGTTGATCTGTTGACCCCAGTCATGGAAGACTACGAGGATCGACCGGATGCGGTTTTCGCCAATGGGTTTCAGTAGCACTCGCTCCTTGCCCCGCTGGCTTGCCTTGTCGGTCTTGGCTGCGCCCTTGACGGCTTACACCCAGCCGGAATTGATCGCCGACCTGTCACTGTCGATTGCGCCGCCCTTGCCGGCAACCATAGCGCCGGGCGCATCGGGGATGATCCAGGTCACGCTGCTGAATGCTGGCCCGGACGACGCTGGGTTTACCTCAAAAGTTGATAATCCACTCGTTGTTCGTACAAGTTTGCAGATGCAGCGGCCGGACGGGGGAATCGACGTGCGCTTCTTTCCTCCCGACCCAGCCGATGAATGTATCTTGATCGCCACGGTGGTCGATCCTCCCCCCGGTGGGCGTCCGCAATGGTCATATGGCGTCTTCTTCCGGCCTATTGCCTCAGGAAATTCGGCGACTTGTCTCGTCCGGTACACGCTGGACCCGCTCGTGGTGGGTCAACAGATTCCCATCACCTGGCGCGTACGCACCTTCACTGAGACCGACCCCAATCCCGCAAACGATACGTTCCTGCTCGTGTTCAACGTCGGTCTACCTGCACCTCCCACGCCGGTTCCAGTGGCAGCGTTCTGGTCACTGTTACTGCTGTCAGGGTTTGTTGCCTTCGCGGGTTCGATTGCCGCACGCCGCCATTGGTAAGCAGCCGCTCCCCACGTCAGCACAACGCTCGAGCCATTCTGAATCTGCGCCCCGGGCACGATACCGCGCTGGTCGCGGGTGGGCTTCATCCCGGATCAATCGGGGTTGATGGTCAGAGGTTGTGGTCAGGTGCGATGGCGACCGATAAGCGATCTCGTAATTGTCCGCCGACGAACGCCCATAACCGCGTAGTACCTGACCGCAAGGTTGGTAATGGTGTATGGTAATAACGCATTCGCAACAAAAAACCCCATGAAAGCATGGGGTTGATTGCACAAATGGCGGAGAGGGTGGGATTCGAACCCACGGTGGCATCGCTGCCACGGCGGTTTTCAAGACCGCTGCCTTAAACCGCTCGGCCACCTCTCCGTGGCCGGCATTGTACGCGCGCGCGGCCGGCGGAGGTCAGCCGTCCTGCGCCACGAGCCGGATCAGGCCCTCCTGGGCGGTCGACGCCACCAGCACGCCGTCCTGGCGGTAGATGCTGCCGCGCGCCAGGCCGCGGGCGCCCTGGGCGCTGGGGCTGTCGCAGGAGTAGAGAAGCCACTGGTCGGCGCGGAACGGCCGGTGGAACCACAGGGCATGGTCGAGGCTGGCCATCTGCACGTTCGGGTGCAGGTAGGAGATGCCGTGCGGCAGGGTGGCCGTGCCGATCAGGTGGAAGTCCGAGGCATAGGCCAGCAGGCTGCGATGCAGCACCGGATCGTCGTCGACCTGCCCGGCGAGGCGGAACCAGACGTGCTGGAGCGGCGGACGCTTGGGCGGGTCGACCTCGTCGCGGGGCCAGACATGGCGGAACTCGAAGGGGCCGGCGCGCATCAGCCAGCGGCGCAGCTTGGCCGGCACCTGCTCCAGCGCATCGGCCGGGTAGGGCGGCTGCGGCGCGAGATCCTCCGGACCGGGGACCTCGGGCATCCGCTGCTGGTGCTCGGCGCCGTCCTCGACCACCTGGAAGGAGGCGGTGCACACGAAGATCGGCTTGCCGTGCTGGATCGCCACCACCCTGCGCGCCGAGAAGCTTCCGCCGTCGCGGGTGTTCTCCACCTCGTAGACGATCGGCTTCTCGTTGTCGCCGGCGCGCAGGAAGTAGGCGTGCATGGAATGCACCACACGCGCGGCCTCGACGGTTTGCTGGGCCGCCGACAGGGCCTGGCCCAGGACCTGCCCGCCGAACACGTAACGGGTGCCGATGTCGCGGCTGGCGCCCCGGAACAGGTTGTCCTCGATGCGCTCCAGGCGCAGCAGCTCGATCAGTTCCGCGGTGACGTCGTCGGTCATGGCAGGGCAGGGGGGTCGTCGGGGGAGGGCGGGGCGAGCCGGTGCAGGCCGCTGGCGGCCAGCACCTCCGGCCAGGGAAACAGCGGTCCGGGGTCGATCTTGCGGCGCACCGCGAGCGAAGGGACGTCGCTCGCGGCGACGATCGTGGTGTCCAGGTCCTCGTGGCCGGCGAGGCCCTGCAGGGCCGGCAGCCGGCGCCGCAGCCAGTCGAGCAGGCCGACCAGCGCGGCGATCTGCGCGGGCGGATAGGCCTGGGTCGGCTGCTGGCGGCGCGAATGGTACCAGTCGGGCCAGCGCCCGTCGTTGACCAGCTCGATGCCGATGGTGTCGGCGTTGTGGCCGCGCACGTGGTGGGCGACGCGCTCGGGCGGCACCCAGCATTCGATGCGACCGTCGCGGTCGACGTAGTAATGGCCGCTGTTGCCGGTGCCGCTGCCATGGACGATGCGTTCGCCCCAGGTCCGCGCCATGGCCAGGTCGGGGAGCTCCGTGCAATGCAGGACGATGCGGCGAACCGCTTCCAGCGGGCGGGCATCGAGACGCCCGACGTAGGCCAGCGGCCGGATCGCGATGGCAGGGCCGGGCAGGGGCGGCATCCCGGCATGCTAGCATCGCGGCCCCGCCGTCCAGCCTTCCCGCCCGTTCCGCTGCCCGGCGCCTGCCGCCGCCGCGCTCGCCCCACGGAGCCCCCGATGAAGGGTCACGTCCTGCTCTCCCATGGCCTGGAGTCCGGCCCGGCGGCGACCAAGGTCACCGCGATGGCCGAACAGGCCGAGCGCCTGGGCTGGCGCACCACCCGGCCGGATTTCCGCGATCTCGATGCGACCGGCGACCCCGCGCGCATCGCCGACCGGGTCGAGCGCCTGCTTGGCCACGTCGTGCCGGGCGAGCCCCTCGTGCTGGCCGGATCCAGCATGGGCGCCTTCGCCTCGGCGCTGGCGTCGCGGCGGACGGCCTGCCGCGGGCTGTTCCTGGTCGCGCCGCCGCTGGCGATTCCCGGCTTCGCGGCGCGCCTGGATCCCGCCGCGGTGCCCACCGAGCTGGTGCACGGCTGGCACGACGAGCTGATCCCGGCCGGCGAGGTGGTGGCGTTCGCGGCGGCGCGCGCGTTGCCGCTGCACCTGGTCGACGACAGCCACCGGCTGGCGGCGCACGTGGCGACCGTGGCACGGTGGTTCGGCCTGTTCCTGGAGCGGCTGGATTGAGCCTGACGGCCTACTTCGCGACCTGTCCGCGTGGCCTGGAACTGCTCCTGGTCGACGAACTGCGCGCGCTCGGCGCGGACCAGGCGCGCGAGGGCCTGGCCGGCGTCCACGTCGAGGCCGGACCGGAGTTCGGCCTTCGCGCCTGCCTGTGGTCGCGCCTGGCCAGCCGCATCCTGCTGCCGCTCGCGCAGTTCGATGCCCCGGATGCCGAGACGCTCTACCGGGGCGTCGGGGCGATCGACTGGGATGCCCATCTCGGCCCCGACGACAGCCTGGCCGTCGATGCCGTGGCCCGCGCCTCGGCGGTCACCCAGGGCATGTTCGCCGGCCAGCGGGTGAAGGACGCCATCGTAGACCAGATGCGCGAGCGCCACGGTCGTCGGCCCAGGGTCGATGCCGGGCAGCCGGACCTGCGGCTCAACCTGCGACTGGTGCGCGACCGTGCGGTGCTGTCGGTTGACCTGTCCGGTGCGCCCCTGCACCAGCGTGGCTGGCGCCAGGGGCAGGGCGAGGCGCCGCTGAAGGAGAACCTGGCTGCGGCGATGCTGGTGCGCGCCGGCTGGCCGGAGCGGTCGCGCCAGGGCGGCGTGCTGTTCGACCCCTTCTGCGGCATCGGCACGCTGGTGATCGAGGCGGCCTGGATGGCCGCCGACATCGCACCGGGCCTGTTGCGGCCGCTGCCGGGCTGCGGCCGGTGGCGGGGTTTCGATGCCGGGCTTTGGCAGTCGCTGCGCGAGGAGGCACTGGCCCGACGCGAGGCCGGCCTGGCGCGATGGCCGACCTGTGCTGTCCTGTCGGGCTCCGACCGCGATCCCCAGGTCGTCGCGCTGGCCAAGGCCCATGCCCACACCGCGGGAGTCGGTTCCCTGGTGGCCTTCGAGACCGCCGATGCGCTGCGGCGGGCACCGCCACAGCCGGCGCCGACGCTGATCGTCAGCAACCTGCCGTACGGCGCCCGGCTGGCCGACCCTGGCGGCACCGACCCCCTGTACCGCGCGCTGGGACAACGCCTTCGCGAAGCCTACCCGGAGGCGGCAGCGGCGCTGCTGACCCTGGCCGACGGTCGCGGCAAGGCGCTCGGCCTGCGCGCGCGCAGGCGCTACGCGCTGCGCAATGGCGCCCTGGACTGCCATCTCCTGCTGTTCGATCCGCCCGGCGCCGCCGTGGCGAGCGCGCCGCCGCCCGGCGAGCAGGCGCTGACGCCGGGCGCCCAAATGGTTGCCAACCGGCTCGCCAAGAACCTGCGCCATCTGCGCCGCCGGCTCGAGCGCGAGGGCATCGAGTGCTACCGGCTGTACGACGCCGACCTGCCCGAATACGCCGCGGCCATCGATGTCTACGACGGCCATGCCGTGGTCCAGGAGTACCAGGCGCCGGCGGACGTGCCCGAGGCGACCGCCCGCAGCCGCCTGGGCGAACTGGTTCGTGCCACCCGGCATGTGCTTGGCCTGGCCCGGGAACGGGTGGTGGTGAAGACGCGACGGCGGCAGACCCGGGAGGACCAGTACCGTGCCATGGCCGGCGAGGGCGGCGTGCTGGTGGTCCGGGAGTCCGGGCTGAGGTTCGAGGTCCGGCTGCGCGACTACCTGGACACCGGGCTGTACCTGGATCACCGGCTGGTCCGCCAATGGCTGGGCGCGCAGGCGCGCGGCGCCGATTTCCTGAACCTGTTCTGCTACACCGGCGCCGCCACCGTCCACGCCGCCGCCGGGGGCGCGCGCAGCACCACCAGCGTCGACCTCTCGGCGACCTATCTGGAATGGGCCCGGCGCAACCTGGAGCTCAACGGCCTGACCGGCCGGCAGCACCGCCTGGTCCAGGCCGACGTGCTGCGCTGGCTGGCCACGCGCCCGGGGCGCTTCGACCTGGTCTACGTCGATCCGCCGACCTTCTCGAACTCCAAGCGCGCCGAAGACTTCGACGTCCAGCGCCAGCACGTCGAACTGCTGGATGCCTGCGCCGGGGTCCTGGCGCCGGGAGGGCGCATCCTTTTCTCCAACCATTTCAGGAAGTTCAGGCTCGACCAGGCGGAGCTGTCGCGGCGTTTCGAGATCCGCGACCTGGCCGCCGCCATGCTGCCGTTCGATTTCGCACGCGACCCCAGGATCCACCAGGTCTATCTGCTTCAGCCGCTGGCCGGGACGACGCCGGCGGCCTCCTGAGCGCCGGATGCGCCCCGTCGCCGCTGGCGGTCCTCCTGGCGCAGCGGCCACTGCCGGCACGAGGATGGTCAGGACGGATTCAGTCACGCTGCGCGAAGCTATGCACGTCGCAGCGGGCAATCCGCTGCGGCAGGTGGCCGGGATCCCTCCCTCTCCGGCCACCAACCCCGGCCCCGCTCCGACCCTCCCCGGCGCGGGGCTTTTTTGTGCCTGCGTTCCGGCCGCGGGCGGCGCCGCGAGGCCATCCCCCACCAATGGCACCTCGCCGTGACTGCGGCCAGTGGCTATGATCGACGCCACGCCAAGGAGGTGGACGTGGAGCCCTCGACCAAACCAGTCGCCCGCAGCAGTCGTGACGAGGTCTGGACCTTCTTCCGGCAATGGTTGCGCCGGCCGTTGTCGACGGCCGCGGTCTCGCCCAGCAGCCGCTTCCTGGCCCGGCGCATGGTGGCGGCGCTGCCTGCCGGCGCCCACCGGATCATCGAGCTCGGTGCCGGCACCGGGACCTTCACCCGGCACCTGCTGGACCATGGCATCGCCCCTGCCGACCTGCTGGCGGTGGAGTTCAACCCGGCACTGCACGATTACCTGGTCGCACGCTTTCCCGGCGTCCAGGTGGTCCAGGCGGACGCCCGGCACCTGCGCGATTCCCCGGCGGTCCGCGACTTCGCCCGGAGCGCCCCGGTGCAGGCGGTCGTCAGCGGCCTGGGCCTGCTGGCGATGCCGCGGTCCGGCCAGCGCGAGGTCCTGAGCGCCGCACTGGACCTGATGGATGGCGACGGCGTGTTCGTGCAGTTCACCTACGGCCCCGTGGCACCGGTGCATCCGGAGGTGCTGCGCGAGCTCAACCTGCATGCGGTCAGGCGGGGCTTCACCCTGCTCAACGTGCCGCCGGCGTCGGTCTACACCTTCAGCCGACGGCGCGCGGTGCCGGTGCCCACCATCAGCGCCTGACCGGAACGGGTGCCGGGACAGACGGCGGGGGCGACTGCGTGCGCCCGGGGCGGTCCGGGCGCCGTTTCGTTCAGTACAGGGCGAGGATGGCGGCGCGAAGCCGCTGCTCCATCGGTCGGCGCTGTTCCGGATCGAGGCCCGCCGCCTGCGACAGCCAGCGCTCCAGCAAGGATTCGGGATCGTTCCCGGATTCGCCGCGGTCGCCGCGCATGTGGCGCTGCAGGCGTTCGAGCTGCCATTGCCGCCTGGCCTCGCGGTCCGATGCAGGCGGCTCGATGCCTGCCAGCGCCTCGATCTCGAATACCAGGGCGAGGGCAGACGTGGCGTCGCCGGGGGGCGTGGCGCCAGGCCGCTCGTCCAGGCGCGTCAGCAGGCGCTGGCGCTGCCGGCTGCGCTCGATCGCCTGGACCGCCTGCCGGAGGCTGCCTACGGCCTGCTCGAAGCGCCGTTCCAGGTCGCTGTCGCGGAAATCCAGGGCCTGCCACTGGGTCCGCAGGTCGCGCATTCGCGGTGGGGCCTGAGGCAGCGCCTCGTCCCCGGAACCGGCCAGGGACTCGGCTTCCTCGACCAGCGCCAAGGCCTGCTGCCGTAGGGACTCGCGCTCGGATTGCACGCGCGACCGCGCGGTTTCGAGTTCGGCGAAGGCTTCGTCAAGGGCCGCCCGGAATTCCCGCCATTGCTTCTGGTCGCGGCCCGGTCGCCCCTTGCCCAGGGTCTTCCAGGACTGCATCAGGCGCCGCGCCTCGGCGCCCCGGTTGACCCCGGCGTCGGCGCCGACCAGGCGTCGCGCCGCTTCGACCAGGCGCGTGCGCGCCTGCTCGACCTCGGAGAATGCCGCCTCGACCTGCGGGCGGATGGCGTCCAGCAACCCGGTGAGGCGACCGGCCAGGCGTTGACGCAGGCCTGCCGGCAGGTCGGAGAGGGCGCGCAGCCGCGCACTGGCGTCGGCCTGCAGTTGCATCAGCGTGGCGGTGTCGGCGCCGTCCTCGACCTTCCGAAGGGCCTCGGCGACGAATCCGGCGATCGCCCGTTCCCGCTCCTTGCGCAACGCGTCGCGCTTTTCGAAGAAGCCGCGGGCGGGCTTGAGCACCCGCGCGCAGATCGCCCTGAACCGGCGATCCAGGCCGGTCGCCTCGGCTCCTTCGGCACGTCCCTCCAGGGCGTCCAGCCGCTTCCATTCCGCCTGGACCTCGCGCACCCGGGTGGCCAGCGCGTCCGGATGCAGACCGCTGCCGGCCAGCGCTTCGAGCTCGTCGCACAGGCGCGCGCGAACCTTGTTGTTGGCCCAGTGTTCCCAGTCGCGCAGCTTGCGCAGTTCCGGTTCCAGCGCCTGGCGCCGGCGCCGCAGATCGGCGTCGAACAGGGCGGGATCGAGCTGCGCCTCGACCTCGCGGGCGCGACCCAGGTCGCCGGCGGCGAGCGCCGCGGCCAGGGCATCCAGGCGCTGTCCCTGCTGGCGACGCAGTTCCTGCCGCTGCGACTCGCGTTCCTGCTGGCGGACCCGCTCACGCTCGCGCTCCTCGGCCAGCATGGCCAGTTCCGCCTGGAGCCGGGCCTGGGCCGCCAGTTCCTCCGGCGAGGGAGGCGGCGGCGCGCTTGCCGTCGCCGGCGCCGGTCGATCGTCCGCGCCCCGGGCCGCGTCGTCCGGCGGTGCCTGTTCCGGCGCGGACGGGGGCGGAGGGGCCAGTTGCAGGCGCAGCGCCTGGCACAGTCCATGGAAGCGGGCAGCCAGCTGCGCAGGAAGCCGGTCCGGCGCAAGTCCGGCCCATTCTTCCTCGGCATGCGCCAGGGCCCGGGCCCTCTCCTGCGCCGGGCTGCCGCCGCGCAGCTGCGCTTCCAGCGCCACGCACAGGGCCTCGGCGCGGGCGCCGAGGGCGCCGGGGTCGCCGCTGGCCAGGCGCAGCTGCTGGGCGCGCTCGCGGGCGGCGCGGGCGACCTGCTTGTCGGTGCGCCTGGCCTTGTCGGCCAGCCGGTCCAGCAGTTCCGCCGAATCCAGCCGATCGACCAGGGCCAGGCGCAGGCCGGCCTCCGGCTCGAGCAGTGCCCGCTCGGCCAGGAATGCCGGCCGCCGGCAAAGCGCCAGCGCCGCGCCACGAACCTCGGCAGGGACGCCACGTGCGGCCAGGCGCTCCAGCTCCGCCGGCAGCAGGGCATCCCAGGCCGCGGCGTCGATCGGACAGCGACCGCCCGCGACGGCGGCCAGCCAGGCTTCGCGCGCCTGCTCCCGCAGGACGGGGTCGGGATCGGCCAGCATCGCCTTCGCCCACATCGCCGGCGCGTCCAGTCGCCGCAATGCGCTCCGGCGCACGCCGGCATCGGCATCCTCGCCGGCGATGCCGGGCAAGGCCGCGATGAGCTCCGGATCGGAGTCCGAGGCCACCGCCTCGGCGCGACGACCGGCGTCCTTGGACTGCCAGGCGGGTTTGCGGAAGGAGTCGAGCAGGCTCATGCGCTGAACAGGGCCTTGATCATGCGGGCTCCGGCCAGGTAGACGCCCAGCGCGGTCCCGAGATTGGTGAGGAAGAAGTTGAGCAGGATGCGGGCGACGCCGTTCCGCCACCAGCCCTTCCAGGAGACGAGGTCGGTGCGCAATGCCGCGAAGTCGGCGACCCGCGGCTTGCGCAGCCACAGTTCGACGGCCGCGCTCACGGTACCCGAACTCAGTACCGGATGCAGCGGCGTCAGCGGCGATGCCAGCGCCGCGGCGGCGATGCTCGCGGGGTGGCCACCGGCCAGCGCGCAACCGAGCGCGCCCAGCCCGGCGGTCGCCAGCACCCAGGCGACCACCAGCTCCATGCCGACCGCGCCGCCCTTGCTGAAGCCCCAGGCGAAGCCGCCGACGATCAGCAGCAGCAGGGTCCAGCCGAGCACCTTCGGCCAGCGCGCCGGCGGCGGCGGTTGCGACAGCCGGGCCGCGACCAGCGCCGGCGCTTCCTGCTGGCTGGCGAGTTCGTCGGCGAGACCGCGCAGGTGGCCGGCGCCGATCACGACCAGCACCCGGGCGACGTCGTCGACGCGTGCGGCCTGTTCGCGCAGGCGCGCGGCCATGAACTGGTCGCGTTCGCCGATCAGGGCCTGGTAGAGCGACTGCGACTGGGTCGCGAACTCGCGGAAGGCGCTGTCCAGCATGTCGCCTTCCTTGAGCTTCTCGATCTCCGACTCGTCGATGCGCTCGCGGCTGAGCAGGCTGCCGAGCAGTCCGCCGACCAGGCCCATCCGCTGCCAGAAACCGACCGCCCGGTAGGCGCGGCCCACGGTGAGCCCGACTTCCCGGTCGATCAGCCAGACCGGCAGGTCGCGGACCTGGGCGCCGGCCATGGCCGCCTTCATCTCGGCGCCGGGCTCGATGCCGAGCTGCTCGGCCAGGCGGGCCTGGTAGCCGGCCAGCAGGAGCTGGGCCGCGACCATGCCGGCCTTGCCGTTGCGCAGCACCGCGACCAGGTCCATCTGCTGCAGGCGTTCCGGTGCGGCCAGTGCCTGGAAGCGGCTGTCGCACAGCTCCACCGCCACCGCATCGAAGCGCTCCCGCGCCAGCAGTGCCTCGACCGCGGCGACGCTGGCATGCGAGACGTGGGCGGTGCCGAGCAGCGTGTAATGCACGCCGTCGCGCTCGACATGCTGGATCGGCTGGCCGGCGAGGGCATCGGCCGGCACCGCCGGGGCCGGGTCAACCATCGCGGTAGCGCTTGAGCAGGTCGCCGTAGGCGTCGATGCGCCGGTCGCGCAGGAACGGCCAGATGCGCCTGACCGCATCGGTGCGGGCGCGATCGACACGGGCCAGCAGCAGTTCGGGATCGTCGGTCCCGGCCTGGGCGATGAACTCGCCCTGCGGGCCGGTCACGAAGCTGCTGCCCCAGAACCGGGCGCCGCGACCGACGCCATCCGGGTCGGCCTCGAAGCCGACCCGGTTGCAGGACAGCACCGGCAGGCCGTTGGCCACGGCGTGCCCGCGCTGCACGGTGATCCAGGCGTCACGCTGACGAGCGTGCTCGGCCTGGTCGTCGCCGGGGTCCCAGCCGATCGCGGTGGGATAGATCAGCAGCTCGGCACCGGCCAGCGCCATCAGCCGGGCCGCTTCCGGATACCACTGGTCCCAGCACACCAGCACGCCCAGGCGGCCGGCGGACGTGTCGACCGGCTCGAAGCCGAGGTCGCCGGGGGTGAAGTAGAACTTCTCGTAGTAGCCCGGATCGTCCGGGATGTGCATCTTCCGGTAGCGTCCGAGCAGCCGGCCGTCGCGTTCGAAGACCACGGCGGTGTTGTGGTAGAGGCCGGGGGCTCGACGCTCGAACAGCGAGCCGACCAGCACCACCCGGCACGCCGCGGCGAGCTCGCCCAGGCGCCGCGTGCTGGGCCCGGGAATGGGCTCGGCCAGGTCGAACTCGTCTACGTTCTCGCGCTGGCAGAAGTACGGACCGTTGTGCAGTTCCTGCAGGACCACCAGGCCCGCGCCCGCGGCCGCCGCTTCGCGCACGCGCTGCTCGATCACCGCCAGGTTGGCATCCGCGTCGCCATGGTTGCGCTCCTGCACGAGGGCGACCACCAGCTCAGTCATTGGCAAGCACTCCGCGGGGAAGCTGCATGGTGACACAGTGGAGCGAGCCGTTCTGTTCGATCAGCGGCCGGCACGGAACGATCTCGATGGCGCGATCCGGGAAGGCACGGGCCAGCACCCGGGCGGCGGCGGCATCGGCCGGATCGCCGTAGCCCGGCATCAGCACCGCGCCATTGACGATCAGGAAATTCGCGTACGAGGCGGCCAGGCGCCGGCCATCGGCGGCATGGACCGGCTGCGCCCAGGGCAGGGCGAAGCGCCGGTAGGGACGGTCGTGGCGGTCGCGCAGCGCGGCGATCTCGCCGGCCATGGCGGCCAGTCCCGCGTGATGCGGATCGGCGGGGTCGTCGCAGCCCTGGTAGACGATGGCATCGGGCGCGGCGAAGCGCGCCAGGGTGTCGATGTGGGCGTCGGTGTCGTCGCCTTCCAGCGCGCCGTGCTCGAGCCAGTGGAAGCGGTCGACGGCGAGGGTCCGGGCCAGTTCCGCCTCGACCTCGGCGCGCGATCTGCCGGGGTGCCGGGCAGCCAGGCAGTGCCAGGTGGACAGCAGGGTGCCGGCGCCATCGGTCTCGATCGCGCCGCCTTCCAGGGCGAAGTCGACCGGCACCCGTCGCGCCGCCGGCACGAACAGGCCGCGCCCGAACAGGCCCTCGACCAGGCGATCGTCGCGGCCGGCCTCGAACTTGCCGCCCCAGCCGGTGAACCGGAAATCCAGCAGCACCGGCCCGTCGGCGCCGAGCAGGGTGATCGGCCCGCTGTCGCGCAGCCAGGTATCGTCGTACTCGATGCGCACCGTCCTGATCCGGCCGGGCAGGGCGCCTGCCTGGGCCAGCAGCGTGGCCATGCGCAGTTCCACCGCCTGATCGGCGACGCAGACGACGGCGCGCTGGCGGCGGCTGATCGCCGCCACCAGGGCCGCGTAGGTGAGCTCGACGTCGGCGAGGTTGCCGGCCCAGTCGGTGCCGGCGTGCGGCCAGGCCAGCAGGATGCCGTCCTGGGGCGCCCATTCAGCCGGCCAGAACGGCATCGTGGTCATGGCGGTGGCCTGGGCGCTAGCGCGACGGCCCGGCGGCGGCCGTGTCGAGCACGGTGCTGATCACCCGCTGGTGCTCGAAGTAGACCGTGTGTCCGGCGTAGCGCCAGCGCGTGATCGGCGGGTGGTCGGGCTTGTAGCCGGCCACCGGCGCCAGCTTCTCCAGCGGCGCGCCGAAGCGGGCCTCGACCTGGGCCATGGTCAGCCCGTTGGCGGGCAGGCCGGCACGCTGCGCCTGTTCGGCACGCTCGATCAGCAGGACGTCGGCGCTGGCGGGCAGGGCAGCGCCCAGGCCGAGCAAGGAGGCGAGGAGCAGGTAACGGTTGTGCATTGGAGCCACCCCTGTGTTCGTGGTCCGGCTGTTTTAGCAGATGCGCGCGCCGGTCGTCATGAACGCCGGAACGGATGCCGGCGCCGGCCGGAATCGGGCGGGACGCCCCCCGGAATGCACGAGGCCGGCTGGGAGCCGGCCTCGTGGCGCTTGATCCAGGACCCGCGGCTCAGCGCTGGCGCGCCTTGAACCTCGGGTTGCTCTTGCAGATCACGAACACCTTGCCGCGGCGACGGACGATCTTGCAGTCGCGGTGCCGGGACTTGGCGGACTTCAGGGACGACAGGACTTTCATGACACGAACCTCGGAACCGGACGGCGTAAAGCGCGCGAGTATAGCGGCTGCATCGCACAAGGGGAAGCCCGGGGACCGCCACGGACGACAGGGCAGGGTGGCGACGCCCGCGCGGCACCCGCGCGCCACCGGCCGCCCGGCTCGCGTCGTGCACCTTACCCGGGCACCATGGATGTCCCGAACCCGCGCCCCGACCCATGCCCGGCATCCTCCCCGACACCCCGGACGGCACCGGTCCGAAGCCCGCCGAACCCGGGACCGGCGGCCCGGCC
The DNA here is from genome assembly GCA_002344355.1 of Proteobacteria bacterium UBA2363. Lineage (GTDB taxonomy): Bacteria > Pseudomonadota > Gammaproteobacteria > Xanthomonadales > UBA2363 > Pseudofulvimonas. Next base: position 99,514 of record DDTN01000028.1, on the reverse strand, counting down.
GGTCCGGAAGGATGCCCGCTGTGCCACGCGCCCGGGGGGACCTTCGCCCGGGTCGACGGCCTCGACTACGCACGCTGCACGCGTTGCCAGCTGACCTACCTGTCGTACCGACAGCGGCCGGCACCGGCGCGCGAGCGCGAGGAGTACCTGCTGCATCGCAACCACCCCGACGATCCCGGCTACCGGAAGTTCCTCGAGCGCCTGGCCACGCCGCTGCGCAGCCGTCTGCGGCCGGGCAGCCAGGTCCTGGACTTCGGCTGCGGGCCGGGTCCGGCGCTGGCGGCCATGCTGCGCGATTCCGGCCACGAGGTCGCCGTGTACGACCCGTGGTTCGCGCCCTACCCGGCGGTGCTTGCCCGCAACTACGACGCCGTCACCTGTACCGAGGTGGTCGAGCATCTGCACGATCCCGCGGCCGTCCTGACGCGCCTGCGCACGCTGGTGCGCGCCGGCGGCCTGCTGGCGGTGATGACCTCGCTGCTCGAGGACGGCATCGATTTCGCGCGCTGGCACTACCGGCGCGACTGCACCCACGTGGCGTTCTGGCGCATGCAGACCTTCGACTGGCTGGCGCGCAGCTGGGGCTGGCGCGCCGAGCCGGTGGTTCCGGGCGTGGTCTTCCTGCTGGCGCCGCCGGCGACGGCCTGAGGGGAGGGCGGACGTGCTAAAAGGCGCGTCCGCCCCGACCAGGACCGACCCGCGTGCCGTCGTCGCTTCGACCGTCCCACCTGGGTGCCGGCCTGGTGGCCGTGCTGATCGGATACGCCGGCACCATCGCCATCGTTTTCCAGGCGGCCGCGGCGGCGGGCGCGAGCCAGGCCGAGCTGGGTTCCTGGCTCTGGGCGCTCGGGGTCGGCACCGGCCTGAGCACGATCGGACTCTCGCTGGCGTACCGCATGCCGATCCTGACCGCCTGGTCGACGCCCGGCGCCGCGCTGCTGGTCAGTGCCTTGCCCGGACTGTCGATGGCCGAGGCGGTGGCGGGTTTCCTGTGTTCCTCGCTGCTGCTGACCCTGGCCGGGGTGCTGGGCTGGTTCGACCTCCTGCTCCGGTACCTGCCGCGCAGCCTGGCCGCGGCGATGCTGGCCGGCGTGCTGCTGCGCTTCGGGCTGGAGGCGTTCGGGGCGGTTCCGCAGGCACCGGTCCTTGGACTGGCGATGCTGCTGGCCTGGCTCGCGGGTAGGGTGCTGTTTCCCGACCTGGCGGTGGGCCTGACCCTGCTGGCCGGCCTGCTGGTGGCTGCCTGGCAGGGCAGCCTGGCCATCGACCAGGTGGAACTTCTGCTGGCGCGGCCGGTGTGGGTGACGCCGAGCTTCTCGGTCGCGGCGGTGCTGGGCGTCGGCGTGCCGCTGTTCCTGGTGACCATGGCGGCCCAGAACCTCCCCGGGATCGCGGTGCTGCGCGGCAACGGCTACCCGGTGCGCGCCGGTCCGCTGGTGGCCTGGACCGGAGCGACCGGGCTTGTCCTGGCCCCGCTGGGCGGTTACGGGTTCAACCTGGCGGCGATCACCGCAGCGATCTGCTCGGGCCCGGAGGCGGATCCGCAACCCGGTCGGCGCTGGCTGGCATCGCTGAGTGCCGGAATCTTCTATCTGGCGCTCGGCCTGTTCGGCGCCACCGTGGCCAGTCTGCTGGCAGCGATGCCGCCGACCCTGATCCTGGTGCTGGCCGGGCTGGCGCTGCTGCCGACGCTGGCCGGCAGCCTGGCGACGTCACTGGCCGAGGCGGATCAGCGCGAGGCGGCGATCCTGGCCTTTCTGGTCACGGGTTCCGGCGTTAACGTGGCTGGGCTCGGGAGCGCCTTCCTGGGCCTGCTGGCCGGCATCGCGGTGCTGGTCGTCCGGCGCGGCCGGCCGGGCGTCTAGCCCGGGCACCGCGATATGCGCATAAGGTATATTATGTAAAGCCAAGGATCGGGGTCCAGCAAGGCCCCTCACCCCGTACCCTGCCGCCACGCGTCGGGCGTGCGGCGGCAGGTCTGGCGTCATTCCCGTGCGTATCGTCCGGCGCGCCGGTTCAGGGCAACCGCCGCAGCTCGGCCTCGGCGGCGATGTAGCCGAAGGCATTCCAGCCGGACCCGGCGACCACCCGTTCGAACATCGCCCGGGAACCCGCGACATCGCCATTCACCAGGCGGTGATGGCCGATGCCGAAGCCCTGGGTGGCGACGGCCACAGGATCGTGGCTGTCGGCGGCGAGCAGATCGTCGGACTGCAGCCGGCCCTGGTACATGAGCAGGCGCCGGTGGTAGCTGTGGTTCTCCAGGATCTCCATGTCGGGCCCGATCCGCTGCAGCAGACTGGCGGCCTCGTCGCGGCGGCCCAGGCGCATCAGGGTCATCCAGGTCCAGTCGGTGGCGGCGACCAGGGCGTCGTCGTTGCCGGCGTGCTGCAGGGTGCGTCGCCAGGAGGCGAGCGCAGCCTCGAAGTCGCCCTGCAGGAACTGCGCAAGGGCCAGGTGGTACCAGATGTTGTAGGCCAGCGTGGTGCGCGGGATGCCGGCCGGGTTCGGCGCGCCGTCCGGCTCGATCGGGTCGGGGCGGCCCTCGACCAGGTCGGCTACCCGTTGCAGGTCCGCCTGCGCGTTGGCGAATTCGCGCACCGTGATGTACCGGTGGCCGCGATGGCGCAGCAGACGCGCATCGTCTGGCCAGCGTTCGATGCCCTGGCCGAACACCTCGATGGCCTCGCGGTAGCGCCACAGGTAGCCAAGTCGCCGGCCTACCCAGATCAGTGCTTCAGGGTCATCCGGGCGCGCCTGGGCATTGGTGATCGCCTTGGCCAGATCGGCCTCGAGGCGGGCCTGGTCGGAGAGAACCGACGGCGGCAACAGGGCATTGCCGGCCAGGGACAGCACCAGGCCGTGCGGCGCGTCTGGATCCTCCTTCGCCGGATCGAGAGGCCCTTGCACGCCGCTGCAGCCGGCCAGAACGGCCGCACCGAGCAGGTCCAGCCAGGGTTTCGATCGCATCAGGGCGGCCTCCGCTTGTCAGACGGGCATGTTACGCGTCGTGGTGGCCGTGAGTCGTCGACGCCCTGCCCGGCTGGCCAGGCTCGGGTCCCGGCAGGCGTGGCGACGGGACCGACCGACAGACCGATCGGATCGGCCTTGCTACACGTCCGCAGGAATCATCCGCGCCAGCAGAGCGGTGGCCACCTGATCGGCCAGCAGTGCGTACCCGGCATCGCCCGGGTGGAATCCGTCGGCGCAGAACAGGTCGGGGCCGACCACCGTCCCGATCGGCACGTGCAGCAGGCCGGTTTCCTCGGCAGCCAGCCGGGCCAGGTCGGCGTCGAAGGTCCGGGCGCGTCCGCCCAGCACCCGTGCGAGGGCTGGCGGCAACAAGGGGAAGCTTTCCAGCGGCGGCAGGCCGACCAGGGCGATCAGTGCGTCCGGGGAGTGCCGGCGCAGCGCGCCGGCCAGCGTCGCCAGGTCGCGCTGCCAGCGCCGTCCGTGGTTCAGGCCGATGACGTCGTTGACGCCGACCGAGACCACCATCAGGTCCGCGGGCGGACCGGCATCGCCGGCCAGTACCTGGCTGTGCACGGCCCGGGCGTCGGCCCCGGACCGTGCCAGCGTCCGCCATGCCGTCGGGCGGTCGAGCGTCCGCGCCAGTTTCCGGGCCAGCGACGCGACCAGGGCCGAGCCGCTGTCGCCGGCACCGACGCCGGCGATGATGGAATCGCCGACCCCCAGCAACCGCAGGGTTCGCGCGTCGCTCGGCAATGCGCAGGCCGGCACCTCGCCGCAGCCGGGACCCGCGGCGGGCGGAAGCCGTGGCGCCCGGGCGCGCACCGCCATCGCCTGTGGCAGGCACAACGCCATGCGTCCCCAGAAGGCCAATCCGCGCATCGACCGCCGTCCCCTCCCCTGTCGGTGCAACCATGACGATCCGCACCCAGGCGTCACGGGCCTGGATACTTCATGCTGCCAGCAAGTGCCCTCGGCCTGGCGGTGCGTCCAGGTCCAGCACCGGCCCCAGCGGCACGATGCCGTTGGGGTTGATGGTGTCGTGGCTGCGGTAGTAGTGCTGCTTGATGTGGTCGAAATCCACGGTCTCGCGCACGCCCGGCCACTGGTACAGCTCGCGCAGGAAACCGGACAGGTTCGGGTAGTCGGCGATGCGGCGCAGGTTGCATTTGAAGTGGCCGTGGTAGACCGCGTCGAAGCGCAGCAGCGTGGTGAACAGGCGCCAGTCGGCCTCGGTGATGCGCTGGCCGGTCAGGTAGCGCTGGCCGGCCAGGCGCTCTTCCAGCACGTCGAGCGCCTCGAACAGCGCGGCGACCTCGCGTTCGTAAACGGACTGGTCGGTGGCGAAGCCGGCCTTGTAGACGCCGTTGTTGACCTTTTCGTAGACGAAGCCGTTGGTCTCGTCGATCGCCGGCAGCAGGTCGGCGGGCGCCAGGTCGAGCGGCCGGGCGCCGAGGCCGTCGAAGGCGCTGCCCAGCATGCGGATGATCTCGGAGGACTCGTTGCTGACGATGGTGTCGCGCTCCAGGTCCCAGAGCACCGGCACGGTGACCCGGCCGCTGTAGTCCGGGCGGGCGCGGGTGTACACCGCATGCAGCCGGGTCGCGCCGGCGACCGGGTCGCCGACCACGCCCGGTCCGGGCTCGAAGGTCCAACCCTCCGAGGCCATCAGGGGGTTCACCACCGACACGCCGATCAGCGCGTCGAGTCCCTTCAGCCGGCGCACGATGAGGGTGCGGTGCGCCCACGGGCAGGCCAGGGAGACATAGAGGTGGTAACGCCCGGCGCGCGCCGGGAAGCCGCCCTCCCCGCTCGGCCCCGGCGCGCCGTCCGGCGTGATCCAGTTGCGGAACTGCGCGTCGGTGCGGACGAACTCGCCGCCGGTCGCGTCGGTGTCGTACCAGACGTCGTGCCAGACGCCCTTGATCAGCATGCCCATGGCAGGCTCCTGTTCATCGATGGTCGGCCCGCACCCTGGCACATGGCCTGCCCACGGGACGTGACCGGCGTTGCAGGGACTTCAGAAACGTCGGGTCAGTTCGACGCCCAATTGCCAGTGCCGACCGGGGGCAGGCTCGAAGTAGCGGGCGTTCGCCTCGTTGACGATCACCGATCCGACCACGGTGCGGTCGCCCAGGTTGGCCAGGCGCAGCCAGCTGCGCCAGGCCAGGGTGGCGGTGCCGCCTCGATGCTGGAGGGCGAAGTCGACCGTGGTCGCCGACGGGGCGAACGCGGTGTTGGCGTCGTTGACGGCGACCCTTCCGGACCGGCGCGCCTCGAGCAGCGCCTCCAGGCCGGTCACCGGCCGCCAGGCCAGTTCCAGCCAGGCATCGTGGCCAGCCAGGCCGGGAATGCGTCGGCCGGCCGCGATCAGCGGTGGGGGACACGGCGAAGCGTCGCAGGCCGGCGCATCGCGGAGGTGGCGGGCGTCCATCAGCGTCCAGCTTCCCGCCAGCGACCACTGCCCTGACAGTTCGGCGGCGAATGCCAGTTCGGCGCCCTGCCGTCGCGACAGCCCGGCATTGGTGAACACCGTGCGGCCGCCCTGGCTGGCCAGTACCACCAGCTCGTCCCGGGTGTCGCTGCGGAACAGCGCCGCCGAGGCCTGCACGCGCGCGCTGCGCCACCTCGCACCGAGCTCGCCGTGCCGGCTGCGTGCCGGGCGCAGCGCGGTATTGAGGCCACTGGTGCCGTCGCCGCGATAGGCCAGTTCGGCCAGGGTCGGCGTCTCGAAGCCGCCGCCCAGGTTGCCGTACAGGCTCAGCGAGTCGCTGGCGCGGTACAGCAGGCCGGCGACCGGGGTCAGGCGGCGATAGTCCTGGCCGCCGCTGTCGTCGGGATTGGCGGCGGTGACGAAGCGGTCGCGGGAATCGAAATCGACCGCGCTGTGCCGCGCGCCCACGGCAAGGCGCCAGCGCGGCGCCAGCCAGAGATCGGCCTGGGCGTAGGCATCGCGGCCGCGCACGCCGTTGTCCTCGTCGCGACGCAGGGCACCGACCACACCCAGCGTGCCGTCGCGGAAGTTCTCGAAGCCAAGGCGACGTTCCTCGGCCTGCTCGTGCTGGACGCCCACGGTCAGGCTGGCGTCCCTGCCCAGCCAGCGGCCCTGGCGGCGCCAGCGCAGGTCGACGCCGTGGTAGTCGCGGTCGAGGTCGATCACGCCGCCGCCGCTGAGCGGATTGGCCTGCGCGGCGACCGGCACCGAGAGCACCTGGAAGGTCTGCCGGCGACCGGCCCAGGCCGTGACGGTCAGGGTGTCGGCCTCGGCGAGCGATTGGCCCACACGAACGCCAGCCTGGTTCTGGCGCACGGTCTTGCGGGTGTCGAACAGGCCGGCACCGGGACTGGCGGCGCGGCGGTCGCCGTCCAGCTCGGCGCGGGTCAAGCCTTGCGGATCGAGCGCCGACAGATCCATGTGGTTGGCCAGCACGGTCCATTCGCCCTGCCCGCCCAGGCCGCCGCGCACCAGTACCTGGGCCTGGTCGCGCCGGCTGCGGCTGTGCCGGCGGAAGCCCTCGTTGCGGATCCGGCCGAGATCGACCAGGGCATCGCCCTGCCCCGTCGCGCCCCACCGGCCGCGCCAGCCGGCCGTGCCGTGGCGAAGGCCGAAGTCGCCGACCGCCAGTCCCCCGATGGCCTCCGATGGTTCCGGCGCGGCGGCGGTGGTGACATCGATCACGCCACCGGCGGCATTGCCGTAGAGCGCGGAGAACGGTCCGCGCAGCACCTCGATGCGGCCCGCGGCCGGCAGCACCAGGTGCGAGACCTGGCCCTGGCCGTCGGGCATGGTCGCCGGGATGCCGTCGCTGTAGATGCGGACGCCGCGCACCCCGAAACTGGCCCGCGCCCCGAAGCCGCGGATCGAGATCTGCTGGTCCTGGGCCTGGTTCTGGCGGTCGCGCGCGACCACGCCGGGCAACTGCTGCAGCGCTTCGGACAGGTTGGCGCGCGGCCGTGCGCGGCCGATGTCCTCGTCGTCCAGCAGGTCGACGGCGGCCGGCACGGTCAACGGGTCCTCGGCCTGGCGGGTGGCGGTGACCACCACCGGCGGCAGGGGTTGGCCGGATTGCAGGGCCGCGATGTCCGGCAGGGACAGCAGGAGCAGCGCGGTGGCGGCGGAAAGCGACATCGGGAACGGGGGCGGTTCGGATGCCGCAGTGTGCCGCACCCGCCGGCAGCACCGCGACCCCGCGTCCGGGGCTGCGTTCAGACAGGACCCGACGCGCCGCCCCTGGCGCGCGCACCCCCGGCCGTCGCGGGCGGGGCCACCGCGGCAAGCGTCCTGATGCCGCCCTGGGCGGCAGGCAGGCCACGCGTGCGGCGCGCCGCCGCCACGCGATCTGCTACAGCCAGCGACGCACCCGCGCGCGGTACGCCTGCCAGTCGGCACCGAAGCGTTGAGCCAGGGCACGCTCCTCGGCGGGAATCTGCACGCGATCCAGCCACAGGACGAAGCCGGCCAGGGCCAGCAGGCCCAGGGGCTGGCCCAGCCAGACCAGCCAGGCGCACAGCAGCAGGGCGTCGCCCAGGTAGATGGGGTTGCGACTGAGCGCGAAGGCGCCGACGGCGACAAGGACCGAGGCGCGTTCGTGATTCAGGGGGTTCAAGCTCGTACGCGCGGCCAGCAGGGACAGGGCAGCCGCCAGCATCAGGCTGGCGCCGGCCACGGCCAGGGCGATGGCGACACCCTGCTGGCCCGGCAGGGCCACCTGCCAGGCGGGGAGCGCGCGCGCGAGCAGCCAGGCCAGCAGACCGGCGAGGAACAGGGCGGCCGGGGGCGGCAGCAGGCGGTGCATGCCGACGGCCCGGCCTCAGTGCGCCATCAGCACCGGCATCCGGGCATGGCTGAGCACGTGCCGGGTGGCGCCGCCCAGAATCCATTCGCGCAGCCGGGTATGGCCCCAGGCGCCCATCACCAGCAGGTCGCAGCCGGCGGCCTGGCTGGCCAGCAGCAGGGCTTCGCCCTCCTCGCCGGCGCGCGCCTGCAGCGGCTGGGATTCCGCGAGGATGCCACGCTCGGCCAGCCAGGCCACCAGGTCGAGCACCGGCCGGTCGGGGGTGAGCGCGCTGTAGCGGCGCGACTGCCCGGTCAGCATCACCACCCGCTCGGCCCGCCCCAGCAGGGGCAGCGCGCCGGCCACGGCGCGCAGGGCTTCGATCGAGCCGTTCCATGCGATCGCGATGCTGGCCGGTGCCCGGCCGGGGTCGGCGCAGATCTCGGGGACCACCAGGCAGGGGCGCTGGCTCTGCAGGACCACTTCGCTGATGAAGCCGGGCGCAAGCGCCTGCTCGTCCTGGCCGGCCGGCAGCACCAGCAGGTCGTGGCAGGCGGCAAGGTAGTTCAGCACGATCTCCGGGTTGCCCTCGAGCACCCGCCAGGTCGCCTGCACCTGGCCGTGGCCGGCGACGAAGGCGGCGAAACCCTCGCCGGCCTGGCTGGCCGCCAGCAGGGCCTTTTCCGCATCGCGGCGCAGCGACTCGGCGAGGTCGGGCAGGCCGGCGGCTCCGACCGCGAGCACCGGCCAGCGCACGTGCAGGCCGGTCAGCCGGATGCCCTGGCGCTGGGCCATGGCGGAGGCCATCGCCAGGTGCGGTCCGAAGCGCACGAATTCCGGGCACAGGACCAGCAGGTCGTGGTAGTTCCTCATGGCTAGCTCCTCGGCAGGGACGCCACAAGCCTACTCCCGCGGCCGTGCCGCCGGCTTGACCGGGATCAAGCCGGCAGCCGCCGTCCGGCTCACGGCGCCGGGCAGCGCGGGGTGTGCAGCATCGGCGGGCCGCCGGGGTCGGGATGGATGACCACGGTGTTGACGTTGCCGTTGGCCTGCGCGAAATCCTGCTCGAGACGCGGCGCCAGCCAGTCGATCGCTGCGGTGCCGGCGTCGGCGTGAGCGGTCAGGCTCACCTGGATGCTGGCCGGCGGTCCGCTGACCGGTCCCGTGGACAGCACCAGACGGCGGGCGGCGGGGTCGACGCTGGCCTGGATCGGCACGCCGCCATCGATGCTGGCCTGCGCCTGGAAGGGTTGCGTCAGGTCGACACCGGTCGGAATCTCGACCACCACCCGGGTGTCCAGGCGCGGTCCGTAGGTGTCCGGCAACAGGGCGGTGATGGCGCCGCCGGCGACCACGGAGAACGCCTGGCCGCCGCGCACCGGGGTGGCATCGATCTCGAAGTCCAGCCGGATGTTGGCGCGGGTGATGAAGGTGCCGAGGATCGAGACGTAGTCGAAGCTGGTGCCCTGGCGGATGCCCGCGCAGGCGGGCTGGCCTGCGACCACCAGGCTGCTGGTCGCCGAATCGGACACCGTCTGGGTGCCATCGCTGGCCGACCAGTGCGAAGTGAAGGCGGCATCGGCAGCGGCGGGTTGCGTCGCCATGACGGTGTACAGCTCGTGGTTGGCCAGGGGCTGTGCAGGGTCGACCACCGGCGCCAGCGCCGAGTCGAGGAGCTGGTGGCCGCTGAGGAGGCTCGCGCCCATCGTGCTGACGCTGTCGTTGCGGGCCCGGAAGCAGTGGTGCACCGGGGTGCCGGGCGCCACCGTGAGCCGCGTGTGGCCGCTGGCCAGCGGCGCGGGGAAGAACGGCAGCACGCCGGTCGGGCAACGCGCCGGGTCGGTCTCCACGAACCGGTACAGGACCAGGGCCGGGGCGACGTTGACCTTGAGCGAGCGGTTCTCCTCGCCGACCAGACCGCCGCCGGCGGTGCGCCAGCGGGTGAACTGCAAGGTGCTGCGCTCGAACACCCTTGGACCCCCGGCGTCGGCGACCACCAGGGTCTGGCCCGGCAGGATCGGCTGGCTGCCCTGGTGGACGAGGCCGAAAATGCCGTCGACCAGTTCATGGCTGTCGAGCACGACGGTGCTGCGGTTCTCGAGCCCGTAGCACAGCAGCACGGGCGTACCCGGCCGCACGTTCAGGGTGGTCGGGCCGCTGGCCGGACAGCTGGCCTGTTCGGTGGCGAAGGGGCGCAGCAGGATGTCCTGGAAGGGACGCAGGACGGCCTGCTGGAAGCCGTCGGCGAAGATCGGGTCGGGCAGCCCCGCCGGTGCCGCCTGGCTGGCCGGCGCACAGGACAGAAGGGCGATCACGGCGGCGCGCCGGGTGCGGTGGCGGCAGGCAACAGGGGGCGGCGGGCAGGACCAGGGCGGGGATGGCATGGCGGGCTCCGGGGGTGGGCGGGATCTGGCCGCGGCAGGGCGTCCGTGTCCGGGAGGCGTGCAAAGCGCGGTGACCGGCTCAGATGGATGGCAGCAGGCGATGCGGCCCGACCGGCCGGGCCGCAGGGCACCCTCCCCAGCGCCCACGGGTGCTGCTAGATTGCCGGCATGCCGAGGCGTCCGGCGCCCGGAGGGGGAGCCGGCCCCGGCACGGCGGAGGAAATCCCGATGAGCGATGCAGCACGTCCCGACCAGGCCAGGCCAGCGGCAGGCGGTGCCACCGTGGTGCGGGCGGCACCGCCCAAGCTGGCGCTGCGCGGCGTGACCGGCGCCTATTTCGGCAAGGTCATCCCGCTCTCCGGACGGATCACCATAGGCCGCGATCCGGCCAGCGACCTGGTCATCGACGAGGCCGAGGTTTCGCGCCACCACGCCGTGATCGATGCCACCCCGGCCGGTATGTTCCTGCGCGACCAGGGTTCGGCCAATGGCACCTTCGTCAACGGCGGCTGGGTGAAGGACGTCGAACTCAAGGTCGGCGACCAGATCGGTTTCGACCGCAACCGCTTCCTGGTGGAGTCCTTGAGCGACGCCCGGGCCCGGGTGTCCTCCGCGCCGGCGGCGGCCGCACCGGCAACGACGGGCGGCGGCTCGGGCCTGCGCTGGGCGATGCTCGCCGTTCTGGCGATCGCCGCGGCTGCGGTCGCCTGGATCGTCCTGACGCGCTGAGGTCCCTGGCGCACGCGGCGCGGTGCCGCACGGAGGTAGCCATGAAGCAGCGCCTGGGTCATTACGAGATCGTCGCCGAACTGGGGCGCGGCGGCATGGGCGTGGTCTACAAGGCGGTCGACCCGGCGCTCGACCGGATCGTCGCCATCAAGGAGCTTGCCCCGGCCCTGGCCGACGACCCCACCCTGGTCGAGCGTTTCCTGCGCGAGGCGCGGGCGATGGCGTCGCTCAGCGACCCGCATGTGGTGAACATCCACTTCATCGGGCAGAGCGAGGACCGGCCGTTCTTCGTGATGGAGTACATCGAGGGCGAGTCGATCTCGGCCCTGCTCAAGCGCCTGGGCCGGATCGAGGTCGGCGATGCCCTGAAGCTGGTGCAGCAGGCCGCGCTCGGCCTGGCCAGCGCCCATCGCCGCGGTCTGGTGCATCGCGACGTCAAGCCGGCCAACCTGCTGGTCGACACTGCCGGGCGGGTGCGCGTCGCCGATTTCGGCATCGCCCTGCCGACCCGCGATGCGGCCACCAAGCTGACCGGCACCGGCGAGTTCGTTGGCACCCCGGGCTACGTCTCGCCGGAGATCTGCAACGGCCAGCCGGTCGACGCCCGCTCGGACGTGTTCTCGCTGGGCGTCGTGCTGTTCGAGATGCTCACCGGGCGGTTGCCGTTCGCCGACACCAGTCCGCTGCGTCTGATGCTGGACGTGGTCAACGCCCAGATTCCCGATGTCCAGGAGATCAACGGCGCGGTCGATGCCGAGGCCGCCGCGATCCTGGCGAAGATGGTGGCCAAGGATCCGGCAGAGCGTTTCCAGCACGCCGGCGAGGTCGCCGAGGCCCTGGGCCGTCATCCGCTGGTCGCCTCGGGCGTGCCGCTGCGCCTGGTGGTGCGGCCGCCGGATCCCGATACCCTGGCCGCCAATGCCCTGCAGGCGGCCCGAGTGCCGACGCCGCCGCCGGTGGTGACGCCCGCCTCGGCCGCGACGCCGATCCGTCCGGGCGCGGCCGCCCAGCCCCAGGCCGGCGGCACGGTGGTGCGCGGACAACCCGGCGCAGCCCCGTCGCAGGTCCATCGCGACCGTCGCATGGCCGTGGCCGCCCTGGTGCTGCTGCTCCTGGCCGGCACCGGCTACGCGTTCCGCGACTATTTCCGTGGCTTCGCGAACGGCTTCCGGGACGGCTTCGTGGCCGGATCGGTCAGCAACCCGGTGCCTGCCGGGCAGGCCGCGACCGGTGCCTTCGCCGCCGCCACGCCGGTCGACCCCGCGGCGGCGTCGACGGACGCGAATACCGGCGCCAATACCGCGTCGGGCGATGGCCGCGGCGCCGGGCCGGTTGCCGGCGAGGTGGGCCCGGCGGCCGCCGCACCCGACACCGGCGATCCGACGCCTGCGCTGGCAGCCGCCGGCTCGCCGCTGCCCTCGGGGAGCCCCTCCGGCATCGATCCCCCGGCGCCGGCAGCGGGGGGCGAAGCCTCGCTGCCGGCGACGGCCGACCCGCCCGCCTCGATGCCGTCCGTTGTCGATGGCGCTGCCTCCGCCGCGATCGCCACCCGCGCCGCTGCGCCTGCACAGACGGCCGCTGCCGCGCCTGCGCAGGCGCCCCGGGTTCCTGCGCAGGCCGTCCGTGCGCCGGCGCCGCCCCGCCTGGCGCCGGCCCGCGTCGTGGTGGTCGCGCAGGGCGATCGCCTGCTCGCCCTGCCCGCCCGGCAGGCGGTCGAACAGTACCTGGCCGACACCGGCCACGATCTGGCCGATGCCGAGGCGCTGGCGATCGACGAGGGCGCCGGCGTCGCCGGACTGCTTCGGCAGGCCGCCCGCCACGCACGTGTCCTGGTCCTGGTCCGTGCCGAGCCGGCGGGCAGTCGCGAACTGTTCTTCCATGGCCAGCGCGACGTGGCCTATACGGCGGCCCTGACCGTGCGCGCCTACGACACCGCCACCGGCCAGCCGCTGGGCGCCGGCCTCAGCGAACAGGTGGAGTTCGCCAACCTCAACGCCCGCGCCCGCGCCCAGGAGGCGGTCGCACCTGCCCTGCCCGGCCTGGCCCGCACGGTCGGCCCGGTGCTGGCCAGACGCGGCTGAGTCCTGCCCGCCCGAGCCGTTGACGGTCCAGCCCCCGGCTGGAGGGCGGCCGTCCAGCGCGTGCTCCGCCTCACCCATCCGGTGCAGGTCCGGAGGCGCCGGCAGCGCGCCAGGGGCTGGCCCGGGTGCTGCGCCGCTCGGCCCGCGATGGCCGCAACCACCCGACCGCCCGCCAGGTGCAGGCTCAGCTCAGCCGTTCCAGGCCATGGACGTGCAGATCGAAGCCGCCGCGCGTCCAGCGCGTCGGCGGGTGCAAGCTGACGTAGAGGCGGCTGCGGGTCGCCGTGCCCGGCGCAGGCTCGGGGTCGGCTCGGAACCAGACCGCTTCGGTGGCCTCGCCCGCGTCGGCCAGGCTCAGGCGCCGATGGCTGCCGTCGCCCAGGGGGCGGCTGCCGGTGACCTGGCAGTCCAGCGCCAGGATCGGCGCATCGAAGCCGCGGCCGTACGGCTGCAGCCCGTCCAGTGCCGCCAGGTGCGTGGCGGACAGCGGTTCCTGGGGCGCAGCGTCGAACCAGCGCCGCGGTGGTTGCGGCGGCCGTTGCGACCGCACCGCGGCCTGCCAGGCCGCGCGCAACGTGGCCAGCCGCGCCGCCTCGACGCTGAGTCCTCCGGCGGCGGCGTGGCCGCCCCACGTCAGCAGCAGGCCGGGATGGCGGGCATCGATCTCCGCCAGGGCGGCATGGATGTCCACCAGGGCGCCGCCCCACTGGTCGGCGACGGTGCGCAGGGAGCCGGTCAACAGGTCCGGCTCGCCGACCCGTGGCGACAGGCACAGGGCCGGACAGCCGCTGTGCTCGACCAGGCGCGACGCGACGATCCCGTGGACCCCGGCGTTGCCCTCGTCGAAGGCCACGCAGACCGCAGCGTCCCCTGGCCGTGCGGTGGCCTGCAATGCCGCCAGGGCCTGACCGGTCAGCTCCTGCTCGACGGCGCGCCGCGCGGCGTTGGCGGCGACCAGGCGCTCGACTTCGGCGCACGCCTGGCCCAGGTCCGTGGCGATCAGGGCGCGTACGCCGGGCATCACGTCGGCCACCCGGCTTCCGGCGTTGATCAGGGGTCCGAGCCCGAATGCCAGGTCGGTGGCCTGCCAGGGGCCGGGCCGGACCCGGGCGAGCGCCTGCCAGGCCGGCCGTGCCTGCTGGTTCATGCGCATCAGGCCGGCCTGGACCACCGCCCGGTTGCTTGCGCTGCTGCCCAGTGAGACGGCATCGGCCACCGTGCCGAGGGCGACGAAATCGAGCAGGTCGCCCAGCCGCGGCGCGGCCTCAGGCAGCCGACCCAGGGCGATAAGGTGCCGGCGGAGTGCGCACATCAGCAGCCAGGCCACCATGCACCCGGCGATCGCCCGGTCCGGGTAGCGGCTGTCCGCGCGCTGCGGATTCACGCAGGCGACGGCGGCGGTCGGGCCCCTGCCCGCCACCTGGTGATGGTCGGTGACCACGGTATCGATGCCTTGCCCGGCCAGTTCGGCGATCCGCTCGCCATCGCAGCTGCCCTGGTCGGCGGTGAGCACCAGGCCGACCGGCACCGGCAGGGCGCGGATCCGGGCGCTGAGTGCCGAGCTGAGTCCGTAGCCCTCGCGGACCCGGTGGCTGATCACCGTGTGCAGCCGCGCCGGCGGGTGTCCGAAATGCCGGACCAGGGCGCTCCAGAGCACGGCATGGCTGGTGACGCCGTCGACGTCGTGGTCGGTCGCCAGCACGATGTGTTCCCGTTCGGCCAGGGCGCGTGCCAGGCGGTCGCAGGCCGGGTCCACGTCGGGCAACAGCGTCGGCGGGGGAATGTCGGCCAGGCGCCCGGACAGGCCCGACAGGCCGCCGTCGCCGCTGCGGATACGCCCGGCAAGGATGCCGGCGAGGAAGGGCGAGTGGCCGTCGGACAGCGCCTGGCCGAACACCTCCACATCCTGCTGGCGCGGCTGCCAGAGCGGCCGTGGGCGGACCGCCGCGCTCAGATCGGGCATGCGTGGTCCGCGGGCATGGGGGTGCTCGGGCATCCGTGCGGGGGTGTCGGGATTGTGCCGCAGCCGGGTGCCTGGCGGGCAGCGGGACGACCAATGAAAACGGCCCGGGCTGGAAGGCCCGGGCCGCTGTCGAACAACCTTCTACTCAAGGACTTGCAAGGCATTCCTCAGGGGAGACCTGCAAAAATTGGCGTCCCCAAGGGGATTCGAACCCCTGTATCCACCGTGAAAGGGTGGTGTCCTGGGCCTCTAGACGATGGGGACGCAAGCGAAATATTCGCTAACGAGGAGCTAAGACCTTGAAATGTAACGTGGTGGAGCCAGACGGGATCGAACCGTCGACCTCTACAATGCCATTGTAGCGCTCTCCCAGCTGAGCTATGGCCCCACGAGGGACGCGCAGCATAGCCGCGGCCGGATCGCTCCGTCAACACGAATTTTCGCTCGCGAGCCTGCTTCCGGGCCCCTCTCACAGAACGAGTAGTTCTGTCAAATCATCCGGATAGCTTTACTACTTCAAGTGGTTATGCGCGCCGTCTCCCGGCGCCGGCGGAGAACCGGTCGCGGAGAGGTGGGGAACGGCCGCCGGGCGGGGACGCCGGAGCCGGGACCGGCCGTCAGCCGCGATCCAGCAGGGTCAGCGTGTGCCAGCTGTGGCCGTGTTCACCCAGGTAGTCGAGCCAGCGACTCAGGAACGAGTTCATCCGCAGGCGGTGATCGACGACCGCGCCCGGCGAGGGGAACGGGCCCAGCACGTCGATCATCTGCCGCCCGGGCAGGCAGTGGGTGGCTTCGGCAAGACGGGCGTCCTCGTAGATCCGGAGTATCGCCGACGGCGTGGTCAGGCCGGTGACGGGGTCGAGCAGGCCATAGCTCAGGCGCAGGTCGGTGGTGTGCCGATGTCGTTGCAGCAGGTCCAGGTGCAGGTCCATGCCGTCGCCGACGCTGGACAGGTAGCGGTCGGGCACCAGGGCCGAGATCCGGAACAGTCGTTCCAGGCGCGCGTGATTGTCCTCGTAGAGGTCCATCAGCCAGGCCAGGCGGCGGGGCCTCAGGGCGGCGGCGGTGAAGGCGGGTCGCATGGGTCGAGCATAGCCCGGTTCGATCGCGCGGCGGCGACAGGCATGGCCGCAGCGGCCCGCGGCCCGCCCGCCAGACCGCTGGGCATGGGTCACCGCCAGCGCCTACCAGACCAGGTCGTCGGGCACCTGGAACTGACGATAGTAGGGGTCCATGTCCTCGCCCGGTGCCGGCCCGGTATCGGCCTGGCCGTGATCGACCACGACCAGGCCGGCATCGCGGGCCCGCACCTTGTCGGCCGCCGCCCTCGGCAGCAGGGCGTGGCCGTCGCCGTCCCGGACCACGACCAGGGCGCCGCGGGCAAGCTGGCCGCGCTGCGCGGCATCGACGCCGATCTCGCGGATCACGCCGGTGTCGACGAACCGGTAGGGACTGTCGCCGGCGCCGGCGATGCGGTGGCTGTCGACGATCTGGCGGGCCTGCGACCGCAGTTCGGCCTGGCGGGCCTGGGCATTGCGCCCGGCGGCCAGGGCGCGGTCGCGCTCGGCCTTCTCGGCCTGCAGGCGACGGGCGTCGACCTGGGCCGGGTCCGGCCCGGCCGGCGCCTTGCCCTGGCGCCGCCGGGCCTGCTCGCGCTCGACCTGGGCGACCTGGCCCTTCTTGACCAGGCCGGCCTTGAGCAGCTGTTCCTGCAGGGGATTGCGCATCGTGCTGGCTGTCCTGGGACGCGGTCGGTCCGGGTAGGCGGGATTCTACGCACGCCGGGTCGCGCTCCACGAGCGCGACCCGGCGGTCGCGCGCGGCCGATTCTCCGGGCTACGGTCCGTCGCCGGGCGATCAGAACATGTGGCGGTCGATGCCCAGCGTGTTGAGGATCTTGCTGGCGATCTCCTCGATCGAGGAATGCGTGGTGCTGACCACCGGCAGCCGCTCGGCGCGCAGCAGCTTCTCGGCGGCGGCGACTTCCCAGCGGCACTGCTCGAGGCGCGCGTACTGGCTGCCGGGGCGGCGCGTCTCGCGGACCTGGGCCAGGCGCGCCGGGTCGATGGTCAGGCCGAACAGGCGCTTGCGATGCGGCAGCAGCCGGCGCGGCAGCTCCTGGCGTTCGAGGTCCTCCTGGATCAGCGGGTAATTGGCGGCCTTGATGCCGTAGTGCAGGGCCAGGTACAGGCAGGTCGGCGTCTTGCCCGAGCGCGACACCCCGACCAGGATCACGTCGGCATCGTCGTAGGTGAGGTCGATGCCGTCGTCGTGGCTGAGCGCGTAGTTGGTGGCGTTGATCCGCGCCTCGTACTGGTCGTAGTCGACCAGGCCGTGGGCCTGGCCGACCCGCGGCGAGCGCTGCGTGCCCAGTTCGTCCTCGAGCGGCGCGATGAACGGGGCGAACACGTCGAGCACGAAGGCATCGACGCCGGCCAGCACTTCCCGGACCTGCGCATCCACGACCGAGCTGATCACCACCGGCCGGCCCGCGCCGCTGGCGCCGCGGTCGGCGATCCGCGCCACGGCCTTGTGCGCCTGCTCGACGGTGTCCACGAACGGCAGCCGGAAGGTGTCGAACTCGACGTTCGAGAACTGCGTGAGGATGGCGTTGCCGATCGTCTCGGCGGTGATGCCGGTGCCGTCGGAAACGAAGAATACCCTGCGCTTCATGAGCTCTCCCGTGGCTGCGCGGCGGGACCGGCTTCCTTGCCCGCGGGCCGGCCGGGCCTCATCATACGCGGCTGCGCCCCCGCGCCCGCCCTGCCCGACCGCCTTCCCGAGGAGAACCCGCCTTGTCCGAGCTGATTCTGTGGCTGGATCAACTGCGCCTGTCCGACCTGCCGCAGGTGGGCGGCAAGAACGCCTCTCTGGGCGAGATGATCGGCCACCTGGCGCAGGCCGGCGTGGCGGTGCCCGGCGGCTTCGCGACCACGGCCCATGCCTTCCAGCGCTTTCTTGCCGACTCCCGGCTGGAGCAGCGGATCGCCGACCTGCTGGCGCCCCTGGACGTCGACGACGTCGACGCCCTGATGCGGGTGGGCCGGGAGATCCGCGAGTTCGTGGTGGCCTCGCCCCTGCCCGCCGAGCTCGACGCGGCGATCAGGGAGGGCTACCGGCGCATGTGCGCCCAGGCCGGCACCGAGGTCGCCGTGGCGGTGCGCTCTTCGGCGACCGCCGAGGACCTGCCCGACGCCTCCTTCGCCGGCCAGCAGGAGACCTTCCTCAACGTGGTCGGCGAGGACGCCGTCGTGACCAGGGTCAAGGAGGTGTTCGCCTCCCTGTACAACGACCGCGCGATCGCCTATCGCGTGCACCACGGCTTCCGGCACGAGGACGTGTTCCTGTCCGCCGGCATCCAGCAGATGGTCCGCTCCGACCTGGCCTGCTCCGGTGTGCTGTTCACCCTGGACACCGAATCGGGCTTCCGCGACGTGGTGTTCATCACCGGCAGCTGGGGCCTGGGCGAACTGGTCGTGCAGGGCGCGGTCAACCCCGACGAGTTCTTCGTGCACAAGCCGACCCTGGCGGCCGGCCGCCCGGCGATCCTGCGCCGCACCCTGGGCAGCAAGCAGCAGCGCATGGTGCATGCGCCGGCCGGCGCCACGGCGCGGGTCGCGGTGGAGCCGGTGCCGGAGGCGGACCGCAACCGCTACTGCCTCGACAACGCCGAGATCGAGGCGCTGGCACGCATGGCGATGACCATCGAGGCCCACTACGACCGGCCGATGGACGTCGAATGGGCCAAGGACGGCGTGACCGGGCAGCTGTTCATCGTCCAGGCGCGGCCGGAGACCGTGAAGTCGCGCGCCCGCGCCACCACCATCGAGCGCTACCATCTCGACGGCGCCGGCGAACGGGTCTGCGAGGGCCGGGCGATCGGCCAGCGGATCGGCCAGGGCGTGGCGCGCGTCGTGAGGTCGATCGCCGAGATGAACCGCGTGCAGGCCGGCGACGTGCTGGTCACCGACATGACCGATCCCGACTGGGAGCCGATCATGAAGCGCGCCGCGGCGATCGTCACCAACCGCGGCGGCCGTACCTGCCATGCCGCCATCATCGCCCGCGAGCTGGGCATCCCCGCCGTGGTCGGCTGCGGCGACGCGACCCGCGCGATCGCCGACGGCAGCGAGGTCACGGTCTCATGCGCCGAGGGCGACACCGGCGTCATCTACGCCGGCATCGTGCCCTTCCAGCGCACCGAGGCCGAGGTCGGCTCGATGCCGGAGCCGCCGCTGAAGATCATGATGAACGTCGGCAACCCCGAGCGCGCCTTCGACTTCGCGATGCTGCCGCACCGCGGCATCGGCCTGGCCCGCCTGGAGTTCATCATCGAACGGCAGATCGGCGTGCATCCGCGCGCCCTGCTGGAGTTCGACCAGCAGACCCCCGAGACGAAGGCGCGCATCGCCGAGCGCATGGCCGGCTACGACGACCCGGTCGAGTTCTACGTCGACCGCCTCAAGGAAGGCATCGCCACCCTGACCGCGGCGTTCGCGCCGCACCCGGTGATCGTGCGCCTGTCCGACTTCAAGTCCAACGAGTATGCCGGCCTGGTCGGCGGCGACCGCTACGAGCCGCACGAGGAGAACCCGATGATCGGGTTCCGCGGCGCCAGCCGCTACGTCGACGACAGCTTCCGCGCCTGCTTCGCCCTGGAATGCCAGGCCATGCGCCGGGTCCGCGACGACATGGGCCTGACCAACGCCTGGGTGATGATCCCCTTCGTGCGCACCGTCGCCGAAGCCGAGGCCGTCATCGAGGTGATGGCCGCGAACGGCCTGCGCCGCGGCGAGAACGGCCTGAAGCTGATCATGATGTGCGAGGTGCCCAGCAACGCCCTGCTCGCCGACCGCTTCCTCGACCTGTTCGACGGCTTCTCGATCGGTTCCAACGACCTGACCCAGCTCACCCTCGGCCTGGACCGCGATTCCGGCCTGATCGCCCACCTGTTCGACGAACGCGACGAGGCGGTCAAGGCCCTGCTGTCGATGGCGATCAAGGCCTGCAAGGCGCGCGGCAAGTACATCGGCATCTGCGGCCAGGGCCCGTCCGACCACCCCGATCTCGCCGACTGGCTGATGGACCAGGGCATCGAATCGGTGTCGCTGAATCCCGACACCGTGGTCGACACCTGGCTGCGCCTGGCGCGCCGCTCTGGTTGAGAGCGGCGCGACGCCGGCACGGACCGGCGCGGCGCCGGCTGGCCGCGGTACCGGGAAGCCGACGCGATGCTGAACCGGCAGCCGGGCGCGGCGGGGCCGTTCAGCGTCCGTCGCACCGCGCCGGCGCACAGTTCGGCGTCCGCGGAGGGGCGGATCCATCGACCCCCGATCAACGAGGTAACAAGCATGAGGCTGATTCCCTTCGTCGCCGTACTCGCGGCCGCCGCTGGTGCCGCCGCCAGCAACCCGGTCCAGGCACAGGGCTTCTTCATCGACGGCCGCGTCGGCCAGTCCGAGCTGCGGGATGTCCCCGGCGCCCGCGACGACACCGGCTATGCCGTCGGCGCCGGCTGGTGGTTCAACCGCAACTTCGCGGTCGAGGGCGGCTGGGCCGACCTCTACAGCCGCGGCTATCCCGCCGGCAGGCTCGCCCTGGACGGCTTCTACGCCGGCGTCAAGGGCCGGGCGCTGTTCGCGCAGCGCGGCGATGCCGGCTTCTTCGTCGGCGGTCGCGGCGGGCTCTATTCGTGGACCGGTCGCGCCGCGCAGTTCGAGACCGACGGCAACGACTGGTACGCCGGCGTGTTCACCGGTTACCAGTTCAGCAACCGGATCGCCCTGTCGGTCAACTACGACCGCTTCCGGGCCGACGACCTGGACACCGACCTGGCCAGCGTCGGCCTCGAATACACGTTCTGAGGCGACGCCCGCATGAACCCGGAGCCCGGCCCCTGGCCGGGCACCGTCGTTCCGGCCCGCCCGTTTCCCTGCTCAGGCCAGTGCCAGCGCCGCCATGTGCCGTCGGTAGTGGCGCAGCTCGGCCACCGAGTCGCGGATGTCGGCAAGCGCGGTGTGCGCCGACTCCTTGCGTGCCGATTCCGCGACCTCCGGTGCCCACCGGCGCGCCAGCTCCTTGACCGTGGAGACATCCAGGTTTCGGTAGTGCAGCCAGCGCTCCAGCGCCGGCATGTGCCGGGCCAGGAAGCGCCGGTCGTGGCCGATGCTGTTGCCGCACAGCGGCGACTTTCCGGGCACGGTCCACTGCGCCAGGAAGGCCAGGGTGTCGGCCTCGGCGCGCGCCATGTCCGACTGCGATTCCACGACCCGCTGCCACAGGCCGGAGCGCTGGTGCTGGTTGCGGTTCCAGTCGTCCATCAGCTCCAGTCGCCGGGGGCTCTGGCGGATCGCGTGCACCGGGCCTTCGGCCAGCACCTGCAGGTCCTTGTCGGTGACCAGGGTGGCGATCTCCAGGATGGTGTCGCGCTCCGGCTCCAGCCCGGTCATTTCCAGGTCCAGCCAGACCAGGTTGTCGCTATGCTTCATCGGGTCGCCGCAGCCAACGCAGGAAGGGATCGCAATGATAGCCCGCAGTCCACCACGCCGAGCGTCCGGTGTTCGGCGCTGATCCCGGCGGCCACTACGGCATCCTGCTGGCGATGCTGGCGCCGGCCCTGTTCATGACCGCCAGCGCCTCGTTGCTGCAGTCCGCCAACAACCGGCTGGCACGGGTGGTCGATCGCCTGCGCACGCTGATGGCCGACCAGGGCGCCCCTGCCCTGCCGGTCGCCCGGATCGCCCTGCAGCGGCGGCGTTGCCGGTTGATCCTGCGCGCGTGCCGCCTGCTCTACCTGGCGCTGGCCGCCTTCGTCGGCACCAGCCTGGCGGTCGCCGCCGACACCGTGCTCGACCATCGCCTGGTCCACCTGCCGACGATGCTGGCGGTGTGCGGCGTCCTGCTGGTCCTGTCGGCCTGCCTGTACCTGTCGCGCGAGGCCGGACTGGCCGTGCGCGCGCTCAACCAGGAAATCGAGGCCAGCGCCGCCAACGCGACGGGGCGCACGCCGGCAGGGTGACTGCGTCGGCAAGTCCGCGTGAAGGGCTCGTGGAGGCGCCCTCCCCCGGTGCAAGCGCCCTTCAGCATGGCGGTGGCAGCCTGAGCCTTCCCGACGCTCGTTCCAGGAGGCTGACATGGGCAACAACGCTAGCAACACGCGCTGGTCGTGGTTCAAGGACGGCGACTCGTCGTTCGGGATGTTCTATCCCAGGCACTACACGCTGGCCGGCTTCGCCGGCATGGACGCGGCCGATGCCGCGGCGCGCGAACTCGTTGCAGCGGGCTTCGCGGCCGGCGACGTGCGCTCCGTCTCCGGCAGATTCCTGGTCGAGGAGCTGGAATCCCAGGAAGACGCTGGCCTGTTCGACCGCATCAAGGCCTCGATCGCCGAGTTCATCGGCACCGAGACCTACTTCATCGACCAGGACGTCGAGCTGGCCCGCAAGGGCGGCGCCTTCGTGTTCGTGTACACGCCGGAGGAGAGCGACGGCCAGCGCGCCGAGGCGGTGCTGCGCCGGCAGCCCACCGTGCACGCCCGTCGCTACCTGGCGATGGCCATCGAGCGGGTCATCGAGCCGCGCGTCCACGACGCGCCGCCGCGCGAGGTCTGAGCCCCCCGCCCCGTCGTCGCGGCGCCGGACTTGCCGGCCTCCCTGCCGCATCCGGGCGCACGCTCAGCGCCGGGCGCGGAAGAAGCCCCTGAGAAGCGCGCCGCTCTCGTCGGCGAGCACGCCGCCGCGCACCTCGACGGCATGGTTGTGCAGCGGGCTGACCAGGGTGTCGAACACGCTGCCGGCGGCCCCGGTCTTCGGATCGGCGGCGCCGAACACCACCCGGGCGATCCGGGCGTGGATGATGGCGCCGGCGCACATCACGCAGGGTTCAAGGGTCACGTACAGGGTCGCCCCCGGCAGGCGGTAGTTCCCGGCGGCCGCCCCGGCAGCGCGAAGGGCGCCGATCTCGGCGTGGGCGCTGGCGTCGTGGCTGGCGATCGGCCGGTTCCAGCCCTCGCCCAGCACGGTGCCGTCGGCGGCGACGACCAGCGCGCCCACCGGCACTTCGCCCTCCGCCTCGGCACGGGCGGCCAGGGCCAGCGCGCGGCGCATCCGGTCGACGTCGCCGGTCGGCACCGAAGGGGTTTGGTCAGGCATCGGGCTGTGGTCCTGGTGCAGCGTCGGTTTGCGGCGCTGCGAGTACCGTGCGCCGACCGGGGTCATGGCGGGTGGCGCCGGGCCGGGAGGCCCGCGACCGGCCGCTGCGTCGGATTCTAGCGGACGACGGCCCCCGCCCCTGTCGACTCCGGTCCGGCCGGCGGGGCACCGGCCGGTACGACGGGATCCGGCCGCGCGTCGGTCATGGACAGTGCGCGTAGGGAGGCGGGCCCAGGCTGATCGCACGGTTCTGCAGTTGCGCCCGGTAGAAGGCCAGGTAATAGCTGGTGCCGCTGTGGTCCGGATCGGTGGTGCCCGGGAACAGGTAGAGGGAGCCGTGGGTGTCGGTGAGGGCGGCGGAAGGGTCGCCCTGGATGCCCTTCCAGACCGCCCGCGTCACCGGCGTGTCGAACAGGGAGGGGTCGATCACCAGGCGGCGCGCGAACAGCAGCCAGCGACGCACGCACAGGGTCGGCGCAACGTGCCACCCCCAGTGCACCTCGCATTGGGGGCTGTTCCGGGTCGGGGTGCGCAGCGCGCCATGGATCCAGATCTTCCTGGAGCCATGGCCAAGGGCCAGCATCAGGCGACGCATCTCATGGGCGCGCGCCCAGCAGCCGTCTTCCGGGTACAGGAACGGAATGCAGGGCGCCGGCACGGTCAGGGGCGGGCAACCGGTCGCCTTCATGGCGTCGAAGAGCTGTTGCGCCCGGGCCGGCGAGACGCAGCGCCACCACCAGCACCACCACCAGGGCCACCAGCGCCAGTACCACAGCCTTGCCCGCAGGTCGCGGAGGCTGCGCAGCGGGTGACGCCAGTCGAAGCGGGGGCGCACCGGCAAGCCCGGAACGGGCAGGTCCGGTCCGTCCGGCGAAGGCCGGAAGGCGCGCACATCGACCAGGGTCCCGTCGTCGTCCCGGGTGACGGCGACGAGCTCGCCGGAGCGGTGCGCGGCGCGCAGCGCCGCCACGAGCTCCTCCCGGTCCGGATGGTCGGCAGCCAGCCGGTGGCGGGCATGGGAGGGATGCAGCCCGATCTCGAGGGCGCCGTCGGCCCCAGACCGCAGATCGACGACCCGGACGACCAGGGGAATCAGCACGCGGGTGACCAGGCCCTGCCCGGGGTCGATCTCCAGGTACACGGGAATGCCGCGTTCGCCGAGGTCGTGCAGGAGCCCCAGGCGTGGCCCGGAACGCGGATCGGCCGGATCCAGGCGGACCCGACGGCCGTCCACGAGCGCGATCTCGAAACGCCGGGACCCTTCAGTCGCGCCGGCCGGCACGCGCCGGCCGGCCGGCGGAAACGGCAGGACATGGGTGACGACGGCGTTCGGGTTGGCCATGCGGGCAAGTCCTGGAGGAGCGCGCCCCCGTCATGGGGGCACCGCTATCCAGGGTGTACGGGGTTCCTGGCAGGCATCGGACACGCTGACGCATCGACGAAGCGGCGTGACCGGAACAGGCCGGCGATCCGCCCGGGTTTTCCCGCATCCGATGGCTGGCCAGGCGCCGCCAACCCCGGTACGCGGCACGGATCAGCGCGCGGGCCCGGTCGTTCCCGGGCGCTCGCGTGAAACCCTCGGCGAGGACGGGTGCGCAGCGCGCCCCGCTCCGGGCCGGGAACCGATCGCCTCCCTCACTCCCACTCGATGGTCGCCGGCGGTTTGCCCGAGATGTCGTAGACGACGCGGGAGATGCCGCGCAGCTCGTTGATGATGCGCCGCGAGACGGTGTCCAGGAAGGCGTACGGCAGGTGCGCCCAGTGCGCGGTCATGAAGTCGATGGTCTCGACGGCGCGCAGGGCGATCACCCATTCGTAGGCGCGCGCGTCGCCGACCACGCCGACCGATCTCACCGGCAGGAACACCGCGAAGGCCTGGCTGGTGCGCTCGTACAGGTCCCAGCGGCGCAGTTCCTCGATGAAGATGTGGTCGGCGCGTGCCAGCAGCTCGGCATACTCGCGCTTGACCTCGCCGAGGATGCGCACGCCCAGGCCGGGGCCGGGGAACGGGTGCCGGTAGACCATCTCGCGCGGCAGGCCCAGGGCGACGCCGAGCCGGCGGACTTCGTCCTTGAACAGCTCGCGCAGCGGTTCGACCAGGCCCAGCCTCATGTGTTCGGGCAGGCCGCCGACGTTGTGGTGCGACTTGATGACGTGCGCCTTGCCGGTGCGGCTGCCGGCCGACTCGATGACGTCGGGGTAGATGGTGCCCTGGGCCAGCCAGCGGGCGTTGGCGCGCTTGCCGGCCTCCTCGTCGAAGATCTCGACGAACAGCCGGCCGATGATCTTGCGCTTGGCCTCCGGGTCGGCGACGCCGGCCAGGGCCTGGAAGTAGCGCTCGGCGGCATCGACGCGGATCACCCGGACGCCCATGTGCTCGGCCATGGTCGCCATCACCTGGTCGCCCTCGCCGTGGCGCAGCAGGCCGGTGTCGACGAACACGCAGGTGAGCTGGTCGCCGATCGCGCGGTGCAACAGCGCGGCGACCACCGAGGAATCGACGCCGCCGGACAGGCCGAGGATGACCTCGTCGTCGCCGACCTGGGCGCGGACCCGGGCGATCTGGTCCTCGATGATGTTCTCGGCGGTCCACAGGGTGCGGCAGCCGCACAGGTCGACCACGAAGCGGCGCAGCAGGGCCTGGCCCTGGCGGGTGTGGGTGACCTCGGGATGGAACTGCACGCCGTACAGGCGGCGGGCGTCGTCGGCGAAGGCGGCCACCGGGATGCGGTCCGTGCGGGCGGTCACGGTGAAGCCCGGGGGCGCGGTGGCGACATGGTCGCCGTGGCTCATCCACACGTCCAGGCGCGGCACCGGCGCGTCGGCGTGGTCGTTGAAACCGGCCAGCAGGCGGTCGCTGCCGGTCAGCTCGACCTCGGCGTGGCCGAACTCGCGCTGGTCGGCGGCCTCGGTGCTGCCGCCGAGCTGCACGGCCATGGTCTGCATGCCGTAGCAGATGCCGAGCACCGGCACGCCGGCCTCGAACACCGCCTGCGGGGCGCGCGGCGAATCCGGCAGCGTGGTCGATTCCGGACCGCCGGACAGGATGATGCCGCGCGGCTCGAAAACCGCGATCTCAGCCGGGTCGTGGTCCCAGGCCCAGACCTCGCAGTACACGCCGAGCTCACGCACCCGGCGCGCGATCAGCTGCGTGTACTGGGCGCCGAAGTCGAGGATGAGAATGCGGTCGGTGTGGATGTCCTGCTGCGGGACCCGGGACTCGGGACTCGGGACTCGGTTGGGCATCATGGCGGACACATCTCTCCAGAAGTCAGAACCGGTGGCGCGAGGGCCCATCTGCACCGGGCGAAAGCAACCTTGCTTCAGACCCGACAACCCGATTCCCGGATCCCGGGTCCCGAGTCCCGAGTCCCGGATCCTAGTCAATCCATCCGGTAATTCGGCGCTTCCTTGGTGATCTGCACGTCGTGGACGTGCGATTCGCGGACGCCGGCGTTGGTGACCCGCACGAACTGCGGACGGGTCTGCATCTCGCCGATGGTCGCGCAGCCGACGTAGCCCATGGCGGCGCGCAGGCCGCCGGCGAGCTGGTGGACGATGTGGCGCAGCGGCCCGCGGTAGGGAACGCGGCCCTCGATGCCCTCGGGGACCAGCTTGTCGGCGTCGGTGGCGTCCTGGAAGTAGCGGTCCTTGCTGCCCTGCTGCATCGCGCCCAGCGAGCCCATGCCGCGGTAGGTCTTGTAGGAGCGGCCCTGGAACAGCTCCATCTCGCCGGGCGACTCGTCGGTGCCGGCGAACAGGCCGCCGATCATCACGCAGGAGGCGCCGGCGGCGATCGCCTTGGCGACGTCGCCCGAATAGCGGATGCCGCCGTCCGCGATCAGCGGCACGTCATCGCCCAGGGCCTCGCGGACCATGGCCACCGCGGTGATCTGCGGCACGCCGACGCCGGCGACCATGCGCGTCGTGCAGATCGAGCCGGGGCCGATGCCGACCTTGACGCCGTCGGCGCCGGCGTCGACCAGGGCGCGCGCCGCGTCGGCGGTGACGATGTTGCCGCCGACCACCTGCACCGCCGGGAAGTTGCGCTTGACCCAGGCGACCCGCTCGAGCACGCCCTGGGAATGGCCATGGGCGGTGTCGACGATGATCACGTCGGTGCCGGCCTCGACCAGGGCGGCGACCCGCGCCTCGGTATCGCCGCCGGTGCCGACCGCGGCGCCCACGCACAGGCGCTCCTGGGCGTCCTTGGCGGCATTGGGATTGTCGCGCGCCTTCTGGATGTCCTTGACGGTGATCAGGCCGCGCAGCTCGAAGGCGTCGTTGACCACCAGCACCTTCTCGATGCGGTGCTGGTGCATCAGGGCCAGCACCTCGTCGTCGCTGGCGCCCTCGGCGACGGTGACCAGGCGGTCCTTGCGGGTCATGATGTTGCGGACCGGGTCCTCGGGCCGGCGCTCGAAGCGCAGGTCGCGGCTGGTGACGATACCGACCAGGGCGCCGGCGTCGACCACCGGCACGCCGGAGATGTTGTGGGCGCGGGTCAGCGCCAGCACCTCGCGGATCGAGGTGTCCGGACCGACCGTGATCGGGTCGCGGATCACGCCGGCCTCGAACTTCTTGGCGGCGCGCACCTCGGCGGCCTGACGCTCGACGCCCATGTTCTTGTGGACGATGCCGATGCCGCCGAGCTGGGCCATGGCGATCGCCATGGTCGATTCGGTGACCGAGTCCATGGCCGCCGACACCAGGGGCAGGTTCAGGGTGATGCCCCGGGCCAGCCGGGACCTGAGCGACACGTCCCTGGGCAGGACGCTGGAATAGGCGGGAACGAGCGAGACGTCGTCGAAAGTGAGCGCCTCTGCCAGGATGCGCATGCGCGGGGCTCCGGGGCCTGGTAAAGACGCGGAATTATAGGGGATGGCGCTGCCCTCGCGGGTGCCGCCGGTTGCCCGGGCGTGCATCGGGGCCCCCGGGCGCTATGCTCGGCGCCGTGAAGACCGGCACCGTCCGCCTGTTCCAGACCCTCGACCACCCGTGCGGGTACTACGACGACCGTAGTGCCCGCAATCTGGTGATCGATCCGCTGGACCCGCGCCTTCCGGATGTCTACGGCACCGCCCTGGCCTGGGGCTTCCGGCGCGCCGGCGGCCACGTCTATCGCCCGCACTGCCGGACCTGCCAGGCCTGCGTCCCGTGCCGGGTGCCGGTCGCGGCGTTCCGGCCCGACCGCAGCCAGCGACGCTGCCTCGCCCGCAACGGCGACCTGCGCCTGCGCTGGCGGACCGCGCGTCCGGATCCGGCGGTGCACGCCCTGTACGAGGAATACCTGGCCTGGCGTCACCCCGGCGGCGGCATGGACGAACCGGGCGACGACGACTTCCGCCGGTTCCTGATCGCGCCCTGGGGCATCAGCGACTACCTCGAGATCTGGGAAGCCGATACGCTGGTGGCGGTGGCGGTGACCGACGTCGCCCAGGACAGCCTGTCGGCGGTCTACACGTTCTGGCGTCCGACACATGCCCGACGCGGGCTGGGGGTATTCTGCATCCTGCAGCAGGTGGAGCAGGCGCGCCGCATGGGCCTGCGCCACCTTTATCTTGGCTACTGGATCCCGGGGCACCCGAAGATGCACTACAAGGCTGGATTCCGACCCATGGAGGTGCTGCGCGAAGGCCGCTGGCAGCCCCTGATGCCCGATTCCGATCCCGGCCAGGCGGCCGGACCGGCAGCATGAGGGCGCCGTACCTGGTCGCCGCCGCGCTGGCCGCGACGCTCGGCGCACCGGCCAGCGCCGATCCCGGCAGCGCCCGGCTGCGCGTGGCCACCTTCAACGCCTCCCTGTTCGACGCGCGCGAAGGCGCCGTTGCGGAACGCCTGCGCGGCCGTCGCGACGAGCAGCTGCGCCAGGTCGCGGCGGTGATCCAGCAGGTGCGCCCGGACATCCTGCTGGTCAACGAATTCGACTGGGACGGCAGCGGCCGCGCCGCCCAGGACTTCCAGTTCAACTACCTGATGCGCCGGCAGTACGGCCGCGATGGCATCCGCTACCGGTTCAGCCATTTCGCGCCGGTCAACACCGGCCTGGACAGCGGCCTCGACCTGGATGGCGACGGCCGCACCGGCGGACCGGGCGACGCCTGGGGCTACGGTGCCTATCCGGGCCAGTACGGCATGCTGGTGCTGTCGCGCTACCCGATCGTCCGGCGCGACGTGCGCAGCTTCCGGCGCTTCCGCTGGGCGGACATGCCCGGCAACCTGCTGCCGGTGCGCGAGGACGGCACGTCCTGGTATCCGGCCGCTGCGCTGGAGGTGCTGCCGCTGTCCTCCAAGAGCCACTGGGACCTGCCGATCCGCACCCCGGCCGGGCGCCTGCACCTGCTCGCCTCGCACCCGACGCCGCCGGCCTTCGACGGGGACGAGCGTCGCAATGCCCGCCGCAATCACGACGAGATCCGCCTGTGGGCCGACTATGTGTCCCTCGAGCCGGGCCGGGCCGACTACCTGTACGACGACGAGGGACGACGTGGCGGCCTCGCCGCCGACGCCCTGTTCGTGATCGCCGGCGACCTCAACGCCGATCCCCTCGACGGCAGCTCGCACCCGGGCGCCATCGCCCAACTGCTGGACCACCCGCGCATCCAGTCCCGGCCGGTGCCGGCCAGCGAGGGTGGCGTGGAGTCGGCCCACCGCCTGGGTGGCGGCAATCTCGGCCATCGCGGCGACCCCGCCCACGACACGGCCGTGTTCGGCGATCCGCCGGGCAACCTGCGGGTCGACTACGTGCTGCCGTCGACCGGCCTGCGGGTGGTCGACGCCGGGGTGTTCTGGCCGCTCTCCACCGAGGCCGGCGCCGATCTGCTGGACGCCAGCGACCACCGCCTGGTGTGGGTCGACATCGAGATCGAGATGCCGCCCCCTGCCGCGCCGCGCCGAAACCCGCGCCGGGCGCGCGGATACTGAACGCCGTCGCCCGCCACTACGGGACGCGGCCTCAGTCGTCCCGGAGCGGCCGGACCTCGCCCAGGCTGTCGACGTCGCCGACCAGGTCGACGCCGTCGGGCGGCTGGAAGCGGAACAGGTCGGCCGGCAGGTCCACGTTCCGCCGCCAGTCGCTGAAGGCGATGGTGGTGCGGCCGCCCAGGCTGTCGACGAGTTCCATGCGCGCGACCCCCTGGCCGTCGAGGCCGAGCTCGGCGCGGCTGAACGAGCCGTCGTCATCGAGCGGATCCAGGCGCAGCCAGTCCAGACCGTCGCGCCGTCCGGCCTCGCTGACCCGGTAGCGGGTGTCCAGGCTGCCGGGATCGGTGAGCACCACCAGCGGGCTCTGCGCCTCGGCGTCGGCCTGGCGCCGGACGCTGACCTGCTCGAGGTCGACATCGTGCAGCCAGACGTGGGTACCGTCGGCGACCACGAGCTGTTCGTAAGGCGTCAGGTAATGCCACAGGAACAGACGCGGCGCCTTCAGCGCCAGCGTGCCGGTCGCGGTCTCGCGCAGGCTGCCGTCGCCGTTGTAGACGCGCTGCTCGAACCCGGCCTGGACGGAGACCAGGCCATCGCTGGCGCGCGCGAGGGCGGCGCGCGCCTCGCCCGCCTCGAGCGGGGGCGGAACCAGCAGCAGCCAGGCGAGGCAGCAAAGAAGGGAAAGAGGTCGGCTCATGGCGGTCTCGTCGTTGCCTGGGGCGGGAGGATAGCGGCGCCGCGCTGCCGACACAGATAGCGGCAGCTGGCTGAAGCGGACAGGAACCGCTGGCGCCGCCGGTCGATTTCCGCGCCCCGTCGCATCGACGTCGTGGCCGTCCGGGCGGTGGCGGCCAGCAGGAGGCCGGCGTGCCGCGGCGATTCCCTGGCGCAGGATCGACCGTCCGTCCGGCGCGGTGGGCACGGCCGCGTCCCGGCCCGGCGGCGTACTCCGGCGCGGGACTCCCCCGGCGGCTCAGTCCCGCGGCGGCGGCGGCGCGAGCACCTCGCGGTTGCCGTTGTGCGAGGGTGGCGAGACCAGGCCGGCGGCCTCCATCTGCTCGATCAGGCGGGCGGCGCGGTTGTAGCCGATCTTCAGGCGTCGCTGGACGCCCGAGATCGAGGCGCGCCGGGTCTCCAGCACGCATTGCACGGCCATGTCGTAGAGGCGGTCGGATTCCGGATCGTCGCCGGCGCCCTCCTCGGGCAGGCCGGTGGGTCCCACGTACTGGCCATCGCCCAGCATCTGCACCTCCTCGAGCACGCCGTCCATGTAGGTGGGCTCCCCGAAGCGCTGCTTCAGGAACTCGACCACCCGGTGCACCTCGTGGTCGTCGACCCAGGCGCCGTGCACGCGTTCCGGCGTCGCCGTCCCGGGCGGCAGGTACAGCATGTCGCCGCGCCCGAGCAGGGTTTCCGCGCCGCTCTGGTCGAGGATGGTGCGCGAGTCGATCTTGCTGGACACCTGGAAGGCGATGCGGGTCGGTACGTTGGCCTTGATCAGGCCGGTGATGACATCGACGCTCGGCCGCTGGGTGGCCAGGATCAGGTGGATGCCGGCGGCGCGGGCCTTCTGCGCCAACCGGGCGATCAGCTCCTCGACCTTCTTGCCGACGATCATCATCATGTCGGCGAACTCGTCGATCATGACGACGATGAACGGCAGGGTCTCCAGGGCCGGCGGCGCCGGCCCGTCCTCGGGCCGGAACAGCGGGTCCAGGACCGGCTGGCCGGCGGCCTTGCCGTCGCGGATCTTCTTGTTGAATCCGGCCAGATTGCGGACGCCGAGCGCCGCCATCAGCTTGTAGCGGCGCTCCATCTCGGCGACGCACCAGCGCAGCGCGTTGGCCGCCTCCTTCATGTCGGTCACCACCGGCGCCAGCAGGTGCGGGATGCCCTGGTAGATGCTGAGCTCGAGCATCTTGGGATCGATCATGATCATCCGGACGTCGCCGGCGGTGGCCTTGTAGAGCAGGCTCAGGACCATGGCGTTCAGCCCCACCGACTTGCCCGAGCCGGTGGTGCCGGCGACCAGCAGGTGCGGCATGCGCTGCAGGTCGACGACGATCGGCCGGCCGCCGATGTCCTTGCCCAGGGCCAGCGACAGCGGCGAGCCCGCGCGCTGCCAGGCCTCGGCGCCGAGGATCTCGCCCAGGTAGACGGTCTCGCGCTGGGCGTTGGGGATCTCCAGGCCGATAGTCGACTTGCCCGGGATCACCTCGACCACGCGCACGCTGACCACCGAGAGGCCGCGCGCGATGTCCTTGTCGAGGCTGGAGATCTGGCTGGCGCGGACCCCCGGCGCGAGCTCCAGTTCGAAGCGGGTGATCACCGGGCCGGGGTAGACGCCGACGACGCGCGCCTCGATGCGGAAGTCGCGCAGCTTGAGCTCGACCTGGCGCGACAGCGCCTCGAGCGCCTCGGGCGAGTAGCCGGGCGGCTGCGGCTTGGGTTCGTCGAGCAGGGACAGCGGCGGCAGGTCACCCTCGCCGCCGGCGCCCGGGAACAGCGGCATCTGCACCTCGCGGCGCGGCCGCTCGGCCCTGGCCGGAGGCTCGGCCGGCCGTTCGATGCGGACCGGCTCGCGCTCGGCGCGACTCAGGCGGTCGGCCTTGCGCACCTGCTCGCGCTCGACGCGGGCCACGCGCGCGGCGCTGCGGTCGTCGCGCTGCCGGAAGCGCCGGCCGAGGAAGGCGACCACGGCGAGGACCCAGCCGCCCAGGCGGTCCATCACCGCCGGCCAGGCGATTCCGAAAGCCAGCGTCACCGCCGCCAGGAACAGCGCCAGCACGAGCAGGCTGGCGCCGACCTGGCCGAAGGCGCCGACCAGGCTGAGGCCGATCAGCTGGCCGAGCAGGCCGCCCGGCGAGGCCGGCAGGCCGGTGCCCGGCGCCAGGTGCAGGTAGGCCAGCGCGCAGCCGGTCAGCACGAACAGCAGCAGGCCGACCAGGCGCAGACTGGGGTCGAAGCGCGACTCGTCGGCGCGCGGCCGCACCGTGTTCCAGCCCAGCCACATCAGAAGGAACGGCAGGGTCCAGGCGACCCGGCCGAAGAAGTACAGGCTGAGGTCGGCCAGCCAGGCGCCGGCGACGCCGCCGACGTTGCGCACCGGGCCGTCGCTGCCGGCATGGGACCAGCCCGGGTCCTCCGGGTGGTAGGTGAGCAGGCAGATCAGCAGGTAGATGGCGACCGGCAGCAACAGCATGAACGCCACGTCGCGCAGGTGGCGCTGCATCGACGACGACAGCAGCGGCCGGTCGCCGTCGCCGCGGCCGCCGTTGCCGGCTCGTCGCTCAGTGCGCGCCATGGAGGCTCCCGTGCGTGGTGCCGGCGATCATGCCACGGCGGCCGCCGCGAGGGCCGCAGCCGGGATCAGGCCATGCCCTCCAGCGCCGGGTGGACGAGCTTGCCCGCCTCCACGTTGATGCCGCGGGCGAGCGGCGCGAACTGCCGCCAGCCGTCGCCGCCGGCGAGCTTGGACACGAACGGCAGGATCGCCGCGCAGATCGCCTCGGACGAGGTCTTGGGCACCGCGCCCGGCATGTTGGTGACCGCGAAATGGGTGACGCCGTGCACCTGGTAGGTGGGCTCGGCCCAGGTGGTCGGCCGGGTGGTCTCGAAGCAGCCGCCCTGGTCCACCGAGATGTCGACCAGCACGCTGCCCGGCTCCATGCTGCGCACCATGTCCTCGGTCACCACCCGCGGCGCCTTGGCGCTGGGAATCAGCACCGCGCCGATCACCATGTCGGCGTCGGCGACCTCGCGGGCGACGTACTCCTCGTAGGGGTACAGGGCGGTGACGTTGGTGCCCAGCGCCATCATCTCGGCCAGGCGGTCCTGGCGCTTGTCGAACACCACCACGTTCGCGCCGCCCGCGGCGGCCAGGGCCGCGGAGTTGCCGCCGGCGGCGCCGGCGCCCAGCACGACGACCTTGCCGCGCTCGGTGGACGGCAGGCCGCCCAGCAGCTTGCCCTTGCCGCCCATCGGCTGGTGCAGAAGGTGGGTGCCGACCTGGGTGGCGATGCGGCCGGCGATGATCGACATCGGCGCCAGCAGCGGCAGCGCGCCGTCGTCGAACTCGACGCTCTCGAAGGCGACGCCGGTCAGGCCGATGTCGAGCAGCCTGCGGGTCAGCGCCGGTTCGGCGGCCAGGTGCAGGTAGCAGAACAGCAGGTGGTCGCGGCGCAGGTGCGCAAGGTCGCCGGCGATCGGCTCCTTGACCTTGACGATCAGTTCGCCCTGGCCGTAGACGGCGGCGGCGTCGGGGGCGATGCGCACGCCGACCCGGGTGTAGGCCTCGTCCGGAAACCCGCTCTTGATGCCGGCGCCGGTCTCCAGCCAGACCTCGTGGCCGCGGCGGACCAGGTCGGCGCAGGCGGCGGGGACGAGGGCGACGCGGCCCTCCAGGGTCTTGGTTTCGCGCGGGATACCGATGCGCATGGCTGCTCCGGGTGGCGGTTCGGGTTCGGACGGCTTGATCGACCGGCAGCGCGGCCCCATGCTGTGTGCGGCTTCGCGTTCGCGAAGGACCGCATCCGACACCACGAACGACGCCCGCCGGCAAGCGGGCAAGGATACTACATGAGCGCCCGACACTCCCGACTGCTGATCCTCGGTTCCGGCCCCGCCGGCTACAGCGCGGCGGTCTATGCCGCCCGCGCCAACCTGAAGCCGCTGCTGGTCACCGGCCTGCAGCAGGGCGGCCAGCTGATGACCACCACCGAGGTCGACAACTGGCCCGGCGACGTCGAGGGCCTGATGGGCCCGGACCTGATGGACCGGATGCTGCGCCACGCCCAGCGCTTCGACACCGAGGTGGTGTTCGACCACGTGATCGAGGCGGACCTGGCGCAGCGGCCTTTCCGCCTGCGCGGCGACGGCGGCGAGTACACCTGCGACGCCCTGATCATCGCCACCGGCGCCACCGCCAAGTACCTCGGCCTGCCCTCCGAGCAGGCCTTCATGGGCCGAGGCGTGTCGGCCTGCGCGACCTGCGACGGCTTCTTCTACCGCGACCAGGAGGTGGTCGTGGTCGGCGGTGGCAACACCGCGGTCGAGGAGGCGCTGTACCTGGCCAACATCTGCAGCAAGGTCACCCTGGTGCATCGCCGCGACAGCCTGCGCGCCGAGAAGATCATGCAGGACAAGCTGTTCGCGCGGCAGCGCGAGGGCAAGGTCGAGATCGTCTGGGACCATGTCGTCGACGAGGTGCTGGGCGACGACAAGGGCGTCACCGGCGTGCGCATCGCCCCGACCCGCGGCGGCACGCCCCGCGAGATCGCCGCCAGCGGCCTGTTCGTGGCGATCGGCCACAGCCCCAACACCGGCCTGTTCGACGGCCAGCTGGCCATGCGTTCCGGCGGCTACCTGGTGGTCCGCTCGGGGCTCGACGGCATGGCCACCCAGACCAGCGTGCCCGGCGTGTTCGCCGCCGGCGACGTCGCCGACTCGGTGTACCGCCAGGCGATCACCTCGGCGGGATCGGGCTGCATGGCCGCGCTCGACGCCGAGAAGTTCCTGGACCACGGCTGAAACGTCGCCAGCCCGTCCGGGCCGCCCCCCGGACGGGTTCCCCCGGGCGCCCCGCCCCGGATCGCCCCCGCAGCCGGCAGTCCTGCGGCGGGCGGATGAACCGCAGCGCAAGCGCCGCGATGCGACGACGGCGCCTGTACGGCCGTCTTCGTACACTGACGCCATGGCCCTGACCCTGCGCATCCATCCCAGGATCGACGAGATCCCGGCAGCCGACTGGGACGCCCTGCGACCGGACGGCAACCCCTTCCTGGCCCATGCCTTCCTGGCCGGGCTGGAGGCGCACGGCTGCGTCCGCGAGGACCTGGGCTGGCAGGCCTGGCACCTGGCCTGGTACCGCGACGGCCGCCTTGTGGCGGCCGCGCCGTGTTATCTGAAGGGCAACAGCCACGGCGAGTTCGTGTTCGACTGGACCTGGGCGCAGGCGCTGGAACAGGCCGGCGGCCGGTACTACCCGAAGCTGCTCTGCGCGGTGCCCTACACGCCGGTGACCGGCCCGCGGCTGCTGACCGGCGCCACGCCGCAACCGGCCCTGGCGCGCGCCCTTGCCGATGCCCTGATCGCCCAGGCCCGGCAGCTGGGCCTGTCCGGGGCCCACATCAACTTCCCCGACGCCGGCCAGGCGGCGCAGCTGGCGGGCGACGCCCGCTGGCTGCCGCGCATCGACCTGCAGTTCCACTGGCACAACCAGGGCTACCCGGACTTCGATGCCTTCCTGGCCCGGCTCAGCCACAAGAAGCGCAAGAACATCCGCCAGGAGCGCGAGCGCCTGCATGCCGCCGGCTGGCGCTTCGAGCGCCTCCGCGGCGGGGCGCTGGCGCCGCGCGACTGGCGCTTCATCCACGCGCTCTATGTCGGCACCTTCGCGGACAAGGGCAACTACCCGGCGCTGACCGAGGACTTCTTCATCCACCTGGGCCAGGCGATGCCCGAC
Organism: Proteobacteria bacterium UBA2363; assembly: GCA_002344355.1. Classification (GTDB taxonomy): domain Bacteria; phylum Pseudomonadota; class Gammaproteobacteria; order Xanthomonadales; family UBA2363; genus Pseudofulvimonas. Next base: position 63,075 of record DDTN01000028.1, on the reverse strand, counting down.
AACGTGCTGCTGGTGCTGGCCCGGGCGCCGGACGGCCGGCCCGCGGCGATGGCCCTGTTCCTCGAGGGCGGCGGCCGGCTGTATGGCCGCTACTGGGGCGCGCTCGCCCAGGTTCCGGGCCTGCACTTCGAGTGCTGCTACTACCAGGGCATCGAGCACGCCATCGAGCAGGGCCTGGCGGCGTTCGAACCGGGCGCCCAGGGCGAGCACAAGCTGGCCCGCGGCTTCCTGGCCACGTACACGCATTCCTTCCACCACCTGCTGGTCCCGGCCCTGCATGCCCGCGTCGCCCAGGCCCTGGAGCAGGAACGCCAGGCCGTGGCCCACTGGGCCGAGGCCCTGGCGGCGCGCAGCCCCTATGCGACCGCTGCCGCGGCTTGACGAGGCGCCGTCGGCGCCGTTCCCGCCGCTGACAGGCGCCCTGCGCGCGCCCGACGGCCTGCTCGCGGTCGGCGGCGACCTGTCGGTACCGAGACTGGTCAACGCCTACCGGCATGGCTGCTTTCCCTGGTTCGGACCGGGCGACCCGCTGCTGTGGTGGGCGCCGGATCCACGCTGGGTGTTGCCCTCCGACGCCATCCACGTGTCCCGCAGGTTCGCGCGCTGGCTGCGCGGTTGCGCCTGGACGGTGTCGTTCAACCGGGACTTCGATGCCGTGATCGCCGGCTGCGCCGAGACGCCGCGGGCCGGTCAGGACGGCACCTGGATCGTGCCGGAGATGGTCGCGGCCTACCGCGGACTGCACCGGGCCGGTCATGCGCACGCGATGGCCGTGCACGACGCCGGCGGCGACCTGGTCGGTGGCATCTACGGCGTCGGCCTGGGCCGGATGTTCTTCGGCGAATCGATGTTCAGCCGGGTCAGCAACGGCTCCAGGGTGGCCCTGCTCGCCCTGTGCCGCCACCTGGCCAGTCACGGCGCGCCGGTCGTCGACTGCCAGTTGCACAGCGCGCATCTGGCCCGCCAGGGCGCACGGCCGATGGCGCGGAGCGAATTCGCCGCACTGGCCGCGCGGCTGTGCGATGCGCCGGTACCGGCGACGCTCTGGCAGCCCTGGCCGCAGCCCCGGGCAGCCAGCGCCCTGCCCTCCTGACGCCCCGGTGCGGCCGCTGGGCCGGCGGTCGCGCCGGATTCGCGGCACGACCACCGGTCGGGCGCTTGCCTGCGCCCGGCCGGCCCCCATCTGGAGGACAATCCGCGGCCCGGTTCCGCCGATACCGACCGAAGCCGATGCCTTTTCACCTGCCGGCCCGTGCCGGCCCCACCTTCCTGGCCTGCCTGATGACCGTGTCCTGCACCAACCCTTCCCAGCCCCTCGATGCGCCGGGCGACAGCCACCGGCCACCGCTGGCCGAGCAGCGAACCCACACAGTGGCGTCGGCCAGCGGCGATCGTGAGGATCCGTGGTACTGGCTGCGCGACGACAGCCGGCAGGATCCGGCGATGCTCGCGTACCTGCAGGCCGAGAACGCCTGGTTCGAGCGCCACATGGCGCCCCTGGCGCCGTTGACCGACCGCCTCTACGAGGAGATCGTCGGGCGCATCAAGCAGGACGACGCCACCGTGCCCTCGCGGCATCGCGGCTACTGGTACTACGCCCGTTACGAGGAGGGTCGCGAATACGCCATCCATGCCCGCCGCAAGGACAGCATGGCGTCGCCCGAGGAGGTCCTGCTGGACGGCAATGCCCTCGGCGAAGGTCTGGACTATTTCCAGATCGGCAACTACGCGGTCAGCGACGACGGCCGGCTGCTCGCCTGGGCACAGGACACCGTCGGTCGTCGCCAGTACACCCTGCGCTTCCGCGACCTGGCGACCGGCCAGGACCTGCCCGACACGATCACCGGGGCCAGCGCGGACCTGGCCTGGGCCGCCGACAACCGCACGGTGTTCTACATCGAGAACGATCCCGACACCCTGCTCGGCCGGCGCGTCAGGCGCCATGTCCTGGGGACGCCGGCGGCACATGACGTCACCGTCTACGAGGAGGCGGACGACAGCTTCTACCTGGGCGTCGACCGCAGCGGCGACGAGCGCTACGTGGTCATCCACAGCGGCAGCACGGTCACCGACGAGGTGCGCTTCCTGGACGCCGGCACGCCGGAGGGCGAGTTCGAGGTGCTGGCGCCGCGCGAGCGCGGCGTCGAGTACTCGGCCGACCATATCGACGGGCGCTGGATCATCCGTACCAACTGGCTGGCACCGAACTTCCGGCTGATGGCGGTCGGCGACGCGGCCACCGGCAGCCGGGACGGCTGGCAGGAGCTGCTGCCGCATCGTGACGACGTCTACCTGGAGGAGTTCGAGCTGTTCCGCGAGTTCCTGGCGATCGGCGAGCGCAGCGAGGGCCTCAAGCGCGTGCGCATCCGCGCCTGGGACGGGTCGCGCGAGGAGTACATCGGCGCCGACGAGCCCGCCTACGTGGCGGAGATCGACGACAACCCCGAGCAGGACACCCGCTGGCTGCGCTACCGGTACAGCTCACTGACCACGCCCGGCACCGTCTACGAGGTCGACATGGCGACCGGGGAACGCCGCCTGCTCAAGCGCGACCCGGTGCTGGGCGGCTTCGACAGCGCCGACTACGTCACCGAGCGGACCTGGGCGATCGCCGACGACGGCGAGCGGATCCCGGTCAGCCTGCTCTACCGCAAGGGCCTGGCGCGCGACGGCAGCGCCGCCCTGTACCAGTACGGCTACGGCGCCTATGGCCTGTCGATGGACCCCTACTTCAGCTCGGCCCGGCTTTCGCTGGTCGACCGCGGCGTGGTGTTCGCGATCGCCCACATCCGGGGCGGCGAGGAAATGGGGCGACGCTGGTACGAGGCCGGCAAGCTGCTGGCCAAGCGCAACACCTTCACCGACTTCGTGGCGGTCACGCGCCACCTGGTCGAGCAGGGCTACGCCGCACCCGATCGCGTGGTCGCCGCCGGCGGAAGTGCCGGTGGCCTGCTGGTGGGCGCGGTGGCCAACCTCGCGCCGGAGCGCTACCGCGCCATGGTCGCGCACGTACCCTTCGTCGACGTGGTCACCACCATGCTCGACCCGAGCATTCCGCTGACCACCAACGAGTACGACGAGTGGGGCAATCCCGGCGAGAAGGCCCATTACGACCACATGCTGTCGTACTCGCCGTACGACAACGTCCATGCCGGCCCCTACCCGGCTCTGCTGGTGACCACCGGACTGTGGGACTCCCAGGTCCAGTACTGGGAACCGGCCAAGTGGGTGGCGCGGCTGCGTGCCACCGCCACCGGCGACGCCCCGCTGCTGTTCAAGACCAACCTCGAGGCCGGCCACGGCGGCAAGTCGGGACGCTTCCGGCGCTATCGGGAGATCGCCGAGGAATACGCCTTCCTGCTGGGGCAGCTGGGGATCGTCGACTGATCCGTGCCGCGGGAGGTCACCAGGCCTCGCTGGCCAGGGGGCGTGGGCCGCCCGGGACCGGGCGACTCAATCGCCCCCGGGCCGGCCTGCCAGCGGCGGCGTTTGGGGCCGGGACATACGCCAGGCGATGGCGCAGGCGCTCGACCTGGCGCAAGCCCGTCCGATCGGGTGCCCGGCGGGCAACCGGATGGTCGATCAGGACCTGCCCATGTCGGAACGCGTGCAGCGGACATCGGAGAGCCTTCAGCTCCCCGAGCACTGGAGGGGGCCACCGTTGACGCGCCAGCAATCGATTCCTCCCGTTCCTCCAGCCCCAGTGCCGATCGAACAGTGGATGCCGGCCATTGTGGTGGCCAATTCGCACCACCTGTGCCGGTCCTGGGGGCGATGGTTGCCGGGAAGATAGGCGCCGCCCGGGCAGATTCCGGTTTCCGGGTCGTAGCTCGGATCGGGAATGCTGGCCCCTTTGGCGTCGACGGCCGTCCCCAGCACGTATTCGGCGCGGTCCGGGTTTGCCGGTGCGATCCGCACCGTGGCCAGGGAGCCGTCGCTGAAGACCACCCGGATGCGGACGCTGGCGCCGGAGTCGGGGGCCATGCGCAGGCCGGCCCCCGGTTGCCCGGTGGCGACGACCTCCCTGAGCCGCGATCTCACCGTTTGCAAATGCGGCCTGTGGTCGACCAGGCGGTTCACGGCATCCGCGATCGCGTTCCGGATCGAGCTGTCCTGCACGAGATCGTAGGCGGTCGGATCACCCGGCCCCGATCGCGGCGGCCGACCGCTCAGCCAGGGCGCAAGCTCGTCGTAGGAAACGGTCTCGTTGGCGTGGAAGGACCGGCCGTATCCTCGCCAGGCATCCCGGATCCGGCGAACCAGGGCCAGTGTCCGGTCTTCTGCGGGAAGCTCGGCAAGGACAAGCGAACACGGGGTGCAGGCCTCGGGGACGCCCGGCTCCGCAGCCGCACCGGAAGGCCCTGACGGAGCCGATCCGCAGCCGACCTGGACAGGGAACTTGCCGATCTCGCCGGGCTCGCCGAACACGTAACGGGTCACCGGGTCCGCCTTCCCGGCGACTTCCGAGATCGCGTAGGGGCCGGCACCCGCATCGCACCGATGGGCCGGACCCGTGGAGACGCCCCGGGCCGCGCCGGGCAGCGCCAGCGACAACCCGAGCAGCAGGATGGACAGCCCTCCCATGGTCGACACCTGAAAGTCTTCAGCGATGCCAAAGTGCATCATGCATGGATGCACGTGTCCACAGTCGCGGATGCCGGCGCGGCATTTTCCGACCAGGAAACCGGAATCATCCTGCGCCCCCCCGGCACGCGCCGGGACGATCGATTCGCCGCGGGAAGGATGCCCCGCCGCGCTGCCCGGACTACTGAGGGCTCATCAGCTCCGCGGAACCGCGCGAATAGCCATCGGCGCTGACCGCCGGGGCGACGCTGACGCGGATGCGCAGGCGGTCGCCAGGATCGTAGTCGAGGCGCGACATGTAGACCTCGCCCCGGTAACGGTATTCGACGTCGTAGCCGGTGACCTGGGTCTCGACCACGTACTCCTCGACCAGGTGGCAGCGGTTCTCGCTGCGATACCGGGTTTCGCTGCCGGCAGCGTGCCCGATCGCGCCGCCGGCCACCGCCCCGGCGACCGTGGCCGCGCGCCGGCCGCTTCCGGAACCGATCTGGTTGCCGATCGCCCCACCGATCAGGGCGCCCAGGACGGTGCCGCCGGCGCTGCGCGGGCCGGTGCGCTCGACGCGGTCGTAGTCGTCGCAGTACTCCACCGCCCGCGGCACCTCGACGTCGGCATAGACCGCCTGCACCCGGAGCACCTGGGCGTAGGCGAAGTTGACGTGTTCGGCGGTGGCCTCCGGGTAGGCGCCGGACTGGGCCAGCGCCGGAGCCAGCGGCAGCAGGATGCAGGAGGCGGCGCCGGCCAGACGGCCCAGCAGGGGGGAGTGCTCGCGCATGGTCGATCCGAGTGGTGCCGGGAGCGGTCGGGTCCGGGCGAATTTAACGTGCCGCCAACAAACGGCAGATGAACCCCGGCGCCGGATTTTTCCAGCGCCGGCGGGGCTTTGCTAGAGTAACCGTTGCTGCTTCGCACAAGAACCTTATGCAGCTCAAACTTTTCAATAGCTTGACGCGAAAACTTGAGGTCTTTCATCCGATCGACCCCGGGCGCGTCACGATGTACGCCTGCGGCCCGACGGTCTACAACTACGTGCACATCGGCAACGCCCGGCCGCCGGTGGTGTTCGGGCTGCTCGCGCGGCTTCTGCGCAGGCTGTACCCGGGCGTCGTCTATGCCCGGAACATCACCGATGTCGACGACAAGATCAATGCCGCGGCCGCCGCCCAGGGCGTGCCGATCGGCGAGATCACCGCCCGCTTCGCGGCCGCCTACCATGAGGACATGGCGCGGCTGGGGGTCGATCCCCCGGACCTGGTGCCGCACGCCACCGACCACATCGAGGCGATCATCTCGATGTGCCGGCGCCTGCTGGAGAGCGGCCACGCCTATGCCGCCGACGGCCACGTCCTGTTCGACGTCGCCTCCTTCCCCGACTACGGCCGGCTGTCGCGCCGGTCCACCGACGAGATGCTGGCCGGCGCCCGCGTCGAGGTCGCCCCCTACAAGCGCAACCCGGGCGACTTCGTGCTGTGGAAGCCCTCGACCCCGGATCTGCCCGGCTGGGACAGCCCCTGGGGCCGGGGTCGCCCCGGCTGGCACATCGAGTGCTCGGCGATGGCCCGGGAACACCTGGGCGAGACCATCGACATCCACGCGGGCGGCATCGACCTGCAGTTCCCGCATCACGAGAACGAGATCGCCCAGAGCACCTGCGCCCACGGCGGCAAGGTGTTCGCCCGCTACTGGCTGCACAACGGCCTGCTCAACATGGGCGGCCGCAAGATGTCCAAGTCGCTGGGCAACGTGACCCTGGTCCACGACCTGCTCGACCGGCATCCACCCGAGGCACTGCGCTACGTGCTGCTCTCGGCGCACTACCGGCAGCCCCTGGACTGGTCGGAGGCGGCGGTCGAACAGGCGGTGCGTACGCTGGACCGCCTGTACGGCACCCTGCGCGACCTCGCCGACGTCGAAGCAGGCGACCCCGGGGAGCCCCCCGCTGGCGTTGTCGCGGCCCTGTGCGACGACCTCAACACGCCCGAGGCCCTGGCCCTGCTGGCAGGCCTGGCGAGCCAGGCCCGCCAGGCCGACGACGCCGCCGCACGGGCACGCGGCAAGCGCGCGCTGCTCGATGCCGGCGCCCTGCTCGGCCTGTTGCAGCAGGATCCCGAGTCCTGGTTCACCGGGGCCGGCGGCGAGGACCAGGCCAGCGCCATCGACGCCCTGGTGGCGCAGCGCCAGCAGGCGCGCCAGGCGCGCGACTTCGTCCGCGCCGACGCCATCCGCGACCAGCTTGCCGCCCTCGGGGTGGTGGTCGAGGAGGGACCGGAAGGCGCTCGCTGGCGGTGGGACCGGTGAGCGCCAGGGCCCGGGAGGAACAGCAGCGGATCGCCGGGGAGTTCGCGCTGTTCGGCGACTGGAGCGAGCGCTACCAGTACCTGATCGACCTCGGCCGCAGCCTGCCGCCGTTCCCCGACGCCTGGCGCGACGAAGCCCACCGCATCCACGGTTGCCAGTCGATGGTCTGGCTGGTCGCCGAGGGCGACGCTTCGGCGCTCACCCTCCATGCCGGCAGCGACTCGGTGATCGTGTCCGGGCTGATCGCGCTGGTGCTGCGGGTCTACTCCGGCCTGCCGGCGGCCGACATCGTCGCCACCGAGCCGGATTTCATCCATGCCATCGGCCTGGGCAGCCACCTGTCGCCGACCCGCAGCAACGGCCTGGCCGCCCTGCTCGCCCGCGTCAAGGCGCTTGCCGGGCGGGCGGCCGCGGGCGAGGTCCTGGTCGCGCCGCCGCGCTAGCCGAGCCGGCAGGCGGGGGTGGCCGGAACCGTGTCGCTTGCGGTGCCGCCGGCGCCCCGCCGGTCATCCGGCGTTCGGTTGCCGCCGCCGGCCGCTGTGCTAGCTTTCCGCGATCGCCGCCACCGCCCCCCGATGCAGACCGCCTGGACCCTCGACGAGATCGACTGGAACGCGTTCGAACCCCGACGCGTGGACCCCGTCCAGCTCGCCGCGGTCAAGGCCGCCGCCCTGGTGGAGTTCAATGCCGACGACTACGTCGCCTACCTGGAGCGGGTGTTCGCCGGCGAGGCGGAGGCACTGACGCTGATCCGCCAGTGGGGCGACGACGAGCGCCGCCATGGCATGGCCCTGGCGCGCTGGGGAGCGCTGGCCGACCCGGCCTTCGATTTCCAGTCCGCGATGGCGAGGTTCCGCGCCGGCTACCGGATCCATCCCGACGCCGTCGCCAGCGTGCGCGGTTCCCGGGCCGGCGAGATGATCGCGCGGTGCATCGTCGAATGCGGCACCTCGTCCTTCTATTCCAGCCTGCGCGACGCCAGCGGCGAGCCGGTCCTGCGCCAGGTCGCCGCCCGGATCGCCCGCGACGAGTTCCACCACTACCGCCTGTTCCACGCCCTCTACCTCCGCTACGCGGCGACCGACCGGATCGGCCTGCTGCGCCGGCTGGGGATCGCCCTCGGGCGCATCTCCGAGGCCGACGACGACGAGCTCGCCTACGCCTGGTGGAGCGCCAACCTGGCCCCCACCGGGCAGGTCTACGACCGTACGGCCTGCTTTCGCGCCCAGCAGAAGGCGGCGCTGTCGGGCTACCGCCGCGAGCACGTGCGCCGCGCCGTGCACATGATCGCCAGGGCGGTCGGGCTGCGACCGGACGGCCACTTCGCCCGCGCCGCCACCAGCCTCGCCTGGTGGCGACTCCGCGGCCGCGGCGCCGGCGCCAGCCCATCCGCACCTTCCCACTGACGAGGATCCGATCATGCGCCTGCTCCCCCGGCTCGGCCTGTCCCTGCTGACGCTCTCCGCCGCCGTCGCCACGCCCGCCCAGGACGAGGGCGACATCGGCTTCCCCTCGGTCGAGGCCGCCCGCAGTGCGCTGCTGGCGCGCGACGACGTGCGGATGTCGAGGGCCGACGGCTGGCTGAGCATCGAGGACCCGGCGAACATGTCGATCTGGACCTTCGCGCCCGAGGACGATCCCGCCCATCCGGCCGTGGTCAGACGCAGCGTCCTGGACCGCGATGGCCAGGTGGTGATCCGCATGGACATCCGCTGCGAGGGCGATGCGGCGGCCTGCGACGCGCTCGAGGAGCATTTCCTCAGCCTCAATGCCGGGGCCGGTGAGGCCCTGCCCGCCCAGGACGACGCCGACCCCAACCGCTGATCGCCGCCGCCCGCACGCTGCCGGTGCGGGCCGGAGCGCCCGCGCACCCGCCGGGCCGGCTTCCCGCGCCGCCCGGCGTACGCCCGGACGCACGCGCGGTTCCTCGACCGGCCGGCAACCGATACCCTGTCGGCCAGCCAGCCGCCACCGGAGATCGCCATGCAGGTCAAAGCCGCCGTTGCCCACCGCGCGGGTGCGCCGCTCAGCATCGAGACCGTCGATCTCGACGGGCCGCGCCATGGCGAGGTGCTGGTCGAGATCAAGGCGACCGGCGTCTGCCACACCGACGCCTTCACCCTGTCCGGGGACGATCCCGAGGGCCTGTTCCCGGCCATCCTCGGACATGAAGGGGCCGGCGTCGTGGTCGATGTGGGTCCCGGGGTGACCACCCTGCGCAAGGGCGATCACGTCATACCGCTGTACACCCCCGAGTGCCGGCAGTGCGAGTACTGCCTGCATCCGAAGACCAACCTCTGCCAGGCGATCCGCTCGACCCAGGGACGCGGCCTGATGCCGGACGGCTCCAGCCGCTTCTCGATCGGCGGCGAGCGCATCCACCACTACATGGGCACGTCGACCTTCGCCCAGTTCACCGTGGTCCCGGAGATCGCCCTGGCGAAGATCCGTCCCGATGCGCCGTTCGACAAGGTCTGCTACATCGGTTGCGGCGTGACCACCGGCATCGGCGCGGTGCTGTTCACCGCCGGCGTCGAGGTCGGCTCGAAGGTTGTGGTGTTCGGCCTGGGCGGCATCGGGCTCAACGTGATCCAGGGCGCGCGCCTGGCCGGCGCCGACATGATCGTCGGCGTCGACCTCAATCCGGCGCGGCGCGGGATCGCCGAACGTTTCGGCATGACCCACTTCGTGGACCCGGGCGAGGTCGCCGGTGACCTGGTGCCCTACCTGGTCGACCTCACCGGCGGCGGCGCCGACTACACCTTCGAGTGCATCGGCAACGTCCGGGTGATGCGCCAGGCGCTGGAATGCGCCCACAAGGGCTGGGGCACCAGCGTCATCATCGGCGTGGCGCCGGCCGGCGCCGAGATCAGCACCCGGCCGTTCCAGCTCGTCACCGGGCGCAACTGGCGCGGCAGCGCGTTCGGCGGCGCCCGCGGCCGGACCGACGTGCCGCGCATCGTCGACTGGTACATGGAAGGCAAGATCGAGATCGACCCGCTGATCACCCACACGCTGCCGCTGGAGCGGATCAACGAGGCCTTCGACCTCATGCACGCAGGCGAGTCGATCCGCACCGTGGTCCTGTACTGATCCCGCCGCCGGCGCGCAGGCGCCGCGGCCGGTCCGCGGGAGGACGGCGCGGTCGGCCGGTCAGGGAGCGCTGGCGGCGAGTCGATCGAGGACGGCGTCCTTGTCCTGCCAGAGTGCGTTGATCCAGTCACGGGCGGCGGCCTGGACCGATGGGTCGGAGGGATCGTCGCCGGCCCGCAGGGCCGGCGGCGCCGGCACCGACCGCACCAGGACCGTCACCTGGCGCACCTCGCCGGCGAGCAGGCCAGCGAGGCTTGGCGGGTCGCCCCGGTAGGCCACGGTGACGTCGAGCACGGTGTCGATCGCCTCGCCCATGGCCCCGAGCACGAAGGCGACGCCCCCTGCCCGCGGCCGCAGCAGGTGCCGGAACGGCGAGCCCTGCCCCGCCTGCTTGGCGGCGGTCACCCGGGTGCCCTCGGGGAAGTTCATCACCGCCACCGGGATGTCCCGGAAGCGCGCGCAGGCGCGCCGCGTCGCCTCGAGGTCGCGGCCCGCCAGCGCCGGTCGCCGGGCGATCTGCTCGCGCGTGTAGCGACGCATGAACGGGAAATCAAGCGCCCACCAGGCCAGGCCCAGCAGGGGCACCCAGACCAGTTGCCGCTTCAGGAAGAAGCGCAGTAGCGGAATGCGCCGGTTGAACGCCTTCTGCAGCACCGGGATGTCGACCCAGCTGCGATGGTTGGCAAGGACCAGGTAGTGGCCGTCCCGCCGCAGCCCGGGCGGCAGCTCGACCACCAGGCGCAGCGGGGTCAGGCGGTCGAGCAGGGCAGAGTTGACGCCGATCCAGCTCTCGGCGATCGCCATCAGGGCCAGGTCGCAGGGGCGGCGCAGGGGCTTCCAGCGCAGCACGGCCTTGGCCAGGGCGACGATGAGCAGGGGCACGATGTGCACCAGGGTGTTCGCGGCCAGCAGCAGCAGGCCGGCGGCGATGCGCAGGATGCGGGTCACACGGGCCATGGCGGCGGACTGCGACGGAGCGAGAGCGCAGGGTAGCGGAGCCGGCGTGAAGGATGCCGGCGCGGCGCACCCCTACCGCCTGCCGGCGCCCGGCATTACAGTCGGGCGCCGACTTTCCCCGCAGGATCCCAAGGACATGACACGGAGTCGTCGCGACCCCACGCGCAAGCGTCCCATCCCTTCCCGGCCGGCACGCGCCCCCCGGGGCATCCGCGTGGTCCTGGATCGCCCGGTGCTGCTGCTGGTCGGTCTGGGCCTGCTGCTCACCGGCTACCTGTCGGTGGTCGCCCTTGGCGACGGCCGCCCGGCGCTGTGTTCCGCGGAAGGCGGCTGCGCCATCGTCCAGGGCAGCCGCTGGGGCAGCCTGTTCGGCCTGCCGGTGGCGGTATGGGGTTTCGGCCTGTACCTGCTTCTGCTGCTCGCCAGCCTGGACCCGGCGCCGGCCCTCAAGCGCTGGCGCCGGATGTGGCGGCTGGCCCTGGTCGGCGTCTCGATCAGCGTGTTCCTCACCGTGGCGGCGGCCGTGCACCTGCGGGTCGCCTGTGGCTGGTGCCTGGCCTCGCTGGCCCTGATCGTCGCGCTGTTCGCCCTGCTGACCGTGCGGCGGCCCGACGCTGCGCCGGGGCGACCCTGGCCGCGTTTCCTGGCGCCGCACCTGGCCGCGATGGCCCTGCTGGTCGGCGGCATCGGCCTGGCCCAGAGCGGCGTGCTGCAGCCGCCCGAGGATCCGCGCCTGCGCGACCTGGCGCTGCACCTCGAGCGCACCGGCGCGAAGTTCTACGGCGCCTTCTGGTGTCCCGCCTGCCAGGAACAGAAGAAGCTGTTCCGCCGCTCGGCTGCGCGCCTGCCGTACGTCGAGTGCAATCCCGACGGGCGTGGCGGTATCGCCGCCCTGGCCTGCATCGACGCCAACGTCGCCGACTATCCGACCTGGGTGATCCGCGGCCGCAGCCATGCCGAGGTGCTGACCCCGGAGCAGCTCGCGCGCCTGAGCGGGTTCCGCTGGGACCGCGACGGCTGAGCGGCAACGATCGGCGCCGGCAGGCCCGCTGCCCTGCCGGGAGCTGAACGGGGTCGTCGACTGCAGGCGGGGTGGTGACTTCCGGCCGATGGCGGTTGCCGGAACGGCGCGCACGATGGCGCTACCTCCCCTCCCTGTTCCATGCAGCCATGAACGCTCCCAATCCCCGCTTCCTGCCGCAGCCCGAGAACCGAGACGAACAGCGACTGGCGCCGGCGCCGCGCCCCTCGGGCTATCGCGATTCGGTCCGGCCGCGTCGGGCGCCCGGCACCGGCTATGGCCGCAGCAGCGGCTGGGCACGCAGCCACCGTTACGCCGAGGACGGCGGCGAGGACTTCCTGCGCCTGGGTTGAGCGCCCGCGGACGCCGGCGCCGCCCACCGATGAGGGCTGGTTGCTGCGGCGTGCCGGCTGCGGCCGTGGCGGAGGCGGCCGCGCGGCCGGTGAATGGCCAGGTCAGCCCCCATGGCCCCGGACGGGGGACCCGGATAACGATCAGGACCGTGGTTGTGCAACGCGCTGTCAGCGCGTTGGCGCTGGCGCCGCGCGCGGACCGGACACGCACGGATCGCCGGGTACCAGCCACCGCCAGGGGCGCTCCGCGGCCCTTCGGATCCCGATCCGCGGGGTCGCCAGCGCCGTCAACGGCGGCGGCGTGCCGTCGTCGACGAGCCGGTAGGGCCCCGATCCCCCCAGCAGATCCAGGCCGTCGTGCCGGCGGTCGATCGCCATCGCGCGGGCCAGCCGCCCGGGCCCCCGGCACAGGTCACGGTCCCTGAGGCAGCCGGGGCGCTGTTCGCGCATGGCGGCCAGTCCGGACAGGGGGTGCAGGGCCCGGATCAGGACACCGTGGCCGGGTCCGGCGCAGACCACGTTGGCGCAGTGGTGGATGCCGTGGCTCAGGTAGACGTACAGGTGGCCGGCCGGACCGAACATGGTGGCGTTGCGGGCGGTCGGCCCGCGGAACGAGTGCGCTGCCGGATCCTCGGCGCCCGCGTAGGCCTCGACCTCGACGATGCGCCCGACCCGGCCGTCGGCGCAGGCCAGCAACTTGTTCAGGAGGCGTGGCGCCACCTCGGCCGCATGGTCGGCCAGGAGTTCGGGCGCAACTGCCGGCATGGCGCGATGAGGCAGGGTCATGGCGCCATGCTGCGGCAAGGGCGGCTGTCTGGAAACTGAACACAGAGCAGGACTGCATTCGGGCATGACCTTCGGGACATGCGTCTTGGGGTACCGGTGCTCTACCTTACCAACACACTAGAGCAACCCCGAGGAGCAGCACCATGGACCGCAGCATCGAGCGCACCACCGCCCAGACCCCGTCGCCGGTCCGCCGGATCGACACGCCCCCCAGCCCGGCCCGCTATGCGCCGCGCCGGACCGGCACCGGCTACGGCCGCAGCAGCGGGTGGGCCCGGGACCGGCAGTACGCGGCAAACGGCCATCGCGAACTGATGAGCGTGCGTTGAACCGCGCTGCCGGCGGCCGCCCCGGCCCGTCCATGCAGACGTCACGCGGTTCGCGCATGGGCGTGCGCCGGGGCCGGCCGGCCCCGGCGACCTGAACCCTGGCCACGCCAAAACCTGCGTTTCCCGGGGAAACCTGAACAAGCGCCTCGGTCTTGCCGGAACGGGCGGTTAGCATCGCCGGGTCACCGCAGGCGAACCCGAGATGCCGCAGGACCCCATCCGGCCCGACCCCGACGCCGCAGCGCCGCCGCAAACGGTCGAGGGTGAACGGCCCGCCGACCCTCCCCGCGCCGCCTGGACCACCCGGTTGCTCGACGCCGTCGAGTGGGCCGGCAACCTGCTGCCGCATCCGGTCACCCTGTTCGCCCTGCTGGCCGTTTTCATCGTCCTGCTCAGCGGCCTGTTCGCGGCCTTGGGCATCGCCGTCGACGACCCGCGGCCCGAGGGTGCCGCCGGTCGCGCCGCCGACGGCACCATCGCGGTGGTCAGCCTGCTCGATGGCGAGGGCCTGCGGCGGATCGTGACCGGCCTGGTCACCAACTTCACCCAGTTCGTTCCCTTGGGCACGGTGCTGGTGGCGATGCTCGGCGTCGGCATCGCCGAGCGCTCGGGGCTGCTGACCGCGGCGATCCGCGCCCTGGTGCTGCGCGCACCGCGCAGCCTGGTGACCGCCGTGGTGGTGTTCGCCGGCGTGTTGTCCAACACCGCCTCGGAGATGGGCTACGTGGTCCTGGTGCCGCTCGCGGCGGCGATCTTCCATGCCCTCGGGCGGCATCCGCTGGCCGGACTGGCCGCGGCCTTCGCCGGCGTCTCCGGCGGCTACAGCGCCAACCTGCTGATCGGCACCGTCGACCCGCTGCTGGCCGGCATCACCCAGGAGGCCGCGCGCCTGATCGATCCGGCCTACGAGGTGCACGCGGCGGTCAACTGGTACTTCATGATCGTCAGCACCTTCCTGATCACGGTGCTGGGCACCTTCGTCACGGTGCGCATCGTCGAGCCCAAGCTCGGTCCCTACGACGCCGGGCTGATGAGCGCCGAGGGCCCGCCCGAGGTCAGCATGGCGCCGCTCACGCCGCGCGAGCGGCGCGGCCTGCGCAACGCCGGGCTGGCTGCGCTGGCGGTGGCGGCCCTGGTCGCCCTGCTCACCGTGCCCGCCTGGGGCGCCCTGCGCGAACCCGGGGTCGATGACACGCTGGCCTCGCTGCGGCCGTTCCTGACCGGCATCGTCGCCCTGGTGTTCGTGTTCTTCGCGGTGCCCGGCTTCGTGTACGGCCGGACCACCGGCAGCCTGCGCAGCGACCGCGACGTGATCGAGGCGATGGCCGCCTCGATGTCGACGCTCGGCCTCTACATCGTGCTGGTCTTCTTCGCGGCGCAGTTCGTGGCCTTCTTCAACTGGACCCAGATCGGCCAGGTGCTGGCCGTGGTCGGCGCCGACACGCTCCGGGGCATCGGCCTGACCGGCCCGCTGGTGTTCCTGCTGTTCATCCCGATGTGCGCCCTGGTCAACCTGTCGCTGGGCTCGGCCTCGGCGCAGTGGGCGGTGACCGCGCCGATCTTCGTGCCGATGCTGATGCTGGTCGGCTACAGCCCGGAGGTGGTGCAGGCCGCCTACCGGATCGGCGACTCGGTGAGCAACCTGATCACCCCGATGATGAGCTACTTCGGGCTGATCATGGCGTTCGCGGCGCGCTACGTGCGCAACCTGGGGATCGGCACCCTGATCGCCATGATGCTGCCCTACAGCGTGGTGTTCGCGATCGGCTGGACCCTGCTCTTCTACGCCTACGTGTTCGCGCTGGGCCTGCCGGTCGGGCCGGGGGCGCCGACCCACTACCCGGCGCAGCCCTGACGCGCGCCTGAAGCGCCGCGGCGCCCCGCGCCGCCGCGGGCGCCGCGGCCGGCTAGCATGAGGGCGCCCCATCGCTTCCGGAGTCGCCCATGCACCGCCTGTCCCCACCTCGCCGCGGCAACCGCCTGACCCGCTGGGTGGCCGGCCTGGCCGCGGTGCTCGGACTGGCCGTTTCGGCCGTGCTCGGCGCCTTCGTGTTCCTGGCCCTGCTGGGCCTGGCCCTGGTCGCGTCGCTGGTGCTGGCCGTCCGGCTCGCCCTGCTGCGCCGGCGCCTGGGCCGGACGCAGGGACGCCGCCCGGCCGGCGCCCGTGGCGGGGTCGTCGCCGACGCCGACTACGTGGTCCTGGAGCGCCGCGCCGCGGACTGATGCATCCGGCTCTCGTGCCCGCGCGCTGGGGACCGCCGCCCTGATCGGGTACCCTCCCCCTTGCCGTCCTGCGCTCCGCACGGAGTGGGCGCAGGGCGGCTGGTGAGGGAGGAGGTCGGCCATGGATGACCAGTTGCCAGCGAAGCCGGCGTCGGGTCCGGCGATCGCCGACGCGATAAGGGAATTGCAGCCGTTCCGGCGCGACCCGGTGATCGGCTGGTTCCTGCGCCGGGACGCCTGGGTGACGCCGGTGTTCTTCCTGGGCTTCTACGGCCTGCTGGCGCTGGCGACCCTGGCCGACGGCACCTTCTGGTCGATCCCTGCGCCCCCGGGCCGGTACCCGCCCGACGCCCAGTTGGTCCCGTTCGTGCGCGAGTATTTCGGGCCGGTGTTCCTGCTGCTGTGGTTCCCGGCGATCGTCCTTTACGCCCGTTTGCTCAATGCCCGCATCCGCCACACCGTCCAGTCACTGTACGAGCGCGGCATCCTGACCGCTGAGGTCGAGGCGCCCCAGGCTTACGTCGCCGCCTGGCAGAAGCGCTTCGACAGCCGCTGGGCGTGGCTTGCGTCGGCGCTGTTCATGGCCTGGTTCCTGGCGTTCTGGGTCGCCGCCCGCCTTGGCGCCCTGGACGGCAGTCTCGGCATCGTCGTGCACGCCTCGTCGCGCGATGCGGTGTTCGCCTTCGCCTGGATCCTGGCCCTGTCGGTGCTGGGCTCGCACCTGTTCATGTCGGTGTTGTGGCGGGGGGCGGTCAGCGCCAGCCGGATCCACCACACCTTCCGGAAGGAGCGCGACCCGCCGATCCGACTCAAGCCGCTGCACCCGGACAACTGCTGCGGCCTGCGCTTCGTCGGCGACTTCACCCTGCTCAACAGCGGCTACATCGCCTTCTTCCCGCTGTTCCTGAGCCTGCTGGTCTGGTTCTATCCGCGGTTCCTGGACAACGCAGTGACCGGGTGGCTGCTGGTCTACGCGGGCGCGGCCTTCTATCTCGTGGTGGCCACCTTCGCCTTCGTGGGCCCCACCTACAGCGCGCACCGGCGCATGCACGAGGAGCGAGAGGACATGCTCAACGTCCTCAACGAGCACTTTTTCCAGCGCTACGACGAGGTGTTCGAGAAGCTGCACGAGATCAAGACCGACCCCGCCAAGGTCGAGGAGAAGATCCGTCTGCTCAACAATATCCGCGAGTACTACCGGGAGGTCGGCCGGCGCGCCGTGTGGCCGTTCAACCTCCGGGTGGTGTCGGAGTTCGCCGGCGTCGTCGGCGCCCCCCTGCTGCTGCTTTTCCTGGAGCGCCTGCGCGGCTGAAGGCCGCGAGCCCGTTCCCGGGCATCGCGGCCCCGCCTGCGGCTCAGGGCAGGTGCCGCCTGGCCAGGCGCGCCCGCAGCCCGGTCAGCCAGACCTCGACCGGCCCGAGGTGATCGGCGTCGAAGCGGACCAGAAGCCACAGCGTGCCCTGACCGTCGCTGCGCGCGATGTAGGGTGCGCCCTCGATGCCGGCGGTCTTGAACTGCCACTGGCCGGGTTGGCCGGTGGTGCATGGCTGCGTGGTGGCGATGTCGCCCGCCTCGCGAAGCCATCCCGGTCGCGAGGCCCCTGGCAGGTCCAGGTTCAGCACCGCGAACGGCCGGCCGTCGCGTTCGCCGGCGACCACCAGCGGTCGCCGCGGGTCCGCGCCCAGCCGCACGCGGACGCCTTCGCCTGGCGGAGCCCCGGCGCCTGCGCAACCCCGGAGCGCGTTGCTTGCGAAGTCGGCATCGAATTCGATGCGATAGGCGGTGTCCGGTTCGAGCCCGCGCAACGGCACGGTCGCCGCCAGGGTCAGGCCGCCGAACCAGTTGCTGCCCGCCAGGCGCAGGCCGTGGCGATGGGACACCGGCTCGGGCATGCGCGCCCAACCCGCCGCCAGGTCCAGCTGCGGCCGCTGCCCGATCGCGAACCCCGACAACAGGGCATGGACGTCGTCGCCGTTGCGCTGCAGGCCGAACGCCACCTGGCGGTCGAACTCGGCATCGGCGTTGCAGCGGAGGCCATGGATGCCGGTCAGGCGGCGCAGCGGCAGCTGGCCGGTGGCGAACTCCGGGTCGGCGGAACGCCAGTCCATCACGGCATCCTCGCAACCGCTGAAGCCGACCGTCAGATCGCCCCAGGGGCGCTGGCGCACAGCGGCTTGCGGCCAGGACCCTGGCGGCATGCCGCCATCGGTCCGGTACATGCGAGCCTCGATTCGATCGCCGAGCACTTCGCCGCGCCCGAACAGCCAGAGCGGTCGTCCATCGGCGCCGTAGGTGAGCCAGGCGATGGTCGCGGCGTTGCCGTCGACGATTCCGATCTGTACGCCGTGGCCGGGCTGTTCGGGGACATGCCAGTGGCCGGAGACGCCGGGATCGACGCCGGCGACCGGAGGCATCGGCAGGTGCGACTGGGCCTGCGCCGGGCCGGCCGCGGGCAGTAGGGTGGCGGCGAGCGCCAGCAACAGGGCGCGCAGGAAGGAGCTGGATGTCATGTCGTGGTTCCGTTTCTGGGGAGGGAGAGAGGGCAAGGCATGGCCACGGCGCAGGCGCCGCAGGGCTCGGGGCACGGTGGTCCCGATCTCTGCGGAAACGCAGTGCCGGGGCAAATGCTGTCGTCCACCGGCCGGCCGGTGCGCCCGGCGACGACCGCGACCGACGGCAGCACCGGCGGCGCGCGCCGCCTGCGGGCGGCCGGCGTCGGGCGCCCTGGCCGCGGCGCCGCGGTCCGCCGGACGCCGCCGGCACGCGCGGCGCACGGTTGCCGTCGTCGATCCCGCAACGGCAGCCCGGCCGGGCGAGCCAGGGATGTGGCGGCCGGCGATGCGGCGTGTCGTCTTTCCATCCCGGCCCCGGCGTTGCTATCGTGCCGGCCGGAGGCAGGGGAGAACGCGTGGCGCAACCGGAAAGTTCGCTGCCAGAGGCCGCCGTGCCAGCCGTGCGACTGCCCGGCATCGAACTCGACCTCGAGGGCCGCAGGCTGCTGGTCGATGGCCGCCAACGCGCCTGTTCGCAGCGGGCCATGGCTCTGCTCGCCCTGCTCCAGGAGCGTCCCGGCCGGGTGTGGCCACGCGGGGAACTGCTCGACGCCCTCTGGCCCGGCGGGCAGGTGGTCGCCGACGAGTCCCTGAGCCAGCTGGTGTTCCGCCTGCGCGCCGCCCTCGGCCCGCGCGGCGACTGCATCGTCACCGTTCGCGGCGTCGGCGTGCGCCTGGATGCCGCACCCGAGCCCTCCGCCCCGGCAGGGCAACCGCGTGAGGAGCCGCCGACCGCCGCCGCGGTGCCGCCGGCCGTCGCCGCCGGGCACCCGACGCTGCCGCCGGTGGCCAGCGTGGCCGGCAGCGGCGACGCGGCGCCGGGCGCTCCGGCCGCCGCGCCAGCGGGCCCGGTCGGCAAACGGATGATGCTGCCCCTGCTGGTGGTCCTACTCGCCCTGGCCGCCCTGCTCCTGTGGCGGCTGCAGGCCGGCGGCACGACCGATCCGCGCTGGCTGGACGTCGGGCTGGGCGTCGAGGCCGGCGACCTGGGCGTCGCATCGGCTCAGGCGCGTGCGCTGGTCGGCGAGGCGTTCGGGCAGGACCGCCAGGGCGATCGCGCCCGGGCCCGCGCCCTCATGGAGGCCGCGCACGGCAGCACGGACTCGCCCCTGCCCGCCCTGGTGCTGGCCCTGTGGACACTGAGCATCGACGACGGCAGCCAGGCCCGGGAGTGGCTCGCCCGGGCCGCGCAACGGGATCGCGGCGGCAACGCCTACCTCCTGCTCCTGGAGAACTATGTCCGCGCCGAGCTCGGGGATCGGCCGCTGGACACCATCCGCCACGCCGGCGCGCTGCTCGACCTGAGGCCGCAGGCCTGGTTCCTGCGCCTGGCGCGCGCCCACCTCTACGGGTTCAAGGGGCTGCGCGATCTGGCCCTGGAAGAGCTGCGCGGCATCGCCGCGGACGACCTGCGCCACCCGAGGCTGGCGATGGCGGTGGCCGACCTGGCCGCCTACGGCGATGTCGCCGCCGCGCGGGCCAGGCTGGCCGGTCTCGATCCGGCGGCGGACACGCCCGACCTGGCGCTGGCCCGGGCCCGGATCGACTGGAGCGCCGGCGATCTGGCCGGCGCGCATGACGGACTGATCCGCACCGCGCAGCTGGCGCGCAGCCGGGGCCAGTTGGACATCCACGATCGGGCGCTGGCCTACGCCGGCCTGCTCGACCTGGTCGGCGACCGTCCGGGCGCTGCGCTGCCGCTCCTGGAGCGTGCCAGGGCGGGCGCCCGGGAACGACGCGCCACCGGTCTCGAGCTCGACGTCACCTTGCTGCTGGCGCACGCCCATGCCGCCCTGGGACAGTCCGCGGAGCTGCGCGCGGAGATCGCGCTCGCCGTCCACCTGTCCGGCAACCAGCCCTCACGCAGCCTGGCCGACTTCACCCGGCTGGTCGCCCTGCGACTGGCGCCCGAGCTCGATTCCGCCGACCATCCCGAAAGCGGCGACCCGGGCGCCGCCAGCCTGATCGAGGCCCGTCGCGCGCTCGCGCGGGGCGACGACGCAGCGGCCCGGGCCCTGGTCGACCGGGCGGTCGCGCAGGGCACCCTGGAAGCGCGCCTCGCCGAGGAGACCCGCCTGCTGCGGGCCGAACTCGGCCTGCCGGTGCCCGACGGACCGCCCCTGCACCCGCCGCACCCGCCGCTGGCCCGCTTCGTGGTGCGGCGCCAGGTCGACGGTCGGGCGGATCCTGCCGCGACGGCGTCCGGCACGGACCGGCGCGCGCCCCGGGGCGCTGCGGCAGACAACTGATCCAGAAGGAAAAAATGTTCCGGCAACGGGACGACAAGACGAGTCTCAGGCAGGCCGGGCAGGCGTTCGCCAAGGTGGCAAGCCGTGGCGCATTCCGGCGCCGACACCCTGGACTCCAACCATGTTCACGATCCAACCCTGCAGCGCACGCCAGCTTGTCCTTTCCCTGCCGATCCTGCTTGCCCTGTCCGCCACCGCGCCGGTGGCACGGGCTGCGGTGTTCTGTGCCAACAACGCGACCGAGCTGCGCAACATCCTGGCGCTGGTCGGCGGCAACGGCGAGGCCGACGAGGTGCGCATCCGCAACGTGCGCATGCCGACCTCCTGGGCCATGGCACCGCTGTCGACCTATGCCGTGAACCTGAGCGACGGCAAGAACCTGCTGATCTCCGGTGGCTGGCGCAACAACCTGTGCACCGCCCAGGACCCCGACGCCAGCCGGACCGTGCTGCTGCCGGCCCCGGATCGCGGCATCCTGCGCGTCGACACTCCGGACGATCCGGCACAGCCCCTCCCGGTGGTGACCATCACCAACCTCACCCTGGCCGGCGCCGGAACGCTCGGCGGCCACGGCTGCGCCCTGAACCTGCACGGGCGCCACCATGCCCGGGTGGTGCGCACCCGGGTGGTCGACAACCAATGCGACAGCGCCGTGCTGCTCAGCGTTCGCGGTGGCGACATCGACCTGCTGGGCAACCTGATCGCGTGGAACAGCACCCTCGCCTCGGTGGTCCGTTCCCACCAGGATGCCGGCGCCCACGTCGGCAAGGCCGTGATCGCCGGCAACACGCTGACCGCGAATCAGGCCGGCACGCCCTGGGTCGTGCATTTCCCGGGCAATGCGGCCACGGTGAAGTGGATCGAGAACAATGTCGTCTGGGGCAACGCCCTGGCCGGCGGCTCGGCGGGCAACCGGGAAATCGAGCTGAGCGGCGCCATCCAGGCGCGGGTACGCCACAACCTCAGCACCGAAGGCCATGGCCTGCTGGGGGCGGGACAAGGCAACCTGGTCGCCCATGCCGGCTTCGTCAACCCGGACCATCCCTTGCCGGCCGCAGCGTCGCCGCTTCGCAATGCCGGCCTGTCGGCGCCCCATTCCGGGCTGCCGCCCTATGACCTGGCGGGCGTACCGCGCGTCGTCGAGGGCCAGGTCGACATCGGCGCCTTCGAATTCGAGAGCATCTTCACCACGGGCATGGAGTGACCGCGCCGGCGGCCGCCGGCACGCCCTTGCACGCATCCCCCAACCAGCCATAAGGAGCCAGAACCATGAAGCCGTACAGCCGTTCCCTGTTGCTCGCCGCCGCCGTGTCGGTCGCCCTGCTGGCGCCGATGCGCGCCCCCTCAGCCCAGGTCGGAGGGGATGCCATCCGGCAGACCCTCGAGCAGGCGCGCGAATCGGGCACGCGCAGCGTCACCCTCCATGTCCACGGCGCCACCGTGGCGATGCTGGTCACCGCCATCGAGGGCGACCAGGTGGTCGGCCGCAGCGCGCAGCACGGCCGCATCGTGGTGCGGATCGACCGCATCGACGCCGTATCCTACTGACCCAGCCGAAGGAGGCGGACCATGTCCCCCGAAGCCATCGAGCACGTGCGCAGCAGCTTCGCCAGGCTGCAGGACGACCTGGGCGGCACCGCCGCCCTGTTCTATCGCCACCTGTTCGAGCTGGCGCCGCAGGCCAGACCGCTGTTTCCCGTGGACATGCAGGTGCAGGGCGACAAGCTGATGTCGATGCTGGCGACGATCGTCGCGGCCCTGGACCGGCCGGACGATCTCGAGGCCCTGTTCGCCGACATGGGACGGCGCCATGTCGGCTACGGCGCCCGCGAGGAACACTACGACGCGGTGGGCGCCGCCCTGCTGCGCAGCCTGGACGAGGCCCTGGGCCCGGACTGGTCGCCCGAGGTCGAGGAGGCCTGGTCGCAGGTCTACGGGGAGATGGCCGAGGCGATGATCGGCGGCGCGGCCAACCCCGACCCGCCCGGGCCCGCCGCCACCTCCGGAGCCGCCTGAACGGGCGCCTCCGGGCCGGGCCGGCGGCCGGCGGTCGCCATGACCTCTGGCCGGGGTCGCCGGGCGGGCTGCGGAGTAGGATGGCCTGTCCGTCGCCACCCGGAGGAACCCGGCCATGATCCTGCGCGCATTCCTGGCGAGCCTGCTCGCCGTCGCTGCGACCGCCTGCAGCAGGGAGCCGGCACCCGCGCCGCCGGCCGAGCCCGCCCAGGCGCAGGCGCCGACCCGTCTAGAAGAGGTTCCGCTGATCCCGCGCGAGGCGCTGTTCGGCAATCCCGAGCGCGCCAACGTCCAGATCAGCCCGGATGGCCGCCACCTGAGCTGGATAGCGCCGGTCGATGGCGTGCTCAACGTGTGGGTCGCGCCCGCCGGCGACGCCAGCGCCGGGCGGCCGGTCACCAGCGACAAGGCGCGCGGCATCCGCCAGTATTTCTGGGCCTACCGTCCGGACACCCTCCTGTACCTGCGCGACAGCGGCGGCGACGAGGACTTCCGTCTGTATGCGGTGGACCTGGCCAGCGGCGCCAGCCGCGACCTGACGCCGTTCGAGAACACGCGCGCCGTCGTCTACGAAGTCAGCCACCTGCACCCCGACCAGGTACTGGTGGGCATGAACGACCGCGACCGCCAGTGGCACGACCTTTACCGGGTCGACCTCGCCAGCGGCGAGCGCACCCTGGTCCAGCGCAACAGCGAGCGGATCGCCGGCTACCTCACCGACCCGGACTTCCAGGTCCGCCTCGCCATCCGCTCTCGCGACGACGGCGGCAGTGACGTGCTGCGGCCCACCGAGGACGGCGGCTGGGAGGTTCGCGAGAGCATCGGCTTCGACGACTTCCTGACCACCGGCTACCTGAGCATCACCAGCGATGGCCGCAGCGCCTACCTTCGCGAGTCCCGCGAGCGCAACACCGTCGCCCTGTACGAGGTCGACCTCGAGAGCGGCGAGCGCAGCCTTGTCTTCGAGGATCCGCGCGCCGACGTCTCCGACGCGCTGGTGCACCCGCGCTCGGGCCGGGCCCAGGCGGTCGCCGCCAACTACCTGCGCAACGAGTGGACCGTGCTGGACCAGGACATCGCCACCGACATGGAGCGGCTGCGCGCCATCGGCCCGGGCGAGGCTTCGGTGTCCGCGCGCACGCTCGACGACACGGTCTGGATCGTCGCCTACGCCGCCGCGGAGGAACCGACTACCTACTACCGCTACGATCGCGCCGGCGACGGCGTCCTGACCCGCCTGTTCAGCGCCCGCCCGGCGCTGGACGGCATGCCGCTGGTGCCGATGTGGCCGGTCGAGATCCCTGCCCGCGACGGCCTGACCCTGGTCAGCTACCTGAGCCTGCCGGCGCATTCCGACCGCGACCTCGATGGCCGGCCCGAGGCGCCGGTGCCGATGGTCCTGCTGGTCCATGGCGGCCCGTGGGCCCGCGACCAGTACGGCTACTCGGGCTACCCGCAGTGGCTGGCGAACCGTGGCTACGCGGTCCTGCAGGTGAACTACCGCGGCTCGACCGGTTTCGGCAAGGACTTCGTGAACCGCTCCAACCACGAGTGGGCGGGCGCCATGCACGACGACCTGGTCGACGCCGTGCAATGGGCGATCGACCGGGGCGTCACCGCCAAGGACCAGGTGGCGATCATGGGCGGCAGCTATGGCGGCTACGCCACCCTGGTCGGCCTGACCTTCACTCCGGACACCTTCGCCTGCGGCGTCGACATCGTCGGCCCGTCCAACCTGGTCACCCTGTTCGAGTCGTTCCCCGCCTACTGGGCCAGCTTCATGGAGCAGTGGTACCGCCGGGTCGGCGATCCCCGCACCGAGGAAGGCAAGGCGCTGCTGCTCGAGCGTTCGCCGATCACCCATGTCGACCGCATCCAGCGGCCGTTGCTGATCGCCCAGGGCGCCAACGATCCGCGGGTGGTCAAGGCCGAGAGCGACCAGATCGTCGAGGCGATGCAGGCGCGCGGCATCCCGGTGACCTACGTGCTGTTCCCGGACGAAGGCCACGGCTTCGCCAGGCCGGAGAACAGCAAGGCCTTCGCGGCGGTCGCCGAGGGTTTCCTGGCGGTATGCCTGGACGGACGCTCCGAAGGCATCGGCGCCGATTTCGACGGCTCGAGCATCACCGTCCCGGTCGGCGCCGATGGCGTCCCGGGGCTGGCGGCCGCCCTTGCCGGACACGAGCAGGCGGTCCGCAACTGACCCGTCCCGCCCCGGGGGCGCCGCTTCGGCGTCGCCCCCGGGCGTTCCGGCGCATGCCACGAAAGTTCACGTGTTCAAGGCGGCTACCGCCCTTCGGCTGGTCCCGGCCAGGCTGTAGCATGGCCGCCGGAACAAGGAAGCGCCGATGACCGAGGACCGCATCACCGACCTGCTGCACGCCTGGAAGAGAGGCGACCGCAGCGTCGAGAACACCCTCATCGAGCGCATCTACCCGGTGCTGCACGACCTGGCGCGCGCCCAGCTGTTCCGGAGCGGCGGCCCGGCCACCCTGCGGGCCACCGAACTGGCGCACGAGGCCTACGAGCGCCTGCACCGGCAGCAGGGCGTCGACTGGCAGGACCGCAGCCATTTCTTCGCGATCGCCGCGACCGTGATCCGGCGTGTCCTGGTCGACCACGTCCGGCAGCGCCACAGCGCCAAGCGCGGCGGCGGCACGGTGGTGGTTGCCCTGGACGAGCGCCTGTCCGGGGAGTTGCCGAGCCAGCCCGACGGCGTCGACTGGCTCGCCCTCGACCAGGCGCTCGACGGCCTGGAACGGATGGATTCCGACTGCGCGCGGGTGGTCGAGTTGCGCGTCTTCTCCGGCCTGACCGTCGACGAGGTGGCGGACGTGCTCGGCTCGTCCAGCGCCACCGTCGGCCGCCAGTGGCGGTTCGCCCGTGCCTGGCTGGGCCGGCAACTGGACGTCCCGGCCAACTGAGCGAACCGCGACCGACCATGGCCGAGGCGCGCGTGCGACGTCTGCAGGAGCTGTTCCATCTGGCGGTCGACCTGCCGGCCGGGCAGCAGCGGCAGGCGCTGCTGCAGGCCTGCCCCGACGACCCCGGGCTGGTGGACGAGGCGCTGGCGCTGCTTGCCGGGGACCGTTCCGGCGCCGGCGCCCTGGGCGAGACGCGCCTGCCGGGACTGGCCGCACAGGCCGTTGCCCTGCTGCCCGCGGCCCTGACCGCCACCGGTGGCCGGATCGGGCCCTGGCAGATCGGGACCGAGCTGGGACGGGGCGGCATGGGCCAGGTCTACCGCGCCGTCCGGGCCGACGCGCCCCTGGCGCCGGCGGTGGCGCTCAAGCTGATCCGCGGCGACCGCCTGCAGCCTGCGATGCTGGAGCGGTTCTCCACGGAACGGCGCCTGCTCGCCCACCTCGACCACCCCGGGATCTGCGGCTTCATCGATGCCGGCCGGCTCCCCGACGGCACGCCCTGGGTGGCGATGGAGCTGATCGAGGGCGAACCGCTGCTCGCCTGGTGCGACCGCCGCCGTCTCGGCATCGAGGACCGCCTGCGCCTGCTGCGCCGGATCCTGGCGGCCGTGGCCCACGCCCATGGCCGTCTCGTGGTGCACCGCGACCTCAAGCCCGGCAACGTCCTGGTGACGGCGAGCGGCCAGCCCAAGCTGCTCGACTTCGGCATCGGCAAGTCCCTGGCGCCGGGCGACGACACCCAGACCGCCACCACCGAGCGGTTCCTGTCCCCCGCCCACGCGGCGCCGGAACAGATGCGCGGCGAGCCGACCGGGGTCGCCTGCGACATCTACGCCCTGGGCGCCCTGGCCTTCGAACTGCTGGCCGGGCGCCCGCCCTTCAGCCTTGCCGGCCTGCGCCCGGGGGAGATCGAACACCTGCTGCTGGAGGTGCCGCCGGAGCCGCCGAGCCAGGTCCGCTCCGACCCGACGGTCGCCGAGGCGCGCGGCCTGGCAGGGCCGGCCGCCCTGGCCAGGCGCCTTGCGGGGGACCTCGACACCATCCTCCTGCGCTGCCTGCGCAAGCGCCCGGAGGACCGCTACGCCAGCGTCGTCGAGCTCGACGCCGACATCGAGCGCCATCTCGAGCGCCGCCCGATCAAGGCGCGCCGCGGCGAGCGCGCCTACCGGGTGGGCCGCTTCATCGCCCGCAACCGCGCCCCGGTGCTGCTGGGTTCCGCGTTGGCGGTGACCGTGCTGGGCGGCGCCGCCGCGCTCGCGCTGCAGTCGTTGCAGGTCAGCCGGGAACGCAACGCCGCGGTGCTGGAGCGGGACCGCGCCGAGGCGGTCGTCGACGTCCTGCGCGGCGCCTTCCTGGCGGCCGACCCGTCGCGCACGGCAGGCGCGGACGTCCGCGTCCGCCAGGTCCTGGACGCCGCCCTGCCCCGCCTGGAGGCGGTCGCGGACAGCCAGCCGGCCTTGTTCGTCAAGCTGGCCGACACCCTGGCGGGCGTCGAGTTCGAGCTGTCCTCGGACTCCCGGGCCGCGCAGCTTGCCCAGCAGGCCCTGGCGCTGGCCGAGCGGCCCGGGGTCGACGCCGTGGCGATCCGCCGCCTGCGCCTGGTCGCTGCCCGGGCCCTGATCAACCTGGGCAACGTCGAACTCGCCGAACAGCTGCTGGATCAGCAGGCACGTGCCGATGGCGACGAGCGACCCGACTGGGCGGTGGCTCAGGCCTGGCTGGAAACCCGCACCAGCCGCCAGCGCACCGCGGAAGAACGCCTGCAGCGCGTCCTGGCCGGGCTGGCCGACGCCGGCCCGGAGCACGAACTGGCCACCGAGGCCCGCTGGCGCCTGGCGGACCTGCTGCGCCTCACCGATCGTCCGGAGGAGATGCTCGCCGCGCTCGATGCCACCCTCGCATGGCAGCTTGCCGAGCTCGAGCCGGACCATCCGCGTGTCGCGCGGACCCAGATGCGACGGCTGCATGCGATGTCGATGGGCGGCAACAGCGAGCAGGCGATGGCGGAGCTCGGGCCGGTGATGGACCGGCTGATCGAAAGTTATGGCGAAGCCAGCGCCATGGCCGCCCTGGTCCGCACCGCGCTCGGAGACACGCTGTTCCGGATGGGCCGGCACCAGGAGGCCGTGGACCATTACCAGCGCGCATGGGCCATCTGGAAGGATGCCCTCGGCGAGGGCCATCGCAACACCCTGCGCGCCGGATACAACCTCGCCCTGTACATGCGGGAGCTGCCCGACGGCGATCGCCGCGCCGAACCGATTCTGCGCGAGGTGGTGCGTACCGGCGAGCATCACCAGGCGCCGGGCGACATCGGCGTCTGCCTGTTCCGCTCGATCCTGGGCGAGGTCCTGTTGCGCAACAGGCAACCGGCGGCGGCGCTTGCCCTGGTCACCGACACGGCTGCGGAGGCCTGCGCCCGGACCGGCAATTCGGGCAACGTCCGGCGCCAGGTGGAACTCGCCGCCCAGGTGATGGCCGCGGCCGGCTGCGGGACGCCGTCGCCGCCGGCCGCGTGCCCGCGCGCCGCCGAGATCAGGCAGCGGGCGATCGCCCACCTGGAGAGCTGGGAGCCGGCCCGGACGCCCGGCGGCTGATCGACTGAGGGCGCAATTTCCGAGTGCATGAGGCAGGTCCGCCCGGGGGGAGTCGGGCCGCCCACCCACCTCGGAGATGCCCATGTCGATTCCCCACGCCCCCGCCCGCCTTGCCGCCTGCGCCCTGCTGTTCGCCGGCCATGCCCTGGCCGGCCCGAACTGCCCGATCCTCTCGTGCGATGCCGGCGACGCCTACCCCATCCAGGTCGTCGCCCTGGGACAGGAGTGCGAGGGCAACCGGCAGCGCTGCGCCTCGGTCCGGGAGTCCCCGCCCGAGGTCCGCATCGACTGCCATGCCAGTGTCGGCGGCCAGGTCTGCGAGGCCTGGCCGCAGGGAGAGGGCCTGGCCTACGCCTGGTCGGTCCAGGGCAGCCTGCTGCTCACGGAACCCGCGAGCGGCAGCACGCCGCTGCAGGGAATCGTCTGCGTCGGCTCGGGCGGCGACGGCATACTCTCGGTCGAGGTGCTGTCGCCGTTCGGCCTGTCCGCCAGTGCCCAGGTGCACCTGACCTGTCCCTAGCAGGCCGTCGAGAACGACCGTCCTGGTCGTTGTTCAAGTCGCCCGTCCGGCGCGGGTCCGGGCGCGCTCCCGTCGAGCCGACTGCTTGCGCAGTCGCTTCGCCGAGCGGCCATCCATGGCCGCGGCCGGCAGGCTGTTCTTCGATAGCCTGCCGGCTGCGGTGTCCGCCCATGCGGAACCCTGCCGTTCCTCAGGGGACGGCAAGGGCCAGGGATGCCCCCCGGTGCGCTCGCCTCGGGACCCCGCCCACCTGCGCACCAGGCCGGCAGGACGACCGGTTGCTGCGCCCCCGGCCCGCTGCCCGAGCCGCCTCGCGACGGCGTACGCCGTGAATACCGGAACGCGCCCTCATTCCCCGGATCCGGCCGCGCCGGCCGCATGCAGAAATGCCGCGATGTCGCCACGGTCGCGCACGCCCAGTCGCGTCAGAGGCGCCCCGGTCGCGGACGGCGGATGGTGCCGGTGTCGCTCGCCGAAGGCGTCCAGCTGCCGGCGCAGATAACCGGGGTGCTGGCCGGCCAGCCTGGGCAGATCGCCCTCGCCGAGGAACGACGCGCCATGGCAGGCATCGCAGGCGAACTGCCGGACCCGGATGCCGCCGCGCTCGACCGCCGCTTCGTCCACCCGCATGCGCCAGGCCGGCCAGGGCCTGGAGGCGAGCTCGGCGGCCAGGGCCTGGAGATCGGCCTCGGACATGCCGGCGACCAGCGCCGACATCGGGAAACTGTCGCGATGGCGCTCGCGGAACCGCCGCAGCTGGTTGACCAGGTAGCCGGGGCTCTGGCCTTCGATGATCGGCGCCTGCAGGCGCACCCGGGTAGGCCGGTGGCAGTCCAGGCAGCCGCCATCGACATCCAGCGGCTCGGCCGCCGCGACCAGGGGGAACAGGCACAGCATCAGCATGAACCGCATGCGCATGGCGGTCTCCGCGGCGACGGTGGTGCCGCCTGACGGCCCGAGTCTAGCCGTCCGGCGTGCCCGAAGGCACGCGGAGCCCGCCCGGTGCGGAGCCGGCCGAACCCGCGGCCAGCTCCGGCAGGCGCCGGGCACCGCAGGGATGTCCCGCCGCGGAGCGCGGCCGCGCTCAGTCGGGCGCGGACTCGGGGTCCGCGCCGGCCTCCAGCGTGCCGGCGTCCGCGGCATCGGGCGGATCGACGGTGTAGCCGCGCGCCGTCAGGACCGCCAGAACGCCGTCCTCGCCCAGCATCAGGTTCATGGGCATGATGCCGAAGCTGGTCGCATGGGCGGCCAGTGCGGCATCGACGGCTTCCAGCCAGGCATCGCGCAGGCGCTCGGGAAGACCCTCCTGCCCGAGCTCGGCGATCAGGCTGGACTGCAGGACCGCGTCGAAGCAGGCGCGGCCGGGATCGACGCCGGCCAGCGCCAAGAGGCGATCGAGGTCGCCGACGGCCCAGGCGTTGGCACGCTCGCGCATGCGGTCCAGATCCTGCTCCAGGCGCGCCATGGTCAGATCCAGGCACTCGGTGTCGGCAAGCGCCGTCTGCGAGAAGCGTCGCAGCAGGCCGCGCGGGTCCTCGATGCGGATCTCGACGGCGGGCTGCTCGGTCGGCACGTCGTTGCGCCGGGCGGCGCGTTCCACCACGGGCCCGACAACGCCCCCTGCCCGCAGGCCCTCGCCCTTGATCGCCTCGGAATACAGTCGGTCGGCGGCGAACAGCGGGCGCCAGCGTTCGACGCTGCGGTTGCGGGGCATGTGCCGGGCCTTGAGTGCCTGCCAGCGCGAGTACAGCTCTGGCGGCAGCAGATCGGCAAGAAGGACGCCCTCCGGATTGTTCCTGGCCTTCAGCAGGGAGGGCAGCAGGAACAGGCCGCGGACCCGGCCGATGCCGCTCTCGAAGCGCAGCGTCGGCGGGAAGATGACGACCTGCGACAGCGCGATGCGACCCTCGACCTCGTCCGACATCCAGCGCATCCGCCGCGGCAGGGGCGACACCGTGCCCAGCAGCCAGAAGCTGTTGTCCCCCTTGCGGATCCGCCACAGTCCCGGCCCGGGCTGGTCGCCGGTGACCAGCACCGTGGCCAGCACCGTGTCGGACTGCGCCGGTGTTTCCCCGCTCGCCCGGGCGTGCGGCGCGGTCACCAGCGCGGCAACGGCCGCAGCCATCAGCAGCAGGAGGCAGTGGCGGGGCTGGGCGGGCATGGGCATCGCGGCTCGCGGCGGGCACGGGGCGCGCAGCATAGCCTTGCCCCGTGCAGTCGACGTAAATGTTCCGTTGCCGCTTCCTGGCCTTGTCCATGCACGGCTCGCACGTGACGGACAGGAGGCGGCATGGTCGCGCGGGCGACCCGGGCATGGCCCCGCGCGTGCCCGGGCCATGGCTCGGGCCGGTTGCGGCCGCGCCCTGGCTGCCTGCCCCGGAAAGCTGAGCGGACGCCAAACGGACTGGCGTTTCCGGATGGGCAGCGCGCGATCGCCGGCGTATGAGTGGGGCCAGGAGCCACGGGCAGGGACGCCGAACAACGGGAGCATCGTCATGAGCGTTCGCAGTCTCGTGTCCGAACCGGTTCGCTGGCCCCGCGTCGGGGCGCTGTCGGCCGCCTTCAACCTGCATGGGGTCGCAGCCGCCCTGCTCCTGATGGCAGCCACGGTGCCGACCTCGACGACCACACCGGTCCGTCCTGCACCCGTGATGAGCGTCGAGATCGTCGAACCCCCGCCGATCGAGGTGCCAGCCGTTCCGGTGGCGGCGATCGAGGAGGCGACGCCGGCGCTGGTGCCGGCGCCACGACCGGCACCGCGCCTGGCCGAAGTCCTGCCAGGGCCGTCGCTGCCGAGCCCGGTGGCAAGCAACCTTCCGACGGCGGATCCGTTGCCGCTGGTCGGCCCTGATCGGGGCGCGATGCCCGCCGCGGCGCCCGCAGATCGCGGTGTCGCCTACGAGCGCGTGCGCGAACCGCGCTATCCGGCCACCGCGCGCATCCGCGGGTTCCAGGGCGAGACCGTGCTCCGGGTCCTGGTGGCGGCCGACGGCCAGGTCCGTTCGGTCACGGTCGCGGCCAGCAGCGGCCATCGCGAACTCGACCAGGCGGCCCTGGCGGCGGTGCGCACCTGGCGCTTCCAGCCGGCGATCGAGCAGGGCCGGCCGGTGGCGGCCTGGGTGCAGGTGCCGGTGGTGTTCCGCCTGCACTGAACCGGCATCGGGCACCGGCCATCGTCCTGCCCCGCGGCCAACGCGCCTGGCCGCGGGGCTTCTCGCCCGCGACCGGCCGCTCATCGCGACGTCGCCGGGGATCGCAGCGCCCGATCGCCCCGTCGCAGGCCACGCAGCCCGGCTCCGGGCGCCGCTGCGGAGGTCGCCGTGAACCAGTCCGGCGGGTCGGCGCGTCCGGATCCCCCGGCTGGCGGGCGATTCCCGGACCGGGGAGTCGCCGGCACCGGGCACCTGCTGACAGTCCGGACGCGCGGCCTGCGTTGCTGTCGGGGTCGATCCCAGCCCATGGAGCCCGTAATGCCCCTTTTGCGCCCGCTGTCGGCCCTGCCGATCGTCGCCGTCCTGCTCGCCGCCTGTGGCGGCAGCGCGACGCCGGACTTCCCCCCTGACTACGCCGACCGGTTGCAGACGGCCTGGGACCTCGCCGGCCGTGGCGAGAACCCGACCCATGCCTGCAGCATCGTGGTCGGTTTCGCGGTGGGACGGTCCGGCAACTCGCCGGACGCGCGTCCGGAAGCCGCCCGGGCATTCCAGGCCTGTTACGTGGACATCGCCGCGCGCTACCTGGATGTCCGTCTGGCGGGTCCTGCCGGCCAGGACGAATGTGGTCGGCTGCTGGGCTACGCGACGATCGCCCGGATGTCGCTGGGCGGTTTCGCCAGCGAGATCGGTCTGGACCGCACGGCACTCGACCGCCAGCTCGCCGATCGCATCGGTGGCCGGGTGCGCCTGGCGTGTCCGGACCTGGCCGACGGGATCCTGGGTACCTGACCGCCGGCAGCCGCGCCGGCTGACCGGTGCCCTCGCTGTCGCCCCGCGCGCGGGGCGTGCCGCCGCCGGATCGGCACCGGCCGCCCTGGACCAGGGAGACGGGGATGCCGGCGCCCGGCGCCGATGGCAGCGATCGAGGTGGCATTACGGAGCCTCGACGGCGACACTGGTGCGGTCCGGCCTGCGCGCGTCGCCACGCGCCGGCGCCGGGACCCGCGGTTGCAACTGCACGGAGAAGCGGTGGGGCACTTGAAACCCGATGCTCACGGACTGCGCCGGACGCCGGCGCCAGTTCCGCGCCTGGAGGGCGACGCCTGCCTGGAGGGCGAAGCCTGCCCGGAGCAGGCACCCGTCGGCGATTCGCGAGGGGCCATCGGCCGCCTGTCGGCCATCGCTCCGGCGGCGGGACGGCGGGGTCGGTGACATGAGGGTGCTGCCCGCCGCCGGCTATCGCCTCGAGCGCTGGCGCAATGGTGGCGGGTCGACCCGCGTGATCGCAGCGGCCGGTCGCGACGGCGACATCGATGGCCAGCTGCCGGACTGGGACTGGCGCCTCTCGCTGGCCGACATCGACGGCCCGGGTCCTTTCTCGATCCTGCCCGGCGTCGCCCGTCACCTGATGCTGGTAGAAGGCGGCCCGCTGTCGCTGCGCGTCGGGACGGCCATCCGGACGTTGTCGGCTGCGGGCGATGAGGTCCGCTTCGGGGGCAGTGCGCCGGTCGACGTCCGCCCCGACACCGCCCCGGCCCGGGTGCTGAATCTCATGTGGCGCGACGCCAACCTGTGCGGCCGGCTGCAGCGCGTCGCCCTGCCCGGCTGGAGGCCGCCCGTGATCCGGGGCGCCACCGTGTGCTGGCTGCTGTACCTGCTCGCCGGCGAACTGGGCTGGCCAGGCGCGAACCTTGGCCCAGGCGACACCCTGCTGGCTGGCTCCGGAGAAGGCTGGACGCCCCCCGCGGTCGCGCGGGGTCATGGCATCCTTGCCCACCTGGAGGCGCTGGCGGCAGCACCCTGACCGGACAGGCCCCATCGCCAGGTCGGCATGGGCCGGGCCAGCTTCGCGCCGGCCAGGCTGCCCGCCGGCAGCCGATCCACGCGGGATCCGACGGAGACGATGCATGCAGGCGACACTGCTGACCACCGTGCTGCTGCCGCTGGCGCTGGCGGTGATCATGTTCGGGCTGGGACTGGGCCTCACGGCAGCGGACTTCCGGCGCATCGCCCGCTATCCGCGGGCCGTGCTGATCGGCCTGTTCCTGCAGACCGGCGTGCTGCCCTGGGTCGCGCTCGGCCTGGCCCTGCTGCTGCGTCTGCCGCCGGAACTGGCGGTGGGCCTGATGCTGCTGGCGGCTTCGCCCGGCGGCGCCGCGGCCAACATCTACAGCCACCTCGCGCGCGGCGACGTCGCCCTCAACATCACCCTCACCGCGGTGAACTCGCTGCTGTGCCTGCTCACCCTGCCGCTGATCCTCAACCTGTCGCTGGCGTTCTTCCTGGGACAGGGTCAGTACGTGCCGCCACCGGTCTCCAAGATCGTCGAGGTGGCGGTGATCATCATCGTGCCGGTGAGCCTGGGCATGGGCCTGCGGGCGTCGGCGCCCGGCTTCGCGGCGGCCATGGAACGGCCGGTGCGCGTGCTGTCGGTGCTGGTGCTGGCCCTGCTGGTGGCGGCTGCCGTGGCGCAGGCCTGGAGCACCCTGCTCGCCTACCTCGGCGCGGTCGGGCTCGCCTGCCTGGCCTTCAACCTGGCCAGCATGGGCACCGGCTATGCGGCGCCGCTGGCCCTGCGCCTGCCGCGCCGGCAGGCGATCGCGATCGCCATGGAAATCGGCATCCACAACGGCACCCTGGCCATCTACATCGCGCTCAACGTGCTGGCCAGTCCGGCCATGGCCATCCCCGCAGCCATCTACAGCCTGGTCATGTTCGTGACGGCGGCGCTGTTCGCGCTCTGGCTGGTGCGGCGCGACCCACAGCCACCCTGATCGCCGGCGCCACGGTGCCGGCCTTCGCGTCGGTCCGCCAGCGCGCCAGCAGCAGGGCGAATCCGGGTTGCCCGAGGGCCCGTTCCCTCAGCAGGCAGGACCCCAGGCGCCGGGGCCGGCCGCCCTCCTCCCGGCCCAGCCACGCCGACCAGGCCAGGGCGCGCTGGGCGGGTGTCGCCGCCAGGGCCAGGAAGGCCGGATGCGCGGTCAGCAGGGGATCGTGCCGGCAACCCAGGCTGGCGCGCGCGCTCGACCAGCGGTAGTTGACCGGCGCCTGCGCCAGGCCGCTGGCGACCGGCAGGCGCTCGAGGAAGCGGTGCAGGACGAACAGTTGCCTGATCGAGTCGACCCGGTTCGCGCGTGCCTGCCGCAGCCAGGCCGGTGCCGGACGTCCGTGGCGCCGCCGCCACGCCAGGTCATGGCAGGCGAGCAGGTGGCGCAGCAGGCGGACCACGGCGCCAGGATCGGCCGCGCTGGCCAGCAGGTGGATGCGGTCGTCCATCAGCAGATAGGCATGCACGGCCACCGCCTGGCGCCTGGACAGGCCGGTGGCCAGGGCGTGCAGGCATGCGCGGTCGCGGTCATCCAGGAAGGCGGGCTTCCGATGACAGCCCCGCACGCTCAGGTGGACCGTCGCCACCTGGGCCGGCGACCCTACCGTACTCATGACCCTGACCCCGCGTGGCAACCCGACAGGCTTTCAGGATGCCCGCCGCAGGCGACCCGGGCGTCCGATCCCGCCGCGCTGCCGGATCGGATTCTTCCGATCTTCGCTGCCGGCGCCGCCGTGGCCCGGCTCCGCCATCGATCGGCGGCGAGCGGGCCGGGCGATCAGCGCCGCCAACGGTCCGGCCCGGGCAGGCCGGTGGCGGGCACGCGGCCGATGCTCAGTCGGCCGCTTGCGGGCGCGACGGGTCGGATGCCGCCTCGCCCTCGGCCAGCAGCCGGGCCAACTCCGGCCGCCGCCAGAGCGGGCGCACCTCGTCGTCGAACCCGGTCAGTTCGTAGCGGAACAGCGCGATGGGAACGCCGCCTGCGGCCATGAAGGCGTCGTGGAACGCCTGCAGCACGAAGTCGTCGCCGAGCTGCCGGGCGCGCTCGCCCAGCAGCTTCTGCATCTGGAAGGCGCCGACCGTGTAGCCCAGTCCGTAGCCGGGCGGCCGGCGCAGGTAGATCTCGGCGTCGACCCGGGCGACGTCGGCGTCCAGGTTGGGCGTCAGGCTGCGCCAGTAGGCGGCGGCCTGCCGGCTGTCGATCTCGTTGAGCTGCAGGCGCACGTCGCCGATGGTCCGGGCCGCCCGGAAGATGGCGAAGTCCCAGATCAGCTCGCGGGCGCGCGCGCGCCCT
The DNA here is from genome assembly GCA_002344355.1 of Proteobacteria bacterium UBA2363. Taxonomy (GTDB): domain Bacteria; phylum Pseudomonadota; class Gammaproteobacteria; order Xanthomonadales; family UBA2363; genus Pseudofulvimonas. The sequence continues at coordinate 27,297 of DDTN01000028.1, read as the reverse complement.
GTGCGATCGTAGAAGCCAAGCTGCAATCCCGCTTCCTCCAGGTACAGGGCCCAGCCCTCGGCCCGTCCGCCGTCGCGCAGGTGCCTGCGCACCGGATGGCGGTTCGCCGCCAGCACCAGCGCATCGAAACGGTGGCCCGGGATCACCGCGTGCCAGTGGTCGGGCGAGGGGTCGCGGTACTGCACGTGCTCCCAGAAGTTCGGCCCGCCCGGCCGCTCGATCCAGGGCACGTTGAAGCCGACCTGGCGGAAGTCGCCCGGCACCAGGGCGGGCACGGTGATGATCTCCTGCTCGCTCAGGAAGGCGCGGATGTCGGCATCGACGGCGGCGACGCGCGCCTCGTAGTCGGCCCGGTCGGCCGCGGGCTCGAGCTCGGGCAGGTCGCGGTTGCGATGGCGCTCCAGCGCCCGCGCCGCCCAGACCCGCTCCAGCTCGCGCTGGCCGAGCCGCTCGATCTCGCGCGCCCGGTAGGGCATGTACTTGACGTGGCGCAGGTACCAGTCGAACAGGCGCTCGCCGAAGCCGGCCGGCGCGGTCATCGCCGGTGCCTGTCCTGCCAGCCAGTCGCGGAACGCCACGATCGCCGCGCGTGCCGCCTCGATCCCGGGCACCAGCGCGGGCTGCTGCTGCCGGGCGCGGCCGAGCAGGTCGTCGTACCAGCCCAGGATGCCGGCAGGCGGCACCGCCCGGTACGGGTGGCCGTGGCCGACGCCGTCGGCGTGTTCGAGGTTGAACAGCGCAAGGCGCGCGAAATCGGCAGGCACCAGGGCCGGGTCGAGGTTCCGTCGGGCGGCGGCGAGCAGGGCCGGAACCCGCCGCAGCGCCGTTTCCAGCGTGTCGACCTGGTCGGGCGGCGTCGGCAGCGCGGTGAAGGCGGGGCGCAGCAGCTGGTCGGCATAGAAGCCCGGGTCGCGCGCCCAGGGTTGCTGTACGTGCAGCAGGAAATCGTGTTCGTCGAGCTGTCCCCGCAGCGCCAGCCAGTCGACCTGGTCCGGGCGGGACCAGGTCGAGGGATCGAGGGTGGCGTGCTCGGCCTGCAGGCGGCGCAGCATGGCCCGGCGCGCGGCGACGGCATCGGCGCCATGGTCGACCACGCCCTCCTCGCCCGGTTGGGGACGCCGCAAGGTCGCCAGGGCGTCGGCGATCCGGACCAGTGCGGCGGGGCCGCCTGTCCCGGGCGGCGCACCGGCCGCAGGCCAGGCGGCGGCAACCGGCAACAGGCACACGACGAGACACAGGCACAGACGATGCATGGCAGGTGGGCTCCACGGGTTCCGCGCCATGCTGGGCCGGCCCTGCCGGCACGGTCAAGCCGGCTGCGCCCCGAGCGCGGCGGATGCCGTGGCGGTCGAGGCCAGCCGCCCCGACGCGAACCGCTCGCCCCGCACCGCCAGCGAGTCCTCTCCTCCTTCCTCCCTCCTCCCTGCTCCCCCGTCCCCGGTCCCCGATCAGCGGTCAGCAACCACTGCCGTTGTTCCGGTTGCGCTTGTCCCGGTACATGTCCGCGTCGGCATGGCGGCGCAGGAGCAGCGCCGTGTCGCCATCTTCCGGGTGCACCGCGACGCCGATGCTCGCGCCGATCCGCAACGTCTGGCCCTGCCAGGCCAGCGGCCAGGCAAGCGCCTCGGCGATCCGCCTCGCGAGCGCGGCGGCCTCCTCGCGGCCGGTCGGCGGCGCCAGCAGGACCAGGAACTCGTCGCCGCCGATGCGCGCAGCGGTATCGCCCGGCCGCAACAGGCCCGAAAGGCGACGGGCGACCTCGCGCAGGACGGCGTCGCCGGCTTCGTGACCGTGACGGTCGTTGACCGACTTGAAGCGGTCCAGGTCGATGAACAGCAGCGCCATCGACTGTCCGGTCCGGCCCGCCCCGCGCAGCGCCATGTCGACCCGGTCGTTGGCCAGGCGCAGGGTCGGCAGTCCGGTCAGCTCGTCGTGGCTGGCGAGCCTGAAGATCTCATCGCGCTGGGCATCGATCTCCGAGACCAGGCCCATCACCGACGCCTGGTAGCTGCCCAGGCCGACCAGCATCACCATCAGCACCAGGCCGAAACCGATCGTGAGATTCAGCCAGGCACCCGGCTGCAGCACGTAGGCGGAGGCGTCCACGGACATCTGCAGGTAGCCCAGGCTGTAGCCGACGCCGGCCAGCGCGATCGCCGCCAGTGCCAGCAGGGCGGTGGCCAGGCCCGCGCGCAGCGAGTGCAGGGTGCCCGCCACCATTGCGGCGAACGCGAGGAACCAGAGCGAGGCGGCCAGCATGCCGAAGTTGAGCAACCCGCTGATCCCGGTGATCCAGAACACCGCGACCAGCAGGTGGCCCTTGAAGCGGGGGCCGAGCGCGTGCAGTCGCAGGTTGACCGCCACGGTCAGGAGCAGCAGGGCCACATGCACCAGCATGGTCGGCTGCCAGCCCAGGTCGGGAATGCGCAGCAGCGAGGCGGGCACGCCGACCAGCGCAAGCGCCAGCGCGCCGCGCCACACACGGTCGAGGTACAGCGCCCGGATCGCCCGCAGGCGCGCCTGGACATCCTCGGTACCCGCCGTAGCGTCCATGCCGCTGCCTCCCGGCTGTCCTGCACGCCGCCAATCTACAGCCGACGACGCGGCGCTGCCGGCATCCGGTGCGGCTACCAGGGCAGCGGGGTGCCGTCGGCGTGCCAGAAGCTGCCGGTCTGCTCCGGCCCCAGGCCATCCAGGCGGGCCACCAGGTTGGCCGCCGCCTGCGCGGGGGCGATGTCGCCCCGGCCGCCGACCATGTCGGTGGCGACGAAGCCCGGGTGCAGCAGGAAGACGGCGATGCCGCGGTCCCTGAGGTCCATGGCCAGGGAGCGGCCGATGGCATTGACCGCCGCCTTGGAGGCCCGGTAACCGTAGTAGCCGCCGGAACCGTTGTCGGCCATCGAGCCCATGCGGCTGGTGATGATGCCGATGCGACCGCCCGGACCCAGGTTGCCGGCCAGGGCCTGGACCACGCGCAGCGGCGCCAGTGCGTTGACCTCGAACTGCCGTCGCATCGCCGCCAGCCCCGCGGCATCGATCTCGCCGAGGCGGTCGCGCTCGAGAACACCGGCATTGAGCACCAGCACGTCGATCGGCTGGCCTGCCAGGCGGCCGGCCAGGGCGGCGACGGCGTGGTCGTCGGTGACGTCGACGCCCGGTTCGACCTGTGCGCCGGTGGCGGCAAGCGCCGCACTGGAATGCCGGCACACCGCGATGACGCGGTCGCCGCGCTCGCGGTAGCGCTGGGTCAGGGCCAGGCCGATTCCGCGGTTGGCGCCGGTTATGAGGATGGTGGGCATGCGGGGGATTCCGTTCGGTCGCGGCAGCTGTGGAGCCGGCATCGAGCCGGTCCTGGGCGCTCATGGTGGCCGGCGGCGCCCGGTCCGTCCATCCCGGGCCGGCCCGTCCCGCCCCGCAGCGCCGGCCACGCGTCGATCGCCCGACCCGCCGGCAGTGCCCCGGCCATCGGCCTGCGCGGGTTCACTCACCGTCCCGGCAGGCCGGGGCGGTCCGTCCCGCGGGCGGCGGCTCAGCCCGAACAGCCGCCGCAGCACACCGACGGCGACAGCATGAGCTGGTCGGCCGCCACGGCGATGCCCGCGCCTTGCAGCAGCGCCAGCAGGTCGCGGTGCGTCAGCGAGGTGGCGACGCGCAAGGCGCCCCCACCGCGCTCCAGGTCGGCGATCGCCGCCGGATCGGCCTCGACCAGCGCCTGTCTGAGCAGTTCGGCCGGCGGCGGCATGCCGGCGAGGGGGATGCGGTACTCCATGCGCGGATCTCCTGTGACTGGGCCCGGTGCGGGCACGGCGCATGGTGCGCGGGTGTCGCGAACGGCGCCCTGATCCGGATCAGGGCGGCACGCCGGACCCGCACCAGGACCTGCGGGTGCGACCAGGACCCGGATGACGCGCGCGCCCTTTTCGCGCCCCCGGGGTCCCTGCTGCACCGTTGCGCCGCGAGGACGCGGCGCGCGCCGTGCAGGACGGCGGCGACGTGTCCGCGTCGGAGGCAAGGCCGGCCACGGACAGGACGCCGTGCGCGGGTGCATCGTTCGGCGGCAGGCGCAGGTGGCGCGCAGGCAAGGCAGGCTAAGCTGACGACCATGGGATCGCACAGGCCAGGGCTGCTCCGCAGCGGTTCTCCGCGTCCGGGCGACCTTGCGTTGGCGGCCACCTGCGGCGACCGGCCGGACCGGTTGCGGTGAGCCAGCGGCCGATACCCCGGGAGCGGCTCGCCGGACTCGCCGGCGACGAGGGTCTGGACAGCGCCCAGGTGTCGGTGCGACGTCAGCGCTACGGCAGCAACGATGTCGTCGCCGATGTCCCGGCTCATGCCTGGCAGGCCCTGCTCGACGCCGCGCGGGATCCGATGCCGTGGTTCCTGCTGGCGACCAGCGCCCTGTTCCTGGCCGTCGGCGACCGTTTCGAAGCGGTCGTGCTGCTGCTCGCCATCGTTCCGCTGCTGGGCATGGACGCCTGGCTGCATCGACGGACGCAGGCCTCGACCGAGGGCCTGGCCAGCCGCCTGGCGGCGGACGCGCAGGTGCTGCGGGACGGCGCATGGCAGCGGCTGCCGGCGCGCGAGCTGGTGCCCGGCGACCTGATCGGACTGGACGCCGGCGACTGGTGCCCGGCCGACGCCCTGGTGCTGTCCGGGCACGACCTGCAGTTCGACGAATCCTCGCTGTCCGGCGAGTCGCTGCCGGTGCGCAAACAGGCCTTGGCCGTGGCCGACGCCGATGCCGCGGCCCCCGGGCACTGGGCACTGGCCGGTACCCGCCTGCTTTCCGGGTCCGCCCGGCTGCGGGTCGTCGAGACCGGTCGCGACACCCGCTACGGCGAGATCGCCGCCCTCGCCCGCGCCGGCGGCCGCGCCCGCACGCCGTTGCAGCTGGCCGTGGCGCGCCTGGTGCGCGCCATGGTGTACGCGGCGATCGCGCTGTGCCTGCTGCTCGCTGGCGTGCGCCTGACCCAGGGCCACGGGGCGCTCGACGCGCTGCTGAGCGCGCTGACCCTGGCGGTCGCCGCCCTGCCCGAGGAGTTCCCGGTCGTGCTCACCGTGTTCCTGGGCGTTGGCGTGTTTCGGCTGGCGCGACGCAAGGCGCTGGTGCGACGCGCCGTCGCGGTCGAGAACATCGGCCGGGTCAGCGCCCTGTGCACGGACAAGACCGGCACCCTCACCGAGGGCCACCTGGTCCTGTCGGGCTGCGAACCCTCGCCGGACATGGACGCGGAGGGCCTGCTGGCGCTGGTGGCCGCCTCGCTGCGCGAGGACAGCGTCGACCCGGTGGACCTGGCGCTGGCTGCCGCCACCGGCGCGCGCTCCGGCACGCGGCTCGGCGGTGTGCTGTTCTCCGAGGACCGGCGCAGGGAGTACGCCCTGCTGCGTCTGCCGGACGGCTCGCGGCTCGGCGTGCTGAAGGGCGCCCCGGAAACCGTGCTGGCGCGTTGTCCGATCGACCCCCGGTCCCGGGACCGCTGGCGCGACCGGGTCCAGGCACTCGCCGGCGGCGGCGCCAAGGTGATCGCCTGTGCCCGCCAGCCGCTGGCAGCGGACGCGGACCCCGCCCTGGAACCCGAATCCGGCTTCGAACCGGTCGGCCTGCTGGCCTTCGCCGATCCGCTGCGCGCCGGTGTCCGGGAAGCGATCCAGGCCTGCCTGGCCGCCGGCATCCGGGTGGTGATGGTGACCGGCGACCATCCCGCCACCGCCGCGGCGATCGCCCGCGAGGTCGGCCTGGGCGGTGGCCGGCCCGCGGTGGTGACCGCCGACGGTGAGTCCGGACCGGCCCTGGCCACGCTGACCGATGCCGACGTCGTGGCGCGGGCCTCGCCCGGGTACAAGCTGGCACTGGTCCAGGCCCTGCAGGAAGCCGGACACACGGTCGCGGTGACCGGCGATGGCGTCAACGATGTCCCCGCCCTGCAGGCGGCGGACATCGGCATCGCCATGGGCGAACGCGGTACCCGGCCGGCACGCGAGGTCGCCGACATCGTCCTGCTCGACGACGACTTCGGCACCCTGGTCGGGGCGGTCGGCGAGGGCCGGCAACTGTTCCGCAACCTGCAGCTGGCCTTCGTCTACCTGCTGCTGGTGCACGTGCCGTTCGTGGCCAGCGCGGCGCTGGTTCCGCTGCTGGGCCAGCCCCTGCTGTTCCTGCCGATCCACGTCGTCTGGCTGGAACTGGTGATCCACCCGACGGCGCTGCTTGCCTTCCAGCAGGCGGCCGGCGCCCTGCCCGCCGGGCAGCCGCCGGTGAGCGGCCGGCACCTGCTGTTGCCACGCGGCACGCTCGCCCGCCTGGTGCTCGCCGGCGCCGTGGCGACCGCCGTTGTCGTATCCGCCTACCGGCTGGGCCTGGCCGGCGCCGGCCCCCTTTCGGGCGAAGCCACTTCGGTCGACGGCGCGCGCGGCCTGGCGCTCGCCACGCTGCTGCTCGCCTTTGCCGGCTACCTGGTCCTGCTGACCGGGTGGCGCGCCCGCGAGACGCGCAGGCTGGTGCTGGCCACCCTGGCCAGCCTGGCGCTGGCCCAGGCGCCGGCGGCGAGCGGACTGCTCAAGGTCCAGGCGCTGTCGCCCGGCCAGTGGCTGCTGGCACTGCTGCTGGCGACGGTCGCCCTGCTGGCGGCGCTGCCGATGCTGGCCTTGCTCGGCCGGGGCCGGGACCCAGCCGCGACCGCGGCCCACGGGCGCCCGACCGGCACCGACTGACCAAGGGGCGGCGGTCGGTCGCCGACCTCCCTGGATCCGCGCCCCGCCCGCGCCGCTCAGCGCAGGGTGCGTTCGAACAGCGCCAGCGTCCGGGCCCAGGCCTCGCGTGCCGGCGCCGGCGCGTGGCGCGGCGTGGTGTCGTTGTGGAAGCCGTGCAGGGTGTCCTCGGGCTGGTACAGCGCCCAGGTCACGCCGGCGGCGTCCAGCGCATCGCGGTAGCCGGGCCAGGTCGCATTGACCCGGGGGTCGTCGCTGGCCAGCACCACCAGCAGCTCGGCACGGATCGCGTCTACCGCGTCGAGCGGTGCCGGTCCCCCGTAGAAGGGCACCGCGGCGCGCAGCGCCGGGACCCGGGTGGCCAGGAAGTTGACCATCGCGCCGCCCCAGCAGAAGCCGACCGCGCCCAGCCGGCCGTTGCCGCCCGGGACGGCCGCCAGGTGATCGACGGCGGCCAGGAAGTCCTGCCGGGTCCGGTCCTGGTCCAGGGTGGCGAACAGCGCGCGGGCCTGGTCCTCGTCGCCCGGGTAACCGCCGAGCGGATGCAGGGCGTCCGGCGCGAAGGCGATGTAGCCGGCCAGCGCCAGTCGCCGGGCGACGTCCTCGATGTGCGGGTTCAGCCCGCGGTTCTCGTGGGCGACCAGCACCAGCGGCAGCGGCCCGGCGGCGTCCGCCGGGCGCACCAGGTAACCGCGGCCTTCGCCGTGGCCGGCAGGCGCGTCGAAGGCCACGTGGCCGGCCTCGATGCGGGGATCGTCCTCGTCGACCTGCCGGGCCTGGACGAAGCGCGGCATCAGCGCCGCCGCCACGCCGGCCGCGGCGGCGCCGCCGACCAGTTGCCCGAGCCGGCGCAGGAAGCCGCGGCGGTCGAGCTCGCCATGGACGTAGGCATCGAAGGCGATCAGGACCTCGGGGTCGAAGTCGTGCGCACGGGCCCGGTTGCCTGGGGTCATGGTCGGGGTCGCCTGTGGCCTGGGGACCTCAGGGTGCACCCGGCCGCGTGAAGGCGCAATCGCCGACCCGGGACTTCCGGCCCCTGCCCTGGCGTGGCCGGCCCGCCTAGAATGGCGCCCCCAACCGCGCCCCGGACTGCCGGCCGCCATGATCGAACGCCTGGTCGAACGCACCCTGTATGCCGCCCGCTGGATCCTGGCGCCGATCTACCTGGGCCTGAGCCTTGCGGTGCTGGCGCTCGGACTGAAGTTCTTCCAGGAGGTGTTCCACGTCCTGCCTCGGGTGTTCGAGATGGCCGAGGCCGACCTGGTGCTGGTGGTGCTCTCGCTGATCGACCTCGCCCTGGTCGGCGGCCTGCTGGTGATGGTGATGCTGTCCAGCTACGAGAGCTTCGTGTCGCGCCTGGACACCGCCGCCGGCGACGGCCAGAAGCTGGGCTGGCTGGGCAAGATGGACTACACCAGCCTCAAGAACAAGGTCGCCTCCTCGATCGTGGCGATCTCCTCGATCCACCTGCTCAAGGTGTTCATGAACGTGCCCGGCACGGAGAGCGACAAGCTGCTCTGGTACGTGGTCATCCACCTGACCTTCGTACTCTCCGCGGTGGGCATGGGCCTGCTCGACAAGGTCACCCGGCAGGCCACCTGAAGCATCGACTGCGTCCGGGGCGCGCCGTCAGCGCGCCTGGATGCCGGCCACCTCCAGCGAGAACGGGCCGGCGCGGCGATCGGCGATCAGCAGGCCAAGGTCGAGCACGCGGCTGCGATCCAGGCGCGGCGCCGGCACCTCTTCGCCCCGGCAGACCGGCACCAGCGCATCCAGCTCGACCTCGACCTGTTGCCATGGCCCGGCATGGGCGACGAACCGGAAGCCATGACCGACGCGACGGCCCTGCCAGAGCGCACCGTCGTGAAGGCGCACCTGGTACTCGCGCCCGTCCCCCCGCACGGTCAGCAGCAGCGCGGATCGCCCCGTCAGGTTCCAGGTCCGGCCCACGGTGCGCACCGACGAGAAGCCGCCGCCACCCGCCAAGGACAGCTCGCCCAGGAAGCGCATCACGCCCGACTCGAACACGACCCGCCCCCGCGAGCGTCCGCCCATGACGGGATCGTCCACCCCCTGCCAGGGCGGATCGCCCGGCCCCCGGGCGGGATCGATCAGGGTCAGTGGTTGGTCGGCCATGCCCCGAGACTGCACCACTCCCGCGCGCCCCGGCAAGACGCGCCGGGACGCGAATGGCGGGCGGCGATGCGCCCGGGCCGCTCCGCACCCCCGGCCTGCGGCGTCATGGCCCGGTCACCTGATACCGGGGCGTCGTCGGCCGCTGCGGAAATCCTCGAGCACCCCGACCATCCGGTCGGCCTCGAGCACCCCGACATACCGCCAGAGCGTGCGGCCATCCGGCCCCAGCAGCAGATGCTGCGGTACCGTCCGCGTGCTGTCCTCCTCCACCGCCACCCGGTCGGCGGGCACGCCAAGCGCGACGCTCCAGGCGAGCGCATCGGCCGGCGTCGCCGCCTGGAAGACCTGTGCACCGCCGGTCATCACCACGGCGACGGACGCAGCCTCGGGAAACGCGCGGAACGCCTGCGCCGCCCAGGCTTGCTGTTGCCGGCTGGCGCCGCACCAGTCGGCCACGTAGAGCACCCACAGGTAGCGACCCTCGTGGCCCTGGCACGCGCCAAGGCGGGTGCCCGCCGGCGTCGTTCCCCAGGGCGCGTGCACGCCCGGCGCCCGGCAGGCGCCCGCGCGGTCCCACTCGCTGTACCACTCGCCTTCGCGCGACGTCCTGCACGAGGACAGCACAAGCGCAAGCAACAGCCAACCGGTCAGGCCAGGCGCGCGCAGGACGCGCGATGCAGGCGCTGGCCGCTTCGCCTGGATGCCGGACGCCGGACCCGATCGCTCGCAACTCACCGCTGCTTCCCGCCGATGGCAAGGGACCCGGATCGCCGGGCGTCTGGCAAGTCCATTCGCACCCCGATGCCAGCAGGGCGGGACTCGATTTCCGGAAGGTAGCGCGGTTTCGACGTCGCTGTCGCGCCCACCGGCGATGCCGGCTGGCGGCCAGGGATCCCAGGGGCAGCGCGCGCGAGGTCCGGGGAAGACCCATCGACAATGTGTTGCGGGGCAAGCATCCCGTTCGGTGTCTCTGCGCGCCCGGCCCGCGCATGTCCGGACACGCGCCGGACGACGCCAGCCTTCGTCCGGTCGCAACGCCAGGCGGCCGTCCCGGACCGCTGCAGGGAGGAGCCGTTTCACCAGCCTGCTAGGCTTGCGCCTCTCCCCGCCCCGACTCCCCATGGCCAAGCTGTCCATCGGTCCCGGTGCCCTGGTCGCCGCCGCCTTCATCGGGCCCGGCACGGTCACCGCCTGCACCGTGGCGGGCGCCGACTTCGGCATGGCCCTGGTGTGGGCCCTGGTGTTCGCCACCGTGGCGACCGTGGTGTTGCAGGAGATGTCGGCGCGGCTGGGTGTCGGGGCCCGGCTGGGCCTGGGCGAGGCGCTGATGGCCGGCGCCGGCGCCCGCCCGCTGCGCTGGGCTGTTGCGCTGCTGGTGCTGGTCGCGCTGGGCATCGGCAACAGCGCCTACCAGGCCGGCAACCTGACCGGCGCGTCCCTGGGCGTCGAGGCCCTGGTCGGGCCTGTCGATCGCAGGCTCGTGGTGGCCGTGCTGGCCCTGTTGGCGGCTCCAGCGCTGATGAGCGCCAGCTACCGTCGTATCGAGCGTGTGCTGCTGGTCCTGGTCGCGGTCATGGCCCTGGCCTTCGCCGGCGGCGCGGTACTGGTCCGACCCGATCTCTCGGCGCTGTTCACCGGCCTGGTGCCGAAGGTGCCGGCCGGAGGGCTGCTCACCGCGGTCGCCCTGATCGGTACCACGATCGTGCCTTACAACCTATTCCTGCATGCCGCGGCGGCGCGCGAGCGCTGGTCCGCGAGCGATGACGACGCCCTGGCCGCAGCGCGGATCGACACCGGCGCCAGCGTCGGACTGGGCGGCCTGGTCTCGATCCTCATCCTGGCCACCGCCGCCGCGACCGTGTTCGGCACCGGCGCGACCGTGGCCAGCGGTGCCGATCTGGCGGGTTCGATCGAACCGGCGTTCGGGCCCGCGGCACGCTGGCTGGTCGGCGCCGGCCTGTTCGCGGCCGGCCTGACCAGCGCCATCACCGCCCCCCTGGCGGCTGCCTACGCGGTCGCCGAGGTCGCCGGCCGACCGCCACGCGGCGCCCTGTTCCGGGGCGTGGCGCTGGCGGTCCTGCTGGTCGGCACGGCGGTCGCCCTGCTCGGCCTCTCCCCGGTCCGCCTGATCCTCCTCGCCCAGGTCGCCAACGGCATCCTGCTGCCGGTGGTCGCCGGCTTCCTGCTGTACACCATGAACCGTGCCGACCTGCTGGGCCGACACCGCAACGGCCTGGCCAGCAACCTCCTGGGTGCCGCGGTGCTGCTGGTGACCATCGGACTGGGCCTGCGCCTGGTGCTGCGGGCATTGGGCGTTTGGCCATGAACGGGACCATCTGCCTGAACGCCGATGTCGGCGAACTGCCCGGAACCGGCGGTCGCGCACTCGATGCCGGCCTGCTCGCGCTGGTCAGCCGCTGCAACATCGCCTGCGGCGGCCACGCCGGCGATGCCGGCTCGATGGCCGCGACCATCGCCCTCGCCCAGGAGCGCGACATCGGCATCGGTGCCCACCCGGCCTATCCGGATCGTGCCGGTTTCGGTCGCCGGCGCCTGGACATCGCGCCCGCTGCGCTCGCCGCAGCCCTGGCCACACAGGTCGCGGCCCTGCAGGCGGTGGCGGCCGCCCGGGGCGCGACCGTGCGCCATCTCAAGCCGCACGGGGCGCTGTACAACGTCGCCGCCACCGACCTCGCCACGGCCCGGCTGGTCGTCGCCGTCGCCGCCGACGCCGGGATCGGGCAGCTGCTGGGCCCGCCGGGCTCCGCATTTGCCGTCGCGGCGGCGGATGCCGGCCTGGGCTTCATCGCCGAGGGCTTCGCCGACCGCAGCTACGAGGCCGATGGCAGCCTGACGCCGCGCACCCTGCCGGGCGCCGTGCTGGCCTCGGCGGCGGGGGTCGCCGCCCAGGCGCTGCGGATCGTCAGGCAGGGCGAGGTGATCGCTCGCACCGGCGAGCGGCTGCGCCTGTGCGTGCAGACGCTGTGCCTGCATGGGGACACCCCCGGGGCGCTGGCGCTGGCACACGGGCTGCGCGAAGCACTTGCGGCGGCCGGCATCGCCGTGCGCGCCGGCGGCTGAGCACCATGACCCGCATCCGGCCCTGCGGCGACGACGCGCTGCGCATCGAACCCGCCGACCTCCACGATCGCCACGACATCGCCCTGCACCTGCGCGCCTGCGGCAACTGGCCGGAGGTGGTGACGGGACGCACCACGGTCACGGTACAGGTCGATCTCGCCCGGCTGGGCCTGGACCAGGCACGCACCCTGCTCAACGCGCAACTGGCCGGTGTCGCACCACGCGCCACCCGTGCCACCGTGCCCCTGGTCCTGCCCGCCCGCTTCGGTGGCGAGGCGGGACCGGACCTCGACGATCTCGCGGCACGGACGGGCATGGCAGCGGCCGACATCGTCCGGGCCCTGTGCGACTCGCCGCTCCGGGTCGACCTGGTCGGATTCACCCCCGGCTTCGCCTACCTCGACGGCGTCGATCCGGCGCTGCAGGCGCAGCGACTGGCGACGCCGCGCCGGCGCGTCGCCGCCGGGTCGATCGGACTGCTCACCGGCCAGGTCGGTCTGTACGCCCTTGCCGGCCCGGGCGGCTGGCCGCTGGTCGGCCGGATCTGCCGGCCGCTGTTCGACGGTGCCGCCACGCCACCGTTCCTGCTGCACACCGGCCAGCCCGTCCGCCTGCAAGCGGTCGACGGGCCATGAGCCTGCAGGTCCTCGCCGCGGGTCCGCAGACCACCGTCCAGGGCGCACCCCGGATCGGCCTGCGCCACCACGGCGTGCCCCTGGGAGGTCCGGCCGATCCGTTGTCGATGGCCCTGGCGAACCGGCTGGTCGGCCGGCCACCCTGGGCCAGCGCGCTGGAGATCGCCCTGGGCCCGGCCCGGTTGCGGTTCTCGGCAGCCACCCGGTTCGCCCTGACCGGCGCCCAGGCGAAGCTGCGCCTGGATGGTCGCGCCGTGCCCTGGCACCGGACGCTGCCGGCGAGCGCGGGCAGCGTGCTGGAGATCGGCCCCTGCCTGGCCGGCGCCCGCGTCTACCTGGCGCTGGCCGCGACGTTGGCCGCCGATGTCTTCATGGACTCGACCTCGACCTACCTGCCCGCCGGGGTCGGCGGCCACCAAGGCCGTGCGCTGCGGGCCGGCGACGTCCTTGCCTGGACCGGCGAGGATCGCACCCTGCCGCTGCTGGAGACGCCCCGGCAGCTGCGGCCGCCGCTGGCCCGGCGCTGGACGCTGCGCGTGGTGCCCGGGCCGGACTGGCCTGCCGGCGCGACCCTGGCCGAGCTGGCAGGTCTGCGGGTCGGCGCGCGCATGGACCGCATGGGACTGGCCCTGGCCGGCGGCGGCCTGCCGGAGGTCGCCCAGGCGGCGGCGCGCAGCAGCGAGGCGCTGTTCCCTGGCGCCATCCAGCGGACCCCGGATGGCCAGGGGTTCCTGCTGCTGGCCGACGGTCAGACCACCGGCGGCTATCCGCACCTGCTGCAGGTGGTCAGGGCCGACCGCCACCTGGCCGGACAGCTGCGCCAGGGCGACGACCTTCGCCTGCTGGCCGTCGACCAGGCGACCGCGCAGGCGGCGCTGGCCCACAAGCACGCGCTGATGGCGCACTGGCTCCCCGGCCTGCGGTTGCCCTGACCACGGCATCGCGCAATCCGCGCGGGACGACCGCGTCGCAGGGCCCCAGGCCAGCCAGCTCTCCGTCCGGCGATGCGTCGGTCCTGGCCGATGCGTGCGCCCTGCCGCGGTTTCCGGGGCCGGCCTGTCCGCCACCGCACGTGCCCCGCCCGGGCCGTCGGTCGCCGAGGGTGGCATGTACCGCCGCCTTTCCGCGTAACCAAGGTTGATGGAGGTGCGCCGGTCGGCCACGAGCCGACCGGTGCGGGGACCCGGTTCGCCGGGAAGACAGAGAGGAGAATGCGCATGAGCGGCATCGTGTCATTGACGGCGGCCCTGGCCGTCGCAACCCTTTCGGCTTCGCCGATCCAGGACAACGGCGCCACCGGGGAGTGGCGCATGCACGTCGGATCCCCCGACGCGCAGACCACGCTGGACGTCGAGTTCGATCCCGCAGATGCCGGCATCGCCGGCGTGCTGCCGACCACCGGCTGGGTCAGCGCCCTGGGCTTCGAGATGCGCGGACGCAACTCGACGCTCGAGTACGCGACCAGCACAGCGGCCGGTTCGATGTGGTGCCTGGCCGGCAGCACGGAGAACTTCGCGGACATCCGGCTGCACGTGCCGCACAACGCCCGCATCAGTTTCTTCCGGATGTGGGGCTTCGACGGCTCGGCCGACCACGATCTGGCCTCCTTCCTGTTCGAGAGCTGCCTGCCCAACCTGTCGGCCGGGGCGCCGGTCAACACGATCCTGGCGCAGCTTGCCAGCTCGGGCTCGCCCGGCAGCTTCACCGAGGTGGTCAGCCTGGCGACGCCGCAGCCGGTCACCGACACCCAGGACTGCACCTACTGGGCGCGGGTGCGCTTCGGAACGGTCGGAACGACCTGCCCGGCTGGTGGCAACCTGATCCTCAGGAAGTTCCGCATCCAGTACACCCTGGTGCCCTAGGACGAGAACCGGAGACGACCATGAAGACACTGGCATGCATCACCCTGGCCATGGCCGCGACGGTCCTGGGACACGCACCGGCCGCCCTGGCGGTCGAGGAGGACCCCGAGGCCATCGCCGGCGCCACCGATCTCGGTTTCTACGCGCAGGACTTCCGCTCCCAGGTGGGGATGGGAGCCCGCCGTGCCGCACCGAGCGCCCGCTATCGCAGCAGCGACGGCACGTCGTCCTACAACTGCAACAACATCGTGGCGGGCGGCGAGCGCACCATCCGCTACCCGTTCACGGTGCCCGACAGCCGGGTCCTGGAATGGGTCCGTGTGTGGGGCGTCAAGGGCGCATCGACCTCGGACCTGACGCTCAGTGTCCAGCGCACCTGCATGTCGCCGACCCAGGTCAATCCAACCACCAGTCAGCTCGTCGGGACCACGCTGACCAGCACCGGCGGCCAGTTCTCCACGACCCTGTTCGCCGGCAACGACGTGCCCGACAACTTCAACTGCAAGTACTGGCTGGAGGTGGTGTTCGGCAGCAATGCAACGGCGTGCGCCGCCAGCCATGTCGACCTGCGCATCTACAAGATGCGCATCCAGACGCTGATGCCCGACCGGCTGTTCCGGCATGGCTTCCGCATCCAAGTCCCGGGTTGAGGAGACCCCGACCATGAAGAGCATTCCCGTACTGGGCACCCTCGCCCTGCTGGCTTGCGGCAACCTCGCCGCGCAAGCCTCCGAACCGGTCGAATGGATCACCGACCCGGCCGAACTGGCCGCCCGCGGCTTCGATCCGGACGGCCCGCCGATCCAGCGGCTGATCATCGAGCCGGACACCCGGCCCCTCGCCGAGCGCCTGGCGGAACGCGAGCTGATCGAGACCTCCGTGGATGTCGGCGGCGGCAACGTCCGCTGGGCCAGCGTCCAGGCCACCGACTTCATGCTGCTCGGCGACGAGGCGGCCTACACCACGCAGGGCAACTTCAATTTCAGCTGCCTTGCAGGCGCGCCAACCAACCTGTTCGCGGACGCACCGATCCATTTCCGCGACGACCGGCGTCTGCGCTTCTTCGATGTCTGGACCCACGACTCCTCCGCTTCCGGGGATGTCGAGGTCCTGCTGTATCGCGTCTGCCAGCCTGCGTTCACCGCGGAGGCGCCGGTGGTCACCGAGCTGGCTTCGCGGAGCAGCACCGGCTCGGGCGGCAACCAGTTCAGCTTCGTCAGCATCCCGGGCATGGTCCACAGCCAGAACAGCATCTGTTCGTACTGGGTCCGGACGCGCTTTCCGAACTGCACGGCCGGCATCGACCTCAAGGTCCTCAAGGCCCGGGTGGTCTGGGACTGACCGGTCCTCGGTGACCGGCGCGATCCGCCCCTGACCCGGGCGGATCGCGGCGGTCCGGCGGTCGGGCCAGGCACGCGATCCGGCAGGGCCGGATCGGGGCGCTGTACCGGTCCGCCTCAGCGGGCGGCCACCGGCTGGGGCAAGGTCAGCGCCGGCGTCGTCGCGAACGGCCGGATGCCGAACTCGGCATGGATCTGCGGCGGAAAATAGACGGTGCCGTCCTTGACCACCATGCGGATCGCCTTGAGCGTGCGCAGGTCGGCCAGCGGGTCGCCGGCGACCAGGAAGAAATCGGCCAGCTTGCCGGTCTCGATCGATCCCAGCGACTGGTCCTGCCCCAGGTAGCGGGCCATGTCCAGGGTCGCCAGGCGCAGCGCCTCGGCGCGGCTGAAGCCGACCTCCTCGAACAGCTGCAGCTCGCGGTGGAAGGTCAGCGCGCCGCCCAGGTCGGTGCCTGGGATCAGCTGCACGCCCCGCTCGCGCAGCGCCCGGACCGTGGCCAGCAGGGTTTGCCATGCCCCGGCATAGGCCTCACGGTCGCCTGGCGCCGACATGTCCGACCAGGCCCGGCGCGCGTCGCGCTGCACGCCCACCGGCATGTGCTCCAGATAATCGGCGGCGCCACGTGGCACCTCGCCGTGCTGGTTGAGCAGCAGGTTCTCGTGGATGGCGATGGTCGGCTCGACCGCCACTTCGTTGGCGACGATGGCATCGATCGTCCGCCGAACGCGGGGCGAGTCCAGGTCCAGACCGTCCAGGCGCTTCAGCGCGGTCAGGCGCAGCAGCGTCCGGGTGTCTTCCTCGGGCTCGAGCACCCAGCCCAGCATGATCTGGTTGATGTGGGTGAGCTCGTCGTAGCCGGCCTCGATCATGGCATCGGCATTGCTGAACGCCGGCACGTGGCCGGTGGCGCGCAGCCCAAGCCGGTGCGCCTCGGCCACCGCCGCGGCGCTCCAGGCCGGATTCATGCTGTTGTAGAGCTTGACCTGGTGGAAGCCCCGGGCGGCATACCAGCGCACCGCAGCCAGCGCTTCGGCTTCGCTGGCCACCAGCATGCCGTTGTTGGAGCTGTAGGGACTGCGGCCCTCGATGAAGCCCGAGCGCACGATGCGCGGACCGGCGATGGTGCCGGCCTCGATGCCGGCGATCAGGCCGGCCAGCACGGCGTTGTCGTTGCCCATGTCGCGGATGCTGGTGACGCCGGCGGCGAGGTTGAGCAGGGCCGCTTCCTGGCCGGTATGGCCATGCATCTCGTACATGCCAGGCACCAGGGTGCCGCCCTCGCCGTCGACCAGCACCTCGCCGGGACTGGCGGCGGCATCCGCCGGCTGCACGCTGGCGATCCGCCGTCCCGCCACCACGACGTCGACCGGCGGCGACAGGTCCAGCGATGCGGGCTGGAACAGGCGCACGTTGCGGATCCGGACCGGGGCGTCGAAGCGCTGTGCCAGCCGCTGCTGCAGGCCCTCCAGGCGCTCGCGGCCGAGGCGCTCGGCCAGGTCGCCGAGCCGCTCGTGCGTCTCCTCGTAGCCCTCGCGGACGATCACGAAGCGAGGCGAGATCACCGCGAAGAACTGGTCGTCGTCGTCCAGCAGGAAGTGGGTCGGGCCCAGCGACAGGCCGCTGATCGAATGCACGCGCACGGACGCACGGGACCCGCCGGCATCGATCTCCAGCGACTCGCCCGGATCCAGGCGCAGCTCGCCGGCCGGCAGCACCGGCAGGCTGCGGTCGGCATCGGCCAGCAGGGCCCGCGCGTAGACGCCCAGCGCCCAGGGGCTGGCACCCTGGCCGATGTAGAGACGGGCCGCACCCAGCGTCGCTTCGCCCGAGCCGGTGGCATCGGTCCAGCGCGCCTGCTCGCCGTCCCAGGCGAAACGCTCCTCGACGCGGCTGCCGAAGGTCGTCGTGCCCTCGATCGTCCAGGCCACCGGGAGGCCATCGTCGCCCAGCACCAGGGCCTCGGTCATGGTCGGGCCGCGGCCGTTGTTCTTGAAATCGAAGTCGATGCCGATGCGGTCGGCGTCGATGCTGGCGACCAGGTGGCCTACGCGGGTGCCGGCGACCAG
Source organism: Proteobacteria bacterium UBA2363 (assembly GCA_002344355.1). Lineage (GTDB taxonomy): Bacteria > Pseudomonadota > Gammaproteobacteria > Xanthomonadales > UBA2363 > Pseudofulvimonas. Next base: position 9,465 of record DDTN01000028.1, on the reverse strand, counting down.
CACGCTGTAGCGCTGCTCCACGGGTGCGGCATCGACAGCGCCCGCCAGGACCAGCGCGACGAGAAGGAGGCAGTGGCGGATCATGGCGGGCTCCAGGAAGGACCCCGCCACTGTCGGCCATGCGCCCGCAGCGTGGCAAGGCGTCCTGTCTCGATCCGCAGCCCCCCTGCCGCTCGGGGCCCTCGTGGAGCGGGCGCGCGCCCTGTGCCGGTCAGCCCGGCGCCTTGCCGTCGCCAGTGGCCTCCGGCGGGGCGACCGGCCGGTATCCCCAGTCGCGCACGCCCTGGATCGCCTCGTCGACCTCCTCGGTCGCCACGTCGAGCATCCGCAGGGCGGTGCCCGCAAGCCGCAGGCTCGCCTCGATGGTCTCCGGATAGGCGTGCACGGCACCGGCCTCCAGCAGACGCGTACTCGACTGCAGGTCGCGGGCGCGCGCCAGCACCGGCACTTCCGGGCAGATCCGGCGCAGGTGGCCGACCGCCGCCAGGGCGGTGTCGGGCCGGTCGACCGTGATCACCACGAGCGCGGCGCGTTCGACATGGATCGCCGACAGCAGGGCCGGGTCGCCGATGTCGCCGTAGAACACCGGATAGCCGTCGGCCCGGCCCTGGGTCACCCGTGCCGGGTCCGGGTCGAAGGCGATGAAGGGCACGCCGCTGGTCTGCAGCATCACGGCGACGGTATGGCCGACCCGCCCGTAGCCGCCGATCACCACCAGCCGCTCCGCATCGGCCGGCACCTCGGCCGATTCGGCCGCGGCCGTCGCCTGCGCGGGCATCCGGGCCAGCCGCGCCGCGATGGCGCCGTTGAAGCGCACCAGCACGGCGCCCAGGATCATCGCGAACAGTACCGAGGCGATCGCCACCTGCCCGAGGCGGGCATCCAGCACCGTCGCATCCAGCGCGATCGCGACCAGCGCCAGGCCGAACTCGCCACCCACCGAGAGCAGCAGGCCGGTGCGCCAGGCGGTCTGCGCGTCGATCCCGGAGCGCCGGACCATGGCCGCGACGATCAGCACCTTGCTGACCACGATCAGCAGCGCGCCGAGCAGCACCAGGTGCCAGATCGGCGGCAGCGCCATGGGATCCAGGCGCATGCCGATGCCGATGAAGAACAGGCCGAGCAGGACGTCCCGGAACGGCCGCACGCTCGACTCGACCTGGTGGCGGAATTCGGTCTCGCCCAGCATCATGCCGGCCAGGAAGGCGCCGAAGGCCAGCGACAGGCCCAGGCCATGGGTGGTCCAGGCGGACAGCAGGGCGACCAGCAGCACCGCCAGCGTGAACACCTCCGACGAGCGCCGCTGCGCCACCAGGTGGAACAGCGGCCCGAGCAGCCAGCGGCCGGCCAGCAGGACCAGCACGAAGGCGAACACGGCCTTGGCCAGCGCCCAGCCCAGGGTGGTCGCCAGCACCCCGGCGCCGACCGCGGTGCCGAGCACCGGGATGACCACCAGGAACGGCACCGCGGTGACGTCCTGGAACACCGACATCGCCACGCCGAGCCGGCCGTGGCGCGTGTTCTGCTCGCCCTGTTCGGCGAGCAGGCTGGCGATGATGGTGGTGGAGGACTGCGCGAACACCGCACCGAACACGAAGGCCACCGGCACCGGCAGGCCGGCCAGCCACACCAGCAGGCCGACCATCAGGGTCGTGAAGGCGACCTGCCCGCTGCCCAGCCCCAGCACCTGGTGGCGCAGCGCCTGCAATTGCGGCAGCGAGAAGTTGAGGCCGATGGTGAACAGCAGGAACACCACGCCGAACTCGGCGAGGTGGACCAGTTCCGGAACGGCGATCGTCGGACCCAGGGTGTACGGACCCAGGATCAGCCCGACCAGCAGGTAACCCAGGCTGGTCGGCACATGCAGGCGCTGGAACACCAGGACCACGCCAAGGGTGACGGCAAGCAGCAGCAGGATCTGGGCCAGGTGTTCCATGCGGGTCCGGGGCAGGGCGTGGTAGGGGAACGGGGTGGCAGGCGTCGATCGCGATCATCACTGGACAGGTGCGGCGCCGGAAAGGGCGGCGACGACGCCCGCCCTCGACCGGCACCGTATCATTCCGGACGACCCTCCAGCCGCAGGACCCATGGACGAGATCGAGCGATTGCAGACCCAGGCACGCCTGGCGGCACGGGCGGCGGCGCCGGTGCGCCCGGCCGCAGCCGACCTGGAGCGCGCCCGGCGTGGCGCCCTGCGGGTCCTGGACGGCCAGCTCGCCCGGCTGCCGGCGACCGTACGCAGCCAGCCCGCCTGCCGGCGGGGATGCGCGCTGTGCTGCCATCTGCGGGTCGCTGCAACCGCCCCGGAGGTGTTCGCCCTGGCCAGCTACATCCGCTCCGAACTCGACGGCCCGGCGCTGGCGGCGCTGCTGTCCCGCATCGAGGACAGCGCGACGCAGCTGCGCGCCCTGCCCCGCGCGCAACTGACGGCCACCAACCTGCCCTGCCCGCTGCTCGACGGCGCCGGCGCCTGCAGCATGTATGCGGCGCGCCCGCTCAACTGCCGCGCCTACCACTCCCTGGACTATGCCGCCTGCCTGGCGTCCTTCCAGCGACCCGACGACCCGAGTCTGGGCCACCCGCAGAGCGTCGCGATCGCCCGCGTCCACGCCGGCGTCCAGCAGGGGCTTCGCGAGGCCGGCGAGGCCGCCGGCACCGACACGCGCGAGTACGAACTGGTGACGGCGCTGGCCGAAGCGCTGTCCGACCAGGACGCGGCGGCCCGTTTCGCGGCCGGGCGCCAGGCGTTCGCCAAGGCGATCGTCCTTTGACACCGGCCGTGCGCGGACGGTCGGCGCGCATCGGCATCGGAATTTTCCGATAGGCAGGGGCACGCATCGCGCGGCACACTGCACGGGCGCGCGTCGCGCATCGCCGTCACCCAGACATCCGTGGGGATCGCCATGTCAACGTCCGGAACCCGTGCCTGGTCCAGCCCGCGCTTCCTGCTTGTCGCCCAGGGCATACTGGCCTACCACCTGATCCTGTACTTCTGCGGGGTGCTGGACGTCCAGCGCCTCGGCCACGTGTACTTCCTGGCCGGACTGATCGCCGCGCTGCTGGTGACGGTCGGCCAGCCCTGGTTCGCCGTGGCCAGGGTCGAGGCGCCGCCGTCGCCGGGGACGACGCCCGTGCCGCCCAGCCCGGGTCGCTACCTGGCCCTGGCGGTGGCCTGGTTCGGCATTCTCTGGCTGCTCTTGCGGCTGTTGGAGTGGGTCAGCACCGCGCTGACCGGCGCGGCCCGCTGGCCGGCCAGCAGCCTCCCGGTGTCGGCCGGCCTGGCGGGCCTGGTGCTGGTCGTCGTGTTGCTGATGGCCTGGGGCCACCTGCGCCTGTGGCGGCGCCTGGCGCGCGGGCAGCAGCGGACCTGAGCGGGCCGCCGCTGCCGAGGCCCTGCGGCGGCCCTACAATGGCCCGCCGCCGTAACGATCCAGCGCCATGCCGTCCTTCGACATCGTCTCCCAGGTCGACAAGCACGAGTTGACCAATGCCGTGGACCAGGCCAACCGCGAGCTGGCCACGCGCTTCGACTTCCGCGACACCGACGCCCGCTTCGAACTGGCCGAGCCGGTGATCACCCTGCAGGCGCCCAGCGAGTTCCAGTTGCAGCAGATGCAGGACATCCTCAGGGCCCGGCTGATCGCCCGCAGGATCGACATCCGCTGCCTGGACATCGCCGAGCCTGAAGTCAACCTCGCCGGCGCCCGCCAGAAGGCCACCGTCAAGCAGGGCATCGACGCGGCCCAGGCGAAGAAGCTGGTCGCCGCGATCAAGTCGGCAAAGCTGAAGGTCGATTCACAGGTGCAGGGCGACAAGCTGCGCGTCACCGGCAAGAAGCGCGACGACCTCCAGGCAGCGATCGCACATCTCCGGGCGGGCGAGTTCGAGCTGCCGCTCCAGTTCGAGAATTTCCGCGACTGACCCGGCGCGCCGCGCCCGGCGCCGGCGCGGCACCAGGCGCCCCGGTCCCGGTCGTCCTCGGGCGGCGGCCACGGGCGCAATGAGGCATTCGCCGCGCTGCCTGCGCAGTAGCCAGGGCAACCCCGGCGGGCCGCCTCCGGCCGGCCCCGACACGACCGACGACCCTCCCCGACACAGCTGCCACGGCTTCGCCCATGCCTGCCCGACCTGCCGCGACGATCACGCTCCTGTGCGCCCTGCTGACGGCGCTCTTGGCGTCCGCGCCCACCTGGCCACAGGCCGATGCCGCGCCGGTCACTCCCGGATCGCAACCGGTCGGCGAACCCGATCCCGACTACCGCCGGAACTGGCGCGGGCAGCCCTACTGGTGCCGGGGCGGCAACTGCCTTGCCCATGGCCGCCGGCGCATGTCCGGCGCCGACCCGTCCAGCTTCAGGCCCCTGACCGGTGGCTATGCCGTCGATCGCCACCGGGTCTGGTTCGAGGGCCGCGAGGTCGAGGCCGGCGACCCAGCCACCTGGCGGGTCCTGGCGCCAGGGTTTGCACGGGACCATCGCCATGTCCATGTCGGTGGCCATGCCGTGCCCGGGCTGGATCCCGACCGGACCCGCTACCTGCCCCGCCACTACCTCGCCGACGACCGGCAGGCGCTGTATGGCGAGTTCCAGAATGAGCGCCCGTTCTTTCGCCGCCTGGCCGATGTCGATGCCGATCGCCTGGCCCTGCTGCCTGGCTTCAGCGATGTCCTGGCCACCGATGGCGCCCGCCTCTACGTCGCAGGAGAGCGCGTGCCGCTCGACCTGGAGGCGGATTTCCGGCCGCTCTGGTCGGGCGGCGGCATCGGCCTTGCGTTCGTCTCCGGCGGCCGCCTGCACCTGCTCTGCCGATCGTCCGGGGTCGATCCGCGCTCCCTCGCCCACCGCGTACCTGCTCGCAGGCAGGACCGGCTGCTCAGCCTGCAGGTGTCCTGGCAGGGCGACGGCCACTGGGGCCTGGCCGACGGCCACCTTCTGGTGGTCGCCCACCAGGGCGATCTGCTGGTGCTGCGCGAGGGCGTTTCCGAGCTGCGCCATCTGCCAGACACGCCCTTCCATGCCGTGGTCGACGGCCATCTGCTGTTCCGCCACCCGAACCGCCCCCCGGAACTGACCGACCTGGGTCCTGCCCAGGAGGATCTCCGGGTGATCGATGCCTGGGTGGTGAAAAACGGCGGCAGTCGGTGGAACGGCGGAGCGCCCGATCCTTGAACGCTGCGCATGTGGCGTCCTGTGCGCGCCTGACCTGCCCAGCCCACACCCAGCGCTGGTCCAACCCTGTCCTGTGCCCGTCTTCGGAGAATTTCCCGTGCAAACCTGCCGACCGCTGATGATGTGCTTCCTGTGCCTGCTGTCCGCCCCCCTGGTGGCCGAGCAGCTCCCCGGCGGCGACCTGGCGCCGGCCGCGTCCCAGGCCCTCGCCGCAGACGGCCAGGCGGCTCCAGACGCCGCGCGTGAAGCGAGAATCGCCGGACTGATCGAAGCGCTGGGCTACCGTGAGCAGGTGGCACGGGGCATGGCGCGCATGGGCACGGCCGCGGCACATCGGCGCGTCGAGCGCACCAAGGACCGGCGCCAGCGCGAACAGCGCCTGATCCGTCTGCGGACCCTGGCAGACCGTTTCGAGCAGACCTTCAACTGGGATCGCATCCAGCCCCTGATGGTCGCTTCCTGGCAGGACCACCTCGACGACCGGCAGGTCGATGCGCTGACGGCTTTCCTCGAGACCGAGGCCGGCCGTCTCTACGCCAGCAAGGGTCAGGTCGTGATCAACGAGGCGGCCGTCGACCAGGCCATCCATCTGGATGCCGCGATCGACGCCGTGTTCGACCGACCCCCCGATGTCGCGCCGCCCAGGCTGCCACGGGTCCGCGAGCCGGCGCCGGGCAGCCATGCCGGCCTTGCGCTGCGCTGGCTGCGCCTGCACGACCCTGCGCATGCCCAGGTCTTCGCGGAGCGCAAGGCGATGGGCCTGGAAGGCGCGCGCACAGCCTTTCAGGCCGCGGCGGATGAAACCGGACTGCCGCCGGAGTACCAGAGGATCCTGGACGCCTACGAAGCCGAGATCAGGCTGGCCGACCTGGAGCAGATCGCCGTCCGTCGCGTGGTCCGCGAACTCAGTCGCGCCGAGCTTTCGATCCTTGCCGAGGCCTTCGACACGCCGGCCATGCAGTCCCTCGCCGCTGCGCGGGCACGCGCCGACCGGGCCAGTGGCGAGCGTCTGGGCGAGCTGGTCCAGCAGGAGATGGCCGGCGGCCTGATGTGGGAGCTGCTGCGCGTGACGATCGACTAGCGCGGCCGTATTCCGACGACGCACGGCGAGGACGAAGATTCCTTCGCCTCGGCGGGCAGATCGGTTGCCCCGGTCCCGACCCTCCGGGGCTTCCGGGCCGGGCCGGCCTCAACGGGGCGGCAGCGACTCGAACCCTGACGCGAAGAGGGTGTCGGACTGCCGCTCGAGCCCCCCCAGGTCGGTGAGTACCGGCGGCGAGCGGCGCATGTGCCCGGTGAAGTCCCGCTCGGCATCCGCGCGGCGCGCCACCTGGGACAGCGCCGGGGTCGCCTGCGCGGTCAGGCGCAGGTCGCCCGTGGCGGCGTCGACGAACCAAGCGGCCTGGGCCGAAGTGACGTTGTGCCCCAACACCGGTACCGCCCCGTTGCGCGGCATGATCGCGGCATCGGCAAGGTTGCCATGGACCTCCACTCCGGTGGCGCCGGCGTAGCGGACCTCGACGGCATTGCCGTAGCGCCCGCGGGTCAGGACCGTGTTGTGCAGCAGTCTGGCGTCGGGGGAGGTGGTGTACAGCGGGACGTCTACGGCATAGCTTGCGCCGACGTCCCAGCGCACCAGGGTGTTGCGCACCATGCCGCGCAGGTGGTCGGCCGGGCCGATCAGGCCCAGCGCGACGCCGCGGGAGGAGTCGAGAATCACGCTACGGTCCACCACGGTGTCCATCGACCCCTGCCAGGCCAGTATCGCCGGGCCGGCGAGACTGCCGTCCTGGCAACGGATGTCCCGTATCAGCGAATCGCGGATGGTCCAGCGGTGGCCGCCGGTGATGTCGATGCCGTTCGTGTAGCAGGTGTTGGGCGGGCTGGCATACGGATGGGCGACCGCACCTTCGGTATAGAAGGCCTCTACGTATTCGACCAGCACATCGTCCGCGCCTGCCCCGGAACCCTTGATCAACTGCTGCCCGGCATCGGACACGCGCAGGTTGTAGAGATGGATGTCGCGCGCACCCTGCGGGCCCTCGATGCCGATGCCGTGGTAGAACACACCCGACACGCTGAGGTTGGCGATCGTCACCTGCCGGGCGGTGAACAGCTGGAAACCGTAGGGAACCCGGGCATCGAGCATTCCCGCGCCCCGGACGACGACATCGCGCGGATCGTCGGTCGCGCCCCGGATCACGATATTGGTGATCGGCGCCGCACCGAAGCGGCCGACGGTCAGCCTTCCATCGACGCCGTTGGGGAAGCTCACCGACGCCAGGTCGTAGGTGCCTGGCGCGATCACGATGGCCCGGTTGCTGGCCAGGTTCCAGCAGGCATTGGCCAGCGCCTGCGCGGTCGCCACGTGGACGATGGTGTACTGCTGCGGGTCCGGCATCGGCAGGACGGGCGCCTGCGCGGGCCAGCGCGCGTGACCGGCTGGAACCCACAGCAACGCGACGATCGTCAGCACGGCGCCCGTGACGCCATGCGCGACCGGCGCTGCGAGCACGGAAGCGGGCATGCGGTCAGCATAGCCGGCCCGCCCGATCCGCGTCATTCAGCGGCACGCCTCCGGCCTGCGCATCGGGGCGGATTGCGGCTGGAGATCCTCACCCACATACTGGCTCGACACCGAATCGATGCCGGAGCGCCGCTGGGTTTCCTTGGGGAGTTTCGACCATGGCAAGCCCGCACTGTTTCGCAGCGCAGCCTGACTTGGAGGTGAGTCCTTCCATGACCGACCCGGCACATCAGCGGTTCTGGTGGCTCTGCCTGCCCGAGGCCATAGGGCTCTTCCTGGTGGGCGCCGCCACGCTTGTGCTCGGCAGCCTCGCCATCATCGGTTGGTCGGTGGAACGCTGGGCCGCCGGCTCACATGCATCCGTCGTCGGCGTGGCGTCTGTCGCCATGCTGTCCCTATGCGCCTTTGCCATCGCGACGCGAGGAAGGCGTCGCGCGCTTGCGCTGTTGGCGGTGGTGGTCTGGGTGGGCCTTGCGGCCTGCATCCTGGCCGGTTACGGCATCTCCATCCCACCGGGATGGTGGTCCTAGCCGCAAGGGCTCGAAGCGCCAGCGGCCATCGGTGATTCGCGCGCAGCCGCCCTCGTTGCCGGTTGTCGAACGCGTTCGGTCAGAACGCCGACACGTCATCCACGGAGCGCATCGTCGAGACGCCGGTACCGACTAGGCGGGGCCCGTCAGTACCGCCCGACCGAGGCCAGCGCATGGTCCAGGGCCCCGCACACGGCGGCGACCTGGGCGGCGATGCACTGGGCGGGGGTGGCCCTGGGGCTGTCCGGGTACACCTCGGTGGTGGTGGTGAACGGGGCGTCGCTCAGTCCTGCGCACAGGCCCAAGGCCTTGAACGGGTAGAGGATCACGCCGTGCTCCACGACCGGCGAGCCGATGATCTCGCCCTTGTCGTCGGGCGGGGCGATGTGGGTCACCGGCGACACCGCGGCGATCACCGCGCGCTGGAACTCCAGTTGCGGATTCGCGCTGTCGCCCACCGTGTAGAAGCCGTCCGGAATGCTGCCGGGCTCGAAAGGTTTTCCGTCGCGCGCCGCGACGGCGGGTCGGAACTCGCTCTCGTCCGTGTCGGTGGTCTCGTGCAGGTCGATGTGCAGCAGCAGGTCCTGCAGGGGGGTCGCCAGCGCCATCAGCGCCGCGGCCTCCGGCACCGGCGTGGCGGTCCGGAACGAGCGGTTCGGGTCCTCGGCATCGGCGTTCCAGCGCTGGATGTGCTCATAGGCCCAGGGACTGACGCAGGGCGCCACCACCAGGTTGACGCGACCGGCGTAGTCGCCGGCGCGCTCGCGAAGGAACGCCAGGGCGCCGTGCACGCCGCTGGTCTCGTAGCCGTGCACGCCGCCGGTGACCAGGGCGGTCGGCAGTCCCCGACGCCAGGTCCGGCTGCGCAGCGCATGCACCTGGTGGCGGTGGGGGCCATGGCTGATCTCGCCGTAGGCCTCGATCGCGAAGCGATCGCCCAGCCTCACGATCTCGCGTTCGACCTCCTCCGCGTAGCTGCGCTGGCGGTGCTGGCGGGCGAGCCAGCGGGCGCGCTCGGCCGCCGACCAGGGCGTGCCGGGGGTGCCGATGGGGTAGCCGGAGCGGGACGTCATCGTCGCGAACGAGGGCGGGCGGGTGGCCCAGCATAGGGCGGCGGCGCCCGGCGACAACCGCGGCGCGCCTCGCCACGGCGCAGGTCGCGCTCCGCTGGCCCCGTCGAGGCGCGGCCCCTCGTGGATCAGGGCAGGCCGTCGCCGGTCGCGCCGGCGCCGGCGCCGGC
>DDTN01000037.1 GCA_002344355.1 Proteobacteria bacterium UBA2363 | reverse complement strand
GCGGGGGAGGGGCCGGGGGAGAGGGCAGCCCCGGGGGCGTGGGATCGTGTCGCCGGCGTCAGCCGTCGGTACCGGCGACGGTCATCCGGCCGACCAGGATGGACCCCGTGAGGATGGCCGAGCGCCGGTCGACGTCGCCGCCGACCGCGACGATGCCGGCGAACACCTCGCGCAGGTTGCCGGCGATGGTCACTTCCTCGACGGCATGCACGATGCGGCCGTGCTCGACCCAGAAGCCCGCGGCACCCCGCGAGTAATCGCCGGTGACCAGGTTGACGCCCTGGCCCATCAGTTCGGTGACCACCAGGCCGCTGCCCATTTCGGCCAGCAGGTCCTCGAACGAGGGCGCCGCCGCCCCGGTCACCACCAGGTTGTGGATGCCGCCGGCGTTGCCGGTGCTGGCCAGGCCCAGGCGCCGTGCCGAATAGCTGCCCAGCACATAGCGCGCCACCTCACCCTCGCGGACCAGGTCCGAATCGACGGTGGCGACGCCGTCGGAGTCGAAGCAGGTCGAGCCGTGGCCACGCGCCAGGAACGGCCGCTCGACGATGTCGAGGAAGGACGGGAACACGCGCTGGCCGATCGAGTCGAGCAGGAAGGAGGCGCGCCGGTACAGGGGCCCGCCGCTGACCGCCGACACGAAGTGGCCGATCAGGCCCCGCGCCGTTTCCGGCACGAACAGCACCGGGCATTCGCGGGTCGACAGCGGCCTGGCCTGCAGGCGCGCCAGCACGCGCTCCGCGGCGCGCCGGCCGATGGTGGCGGGATCGGCGAGGTCGGCGATCGCGCGGGTGCTGTCGTACCAGTAGTCGCGCTGCATGGTGTCGCCGCTGCCGGCGACCAGCACGCAGGACAGGCTGTGCCGGGTGCTGCGCTCGGCGCCCACGAAGCCGTGGCTGTTGGCGTACACGCCCAGCGACTCGCCGGTCTGCACGGTGGCGCCCTCGGAGTTGCCGATGCGCGCATCCAAGGCCAGCCCCGCGGCTTCGCAGGCGCGCGCCAGCGCCACCGCCTGGTTGGCTTCAACCGGCCACGGGTGCCACAGGTCGAGGTCGCGCAGGCTGCCGGCCATGCGTCCGGGATCGGCCAGGCCCGCGGCGGGATCGGCCTCGGTGTGCCGGGCGATCGCGCAGGCCTGGGCGATGGTCGTTTCCAGCGATGCCGGGTCGAGGTCGGCGCTGCTGGCGCTGCCCTTGCGCTGGCCGAAGTAGACGGTCACGGCGATGCCGCGGTCGCGCTGGCGCTCGATGGTCTCGACCTCGCCCAGGCGGACGCTGGCGCTCAGGCCGCGATCGCTGTTCAGCACCACCTCGGCCTGGCTGGCGCCGTGGCCCAGGCAACGCCGGACGACGTCGGCGGCCTGGCCGGCGAGCCGGTCGAGTTCGCGCTGGCGCGGGTCGGGATCGGTGGTGGCAGGTGAATTCATGGCCGCGCGATTGTCGCACGCGGTTCGCGACACCGCGGACATCGACGTGCTGTTCGGGCAGCTCGCCGGCTGCGGCCAGCCGCGCGTGCGGTTCCGCAACGACATCGGCAACTGGCGCTCCCTGCCGTTCCAGCACGTCGACGCCGTGCTGCCGGCCCTGGACCGGCTCGGCCCGCTGCCGATTGCCCTGGCGATGGCGCTGGCCGGCCTGTGGCCGCGGCGCCGCCCGGGGCCGCGCCCGTGACCGGCGCCCGGGGCTGCGGCAGCGCTCAGCGCGCGTCGCGGCCGACCAGCCCCAGGCGGGTCGCGGCCAGGGTCGCCTCGGCCCGGCTGCCGACCTGCAGCTTGCGGTAGATGTCCTTCACGTAGCCCGCGCAGGTGTGCCGCGACAGGCCCAGCGCCTGGGCCACCGCGGGCACCGTCAGGCCCTTGCCGATCAGGCCCAGCACCTCGCGCTCGCGCGCGGTCAGCGCCTCCTGGTCGTCCTCGCCCGGGGCGCCGGCGGCGGCCGGCGGCGCCGCCTGGAACTGGCGCAGCAGGCGGCGGGCGATGCTGGGCGACAGCGGCGGCTGGCCGTCGACGATGCCGAGCAGCATCGCCGCGAGCGGCTCGCGCGACTGGTCCTTGAGGACATAGCCCTGGGCGCCGGCGCGCAGGGCCGGGAACAGGTGGGCGTCGTCGTCGAACACGGTGGCGACCACGCACACCGTGGCCGCACCGGCGCCGCGCAGGGCGGCGATCACCTCGATGCCCGAGCCGTCGGGCAGGCCGAGATCGACCAGGGCCAGGTCGGGCGCGGGCTGCAGGAGCCCCAGGGCCTGCGCGACCGTACCGGCCTCGACCACGGCGGCCGCAGGGAACGCCGCCTTCGCCGCCGCGGACAGCCAGGCGCGGCTGGCCGCGAGGTCGTCGAGCACCAGCACCCGCGCGACCGCTCCTCCGCTCACCGGCCATCCCCGCCGGGCAGGGGCGCGCGCAGCAGCACCTTGGTGCCGCCCAGGGTCCCGGCGCGCCAGTCGATCTCGCCGTCCAGCGCCCGGGCACGATCGCGCATGTTGCGCACCCCGCTGCCGGCAGCGGCGCCGACGCCGGCCAGGTCGGCGCTGCCGTCGTCGGTCAGCTCCAGCAGCAGCTCGGGGCCGGCCACCACCTGCACGCGCACGCGCAGGCTGCGCGCGCCGCCATGGTGCAGGGCATTGCTGATCGCCTCGCGCACGATGCGTCGCAGGTGCAGGGCGCTGGCGCTGTCCAGGGCCGGATCGGGCAGGTCCTCGGGCTGCTGCCAGGCAAGGCCGGCCTCGACCGCGGCCAGGCGCCGGCGCGCCTCGGCCTGGATGTCGGCCAGCACCTCGCCCAGGGTCCCGGGCTCGCCGCGCGCACGGGTGACCATGTCGCGCAGGTCCTGCAGCAGGGCGCGGGCGCGGTCGGCGCTGTCCTGGTCGGGCGCGGCGTAGACCATCTCCAGGAGGCGGGCGCCGAGGTCGTCGTGCAGGTCGGCGTGGATGCGCGCGCGTTCCTCGGCGGCCGCCTGCTCGACCAGCGCCCGGGTGGCCGGGGCCTGCGTCCCTGCCACCGTGCCGTGCCGGCCCACCCGACGCAGCAACACCGCGTTGCCGAGCACCGAGACCGCCAGCGCCGCCGCCAGCACCACGACCAGCGCGCTCACGGCGCCGCTCCGGCAGCGGCCTGCGCCTGCGCCAGGCGCTGGTCGGCCGCCTGGGTGCGCGGGTGGTCCTCGCCGAACAGTCCGGCCAGGCGGACGCGGGCATCGCGCAGGGCGGCCTCGGCCTCGGCGCGGCGACCCAGGCGCAGCAGGGCCAGGCCATGGTTGCTGGTGAAGATGGCGTGGTAGGCATGCTCGCGCCCCAGCGCCCGGCCGGTGCGCTCCAGCAGGTCGACGTAGACCGCCTCGGCCTCGGCCGGGCGGCCGGCCTCCAGGAGCAGCATGGCCAGGTTGTTGCGCGGCGCCAGCAGGGGCGGGCTGTCGCCCTGCCCGGCCGCCTCGCCCTGCGCGAACAGCTCCCGGTAGGTGGCCTCGGCGGCCGCGACGTCGCCGCGGGCTTCCTGCAGGAAGGCCAGCGCGTTGAGGCTGGTCAGCGCCTGCGCATGGCCCGGACCGAAGCGCGCCTGGAAGCCGGCAAGGCTGGTGCGCACCAGCGGCTCGGCCTCGTCCAGGCGCCCGCTCTCGAGCAGCATGTTGGCGAGCAACTGCATGCTGGTCAGTGTGTCGGCATGGCCTTCGCCCAGGACCTCGTCGCGCAGGGCGAGCACCGCCCGGGCCTCGGCGATCGCCTCTTCCGCGCGCCCCTGGGCCTGCAGCAGGGTGGCTCGCGCGTTCCGGGTCGAGAGCGTGCGCGGATGGCGCTCGCCGTCGCGGGCGAGGCGGAGGGCCAGGATCGACTCGGCCAGCGCCGCCGCCTCCTCGAGGCGGCCGCTGTCCCGCAGCAGGCCGAGCAGGTTGCTGCGGGCGGTTTCCACCGAGGCGTCGTGGTCGGCCAGCCGGCCGGCTTCGGCCTCGGCGACCAGGCCCCGGTAGCCGTCCTCGGCCTCGCGCGGGCGTCCCGCTTCGTCGTGGACGCGGGCGACGGCGAGGTCGATGCGCGCGCGCCGCGCCGGCGGCGCCAGGGGCCAGGCGGCGCGCGCCTCCTGCAGGGCGGCGAGGGCGTCGTCGAAACGTCCGAGCTCGGCCAGCAGGCTGCCGCGCAGGCGCAGCAGGCCGTGCGCGAGCTCCGGCTCGTCGCGCGGCGCCTGGGCGAGCGCCTCGTCGACCAGGGCCAGGGCGCGTTCGAATTCGCCCAGTCCGGCGCGGGTCTGCGCCAGCGTGCGCCGGACCGCCGCGCGCACCGACGGCAGCGCGATGTCGTCCAGCCCCAGCTCGGCCTCGTCGAGCACCTGCGCGACGGTGACCGCGCGGCCCAGCGCGCGCGAGGGATCGGCCGCCGACAGCATGCGCTCGAGGAATTCGTTGACGGCCTCCTGCCCGGCAAGGCGCTGCTCGGCCAGCGCGCGCGCCCGCGCCTCCGACCAGGCCAGGCGCAGCGAGACCGCGGTGGCGACCACCAGGGTCGCGAGCACCAGGCCCGCGGCCAGCGCCGCCACCCGGTGCCGGCGCAGCAGGCGCGACAGCAGGTAGGCGGCGGTGGGCAAGCGCGCCTCGACCGGCCGCTGGTCGAGCCAGCGCGTGAGGTCGGCACCGAGTTCGGCGGCGCTGGCGTAGCGGCGTTCCGGCGCCGCGGCCATCGCCTTGCCGACGATCGCGTCGAGATCGCCATCGACGCCGGGCAGGACCCGGGCCAGACGTGGCGGCTCGCCGCCGCGGTGCACGGCCACGGCCTCGAACAGCGTCGCGCTGGCGAGCTGCGGCCAGGGCAGGCGGCCGGCCAGCAGCTCGAAGGCGATCACGCCCAGCGCATGGATGTCGGCGCGGGCGTCGACGCCTTCGGGCGGACCGGCGAGCTGTTCGGGTGCCATGTAGGGCAGCGAGCCCAGCACCTGGCCGGCCTGGGTGGCGCCCGCGTCCGGGCCGAGCAGGCGGGCGATTCCGAAATCCAGCACCCGCGGCCGGCCTTCGGCGTCGACCAGGATGTTCTCCGGCTTGAGGTCGCGGTGCACGATGCCGTTGCCATGGGCGTGCTGGACCGCCTCGCACAGGGCCACAAGCAGCCCCGCCACGGCGCGGGGCCGGCCCTGCACCTGCTGCCGCCAGGCGCGCAGGTCGACGCCGCGCACGTACTCCATCGACAGCCAGGACATCGGCAGGCCGGCGCCCGGCTCCTCGCCGGCGGCATACAGGCGGGCGATGCCCGGATGCGCCAGGCGCGCCAGCGCGGCGATCTCGCGCTGGATCCGGGCGCTGGCCGCCGGGCCGACCCCGGCCACCACCTTGAGCGCGACCTCGCGGTCGGGCGAGCGCTGCCGGGCGAGGTAGACGCGACCCATCGCCCCTTCGCCCAGCACGCCGATGATTTCGTGTCCGCCGATCCTGGCGGGCAGGTTGTCCGACATCGGGACGTCCCTCTCCCTTCGGCGGTCATCGTGCCACAGCCGCCGGCGGGGCAATACACTGCGGCGATGGACGACCACGACGACGACTTCGCGCCGCCCGCGGAGCGGATCAGCAAGCGGGCGACCGGCCCCTCGCGCAGCCAGCGCAAGCGCGAGGCGCTCGACGTGCTGGCGCTGGCCTCGACCCTGATGGCGGCGCCGGCCGGCCAGGTCCAGCGCCTGGTCCTGCCGGACGAACTGGCCGAGCTGGTCGCCACCTCCCGGCGCGTCCAGCAGCAGATCGCCCGCAAGCGGCAGACCCAGTACCTGGCCAAGCAGTTGCGCCGGCAGGATGCCGGGCTGCTGGAGACGATCAGGAGCGCGTTCGCCGAGGACCGCGACAGCGCGCGCCGCGAGGCCGCCCGGCTGCACCGCGTTGAACGCCTGCGCGACCGCCTGCTGGCGGAGGGCGACGGCGCGCTGGAAGGGCTGCTGGACGAGCACCCCCAGGGCGATGCCACGCACCTGCGGCAACTGCTGCGCCAGGCCCGCAAGGAACGCGACGAGAACGCGCCGCCGCATGCGGCACGCGCGCTGTTCCGTACCCTGCGCGACCTGCTGGCCGCCGCCGAGGAGCGGCGCGACGGCGACGACGCGTCCGGAGACGATCAAGGCGAGGACTGAAGTCCTCGCGCCTGCGCCGTACACCGGGAACGAAAACGGCCCCGTCGGGGCCGTTTTCGTATCTGGCGGAGAGAGAGGGATTCGAACCCTCGATGGAGTTTTTAGCCCCATACTCCCTTAGCAGGGGAGCCCCTTCNNGCAGCCGGCGACATCACCCGGTCGTAATCATTCTAGGCTCGATCATCCTGATCTCGCCAAGAATGCCGGGGCCAGGCTTCCTGCCTGGCCCGTTCGCCTTGCGGCTCACCCCTTAGCAGGGGAGCCCCTTCGGNNGCAGCCGGCGACATCACCCGGTCGCAGTCATTCCAGGCCCGATCATCCTGATCTCGCCGGGAATGCACGGGCCAGGCCTCAGCCGGAGCGCAACCGCGGCCGCAAAGCATAGCGGCAGCGACGGGCCCGGGTCAAAGCCGCTCAGCCGCTGCCCTTGCCGCCGTCGCCGGGTGCCGGCGGCTCGCCCCGTTCGGCTTCCGGGTGGATGCGCTGGAAGATCTCCTCGCGGTGCACCGTGACGTCGCGCGGCGCGGTGATGCCGAGACGGACCTGGTTGCCCTTGACGCCGAGCACGGTCACCGTGACGGTATCGCCGATCATCAGGGTCTCGCCGACCCTGCGCGTGAGTATGAGCATGCTCGCTGCCCTCCTAGCCGCCCGCTGCGCCCCATCGGCGCAGGTACGGAGCTTCCACTGCTCCGACCCCGGATGCGCCTGCACCCGGGACGGGCCCCTGTGCGCCCGATAGTAGCGGAGCCGCCGAAAAAGCCGCAACGCGGAACAGGCGCACACTTGGCGAGGGCGACGGGGACTGCGGACCCGGGTCGGGGGATCCGGGACAGGAAGGCGCGGGACGGTGTCCGGTGGCCGACGAACCGGGCGCGAACCGGGCTGCGTCAACCCGGGCAGGGCCGGTGCCGGAAGGTCGGCGGCCGGCGGGGTCAGCCGATCCGCTGGCGGACCCAGTCCGGCACCGCGGCCAGGGCGGACTCGAGCGCCGGCGAGTCCTCGCCGCCGCCCTGCGCCATGTCGGGACGGCCACCGCCGCGCCCGCCGATCTGGGCGGCGACATGGCCGAGCAGCTCGCCCGCCTTGACCTTGCCGAGCGCCGCGCCATGGCTGCCGGCGACCAGTTGCACCTTGCCGTCGGCACGCGCCGCCAGCACGATCACGGCATCGCCCAGGCGCTGCTTGAGGCTGTCGACGCCGTCGCGCAGCGCCTTGCTGTCGGCGCCGTCCAGCACCGCCGCCAGCACCTTCAGACCGGCCACCTCGACGCTGCGCGCCGCCAGGTCCCCGGCAGCGGCCGCCGCCTGCCTGGCCTTGACCGCCTCCAGGGCCTTCTCCAGCGACTTCTGGCGCTCCAGCAGCGCGCGCAGCTTGTCCACGAAATCCTCGCCGCGGCCGCCGACCAGCTGCTCGGCGGCCTCCAGCCGCGCCTGCTGCTGGGCGACGTGGGCCAGGGCGCCATCGCCGGTGACCGCCTCGATGCGGCGCACGCCGGCCGCCACGCCGCCTTCGGACACGATGCGGAACAGGCCGATGTCGCCGGTGCGTCCGACATGGGTGCCGCCGCACAGCTCGGTGGAGAAATCGCCCAGGCGCAGCACGCGGACGCGCTCGCCGTACTTCTCGCCGAACAGGGCCAGGGCGCCGAAATCGAGCGCCTCCTGCATGCCCATGTGGCGGATGTCGGCCTCGTGGTTGGCGCGGATCTGGGCGTTGACGATCGCCTCGATGCGCGCCAGCTCGCCGGCGCCGACCGGCTGGAAGTGCGAGAAGTCGAAGCGCAGGCGGTCGGGCGCGACCAGCGAGCCCTTCTGCTGGACGTGTTCGCCCAGCACCTCGCGCAAGGCGGCGTGCAGCAGGTGGGTGGCGGTGTGGTTGAGCACGGTGGCGGCGCGGCGCTGCGTGTCGATGGCGGCGCGGACGCGGTCGCCGGCGCGCAGTGCGGCGGCGCCCTGCCAGCGGCCGACGTGGCCGTGGAAGGTGCCGGCCAGCTTGACCGTGTCGGCGACCGCGAACCGCCCGCGGGCGCCCTCGAGTTCGCCGGTGTCGCCGACCTGGCCGCCGGACTCGGCGTAGAACGGCGTGGCATCCAGGACGACGATGGCCTCCTCGCCCTCGGCCAGCGCGTCGACCTCGCGGCCGTCGCGCAGGATCGCCAGCACCTCCAGGCCGTCGGCGACGCCCGCCTCGTAGCCCAGGAAGCGGGTCGGCGCCAGGCGCTGCACGAGGTCGGCGGGGATCTGGCCGCGCGCGGCGAACTGGCCGGCGGCGCGGGCCCGCTCGCGCTGCTTCGCCATCGCCGCCTCGAAGCCGGCCATGTCGATGGCCAGGCCGCGCTCGCGGGCGACATCGGCGGTCAGGTCGGCCGGGAAGCCGTAGGTGTCGTAGAGACGGAACACGTCCTCGCCGGCCACGGTACCGCCGCTGCGCGCGGCGACCTCCTCGAACACCTTCATGCCCTGGTCGAGGGTCTCGGCGAAGCGCTCCTCCTCGGTGCGCAGGGCCTGCTCGACCAGGGCCTGCTTGCGCGCCAGCTCGGGGTAGGCCTGGCCCATCACCTCGACCAGGGGCGCCACCATGCGGTGGAAGAACAGCTCGCGGCAGCCGAGCTGGTGGCCGTGGCGCAGGGCGCGGCGGATGATCCGGCGCAGCACGTAGCCGCGGCCCTCGTTGGACGGCAGCACGCCGTCGACCACCAGGAAGCTGCAGGCGCGGATGTGGTCGGCGATCACCCGCAGCGACTTGTTCTCGAGGTCGGCGGTGCCGGTCAGCGCCGCGGCGGCGGCGATCAGGTGCCGGAACTGGTCGGTCTCGTAGTTGGAATGCACGTGCTGCAGCACCGCCGCCAGCCGCTCCAGGCCCATGCCGGTGTCCACGCAGGGCCTGGGCAGCGGCACCAGGGTGCCGTCGGCCTGGCGGTCGAACTGCATGAACACCAGGTTCCAGATCTCGATGTAGCGGTCGCCGTCCTCGTCGGCCGAGCCGGGTGGGCCGCCGGCGACCTCCGGGCCGTGGTCGTAGAAGACCTCGGTGCAGGGCCCGCAGGGGCCGGTGTCGCCCATCTGCCAGAAATTGTCGGAGGCGAACGGCGCGCCCTTGTTGTCGCCGATCCGGACGATGCGCTCCTCGGGCACGCCGACCGCGTCGCGCCACAGCGCGTAGGCCTCGTCGTCGGTGTGGTAGACGGTCACCCACAGGCGCTCGGCGGGCAGGCCGTAGACGCCGGTCAGCAGCTCCCAGGCGTAGCGGATCGCCTCGTCCTTGAAGTAGTCGCCGAAGCTGAAGTTGCCCAGCATCTCGAAGAAGGTGTGGTGGCGCGCGGTGTAGCCGACCGAGTCGAGGTCGTTGTGCTTGCCGCCGGCGCGCACGCAGCGCTGGCTGGACGCGGCGCGCACGTAGCTGCGCTTCTCGGCGCCCAGGAAGACATCCTTGAACTGCACCATCCCGGCATTGGTGAACAACAGGGTAGGATCGTTGCCCGGCACCAGCGGGCTGGACGGCACGATCTCGTGGCCCTTGCCGCGGAAAAAGTCGAGGAACTGCTGGCGGATCTGGTTGCTGCTGGGCATCGGGAGGGCTGGTGGCGGTCGCAAGACGTGGAATCATGACGAAAAACCCGGCATGGCGCCATGTTCGCGGCGGCCCGGCGAGGGTCCGCGGTGTCCGCTGACCGTCCCGGCACGCCCGCCGGCGCGCCGCCGGCGCCGGCACCGGCCTGGATGCCGGCGCTGGTGGCCGCGATCGCCCTCGCCCATGTCGCCGCCGCGCCGTTCGCCGGCCTGCACCTGGACCTGGCGCGGGACCTGTTCGTCGCCCAGGAGATCGTCGCCGGCCGCGCGCTGCCGATGCACGGGCCGCTGCTCGCCCAGGCGTTCCAGCTCGGCCCGGTCTGGTTCCACGCCCAGGCCCTGGTGCTGGCGCTGACCGGCAGCCTGGCGGCCACCGCCACCGCCCTGGTCGCCGTCAACTCGCTGAAGATCCCGCTGGCCTACCGGCTGGGAACGCGCCTGGCCGGCCCGTGGACCGGCCTGCTGTGGGCGGCGCTGATCGCCCTGCCCGGCTGGCATTCGCTGATGACGGTGTTCGGCCTGCACCCGGGCCTGGTGGAGCCGCTCGCCCTGGCCTGCCTGCTCGCCTGCCTGCGCCTGGTCCGGCAGGGTGGCCGGGCGAGCCTGGCGTTCGCCCTGCTCGCCCTGAGCCTGGCGGTCAACGCCCACCCCACGGCCATGGTGCTGGCCGTCTTCGTGGTGGCGGCGGTGGCGCTGCGCTGGCGCGCGCACGGGCCGGACCTGCCGGGCCTGGCGCTGGGGGTCGGGCTGGCCGCCCTGCCCTGGCTGCCGTTGCTGCTGGCCGCCGGCGAGGGCGGTGGCGTGGGTGCCGGCGGCATCCCGGGCATCGTCGCGGCACAGCTCCGCCAGCTGGGCGAGCTGCCCGCGCGCCTGGCCGGACTGGCGCAGGCGCAGGTGCTCGGCCTGCCCTACGGGCTGCGCACCCTGGGCGGGCTGCCCGGCGCGGCGGCGACCGGCTGCGCGATCCTGGTCGCCGCCCTGCTGGCCGTCCTGGCGGTGCGGTCGGCGCCGCAGTGGCGCCGCCGCGCGGCCTGGGCCACCGCCGGTGCGCTGCTGGTGTCGGCGGCCGGCCTGGTGGCGATGCGCGACACCCTGCCCTACTACCACCTGGGCGCGTTCTGGGTGGTCCTGAGCGGCGCGCTGGCCGTGGCCTGCGCCGGTGCCGCCACTGCCGGCGCAGGCGCCGGCAAGCGGCTGGTCGGCGCGTTCGCGGTATTGGCGCTGGCGCTGGCGACGCTCGCAAGCGCCGGGATCGTCCGGCAGCAGCGCGACGGCGCCTGGCCCCTGGCGTTCACGCCGATGTTCGACCTGTTCGGGGCCGCCAGCCAGCCCGCGCCGCGGCCCTTCCTGATGCCGCCGGTGCAGGCCCTGGACCGGCTCGGCCGGTCCTGGTGCCGGCGCGGGGCCCGGTCGGCGCATGGTCCGCTGGGCAACCACCTGTTCCTCGGCTACGGCATCGAATGGCGGGGCGTCGGCTGCGCGGTGCCGGTGGCGGGCGGCGGCGATCCCGGCCTGCTGGCCCTGCCCCGCCACATGGCGCGCACGGCGGGCGATGCCGGGGCCGGCGAACGCGTCGGCAGCGTCGTGGAGTACCCGATCCGCCGGATCCTTCGTCCCGGCCGCGTCTGGCATCCGCCGCAGACGCCGGTCTACCCGCCGCGCCTGCCCGAGTCCCTGGCCAACGACGACGGGCCGCTGGAGGTGGAGATTGTGCTGGCCGCCGGCGAACGGGTGCTGGTCGGCGACCTGGTGTTTCCGGCGCATCCGGACCGCCCGCCGCCCTCGGCCTGGCTGGACGACCGGCCCCTGCCGCCGGCTGCCGGCAACGGCGGTAGCTGGCTGTTCGTGTGCGAGCGCAGCGACGGCTGCGCGGGCGGACGGCTGCGCCTGTCGCTCGAGGGCGCGGGTCTGGAATGGATCGAGGTTCTGACCTTCTGATCCGGCGCCCCGGGGCCGCCGGCCTGCCGGTGCGTGCCCGGATCCTCGCAGGGCGCAGGCGAACCGCGGCTGCCGCGACGGCCCGCCGCCCGCCTAGTCGAAGCCCGGGTCGTCCCCGTCCATGCGCGTGACCGCACGGATATCGGCGAGGTCGAAGCCGCGCTGCAACAGGTGTCGCTGCCGGCGGTCGCGCTCACGCGGGCTGCCGCAGGCGTCACGGAAGCGCCGGCGGTACAGCGCTTCGAGCAGCGCGCGCCAATCCGGCGCGGCGGCGTCGATCGCCTGCCCGGCGGCTGCGGCGTCCAGGCCGTGCTGGCCGAGCTCGGCGCGAATGCGCCGCGGCCCGTAGCCCTGGGCGATGCGGCTGCGGACCAGCAGTTCGGCGAATCGCTGGTCGGACTGCAGGCCCTCGGCGTCGAGCCGGTCCAGCGCCTGGCTCAGGGCCCCCGGCTCGATGCCGGCCTGGCCCAGCTTGCGCGCCAGCTCGCGCCGGGAGTGCTCGCGCCGGGCTAGCAGGCCGAGCGCGCGGGGCAAGGGATCGACGGGCGACGTGGGCCGAAGGTCCCCGTCCCCGGCGGCCTCGCCCGGGACGCCGCAGGGATTGGCGACGGTGTCGGCGACGACGGCGTTTCCGG
The DNA here is from genome assembly GCA_002344355.1 of Proteobacteria bacterium UBA2363. Lineage (GTDB taxonomy): Bacteria > Pseudomonadota > Gammaproteobacteria > Xanthomonadales > UBA2363 > Pseudofulvimonas. Next base: position 30,274 of record DDTN01000037.1, on the reverse strand, counting down.
CGACGTGCGTCGCGCCGGCGGACTCGCCCGGCGCCGCCGGACGCCGGCGGCCACGCCGCAGGCCGCCGCTCACCGACCTGCCCCGACGCGTGTCGTGGGCGCCGTCCCTGCGCAGGCCGCGCCCGTCTGGCGCGTACGGCCATCGCGACCCGGCGCCGGAACGCCCCGGTCGCACGGCCGGCCGCCGGCCCGGCCATCCTGCGCGCCGACGGCCGCCGTGCGGTGCGGCATCAGTCCGCTTCCTCCAGCTCGACCTCGGCCTCGGCGCCGCGCACGGCGACCGGCACCACCAGCTTCTCGCGCAGCTTGCCTTCGATCTCGGCGGCCACCGAGGGGTTGTCGCGCAGGAACTGGCGGGCCGACTCCTTGCCCTGGCCCAGGCGCTCGCCGCCGTAGCTGTACCAGGCGCCGGACTTGTCGACGATCTTGTGCTCGACGCCCATGTCGATCATCTCGCCCTCGCGGGAGATGCCCTGGCCGTAGAGGATCTCGAAGTTCACCACCTTGAACGGCGGCGCCATCTTGTTCTTGACCACCTTGACCTTGGTCTGGTTGCCGACGATCTCGTCGCCGTTCTTGATCGCGCCGATGCGGCGGATGTCCAGGCGCACCGAGGCGTAGAACTTGAGGGCGTTGCCGCCGGTGGTGGTCTCCGGGTTCTGGCCCGGCATCATCATGCCGATCTTCATGCGCAGCTGGTTGATGAAGATCACCATGCAGTTGCTGCGCTTGATGTTGCCGGTCAGCTTGCGCAGCGCCTGGCTCATCAGGCGCGCCTGCAGGCCGACCTGCAGCTCGCCCATCTCGCCCTCGATCTCGGCCTTGGGCGTCAGCGCCGCCACCGAGTCGACCACGACGACGTCGACCGCGCCGGAGCGCACCAGCATGTCGGCGATCTCCAGGGCCTGCTCGCCGGTGTCGGGCTGCGACACCAGCAGGTCGTCGATGTTGACGCCCAGCTTCTCGGCGTAGGACGGGTCGAGCGCGTGCTCGGCGTCGATGAAGGCGGCGGTGCCGCCGGCCTTCTGGGCCTGGGCGATCACCTGCAGGGTGAGGGTGGTCTTGCCCGAGGATTCCGGGCCGTAGATCTCGACCACTCGGCCACGCGGCAGGCCGCCGATGCCGAGCGCGACGTCGAGCGCCAGCGAGCCGGTCGACACGGCATCCACCGAATCGCTGGGCCGGTCGCCCATGCGCATCACGGTGCCCTTGCCGAACTGCTTCTCGATCTGGCCCAGGGCGGCGGTCAGGGCGCGCTTGCGGTTCTCGTCCATGGTGGTGTGTCCCGTGTCGTTGGCTTGGATGGCTGGAGTATGGGCGGGCGCGGTCTCACGCCCTGAGAAGGATGCCGGGCCTGGCGGCCGGCGGCAGTGGCAGGACGCCGCGACCGGGCCTGGGAAAGGCGCCCGGCGGCGCGGCGGAAAATTCCGGGGGCGGCTCGGTCTTCATCGGTGCGGCCGCACCAGGCCGCAGTACAGCCCTTCGATCGCGAAGTCCTGGTCGGCGCCGACCTCAATCGCCGGGTAGTCCGGATTGGCCGGCAGCAGCCGGACGCCCTGCGCCGAGGCCTGCAGGCGCTTGACCGTGATCTCGTCGTCGACACGGGCGACCACGACCTGCCCGTTGCGGGCCTGGCGGCCGGCGCGCACGCCGATCAGGTCGCCGTCGAGGATGCCCTCGCCGCGCATCGAGTCGCCCTGCACGCGCAGCAGGTAGTCGGGCATCGGCGAGAACAGGCTGCGGTCGAGGATGACCTGGTGATCGTGGTCGAGGTCGGTGCCGATCGGCGCACCGGCGGCGACCCGGCCCAGCACCGGAAGCGCCAGCGCGGAATCGGGCAGCGCCGCCAGCGCCAGCGTGCCCTGGGCCGGCGTCGGTGCCCGCAGCACCCGGATCCCGCGCGCGCGGCCGGGCATGCGCTCGATGGCGCCTGCGGCCTCCAGGGCCTCCAGGTGGTACTGGGCGGCACGCACCCCCTTGAAGCCGAAGGCGCGGGCGATTTCGGCCTGCGAGGGCGGCACGCCCTCGGCCTCGACGCGCTCGGCGATCAGGTCGAGGATGGCTTGCTGGGTGGCGCTGAGCTCCATGGGTTAGCAGTATTACTACTCATGGGGTGGCGATGCAAGGGGCGGGGAGCGGGGAGCGGGAAGCGGGGAGCGGGGAGCGGGAGCTGGAGCAGAGCGGCGCGGGGATGGCGGGTCGGCCGGGGTGGGGTCAGGCGTAGCCGGTGACGACGGCCCAGGCGATGAAGGCGGCGGCCAGCAGGAGGGTGGTGGCGACGATGCGCCAGGCCAGCGCCAGCCAGCGGGTCCAGGTCAGTCCGGCGACGCCGAGCACGCCCATCAGGGTCGGCGAGACCGGGGTCAGGGCATTGGTCAGGCCGTCGCCGAACTGGAAGGCCAGCACCGCGACCTGGCGGGTCAGGCCGACCAGGTCGGCTAGCGGCGCCATCAGCGGCATGGTGATGGCGGCCTGCGCCGAGCCGGAGGTGACCAGCAGATTGAACGCCGACTGCGCCGCCAGCATGCCCTGCGCGGCCAGCACCGGCGGGGCATCGGCCAGGGCGCCGCCCAGCCCGTGCAGCCAGGCGTTGAGCACCGAGACCTGGTGCGGGTCGGTGCCGCCGAGCAGGATCACCAGGCCCTTGGCCAGGGCGATCACCAGGGCGGTCGGCAGCAGCGCCCGGGCGCCGTCGACGAAGGCCTCGGCGGCGCCGTTGGCGGACAGCCGGCCGCCGGCCACCGCCAGCACGCCGACCGCCATCGCCAGCGCAACGAACAGGCTGGCCAGCTCCGGGATGTAGTAGCCGCGCGCGGTGACGCCCCAGACGATCCAGGCGACCGCGGCCGCCACCGACAGCAGGATGGCGCGATCGCTCCAGTGCAGGCGGGGCGGCGCCGGCGGCATCGCTGCCGATGGGCCGGCCAGGGTCCCCTCGGCCGGCATCGCGACCTCCGGCGGTACGCGCGTGCGCGCGGCGTGGCGCAGCACCAGCGCCAGGGTCACCGCGGTCAGGGTCGCCCAGGCGGCCATCCGCAGCGGCGCGCCGGACAGCAGCGGCACCTCGGCCACGCCCTGGGCGACGGCGACGCTGAACGGGTTCATCCAGGAACTGGCGAAGCCGACCTGGCTGGCCAGGTAGGTGACCATCACGCCGACCTCGCGGCGGTAGCCCAGGCGGTCGAGCAGGGGCAGCAGCAGGGCCAGGAAGGCGATGGTCTCCTCGCCCATGCCGAACACCGCGCCGCCCAGCGAGAAGGCGACGAACAGCGCGGCCAGCAGCAGCGCGGGCCGGGTCGCGGTGGCACCGACCACGCGCACCAGGCCGCGATCGATGGCGCCGCTGGCCTGGATCACGCCGAAGGCGCCGCCGACCATGAGCACGAAGGCGATCACGCCGATCGCGGCGCTGCTGCGGCCGCCGGACACGAAACCTTCGTAGAGCAGGTTGACGAAGCCGGTGCCCTGCTCAGGCCCGGCGAACAGCCGCGCGGTCACCGGCGCCTCGCTGGCCTGGTAGGTGGCCATCGATACCGGCTCGCCGGCCGCGAAACTGCCCGCCGGCAGCCACGGCAGCAGCAGGGCCAGCAGCGCCGCCAGCGCCAGCAGGATCAGCAGGATATGCGGCTCGCGCCGTGGCGCCGGCGCGTTCAGGCCCGATCCTCCAGCCCGGCCAGGGCGCAGGCCACCGCCTGCCGCCGCACCGCGTCGCGGTCGCCCTCGAAGCGGTGGCAGCGGGCCGCAATCGCCGGCCCCGGCCCGACCCAGGCCAGCCAGACGGTGCCGACCGGCTTGTCGGCGCTGCCGCCCCCGGGCCCGGCGATGCCGGTGATCGCCACCGACAGGTCGGTGCGGAAACGGCGCAGCGCGCCAAGCGCCATGGCCCGGGCGCAGGCCTCGCTGACCGCGCCGACCTTGGCCAGCAAGGGCGCGGGCACGTCCAGCAGGGCCTGCTTGGCGGCGTTGCCATAGGCGACCACGCCGCCCTCGAACCAGGTCGAGCTGCCGGCGCGGTCGGTCAGCACCTTGGCCAGCCAGCCGCCGGTGCAGCTCTCCGCGCAGGCCAGGCGCCAGCGGCGCGCGCGCAGCGCGGCGGCGAGCCGCTCGGCACGGGCGTCCAGTTCGTCATCGGCCGGCTTGAGCATCATCGGCGGTCACGGTACAAGGGCGGGCCGCGCCACTGTAGCGCCGCCTCTCCGCGACCGACCATTCCGTGGCCATCACCGATACCGAGCTGGACCAGCACACGCCGCTGATGCGCCAGTACCTGGCGGCCAAGCGCGAGCATCCGGACATCCTGCTGTTCTTCCGGATGGGCGACTTCTACGAGCTGTTCTACGACGACGCCCGCAAGGCGGCGCGCCTGCTCGACATCACCCTGACCCAGCGCGGCGCCAGCGCCGGTGCGCCGATCCCGATGGCCGGCGTGCCCGTGCACGCCGCCGAGAACTACCTGGCGCGGCTGGTCCGCCTGGGCGAGCCGGTGGCGATCTGCGAGCAGGTCGGCGATCCGGCCGCCAGCAAGGGCCTGGTCGAGCGCAAGGTGGTGCGCATCGTCACCCCGGGCACGGTCACCGACGAGTCGCTCCTGGAGGAGCGCCGCGACCAGTTGCTGGCGGCCGTGCATGCCGGCGCGCAGGGCTACGGGCTGGCCTGGCTGGACCTGTCGGCCGGCCGCTTCGCGCTGGCCCAGCTCGACGGCCCCTCGGCGCTCGCCGCCGAGCTGGCCCGGCTGGCGCCGGCCGAGACCCTCGTCGCCGAGGGCGTGGCCCTGCCCGACGGCGCCCCCGGCCTGCCCGGGCTGCGCCAGCGCCCGCCCTGGCATTTCGACCCGGAGGGCGCGCAGGCGGCACTGTGCCGCTTCTTCGGCACCCGGGACCTGAGCGGCTTCGGCTGCGCCGGGGCGCCGCTGGCGGTGGCGGCGGCCGGCGCCCTGCTCGCCTATGTGCAGGACACCCAGAAGACGTCCCTGCCGCACCTCACCGGGCTCAGCCTGGAAGCACCCGAGCAGGCGGTGGCGCTGGACGCCTCGACCCGCAGGCACCTGGAGCTGGACAGCCACCCGGAAGGCCGCCGCGAGCACACCCTGCTGGGCGTCATCGACAGCACGGTGACCAGCATGGGCGGCCGCCTGCTGCGCCGCTGGCTGCACCGCCCGCTGCGCGACCGCGCGCTGCTGCAGGGCCGCCAGCAGGCACTGGCCTGGCTGCAGGACGAAGGCCGCGACCAGGCCCTGCGCGAGCTGCTGCGCGGCTGCGGCGACCTCGAGCGGATCCTGTCGCGGGTCGCCCTGCGCTCGGCGCGGCCGCGCGACCTGGCGGCGCTGCGCGACGGCCTGGCGCTGCTGCCGGCGCTGCGCGACGTGCTCGCCGGCGAGGACGGCAGCGCGCTGCTGGCCGCCCTGATCGCCGACCTCGGCGACCAGGGCGCCAGCCTGGCGGTGCTCCAGGCGGCCATCCTCGAATCGCCACCGGCGCTGCTGCGCGACGGCGGCGTGATCGCGCCGGGCTTCGACGCCGAACTCGACGAGCTGCGCCGGATCGATGCCGATGCCGCCGGCTGGCTCACCGACCTGGAGGCGCGCGAGCGTGCCGCCACCGGCATCGCCACGCTCAAGGTCGGCTACAACCGGGTGCACGGCTACTACATCGAGTTCGGGCGCAGCCACGACGCCCGGGTGCCGGCGCACTACACGCGCCGGCAGACCACCAAGAACGCCGAACGCTACGTCACCGAGGAACTGAAGGCCTTCGAGGACAAGGCGCTGTCGGCACGGGAGCGCGCCCTGATGCGCGAGCGCGCCCTGTACGAAGCGCTGCTGGACGCCCTCGGCGAGCGCCTGGCGCCGCTGCGCCGGGCGGCGCAGGCGCTGGCCGAACTGGACGTGCTGGCCGCCCTGGCCGAACGCGCCACGGCGCTCGACTACGTGCGCCCGGCGCTGGTCGACGAGCCGGGCATCGTCATCGAGGGCGGCCGCCACCCGGTGGTCGAGCGCGTCCTGGACGGCCCGTTCGAGCCCAACGACACCCGCCTGGACGAAGCCCGGCGGATGCTGGTGGTGACCGGCCCGAACATGGGCGGCAAGAGCACCTACATGCGCCAGGTGGCGCTGATCGTGCTGCTCGCGCACATCGGCAGCTTCGTGCCGGCGCGCAGCGCGCGGATCGGCCCGGTCGACCGCATCTTCACCCGCATCGGCGCCGGCGACGACCTGGCGCGCGGCCAGTCCACCTTCATGGTCGAGATGGCCGAGACCGCCAACATCCTGCACAACGCCAGTGCGCGCTCGCTGGTGCTGGTCGACGAGATCGGCCGCGGCACCAGCACCTACGACGGTCTGGCGCTGGCGCGCGCGATCGCCGTGCACCTGGCCACCGCCAACCGCTGCTGGTGCCTGTTCGCCACCCACTACTTCGAGCTGACCACCCTGGCCGGCGAGCACGAGGGCATCGCCAACGTGCACCTGGACGCGGTCGAGCACGGCGACCGCCTGGTGTTCCTGCACGCGGTCAAGGACGGCCCGGCCAGCCGCAGCTACGGACTCCAGGTGGCGCGGCTGGCCGGCGTCCCGGCGCCGGTGGTGGCCCACGCCCGGGCGGTGCTGGCCAGCCTGGAGGCGCAGCCGGGCGCCGGCGGCGGCCACCCGGCCCAGGGCCAGCTCAGCCTGTTCGCGCCGCCGCCGCCGTCGCCCCTGGAACAGGCCCTGCGCGACATCGACCCCGACGCGCTCAGCCCGCGCGACGCGCTGGCGGCGCTGTACCGCCTGCGCGGGCTGCTCTGATCAGCGCGGACCGTTCGGGAAGTCGGGCGTCTTCGGGGTCGGCGTCGGCTCCGGATCTTCGTCACCGGGCTTGGGCTGCTCGGGGGTGGCGTGAAGGCGCAGGATCGGCGGCGAGGGCTGGAAGGACATGAGGGTGCTCCGTGGCAGTCTGGGATGGGCGGCGCTGCGGGCCGCCAGGTCACGCTAGCAGCGGACGCCGCTGCGTGCCTTCCTGGATCTACGCAGTTGCGCGCGGAAACCTGACATGATGGCCGGGTGCGCCCGCGACGGGCGCGACCACGGACCGGCGAGGGGCGGGGCAGTGGAGCGCAGGGCACTGGAGATCCTCGACGAGGCGTTGGCCACGCCCGAGGGCGACGCGCGCCGGGACCTGGTCGCCCGGCGCTGCGGCGACGACGATGCGCTGCTGGCGCGGGTGCAGGCCTTGCTGGTCCAGGTCGACTGCACCGCCACCGGCCTCAGCGGCGAGGCCGGCGGCGCCGACGCGGCGCGGATGCCGCCGGCGCGGCGCCGGATCGGCCAGCGGATCGGACCGTTCCGCCTGGTCGACGTCATCGGCCATGGCGGCATGGGGGTGGTGTACCTCGCCGAGCGCGTCGATGGGGGCTTCGAGCAGCGGGTCGCGCTGAAGCTGATCCGCGCCGACACCCCGGTGCTGGCGCAGCGCTTCCTGCGCGAACGCAGCATCCTGGCACGGCTCGGCCATCCGGGCATCGCCCGCCTGGCGGATGGCGGCTTCACCGACGAGGGCCAGGCCTGGTTCGCCATGGAGCACGTGCGCGGCGAGGCGATCACCACCTGGTGCGACGGCCGCCGGCTCGACCTGCGCGGCCGCGCCCGGCTGCTCGCGCGGGTCGGCGAGGCGGTGCAGTCGGCGCACCGCAGCCTGGTCGTGCACCGCGACATCAAGCCGGCCAACATCCTGGTCGACGGCAGCGGCGAGCCGCGCCTGCTCGACTTCGGCATCGCCCGGCTGCTCGACGAGACCGGCGGCCCCCTGCACACGCTGAGCCTGACCCCGGCCTACGCCTCCCCGGAACAGATCCGCGGCGAGCCGGTCAGCACCGCCTGCGACGTCTACCAGCTCGGCCTGGTGCTGTTCGAGCTGCTCTGCGGCATCCCCGCGCACGAGGCGCGCGCGCGCGCCGGCGGCGGCACCGGCGCGCCGGTACCGCGCCCGGACCTGGCGCTGCGCGCGCTGCTGGCGGCCGATCCGGATCGCGCCCGGCACCTGGCCAGCCTGCGCCGGGCCACGCCCGAGCGCCTGCAGCGCCAGCTCCGTGGCGACCTGGCGCGGATCCTGGGCAAGGCCCTGGCACCGCTGCCGCAGGAGCGCTACGACACCGTCGCCGCCCTGGTCCAGGACCTGCAGCGCTGGCTCGCCGGCCTGCCGGTGCGGGCCCGTCGCGGCCACCTGCCCTACCGCATCGGCAAGTTCCTGCGCCGCAACCGCGCCGCCAGCATCGCCCTCGCCCTGCTGGTCGCGGGTGCCGCCTGGCACCTGGTGCAGCTGGCCGCCAGCAACCGCCAGATCCGGGTCGAGCGCGACCAGGCGCAGGCCATCGCCGGCTTCATGCAGGACCTGTTCAGCGCCGCCGACCCGCGCGTGCAGCCGCAGGCCGAGACCACCGCGCGCGAGCTCCTCGATCTCGGCGCCCGCCGCATCGCCGACGCCAGCGGCAGCGCCGGGGCCGGGGCCATGCCTGCCGACATCCGCGCCGGCCTGCTGGCGACCGTCGCCCGCTCCTACCAGAGCATCGGCCTGTATCCGGAGTCGCGCATGCTGTACGCGCAGGCGCTGGCCCTGCTCGATCGCGACGACCCGGAACACCGCGCCCTGCTGGCGCGCACCCTGGCCGCCGCCAGCCAGGCCGACACCGACGGCAACTGGCAGGACAACGCCGCCGACCACCATGCGCTGGCGCTCGACCTGCTCGAGCGGCTCGGTCCCGGCGACGGCCTGGCCTACGCCCACGCGCTCTCGGCGCTGTCCGGCAGCCTGCTCAACCAGCGCCGCTTCGCCGAGGCGGCACAGGCCCAGGACCGCCTGCTGGCCCTGCGCGAGCGGCTGTTCGAACAGGATCCGGCGTTCTTCTGCGAGGCCCTGCTGACCAGTGCCGGGACCCTTGAGGTGCTGCGCCAACCGGAGCTGGCCGCCGAGCGCACCCGCCAGGCGGTGGCCGCCTACCGCCAGGCGTTCGGCGAGGAACATCCCGACTACGGCCGGGCGCTGGCCCAGCTCGCCGACCAGCAGACCGACCTGGGCCGTTACCGGGAAGCCGAGGCCAATTACCGCGAGGGCATCGCGCGGCTGCGCCGGACCCTCGGCGACGACCACCGCGACGTCGGCATCAAGCTCAACAACCAGGCGCTGATGGAGATCCGCCTCGGCCGCTTCGAGGCGGCCCTGGCCCTGCTCGACGAAGCCCTGCCGATCCTGCGCACCGTGTTCGGCGACGACAACCCCTACGTCGCCGCCGGACTCTACAACCAGGGCACCGCCCTGCTCGGCATGGACCTGCTGGAGCCGGCGACGGCGGTGCTGGACGAGGCCTGGGCGATCATCGCGCCCTGGCCGGGCAGCGCCTACCACCCGCGCGTGCAGCACGCCCGGGCCCGACTGGCCTGCGCGCGCGGCGACGTCGACGCCGCCCTGGACGGTTTCCAGGCGGCCGCCGCCGGCTATGGCGACGACCCGCTGCGGGCGCCGGCGCTGGCCTGGCACCGCATCGACTGCCTGCTCGGCCATGGCCGCGCCGACGCCGGCAGCGCCGGCGAGCTGGCGGCGGTGCTGGCGCGGCTGCAGGCCGGGCTGGGCGAGGCCGCCTGGGACACCCGGCGGGCCAGGCAGGCGCTGGCGGCGATGACCGCCGGCGCGCCGGCATCCTGAGCGGCCGGCGTAGAATCGGAACCGACCACACGCGCGGGGAGCGGCGCCATGGCGGAAACAGAGCACCTCCAGGGACTGCTGGAGCGCTGGCAGGCCGGCGACCACGGCGCGCTGGCCGAACTGCTGCCGCTGGTCTACGGCGACCTGCGCAACCTCGCCGCCTCGGAGCTGCGCGGCCACCGCGGCCACGACACCCTGCAGCCGACCGCCCTGGTCAACGAGATGTTCGTGCGCCTGCTCGGCGCCGGCCACGTCAACTTCAGCGACCGCCGGCACCTGTTCAACGGCGCCGCCCGGATCATGCGCCAGATCCTGGTCGACGACGCCCGCCGCAGCCAGGCCGGCAAGCGCGGCGGCGGCTGGATCCGCGAGGACTTCCACGCCAGCCTGGAGCTGCCGATCCCCGAGCACTACGGCCTCGAGGAGGTCGACGAGGCCCTGCAGGCCCTGGAAGTGCTCGATGCCGAACTGGCCGCCGTCGTCGAACTGCGTTTCTTCGGCGGCCTGGAGATGGCCGAGATCGGCCAGGTGATCGGCCGCGACGAGCGCACCGTGCACCGGCGCTGGACGGTCGCCCGCGCCTGGCTGCGCGACCGGCTGGGGGCGTGAGGCCGAAAGGTCGGGGACCGGGGACCAGGAGCGGGATGCCGGGTGCCGCGCGTCGGGACGCTGCCATGGGGAGGCAAGGCGTGATGTCGTCTCTCTCCCGGCGACCTGATCGGCGGGGATTGTCAGTCGCCTCCCTGCCAGGCGCGTTCCACCCCTGCGACCCCATCGAGCCCGGGCGGCGACGGTCCTGCATGGCGGACACGCCACCGTGACCTGGCCGGATCAAGGGCGACCCCGACAAGCCCGCAGAACGGCTCGCCAAACCCGGCCCCCTGTCCACTGCCCCTAAAGCGCATCGATGTCGCCCAGCGCCCGGATCAGACGGCGCGCGCGCTTGTCCGGGCGCGCCTCCGGCGGCCGGTAGCCGGCGCGTTCGGCGACGCGCCGGGCGCGCTCGGCCTCCCGGGCGGCGATCGAGGCGGGATCCTCGTGGTACAGCGTGCGTGCCGCCGGGGCCGGTCCGCGGCGATCGGACAGCGCCCGCACCTCCACCTCGAAACGTTCGCCCTCGCGTTCGACGACCAGGCGGTCGCCGGCACGCAGCAGCCGCGCCGGCTTGCACGCTGCGCCGGCGACCGTGACCCGGCCGGCCGCGACCGCCGCCCTGGCCAGCGCGCGGGTCCGGAAGAAGCGCGCCGCCCAGAGCCACACGTCGATGCGGATGCCGTCGGTTGCCATGTCCATGGCGGCAGTGTCGCGCGCCCGGGCCCGGCGCGGAAGCCGCAGCACGTACCATGACCGCCATGAGCGCCGTCGACGATGCCCTGCCCGTCCACGAACTCGGCCTGGTGATGGCCGGCGCGGTGTCGGCCGGTGCCTACACGGCCGGCGTGGTCGATTTCCTGGTCGAGGCGCTGGACGCCTGGCACCAGGGACAGGCCGACGGCTTCGCGGCGGCGCCGCACCGCGTCCGCCTGGCCGGCCTGACCGGCGCTTCCGGCGGAGCGATGACCGCCGGCATCCTGGCCGGCATCCTGGCCGGCCGGCCGCACCGGCCGGTCCACGCCGCCGATCCGGGTCCGTCGGTGCCGGACAACGCCCTGTTCGAGAGCTGGGTCAACCGCATCGACGCCGAGGTCCTGCTCGCCCCGGACGACCTCGGCGATGGCCGGCGCCTGCTCGCCCTGCTCAACGGCGGCTCCCTGGACGCGATCGCCGCCGCGGCCCTGCCCGGCGGCGCCGGCGGGCGGCCGCGACCGTGGGCGCAGGACGGGGTCGACCTGGCGTTCACCATCACCAACCTGCGCGGGGTTCCCTACAACCTGGGCTTCGGGGAGGCCGAGGCGGAGTCGGTGCCGCGCCCCGGCCACGGCATGCGCCGCCATGCCGAGGCGCTGCGCTTCCGGCTCGGACCGGGGCCGGCGGTCGAGGCCTCGGCGACGGCGCTGGACTGGGCGATGCGGGGTCCGGGCTGGGGCCGCCTGCAGCAGGCGGCGCTGGCCTCGGGTGCGTTCCCGCTGGCGCTGCCGCCGCGCCCCCTGGTGCGGCCGGTCGGCGACTACGAAAGCGAGCTGTGGCCGTTTCCCGTGGGCGCCGACGAGGAACCGCCGGCCTGCCGGCGCTGGCAGCCGCTGCCACCGCACTGGGGCGACCATGCCGCGCCGACCGCGCTGGAGTTCCTGGCGGTCGACGGCGGCATGCTGGACAACCAGCCGTTCACGCTCGGCCGGGGCCTGCTGGTCGGCCGGCCGCCGGCGCGCGCGCGCGCGCCGGTGGCCGGGCGCAGCCTGGTCTCGATCGACCCGTTCCCCGACATCGTCGGCTTCCGGCCCGGCGAGCCGGCGCCCGAAGGCCTGCTCGACCTGGCGCGGGCGCTGCTGGTGGCGATGAAGAACCAGACCCGCTTCAAGCCCGAGGAGCTGGTCACCGCCCAGGACGACCCGATGGCCAGCCGGCACATGGTGGCGCCGTCCCGACGCATCGACGGGGTGCGTGCCGACCACCCCCTGGCCGGCGGCGTGCTGGACGGCTTCGGCGGCTTCCTGGACCGCGCGTTCCGCGTCCACGATTTCCAGCTCGGGCGCCTGAACTGCCAGCGCTTCCTGGAGCGTCACCTGCGCCTGCCCGGCACCGACCCGCTGTTCGGCGGCTGGCCGGCGGCGCTGCGCGAGCGCCACGGCGACCGTCGCGGCCGGCTGCCGGTGCTGCCCCTGGTCGGGCAGGCGGCACGGCCGTTGCCGATGCCGGCCTGGCCGGCCCTGGACGAGGCCCGCATGCGGCACCTGCGGCGCCTGCTGCGCGGCCGCATCCGCGCCCTGCTGCCGCATGCCATCGACCACCTGCTGGCTCGCAGCAGCCCGCCGATGCGCCTGGCGACGCGGCTGATGGCGCGCTGGCAGAGCCGCGGCTGGGTGAACGCCCTGGCCGACCACATCGAACGCGAGCTTCGCCTGCGCGGGCAGTTGCGCTGAGGCGTCCGGCGACGGCGGGGCGGCCGGGCGCCAGGACGCGGCGCGGTCGCATCGCCCCGGGGCAGGCGCGCGCGGGCGATCCGCGCGCTCCGGGCTCCCGGTGCGGGCGGTCGGGGTCAGGACCGGGCTGCGCGGCCCGACTCGTTGCGCGGTCCGGGCCGGGCAGGCGGGCGCCCACGCCCAGGGTCCGGGTTAGACTCTACGCGTCCGTATGGAGAGTCCTGCGATGCCCCTGCGCCCGGTCGTGCTGCTGTTGCTGCTGGTCCCGCTTGCCGCCTGCACCATGGGCCGGCCGAAGGAACGCATCAACCCGCCGACCCTGAGCATCCAGGAGCTGCGCGTCGAGGCCGGCCAGTGCCTGCTGCGCCTGCGCCTGCACAACCATTCGACGGTGCGCATGCGCTTCAGCACCGTCGAGCTGGCGACCTTCGACCTCGGCGGCCAGGCGCTGGCGCCGCTCGTGCTCGCGCCCGGGCTCGACGTGCCGCCGACCAGCGCCGAGCCGTTCGACCACGTCGTGCCCTGCCCCGGGCTGGACGCCGAGGCCGGCGAACAGGCCTACCACCTGGCCGGGCGCGTCGCCGCCAGCGAGCCGCGCGGACAGCGCTTCCAGGTGTCCTGGCGCAGCCGCCTGCTGCCGGTGCCCGGCCTGACCGGCGTCTACCGCTGACCTTCCCTCCCCGCCTCACGCCCGGACCCGACCATGAACGCCTACCGCTCGCCGCAGGCCGACCTGCGCTTCGTCATCCACGAGGTGCTGGCCGCCGCCGACACCCTGGCCGCCCTGCCCGCGCACGCGCAGACCGGCGCCGACCTGATCGACGCCGTGCTCGAGGAGAGCGCGCGCTTCTGCGACCAGGTGATCGCGCCGCTCTACCAGGGCGGCGATGCCGGCTGCACCTTCCGCGACGGCGAGGTGAGCGCGCCGGCCGGCTTCCGGGAGGCCTTCCGGGCCTTCGCGGAGGGCGGCTGGAGCGGCATCACCGCGCCCGAGGGCGAGGGCGGCCAGGGCCTGCCCTACGTGCTCGACGGCGCCTTCAAGGAGATGATCAACGGCGCCAACGTCGCCTGGGGCACCTTCCCGCTGCTCGGCCACGGCGCCATCGAGTCGCTGCGCCACTACGGCGAGGACTGGCAGAAGGCGGCCTTCCTGCAGCCGCTGGTCGAGGGCCGCTGGACCGGCACCATGTGCCTGACCGAACCCCACTGCGGCACCGACCTGGGCCTGCTCAAGACCCGCGCCGAGCCGCTCGGCGACGGCCGCTATGCGATCAGCGGCCAGAAGATCTTCATCACCGCGGGCGAGCACGATTTCACGCCCAACATCGTCCACCTGGTCCTGGCCCGCCTGCCGGACGCGCCGCCCGGGGTGAAGGGCATCTCGCTGTTCGTGGTGCCCAAGTTCAAGGTCGGCCGCGACGGCGCCATGGGCGGACGCAACGCGGTGCGCTGCGGCTCGATCGAGCACAAGATGGGCCTGCACGGTTCGGCGACCTGCGTGATGAATTTCGACGAGGCCGAGGGCTGGCTGCTGGGACCGCCCAACAAGGGCCTGGCGGCGATGTTCCTGATGATGAACTCGGCGCGCCTGGCGGTCGGCATCCAGGGCCTGGGCCTGATCGAACGCGCCTGGCAGAACGCCCTGGCCTACGCCCGCGACCGTCTGCAGATGCGCGCCCCGGCCGGGCCGGCGTACCCGGACAAGCCGGCCGATCCGCTGATCGTGCATCCGGACATCCGGCGCATGCTGCTGACCTGCCGTGCCTTCGCCGAGGGCGGCCGGGTGCTGTCGCTGTACGCCTGGCTGAAGGCCGATGTCGCCGCGCACGCCAGCGACGCCGCCGAGCGCGCCGCCGCCGAGACGGTGGTCGGCTTCCTGACGCCGATCTGCAAGGGCCTGCTCACCGAGGCCGCGGTCGAGTGCGCCTACCACGCCCAGCAGGTCTACGGCGGCCACGGCTACATCGCCGAGTGGGGCATGGAGCAGATCGCCCGCGACGCGCGCATCACCACCATCTACGAGGGCACCACCCAGATCCAGGCGCTCGACCTGATCGGCCGCAAGACCCTGCTCGCCGACGGCGCCGGGCTCAAGGCCGTGCTTGCCGAGATCGGCGCGTTCTGCCGGATGGAGGCCGACAACCCGGCCCTGGCCGACCTGCTGTCGGCACTGACCGACCGGGCCGACCAGTGGGCCCGGCTGACCCGGACGATCGCCGGCCAGGCCGCCGGCGACCCGGCGGCCGCGCCCGCCGCCGCCTTCGACTACCTGTTCTATTCCGGGTACGTGATGCTGGCCTGGTGCTGGGCGCAGCGGGTCGCGGCGGCGGAGCGCTCCGATCGCGGCGAGTCGTTCAAGCGCGCCCAGCGCGAAGTCGCCGCGTTCTATTTCGCCCGCATCCTGCCGCGCGCCGACTACCACGCCGCCTGCATCGAGGCCGGTCCGGCGCCGCTGATGGCGCTGGCCGACGACGAGGTCGGCGCCGGCGCCTGAGCGCCCGCCATTGCCGGGCCCGCGCGACGGCGGGCCTCAGGGCGCGTCCCAGAGGACCCGCGCACCCGACAGGCGCAGGGCATCGCCGGCCTGGCAGCCGGCGAAGTCCACCTGCAGGAACCAGGAACACGCCGCGGTCGCCGGCCAGACCGGCGGCAGGATGAAGCGCAGGTTGAAGTAGCCGGGCGCGCCGGACGAGGTGACGGTGCTCACCAGGGTCAACTCGCCCTCGCTGGCCTCGCCCAGGGGCAGGCAGAACTCCTGCAGCCGCACCTGCAGGTCGCGGGTCGCCGAGCTGTCGAAGCCCCACACGTCGAGGAACCGCAGGCGCCGGTCGGACGGCAACGGCAGGCGCGCCCGGGCCCGGGACTCGAGGCTGCTCGCCGGGCAGAACAGCTCCTCGGCGAAGCCGGTGCGACCGGCCACGAACGAGGCGCTGATGCCGACGAACTCGCTGCCCATGACCAGCACGCTGGCCTGGTCGCGGCCGATCGGCACGATGCCGGCATCGCGCGGCGGCGTTGCCGGCCCTTGCCAGGCGAACACGGCCCGTTCGGGGTCGAGGATGCCGAGTGCGGCGCGCTCGGCGGCATCGGTGAGCGGCACGCGCCGCCAGCCCTCGCGGTCGGCGGCGCCGGCGCCGTTCGCGAACAGGCCGGCGCAGAGCAGCAAGGCGACCGTGGGAAGGCGGCTCATTGGCTTTCTCCGGGACCGTCGGGCGCGGAGGGCACACGTTCCAGGGCAAGGAAGCCGTCCCGGAAGATGTGGTTGGGGTCGCGCATCTGCATGCGCACCCGCATCACCGTCACCGCGTTGCCCTGGCAGGCCTGGCCGACCCGCGCGACCCGGACCTCGAGCAGGATCGAGCAGTCGGGCGAGCTGGTCGGCGGCAGGTTCAACGGGATGTCGAGGCGGACCGGGCCGAGGTCCGGCTCCGGCGCGACCTCGCGCACGGCCTGGACGGAGCGGACGGCGTACGGCGGCACGGGGCCGTGACAGACGCGCAGCACGCTCACGCGCAGGTCGCCGCCCTCGTCGTCGTAGGCCCAGACCTGGACCGACTCCAGCGTGCCGGCCAGCGGCGGCAGCTCCAGGGGATACAGGAAGGTCGACACACCGCCAGCCGGCGGCGCGTTCACGCAATGCAGCTCGGCCCCGAAATGGGCGTACGTCATGCTGGTGTCCGAGCGCACGCCGCTGTGGGCGTAGGCGCCGTAGTGGCTGCGGGTGGCGGCCAGGGTCAGCGGGTCGGGCGTGCCGGACGGTGCCTGCGCGCTGGCGGCGCCGGCGCTGGCCATCGCCACCGCGAGGTGCAGCAGCGGTGCCCGGAATGCGGGCCGTGGCGGTCTCATGGCAGCACCTCGTAGGCGACCAGGGCACGGTCGAGGATCATGTTCTCGCCCAGGCAGGCCACGCCCTGGGCGGTCAGCTGCACGCGGAGCAGGTAGCGGCACTGGAAGGCGTCGACGATCTCGGTGCCGGGCGGCGTGATGGCGACCTGGTAGTAGTCGCTGGTACCGCTGGTCGCGGCGACGCCCAGGATGGTCGCCGTGGCCGCGCTGCCGGGCGCGCCGACCGGGTTGTGGCAGACCCGGAACAGGAACATGGACTGGTTCTGCTGGCTGCTGTTGTCGCGGCCGTTGAACTGGACCAGCTCGAGCCGGGCGCCGTGCGGCGGCGAGAACCAGGCCTCCAGGAAGGAGAACGGCGCCCCGTCCGGGCAGATCAGGCTGACCCCGCGCGCGGACTGCCGGACCGGCGTGGGCGCGAGCGGCCGGAACGCGATGCCCGGGATGTGCAGGTAGTGGCCGCTGGCCAGGGGCGGCTGCGGAAAGACATCGCGCGGGCCGGGGTCGCCCCGGGCCGGGCCTGTGGCCCCCGCGAACAGGGCCAGGCCCACGGCCAGGGCCGGGATGGGACGGGATCTTGCCATGGTGCGCTCCGCGGGCCGCTGCGGCCCCTCCAGCACCGGACACGGAAGGCGGGCGGGTTTTCTGCCATGGCCGAGCGCGCCCCAGGGGACGCCGCGGACACGGGCTGCCCGGGGGAAGTCCGAAGGCGCCGATGGCAACGGGAGCGGGTACCGCCGACGGGGCAGGACCGGACAGGGCCAGCCCGCAGCGGGCGCCCTGCACCGTCGCCGCGGCCCGGCCTAGAACCGGATCCGGCCGGTGAGCACGTCCTTGAACATCACCCAGTCGCCCATCAGGCTCCAGAGCGGGTACGTGAAGGTGGCCGGCCGGTTCTTCTCGAACACGAAATGGCCGACCCAGGCGAAGCCGTACCCCAGGACCGGCACCGCCAGCAGCCACCACGGCGACAGCAGGCGGGCCAGCACCGCCCCCACCAGCAGCACGATCAGGCCGCTGCCGACCACGTGCAGACGGCGGCATACCCGGTTGCGGTGCTCGGACAGGTAGTAGGGATAGAACTCGCGGAAGCTGTTGAAACGCCGTGACATGGCGCCATGGTAGAGCAGGCGCCGCAGCCGCTGCGGCCTGCGGCCAAGCCGGGCGTCATTGATGCGACCTATCGCATCGATGGCATAAATCGATTTGATCTATCAATCGCCCTCGCCTAGGATGGCGGTCGCTGCCTATGAGCCGCCCTCCCCCACCTCTCCAGCCCACAGGAGTCTGCAGATGTCCCTGATCAACACCCCCGTCCAGCCGTTCAAGGCCCAGGCCTTCCACAACGGCAAGTTCGTCGAGGTCACCGAGGCCAGCCTGAAGGGCAAGTGGTCGGTCGTGATCTTCATGCCGGCCGCCTTCACCTTCAACTGCCCGACCGAGGTCGAGGACGCCGCCGAGCACTACGCCGAGTTCCAGAAGGCCGGTGCCGAGGTCTACATCGTCACCACCGACACCCATTTCTCGCACAAGGTCTGGCACGAGACCTCGGCGGCGGTCGGCAAGGCGAAGTTCCCGCTGGTCGGCGACCCGACCCACCAGCTCACCCGCGCGTTCGGCGTCCACATCGACGAGGAGGGCCTGGCCCTGCGCGGCACCTTCGTGATCAATCCGGACGGCGTGATCAAGACCATGGAGGTCCACGACAACGCCATCGCCCGCGACGTCACCGAGTCGCTGCGCAAGCTGAAGGCCGCCCAGTACGTCGCCAGCCACCCGGGCGAGGTCTGCCCGGCCAAGTGGAAGGAAGGCGAGAAGACCCTGAAGCCGTCGCTGGACCTGGTCGGCAAGATCTGAGCCGACGCCACCCCAACCCAGAGGGCGCGCGCGGCGGCGGCCATGCCGCCGCGCGCCGCGGGACCCGCCGGCCCGCACCCTTCGGTCGGGCGGCGCCTGGAACCTTCCCGGCGCCGTCCTCTCTTCCCGACACCCTGATCCCGGAGCGCCGCCATGCTTGACGCCGAACTGAAATCGCAGATGCAGGCCTACCTGGCCCGGGTGACGCAGCCCCTGCAGCTGGTCGCCTCGCTCGACGAGGGCGAGTCCTCCCGCGAGCTCGAGACCCTGCTGTCCGACATCGCCTCGCTGTCCGACCACATCACCCTGGTCCGCAACGGCACCGCGCCGCTGCGCCCCTCGTTCGCGATCCGGCGCGTCGGCAGCGACGTCGAAGTGCGCTTCGCCGGGATCCCGATGGGCCACGAGTTCACCTCCCTGGTGCTGGCCCTGCTGCAGGTCGGCGGCGTCGCGCCGAAGCTCGAGGAGGCGGTCGTCGAACAGGTCCGCAACCTGCCCGGCGACTACGATTTCGAGACCTTCATGTCGCTGTCCTGCCAGAGCTGCCCGGACACCGTGCAGGCGCTCAACGCGATGAGCGTGATCAACCCGCGCATCCGCCACATCGCCATCGACGGCGCCCTTTTCCAGGACGAGGTCGAGCGTCGCGAGGTGATGGCGGTGCCGACCATCTACATGAACGGCGAGCACTTCGGCCAGGGCCGGATGACCGTCGAGCAGCTGCTCGCCAAGCTCGACACCGGCGCCGCCGAGCGCGCCGCGCTGGCGCTGCGCGACAAGGCCCCCTACGACGTGCTGGTGGTCGGCGGCGGCCCGGCCGGTGCCGCCGCGGCGATCTACGCCGCGCGCAAGGGCATCCGCACCGGCATCGCCGCCGAGCGCTTCGGCGGCCAGGTGCTGGACACCCTGGGCATCGAGAACTTCATCTCGGTCAGCCACACCGAGGGCCCGAAGCTGGTCACCGCGCTGGAACAGCACGTGCGCGACTACGAGGTCGACGTGATGAACCTGCAGCGCGCCCGTGCCCTGGTCCCGGCCAGCGAGCCCGGCGGCCTGGTCGGCGTCGAGCTGGAGTCCGGCGCGACGCTGCAGGCGCGCACCGTGGTGCTGGCCACCGGCGCGCGCTGGCGGCAGATGAACGTGCCCGGCGAGGACGAGTACCGCAACCGCGGCGTCGCCTACTGCCCGCACTGCGACGGGCCGCTGTTCAAGGGCAAGCGGGTGGCGGTGATCGGCGGCGGCAACTCCGGCGTCGAGGCGGCCATCGACCTGGCCGGCATCGTCGCCCACGTCACCCTGATCGAGTTCGACGGCAAGCTGCGCGCCGACGAGGTGCTGCAGCGCAAGCTGCGCAGCCTGGCCAACGTCGAGGTCCTGGTCAGCGCCCAGACCACCCGGGTGCTGGGCGACGGCAGCAAGGTCACCGGCCTGGAGTACACCGAGCGCACCAGCGGCCAGTCGCGCAACCTCGAGCTGGACGGCATCTTCGTGCAGATCGGCCTGCTGCCCAACAGCGAGTGGCTGAAGGGCACGCTGGCGCTGTCGCCGCGCGGCGAGATCGAGGTCGACGCCGCCGGCCGCACCTCCCTGCCCGGCGTGTTCGCGGCAGGCGACGTCACCACGGTGCCCTACAAGCAGATCGTGATCGCCATGGGCGACGGCGCCAAGGCGGCGCTCAGCGCGTTCGACCACCTGATCCGCAGCGCGGTGCCGGCGCAGGCGCAGGCCGCCCGGCCCGAGGCGCGGGCGGCCTGATCGTCATGGCCCGCGTCGCCAGGGCCAGGCCGGTGCCGGCCGCGGGACCGCCGCTCCGGCACCGGCACCGGACCGGTCTCCGGACGAACGGCGGCCCGCCGTGAACCTGCGCGACCTGCGCTACCTGGTGGCGCTGGCCGAGCACCGCCATTTCGGTCGCGCCGCCGAGGCGGTGCATGTCAGCCAGCCCACCCTCTCGACCCAGGTGCGCAAGCTCGAGGAGGAGCTCGGCGTCGAGCTGTTCGAGCGCAGTCCCCGCCAGGTTCTGCTGACCGACATCGGCGCCCAGGTGATCGAGCGGGCCCGGGCGATCGTCCGCGAGGCGGAACAGATCCGCGAGATCGCCCGGCGCGCCCGGGATCCCGAATCGGGCAGCCTGCGCATCGGCCTGTTCCCGACGCTCGGCCCCTACCTGCTGCCGCACGTGGTGCCGCGCATCCATGCGCGCTGGCCGCGCCTGGAGCTGCTCCTAGTCGAACAGAAGACCGAGGAGGTCCTGCGCGGCCTGCGCGAAGGCAGCCTGGACGCCGGCGTGCTGGCGCTGCCGGTGCACGACGAGCAGCTCGCCAAGGACGTGCTGTTCGAGGAGCCGTTCGTGCTGGCGGTGCCGCTGGCGCATCCGCTGGCGGGCCGCGACGGCCCGCTGCCGGCGAGCGTGATCGAGGGCGAGAGCGTCCTGCTGCTGGAGGACGGCCACTGCCTGCGCGACCAGGCCCTGGAAGTCTGCCGGCTGGCCGGCGCCGCCGAGCGCAGCGGCTTCCGCGCGACCAGCCTGGAGACCCTGCGCCAGATGGTGGCCGCCGGGGTCGGCATCACCCTGCTGCCGCTGCTGGCCGTGCAGCCACCGGTCGCCGTCTCCGAGGACATCGCCCTGCTGCGCTTCGAGCCGCCGGCGCCGACCCGCACGATCGCGCTGTTCTGGCGCAAGACCAGCGCCTTCCGCGAGTTCCTGCCGGAACTGGCCGCGCTGATCCGAAGCATCGCCGCCCCGCTGGTCGAAGGCTCCCGGCTGCCCTGATCGCGCGGACCGGGCGCCCGCCGTGCCGCTCGGCCCGGCGCGCCCCGCCCGTCTCCCGGGCACGGCCCTGTCGGACGCATGCCGCCTTGCGACGGCACCGCACTTCTCCCCTCGCCGAAGGGAGAGAGGAGCAGGTCGCGCTCGGGGTTTCCGGACGCCCGGCACCGCTCCCTGCGGCCGATGGATCCGGGGAGGCGCCCTGGTGCGCGGCGGAACCCGGCGGTCGCGGCAGGCGTGGCCGCGCAACCCGGGGTCAGTGGTCCCCGGGATCGCCGGCGGACGCCGCGGCAGGCCAGTCGACGTCCAGCGCACGGGCGATGTCGACCGCCGAGCGGATGCCGTCCTCGTGGAAGCCCCAGCCCCACCAGGCGCCCGCGTACCAGAGGCGGTCGACGCCGTCGATCTCGGCGCGACGGCCCTGGGCGGCCACCGCACCCTGGGTGTAGAGCGGATGGTGGTAGGTCATCCGGGCGAGGATGCGGTCGGCATCGATGCGCTCGGTCTGGTTGAGGCTGACCACCAGCGGCGTCGGGGCGTCCAGCGACTGCAGCTGGTTCATCAGGTAGCTGACCGTGCACTGCTCGCCGGGCTGCGCCGGCACCAGGGCGTTCCAGGCCGCCCAGGCGCGGCCGCGGCGCGGCAGCACCGAGGCATCGGTGTGCAGCACGGTATCGTTGGCCTGGAAGCCGATGGCGCCGAGCACCTGCCCTTCCGCCGGCGTCGGCCGGTCGACCAGCGCCAGCGCCTGGTCGCTGTGGCAGGCCAGCACGACCTGGTCGAAGCGGTCCTCGCCCTGCAGCGACAGGACCCGCACGCCGGCACCGGCGAGCCGCTCGACCCGCCGCACCGGATCGGCCAGGCGCACCTGCACCGGCCAGCGCGCCCGCAGCGCGTCGACATAGGCGCTGGAGCCGCCGACCACGGTCTGCCACTGCGGCCGGCCGGCGACCTGCAGCATCTGGTGGTTGGCCATGAACTGCACCAGGAAGCGCGCCGGGAAGCCCAGCACGGCATCCGACGGGCTGGACCACAAGGCCGCCGCCATCGGCACCAGGTGGTCGTCGCGGAACGCCTCGCCGTAGCCGTTGCCGTCCAGGTAGTCGCGCAGCGACGGGCCCGGGCCGGGCTGCGCCAGCAGCGCCCCGGCCTGCCGGTAGAAGCGCAGGATGTCGCGGACCATGCCCAGGAAGCGCGGCGAGGCCAGGTTGCGGCGCTGGCAGAACAGGCCGCGCAGGGTGCTGGCGTTGTACTCCAGCCCGCTGCGCTCGTTGCGCACCGAGAAGCTCATGGTGGTCGGCTGGGTGGCGACGCCGAGTTCGGCGAACAGCGCCGACAGCAGCGGGTAGTGCTGCCGGTTCATGACGATGAAGCCGGTGTCTACCCGGTAGCGGCGGCTGCCCAGGCGGATGTCGTGGGTATGCGTGTGGCCGCCGAGCCGGTCCTGGGCCTCGTAGAGGACCACCTCGTGGCGGCGCGAGAGCAGCCACGCCGACGCCAGCCCGGCGATGCCGGAACCCACCACCGCGATGCGCATCGTCAATCCCGGAGCGATGCGCCGCCGGCATCGGCGGCGCGCCGGCGCAGGTTAGCAGGCACCGGCTTGAGGTCCCAGACCAGGCCCAGGGCGGCCAGCAGGCGCAGCAGGTACCAGGTCAGGTCGATCTCCCACCAGCGGAAGCCCTGGCGCGCGGATCCCGGGAAGTGGTGGTGGTTGTTGTGCCAGCCCTCGCCGAAGGTGAGCAGGGCCAGCCAGCCGTTGTTGCGGCTGTCGTCGCGGGTCGGGAAGCGCCGGCTGCCGAAGCGGTGCGCCAGCGAATTGATGGTGACCGTGGCATGGAACAGCGCCACGGTGGACACGAAGAAACCCCAGACCAGCAGCTGCCAGCCGTCGGTGCCCAGTCCCGGGGCGAACGCGGCCAGCGCCTCGCCGGCCCCGAACAGCGCCAGGGCCAGCGCCACCGGCACGACGACGTCGAAGCGGTCCAGCCAGCGCAGTTCGGGATAGCGCGCCAGGTCCGGCACCGCGGCCAGGTCGGTGGCGAACGCCCGCGGCGTCAGGAACCAGCCGACATGGCTCATCCAGAAGCCGCGCCGGACCGGCGAATGCAGGTCCTTCGGGCCGTCGGCATGGCGGTGGTGGTGGCGATGGTGCGCGGCCCACCACAGCGGCCCGCGCTGTGCCGACATCGCGCCCAGCAGGGCGAACGCGAACTGCACCGGACGGCTGGTGCGGAACGCCTTGTGCGAGAAGTAGCGATGGTAGAAGCCGGTGATCGCGAACATGCGCAGCGCGTACAGCGCCACCGCCACCCACAGCGCGGTCCAGGAGAAGCCCACCGCCAGCACGCCCAGGCAGCCCAGGTGCAGGCCGATGAAGGGCAGCACGCGCAGCCAGTCGATGCGGTCGGGATCGCCCGCGACGGCTTCCGCCGGCCCGGCGCCGGCGTCGAACCAGCGCCGGAACGTGGCCAGGGCCGTGCGGGGAGCGGTCGACGCGGGAGGGGATTCGTGGTCTTTCAGTGTGTCCGGGCGGCGTGTCATCGCGGCATGGTCGCTGGCAGGGCGCGCGTATCGTGGCAAGGTGGCGTGAACCGCCGGTGATGGCCGCCGCCGGGGCGGGCGCGGACGGGGGGCGACTCGGGCGGCCCGGGAACCCGGGGTGCGCGAGCCGTGGCCACCGTGCGAGCATGGCGTCGACGCCGGCATCGCCGCCGAGGACCGGAATGAAGCTGCGACCCCGCCTGCTCGTGGACAAGCTGCGCACCAGCCTGTGGCTGGTGCCGATGGGGCTGGTCCTGTCGATGGCGGCGGCGGCGCACCTGCTGTTGCGGCTCGACCAGCGCCTGCAGCTCGACCTGCCGCTGATGGCCGGCGCCGGCATCGCCGGCGCGCGGGGCATGTTCCAGGCGGTCGCCGGCAGCATGATCACGCTGGCCGGCCTGGTCTTCTCGATGACCCTGGTGGTGCTGTCCCAGGCGGCCTCGCAGTACACCTCGAGGGTGATGCGCAACTTCCTCGGCGACCGCGTCAACCAGGTGGTGCTGGGCGTGTTCCTGGGCATCTACGCGTACTGCCTGATGGTGCTGCGCGGCCTGGGCGACGACGGCGCACCGGTGCCGGTGCTGACCGTGCTGGCCGGCATGGCCTTCGCCCTGGCCGGGGTGGTGTTCCTCATCTACTTCATCCACCACGTCGCCCGCAGCCTGCGGGTCGAGAACCTGGTCGCGACCATCCAGGACGACACCCTGCCGGTGATCGACCGGCTCTACCCGGAAGCGGCCGGCACCGGGCCAGCCGCCGCGGCGGGCGCCGGCGGCCGGTGGGCGACACCCGGCGTGCCGGCGGTACCGGCCACGACCAGCGGCTACATCCAGGACATCGATGCCGACTGCCTCGCCGAGGTCGCCTGTGCGCTCGACGCCGCGATCGAGGTGCCGTTCGTGCCGGGCGCCTTCGTTGTCGAGGGCGAGGCCCTGGTCCGCATCCATGGCGCCGCGCGCCCCGACCCGGAGCAGCAGGGCCGGATCCGCCAGGCGTTCACCTGCGGCCGCAGCCGCTCGATCCAGCAGGACCCGGCGTTCGGGTTGCGGCAGCTGGTGGACATCGCCATGCGGGCGCTGTCGCCCGGGGTGAACGACACCACCACGGCAGTGCTGGTGCTGGACCGCCTGGCGGTGCTGATCCGGCGCCTTGGCCAGCGCGGCATGCCCTCGCCCCACCGCGAGGTCGACGGCGTGGTGCGCCTGGTCCTGGCCCGGCCCGGATTCGAGGACTACCTGGGCCTGGCCTTCGACCAGATCCGGCAATGGGCCGCCGACAATCCCGCGGTGCTGGGCCGCCTGCTGGATGTCCTGGCCGGCCTGCTCGGGGTCGTGACGGATCCGGAGCGGCGCGCACTGCTGCACGAGCACGGCCGGCGGGTGATGGCCGCCGCCGAGCGCGCGATCAAGGAAACCTGCGACCTCGACTTCCTGCGCACCCGGCACGCCCGACTCGCAGCCGCGGGCGCGCCCCTGTCCCCCTCCGGGGCACGACCCGGACAGGCGTAGCGGCGCGGGCACGATTTCCCCGTGAGCGCCGGGGCGTGGACGGGAGAACGGGCGTGGCAAGGCAGCAGGAGGCCGCGCACAGGCCAGCCGGCGCCTTCAATCCATTCCGGTTTCGGGCGCTTGCCATCGACCGCGCGCTGTATCCGCCGGCCCTCTCCCCCGCCCCTCCCCCGCAGGCGGGGGAGGGGAGAAGTGGGGCGCCGCGGCACGGTCGAACCCGATTCCGCCCCCTCCATGCTTCGAGCCCCGATCTTCGTGTCCCGATCTTCGTGTCCCGATCTTCGTGTCCCGATCTTCGTGTCCCGATCTTCGTGTCCCGATCTTCGCGTCCCGATCTTCGAACCGTGATCTTCGAGCCGCGCGTTTCTGTTCCCTGCTCCCTGCTCCCCGCTTCCTGCTCAACCCGAAATCACGTCCAGCTCGCGGCCGACCTTGACGAACGCCGCGACCGCCTGCTCGAGGTCCTCCCGGCTGTGCGCGGCGCTCATCTGCGTGCGGATCCGGGCCTGGCCCTGCGGCACCACCGGGTAGAAGAAGCCGATCGCGTAGATGCCCTCCTCCAGCAGGCGCTGCGCGAAGCGCTGGGCCAGGGGCGCGTCGTACAGCATCACCGGCACGATCGGGTGCTCGCCGGGCTTGAGGTCGAAGCCGGCGGCGGTCATCGCCTCGCGGAACCAGGCGGTGTTGTCGCGCAGGCGCTCGCGCAGCTCGCCGGCGCCGGCCAGCATCTCGAACACCCGGGTGCCGGCGGCGACCACGTGGGGCGGCAGCGAGTTGGAGAACAGGTAGGGCCGCGAGCGCTGGCGCAGCAGCTCGACGACCTCGGCGCGGCCGGTGGTGAAGCCGCCCAGCGCCCCGCCCAGGGCCTTGCCCAGGGTGCCGGTGACGATGTCGATGCGGTCGAGCACGCCCTTGACCTCGGCGCTGCCGCGGCCCGTGGCACCCAGGAAACCGGTGGCGTGGCATTCGTCGATGTGCACGAGGGCGCCGTACTGTTCCGCCAGCGCCGTGATCCGGTCGAGCGGCGCGATGAAGCCGTCCATCGAGAACACGCCGTCGGTGGTGATCAGGATCGTGCGCGCGCCGTCGGCCCGGGCCTGGCGCAGCTGCTTCTCCAGGTCGGCCATGTCGCAGTTGGCGTAGCGGTAGCGCCGGGCCTTGCACAGGCGCACGCCGTCGATGATCGAGGCGTGGTTGAGGGCGTCGGAGACGATCGCGTCGGCCTCGCCCAGCAGCGGCTCGAACAGGCCGCCGTTGGCGTCGAAGCAGGCGGCGTAGAGGATGCTGTCCTGCTTGCCGAAGAAGCCGGCGATCTTCGCCTCCAGTTCCTTGTGCAGGTCCTGGGTGCCACAGATGAAGCGCACGCTGGCCATGCCGAAGCCGTGGCTGTCCAGGGCCGCCTTGGCGGCGGCGATCACCTCGGGATGGTCGGCCAGGCCCAGGTAGTTGTTGGCGCAGAAGTTCAGCACCTCGCGGCCGTCGTCGAGGCGGATCCGGGCGTCCTGCGGCGACACGATGATGCGTTCGGACTTGAACAGGCCCTGGCCGCGCAGGGTGTCCAGTTCGGCGGCGTAACGGGCGATGGTGTCGTTGGCGGTCATGTCGGCGCTCCGGTTGGGCAGGCGGCGATTGTCCCGCAGGACGCCGCGCGCGGATACCGGGGGCCGGTCCGGGTGGCGCGCCGGCGCGCCGGCCGCTAGCATCGGGACGTTTTGTCCCGCCGGAACCCAAGCCAATGACTCCCAGCCGCCTGGCGCTGCCCGCGCTGTTCGCCCTTGCCTGTTCCACGAGCGCGCTCGCCGGCGAGGCCCGCCAGCCGCCCCGCGTCGCCGATCCCGGCGTGCTGGCGACGCTGGAGGCGCAGGACCGCGCGCTGGCGCCGTTCGTGCTGCCCAAGAACGCGGCGCCCTGGGAATCCGGCCTGCCCCTGGCGGCCCCCGAGCCGATGGGCGGCACGCCGCCGGGCTACGTCCGCACCTTCTCCGAGTACGAGGCAAACGAGGGCATCTTCATCCGCTGGGCCAGCTTCACCGCCCTGCAGACCGAGATGATCGTGCCGCTGACCACGGCGACCCCGCCGTCCAAGGTCTGGATCGCGGTCACCAGCGGCGCCCAGGAGAACACCGTACGCAACACCCTGCAGAGCGCCGGCGCCAACCTCGACCACGTCCGCTTCGTGCAACAGTCCTGCACGGTGAACGGCAACTGCTCGGTGTGGATGCGCGACTACGGCCCGCGCTTCATCGAGAGCGCGGGCACCCGCGCCATCGTCGACCACCAGTACAACCGCCCGACCCGCACCGCCGACAACCAGTTCCCGTCGCTGGTCGCCGCCGCCTGGTCGGAGCCGCTGTACAACATCGGCCTGTCGCACGGCGGCGGCAACTACCACTCCTTCTCCAACCAGGACGCGTTCATGACGCGCCTGATCGTCAACGAGAACCCCGGCCTCACCGCGCAGCAGGTGATCGACCGCTACGCCGCCTTCCAGGGCGTCGACCTGACCCTCACCGACCCGTTCCCGACCAATGTCGACTCCACCCAGCACATCGACATGTGGATGCTGCCGGTGGCGCCGGACCGGATCATCATCGGCGACTACCCGGCCAGCACCGGCGGCAGCGCCGTGCCCAAGCAGGTCACCGACGCCACCGCCGCCGCGCTGGCCAGCCGCGGCTACACCGTGTTCCGCACCCCGGGCTGGCGCGCCAATGCCCACTACACCTATACCAACGCGGTGATCGTCAACCAGGTGGCGCTGATCTGCCGGTTCGGCGGCAGCTACACGACCCAGGACGCCCAGGCGCTGGCGGTGTTCCAGCAGGCCCTGCCGGACCACGACATCGTCCAGGTCAACTGCGCCGGGATCATCACCTCGGCCGGCGCCATCCACTGCATCGTCATGCACGTGCCCGACCTGATCTTCCGCGGCCGCCACGAGGACTGACGGCCGCCGCCATGGGCAGGATCGTCTGGCTGGCCTCGTACCCGAAGTCCGGCAACACCTGGCTGCGCGCCTTCCTGGCGAACCTCATCGCCGACCGGCCGCAGCCGCTGCCGCTGGCCGAGCTGCCCGACTACTGCGAGGACGAGGCGCGCGCCGACCGCTACGCGCGCCTGGCCGGCCGGCCGGCCGAGGACCTGTCGGTCGCGGAGCTGTGCGCCCTGCGCCCGGCCGTGCACGAGCTGATCGCCGCCGCCGCGCCGGGCACGATCCTGGTCAAGACCCACAACCTGTGGGGCGGCTTCGAGGACCACCCGCTGCACAACCCCAAGGTGACCGCCGGCGGCGTCTACGTGGTGCGCAACCCGCTCGACGTCGCGGTCAGCATGACCCACCACTTCGGCCTGGGCGTCGACGAGGCGATCGACTTCCTGGGCAACGAGGACACCGCCACCGCCAGCGACCACCGCTGGGCGGGCCAGGTGCTGGGTTCCTGGTCCAGCCATGTCGAGAGCTGGGCCGGCATCGAGCACCCCAACTTCCTGACCGTGCGCTACGAGGACCTGCTGGAGAAGCCGGCCAAGACCTTCGCGCGCATCGCCCGCCTGCTCGGCGTCGCCGACCGCGCCCGCATCGAGCGCGCGATCGGCCACGCCAGCTTCCAGACCCTGGCCGGCATCGAGCGGCGCGACGGCTTCATCGAGGCCTCCGAGAAGACCGATGCCCGCTTCTTCCGGGTCGGCCGCGCCCGCCAGTGGCCGCAGGCCCTGTCGCGCGAACAGGTCGCGCGCATCGTCGATCGCCACCGCGCGCAGATGGCGCGCTTCAAGTACCTGCCGCCGGGGTTCGCCGCGGCCGCGGCCGCCCGCTGAGGGCGGCGCGCCGCGGACCGGCCCGTGCCCGCCGCGATGCAAATCGCGGCACGGTCCCGGTGCCCCGGCCTACCACTGCTGCCGGTACTGCAGGTACCAGAACCGCCCCGGTACCTCGTGGCGACGGACGTCGTTGGAATGGAACGGCGCCGAGTAGGCCACCGGCGGACGGCGCGCGAACAGGTTGTCGACGCCGAGTGCGGCCTCGCCGCGCCAGGGCGTGTTCCAGGACAGGCGCAGGTCGTGGTAGGTGGTGCTGCCCTGGCGGTTGTAGCCCGCGGGGAAGGCCGGCGTCCGGGCCTCGGGGTTCGAGCAGGGATTGTCGATGCCCAGCGCCTGCCCGTTCCCGAAACGGATCGGGCAATCCTCGTCGACACCGTGCTGGTAGCGCAGGCCCCAAGCCACGCCGAAGTCGTCGCGCCGCCAGTCCAGTCGCGTCGTCGCGCGCCAGCGGGGCAGGGAAACAGGGGCGAGGCCATGGTCGAACGACGCGCCGGACCGGTCCAGCCGGCCCAATCTGCCGGAGGGCGAGACCGCCGGTTCCGTCCCGAACCATTGCAGATCCCAGCGTGACAGGTAGGTCGCATCGAATCGAACATCGAACCGCCCGAGGCCCGCATCCAGGAGGTAACCCAGGCTGAAATCCCAGCTGTCGACATCCTGCCTCCACGCGTTCACCGGTCCGCCCCGAACGTACTGGAGACGTCCTCCAGGCATGCGGCGCAGGAGCGGACACAGCATGGCCCGGACGGAGGGATCCGGATCCAGGTAGCAGCCCATCAGTACGGCGCGGGCCGTCACCTCGCCGATCCCCTCGCGGATCCGGACCCGTTGCCAGTCGACGCCAACGCTCAGTTCACCGGGCACCGCAACCGTCCAGGCCAGTCCCACGCCGGTGCTCCGGGTGCGCTCCACCGCGAGCTCCGGATTGCCCGACAGGAGTTCGGGCACGTGGAGACCCTGGACATAGCCGGGGACCACGCCGTCTGCGATGCAGCGCGCCTGCGCGTCGGGCGGCAGCTGGCTGAATCGCGGCGGCATGCAGGGGTCGATGGCGTTCTGCGTGGGACCGTATTCCGGCGACCGGAAGCGCTCGGCCAGCCCGGGCGCACGGTGGCCACGCCCCCAGGCGGCATGCAGGCGCAGGTCCGCGGTCGGCTGCCAGTGAAGCCGCGCCGAGCCGGCAGGCTCGCCGCCGATGCCCTCGTAGTCGGCATGGCTCAGGTCCAGCCCGACGGACAGCAG
>DDTN01000045.1 GCA_002344355.1 Proteobacteria bacterium UBA2363 | reverse complement strand
CATCGGGGCGCGCAAGCGGTTTCGGCGGCGGGGGGCGCAGGCAGACCGGGACGCCCAGGTTAAATGCCTGTTAAGACGGACTTTTCCGGGCACCCGGGGGTTTGACGCTGCCGCGGGGCGGGCACTAAGGTGGCGGCGTCCTGCGGGGGCAGCAGCGTGATCCGAACCTTCCTGCGTACCTGGCTGGCGCGGCCTCAGGTCCGTGCCCAGGCGGTCCGGCGCGCGCCGGCCCGCATCCCCACGTCCACCATCGATCACAGGCTCAGGATGAGCGACCAGCACCCCGGCTCCGAAACCGCCCCGTCCCACCGCCCCGCGCCGTCCCGCCCCGCCCTGTCGCTGCGCCAGTGGCGCCGCCGGCACTGGCTGGCCTGCGCCAGCGCCGCCGGCATCCTGGTGACCGTGCTCGGCGTACTGCCCGGCCTGGCCATGGCCAAGCGCGAGGCGCCGCCCTCGCTGGTGCAGCCGCTGGCGCTGCCGCCAGCGCCGGAGCGCGCCGAACTCGACGTCGCCACCCTGGCCGCCGACGAGGCGCTGGGCCTGGCCCTCTCCGGGGAGGCGGATGGCTGGCGCAGCGCCACGGTCGTCGCCGGCGACACCCTGGGCGGCCTGTTCGGTCAGCTGGGCTT
This sequence comes from Proteobacteria bacterium UBA2363, assembly GCA_002344355.1. Classification (GTDB taxonomy): domain Bacteria; phylum Pseudomonadota; class Gammaproteobacteria; order Xanthomonadales; family UBA2363; genus Pseudofulvimonas. Next base: position 108,300 of record DDTN01000045.1, on the reverse strand, counting down.
CGGCGGCGGCGAACTGCACCGCGCCCTGGCGGCGGAGTCGGTGCGCGAGCTGGCCGGCCGGCTGCGGCCGGGGCAGCAGATCGCGCTGTACTCCGAGCAGGAAGGCCGGGTCGGCAAGCTGCTGTTCGACAAGGGCGAGGACGCCCGCGTGCTGGTCCACCTCGACGGCGAGGAGGGCGTGCGCGAGGAGCTGCTCGAGCGGCAGCTCCAGTACCGTGTGGAGGTCGCCACCGGCGCCATCAGCCACTCGCTGTTCGGCGCCGCGACCGAAGCGGGCATGTCCAACGCCATGGTCCTGAAGGTCGCCCGGGTGCTGGGCTACGACATCGACTTCGCCCAGGACCTGCGGATCGGGGACACCTTCTCGGTGATCTACGAGCAGGTCTACCGCGACGGCGAGCTGCTGCGCGACGGCGACGTGCTGGCGGTCAGCTTCGTCAACCGCGGCAAGCGCTACGTCGCCCTGCGCCACGTCCGCGCCGACGGCAAGGTCGAGTACTTCGACCAGGACGGCCGGCCGATGCGCAAGGAGTTCCTGCGCACGCCGGTCGACTTCACGCGGATCAGCTCGCGCTTCTCGCTGGCCCGCCGCCACCCGATCCTGGGCACCATGCGCGCCCATCGCGGCGTCGACTACGCGGCGCCCACCGGCACGCCGGTCTACGCGGCCGGCGACGCCCGCGTGCAGTTCCGCGGCCGCCAGGGCGGCTACGGCAACACCATCATCCTCGACCACGGCCAGGGCCACACCACGCTGTACGCGCACCTGTCGCGCTTCAACGGCAACGTGCGCGTCGGCGGCCGGGTGCGCCAGGGCGACGTCATCGGTTACGTGGGCATGACCGGCCTGGCCAGCGGCCCGCACCTGCACTACGAATTCCGCGTCCGCGGCACCCACCGCGATCCGCTGACGGTCACGCTGCCCAAGCCCGAGCCGCTGGGCGGTCCGGCGCTGGAGCGCTTCCGGCGCGACACCTCCGGCCTCGCCGCCCGTCTGGACCTGATCGACGACGGCCGCCGGCTGGCGGCCGCGCGCTGACGCCCGGAATCGCGGGCGGATGGCCGCTGGCGCCGCCGCCCGGTCCTGCATCGGCCTGATCTCCGGCACCAGCGCCGATGCCATCGACGCGGTGCTGGTCGATTTCGGCGCGCCGACGCCCAGCCTGCGGGCCGCGCTCGCCCACCCGTGGCCCGAGGCCGTGCGCCAGCGCCTGCTGGCGCTGGCCACCGGCGATGGCGTCGTCCGCCTCGACGAGCTCGGAACCCTCGACGCCAGCGTCGCCGACTGCTTCGCCGAGGCGGCGCTCGCGGTGATGGCCAGGGCCGGCATCGATGCCCGCCAGGTCGCGGCGATCGGCTCGCACGGCCAGACCGTCTGGCACCGGCCCGGCGCGCGACCGCCGTTCACCCTGCAACTGGGCGATCCAAGCCGGATCGCCGAGCGCACCGGCTGCACCGTGGTCGCCGACTTCCGGCGCCGGGACCTGGCCGCCGGCGGCCAGGGCGCACCGCTGATGAGCGCCTTCCATGCCGCCGTGCTGGGGCCCGCCGGCGACGACATGGCGGTGCTCAACCTGGGGGGCATCGCCAACCTGACCCTGCTGCCGGCCGGCGACGGGCCGGTGCTCGGCTTCGACACCGGCCCGGCGAGCTGCCTGCTGGACGACTGGGCGCGACGCCACACCGGGCAGCCCTACGACCGGGGCGGCGCGCTGGCGGCCCGCGGCCAGGTCGATGCCGGCCTGCTGGCGCGGCTGCTCGCCGACCCCTGGTTCGCACTGCCGGCGCCCAAGAGCACCGGCCGCGAAGTGTTCAATCCGGCCTGGCTGGAGGCCCGGCTTGCGGCCGACCCGGACCCGGCCTCGGTGCAGGCGACCCTGGTCGAACTGACCGCGACGACCGTGGCCCAGGCGCTGCGGCGACAGGCGCCGGCCACGGGTACCGTGGTCGCCTGCGGCGGCGGCGTCCACAACCCGGTGCTCATGGCGGCGCTGGCGAAGGCGCTTGCGCCGGCACGGCTGTCGGCCAGCGACGCGTTCGGCATCGACCCGGACTACGTCGAGGCGATGGGCTTCGCCTGGCTGGCGTGCCGCACCCTGGACGGCCTGCCGGGCAACCTGCCCTCGGTCACCGGGGCGCAGGGACCGCGCGTGCTCGGCGGCATCTACCCGGCCTGAGCCCGGCTCAGCCGGGTCCGCCGTCGCCGGAAGCGCCGACGCGGCCGGCGTTCCCCAGCGATTCCTCGATCAGGCCGGCACGTAGCATGAACAGGTAGAGCAGCACGCCCGGCAGGGCCACCACCGTCGTGAGCAGGTAGAACTGCACGTAGCCCATGGCCTCGATGAGCGCGCCGGCGGTGGTCCCGGTCAGCAGGCGGCCGACCACGCTGGCGGCTGCGGTGAGCAGGGCGAACTGGGTGGCGGTGAAGGCCAGGTTGCACAGCGCCGACAGGTAGGCGACCACGACCACGCCGCCGATGCCGCTGGCCAGGTTCTCGAAGCCGATCGTGAACGCCAGCAGGGCGTTCGAATGGCCCACCGCCGCCAGCCAGGCGAAGCTGAGGTTGGACACCGCCATCAGGACCAGGGCGATGAGCACGGACCGCTTCATGCCGATCGAGGCGTACAGCACGCCGCCGAGGAAGATGCCGGCGAGCATCGCCACGAAGCCGAAGCCGACGTCGTAGGTGGCGATCTCGTCGTTGCTGAACCCCAGGTCGTTGAGAAGCAGGCGCAGGGTCAGGTTGGCCAGGGTGTCGCCGATCTTGTGCAGCAGCACGAACAGCAGCACCAGGAAGGCGCCGCGCCGGCGGAAGAATTCCAGCAGCGGCCCGGCGACCGCCTGCCAGGCCTGGGCGAGCCCGGTGCGGGGCGGTGGCGGACGGTGGCGCGCCGGCTCGCCCAGCAGCAACCCGGTCAGCATCGCCGGCAGCGCGAAGGCGGCGCACATCAGGTAGGCGGTGCTCCAGCCGCCACGGGCGGCCACGTACAGGGCCAGCGATCCGGCCGCGACGGACCCGATCCGCCAGCCGTACTGCGACATGCCCGAACCGATGCCGAGCTGGCGCGGCTTCAGCGTCTCGATCCGGTAGGCGTCGATGACGATGTCGTAGGTCGCCCCGGCGGCACCCACCGCCACCGCCGCCAGCGCGAACAGGCCCAGGTCGCTCCTGGGATCGAGCACCGCCAGCCAGGCCACCGCCGCCATCACCAGGGCGCCGGCGAACAGCAGCCAGGAGACGCGCTGGCCCAGCCGCCCGAGCAGCGGCAACCGGACGCTGTCGACCAGGGGCGCCCACAGGAACTTCAGGTTGTAGACCAGGAAGGCCAGCGAAAAGGCCGTGATGCTGCGCTTGTCGATGCCGTCCTGGGCCAGCCGCGTGGTCAGCGTGGCGCCGATCATCGCGTACGGGAACCCCGAGGAGATCCCGAGCAGGAGCGCCGCCAGCGGCTCCTTCTCCGCGTAGGGACGCAAGCCGTCGGGCAGCCGCTCGCGCCAGGCCAGGAGCCGGCTCACCGGTAGTCCACCGTGAACGGCGCGTGGTCCGAGAAGCGCGGCTCCCGGGCGATCGAGCAGCCGCGCAGGCGCGCCCGCAGCGAAGGCGTCACCAGCTGGTAGTCGATGCGCCAGCCGACGTCGTTGGCGCGCGCGGCGCCGCGGTTGCTCCACCAGGTGTAGTCCTCGCCATCGGGCCGCAGCACCCGGTAGCTGTCGACCCAGCCGCGCCCGGCGACCGGGTCGGCGTCGGCCGGATCGTCGGCGCACAGGGCGTTCAGCCAGGCGCGCTCCTCCGGAAGGCAGCCGGAGTTCTTCTGGTTGCTGCGCCAGTTCCGGATGTCCAGCTCGCCGCGGACAATGTTCCAGTCGCCGCACAGGACGTAGTCGCGCCCGCTGCGCAGCCAGCCGTCGAGGATCGGCCGCAGCCAGGCCATGACCTGGAACTTGAAGTCCTGGCGCAGCTCGCCGGAGGAGCCCGAGGGCATGTAGAGGCTGACCACGCTGAGCCTGCCGAACCTGGCCTCGATGTAGCGGCCCTCGTCGTCGAACGGCGCCCAGCCGAGCGCGGTACGGACCTCGTCGGGCTCGCGCCGGCTCCAGATCGCCACGCCGCTGTAGCCCTTGCGGGTCGAGGCGTCGCGATAGAAGCAATGGTGGCCGTCGGGGCGGAACAGGGCGTCGGCGAGCTGGTCTTCCTGCGCCTTGGTCTCCTGCAGGCACAGGACATCGGCGTCGTGTCCGCGGAACCACTCGCAGAAGCCCTTGCTGGCGGCTGAGCGGATGCCGTTGGCGTTGAAGCTGACGATGCGCATGGACTCCGGTGCGGGCGCTGCGGCCCGGCTGTGGCAGGTGCCGCATGATGACCGCATTCCCCGGCGCGCGCACCCGCCGGCGACCGGGTCCGGGCCGGGCTGCGGCATACTGCGTCGCCGCCTCCGTGGAGCCGCCATGCTCAAGGACTACCAGCGCCGGTTCCTGGACGCCGCGATCGCCTGCCAGGCGCTGCGCTTCGGCCAGTTCACCCTGAAGTCCGGCCGCAGCAGCCCCTACTTCTTCAACGCCGGCCGCTTCGACGGCGGCGCGGCACTGGATACCCTGGGCCGCTGCTACGCGCAGGCGCTGGCCGATGCCGGGCTGGACTTCGACATGCTGTTCGGACCGGCCTACAAGGGGCTGCCGCTGGCGACCGCGCTGGCGATCGCGCTGTGGCGCGACGGCGGTCGCGACGTGCCGGTCGCGTTCAACCGCAAGGAGGCCAAGGACCACGGCGAAGGCGGCACCCTGATCGGCGCGCCGCTGCGTGGCCGGGTGCTGGTGGTCGACGACGTGATCACCGCCGGCACCGCGATCCGCGAGTCGGTCGCCCTGATCCGGGCCGCCGGCGCGCAGCCGTGCGGCGTGGTCATCGCGCTGGACCGCCAGGAGCGCGGCCAGACCGAGCTTTCGGCGGCGGACGAGGTGCGCCGCAGCCTGGGACTGCCCGTGGTCGCGGTCGCCGGGCTCGGCGACCTGCTGGCGCTGGCCCGCGAGCGCCCGGACTGGGCCGACCGCGGCCAGGCGCTGGCCGCCTACCAGGCGCAGTGGGGAACTCCGACACAGTTGTAAACGGAACAGGTTGGCACGGACTTTGCAAGACAGGTCCGCATGAATACCGCCAAGCTCCCCCTCGCCCTGCTGCTGGTCCTGTCCGCCCTGCTGGCCGTTCCGTCGACGGCCCAGGCGAGCCGCGTCTACAAATGGCAGGACGAGCAAGGAAACGTGCACTACAGCGACCGCCTGCCGAGCGCGCCGGAGGCCCGCAACCGGGTCCTGCTGAACCAGAACGGCGTGCTGGTGCGCGACCTCGATCCGGCGCCGGTGACCGCCCAGGCTGCCGCGCAGCGTCAGGAACTGCTCAGGAGTGCCCAGCGCGACATGGCGCTGATGGTCACCTTCCAGCACGAGGGCGACCTGCAGCGCGCCCACGAGGAACGCCTGGGCCTGCTGCGCAGCAGCCTGGCCATCGCGCGCGGCAATGTCGCCCGCCTGGAGGCGGCGGTCGCCGACCATGAGCGCCATGCCGCCGCCCTGGCCGAGGCCGGGCAGCCGGTTCCGCCGGCGGTCGCCCGCTCGCTGGAGCAGGCGCGGGCCATGCTGGCGGAGCAGAACGACGACCTGTCCCGCCTGGAGCGGCGCCACCAGGACGCCGTCGACCTGCAGGACGCCGAGCTGCGCCGCTACCGGGAGCTCGCCGGCGCCCGCTGAGCGCCCTGCACAGGACATGTCCGGATCGTGGGAGGCGATCCGGGCGGGCGCGGCAGGAGCCGCGTCGGGAGGGCCGGCGGCGTTCCAAGCCGTCGCCGGTCGGGCAACCAGGGCAAGGACGCCCTGGACCCGTTGCGAGACGCCGGGCAGGAGCGCCCGGACGGACGGCCCGCCGTGAAACCGGGCGAGGACTCCGATGGCACGCTGGCAATCCCGTTCCCTGCTTCTCCCGAGCGTCCTCCTGGTGGTCGTGGCGACGGGCGCGGTCGCGCCGGCGCTGGCCCAGCAGAGCGGCAAGGTCTACCGCTGGCAGGACGCCGAGGGCAACGTCCACTACAGCGACCGCCTGCCGGCCGCCCCGGACGCCCGCAACCGCCAGATCCTGAACGAAGCCGGCATCCGGGTCGGCGACCTGGACGCCCGGCCGGCGGAGGTCGATGCCGGCCACGCCGAGCGCCTTGCCGGCTCGCGCCGGGACTGGGCGCTGGCCTCCAGCTACGAGAACGAATCCGAGCTGCGGCGGGCCCAGGAGGAGCGGCTGGCGCTGCTGCGCAACGGCGTCGCCATGGCGCGCGCCAACATCGACAAGCTGGCGACCACGCTGGCCGAACAGGAGGCGCATGCGCAGACCGTGAGCGCCGGCGCCCCGGTGCCGCTGGCGGTCCAGCAGCGCGTCGAGGAGACCCGCCGCATGCTCGACGAGCAGCGCGAGGAACTGGACCGGCTGCAGCGGCGCTACATCGACAGCGTCGAACAGCAGGAAGCGGAGCTGCTCCGTTACCGCGCGCTCACCGCCGGGGACGACGAGGCCGACGACTGATCCGCCGGGGCCGGCTCCCCGGCGTCGAAGCGGGCGATGCGTTCCGACGGCCGCCCCCCGGCCAGGCTGAAGCTGCCGGCCACGTAGACCGCGCCCCGGTCGGGCAGCACCGCGCGCACCGGCCGGTCGGTGCCACTGCCCAGGCCACTCCAGGTGCGACCGTTCCAGCGCGCGACATGGTTGACGCGGATGACCGATGCCATGTTCGCCCGCCCGAAGAAGCCGGCGGCGAACAGCTCGCCGGAACCGGCCGCCAGGGCCAGCACCGGGTTGTCGACCCCGGAACCGACCGACTGCCACCGGCTGCCGTCCCAGCGTGCGATGTAGCGGGCGGTGACCGGATCGCCGGCGTTCGCCTGCCAGAACATGCCGCCGGCGTAAAGCTCGCCGTCGTGCAGGGCCAGGGCGTAGACGGCGCTGTCCATGCCGTTGCCGGATCCGCTGCCGAGGGCGGACCAGCGCCCCTCGTGCCAGCGCGCGACCCGGTTGGCCCGGACCACCGCGCCGCCATGGTTGACCTGCCGGAAGGTGCCGCCGGCGTAGAGGCTGTCGCCGGCCAGCGCCAGGGCGTAGACCGCCGTGTCCATGCCGTTGCCCTCATCGGAGCCCAGCGCCTGCCAGCTCTGACCGTCCCAGTGGGCGACGCGACCGGCCGGCAGCGATTCGCCGACATTGGCCAGCGTGAACAGACCCCCGGCATAGAGCCCGGATTCGCCGGCGACCAGCGCGTAGACGCTGTCGTTCAGGCCCTGGCCCGCGCCCCGCCCGACCGTGCCCCAGGCCTGGCCATCCCAGGCGGCAAGGTTGTCGGCACGGATCCGGCTGCCGGCCCGATCGAAGCGCCCGCCGACGAACAGCCTGTCGTCCCACACCACCAGCGCGTGGACCGGGCCGTCGACACCGTTGCCGCCCGCTGATTCCAGCGGCTGCCAGGCGCTGCCGTCCCAGCGCGCGACGTTGTTGGCGGCGACGCCGCCGATGACGCGGAAGTCGCCGCCGGCATGAAGCATGCCCTGGTACATGACCAGCGCGTGGATGTTGCCGGCGCTGCCCATGCCGCCGCCGATCCTTCCGAAGGCGTCGTAGAAGCCCCGCCAGTGGGCGACGCGACTGGCCGGCAGGCCGCCAGGTGCGATGCCTCGATGTCCTCGCCGACATTGGCGCGCGTGAAACGGCCGCCGACGTAGAGGACGCCGTCGGCCCCGGCCAGCGCCAGCACGGCGTTGTTGACGCCGTTGCCCTGGCCATGGCCGAGCGCCGCGAGGGTCCGGCCGTTCCACCGGGCCAGGCCGAAGGCGGCCGGACCTTCGTCGTCGAACAGGGCGCTGAAGCTGCCGCCGAGATAGACCTCGGCGCCGACCCGGGCCAGCGCCCGCACCGTGCCGTTGACGCCGTTGCGGTCGGGGTCGCCGAGCGCCAGCCACTCGTCGTCGCGCCACACGGCCACGCGCGATGCGCGGACCTCGGCACCGAGGTTGGCGCGGCCGAAGGCGCCCCCGGCCAGCAGCCCGTCCGGACCCGGCAACAGGGCGTGGACCGCGCCGTCCAGGCCATTGCCGGATCGGTTGCCGACCGGCTGCCAGGCGATGCCGTCCCAGCGGGCGATGCGGTTGGCACGGATGCCGGCGCCGACGTTGGCCTGGGTGAAGTCGCCGCCGGCATAGAGCCGGCCCTGGTACCCGGCCAGCGCCAGCACCGGACCGTTGAAGCCCTCACCCTGGCCCCAGCCGAGCGCGGACCAGGCGCTGCCGTCCCAGCGCGCGACGTTGGTCGCCGCCACCGGCGAGCCGACGTTGGCCTGGCGGAAGCGGCCGCCGACGTACAGCATCCCCTGCTCGAAGGCGAGCGCGTGGACCTCGCCATCGACGCCCTGGCCCTCGCCCGCACCGAGCGGGTGCCAGCGGTGGAGCCGGGGATCGAAGCGCACCACCGCGGCGGCGCGGACGTTGCCGCAGGCGGAAAAGGCACCGCCGAAGTAGAGGTCGCCGTCGGGACCGGCCACCACCGCGTGCACCGGACCGTTGCAGCCCTGGGCCAGCCCGAACAGGCCGGCCCAGCGATGGTCGTCGGGACTTCCCGCCAGGTCGACGCCACCGGCCTGGCCGTCCGGGCCGAGCAGGGCGTCCAGCGCGCGGCTGAAGTCGACCTCGACGCCTTCCTCGCCATGGCCGGGGAGCAGTTGCGTGGGTTCGGCCTGGGCATGGACCGGCCCGGTCAGCAGCATGGCCAGGCCGCAGGTCAGGACCGTGGTCTGCAGGAACGGCTTGCCGACGCCCATGGGGTTCCCCGTCGATCCGGACGACAGGCGCCGCCCGCTGTCACCGCGGCGGCTCCTGCCCTGCCGGAAATGTGATTTTCCGCACACTACAGCCCGCGAGCGCCGGCCGGCAAGCCCTTGCCGCGGGGCGGTCCTGCCGCCGAGCGGCCCGAGTCGCCGGCTGGCCGCGCAGCCGCCGGCAACCCGGTTCGCCGCCGGGCCTCGGCGAACGGCTCAGAACGGCAGCGACAGCGCCGGATCGGTCGCCAGCAGCTGGCGCCGGAACTCGCCCTGGATCCGCGCCAGCGCGGCCTCGCTGTCGGCGTCGAAACGCAGCACCAGGCAGGGCGTGGTGTTGGAACAGCGCACCAGGCCCCAGCCGTCCGGCCAGTCGGCGCGGATGCCGTCGATGTCGCTGACGGTGGCGCCCTCGAAGGCGGCGGTGCCGATGAAGCGGGCGATGAAGGCGTGATGCTCGCCCTCGGCCATCGCGATCTTCAGCTCCGGCGTGCTGACGCCCTTGGGCAGGCCGGCCAGCACCGCGCCCGGCGCCTCGGGCCGGTTCGCCAGCAGCTCGAGCAGCCGGGCGCCGGCGTACAGGCCGTCGTCGAAGCCGTACCAGCGCTCCTTGAAGAAGAAGTGGCCGCTCATCTCCCCGGCGAGCGGCGCCTGCTCGGCGCGCATCCTGGCCTTGATCAGCGAGTGCCCGGTCTTCCACATCAGCGGCCGGCCGCCCGCCGCCGCGATCTCGCCGGCCAGGTGGCCGGTGCACTTGACGTCGTAGATGATGGTGCCGCCCGGCACCCGGGACAGCACGTCGCGTGCGAACAGCACCATCAGGCGGTCCGGGTAGATCACCTCGCCGTCGGCGGTGACCACGCCCAGGCGGTCGCCGTCGCCATCGAACGCCAGGCCCAGGTCGGCGCCGGTGCGCGCCACCTCGGCGATCAGGTCCTCGAGGTTGTGCGGATCGCCCGGATCGGGATGGTGGTTGGGGAAGCGGCCATCGACCTCGCAGAACAGCGGCTCGACCCGGGCCCCGATCGCCTCGTACAGGCGCTGCGCGACGATGCCGGCGATGCCGTTTCCGGCATCGGCGACGATGTGCAGCGGCCGCGACAGCCGGATGTCGCCGGCGATGCGTTCGACGTAGGCCGGCAGCGGATCGACCACGTGCACGCTGCCGCGGCCGCTGGCGAAGGCGCCTGCCTCGATGCGCTCGCGCAGGCCCTGGATGCCCGGGCCGGACAGCGTGTCGCCGCCGACCATCACCTTGAAGCCGTTGTAGTCGGGCGGGTTGTGCGAGCCGGTCACCATGATGCCGCTGCCGGTGCCGTACTCGAAGGTGGCGAAGTAGAGGACCGGGGTCGGCACCGCGCCGACGTCGATCACCTCCAGGCCGCAGTCGACCAGGCCGTGGACCACCGCCGCCGCCAGCATCGGGCCGGACAGGCGGCCGTCGCGGCCGACGCAGACCTTGTCCAGTCCGTGCTCGACCACCTGGGATCCGAGCGCCCGGCCGACCAGGTAGGCGGTGTCGCGGGTCAGCTGGCGGTCGACGACGCCGCGGATGTCGTAGGCGCGGAAGATGCTGGGATCGATCATGCGGGTCCTCGCGGAGTGGCAATGGGGGTGCCGGCGGCGCTCATCCGCGCCCGGTGTGGCCGAAGCCGCCCTCGCCGCGGGCGCTCGCGGCGAAGGCGTCGACGACGTCGAAGCGCACCTGGCGGACCGGAAGGACCACCAGCTGGGCGATCCGTTCGCCCGGTTCGACCGTGTAGGCCGCGTCCGAGCGGTTCCACAGCGACACCATCAGCGGGCCCTGGTAGTCGGCGTCGATCAGGCCGGTGAGGTTGCCCAGCACGATGCCGTGGCGATGGCCCAGGCCCGAGCGCGGCAGGATCACCGCGCACAGCGCGGGATCGCCGATGTGGATGGCCAGGCCGGTCGCCACCAGGGCGCTGCCGCCGGGCGGCAGCGCCAGGGGCGCATCCAGGCAGGCGCGCAGGTCCATGCCGGCGCTGCCGGGCGTCGCGTAGGCCGGCAGCGGGAATTCCCGGCCGACCCGGGCATCGAGGATGCGCAGCGCGATCGCGGTCATCCGGCGGCTCCGGCCCGGGCGTCCAGGAGATCGGCGACCTCCGTGACCAGGCGGCGCGCCAGCATGTCCTTGGTGGCTTCGCCCAGGTCCTGGCGCCGGCCGTCGCGGAAATACAGGACCAGGTGGTTGTCCTCGCGCTCGAAGCCGCGGCCTTCGCCGACCAGGTTGCCGGCGACCAGGTCGAGGTCCTTGCCGGCCAGCTTGTCGCGCGCGTAACGGTCCAGGTCGCCGGTTTCCGCGGCGAAGCCGACCAGCAGGGGACGCCGCGCCTGCTTCGCCAGGCCGGCGAGGATGTCCGGGGTCCGTTCCAGCACCAGTTCCAGCCGGCCCGCCGCCTTCTTGATCTTGTCCGGGGCCACCTGCACCGGCCGGTAGTCGGCCACCGCCGCCGCCCCGATGTAGGCGTCGGCGCCGGCGCAGGCCGTGCCGACCGCGTCCGCCATCTGCGCCGCGCTGCGGACATCGACCCGGTCGACGCCGGCGGGCGTCGCCAGCGCCACCGGGCCGGCCACCAGCGTGACCCGGGCGCCGGCCGCGGCCGCGGCGGCGGCCACCGCGAAGCCCATCCGCCCCGAGCTGCGGTTGCCCAGGAAGCGGACCGGGTCGAGATCCTCGAAGGTGGGTCCGGCGCTGACCACCAGGTGGCGCCCGGCCAGGCGGCCGGCACTTGGCTCGGGTGCCGCCGTCGCCAGGGCGGCGACGATCGCCGCCGGCTCGACCATGCGGCCCGGCCCGGTCTCGCCGCAGGCCTGGTCGCCGCTGTCCGGTCCCAGCACGGTGGCGCCGCGCGCGCGCAGGATGGCGACGTTGGCACGGGTCGCCGGGTGCGCCCACATGGCCTGGTTCATCGCCGGGGCCAGCACCAGGGGGGCACCGGTGGCCAGCGCCAGGGTGCTGAGCAGATCGTCGGCCAGGCCGTGCGCCAGGCGAGCGATCAGCCCGGCACTGGCGGGGGCGACCAGCAGGGTGTCGGCCCAGCGGGCCAGCTCGATGTGCCCCATGGCCGCCTCCGCCTGCGGGTCCCACAGGCTGTCGCGGACCGGCTCGCCGCTCAGCGCCTGGAAGGTCGCGGCGCCGACGAAGCGCCCGGCATTGGCGGTCATCACCACGCGCACGGCGGCGCCGGCCTCGCGCAGGCCACGCACCAGGACCGCCGCCTTGTAGGCGGCGATGCCGCCGCTGACGCCGAGCAGGATGCGTCGCCCTGCCAGGGGTTGCGTCATCGATCCTCTCCGCTGATCGGAAAATTCCCGCCCGCAGGCGGGTCGCCAGCTTAGCCGATGACGGGCCCGGCTCCGACGCGCACGGCGCAGCCGGGGACGACACTGGCGCCATGCGCATCGGCGACTGGCCCGACTCCGAACGACCTCGCGAGAAGCTGCTCGGTCGCGGCCCGGACAGCCTGGGCGATGCCGAGCTGCTGGCGGTCCTGCTCGGCACCGGCATCCGCGGCGTCGACGCGGTGACCCTGGCCCGGCAGCTGCTGGCCCGCTTCGGCGGCCTGCGCGGCCTGCTCGGCGCCGCCCCGGACTGCCTGCTGGCCAGTCCCGGCATCGGCCAGGGCAAGGCCTGCAAGCTGCTCGCCTGCCTGGAACTGGCACGCCGCCACCTGGGCGAGGACCTGCGCCGGGGACCTGCCCTGCTCGACCCCGGCCACAGCGGCCGCTACCTCAAGGCGCGACTGCGCGACTACCCCTACGAGGTGTTCGCGGTCCTGTTCCTGGACACCCGGCACCGACCGATCGCCTGCGAGGAGCTGTTCCGCGGCAGCATCGACGGCGCCGCCGTGCATCCCCGCGAGGTGGTGCGCCGGGCCCTGGCGCACAACGCCGCCGCCGTGATCCTGGCGCACAACCACCCCTCCGGAGTCGCCGAACCCAGCGACGCCGACCGCCTGATCACCCGCCGCCTGGCCGACGCCCTGGCCCTGGTCGAGGTGCGCGTGCTCGACCACCTGGTGATCGGCGACGGCGAGCCGGTGTCGCTGGCGGCACGCGGCTGGCTGTAGGCGGTGCTGGGGTTCGGGCCGGGCGGCTCCGGCTCGGGCGCCTGCCGCCCGGAAAAGCCGAAGGCCCGGCGTGGCCGGGCCTTCGGCGTGTCGCCTGGAACGTCCCGGATTACTGGGCGCCGGGGTTGTAGATCCAGCCCGCGGTCCAGTCGGTGACGCCGTCGAAGGCGCCCACGTAGCTCACCGGCACGAAGAAGGGGTCGTTGGGCACCTGGCCCCCGGTCAGCAGCGGCGAGCCCGGCATCGGCATGAAGCCGTCCAGCATCGGATCGCCGATCCGGTTGTTGGCGCCCGCCAGGTTCCACAGGTCGGAGGTGCTCACGCCACCGGCATCCTCGAGCCGCCCGGCGCCGCAGTTCCCGATGAAGGAATTGCGGATCACCAGATCGGTGCCGTACAACGCGGCGGTCGCGGCATCGTCGATGTTGATGCAATGGTCGGCGAAGTCGGTGACCAGGATGTTGTGGTGGATGCCGCCGGAACCGCGACGGATGCGCATGCCCTCGTTGCCGTTGGCGGAGCCGATGTAGGAGATGTTGGAGAACACCGGGCGCGTGCGCGGCTGCGCGTTCGGGGCGTCGCGGTCGTTGTCGCACTCGAGGCCGTTGCTGTCGCTGCCCTGGTCGCCGTTCTCCGAACCCTGCCACATCAGGCCGAACTGGACCTTGCCCTGGAAGCCATCGTCGCAATCGAAGCCGTCGTCGCCGACCTGGCTGGCGACCAGGTAGCGGCCGTTGACGGTGCCGCCGAACCACTCGAAGCCGTCATCGAGGCCGCCGTGCACCTGGACGTACTCGATGGTGGTCCCGGCACCGACGCCGTTCATGGTCAGGCTGTTGAGTTCCTCGTCGTCGCGGATCACCTCGCCGGCCCAGAGGATGCGCACGTAGCGCAGCGAGCCGCTGCTGTCGTCCGGGTCGTTGCCGCCGAAGCGCAGCTCCGGGATGGCCTCGAACGAGCAGCCGAGGACCTGGGTGGACTCGTTGCAGTTGGAGAAGCCGTTCAGGACCACACCCGCCCAGGAGCCCGGCACCGGCTCCGGACCGGTGAAGGTGATCGGCTGGCTGCGGGTGCCGTTGGCGAAGATCTTGCCGCCGGCCTTGACCGCCAGGAAGTCGGGCACGGGGGTGCCGCCGCCCTGCAGAACCACGCCCGGCGCGATGTTGAGCACGCCGCCGTCCTCGACGAACACCGAACCGTTGATCAGGTACTTCTTGCCTGCCGGCAGGCTGAGGGTGCCGGTGATCGACGACGGCAGCGCGCAGTCGTTGCCCTGGGCCGTGGTACCGGTGGGGCACTGGTTGACGAGGGTCTGGCACTCGCCCCCGTTGCCGCCGAACGGCGACAGCTCGTAGGTGGCCGCCGGGAAGCCGCTGCCGGCGTTGGGCGTGAGCTGCAGGGTGATGCTGGTGCAGCCGTTGACGGTGAAGGTGGCGTTGCCGATCGGGGTGGTTACCACCGAGCCGGGATTGTGGTCGGGGCCGGTGCGGCCGCCGACCGAGCGCCCGATCTGCGCCGGGATCACCGACTGGTTGTCGGCGACCGGTCCGGACTGCACGATCAGCCATTCCGGGTTGCCGGCGGCATCGTAGACATAGAGCGCTGCGAACATGACGCCGGTGCCGACGTCGGTCGGAACCCAGTCGACCAGCACGCCGCGGCCGCCTTCCGCCGGGTTCCACCAGTGACCGTCGAGCTCGTTGGACAGCAGCACCGCCGCGTTCGCGGAGCCGGCCATCATGGCCAGGGCAAGGGCGGCCGGCAGCGGCCGGCGCAGGTAGTTCAGCATCGCGTTCACCTCGTACGGTTGGAGAGTCCCGCGCCGCCGGCACCGGCCGGTCGCGGAAAGTGCTGGCATCCTAGGCGCCGGGCGTTACAGTCCGGTTTCTCCCGTGCGACGGAAATGCGACAGTCGCACGCCGGTCACCAGGACCGCTCGAACGACAGCGTGAGGTCGCGACCCTTCCGGTAGCTGCGTGTCGGCAGGCCGCCCTGGGTGAACTCGACGTCCTCGTCGAGCAGGTTGCGCAGGCGCAGCCGCGCCCGCCAGCCGTCCCCGAAGCGCTGGCTCAGGACGAGGTCGAGCTGGCGCACCGGCTGCTCGTAGATGTCGGGCAGCTCGCGCACGCCGACGCCGACGATGCGTTCGCCGACCACGTTGTAGAGCAGGGTCGCCTCCCTGCGGCCGTCCGGATCGCGGTAGCCGAACTGCAGGTTGAGCACGTAGGGCGACTGGCCCTGCAGCGGCCGGTTGTTGGTCGTCTGGATGCCGATGATGTCGTCGCCGAGATCGATCTCGGAATCGATCCAGGCATAGTTGAAACCCAGGTGCAGGTCTTCCCAGGGCAGCCTCGACAGCCAGCCGCTGCTCAGCCAGGACCAGCGCAGCAGGGGCGCCAGGCTGCGGCTGTAGTCGATCTCGACCCCGTAGTTGGTGGCCTCCAGCGCGTTCTGCGGCTCCAGCAGCTCGCCGGTGCCCGGGACCCGGACGATCTCGATCGGGTCGTCGAAGCGCTTCAGGAACAGCGCCACGGAAAGCAGCTCGGTCGCCGAGAAGTAGTGCTCCCAGCGCAGGTCGAGGTTGCTGATCCTGCTCTGGCGAAGGTCCGGGTTGCCGCGCGTGGTGACGTCGGTCAGCGGATCGGTGAAGGGCGCCCGGGTCAGTTCCCGGAAGTCGGGGCGCGACAGCGTCTCGCTGTAGCCGAGGCGCAGCTGCGAGCTGTCGCCCAGGAACCAGGTGACGGTCGCCGCCGGCAGGGTGTCGGTGGCCTCGATCCGTCCGACCTCCGGCGCCGCGTTCGGGTTGAACGGCTGGAAGGTGGTCACGGTCTGCAGGTTGTCCTCGCGGCGCACCCCGAGATTGAGCCGGAACCGGTCCGACCAGGCGAGGTCGGCGCTCAGGAACCGGCTTGCCAGGTCCTGCTCGGCGCGGTAAACGTCGGTCGGCTGGAAGCCGTCGATCAGGGTCACCAGGGTCGGGTCGGTGCCGATGTAGATCGGGGAGAAGATCTCCTCGATATCGTTCAGGTTGCGCAGCAAGGGGCTGTTGCCGAGGCGGAAACGGTAGCGCCGGATCACCGAGTCGCGCTCGCGGTCGAGCTCGCCGGCCCCGCCGTGCAGCTCCAGCGTCCACTGGCCGGGCATCGGAACCGGAAGCTTCACGCCGATCCGCGCCTCCTCCGCCTCGTCCTCCAGCCGGGCGGCGCGCTGCGCGTTGCCGGAGCTGCCGCGGATCAGGCCGAACGTCTGCTGTCCCGGCCGGATCGCGTACTGGTACTCGCGGGTGTTGGGCTCGAAGCGCGAGGCCGTCGATCGCGTGTACTGCCAGTCCAGGGCCAGCCCGGCCCAGTCCGGGAACAGGTGGCGGCCGGCGAACTGCCGGACCAGCAGCTCGTTCTCCAGCCACTCCAGCGAATAACGCTGCTCGATGTCGCTGGGGCTGGTGTCGTAGCCCTGATCGATGCGGACGTCGTCGCTGCTCTGGCGCAGCAGCATCAGCACGGCGTCCAGCGCGTGGCGCTCGTCCAGCGCGGCGCCGCCGGTCAGGTACAGGCTGCTGTCGATGGCGCGCTCGGTGCGGCGCCGCTCGAACTCGGCGACCGGCGTCGCGTTGACCACGCCGTCGATGATGCTGAAGGACTTGAGCTGCTCCTCGCGGTTGTCCCATTGGTGCGCGTGCCGGAAGGAGGCGCTGTAGCCGAAGTCGACCGGGCCGGCCTGGAAGGCGTCGCCGATGCCAAGGGCGAAGGTCGCGTTGGGGTCGATGCGGCGCTCGCCGACCCGGTAGCCCCTGCCTGCGAGCGCTTCCGCCAGCCGTTCCTGCTCCGCCGCCGGGAACTCCGACAGGCGCGCCTCGAACAGTTCGCGCGGCAGCTCGCGGGCGCCGCCATCGCGGCCCAGCCAGTCCTTGTTGCCGCCCCGGTAGGACAGGCCGCGCTCGCCGGTGGCGCCGTCGTCGTAGCCGACCGACGCCGAGACCTTGGCCTGGAACGACTTCGGGAACGAGCGGGTGCGCAACTGCACGACGCCGCCGCCGAACTCGCCGGGCATCTCCGCGGAATAGGTCTTCTGGACGCCGATGCCCTCCAGCACCTCGGTGGGGAAGATGTCGAGCGGCACCACGCGCCGGGTCGGGTCCGGCGACGGGATCTGCGCGCCGTTGAGCAGGGTGCTTGCGTAGCGCTCGCCAAGGCCACGGACGTAGATGAACTTGCCGTCGACCAGGGTCAGGCCGGTGACGCGCCGGAGCGCGCCGGCGGCATCGGAATCGCCGGCACGGCCGATCTGCTCGGCGCCGAGCAGGTCGAGCACCTGGGCCGAATCCCGGCGCTCCTCCACCAGCGAGGCGAGCGAGCCTTCGACATAGGGTTCGAGGACGACGAATTCGGGAAGCTCGAGGCCGGCCGGCGTCAGCTCGACGTCCCGGCCGCTGGACTCGCCGCTGCCGACCGCCACGCCCTCCAGGGTCCGGCTGTCGAACTGCGCGGCGATCACCGAGATCGTGTAGTCCCCGGGCGGCAGCTCGACCTCATAGCGGCCGTCGGCGTCGGTACGCACGTCCAGCGGGGTGCCGGCGATGAAGACCCGCGCACCTGCCACCGGCGTGCCGCCCTCGCTGCTGGTGACGCGGCCGGTCAGCACGCCCGGCGGCTGTGCCGGTTGCGGCGATGCGGGATCGACCGCCTGCACGACCAGCCCGGCCTGCGAGCTTTCGTACTGCACCAGCGCCGGGGCGTCGGGGCGCAGGCTGGCGATCAGCTCGGCGACCTCGCCCTCGGACAGCACCAGGTCCAGGCGCAGCAGCTCGCGGCCGTCGCCGCGCAGGACCAGCTCCCGGCTGCCTGGCGACAGCACGACGCGCGCGCCGCCGTAGTCGTCGGTCACCGCCTGCGGCTGGCCGTCGACCAGCACCTGGGTGCCCGGTACCGGCTGGCCGGCATCGAACACCACGATGTTCAGGGCGGCCGGGTCGGCGGCCAGGGCGAGGCGGATGCCGGTGGCCAGCGCGGCGACGGCGAACAGGGACTTTCTCATCAGGCGCACTTCCAGCGCTGGTCCGCGCATTCGGCCATCAGCCGGCGCAGCTCGGTGGACTTGCGGAACAGGTCGGCACGGGTCAGCGCCGCCAGGTGGCGCTCGGCCTCCTCGTGGCGGCCACCGCGGAACAGCGCGTAGGCCAGGGCGTAGCGGATGTCCTCGTCGGCCAGCAACCGGGCGCGCGCCAGCGCCTCCTCCATGCCGGCGACCAGGTCGTAGCGACGTTGCTGCAGGAGCAGGCCGACCCGCTGCTTGAGCCGGCGCTCGGTCTCGGGCACCCGGGCGTTGAGGTTGAGCGCGCGCTGCAGGTGGCCGGCGCGACGGAACAGCTCGGCCGCCTCGGCGGTGAGGGAGGGATCGCGCTCCGCGACCGGGGCCAGCACCTCGGCCGCCGCCAGCGGACGGCCGCGGTCCAGCAGCGCCTGGGCCAGCGCCTTGGCCAGGCCGTCGTCGTCCGGATGGCGCAGCCGCCCGGCCTCGAGCAGGGCGATCGCCTCGTCCAGCGCCCGGCTGCGGCGCAGCGCGGTACCGATCGCCAGGTAGTCCGCGGCGCCCGCCTGGGCCTGTGCCAGGTAGGCGGCGCCGACGCGGGCAGCCTCCTGGAAGAGGCCGGCCTCGACCAGGTAGAACACGGTCCGCCGCAGGAAACTGGTATTGGCCGGGAACAGGGCGCCGGCGCGCGCCAGCAGGTCGAACGCCTGCTGCTGGTCGCCGACCAGCCAGTGGGCGTGCGCGCGCAGGTTCCAGGCGCCGGGCAGGCGGTCCAGGCGATCGCCGGCCCGCTCGAGCACGGCGATCGCGGCGCGGTGCCGGTCGCGGTTGAAGTGGGCCTGCGCCAGGTACAGGTAGACCAGCTCGTCGACCGTTCCGAAGCCAGGGTCCTCGCCGCGCGGCCGCTCGCCGGCCGCGCGCGCGGCGACGATCGCGTCGCTGGCGGCGATCGCCGCCTCGAACGCGGCGATCGCGGCGTCGGTGTCGTCGTTCCCTTGCGCGATCAGGGCACGCAGGGTGTGGTAGCGCGCCCAGTCGAAGCGGCGGTCGCGCGCGGCGCGCTCCAGGTCGATCCGGTCGAGGACGCCGGCCGCGCGGTCGCCGTGGCCGTCGGACAGCAGCAGGGTGGCCAGCGGCAGCGGATCCAGGCCGGGGTAGTCCCGGACCAGGGCGTCCGCCTGCGCATCGCGCGACGCTTCCGGCTCGGCCGCAGCGACCTCGGTGCCGGCCGCCGCCGGCTCCGCCGCGGCGTCCGGTTGCGCGCGCGCCGAAGTCGCCGCGGCCAGCGCCAGCAGCAGGGGCAGCGCGGCCCGGCAGCGGAATGCGGACATCGCGGCGCTCATCCGAGGTCGAAGCGCACGCGCTGGCGTGCCCAGACGCGGACGTTCTCGCCGCGATAGCTGGCCGGCTCGAAGCGCCAGGACTGCACGCCGGCGACCGCGGCATCGTCGAACACGCCGGCCGGCTGCGACTCCAGCACGCGCACCTGCTCGACCCGGCCGGTGGGACCGATCAGCACCGAGAGCACGACGTGGCCGGTGACGCCCTGGGCCTTGGCACGGGCCGGATAGGGAATCGGCGACTGCGCGATCGGCCGGGGCGGCTGGTCGACGGTGTCGTCGCTCATGGTCAGCTCGCGGTCGCCGCCGAGCAGGTTGCCGGCGAGATCGCCAAGGTCGTCGGACAGTCCGCCCAGGCCGAAGTCCATGCCCGGCAGCGCCGCCGACAGGTCGACGCTTGGCCGCGGCGCCTGCTCGCGCCGGCGCGGCGGCGGCCGCCGCTGCGCCGGCGGCGGTGGCGTCGACTCGCGCCGCTCGATGGCGATGGCGGTGCCGGTGCTGCCGGCCTCGGGGCCCTGCCGGGCGGCGGCGTTCATCAGCAGCACCAGGGTCACCACGACCAGGGTGCCGAGCAGCGCCGCGACCAGGCCGGACAGGCGCGCGCGCATGGTCAACCCTCCCCGGCCTCGCCGCGGGTGGCGACGCCGACCTCGGCGCCGGCCTGGCGGGCCTGGTCGACGACCTCGACCAGACGGCCGGCCGGCACGCCCTCGTCGGTCACCACCAGCACCGACTTCTGCGGCTGGCCCTGGAGCTGGTCGCGCAGACGCGAGGCGATCACCCAGACCCGCACCGGCGCGCCGTCCATGTACACCTCGCCGGCCTTGTCGATGTACAGGCGCACGGCCTTGGTCGAGGACACCGTCTGGGTGGCGGCGCCCGGCCGCTCGATGTCGATCTGCATGTCCTTGACGAAGGTCGTCGAGACCATGAAGAAGATCAGCAGGATGAACACCATGTCGATCATCGGCGTCATGTCGATGGCGGCCTCGGCGGCCTTCTTCTCGCGGAAGCGCATGGCGTTCAGTCCGTGGCGGGTGCGGCGGGCGCGGGGTGCGGGCGCGCGGTGGCGACCAGGATGTCCTTGAGCTGCGCCAGGTCCATCTCGATCTGCGCCTGGCGGCGGTCGAGCATGCCCTTGGCCAGGTAGCCGGGGATCGCCACGGCCAGGCCCATCTGGGTGGTGTAGAGCGCCGTCGAGATGCCGGCGGCGATGCCGCCGCCCTGGGTGAACAGGGCCATCTCGGCGAGCGAATCGAAGGTCACGATCATGCCGTTGACGGTGCCGAGCAGGCCCAGCAGCGGCGCGATCGCCACCAGGGTGCCGATCAGCACGCGGTGCCGGCGCACCGCGCGCCGGTGCCCGGCGAAGGCGTCGTCGAGGACCCGGCGCAGGTCGCGCGGCCGCTGGCCGCGCAGCGACAGGCCGCGCACCACGGCGGCGTCCAGCACGCCGTCGACCTTGCCGCCGGCACCTCGCTCGTAGCGCGCCAGCAGCACGCGCACGTTGCGATTGGAGCCGCGCCGCAGCAGCGCCCAGCGCGCGCCGATCGCGTACCAGAGCACGAAGGCGATCGCCAGCAGCGGCAGCATGATGCCGTGGCCGCCGGCGGCCAGGTAGTCGGCGAGCTGCTCGAACAGGTTCATGGCGGCGGGCGCGGGCGGCCGCTCAGGCGGCGACCGCGCGCTCCTCCCGGGCCAGGTTGGTGATGCGCAGGGCGGCCTGCTCCATGTCGTCCTTCAGGCGCTCGGCCCAGCCGGACAGCAGGTTGCCGAGCAGCAGTGCGGGAATCGCCACGACCAGACCGAGCTGGGTGGTGACCAGGGCGATCGCGATGCCGCCGGACAGCAGCTTGGGGTCGCCGGTGCCGAAGTCGGTGATGATGTCGAAGGTCTCGATCATGCCGGTGACGGTGCCGAGCAGGCCGAGCAGCGGCGCCACCGCGGCGATCACCAGGATGATCGCGCCGAACCGGTTGAGGCGGCCGGATTCGTGCAGGATCGACTCCGAGACGATGTCCTCCAGGTGCGCCGGGTCGCGGTCGATGTTGCGCAGCGCGGCGGTCACCACGCGCGCCGAGCTGCCCTTGTGGCGCTTGGCGGCGGCGATCGCGTCCTCGAAGCGCCGCTGCTGCACCAGCGGCGCGACCGCCGCCAGGACCTTGTCGGTGCTGGCGCCGGCGCTGCGCAGGAACAGCGCGCGCGCGACCACGAAGGCCAGGGCCAGCAGGCCCAGGGCGACGATGATCCAGCCGATCGTGCCGCCGTCGTTGATGGTGTCGACCAGGGTCTTGCTGCGCGGCGGCTGGGCGTCGGCGGTCAGCGACTCGAACAGGTAGGCGCGCAGCGTCGCCGGCATGCGGCCGTCCGCGAGCGCCCGGGCATCGTCCTGGGCCGGCTCGGGCCAGAGCTTGAAGCGGCCGGCGCCGGCCGGCGCCAGGGCGCCGCTGCCCTGCTCGCCGACCGCGAAGGCGGCGACGCTGCCCAGGCGGATGATCTCGCCGCGCGCCTCGGTGCCGTCGGCCAGGAAGTAGGTGCCCGGTTCGCGGTGGACGCCGGCGCGGCGGCCGAGCTCGCGGGTGGCGGCGGCGAACAGGGCGCGCAGGCGGGCGTCGTCGGCCTGGCCCTCGGCGAAGCCGGCGCTGGCCGCCTCCACGCCCAGCCCGGCCAGGGTGCTTCCGGCCTGTTCCCAGGTCGAGGCCAGCAGGCCGGCGTTCTCCTCGCTGGCGATCGTCTGCTCCTCGACCTGGGCGACCTGGGTTGCCGCCTGGTCGGCGCTGGCGCGCGCCGCCAGCAGGCGCGACTCCAGGCCGGACAGCTCGCGCTCGAGCGCCGCCTGGTCGCGCTGGAAGCCGCTGCGGGTACGCTCCAGGCTGGCCTGGAGTTCGCGGCGCTGCGCCTGCAGGAAGGCCAGCTCGCGCTGGTAGGCCTCCTCGACCGAGATCTGGGCCGGGGCAGCGGCCGGCGGCGCAGCCGGCGGCGCGGCGGGAGGTGGGTCGGCGGGTGGCTGGGCGGGGGCGGGCGCGGCGGCCGAGGCCAGCGCGACCAGAAGGAGCAGGCGGCGGATCATGGCGCGCCTCCGGCGGCGGCCATCGGCAGTTCGAACCAGCCCTGGCGGATCTGCTTGCGGTAGGCGTCGAACAGGGCGGCGATGCGCTCGGCGTCGGCGCGCCCGGCGACCCGTTGCCAGCGCCATTCACCGGCCCCGTCCCGTGCCAGCTGGCCGTACTCGCCCTGGCTGGTGCGGAAATACAGCATCACGGTGCCGACCTTGGCGATGTCGGCGAGCACCCGCTCGCCGTCGAGCTCGATGGTCTGGCTGAACAGGCCGTTCTCGCGGGTCAGCCTCAGCTCGTCCTCGACGAAGGCCCAGACCTGGTTGGCGGCACGGTGCGGCGGCACGCCGTCGGTGGCGATGCGCTCGCGCAGCGCGGCCAGACCGGCCAGCCGCTCGTCCTGCTTGAACGGCAGGCTGGCGCCGACATGCGCCTCCAGGCCGGCGATCGCCTCCAGCAGCACCGGCTTGAGCTCGGCGCCCTCGACGCCGGCCTCGGCCAGGGCCTGCTGCGCCTGGGTCAGGCGCTGCGCCTGCTCGCGGCTGGCCAGCGCCTGGCGGTCGAGCTGGGCGGCCAGTTCGGTGCGCTGTGCGGCCAGGCCGGCCAGGGTGGTGCGGGCCTCCTCGCGGGCCAGCTCGAGCTCGCTGTTGAGCTGCTCGATCTCGGCGCGCAGCCGGACCAGGTTCTCGGCCAGGGCCTGCGCCTCCTGCGCCGGCGCCGGAACGGCCGGCGACGCCAGGGCGAGCGCGCACAGCCAGCGCGGGGCGGAGCGGATCATGGCAAGGGATCTCCGGGGCGGCCCGGCGCGGTTGCCGGGCGATGGCGCAGCAGCCTATGTCGTTACGGTTGCAGTTCGATGACAGCCGCGCGCGCCGCGGCGGCGGACGGCCGCCCGGCGGCCGCCGGCACGCGGCGGCGATGGCCGGGGACGATGCCCGCTACAATGTGCGACCGCACAAAAGCCCCGTCCCCACCCGTGAAAGACACCCTCCACGACCTGTTCGACCGGGCCCTGGCCGCGCTGGCCGCGGATCGGGGCCTGGCCGAGCCGCCCACCGCCTTCGCGATCGAGCGCAGCCGCGACCCGGGCCACGGCGATTTCGCCTGCAACGCCGCGATGGTCAACGCCCGCGCCTTCGGCCAGCCGCCGCGGGCGATCGCCCAGGCGCTGCTGGACGCGTTGCCCGCGCACCCGGCCGTGGACCGCGTGGAGATCGCAGGACCGGGCTTCATCAACGTGTTCCTGACCGGTGCCGCCCGCCAGTCGGCGGTCGCGGCCGTGCTCGCCCAGGGCGCAGGCTACGGCCGCGCCCCGGCCGGCAGCGGCGAGCGGGTGACCCTGGAGTTCGTCTCCGCCAACCCGACCGGCCCGCTGCACGTCGGCCACGGCCGCGGCGCCGCCTATGGCGCGACCCTGGGCAACCTGCTGGCGGCTGCCGGTCACACCGTGCAGCGCGAGTACTACGTCAACGACGCCGGCCGCCAGATGGACATCCTGGCGGCGTCGACCTGGCTGCGCTACCTGGCGCTGTGCGGCGAGCCGGTCCGGTTCCCGGACAACGGCTACCGCGGCGACTACGTGGTCGACATCGCGCGCGGCATCCAGCAGCGCGATGGCGAGCGCTGGCGCCGGCCCTGGCCGGCGGTGGTGCGCGACCTGCCCGCCGACGAATCCGAGGGCGGCGACAAGGAGGCGTACATCGACGCCATGGTCGCCCGCGCCCGCGACCTGCTGGGCCCGGAGGGCTACGCGCTGTTCTTCGACGCCGCCCTGGACAGCATCCTGGCCGACATCCGCGACGACCTCGCCGGGTTCGGCGTCACCTTCGACACCTGGTTCTCGGAACGCTCCCTGGTCGCTGGCGGCGGCCTCGAGCGCGCGGTCGAGCGCCTGCGTTCGGCCGGCCACCTGTACGAGGCCGACGGCGCCCTGTGGTTCCGCGCCACCGCGTTCGGCGACGAGAAGGACCGCGTGGTCCGTCGCGAGAACGGCGCCTGGACCTACTTCGCCTCCGACCTCGCCTACCTGGACAGCAAGTTCGAGCGCGGTTTCCAGCGCGCCATCTACCTGTTCGGCGCCGACCACCACGGCTACGTCGCGCGGCTCAAGGCGGCCGCCCAGGGGCTGGGCCACGATCCCGAGCGCATCGAGATCCGCCTGGTGCAGTTCGCCGTGCTCTACGAGGCCGGCGAGAAGGTCCAGATGTCGACCCGCTCCGGCCAGTTCGTGACGCTGCGCGAACTGCGCCAGGACGTCGGCGACGACGCCGCTCGCTTCTTCTACGTGATGCGCGGCAACGACCAGCACCTGGACTTCGACCTGGCGCTGGCGCGCGCGCAGTCCAACGACAATCCGGTCTACTACCTGCAGTACGCCCACGCCCGCATCGCCAGCCTGTTCCGCAAGGCCGCAACCGAGGGCATCGGCTTCGACCGCGAGGCCGGGCTGGCCGCCCTGGACCGCCTGGTGGCGCCCGGCGAATCGGCGCTGATGACCGAACTGGCGCGCTACCCGGAATGGCTGGCGGCGGCCGCCGAGCAGCGCGCGCCGCAGTTGCTGGCGGCCGGCCTGCGCGAGCTGGCCACCGCCTTCCACGGCTTCTACAACGGCCAGCCGGTGCTCGCGGCGGACCCGCCCCTGCGCGACGCCCGCCTGGCCCTGTGCGCCGCCACCGCCCAGGTGCTGGCGAACGGCCTCGGGCTGCTCGGCGTCTCGGCGCCGGACGCGATGTGACAGGATAAGGCCATGGCACGACGCAGCAACCACGCCCGCCGCGGCGCCTCGACCGCCCTTCCCGCCTGGCTCTGGCTGGTCGCCGGCATCGTCATCGGCATCGTCCTGGCGCTGCTGGCGGTGCGCAGCGGCCTGGCGCCCGGCCTGCGCCCCGCCCAGGAGCAGCCGCAGCCGCAGGCGGCGCGCCCGGCCGGCACGGCCGAGGAGGCGCCGGCGCGCGCCACCACCTACGACTTCTACACCGTGCTGCCGGAGATGGAGGTGCTGATCCCGGACGCCGAACTCAAGGCCCAGGTCCGCGCCGAGACGCCTGCCGCCGGCACCGCCGCGGCGGGCACCACGCCCGCCGACGCCACCGCCACCAGCGCGCCGGCGGCCACCCGCTATCGGCTGCAGGCCGGCTCGTTCCGCGATCCGCGCCCGGCCGAGGAGGCCAAGGCCCGGCTCGCCCTGCTCGGCATCAGCGCCAGCGTGCAGTCGGTGAACGTCAACGGCAACACCTTCCACCGCGTCTACGTCGGCCCCTACGCCAGCGCCGCCGAGGTCGACCGGGTCAAGCGCCAGCTCGCCGACAACGGCGTGCAGGCGATCACGGTGCGCGAACAGGCACCCTGAAGGCGCGGACACGTCTCGGACGGCCGTCCCGGCCACCGCGACCGGGGCGATGGGCAAGCGCAGGGCAGGTCATCCGACCCATGGGCTGCTTCCGGATCCCGGGCAGCAACCGGGGCGCTCGCCGGAGCGCGGCATTCGGGTACCCGCCCCGCCGGAACCCGGTCGGGAACCGTCTGCCCGCGGGCCTTCGGGCCCCGGCCCGGACCGCGGCGGCAGGCACGGCCCGACGTGCTGGCAGGGCAACCGGGGCCGGTCCGGACAGGACCGGCCCCGGATCGTATCCGGGCCGGGGCCGGGCGGACCGGATCCGGGCGGCCCGACCCCCTGCCCGCGACCGACGCCGCCGCGGGCGCGAGCCGGTCGCGACAGCTCAGGGCCGCGGTGCGCTCACTGGAAGCCGTGGTCGAAGATGTACTGGCTGGTCAGCTTGCGGATGTTGCCGTTGATGCTGACCGAGTAGACGTTGCCCGCCTCGTCCTCGCCGAAACCGACCACGCCGGTGTGGCTGGCGAAGGCGATCTTGGGCCAGGCGCCGCTGCCGCTGGGCTCGAAGGCATACCAGACGTTGCCCGACAGGTAATCGCCGAACCAGTGCAGGCCCTGCAGGCGGCCGATCGGGCCGCGGAAGGTGAAGCCGCCGCTGATCGAGCCGCCATCGGTGCGCGGATAGTCGAGGATCGGCAACAGCGAGCCCGGGAACGAGTTGGTGGGACTGCTCACGCAGGGCGCGGCGGTCTTGTTGACCCGGAAGCCCTCCATGCAGCCCCAGCCCAGGTGCGCGCTCTGGCCGGCCGGCACCCGGCTGACCTCCTCGCGCGCGCCCTGGCCGACGTCGGCGATGTACATGTCGCCGTTGGCGCGGTCGAAACTGAAGCGCCACGGGTTGCGCAGGCCGTTGTGCCAGGTCTCGTCGCAGGTGTTGGCGGTGCCGACGTGCGGGTTGTCGGCCGGTATCGAGTAGTTGGCCGGCTGGCCGGCGGTGGCGCCGCACATCTCCGCGCTGGCGCTGGCCGTGGGGTTGTCGATGTCCAGGCGCAGGATCTTGCCGAGCAGCCAGTAGTTGGTGCCCGGGCCCGGGCTGCAGGTGTTGATGTTGTTGTCGTTGGGCTTCTTCCAGTTGCACAGGGCGAAGCCGTGCGGGTCGTTCTGCGGGCCGCCGTCGCCGGAGCTGTAGTACAGGTAGCCGTCCGGGCCGAAGTGCAGGTCGCCACCGTTGTGGTTTCCGGCCAGGTCGGGGATGCGGATGATGTCGAGCCGGCTGCCCGGATCGGCGATGTCGGGATCGTTGGCGGACACCGTGAAGCGGGCGACCACCTGGTCGGGCTGCGAGCCCAGCCGCGGCTCCGAGCCCGGCGCGGTGAAGGCGACGTAGAACCAGCCGTTGCTCGCGTAGTCCGGATGGAAGGCCAGGCCGAGCAGGCCGGACTCGCTGGAGGTGGTCACCGCCTGGGTCAGGAACGGCGTCGCCAGCAGGGTCGGCGCGCCGGCGCCGTCGAGCTGCACCACCCGGATGGTGCCGCCCTTCTGGACGACGAACAGGCGATTGCTGCCGTCGCCGGCATGGCGCACCGCCACCGGCTGGCTCAGCCCGCTGCCCAGGAACGGCGACAGCGCCAGGTCGGGCGGCAGGGTCGGACCCTGGGCGGCCAGCGGGCCGGCGGCGCACAGCGCGGCGGCGAGGACGTATCGGTTCAGGCGCATCGGACTCCCCCCGTTGGAAAGGCCCGATTATGGCGCCCCCGGCCCGGTCACGGGTAAAGACGGCGTTGCCGGCAGCGTGCCCGACTTCACGTTTTCCTGCTTCAGGCGGATCAGGGCGGAAATGTCCTCGTCGCCATGGCCCAGGGCCAGCAACCGGGCATAGTCGGCGCGCGCCGCCTCGACCACCGGCAGATCGATGCCTTCCGCACGCGCCAGCGCCGCCAGGATGCCCAGGTCCTTGTGCAGCAGGCGCAGCTTGAAGCCGACGTCGAAGCGGCCGGCCAGCATGCTGTGGCCGCGCTTGTCCAGGAACCAGGAGCCGGCGGCGCCGTTGCCCAGGGTGTCGACCACCGCCGCCGAGTCCAGGCCCAGGCGCTGCGCCAGCGCCAGCGCCTCGCAGACCGCCTCGGCGATGCCGGCGACCATGACCTGGTTGACCGCCTTGGTGGCCTGGCCGGCGCCGACCGGGCCGAAGCGCACGACCCGCCGCCCGAAGCTCTCGAGCAGCGGCCGCGCCCGTTCGAACTCGGCCTCGCCGCCGCCGACCAGCACCGACAGGGTGCCGTTGCGGGCGCCCTCGACGCCGCCGGTCAGCGGCGCGTCGAGGAACCCGACCTCGGCCACGGCCAGCCGCCGGGCCGCCTCGCGCGCGGTGTCGGGCGCCACCGTCGAGGTGTCGATCACCAGCATGCCCGGGCGCAGGCCGGGCAGCAGCGCATCGACGACGCCGAGCAGGTCGTCGTCGGCGGACACGCAGGTCAGCACCACGTCGCAGCCGGCGGCCAGCCCGGCCGGGTCGGCGGCGGCGACGACGCCGAGGTCGGCGGCCAGCGCCACCGCCCGCGCCGGCGTCCGGTTCCACACCGCCACCAGGTGGCCGGCGCGATGCAGGTGGCGGGCCATCGGTTCGCCCATCGCCCCCAGGCCGATGAAGCCGGCGCGCTGCCGTCCTTCCATGGTCGTGTTCCTTCGCTCTTGCCGGAACGTCGATTGTAGGGGCGCGCGGGCCGCCGGCTGGTGCCCGGCGGCGCCGGCGACCGGCGCCGCTCAGTAGGGCCCGAGATCGGCGGCGGCGGCGCGCTCGGACTCGATCCGGCGCAACAGGCTGGCGCGCACCGCGGCGAAGCCGGCGGTGCCGCGCAGGGCGTGCCAGCGCGGGTCGCCGTCGAGCAGCCAGAGCTCGCCGAAGCCACGCTCCACCGCGGTCGCCAGGTGCCGGCTGGCTTCCTCCGGGCGACCGTCGAACAGGGCCAGCAGGCCCTGGCTGAAGTCGGCGTAGGCGTTGGCCCAGCCCTGCTCGCGCAGCTCGGCGATGCGGCTGTGCGCCAGCGCCAGCCAGACCTCCGCGTCGTCGCCGCGCCCGGTCTCCTGCAGCAGGAACACCCGCACCAGCACCGCGTCCATCTCGTCCTGCAGCAGGTGCGCGCCGTCGCGGCCGGCCAACACGCGCTCGACCAGGCGCAGGGCGCGCTCGCCGTCGCCGGCCCACCAGGCCGCCCAGGCGGCGAACTGCAGCAGCGGTCGCTGGTCGGCGTTCACCGGATCGCTGCCGGCCATGAGGGCTTCCACCTGCCCGGCCAGCAGCGGCGGCAACGGCGTCGCCGGGTCGCGGTGCAGGGCGGCGTTGTGGCGGATCAGCTCGGCGTCGGCCATGGCATCGGGCAGCCCGGCCAGCACCCACTGCACCTCGTCGTGCCGGCGCAGGGCGGCCAGTGCCTGGGCCAGGGTGACGATCGCCTTCGGGTCCGCCGGGGCGCGCCGCCAGGCCTGGTCGGCCAGGCGCAGGGCCTGCGCAAGGTGGCCGCTGCCGCGTTCGAACTCCGACAGGTTGTAGCGCACCACCTGGGCGTCCGGGGTGACCCGCAGCAGGGCCGCCAGCATCTCGCGGGCGCCCTCGGCATCGCCGCGGGCGAAGCGCGACCCGGCCAGGTTGATGTTGATCGCCGGATCGAGCGGACTCAGCGCCAGCGCCTGCGCGAGCACCTCGGACTGCGCCTGCAGGCGCCCCTGGCGGGCATACAGGCCGCCCAGCCACATGTAGGCCATCTCGTAATTGGGGTCCAGGCGGATCGCCTCGCGCAGGTTGCCCTCGGCGGCATCGAGCTGGCCGGCGGTGAGGCGCAACAGGCCCAGCGACGCCCAGGCCTCGCCCAGGCCCGGCGCCAGGTCGAGCGCGCGGACCACCGCCGGTTCGGCGAGGCCGACCGCCTGGTCCGGCGCCACGCCCCCATAGTCCGCCTGCAGCAGGTGGGTGTCGGCCAGCCCGGCCCAGGCGCGGGCATAGCCGGGATCCCGGGCGATCGCCTGCTCGAACAGGCCGGCGGCGCGCGCCAGGGAATCGGCGGTGCGCTGGCGCCAGGCCAGCCGGCCCTGCAGGTAGAGCTCGTGCGCCAGCACGTCGCGGGTGGCCGCAGCCGAGGTGGTGGCGCGCGTCATCGGGTCGGGTGCCGGCTGGGCGCGCAGGCCGGGGATGCGCTCGCGCAACTGCGTGACGATGTCGGCGGTCACCTCGTCCTGCAGCTCGAAGATGTCCTGGTCGGCGCCCTCGTAGGTCTCCGTCCACAGGTGGTAGCCGTTGCCGGTGTCGATCAGCTGGGCGGTGACGCGCAGGCGGCCGCCGGCCTTGCGCACCGAGCCCTCGACCAGGGTGGCGACGTTCAGGGCGCGGCCCAGCGCCTGGGCATCCAGGCCGCGGTCGCGCAGGGCGAACGAGGAGGTGCGCGCCGCCACCTGCAGGCCGTCGACGCGCGCCAGCCGGTCCAGCAGCTCCTCGGCCAGGCCGTCGGCGAACCAGCCCTGGTCGCCGGCGGCGCTCATGTCGTCGAACGGCAGCACGGCGATCGAGTTGCCGGGGGGCGCGCCCGCCGCGTACGTACCGGACGGGTCGGCCTGCGCCTCCGCAGCGTCGGCAGGCTGCGCGCCCGTCGCTTCCGGGCGCTCGTCGCCATAGACGTCGACCAGCCACCAGGCCAGGCCGGCCACGGTCAGCAGCACCACGGCCAGGGCGAACAGGCGCGCGGGGCCTCGCACGCCGTGGCCGGTGCGGTCGACGCGCAGCCGGTCGCCGTCGTGGTCGAACAGCCAGGCCAGCACCAGCACCACCGGGAACAGCAGCACCACGGCCAGGATGGTCCAGGTCAGCGCGCGCGGCGGCAGGCCGAGCGGCTCGAAGGTGATCTCGCCCAGCTGCAGGATCACCCAGGCGACCAGGGCGTAGGCGATCGCCACGCGCACGACCTTGCGCCGGCGCAGCTCGCGCCAGGTCAGGGCCAGCAGGGGCTTGGGCGCGTCTTCGCTCACGACGGCTCCGGGGGCGGTGCGTGCATGATGCCGCAAGCGGCGCCCGGGTTGCGTCCGGCATCCCGCCGTGAGGTGCCGCCCCGGCCGGCGCCGGCGCGGACGCGCGGGCGACGCGGCGACGCCTGCTGCGGCGGATGCCCGGCCGGGCCGACATCGCCTGGCGCGTCCCCGGCAGGGCGGTCGATGGCCGGTCTGCGGCCTGCGCCCAGGGACGGAACGACTACGCAAGCGGTTGATTTGACGGGCGCCGGTGCGCGGCCGCGCTGGCCAGGCGACTCGAAAACACGACCGGGAAGCTCGTTTTCCGACAGGCTGCCGGTAAACTGTGCGGCCCGCCGGGCGCCCCGCGCCCGCCCCGATGGCAAGGTCCGCAGCAACGATGAAGATTCTGGTCGGCTACAAGCGCGTCGTGGACTACAACGTCCGCATCCAGGTCAGGCCCGATGGCACCGGCGTGGTCACCGACGGCGTCAAGCTGTCGCCCAATCCGTTCGACGAGATCGCCCTGGAAGAGGCGCTGCGCCTTCGCGAGAAGGGCCTGGCCGAGGAAGTCGTGGTGGTCGCGATCGCGCCCGCCGACGCCCAGGCGCACCTGCGCAACGGCCTGGCGATGGGCGCCAACCGCGCCATCCACGTGGTCGCAGACGGCCCGGTGCAGCCGCTGACGGCCGCCCGGGTGCTGCTGAAGCTGGTCGAGCGCGAGCAGCCCGGCCTGGTCCTGCTGGGCAAGCAGGCGATCGACGACGACGCCAACCAGACCGGCCAGATGCTGGCCGCCCTGTGGGACCGGCCGCAGGCGACCTTCGCCTCGAAGCTGGAACTGGATGGCCAGGTGGCGCGCGTCACCCGCGAGGTCGATGCCGGCCTGGAGACCATCGAGGTCGACCTGCCGGCGGTGGTCACCACCGACCTGCGCCTCAACGAGCCGCGCTTCATCAAGCTGCCGGACATCATGAAGGCCAAGAGCAAGCCGCTGGAGACCGTGCCGATGGCCGAGCTCGGCGCCGAGGCCGGCGACTTCCTCGGCCACGGGCCCTACGCGCCGCCGGCGCGGCGCAGCAAGGGCGTCATGGTCAAGGACGTCGCAGAGCTGGTCGCCGCCCTGAAGGCCAAGGGCCTGGTCTGATCTTCCCGCTGCCCCATCCCGCCCGGCGCCCGGCGCCGGGCCGCAAGGACACCCCGACATGAGCAAGGTTCTGATCGTCGCCGAGCACCTGGACGGCAGGCTCAACGCCAGCACGGCGCGCTGCGTCACCGCCGCGACCGCACTGGCGCCGCAGGCCATCGACATCCTGGTGCTGTCCGACGCCCCGGACGCGGTCGCCGCGCAGGCCGCCGCCCTGGCCGGCGTCGCCACCGTGCGCACCGTCGCGCGGCCCGAGAACGCCCATGCCCTGGCCGCCGTGCTGGCGCCGCAGGTCGCCGCCGCGGCGGCCGGCTACAGCCACCTGTTCGGGCCCAGCACCACGTTCGGCAAGGACCTGATGCCGCGCGTCGCCGCCCTGCTCGGCGTCGCCCAGGTCTCCGACCTCATGGAGGTGGTCGACGCGCGCACCTTCAAGCGGCCGATCTACGCCGGCAACGCCATCGTCACCGTCACCGCGCCCGCCGATGCCGTGGTCGTGGCGACCGTGCGCACCGCCTCGTTCGCCGCCGCCGGCACCGGCGGCAGCGCCGGCGTCGAGCCGCTGGCGCTGGACGTCGCCCTGCCCGGCCACACCCGTTTCGTCGGCCTGGCCGCCGGCAAGAGCGACCGCCCCGACCTGCAGACCGCGTCGCGCGTGGTCTCCGGCGGCCGCGCCCTGGGCTCGGCGGACGCCTTCTCGATCATCTATTCGCTGGCCGACCGGATCGGCGCCGGCGTCGGCGCCTCGCGCGCCGCGGTCGATGCCGGCTACGTGCCCAACGACATGCAGGTCGGCCAGACCGGCAAGATCATCGCCCCAGAGCTGTACATCGCGATCGGCATCTCCGGCGCCATCCAGCACCTGACCGGCATCAAGGACGCCGGCACCATCGTCGCCATCAACAAGGACGCCGAGGCGCCGATCTTCGAGATCGCCGACTACGGCCTGGTCGGCGACCTGTTCAAGCTGGTGCCCGAGCTGGAGGCGGCGCTGGCCGGCTGAGGCCCGCGCCCGCGCGTGACCACGCCGTCGCCCGCCGGCACCCTGGAGGCGGTCGCCGACGCCGCGGCGGTGCCGCTGGCGGTCGACCTCGACGGCACCCTGGTGCTGGGCGACACCCTGCACGAGTCGCTGCTCGCGGCGCTGCGCCGCAATCCCTTCCTGCTGCTGGCGATGCCGCTGTGGCTGCTGCGCGGCAAGGCGGCGTTCAAGCGCGAGCTGGCCCGGCGGGTGCTGCCCGACCCGGAGCGACTCGCCTGGAACCGGCCGTTCCTGGACTGGCTGCGCGGCCAGCAGGGCCGGCGCGAGATCGTCCTGTGCACCGCCGCCGATGCCGGCATCGCCCGGGCGGTCGCCGACCATGCCGGCCTGTTCGACGACGTGCTGGCCAGCGACGGATCCCGCAACCTGTCCGGCGCGCGCAAGGGCGAGGCCCTGGTCGCGCGTTATGGCGAGCGCGGCTTCGACTACGCCGGCAACGCGAGGATCGACCTGGCCGTATGGCGCCACGCCCGGCGCGCGGTGGTGGTCAATGCCGGCGCCGGCCTGGAACGCGCCGCCGCCACCGTCGCAGCCGTCGACACCGTGCTGCCCGGTCCGCGCGTCTCGCCGCTGACCTGGGCCCGGGCGCTGCGCCTGCACCAGTGGGCCAAGAACCTGCTGGTGCTGGTGCCCCTGCTGACCGCCCACCTGCTGTTCGAGCCGGCCGCGGTGCGCCAGGCGCTGCTGGCCTTCCTGGCCTTCGGCCTGTGCGCGTCCAGCGTCTATCTGCTCAACGACCTGGTCGACCTGCCGGCCGACCGTGGCCACCCGCGCAAGCGCCTGCGGCCGTTCGCGGCCGGCGAGCTGCCCCTGCTGGCCGGCCTGGCCCTGGTGCCGCTGCTGCTGGCCGCCGCCTTCGTTCTTGCCGCCCTGGCCCTGCCGCCGCGCTTCGTGCTGGCACTGGCCGCCTACTGGCTGCTGACGGCGGCCTACACCTTCGCGCTCAAGCGCGTCGAGATGGTCGACGTGGTGGTGCTGGCTATGCTCTACACCGCCCGCATCATCGCCGGCACCTTCGCCCTGGGCGTCGCGCTGTCGTTCTGGCTGCTGGCCTTCTCGATGTTCCTGTTCCTCAGCCTGGCCCTGGTCAAGCGCCATACCGAGCTGGGCGTGATGGCGCGGGCCGGCCGCGACGGCGCCGACGGCCGCGGCTACCGGGTTTCCGACCTGCCGATGCTGGGCGCCATGGGCATCGGCAGCGGGCTGGGCGCGGTCATGGTGCTGGCGCTGTACGTGAACAGCCCGACCGGCGAGCAGCTGTACTCGCAGCCGAAGGCGCTGTGGCTGCTGTGCCCGCTGCTGCTGTACTGGATCGGCCGCGTCTGGCTGCTCACCCACCGCGGCCGCATGCACGACGACCCGATGCTGTTCGCGCTGCGCGACCGCACCAGCCAGGCGGTGCTGCTGGCCGGGCTGGCGGTGGTGGTGCTGGCGCTGTGAGCGATTCCGCGACCGGCGCCTGGAACCGCTGGCCGCGCCTGCGTCCGGCGCGGGTCGCGGCCGTGCACGACCGCGACGCCGCCCTGCCGGCGTTGCCGGCACCGATGCTGGCCTACGGCAACGGCCGCAGCTACGGCGATGTCTGCCAGCTCGAGGGCGGCAGCCTGCTGCTGGCGCGCGGCCTCGACCGCTTCATCGCCTTCGACCGCGCCACCGGCGTGTTGCGCTGCGAGGCCGGGGTGCTGCTCGACGAGGTGCTGCGCCTGGCGGTGCCGGCCGGCTGGTTCCTGCCGGTGACGCCGGGCACCCGGTACGCCACGGTCGGCGGCGCCCTGGCCAACGACGTGCACGGCAAGAACCATCCGCGCGCCGGCACCCTGGGCCGCCACGTGCGCGCCTTCGGCCTGTGCCGCAGCGACGGCGGCCACCTGACCTGCACGCCACAGCAGCATGCCGAGCTGTTCGCGGCGACGATCGGCGGCCTGGGCCTGACCGGCCTGGTCACCTGGATCGAGCTGCAGCTCGCCGCCGTCGCCAGCCCCTGGCTGGCGGTGGAGACGCTGCGCTTCGGCGAGCTGGCCGAGTTCTTCGCCCTGGCCGAGGCCTCGCTGGCCAGCCACGAACACGCGGTGGCCTGGATCGACTGTCTGGCGCCGCGCGGCCGCCGCGGCCGCGGCGTGTTCAGCCGCGCCAACGCCACCTGCGGCCTGGCCGACGGCCCGGCACCGCCGCGCCGCCGCCTGTCGGTGCCGTTCACGCCGCCGTTCCCGCTGCTGGGCGGGCCGGGCCTGCGGACCTTCAACCGCCTGTATTGGCACCTGCCGCGCCGCCGCCACCGCATCGTCCACTACCGGCCGTTCTTCTATCCGCTGGACGGCATCGGCCACTGGAACCGCCTGTACGGACCGCGCGGCTTCCTGCAGCACCAGTGCGTGCTGCCGCCGTCGGTGGCGCCCGCGGCGATCGCCGCCCTGCTGGACGCCATCGCCGACAGCGGCACCGGCTCGTTCCTGGCGGTGCTGAAGACCTTCGGCGCTCCGGCCTCGCCCGGCCTGCTCAGCTTCCCGCGCCCGGGCACCACCCTGGCGCTGGATTTCCCGTTCCGCGGCCAGGCCACCCTGGCCCTGCTGGCACGACTCGACGACCTGGTCGCCGAGGCCGGCGGCGCGGTCTACCCGGCCAAGGACGCGCGCATGCGCGGCGACCATTTCCGGCGGTTCTTCCCGGCCTGGGAGGCGTTCTCCCGGCACATCGACCCGGCCTTCTCGTCGAGCTTCTGGCGACGGGTGATGGCCGACCTCGCGGACTGACAGCCATGCAGAAGATCCTGATCATCGGTGCCAACTCGGCGATCGCCACCGCCTGTGCCCGGCAATGGGCGGCGCGCGGCGCGGCGCTGTACCTCATCGGCCGCGACCCCGGCCGGCTGGCGGCGCTGGCCGACGACCTGCGCGTGCGCGGCGCCGGCGCCGTCGACACCGGCACCCTCGACGTCGACGAGCTGGCCGGCCACGAGGCCGCGCTGGCGGCGGCACGGCAGGCACTGGGCGGCATCGACGTCGCCCTGCTGGCGCACGGCACCCTGCCCGACGCCGCCGCCTGCGACCGCGATGCCGCCCTGGCGATGGCGCACTTCGCCACCAACGGCGGCAGCACGATCGCCCTGATGCACCGACTGGCCGGCCTGCTCGAAGCGCAGGGCGACGGCACCCTGGCGGTGATCTCCTCGGTGGCCGGCGACCGCGGCCGCGCCAGCAACGCCATCTACGGCGCCGCCAAGGCCGCGGTCAGCGCCTACGCCAGCGCCCTGCGCCAGCGCCTGGGCCGGTCCG
The DNA here is from genome assembly GCA_002344355.1 of Proteobacteria bacterium UBA2363. Taxonomy (GTDB): domain Bacteria; phylum Pseudomonadota; class Gammaproteobacteria; order Xanthomonadales; family UBA2363; genus Pseudofulvimonas. The sequence continues at coordinate 72,158 of DDTN01000045.1, read as the reverse complement.
GCGTCGACGTGCTGACCGTCAAGCCAGGTTTCGTCGACACGCCGATGACCGCCGCCTTCGCCAAGGGCGCGCTGTGGGCGCGCCCGGAGGCAGTGGCGGCCGGCATCGTCCGCGCGGTCGAGCGGCGTCGCGCCGTGGTCTACCTGCCCTGGTTCTGGCGGCCGGTGATGATGGTCATCAAGGCGCTGCCCGAGTTCGTGTTCCGGCGCCTGAAGTTCTGAGCATGGCGGCGATCGACAAGCACGCGCCGCTGGTGCTGACCGGCGCCGCCGGCCTGGTCGGCCAGAACCTGGTGGTCGAGCTCAAGGCCCAGGGCTGGACGCGCCTGGTGGCGATCGACAAGCACGCCCACAATCTCGCCATCCTGCAGCGCCTGCACCCGGAGGTGACCTGCGTTCTGGCCGACCTCGCCGAACCCGGCGACTGGCAGGCGCACTTCCGGGGCGCCGCCTGCGTGGTGCAGCTGCACGCCCAGATCACCGGCAAGTACCCGGACGAGTTCGTGCGCAACAACGAGCAGGCCACCCGCCACGTGCTGGCCGCGACGCGTGCGGCCGGCGTGCCCTACCTGGTGCACATCAGCTCGTCGGTGGTGAACTCGGTGGCCGACGACGACTACACCCGCACCAAGAAGGCCCAGGAGGCCCTGGTCGCGGCCAGCGGCCTGCGCCACTGCGTCCTGCGCCCGACATTGATGTTCGGCTGGTTCGATCCCAAGCACCTGGGCTGGCTGTCGCGCTTCATGGCGCGCACGCCGGTGTTCCCGATCCCCGGCGACGGCCGCTACCTGCGCCAGCCCCTGTACGAGCGCGACTTCTGCCGCTGCATCGTGCGCTGCATCGAGATGCGGCCCGACGGCGCCGCCTACGACATCTGCGGCGACACCGGCATCGACTACATCGACATCATCCGCACCATCAAGCGCGTCAAGGGCCTGCGCACCCTGATCGTGCCGATCCCCTACCCGCTGTTCCGCCTGCTGCTGCGCACCTACGCCCTGTTCAGCCGCCGCCCGCCGTTCACCGCCGCCCAGCTCGACGCCCTCAGCGCCGGCGACCGATTCACCGGCGTCGACACCGAGGCCGTGTTCGGCGTCCGCCAGACGCCCTTCGAGCAGGCGGTGCGCGAGAGCTACTGCGATCCGCGGTACAGCGGGATCGTGTTGCGGAGGACGTGAGGGGAAGCCGGGACTCGGGACTCGGGGATCGAGACTCGCGGATCCGGGATCGCGGATCCGGGATCCGGGATCCGGGATCCGGGATCCGGGACCGGGACCGGGACCGGGGAGCAGTTTGGAGTGTCGGCCGGAGCAGGGGTGCCGGCAACTTGCGATGCGTGGCCAAGTGGAAGGCCGGTTCGATGTGCCGCATCAGCCCGGGATTCGGGACGGGACCTGGGAGGGTCCGCCGTGCGGACAGGTCATGCGATCGGCTCCCGAGGCGGTGCAGGCGCGGCGCGAGCCGGCCGGATGGGGACGAGGTGAAGCGCCAAGCGCCGGGTTGTGCTGCTTGCGGCGGCTCCCCACTTCTCCCCTCCCCCGCCTGCGGGGGAGGGGCCGGGGGAGAGGGCCCGGTCCAGCGCGGACGGGTTCCGTACCGTCCCGACCCGACAAGCCGCCCGCAACGCCCACCGGACTGTCATGCCGTCGTAACACGAAGCGAAGACCGGCGCGGCATCATCGTCGCATGTCAGCGCGCACGACCGGCCACACCCACCCAGAGCTGGACCCGGGCATTGACGCCGGCGAGGCCCTGCGGCAAGTCATCGACGCCTGCCTGGGCGACTGGGAGCGCCACCTGGCCGGTCTGATGGCCGGCGACGACCCGCGCGGCCCGCACGGCAGCCGGGTCGCGCTGCGCCGGCTGCGCACCGCGCTGCGCGGGTTCCGGCCGATCCTGGACCGCGCCATGGTGCTGCCGGTCGAGCTGGAGGCGCGCGCCCTGTTCCGGCTGATCGGGCCGCTGCGCGACGCCGACGTGCTGGCGGGGATGGGAAGGGGGTCAGGTTCACTTTCTGCAGCGATCGCGCAAGACGGTTGCGGTACACCAGAAAGTGAACCCGACCCCCTTCCCGCGCTCCGCACCCGGACCCGCCAGGCCCTGACAGCCCGCCACGCCCAGGCCTTCGGCGACCGCGTGCGCGACCTGTTCGCCGGCCCGCTGTGGCGCCGGCGCGGCGGCAAGGCCCGGCGCCGCCGCAAGGGCCCGGCCGCCGACCTGGCCCGCCATGCCCTGGACCGTGCCTGGCAGCGTGCCCGCCGCGCCGGCCCGGACCTGGCGGCCCTCGACGAAGCCGCCCGCCACCGCCTGCGCAAGGACCTCAAGGCCCTGCGCTACCTCAGCGAGTTCTTCACCCCGCTGCTGCCCGACCTGCCGCTGGCCCGCCAGACGCGGCGGCTTAAGGCCCTTCAGGACGACCTCGGCACCCTCACCGACCTCGACCTGGCACGGCGCAGCGACGCATCCGGGGAAGGGGCCGCCTCTCTCGACGAACCGGGAAGCGAGGCGCTGCGCAGGGCTGCACGAAGGTGGCGACGATTCTTTGCACACGACCCGTCAGCCGGTGAAGGATCGGCGTAACCGGACCGGATCCGGTTCTTGGCTCCAGGCCCTGTGGTCGGTCACCCGCCTCGGTTGCTTCCGCGGGTCCCAGCCTGCAGGTGGCATCCGTCCGACGGGGTCCACGGCACAACAGCGTCCAGGAGCGACGGGGTCGGATCGGCTGTCGGGCGCACCGCCGTCCACCGGCAGGTCTGCCGCCGCGCACCGCGCCCGCCTTGCGGCGGACCGCCGGGATGACCATCGGCACTTAGTGGAACGCCGCCGCCGGCGCGAGGCTGGGCGCCCCAAGCACCGGGTCTGCCTGCATGTCCTGCGAACCGCACCGCCCGATCGACTGGCGCGCCATCGTCGTGTTCTTCGTGCTCGCCTGCGCGTGGTCGTGGCCGCTCTTCTGGTGGCGCGACATGCATCCGGACAGCTTCGCGGCCTTCCCGCTGCCGCAGCCCCTGAAGTACACCCTGCTGATGTGGGGGCCCGGGCTGGCGGCCCTGGTCTGCCTGCGCCTGTTCCGTGCGCGGCATCGCCGCACGGTGTCGATGGCCGGCGGCGCCCGGTGGCGCGCCCTGGCCTTCTACGCCCTGCCGATGCTGGCGCTGGCCCTGGTCGGCGTCCCGGGTGGCGGCTCCCGCGGCAGCGTCCACGCCCTGGTGCTGGTGATCGCGGCGGTCGCCTTCGTCAACGTCCTGGGCGAGGAGCTGGGCTGGCGTGGATTCCTGCAGGACGCGCTGCGCCCGCTGGCGCGGCCGGGGCGTTACCTGCTGATCGGCCTGATGTGGGTGGCATGGCACTTCACCAACCTGTTCGCGCATCGCGAGGGCGCGGAACTCTGGATCTACCTGGCCTGGTACGTACCCTTCACCATCGCCTTGTCGGCGCTGATCGGGGAAGCGACCGACCGCGCGCGCGCCCTCGTGGTGGCGGTCACCCTGCACGCCTGGCTGAACCTGCTGTGGGAGTTCGCCGCGCCGGGCACCTGGCTCGTGTTCGTCCTCGCGGTGCCGTTCTGGGGCTGGATGCTTTGGCGATGGCCGGCGACGGCCCACCAGGTGGCGCCGGCCCCGTCGGCCGCGCACGACCGAGCTTGAGCCCACCCCGCACCGGGCGTCGATTCGGCATCCTTCCTCCGGGTGCCGGGGGCAGGCGGGCCAGCGGCCCCGGACCTTGGCTGCCGGCCTCATGCGCCTCCAGTCAGAGGCCGCGGATACCCGTGGCGGGTTCGTCCCCGCACCCAGCGGGCCGGCCCAGGGCATCCGCATCGCCGACCGAACGTCCAGACAGGCGCCAGCTCCAACCATGACGGCGTCACCCGCCGGACGACGCCCGCCGGAAACTCAGGTGCTTGTGCCCCAGGTAGCTGGTGACCACCGGCACGGCGATGCCGACGGCGTGGGCGACGGTGTCGGGATGCCAGGTCCAGTCCAGCCAGGGCAGCACGATGCGGGCCAGCAGCAGGCCGATGAGCACGGTCTGGGCGAGGCCGGCCAGGTTGACCAGCACGAACCAGGCGGCCTGTTGCTCGACCGGCCTGTCGCTGTCGGGAAAGACGACCAGGCGGTTCAGGACGAACGCCGTCGCCAGGCCGCAGAAGAAGGCCAGCACCGCCGCGAGGGTGAAGGAGAACCCCTGCCGGAACACGATGCCCGCGCCCAGGTTGACGAGTGCGGCGAGCCCGCTGACCAGCACGAAGGCCGCGAAGCGTCTGGAAGCCACGGGGGCATCCTGTCCTGGAAGGGCGTCAATTATGGCGTAGCGGTTGGCATGCGTCTGCAGCGCATGGTGGCTGCGCGCTGCAGCGCCGGGCCGGGGTCAGGTAGCATTCGGCTCTTTGCCGGATTCGCCCGTCCGAATGGACACACCTTCCTATGCGGTGATCGGTGCCGGGCCCATGGGACTGATGGCAGCCCTCGATCTCGCCCGTCGGGGCCATCGCGTCGAGGTCTTCGAGCGCGACGACCGCATCGGCGGCATGAGCGCCACCTTCGATTTCGACGGCCTGGCGCTGGAGCGCTACTACCACTTCATCTGCAAGCCCGACCAGCCGCTGTTCGAGCTGCTGGCCGGCCTCGGCCTGTCCGACCGGCTGCGCTGGGTCGACACGAAGATGGGCTTCTACTGCCGCGGCCGTCTGTACCCTTGGGGCAATCCGCTGGCCCTGTTGCGCTTCGACCAGGCCTCCCTGCCGCTGAAGCTGCGCTACGGCCTGATGGCGCTGCGCGCCAAGTCGGTGCGCGACTGGTCGCGCTACGAGGACTTCAGCGCGGTGGCCTGGCTGAAGCGCTGGCTGGGCGAGGCCGGCTACGACCTGTTCTGGCGCAGCCTGTTCGAGCTGAAGTTCCAGGAGCGCAGCGAGCAGCTCTCGGCGGCCTGGCTGGGCACCCGGATCAAGCGCGTGGCGCTGTCCCGGCGCAGCCTGATGCAGGAGACCCTGGGCTATCTCGAGGGCGGATCGACGGTGTTGCTGGACGCCATGGCGCATGAGATCGAGGCCGCCGGCGGCCGCATCCACCTGCGTTCCGGCGTCGAGCAGGTGCTGGACGACGGCGACGGCCGCGCCACCGGCCTGCGCGTCGGCGGCCAGGACCGGCGCTTCGCTGCGGTGCTGTCGACTGTGCCGATCCAGTACGTGCCGCGCCTGGCGCCCGGCCTTCCCGAGGCGTTCCGCCGGGGCATCGAGGCGATCGAGAACATCGCCGTGGCCTGCGTGGTGATCAAGCTGGACCGGCCGCTGACCGGCAACTTCTGGCTCAACATCAACGACCCGCGGATCGCCATCCCGGGCCTGATCGAGTACTCCGCGCTGAACCCGGTCGACGGCAACCATATCGTGTACGCGCCCTTCTACATGGCGGCCGACAACCCCCGGTACCGGCGCCCGGCCCAGGACTTCATCGACGAGACGCTGGCGGCGATGGCCCTGGTGCAGCCGGCGTTCCGGCCCGCCCACGTGCTGGCCAGCCATTGCCACCGCTACGAGTTCGCGCAGACGGTGTGTCCGCCCGGCTTCGCGCGCCGGCTGCCGCCGATGCGCACGCCGCTGGCCGGCCTCTACATGGCCGACACCGCCTACTACTACCCCGAGGACCGCTCGATCTCCGAGAGCGTCCGGGTCGGCCGCGAACTGGTGGCCTGCGCACTCTCCGGCACCTGAGGATCATTCATGGATCTTGCCTCGCTTTACCGCCACCGTTTCGAGGAGGCCGAACTCCCGGCCAAGAACCGCATCTGGCAGGTGCTGTGCACCGACTTCTTCGCGCGCCACGTCGGCGTCGACGACGTGGTCGTCGACATCGGCGCCGGCTACTGCGAGTTCATCAACAACATCCGCTGCGGACGCAAGATCGCCGTCGACCTGAATCCCGAGGTCGCGCGCCGGGCCGGGCCGGACGTCGAGGTCATCAACGAGTCGTGCAGCGCGATCGCCTCCCTGCCCGACCGCAGCGTCGACGTCGTGTTCATGAGCAACTTCCTGGAACACCTGCCGGACAAGGCAGCGGTGCTGGCGACCCTGCGCGAGTGCCACCGGCTGCTTCGGCCAGGCGGCCGGGCGATCATCCTGCAGCCCAACATCCGGTTCCTGCCCGGCGAGTACTGGGACTTCTTCGACCACCACACGCCGCTGACCGACCGCAGCCTGGTCGAGGGCGTGCAGCTTGCCGGCCTGACGCCGGTACGCGTGATCCCCCGCTTCCTGCCCTACACCACCAAGAGCCGGCTGCCGCAGGCGCCCTGGCTGATCCGGCTGTACCTGCGGGTGCCGCTCGCCTGGCGCCTGCTGGGCAAGCAGGCGCTGGTCGTCGCGGAACGCCGGAGCTGACGGCGCAAACGCCCGGCGTCCCCGGCCTTCCATTCCACTTCGGCGAGACGTGACCATGGAGCGCTTCTACGTCACCCTTCGGCACCGGCAGGTCTTTCTGACCGTCCTTGCGTCCGTGGCAGCCTTTCGGCTGCTCTGGGTTCATTTGGGGGCCGGCGAGCTCCCATTCTGGGACCAGTGGGACGCCGAGGGCTGGCTGCTTTACCGCGCCTGGCAGGAAGGCGAGCTGGGCCTCGCAGCCCTGCTCTCCCCGCACAACGAACACCGGATACTGTGGCCACGCCTGACGGCATTGCTGCTGTTCATCCTAAACAACCAGCATTGGGACAATCTGGTGACCGCCAGCTTCTCGGCACTCTTCGTCGCCGTGCTGGCGGCCTGTCTGGCGCAGTGGGCCCACCCCCGATTGACGCCAAGCCTGCGCGGGCCGCTGATTCTTGTGTTGCTGTTCCTGGCCTGTCTGCCGATCGCCTGGGAGAACCTGATTTCAGGGTTCCAGATCGCCTTCTTCCAGATGCTCCTGTTCTCGCTGCTGGGCCTGGGTCTGGCCGTGCACGCAGCGGCGGGCTGGCGGCTCGCCCTCGGGCTGTTGGCATGTCTCGCGGCAGGCCTGTTCACCGTGGCATCCGGCCTGCTGGCCCCGGCCGTCGCAGCGCTGGTCGTCGCCTGGCGGGTGTGGCGCAGCGAGCTGCCCCGAACCTGGTTGATGGTCGTCCTGTTCCTGCTCGCATTGACCTCCCTTGGCTACGCGCTCATCCCGCCCATGCCGCTCCACGATGCGCTCAAGGCACAATCGCTGGCCGACCTGATGCGGGCGCTCCTGCTGATGCTGTCCTGGCCGTTCCCCATCCGGTTCCCGGTCGGCTTGGTGTTGTGGCTTGCTCCTCTGCTCTGGCTCCCGGGTCTCCTGCGCAGGCAGGTACCTCCGCCGCCGCGTCTGGTCGTGTTCGCCGTAGCCATCTCGGCCTGGGTCGCGCTGCAGGCAGTGGCCATGGCGTACTCCCGTGGCCACGAGGCGACCGCCATCGCCTCGCGGTATCTTGATCTGTTGGGCCTGGGTTGCCTGGTCAACCTGATGTTGTGGCTGGCGTGGTCGCAGTCCCGAGTCCACGCAGGGGTGGCCACCGGCGCCAGGCTGCTCGCCATCGCCTTGTTCGGCGCCGTCGCGGTGGCGCTGGGCAGCGTCGCCATCGACGGCGTTTCCAGACTGGGCGGGCATCGGGAAATCGTCAGCATCCAGACGCGTAACGTCCATGCCTACCTCGGTACCGGGGACTTCAGCCACCTCGCCGATAAGCCACTCCTGCACATCCCTTATCCGGATCCAAACCGATTGCGGATGTTCCTCGACGATCCGTCGATCCGGAACATGCTGCCGGGCACGCCGGGGCAGGCTGCCGGTGCACAGGCCCACAGGCGCGCTCCGCTCGGTACCTTGAGCCGGCTGGTGCTGAAAGCTTCACCGCTGGCCGTAGGCATGTTGATCGCCTTGGCACTGGCGGTGTGGCTTGGTCGTATCCTGGCCACGGATCGGCCCAAGCCACCCTGAACAAGAGCGGCAAGCGGGGTGCAGCCTGGGGACTCAGGCCGATCGCGTGCGGCCCATCAAGCGCGCCTTGCGCGCCCGGGATCCTTCGACTGGCTGTTCTCCGGGCGTGGGATGATCGGCCCGACGCCGGGGAGGCGACCCTGGAACGGGCAGTACGGGCAGCCGTTCGAATCGCAGCTGCCGGAAGGGCCCGTCCAGGCTCGCATGGCAGGCGGCGCCACGCGGAGTCACCTCGCTGTTCAGGCGGCCCGGCCTGCCGGGCGTGCTGACGGACCGGTCGGATGTTTGGTCGCACCAAGCGGTGTCATCGGCCCGGCCGAACGCATCGAAGCCATCGGGCTCCTCCAGGTTATCCCCCGGGATCGAGCACTACGCTTCCGTCCGCCAATGTCTTGGCGTCGGGGTTGCCGGGCCAAGGCGCTACACCTGCGGGTGGTCAGTCGACAACGGCGGAGCTCGAAGCGCTCCTCATTGCGGTCGTCGTGCTCCCCCGCTCCGGCGACACGACCTGGCCGGCGATAGGTGTCGTGCCTGACACAGGCAAGGCGACATGAGGGTCACGAGAGCGATCGACCTGAGATCGCGGAAGCCCAGCAAGCGCATCGAAGTCCGCGCCTGGCCGCTTTCCCGGCATCTCCGCTTCCTTCCTGCAAGCGGCGGAGCCTGGCACCGGCCAACGGGTCCTGAGCCGGACGGCAGGTCATGCGGACGCAGCGCAGCCATCCGTGGCAGGAAGCGATGATCATTGAATCTGCATCAGGTCACGCCACAGGCGCAGGTCCTGCCGGCGCGCGGCCTCCATGGCGGCACGGATGTCGATGGGGTAGAAGCCCTCGCACTGCAGGGGGCCTGGGCGGTCGTGGTTGGCCCTGACGCAGGCGATGCCCTGCGCCTCCTGCTGTCCGGCACGCAGGAAGGTGTCGCGATCCGACCCGGCCATCACGAGCACCTTGGACACCACCAGGACCGCGGCGAGCAGCGGCACCACCACCGGACCCCAGCGCCGGAACCCGGGCAGCATCCCGAACGCCATGGCCAGCGGCACGGGCAGCAGCGCGGCCAGCCACCAGAAATGGAAGCGCGCCTTGGCCATGGCCACGACCTGGTCCCAGGGCACGTCCGGGCTGGCGAAGCCGGAGCGGGCCGTTGCGACCACGCTGGAATAGACCAGGGCGGCGCCGACCAGGCCCACAGCCAGTGCGGCCAGGCGGCGGTCGGCCCCCTGGCTGCGCCAGGCCCGGACCAGGAGGGCGAGGCCGGCGACCAGCACCAGGACATAGACGCCGATCTCCACGACCGGCAGGCTGGCGCGCAGCCCGAAGGCGCGGGCCACCAGCCCGATCTGGAACGCCCAGAACCGCCAGTCGTCGGGCAGCACCGTCTCGGTGGCGTGATTGCGCTCCAGCAACGATCCCTGTGCCTGGGTCACCAGCCAGACCTGGACCAGGGTGGCCAGGAGCGCGGTCGCGAACAGCACCAGCAGTGGCAGGTGCCTGCGGAGCCCGTCGCCGCGCAGGGATCCGGCCAGTGCGACCGCGGTGCCGGCCGCGAACACCACGAACAGCAAGGCACCGGAAATGTAGGCCAGGCCGGCCAGTAGCGCGCAGGCGGCCACGGCCGCCAGGGCAGCGGCGCCCGGTGGTTCCGGGCGCTGCCACTGGTCCCGCACGACGTGCAAGGCGATCATCATGAACAGCACCGGCAGGAACTGGTGGTAGGCGATCGCCTGCAGGGTCCAGTAGCCGTCCGCGCCGAGCACGAAGGCCAGGGCCAGCAGGGCCAGCAGCGCCTGGCGGCGGGGCAGCGCGAGCGCAAAGCGCGCGGCGAACACCAGGAAGACCCCGAGAAGGGCCAGGGCGACCAGGCGGATGGGCAGGAAGCTGCCGCCCGACGCGCGCAGCGCCAGCCAGTCGACGAGTTGTCCGGTGAGGAAATAGGTGTCGTTGCCCGCGGCCCCGAGCCACTGGGGCGGCCCCTCGATCAGGGAGAAGCGGCCGGGGTACACGTAACGCCAGTCGTCCCACAACGGGAGCCACGCGCCCAGCCCGATCGCCTGGTCGACCATGACGCCGTAGCAGAGGGCCAGGAACAGCAGCGGGAAGCGCGCCTGGTAGGCGGCCGTGTCCCCGGCCTCGCCGCGTGGCCGCGGAAGGCTGCGCCAGGCGCGCAGCGCCAGCAGGCCGGCCAGGCCGAACAGTGTCGCGGGCAGCAACCACCAGGCCCGCAGCGGCCAGGGCACGTCGACGAGGACGGCCCGGCCGGCCTCCGCCCCGGCTTGCGGCGGCACCTGCTCGAAGTCGCGCGCCGCCAGGTTCTGCGCGGCGACCGGCGGGACGAAGGGCAGCGCAGCGCCGAGCGGCAGGCCGAGCGCCCGCGCCTGCACGCGATGGATGGTGGCCGGCTCCCCGCTATCGGAGGGGTGGTAGGCCAGCCGGGAAGGCAGCAGCGCGGGCAGGCGCAGCTCCACCCGGCGCTCGCCGGCCGCGACCGACACCGCCGCTGCGCCCTGCGCGGGCCGGGCCGGATTTTCGACGCGGGCGATGCCGCCCGCGCTGGACTGGTGCACCACCAGGGTCGGACGCACGCCCGCGAGCAGGCCGGCCAGGCCGGCCAGGGCGAGCATGATCGCGAAACGCCAGGCGACGGCAGAGGTGTCGGTCATGGCTGGCCGTGCTGCCGGACGCCGCCGGTGCGACGGAAGATCAGGCGCATGATGAGGAAATTGACCGGCACCGAGGCCGCGATGACGAACAGCACGGCCAGCTCCGCAGGGAGGCCCAGACCCGCCACCAGCACCTCCAGCAGGGCCGCGCCTAGCCCGAGCTGCGGCAGGTAGGCCAGCGGATACAGACCCAGCCGCAGCATCGAATGCCGCGAACGGAACGTCCAGGTGGCGTTGAGCCCGTAGCCGATCAGCAGGCCGGACAGGAACGCCAGCGCATAGGCGGCTTGCCGGTGCAGGACCTGCAGCAGGAGCACGAAGACCAGGTAGCTGCCGGCCGTGCTGGCCAGGCCCGCGACCAGGAAACGCGCGAACTGGCCGGCCAGCGGGCCGCCGGCCGGATCAGCGGGTTCCGCGACCATGTCCGCGAGGCTCACCGGGCAAGCCTGGAGACGTCCCGGTCATGGTCGGGACCGGACCGCGGCGAGGAACGCCTCATAGTCTCGGATGTAGTCGTCCGGGTCGTAGTGCTCGGAGGCGAGCACCAGCAGCAGGGCGTCGGCGGAGTACTTGTACTGGATGCCCCAGACCATGGGCGCCATGTGCAGGCCGATGCCGGGATCGTCCAGCACGACCTCGGCGCGTTGCCGGCCGTCGTCGACGACCACCGCGCAGCTGCCGGCCGGGCAGACCAGGAACTGGTGGCACAGACGGTGCGCGTGCTCGCCCCTGACCTCCCGCGAAGGCACGCCATGCACCATGAAGGCGCGCCTGACCGGGAACGGCACCTGCCTCTCGAATTCCAGCGCATGGAGGCTGCCGCGCAGGTCGCGGACGTGGGGAATCCGGTGCAGCGAGGCGCCGGCGACGGCCAGCGGCAGGTGATCGACGCCCTCCGCAAGCCGTGTCCCCACGGCGGTGGCCGTGGCGGTGGCTGTGCTCGCGGCGTCGGCGTAGCCGACGATCCGCGCCGGATTGCCGACCACGATGGCATTGGCCGGCACCGACCGGGTCACCACCGCCCCGGCACCGACCATGGCGTTGGCGCCGACCACCAGCCCCGGCAGGATGGTGGCGTTGGCGCCGATCGAGGCACCGCGGCGGACCAGCGTCCGCGGATACTCGGCGAGGTGCTGCCTGCTGCGCGGGAACCGGTCGTTGCAGAAGGTGGCGTTCGGCCCGATGAAGACGTCGTCCTCGAGCGTCAGGCCATCCCAGAGCTGGACACCGCACTTGACCGTAACCCGGTCGCCGAGGACGACCTGGTTCTCGATGAAGACGTTGTCGCAGATGTTGCAGTCGGCGCCGATCACGGCGCCGGGCAGGACGTGCGCGAAGGCCCAGATGCGGGTGCCGGGGCCGATGCTGGCGCTCTCGCAAAGCGCCGCGGGGTGCACGAAGGGCTGGGTCATGGACTTCCTCGCGGGTTGCCGGGGAAACGCGACGCCGACATCACCACGGCCAGCGGCCGGCCCTTGGAGTTCTCGTAGGCCCGCCATGCATAGGTGCCGACGATGCCGAGTCCGAGGGCGTTGAAGCCGCCGAACAGCAGCACCGAGACCAGGATCGGGGTGTACCCCGGCACATCGATGTAGCCGGACAGCCGGGCCACGACGGCCACCACGGCGATCGCCAGGCCGGCCAGCAGGGACGCCAGCCCGACGCCGAGCAGCAGGCGGACCGGCAGATCGGAGAAGGCGTACAGGCTGTCCAGCAGGTAATCCAGCTTGCGCCGGAAGCCCCAGGCGCTGCGCCCTTCCTGCCGCGACTGCCGGTCGTACTCGACCACGCTGCGGCGGAAGCCCAGCCAGAACAGTTGGCCGACCAGGGAGCTGCGGCTCTCGTTCAGCGCGAGCAGTTGATTGCGGAAGGCGCCGCTGCAGGCGAACACATCGACCCCGCCCGGCGGGATGTCGCGGATGACGAAGCGTCTATACAGGCCCCAGAAGGCCGAAGAGAACATCCTGCTCAGCCAGGGGTCGCTGCGCGACCGCCGCGTGCCGACCACGACATCGGCCTCGCCCGAGGCGAGGATGCGGAAGAACTCCTGCATGAGCTCGGGTGGCTCCTGCAGGTCGGCGGCCATCACCGCGAAGCGGTCGCCGCCGGCCTGCTCGAGACCTGCGCGGATCGCCGCGAACGCGCCGAAGTTCCTGGCCAGCAGGACGAGCCGCGAGGCATAAGGCTGCGCGGGCAGCCGCTCCCTCAGGATGGCGGCGCTGGCATCGGGGCTGCCATCGACCACGAACACCACCTCGAGGTCCTCGCCGAGGTCGCGGTGCAACCCGGCCAGCACGCCGAGCAGCCGCGGCAGCGACTCGGCGTTGCGGTAGACCGGGATCACCAGCGAGTTCATCGCGGCTGCCAGCGGTTCACCGCGGCCACCACCCGGTCGACCTCCTCGTCGAGCATTTCCGGGAAGCACGGCAGGGTGAGCACCTCGCCCGCCAGGCGCTCGGTGACCGGAAGGGCCAGGTCCGGAAAGCGGTCGGCGATCGCCGGTTGCCGGTGGTCGGGGACGGGATAGTGGACGTCGGCGGCGATCCCCTCGCCGGCCAGGTGCGCCTTGAGCGAATCGCGCGGGCGGGCGCGCACCACGAAGAGGTGGGAGACGTAGTCCTGCGCGCCGTCCTCGGGAAGGTCGACCGCCGGGTTGACGATGCCGCGCCGGTACCGGTCGGCGATCGCCCTGCGCCGGGCGTTCCAGCCGTCCAGATCCGGCAGCTTGGCGCGGAGGATGGCGGCCTGGAGCTCGTCGAGCCGGGAGTTCCGCCCGCCGCCGAGTTCCACGACATACTTGCGGCGCCATCCGTACTGGCGCAGCAGGCGCAGGCGGTCCGCCGTCTCCTCCGAGCCGGTGACCACCGCGCCGCCGTCGCCCAGGGCGCCGAGGTTCTTGGTCGGGTAGAAGCTGAAGGTCGCCGCATCGCCGAAGCTGCCGGCGGCGCGGCCATCGCGCCGGGCGCCATGGGCCTGGGCGCAGTCCTCGACCAGCAGCCAGCCGCGGGTGCGGCAGAGCGCGGCGACCGCCTTCATGTCGGCCATGCGCCCGTACAGGTGGGTGACCACCACGGCCCGCACGTCGTGGTCCGGACGGGCCGCCAGCGCCGTCGCGTCGAGGAGCTGGGTGCGCTCGTCGACATCCGCGAACACAGGGATGCAGCCCAGTCCGAGCAGCACGCCGGTCGCGTACATCCCGGCATTGGCGGCGAGCAGCACCCTGTCGCCGGCGCGCAGGCCGAGCGCGCGCAGCGCCAGCTCGATCGCGTCGGTGCCGTTGCCGACGCCCACGCAATGGGCGACGCCGCAGTAGTCTGCGAACTCGCGCTCGAACTCGCCGACGTTGGGACCAAGCACGTACCAGCCGCTGTCGAGCACGGCCTGTACCGCGGCCGCGACGCGCACGCTGCAGGCCTCCTGGTGGCGCTTCAGGTCGTTGATGGCGAGCATGGACGCGGGCGGTTCGTGGGAGTGGGTGCGGCCGAGGTCGGTCGCGCCGGCCGGATGCCCGAGGAGCTCCGCATTCCGCCGCGTCACCCGCCATCCGGCGCATGAGCCGCAGCATGTTACATGGGGAAACCGCCAATCGGCACCGGCCAGGCTGTCGGGCGATCGCCGGCGCACGGTGGCCGGGCAGCGCCGCAGGCGGACCGGGCGCGCACGCCCGGCGCCGGATCGGCCGGTCCATGCCTGGCGACAGCCCGCCGGATCCGCCGGGTTGCCGTGCGCGAGCGTGCCGCGCGGCGCGCGGCGGCCCGGATCAGTCGCCCAACGCGTCGTCGAGTTCGGCCCTGAGGTCTTCGAGGTCCTCGATGCCCACCGACAGCCGCACCAGGTTGTCGGCGATGCCGAGCGCGGCCCGGCGCTCGGGCGGGACGCTGGCGTGGGTCATGATCGCCGGGTGGTTGACCAGGCTCTCGACGCCGCCGAGCGACTCGGCCAGGGCGAACAGCCGGCAGCGCTCCAGGAAGCGGGTCGCGGCGGCGGCGCCGCCGCGCACGTACAGGCTGATCATGCCGCCGAAGCCGTCCAGGGTGCGCCGGGCCAGCTCGTGCTGAGGGTGGCTGGACAGGCCCGGGTAGATGACCTTGTCGACCGCCGGATGCTTTTCCAGCCACTGCGCCAGGGCCAGGGCGTTCTCGCAGTGGGCGCGCATGCGCAGGTGCAGGGTCTTGACGCCGCGCAGGGCCAGGAAGCTGTCGAACGGGCCCTGCACGCCGCCGACGGCGTTCTGCAGGAAGGTGAGCTGTTCGGCCAGCTCGGCGTCGTCGCCGACCACCAGCACGCCGCCGACCATGTCGCTGTGGCCGTTGAGGTACTTGGTCGCCGAGTGCATGACCAGGTGCGCGCCCTGCTCCAGCGGCCGCTGCAGCACCGGCGTCGCGAAGGTGTTGTCGACCGCCAGGCGGATGCCGCGGGCGCGCGCGAAGTCGGCCAGGGCCCGGATGTCGAGGATCTTCAGCATCGGGTTGGTCGGCGTCTCGGCCCAGATCAGGCGCGTGTTCGGGCGCACCGCGGCGGCCAGGGCCCCGGCGTCGCCGAGGTCGACGAAGCTGAACTCCAGGTTGGCGCTGCGCCGGCGCACGCGCTCGAACAGCCGGTAGGTGCCGCCGTAGACGTCGTCCATGCAGATCACGTGGCTGCCGCTGTCCAGGGCATCCAGCACGGTGGCGGTGGCGGCCAGCCCGGAGGCGAACGCATAGCCCTGGCGGCCGCCTTCCAGCGCCGCGATGCAGCGCTCCCAGGCGAACCGGGTCGGGTTGTGGCTGCGCGAGTACTCGAAGCCCTGGTGCACGCCCGGACTGGCCTGCACGTAGGTCGAGGTCGCGTAGATCGGCGTCATCACGGCGCCGGTGCTGGGATCGGGCTGCTGGCCGGCGTGGATGGCGCGGGTGCCAAGGCCCAGGTCGCGGGTGTCGGTCATGTCGGGTCCGGAATCGTTGGAATGGGGGCGTCGGACCGGCGTCGCGGGGCGTTCGCCGCCGGCGCCGGCGCGGCCGGGTCAGTGCACGCGCCGGCGCAGGTAGTTGAGCAGGTCGATGCGGGTGATCAGGCCGCAGAAGCGCTCGCCGTCCATGACGATGGCGACGTGGCCGCGGTCGAACAGCGGCATCAGCGACTCCACCGGCGCGGTCACCGGCAGCTTCTCCAGCTTGGTGACCATGGCGGTGCGCACCTCGTCGCGGAAGCGGTCCTCGTTGCCGTACACGTGCATCAGCACGTCGGACTCGTCGAGGATGCCGACCAGGGTGTCGCCGTCCATCACCGGCAGCTGCGAGATCTCGTACAGCTTCATGCGCTGGTAGGCGGTCACCAGCAGGTCGCCGGGGCCGATCACCACGGTGTCGCGCTGCGCGTACGGGCGCATGATCAGGTCGCGCAGGTCGCCGGTCGGCTGCCGCTCGAGGAAGCCGTTGTCCAGCATCCAGTAGTCGTTGTACATCTTCGACAGGTACTTGTTGCCGGTGTCGCAGACGAAGCAGACCACGCGCTTCGGCTCGGATTGTTCGCGGCACCAGCGCAACGCGGCGGCGAGCAGGGTGCCGCTCGACGAGCCGCCCAGGATGCCCTCCTTCTCGAGCAGCTCGCGGCCGGTCAGCAGGCTCTCGCGGTCGGAGATCGCGTAGGCCTTGCGGACCCGGCTGAAGTCCGAGATGGACGGCAGGAAGTCCTCGCCGATGCCCTCGACCAGCCAGCTGCCCGATTTCTCGCTGAGGGTGCCCTCGTTGATGTACTGCGCCAGGATCGAGCCGACCGGATCGGCCAGCACCAGCTCGACGTGCGGTGCGACCCGCGCGAAGTAGCGCGACAGGCCGGTCATGGTGCCGGAGGAACCGCAGCCGAACACGATGGCGTCCATGTCGCCGCCCATCTGCCGCCAGATCTCCGGACCGGTCTGCTCCTCGTGGGCGCGCGGGTTGTCGGGGTTGCCGAACTGGTTGATGAAGTAGGCGCCGGGCGTCTCCCGGGCGATCCGCTCGGCGAGGTCCTGGTAGTAGTCGGGATGGCCCTTGGCGACGTCGGAGCGGGTCAGCACGACCTCGGCGCCCATCGCCTTGAGGTTGAAGATCTTCTCGCGGCTCATCTTGTCCGGGACCACCAGCAGCAGGCGGTAGCCCTTCTGCTGGGCGACCAGGGCCAGGCCGATGCCGGTGTTGCCGGCGGTGCCCTCGACCAGGGTGGCGCCGGGCCGGAGCTCGCCGCGCGCCTCGGCCGCCTCGATCATCGACAGGCCGATGCGGTCCTTGATGGAGCCGCCGGGATTCATGCATTCGAGCTTGAGATAGAGCTCGCAGGGGCCGGTGTCGAGGTGGCGCACGCGCACCATCGGCGTGTTGCCGATCAGCTCGAGGACGCTGTCGTGGGTCATGGTCTGGGTGGCGGTCCGTTGGCGACCGGGGCAGTCCGCGCGAACGGGCGCCCGGGCCGTGAAGGGAGCGCCGATTGTAGCCCGTCGGGCACGCCCCCCGGTGCGCGGCCGGCCGGCCGGCCCGGTGGCGGGCGGTTTCGGGGCGGACGCTCCGGCTTGCTGCGGCGGGCGCCGCCAGGCGCGAAGCGCGTGCAGAGCGGACGAACCCCGCCCGGTCGACGGCTCAGGCGCGTCCCGCCTTCCCCCCTGGCGGCGGGTTCGCCGCGGTCGCGCCAGGCGCGCCGCAGCCACCCGCCGCGCCGGCCGGGTCAGTGGGCGGCAGCCTGTTCCTGGTGCTCGAACATGTGGGTCAGGCGGTCCTTCGCCCACAGCTTCTCCTTCTTCATCCGGGCCAGCGTCACGTCGTCGATCGGCAGCACGCCCAGCTCGGCGTCCTGGACCTTCTTGTCCAGCTCCTGGTGGCGCTGGTAGAGGCTGCGGAACTCCGGATTGGCGCTCATCAGCGTCTCGACCTGGTCCTTCTGGTTCTCGAACATCAACGTTCTCCTCGTGGTGGGACGGCCACCCTCCGGGCCCCGCGCGCGGCGAGGCCCGGCCCGGGGCCGGTGGCGGGGATTCCCGATGCGCGCCCGGGGGGCGCGATGCGCTGGCGGGGCGGCTGGCCGGTGGCCAGCCTTGCCGGCACGGAGGGCGCGGCGAAGGTGCGGTATCGCGGATCGTCCTGCCTGCCTGCCACCGCCCCGTGGCCGCGGCAGGCGCCACGGCGACGAGGCTGGCAGTGATCGAGGATCTGGGTCATGGCGGTCCGCGCGGACGCAGGGCCGCGCGATCCCTACGCTACTCCTCCGGGGCCGCCGGCACAAGCCCACGTTAAACGCGGTTTAACCGTATTTTCAATGACTTGCGAAGCCGCCCCGGTGGCCGATCGGCGCCTTGGCGGATTCCGTTATGATCCAGCGCAGGCGGCCCGGTGGCCGCGAGCCGGGGGAAGCTGGGCCATGGATGTCGATCCGTATCTGCGCCTGATGGTGGACAAGGGCGGCTCGGACCTGTTCCTGAGCGTCGGCGCGCCGCCCTACCTGAAGGTCGAGGGCCGCATGCGCGCGGTCGGTTCGACCGCGCTGGCCAGCACCGCCGTGGAGGCGTTCGCCAACGCCCTGATGGACGACATGCAGGCCGCCGAGTTCGAGCGCGCCTGGGAGATGAACCTGGCGGTGAGCCGGCCGCAGATCGGCCGCTTCCGCGTCAACATCTTCCGGCAGCGCAACGAGGTCGCGATCGTCATCCGCAACGTCAAGACCGAGCTGCCGCGCATCGAGAACCTCGGCCTGCCGCCGATCCTCAAGGAACTGGTTATGCGGCCGCGCGGCCTGATCGTGGTCGCCGGCGCCACCGGCTCGGGCAAGTCGACCACCCTGGCGGCGATGATCGACCACCGCAACGAGCAGGCCAGCGGCCACATCCTCACCATCGAGGACCCGGTCGAGTTCCTGCACCGGCACAAGCGCTCGCTGATCAACCAGCGCGAGGTCGGCTTCGACACCCACAGCTACCACACCGCCCTGCGCAACGCGATGCGCGAGGCGCCCGACGTCATCATGATCGGCGAGATCCTGGACAAGGAGACCATGGAGGCGGCGATCTCGTTCTCCGAGACCGGCCACCTGTGCCTGACCACGCTGCACGCCAACAACGCCGACCAGACCCTCGACCGCATCCTCAGCTTCTTCCCCGAGAGCACCAAGCACACCACGCTGATGAACCTGTCGATGAACCTGCAGGCGATCGTCAGCCAGCGCCTGTGCGTGGGCGTCGACAGCCGCCGGGTGCCGGCGGTGGAACTGCTGATCAACACGCCGCTGACCCGCGACATCATCCGCGGCGGCCGCCTCAACGAGCTCAAGGAGGCGATGGAGCGCAGCCTGGAGAACGGCATGCAGAGCTTCGACCAGGCCCTGTACCGGCTCTACCAGGAACGCCGGATCAGCCGCGAGGAGGCGCTCGCGCACGCCGACTCCCGCGAGGGCCTGGCCCTGCGCATGCGCCTGAGCGAGGGCGCGAGCACGCTGAACGATGCGGAGCAGGAGGCGATGTACTGAGGTGACGGGACCCGGGACCCGGGACCCGGAATTTGGCAAGCGGAGAGTTGGCCGCGACCCGCCATGCCGCCCCGGTAGCGCAGTGGAGGTCCGCGAAGCTTGACGTATCGGCCACCGGTCCTCCTGGCCGGCATCTGTTGTCGACGGCCGGGGCGCGCCACGACCCGCGCACCGCAAAGCGCCTGACTGGACACAGGCTCATCCCACCAGCCCTAGACAGCGTGCGTCGGCTCGGTTCCTGGCGCACTGGCTCCTCAACCCCAGGCCCCGGCCCCGAGTCCCGAGTCCCGAGTCCCGGCTTCGCTGCTGCGCTAGGCTGGCGCGTCCGATCCGATCGAGCCCTCCAACGCCATGGCCAGCGACCGCACCGAGCCCGCGCCGCGACCCCGCAGCCGCAAGCAACGTCCCGAGATCAGCCGGCAGGAACGGGTCAACGCCCTGCACCGCAAGCTGAAGGCGGCGCGCCGGCCGATCCCGCTGCGCCAGCTCCAGGACGAGCTGGGCTGCGCACGCGCCACCCTTTACCGCGACCTCGCGTTCCTGCGCGACGCCCTGGGCGCGCCGATCGTGCTGGGCGGCGAGCCGAGTTCGGCGCGCTACGTCGAGCGCGACGGCGACAGCTTCGAGCTGCCGGGCCTGTGGCTGTCGAGCGACGAGCTGCATGCCCTGGTCGCGCTCTACGAGATGGCTTCGCGCAGCACCGGCGCGGGGCCGCTGAACGAGGCGCTGGCGCCGCTGCGCGGTCGCATCGAGAAGCTGCTGGCCGCCGAGTCGGGACGACCGGGCTGGCCGGAGGGCAGGGTCCGGGTGGTGGCTGCGGCGGCCCGGCGCCTGGACGAGGCGGTGTTCCGCACGGTCGCCAGCGCCACCCTGTCGCAGCATCGGCTGCGCTTCGACTACAACGCCCGCAGCACCGGCCGCGGCGGCCAGCGGACCGTGTCGCCGCAACGCCTGGTGCACTACCGCGACAACTGGTACCTGGACGCCCACGACCATGGCCGCGAGGCGCTGCGCAGCTTCGCGGTCGACCGCATCGGCAACCCCGAGCCGTTGCGCGAACCGGCCCTGCTGGTTCCCGCCGAGCAGCTCGACAGCCACCTGGTCGGCGGCTACGGCATCTTCTCGGGCCCGGCCCGGGCGACCGCGGTGATCCGCTTCTCGGCGCGCGCGGCGCGCTGGGTCGCCGACGAACGCTGGCATTCGCGCCAGCAGGGCCAGTGGCTGCCGGACGGCCGCTACGAGCTGCGCGTGCCCTACAGCAACCCGCGCGAGCTGCTCGGCGACGTGCTGCGCCACGGCGCCGACGCCGAGATCGTCGAGCCGCTGCCGCTGCGCGAGGAGGCGCGGAGCATGCTGACCCTGGCCCTGGCCAGCTACCGCAGCGGCTTCGAGCTGGAGCCGCCCGACGCCGCCGGCGACTGAGGGAACGGCCGCGGCCATGGCAGCGATCGTCGCCATGCTGCTGGCGCTCGTCGCCGGCTGGGGCTGCCGGCGCCGCGGCGTGTTCCCGGAGGGCGGCGCCGAGGCGCTGAACCTGTTCGTGCTGTGGATCTGCCTGCCGGCCCTGGTGCTGGCACGGGTGCCCGGGCTGGAGCTGCGCAGCGAGCTGCTGGCCCTGGTGCTGGTGCCCTGGGCGGTGGCGCTGGCGATCGCCGCCTGCGTGGTGCTGCTGGGCCGGGCGCTGGCCTGGCCGCGGGGCGTGGTCGGCTGCCTGCTGCTGATGGCGACCCTCGGCAACACGTCCTTCCTGGGCTTCCCGCTGGTCACCGCCCTGCTCGGCGCCGAGCAGGTCGGCCTGGCCGCGGTCTACGACCAGTTCGGCACCTTCCTGCTGGTCAGCACCTGGGGCCTGTTCGTGCTGGCCGCCTATGGCGGTCAGGAACGTCCGGGGGCTGCGGCGATCGCCCGGCGGATCGCCGGTTTCCCGCCGTTCCTGGCCCTGCTGCTGGCCCTGGCGCTGGGTTCACCGCTGCCACCGGCGGCGCAGGCGGTGGCCGAGCACCTGGCGGCGCCGCTGCTGCCGCTGGTCGCCTTCGCGCTGGGCCTGAAGCTGCGGCTGCGCCTGCCGCCGGGCCGCTGGACGCCGCTGCTGGCCGGCCTGGGCCTGAAGCTGGCGCTGATGCCGGTGCTGGCCTGGGCGCTGCTGCGGGTCCTGCCGGTGACGCCGGAGGTGCTGGCGGTCGGCGTTCTGGAGGCGGCGATGCCGCCGATGTTCACCGCTGCCGCGCTGGCGATGGCCGCCCGGCTGGAACCGGAGCTGGCCGCGGCCATGGTCGGCTATGGCCTGGTGGCGGGCCTGGCCACCGTGCTGCTGTGGTCGCGCCTGCTGGCCTGAGGCGGGTGCTGGGGGCTTGCCGGCGCCCGCGCCAGGGCCTGGCCGGCAGTCCGCGCCCCCGACCCGGATTCGGCGCCCCCCCCTGCGACCGGCGATCTGCGCGCGCGCCACCGGGTCGCAATGCCTGCGACACGCTGCCGCGACAGTGTCCGGCATCGTCCAAGGAGGCTGCCATGACCCTCGATCCCTTACGCCACCTGTCCGGCGCCGGGCAGCGCCTGCTGGCCGCCTGGGCCGCGCTGGGCGCCACCGTGCAGGCCTGCCTGCCGCCGCTGCACGGCCTGGACACCGCCCTCGGCCCGGTCGCCCTGTGGCTGTGGCTGCTGCCGCTCGCCGCCCTCGCACTGGCCTGGCTGCTGGTGCCGGCAGCCGCCGGCACCGGCGCCGATCGCCTGCACGGACGTGGACGGCGACCGCCGGCGCCGCGGCGCCGGACGGCGGGTGCGGCGGCGACGACCGCAGCCCGGCCCGGCCGGCCACGGGCGGCGCTGCGGCCCGTGGCCGGACGGCAGCGACAGGCAGGCTGAACGCCGGCGCCGTGATCGGGGCGCGCCGCGGGGGCCACGCCCGCGTTCGGCGGGACCGGCCGGTCAGGGCAGCGGGCGTGCCACCAGCCCGCCCAGCGGACTCAGGCTGACCTGGTAGCGGGCGCCGTCGCGCATCGGCAGGTAGGCACCGCTGCCGTACTCGGTGTCGACGAAGGGCAGCCAGCGCGGATGCCGGCTGGCCAGCGACCACAGGTCCAGGCCGCCGGCCCCGGCCAGGTCGTGGACGCTGCGGTCCGCCGCCCGCTCCCGCTCCAGGTCGTGCCAGCGACCGCTGAGGCGGTCCAGCCGGTAGACCGGGTCGAGGCCGGCCAGGACCGCCCAGGGCCGCCACTTGACGACCCGGGCGTCGAGCTGCCAGTCGTCGCCGGCAAGCCGGTAGCGCGCACTGGCGCCATCGGGCTGCTTCAGTTCGACCTCGTACAGGCCATCGCCGAGCCGGCTGAAGGCCAGCTCGGCGACCGGCGTCTCGCCGGTCAGCCGCCCGTAGCCATGCAGGGCCAGCGCCAGCACCAGGGCCAGCAGGGCCAGTCCATCCAGGACCAGCAGCAACAGCAGCCGCGACAGCACGCGGCCGGGGCGGCGCGCACGCAGCGCGCGCACCAGCCCGGCCAGGGCGGCCAGGCCGGCCAGCGCCAGGGCCACGCCGACGGCGACCAGCAGCGCGAACGGCGAGGTCGGCAGCGCGAGCATGTCCATGCCCGGAGTCTAGCCCGGATGCCGCCCCACGGCGCGCAGCGACGCCGCCAGGCCGCGCCCTGGTGCGGCCAGCGGACCGTTGGGCGGTCGGGGCGCATCCGGCACTGCGCCGGACCGGCCAACCGGAGCGGACCTTGGCACGACGCGTGGATCGGCCGACGCGACCGCGGACCCGGGAGACACTCGGACCAGGAAAGGTCCGGGCGATCCGTCGGCGCCGCCCCGCCATCCTCCGCCCCGGGATCGCGACCGCCGGCGTTGCCGCGCGCCCGGCGCCGACGCGGCGGCCGGCCCGGTTCCCTATACTGCCGCCATCGATCCACCATCCGAGGAACCCCATGCGCGCATTCGTGCTCCTGGCCAGCCTGGCCGCGCTGACCGCCTGCGGCAACAAGGGCGACCTGTACCTGCGCGATCCGATCGCACCGCCGCCGATGACCGCCGCGGAGCTGGCCGCGGCCAAGGCCGCCGCCGAGGCGGACGCCGCGCGCAGCGGCCCGTCCGAGCAGGAACCCCGCCGTGAGCGCCGTCGCCGTACCGAATCCCTCGCCCGCGACATCTGAGGCGCCCCCCGACCGGCCCATGCCCCTGCGCTTTTCCAAGATGCAGGGCGCCGGCAACGACTTCGTCGTGCTCGACGCCCGCGCCGGCGCCGCCCCCGGGCCGGAGGCCTGCGCCGCGCTCGCCGACCGCCATTTCGGCGTCGGCTGCGACCAGGTGATGATCGTGCTGCCGCCGCGCTCGCCCGGCTCGGTCGCCGCCTATGCGGTGGTCAACGCCGACGGCAGCGCCGCCCGCCAGTGCGGCAACGGCGCCCGCTGCGTCGCCGCCTGGCTGCATCGGGACGGCACCCTGGCCGATGCCGGCGTCCTCGACGGCCCGTCCGGCCCGGTGCCGGTGCGCCGCGCCGGCGACGGCAGCTTCGAGGTGGACCTGGCGATCCCGGACTTCGACCCGGCCGCCCTGCCGGTGATCGGCGCCCGCCAGGCCGGCGATGGCCTGCACCTGTGCGTGGACGGCCTGGACGTGACGTTCGGCGCGGTCGCGGTCGGCAACCCGCACGTGGTGATCGAGGTCGCCGAGGTGGTCGATGCCCCGGTCGACCTGGCGTTCGCCCTGCAGGCGCATCCGGCCTTCCCGGACGGCTGCAACGTCGGTTTCGTGCAGGTGCTGGCGCCCGACCGGCTGCGCCTGCGCGTGATCGAGCGCGGCGTCGGCGAGACCCTGGCCTGCGGCAGCGGCGCCTGCGCGGCCCACGCGTGGCTGCGCCGCGGCGGCCGGATCGCCGCCGACAGCCGCATCGAGCTGCCCGGCGGCACCCTGGGCGTGCGCTGGCAGGGCGATGCCGGGGAGCCGTTGCGCCTGCGCGGCCCGGCCACGTTCGTCTTCGAAGGAACCCTCACGCCATGACCGATGCCAACGACGCAACCGCCGCGGTCGCGGTCACCGCCGCCGAGGTGGCGCGCTACCTGCGCCGCCATCCGGAGTTCCTGAGCGACCATCCGGACCTGGCGCTGAGCCTGGTGGTGCCCAAGGACCATGGCCACGGGCGCGCCGCCTCGCTGGCCGGCTACCAGCTCGAGGTGCTGCGAGACAAGAACCGCGAACTGGCGCAGCGGATCAAGGTGCTGGTCGCCATCGCCAGCGAGAACGAGACCCTGATGCGGCGGGTGCATGCGCTCAACCTGGCGCTGATGCGCGCGCGCGGCCCGGCCGAGTCGATGCGCCGGCTGGTCGCCGCGCTGCGCGAGGATTTCGGCACCGAGCAAGTGCGCGTGCTGCTGCACCATCCCGATCCGGAGCTGCCCGCCGCCGAGTGGCTGCTGGCGGTTCCGGCCGGCGACCCCTCGCTGGCGGCGATCGCCGACGTCATCGAACGCGGCGAGCCGCTGTGCGGCCGCCTGACCGCGGCGCAGGCCGGCCTGCTGTTCGAGGAGCCCGAGGCGATCGGCAGCTGCGCCCTGCTGCCGCTGCCCGGCCTGGGCCTGCTGGCGATCGCCAGCCCGGACCCGAACCGCTTCCACCCCGGCCAGGGCACCTTCTTCCTGGACCTGATCGCGCAGACCGTGGCCGCGGCGCTGCGCCGGCACGGCTGAGCGACGATCGTGGCAGGCGCCGCGCCCGACTTCGATCCGGCCGCCGACATCGAGGCCTTCCTGCGCCACCTGGAGGTGTCGCGCAGGCTGAGCCCGCACACGCTCGCCGCCTACCGCCGCGACCTGCGCCGCCTGCTGGCCTGGGTCGACGAACAGGGCCTCCCGGGCTGGCCGGCGCTGGCCACCGAGCCGCTGCGCGGCCTGGTCGCGCGCGAGTTCCGGCGCGGCTTGTCCGGGCGGTCGCTGGCGCGCTGGCTGGCGGCGCTGCGCAGCTTCTGCCGCTGGCTGCTGCGCGAGGGCGCGCTCGCGCACAACCCGGCGGCCGGCCTGCGCGCGCCGCGCAGCGGCCGGCGCCTGCCGCGGGTGCTCGACGCCGACGCCATGGCCGCGTTCCTGGATGGCCTGGGCGACGCCGATGGCGACGACCCGGTGCGCGCCGCCCGCGACCGCGCCCTGTTCGAGCTGGCCTATTCCTCCGGCCTGCGGGTCAGCGAGCTGGTCGGCGCGCGCTGGCGCGACGCCGATGCCGGGCTGACCGAACTGCGCGTCGCCGGCAAGGGCGGCAAGACCCGCGTGGTGCCGGTCGGTGCGGCCGCGCGCGCCGCCCTGGCGCAATGGCGCGCGCTGGCCGGAGGCGCCGACCACGTCTTTCCGGGCCGGGCCGGCGGCCACCTCTCGGTGCGCACCGTCCAGGCCCGGCTTCACCACCTGAGCCGGGTGCACGGGCTGCCGCAACGCCTGCACCCGCACCTGCTCCGGCACTCCTGCGCCAGCCACGTGCTGGAATCCTCGCAGGACCTGCGCGGCGTCCAGGAACTGCTCGGCCACGCCGACATCGCCACCACGCAGGTCTACACCCACCTCGACTTCCAGCACCTGGCCCGGGTCTACGACGCCGCCCATCCACGGGCGAGGCGCAAGCCCGAGTGAACCGGGCCGTCGGGGCATGGGCGCACCCTCCCCGATCGGTCGGTCAGCGGCTGCGCCGGCCCGCCCTTGCATTCCCTCCAGGCCGGCCCAAGATCGATCCTTCCACACGCTGCGGAGCATGCCCGTGAGCCAGACACCGAGCTTCCATGCCACCACCATCGTCTCGGTGCGCCGCGACGGCCGGGTGGTGATGGGCGGCGACGGCCAGGTCACGCTCGGCAACACGGTGGTCAAGGCCAACGCCCGCAAGGTCCGCCGCCTGGGCCGCGACGGCCGCATCCTGGCCGGTTTCGCCGGCGCCACCGCCGACGCCTTCACCCTGTTCGAGCTGTTCGAGGCCAAGCTGGAGAAGCACGGCGGGCAACTGGTGCGCGCCGCGGTCGAACTGGCCAAGGACTGGCGCACCGACCGCCGGCTGGGCCGGCTCGAGGCGATGCTGGCGGTGGCCGACGCCGAGGCCTCGCTGCTGATCAGCGGCAACGGCGACGTGCTGGAACCCGAGGACGGCCTGATCGCGATCGGCTCCGGCGGCCCCTACGCCCAGGCCGCCGCCCGGGCCCTGCTCCGCCACACCCGCCTGGACGCCCGTGCCATCGTCGAGAGCGCCCTCGAGGTGGCCGGCGAGATCTGCATCTACACCAACCAGAACCGGGTGATCGAGTCGCTGGACGACAGGGAGCAGGCGGCAGGGAGCAGGGCCTGAGCCCTGCCCGTCCCGCCACCCGCGCCCCGTCCGCTCCGCGTCGCCCTGCCCCCCGCTCCCTGCTCCCATCCCCGCCATGTCTGACATGACCCCCCGCGAGATCGTCCAGGAGCTGGACAAGTTCATCATCGGCCAGCACGCCGCCAAGCGTGCCGTGGCGATCGCCCTGCGCAACCGCTGGCGGCGCATGCAGCTCGAGCCGGGGCTGCGCGAGGAGGTCACGCCCAAGAACATCCTGATGATCGGCCCGACCGGCGTCGGCAAGACCGAGATCGCGCGGCGTCTTGCCAACCTGGCCGGGGCGCCGTTCATCAAGGTCGAGGCGACCAAGTTCACCGAGGTCGGCTACGTCGGCAAGGACGTCGAGCAAATCGTCCGCGACCTCGCCGATGCCGCGGTCAAGATGCAGCGCGACCGGGCCAAGGCCCGGGTCCGCGCCCAGGCCGAGGACGCCGCCGAGGAGCGCCTGCTCGATGCCCTGCTGCCGCGCCGGCAGCAGCACACAGGGCCGATGGGCTGGACCGAGCAGGCCGCCGGCGCCGACGACCCGCAGGCCGACACCCGGCAGAAGCTGCGCAAGCAGTTGCGCGAGGGCGCCCTCGACGGGCGCGAGGTCGAGCTGGAGCTGGCCGCCGCCGGTCCCGGCATCGACATCATGGCGCCGCCCGGCATGGAGGAGATGACCGGCCAGCTGCGCGAGATGTTCAGGTCGCTGGGCGGCGGCCGCACCCAGAAGCGCCGGCTGAAGGTGAAGGCGGCCCTGGCCCAGCTGGTCGAGGAGGAGGCCGGTCGCCTGGTCAACGAGGACGAAGTGCGCGAGGCCGCGATCCACAACTGCGAGCAGAACGGCATCGTCTTCATCGACGAGCTCGACAAGGTCTGCCGGCGCAGCGGCGCGACCGGCGCCGACGTCTCCCGCGAAGGCGTGCAGCGCGACCTGCTGCCGCTGGTGGAAGGCTCGACGGTCGGCACCAAGTACGGCCCGGTGCGCACCGACCACATCCTGTTCATCGCCTCGGGCGCCTTCCACCTGGCCCGGCCCAGCGACCTGATCCCCGAGCTGCAGGGCCGCTTCCCGATCCGCGTCGAGCTGTCGGCGCTGACCGTTGAGGACTTCCGGCGCATCCTGGCCGAGCCGGACAACGCCCTGACCCGCCAGTACACGGCCCTGCTCGGCACCGAGGGCGTCGCCATCGAGTTCACCGACGAGGGCATCGCCCGGCTCGCCGAGATCGCCTGCGCGGTCAACGAGCGCACCGAGAACATCGGCGCCCGGCGCCTGCACACCGTGCTCGAGCGCCTGCTCGACGGCATCTCGTTCGAGGCGCCCGACCGGGCCGGCGAGCGCTACGTGATCGACGCCGACTACGTCGACGCCCACCTGGCGGCTCTGGCCGGCCACGAGGACCTCAGCCGCTACATCCTCTGACTGCCGGCGCGACGGCGCAGGGTGGGCTCCCCGCCTGAGACGGCATCGCGCGCCTCGCGCCGGAGCCTGCCGCTGGCGCCGGGCGGCGCCCGCGCGGCGCGTCCCCCGCCTTCAGGGCGAGCCGGCGGGCACGACGGGTCCGGCGACCGCGGGCGGGCAGCCGGGCGCCGCGGCAGCACGCTGGCACACGTTCTCGCGCAGCTGCGCGACCCGGCGCACGGTGGACTCCGGCGCCGCCGCCAGGGCCGCCAGGACCGCCTCGGCGCGGCCCAGCGCCTGCGCCGCCTCGGCGACCCGGTCCTGCGCCAGGCGGACGCCGACCAGGGCGACCAGGGCATTGGCCTGGTAGGCGTGCGGCTGCCCCGAATACAGGCGGTCGGCCATCGCCACCGCTTCCTCGGCGGCCGGCCCGGCCTTGTCCAGGCGGTCCAGGTCCAAGGCCTGCATGGCCAGGTTGGTGACCGGCGTGACCACCAGTGCGTGGTCGCCGGCGAAGCTGCGCCGGTGCATCGCGACCGCCTGCTCGAGCAGGGCCATCGAGGCCTCGGGATCGCCGCGGGCCCGCGCCAGGCGCGCGCGATTGTTCAGCACGATGGCCGGGAACGGCCCGCCCTGCGGATAGACCCGCTCGAACACCGCCTGCACCTGCGCGTACAGCGCCTCGGCGCGGTCCAGGTCGCCCTGGCCGCGCGCGGCGTGGGCGAGGTTCCCCAGGGTCTGGGCGCGGGACTCCTCGGGCACCGCGCCCGGGTGCGCCGCATCGATCTCCACGGCGCGCTGCAGCAGCGCCTGCGCTTCGGGGAAGCGCTCCTCGATCAGGCGCATGGTCCCGTAGTCGTTGAGCAGGCGCGCGGCGAGCTGCGCGGTGTCCGCGGCCACCGTGCCGAGCCGGTCCAGGGCCTGCTCGTACAGGGCCGAGGCCTCGTCGAAGCGGCTCTGGTCCTTGCGCAGCGAGGCCAGCCGCCCGAGCGCCTGGAGCGTGCGCGGGTCGTCGTCACCATGCAGGGCGCCCGCCTCGGCGAGCGCACGCTCCAGCTGGCTCTGGGCCGAGTCCAGCCGGAACCGGCCGAGCATGCTGTCGGCAAGCAGCAGGCGGATGTCCAGGGCCAGGTCCGGCCGACCCTCGAAGTGCCGCTCGAGCCGCGTCGCCGCCTCGTCCAGGGCCTGGCCCAGGGTCAGTTCGGAACCGGCCAGATAGGGGTTGGAGACATTGATGACCTCGGCCAGGAAGGCATTGACGCGACCCAGGTCGGCGATCGCGAGCCGGGCCTGCCGGGCCTGCACCATCGCCACCGCCGCGGCCGCGACGATGGCCGCCAGGGCCAGGCCGGCCGCGACGCTGGCGGCCCGGTGCCGGCCCAGGAAGCGCGCCAGCCGGTATCCGGCGGAGTCGGGGTGGGCCAGCACCGGCCGGCCGTCCAGCCAGCGGCCGAGGTCGTCGGCCAGTGCCTGGGCAGTCTCGTAGCGGCGCTCCGGGTCGCGGTGCAGGGCCTTGGCCACGATCCGTTCGAGGTCCGGGCCGGATGCCGCCAGGCGACGCTGCCGTTCGACGTCGGGCAGGTCGGCGCCGGCCAGCGCCTGGCGCAGCGGGCGGGGTGCGGTGCCGCTGACCAGCCGCTCGGCCTGGACGAGTCCGGCGCCGTCCAGCGACCACGGTCGCGCTCCGGTCAGCAACTCGTACAGCACGACGCCCAGCGAGAAGATGTCCGAGGCGGTGGTCAGCGGCTCGCCGCGCAGCTGTTCCGGGCTGGCATAGGCCGGCGTCATGGCCGAAAGCTGGGTGGCGCCGGTCCCGGCCTCGCCACCCTCAAGGAGGCGGGCGATCCCGAAATCGAGCAGGCGTGGCTCGCCGTCGGCGTCGACCAGGATGTTCTGCGGCTTGAGGTCGCGGTGCACGACCAGGTGCCGGTGTGCGGCCTGGACGCCGGCGCAGACCTTGCGGAACAGCGCCACCCGGGCGCGCAGGCCGAGACTGGCCGCATCGCAATGGGCCAGCAGGCCTGCGCCCTCCACGTACTCCATGACCAGGAACGGCAGGCCCTCCGGGCTGGTTCCGCCATCCAGGACCCGGGCGATGTTCGGATGCTCCAGGCGCGCCAGCAGGCGGCGCTCGGTGGCGAAGCGCTCGTGCAGTGCCGCCTCCAGCCCGGACGGCGTGCCGGGACCACCGGGGCGCACCAGTTTGACCGCCGCCTGCTGCTCGTAACTGCCGTCGGCACGGCGTGCCAGGAACACCACGCCCATGCCGCCGGCATCCAGGGGCCGGACGATTTCCCAGGCCCCCAGCCGGTCGCCCGCGCCGGGCAGGCCGGGCAGCGGCACCGCCGGCACCTGGTCGAGGAAGCGGTCGGCGCGCGTCTGCAAGGCGAGCAGGCGCTCCAGCCGCAGGCGCAATCCAGGGTCCAGACCGGCCGCGTCCAGCCAGGCCGCCCGCCGGGACGGCGGCTGCTCGAGCACCTGCTCGAGCAGATCGAGCACCCTGTCTTCGGACACCGGCTCGTCGGCCATGGTCGTCTCCCGATCCGCATCGCCAGTCTAGCCCTGCCCCGGCCGGATGCGCATCGACTCGCTACACTGCCGGCCATGCCGGAACCGGTGACGCAATGGCTCGCCCAGTGGCGCGACGGCGACGCCGCCGCCGGTGACCGCCTGGTCGCCGCGCTCTACCCCGAACTCCACCGCCTCGCCGACCGGCTGTTCCGGCACGAACGCATCGGCCACACCCTGCAGCCGACCGCCCTGGTCCACGAAGCCTGGCTGCGCCTGGCCGGTGCCCAGGCCCCTGCCGCGCAGGTCCGCGGCCACCTGATGGCCCTGGCTGCGCGGGTGATGCGCGAGATCCTCATCGACCACGCCCGCAGCCGCGGTCGTGGCAAGCGCGACGGTGGCCAGCGGCTGAGCCTGACCCAGGTGGACCTGCCCGCCGAGTCGCCCGGGGTGGATCTGCTCGACCTGGACGCCGCCCTCGCCCGCCTGGAGGACGTCGATCCGGAGCGCGCACGCCTTGTGGAGCTGCGCTACTTCGGCGGCCTGAGTATCGAGGAAACCGCGCGGGCGCTTGGCCAGTCACCGGCCACGGTCAAGCGTCACTGGCAGTCGACACGGTTGTGGCTGTACGAGTCGATGGTCGCCGGCCAGGACGCCCGGCCCGGCAGCGGGCGGTGAAGCGCCCGCCGCCGGTACGGCACGACCGGGCCTAGACCGGCCACAGGCCCCACCACCAGGAGAACGCGGAGGCCGCGATCGCCGCCAGCGCGACCAGCCCGCAGGCCAGCTTGCCGGCGCGACCCTGGCCCCCGGCCAGCACGAGGACCAGGGCGAGCAGGCCGAGCGCGCCGGCGACCGGTGCCGCCCAGGCCGCCCACACCGCCCAGCCCGGCAGGCCGAACACCAGCATCGCCGGGGTCGCGCGCGCCGCCAGCGCGGCCGCCACGCCGATGCCCGCGCCGTGCCCGACCGTGGCCAGCGCGGCCAGGCCGGTCGCCCAGCGCGGCAGGCTGCCCGCCGGCCGCGGCGCGCGGTCGAGGCGGCGCCCCAGCCAGGCGAACAGCAGCACGACCAGGCCGAGCAGGGCAATGCCGAAGGCCAGGCCGGCCCAGGCCAGGTGCGGCAGCAGCGCCTTGCGCGGCTGCTCGGCGACGAAGGCGGCGCCGCGCGCGAACGCCTGGGTGGCCCAGTACGGCGCGAAGTAGGTGGCGGCCTTGCCGCCCTCCTCCACGCAGTCCATCTTCAGCGGGGCAGCCGGGTCGTCGAAGAAGGCGTTCAGGAACTCGCCGCCGCACTCCAGCGACCGGGTCGGCCCGTGACCGGCGTGCGGGAACTCGACGTAACGGGCGTTGCCCAGGCGGTCGGCCACGTAGCGCGCCAGCGGCGGCGGCGTCACCGGATCCCAGGCGCCGTTGGCGACCACGATCGGCAGGTCGGTCTGCAGCGGCGCATAGTCCGCCCCGGTGCGCATCGGCAGGCCGGCCTGCGCGCAGGCCGCCGGCGCCTCGGCGGCCAGCTCCAGGCTGGTGAAGGCGCGCGCCAGCACCGGCTGCTCGGCGTGCTCCTCGGCGACCTGGCGCGCCAGGGCATCCATGTAGCCGTCCTGGCAGCGGATCGCCATCGACATGCCGGCGCCGAAGTCGTTGCCGCCCGGGCCGCCGAGGTCGCCGGCCAGCGCCAGCGCCTTGAACACCACCGGGTCGCGCTGCTCGACGGCGGCGATCAGCCCCTCGATGACCGCCGGCAGCGCGGCATGCGTCTTCTCCTCGTAGAGCAGCATGAACGGCAGGCCGGCAACCAGGTCGGCGTGGATCACCGCGCGCCCGCCGGGCCAGGTCTCGGACGGCTGCACGTCGAGCACCACCGGCTGCTCGAGCACCGCGGCGATCGCCGCCTCGTAGCGCCGGCGCTGGTCGGGGTAGGCGGCGGCGCAGGCCGGCTGGGCGGCGCAGGCCTCGTCCAGCTTGTCGAGGTCGCGCGCGTACCAGCGGCCGATCCGCATCAGGTCGCCGATGTCGATCGGCACGATGGCGTCGATCGCCATCGCCCGGATGCCCTCGCGGTCGACCCGGGCGAGCGCCTGGCCGAGCACCGAGCCGTACGAGATGCCCCAGACGTTCCAGTCGGGCAGGCCCAGGGCCAGGCGCAGCGCACGCACGTCGCGGGCGTTCTCGATGGTGTTGTAGCCGCGCAGGTCGACACCCTGGGCGCGGGCCTGGTCGGCGCAGGCGCGCGCCTGCTCGAGTTCGACGCGCTGCTGCGCGACGTAGTCCTCGCGGACCTTGTCGGCGCGGTTGCGGGTGCCGTAGAAGCGGCAGAACTGGCTGGAGCTGCCGATGCCGCGCTGCTCCAGGATGTACAGGTCGCGGCGCTCGACCAGGCGGTGGTCCTTGAAGCGCTGCACGTAGTAGGCGGCCGGCGCGCCCGGGCCGCCGGTCAGGTAGACCACCGGATCGCCGCGCTTCTCGACCGTCTTGCCGTCGGCATCGCGGCCCTTGGCGACGATCCGCACGTAGTGCAGCTCGATGCTGCGGCTGCCGGCGACCTCGCGGTTCTCGGGCACCTGGATCAGGCCGCACTCGATCTCACCGGGCCGGTACTCGATCCGGCCGCGGAACGGACACACCACCGGCTCGGCGCGCGGCGCGCGCAGCCATTCGATGGCCGGCGGCACGTCCTCCCCGGGCAGGGCCAGCGGATCGCCGTCCAGCGCCGCCGGCGGCATCGCCGCATCGTCGATGGCCGGCGCGGCGATCGCCTCGTCGATCTCCGGGGCCGGCACCGCCTCGTCGGGCGGCTGGGCGGAAAGTGCCGAGGCGGCGGACAGCAGGACAGCGGCCAGCAGGCCGGTACGCATGGACATGGCTTCCTCCCGGGAATCGACCGCGCCAGCATAGCCGGCCGCCGGGGCGCCGGCGCGGCCCCGGCCGCCTCTATGCTGGCGGCCCGCACCGGTCCCGGCCGCCACCTTCCATGCACCCGCTCAAGCGCCTGCTCGGCCACGCCGCCGACCGCCGCGGCGACGTCCGCCTGGCGACCGCCTGGTCGATCCTCAACAAGGTGTTCGACGTCCTGCCCGAGATCCTGATCGGCGTCGCCGTCGACGTGGTGGTCAACCGCCACGACTCCTTCCTCGCCCGCCTCGGCCTGCCCGACCCGGTGCACCAGCTGCTGGCGCTGACCGCGCTGACCATCGTGGTCTGGGTGCTGGAGTCGGTGACCGAGTACCTGGCCGCCGTCAGGTGGCGCAACCTCGCGCAGCACCTGCAGCACCGACTGCGGATCGAGGGCTACGGCCACCTGCAGCGCCTGGACCCGGGCCGCATCGAACAGCAGCGCAGCGGCCGGCTGATGGCGGTGCTCAACGAGGACGTCAACCAGATCGAACGCTTCCTCAACACCGGCGCCCACGACCTGCTGCAGGTGGCCTGTTCCTCCCTGCTGGTCGGCGCCGTGTTCGTGGTGCTGACGCCCGGCGTCGCGGTGCTGGCGATGCTGCCGGTGCCGGCGATCGTGTTCGGCGCCTTCTGGTTCATGCGCCGGCTGGCGCCGCGCTATGCCGCGGCCCGCGCGGCGGCCGCCGACGTCTCGCACCGGCTCGCCAACAACCTGCCGGGGATGGCGACGATCCAGGCCTACAACGCCCAGGACCTCGAGCTGGCGGAACTGGAGCGCGTCAGCGCCGGCTACCGGCAGCGCAACGCCGAGGCGATCGCGCTGGCGGCGGCAATCACGCCGGTGATCCGGATGGCGATCCTGGCCGGCTTCGTCGCCACCCTGCTCTATGGCGGCCTGCTCACCCTGCGCGGCGAACTGGGGGTCGGCAGCTACTCGGCCCTGGTCTACCTGACCCAGCGCCTGCTCTGGCCGCTGACCCGGCTGGCCGAGATGACCGATCTCTACCAGCGGGCGATGACCTCGGTGCAGCGCGTCGAGGACCTGCTGGCGCTGCCGGTCGCCGCCGACCGCGGCGACGCGGCGCTGCCGCAGCCGCCGCGCGGCGAGCTGCGCTTCCAGAGGGTGCGCTTCGGCTACGGCGACCGCGCGGTGCTGCACGGCGTCGACCTCGTGGTGCCGGCCGGCCATACGGTCGGCCTGGTCGGGGCCACCGGCGGCGGCAAGAGCACCCTGCTCAAGCTGCTGCTGCGCTTCATCGAGCCGGACGCCGGACGCATCCTCCTCGACGGCATCGACATCGCCGACCTGCCCCGGCAGGCGCTGCGCCGGGCGATCGGCTACGTCGCGCAGGAGCCCTTCCTCACCGACGGCACGCTGGCCGCCAACATCGGCTATGGCGATGCCCGCCCGGACCGGGACCGGATCGAGCGGGCGGCGCGCGCGGCCGAGGCCCACGCCTTCATCGCGGCCCTGCCGGACGGCTACGACAGCGCCGTCGGCGAGCGCGGCCTGAACCTGTCCGGCGGCCAGCGCCAGCGCATCGCCCTGGCGCGCGCGCTCTACCACGACCCGGCGATCCTGCTGCTCGACGAGGCGACTTCGGCGGTGGACAACGAAACCGAGGCGGCGATCGCCCGCTCGCTGGCGCGCGCGGCGGGCGGGCGCACGGTCCTGGTGGTCGCGCACCGCCTGTCGACCGTGCGCCATGCCGACACCATCCACGTGCTGGCCGACGGCGGCATCGTCGAGTCCGGCGACCACGACGCCCTGCTGGCACGCGACGGCGTCTATGCCCAGTTGTGGCGGCTGCAGACCGGTGGCTGAGGTCGCCGGTCATCCCGCCGGCGCGCGCGGGCGCGGATCGCCGCCGCCCGCGTCCGGGCCCGGCGTGCGCCAGCGTCCAGGCCAGGCGCGCGCCGTCCCCCGCCCGGGCCGGGTCGCCGGCATCGGTGCCGGGGGCCGTCCGTGACCGTGCATTTCTCGCGCCCGCCCCGGCACGGGCAACTGGCGCCCTGGCTCGCCGGCCTGTGGCTGCATGAGGCCGGACCGGCCGCCGGGCACCGGCGCGAGCTGAGCCTGCCCGCGCCCGGGCAGCGCATCGTGTTCCGCCTGCACGGTGCGCCGATGCGGCGCTACCTCGACCTCCAGGACCGCCGCGGCGTCCTGCTGCCGAGGCTGCAGTGGAGCGGCCTGCGGCACGGCCCGCTGTTGCGCTCGCCGGCCGATGCCGGGGTCAGCCTGGGCCTGGAGCTTCGGCCCGGGGCGAGCCTCGCCCTGTTCGGCGTGCCGGCCGACCGCCTGGCGGCTGGCCTGGCCGACCTGGCCGCGCTGCTGCCTGCCGGGGTGCGCCGGACCCTGCTGCGCCTGCGCCGCAGGCCTGCGGATCGCCAGCGACTGGACGACGCCGAGGACCTGCTGCTGGACTGCCTGTCCCGGCAGCGGGCGCACCTGCGCCGTGCGCAGGCCGCGCAGCAGGCGGTGGCGGCCCTTCGCGACGGCACGGCGACGCTTGCCGCCAGCGCCGGCTGCGGACTCAGCCACCGGGCCTGGCTGGCGCGGGTGCAGGCGGCGCTCGGCTGCCCGGCGCGGCAATGGCGCGACCTGCAACGGTTCGACGCCAGCCTGGCCTGCCTGCACGGCAACCCTGACCTGCCGCTCGGCGCGGTCGCGTTGGCCAGCGGACATGCCGACCAGGCGCACTTCAACCGGCGGTTCAGGCGTCTCGCCGGCGTCACCCCGGGCACGTTCCGGCGCCTGCAGGGCCGCTGGCCCAGGCATCTGCCGCTGGACTGACCCGGTGCCCGGCAGGGCCACGGTCAACTTCGTTCAAGACAGGCGGCGGCCGGCGCGGGACACTGACGGCCCCTGCCCTGGAGTCCCCGCCGCGATGCCGATCGAACTGTACGCCTACCTGTGCGTGGCCGACACCGCCCGGGCCATCGCGTTCTACGCCCAGGCCTTCGGCGCCCGCGAGAAGTTCCGCCTGGTGGAGCCGTCCGGTCGGATCGGCCATGCCGAGGTGGAGATCGGTGGCCAGGTCCTGATGCTGTGCGACCCCTTCCCGGAGTTCGATCTCGAACCGCCTGCGGTCGCCGGGCGGGCCGGGGTCACCCTGCACCTGCACGTCGACGACGCCGACGCGGTGGTGGCCCGGGCGCTCGCGGCCGGGGCGACCCTGGAACGCGAGGTCGCCGACGCCTTCTACGGCGAGCGCGGTGGCGCGGTGGTCGATCCCTTCGGGCACCGCTGGCTGGTCGGCCACAGCATCGAGGAGGTGACGCCGGAGGAGATGCAGCGGCGCTACACCGCGCTGTTCCGGTGACCGGTGGCAGACGGCGGTGACCGCCGCCTGCCGTCGCGGATCAGCGCCGCATCGGCGCGCCGACCGCCATCGCCAGGTGCCGGTACTCGGCACCGGCCCGGACCTCGACCAGGTAGTCTCCCGCCGGCAGCGGCGAGCCGCGGGGGCCGGTGCCGTCCCAGTGCACGACCTGCACGCCGGGCCCGTGGGGGGCGTCGGCGAGGCGGCGCAGCACATTGCCCTTGGCATCCAGCAGGTCGACCTGGAGATGCGCCGACCGGCCCAGCTCGATGTGCAGGTTCCAGCCGCCCTTGCGGTCGCCCGGCGTCGCCGTGACCGTGACCAGCAGCGTGTCCGGGGCGAACTCGAAGGCGCCCAGGTCGACCACCGGCGCCGCGCCGTTGCCGGTGTCGGGGGTGTCGGGATCGTCCCGGAAGCGGGGGTTGCCGGCGAGGTCGGCGATCACGTCCGGGGGCACCGCGGTGTTGTCGCCGGCGTCGATCGCCGGCGACCCGGGCCGCGGTGCCCAGTCGGCCGCGGGATCGAGCAATGGCTCGCCCTCACGGTTGCCCGGCCCGAGCACGGCAGCGAACGGCGTGCCCTGGTACAGCGACCAGGACAGCTGCGCCTGGCCGTTGCCGGCGGTCGGCGAGACCTGGCCGGCCAGGATGCTGTTGGCGATCACCGGAAACGCGTTGAAGGTGGTGAACACGCCGACGAAGCCGCCGTTGCCGGCCAGGGTGGCGTTGACCAGCCGCGGGCTGGCGCTGTTGGCGTAGACCACGCCGGTGGCGCAGTCGCAGGCGGCGGCATTGCCCGCGAACAGACTGTTGACGACCTCGAGGTCGCCGGCGCCGGCGACGTACAGGGCGCTGCCGAAGGCCGCGACGTTGTCGAGCAGGCGGCTGCGGTCGATGCGGCCGCTGCTGCCGGTGCTGTAGATGCCGCCACCGCCGCCGGTGAGCACCACCCAGCTGCCCGGCCAGTCGCCGGGCTCGACCCGGCCATTGCCGATGAAGTCGTTGCCGGACAGGTCCAGGCTGGCGTGACCCGCGTACAGGCCACCGCCGAAGCTGCTGGCGGTGTTGCCGACGAACTGCGAGTCCGCCAGCGCCACCGCCGCGCCCCAGACCACGGCGGCGCCGCCACCGAACTGGACCGCGGCGTTGTCCTCGAAGCGGTTGCCGACCGCCTCCAGTGCGCCGCCCTGGACGTACAGGCCGCCGCCCTGCAGCGCCTGGTTGCCCACGAAGCGGTTGTCGACCAGGCGCGGCGCGCCATCGACCACGCTCAGGCCGCCGCCCAGCACGCCGGCGTTGCCGGCGAGGACGTTGCCCTCGAGGGTCGGCGCCGCGCCTTCGATGCGGATGCCGCCGCCGGGCCCCGCGCCGTTCGAGCCGCCCTGGCCGAATCCGCCGGTCACGGTGAAGCCGCGCAGGGTCGCGGCCCGGCTCTCGCCGCTGGCGAAGCGGACCACGAAGCCGGTCGAACCGCCGCCGTCGATCACGGTGGCATCGGGCCCGGCGACCGCCTCGACGACGATGTCCTTGCCCAGGAAGTCGACCGGGCCGGACCAGGTGCCGGGGTCGACCAGGACGCGGTCGCCGGCCTGCGCCTGGTCGATCGCCGCCTGGATCGACGGGGCGTCGGCCGGGACGCGGATGTCGGCGGCCAGGGCGGACCCGGTGGCCAGCGCGAGCAGGCCGGCGAGGGGGACGGGGCGGATCGGCAGGCGGGACATCGGCGGACTCCAGGCAGCGACGCCGGCCGCCGGGCGGGCGACGGCGCCAGGGTGCGGAAGCCCGACCCTGGCACGGCGGGCGTCGACGCGGTGTCCAGAT
Organism: Proteobacteria bacterium UBA2363; assembly: GCA_002344355.1. GTDB lineage: Bacteria > Pseudomonadota > Gammaproteobacteria > Xanthomonadales > UBA2363 > Pseudofulvimonas. Next base: position 33,839 of record DDTN01000045.1, on the reverse strand, counting down.
TCCGTGACAGCGACGCCGGACGCCGCCGGTGGCTGCCGGCCGGGCGTGGGACAATCCCCGGGCCATGGCCGGCCGCATCCCCTCCCAGTTCATCGACGACCTGCTCGCCCGCGTCGACATCGTCGAGGTGATCGAGCAGCGCGTGCCGCTGCGCAAGGCCGGGCGCGACTGGCAGGCGCGCTGTCCGTTCCACGACGAGCGCTCGCCCAGCTTCACGGTCAGCCCGGCCAAGCAGTTCTACCACTGCTTCGGCTGCGGCGCGCATGGCAGCGCGATCCGCTTCCTGATGGAGTACGACCGCCTGGAGTTCGTCGACGCGGTCGAGGAGCTGGCCCGCCGGGTCGGCCTCGCCGTCCCCTACGAGGGCGGCAGCGCGCCCCGCCGGGACGAGGGCGGCCAGGCCTATGCCCTGCTCGAGGCGGCGACCGCCTGGTTCGAGGCGGCGCTGGCGGGCAACCCGGGAGCGTGTGCCTACTTCGAGCGTCGCGGCGTCAGCGACGAGCTGCGCCAGCGCTTCCGCCTGGGCTACGCACCGGCCGACTGGGACGGCCTGCGCAAGGCGCTCGGCGCGACCCCCGATCGCCAGGCGGAACTGCTGCGCCAGGGCCTGCTCATCGAGGGCGGCCGCAACGGCAGCTACGACCGCTTCCGCGACCGCGTGATGTTCCCGATCCTCGACCGTCGCGGCCGGCCGATCGCGTTCGGCGGCCGCGTGCTGGAGGCCGGCGACGGCCCCAAGTACATGAACTCGCCGGAGACGCCCCTGTTCCACAAGGGCCGCGAACTGTTCGGCCTGTGGCAGGCGCGCCAGGCGGGATCGCGGCTGGGGCGGCTGGTGGTCGTCGAGGGCTACATGGACGTGATCGCCCTGCACCAGCACGGCCTCAGCCAGGCGGTCGCGACCCTGGGCACGGCGACCACCCGCGAGCATGCCGAGCTGCTGTTCCGCAACGCGCCGGAGGTGTGCTTCTGCTTCGACGGCGACCGCGCCGGCCGGCAGGCGGCGTGGCGGGCGCTGGAGTCGGCGCTGCCCCGTCTGACCGATGGCCGCCAGGCCGGCTTCGCGTTCCTGCCCGAGGGCGAGGATCCGGACTCGCTGGTGCGCAGCGAGGGCAGCGCCGGCCTGGAGGCGCGGCTGGCCTCGGCGGTGCCGCTGTCGGAGTTCTTCTTCCAGGAACTGTCCCGGGACCTCAACCTGGCCAGCCTGGACGGCAAGTCCCGGCTGGCCGAGCGGGCCCGGCCCCTGCTCGCGCAGCTGCCCGATGGCGTGTTCCGCGACCTGATGCTGGCCGAGCTGAAGGACCGCACCGGCAGCCTGCGCGCCCCGGCGCCGGCGGCGGCGCCGGCGCCGGCGCGGCGGCGTCTGCCGGCGCCGCGGCGCAGCCTGGTCCGGCACGCCATCGCCTTGCTGCTCCAGCAGCCGGCGCTGGCGCGCGCGGTCGAGCCGCCCTGGCCGTTCGCGGCGCTGGACCTGCCGGGGATCGCCCTGCTCATCGAACTGCTCGACCTGTGCCGGGCCGTGCCGGATGCCCATACCGCCAGCGTGCTGGAGCATTTCCACGACCACCCGGGGCGCGAGGCGCTGGCGCAGCTGGCGATGCTCGACCTGCCGGGCGATCTCGAAAGCTGGCGCAGCGACCTCACCGGCGCCATCGACCGGCTCAGCGCCCGGGCCGACGAGCAGCAGCTGGCGGGCTTGCAGGCGCAGCTGGCCGAGGGCGAGCTCGACGAGGCCGGCAAGCAGGCCCTGCGCGCCCTGCTGCAGCGCAAGCACGCGCGCGCCATGGCCGGTTGAGGGCGCAGCACCCGCAGCAGGTGCGCCCGGCCGCCCCGGGGCGGCCGGGAGGGCCCGGACGGGGTCGCCGCCGGCCGGATGTTCGCTTTCGCGCCTACGCGATGTTTCCGGGGTACCTGCCTGAATGGAGACGCCCCGTGTCGCGCACCCGCCTTGCCGCCTGCCTCACCCTGCTGACCGTGTTGACGCTCCTGGGCTTCCCCGGCACCGCGCCGGCCCAGGTCGGCAAGGTCGCCCGCCACCAGGCGCTGCACGTCGGCGCCGGGCCCGGCACCTGGACGATCGCGCGCGTCCCTGGCCCCGCCGCCTTCCTGGCCGCCGAGGTCACCGCGATGGGCGTCGACGCCGCGCAGCTGGCGGCCTATGTCGAGGTCGACGGTCGCGTGCTCTGGCTCACCGGCCTGGGCGCCGGGCCGGCCCGCCTGGCCGGCCAGGTCAACAGTGGCGTCGGGGTCACCTACCACCCGGAACTGTCAGGCAGCAGCCGCGCCAGTTTCGGGCTGGCCGAGGCGATCGTCTTCGAGCGCGAGCTGCGCATCTACGTGCGGGTCGAGGCCGGCGTCGCCGAGCGCGTGTTCGGCGCCGCCCTCACCGCCGGCGCCTGGTAGACGACGGCGCCGGCTGCGCGGCGCGGCCTGGCCGGTCCGCGCGCCGCGCGGCAGCGGCGTTCCACCGCGAAGCCCCAGAGGGGCGTCGGGAGCCGCCGGGTAGACTGGCCCCGATCGCACCCCGGAGACCGCATGATGCGCACTGTCCTGTTCCTGGCCGGCCTGCTATCCGGCGCGACCTCGCACGCCGCCGCCGAACCCGTCGCCGCGGCGGCGGTGGAGCGGGTCCGCAACGGCCAGGTGGTCAGCGAGAACGTGCCGGAAGTCCCCGCGGCACTGCGCCAGCGCCTTGCGCGCTACCAGAACACCCGGGGCGCGAGCTTCGCCGGCTGGCTCCCGGACGGCGGCATCCTGGTCGCCACGCGCTTCGCCGACACCAACCAGGTGCACCGCGTCGCGGCGCCCGGGGCCGCCCGCGAGCAGCTCACCTTCGAGGCCGAGCCGGTGCTGGCGCCGGTCGCCCGGCCGGGCAACCGGGCCGGGGTGCTGTTCGCCATGGACAGCGGCGGCAGCGAGTTCTGGCAACTGCACCACCTCGACCTGGAAAGTCGCGAGCTGGTGCGGCTCAGCGACGGCCGCTCGCGCAACGAGCGGGCGCTGTGGTCGAACCGCGGCGACCGCATCGCCTACTCGACCACCCGCCGCAACGGCCGCGACAGCGACATCCATGTGGTGGGTCTCGACGGCGTCAGCCGGCCGCTGCTGGAGGCCGGCGGCACCTGGTACGCGGCCGCCTGGAGCCCCGACGACACCCGCCTGCTGGTGCTGCGCTATGTCTCGATCGCCGACAGCCGGCCGCACCTGCTCGACCTCGCCGACGGCAGCCTGACCCCCCTGCAGGCGGAGGACGCGCGGATCGGCCATGGCGCCATGGCGTTCGCGCCGGACGGCGCGGGCTGGTACTACGTGGCCGACGAGGACGACGACGTGCGCCGGCTGCGCTGGCGCGGCTTCCACGGCGACGACCGGCGCACCCTGACCGCCGACCTGCCCTGGGATGTCGAGGCCCTGGCGGTCGCCGCCGACGGCCGCCACCTGGCCTACGTCGCCAACGAGGACGGCATCTCCCGCCTGCACGTGCTGGCGCTGCCGGGCGAGACGCCGGTCGAGCTGCCGCCCCTGCCGGTCGGGGTCATGGCCCTGGGCGGATTCTCCCCGGACGGCAAGCGCCTGGCAGTGACCGTCAACGGCGCGACCTCGCCCAGCGACGTGTACGTGGTCGACCTGGCCGCGGTCGCCGCGCAGCGCTGGACGCGCAGCGAGGTGGGCGGCCTGGACGCCGACGCCTTCGTCGCCCCGGCCCTGGTGCGCTATCCCACCTTCGACGAGGTCGACGGCGCGCCGCGCAGCATCCCGGCGTTCTACTACCGGCCGCCCGGCGAAGGGCCGTTCCCGGTGGTGATCAACATCCATGGCGGCCCCGAGGCCCAGGCCCGCCCGGTGTTCTCGCCCCAGTTCCAGTTCCTGGCCCGGGAGCTGGGCGTGGCGGTCCTGGTGCCCAACGTGCGCGGCTCGGCCGGCTACGGCAAGGCCTGGCTCGCCCTGGACGACGGCCGGCTGCGCGAGGACGCGGTGCGCGACATCGGCGCCCTGCTGGACTGGATCGCCACCCGGCCGGAACTGGACGCGGACCGGGTCGGGGTCGCCGGCGGCAGCTACGGCGGCTACATGGTGCTGGCCTCGATGGTGCACTTCGGCGAGCGCCTGCGGGCCGGCATCGACGTGGTCGGCATCTCCGACTTCGTGACCTTCCTCACCAACACCCAGGACTACCGCCGCGACCTGCGCCGCGCCGAGTACGGCGACGAGCGCGATCCGGCGATGCGGGCCTTCCTGAAGGAGATCTCGCCGCTGACCAACGCCGCACGCATCGCGCGGCCGCTGTTCGTCGCCCAGGGCGCCAACGATCCGCGGGTGCCGGCCAGCGAGGCCGAGCAGATCGTCGCCCGGGTACGTGCCAACGGCACGCCGGTCTGGTACCTGCTGTTCGAGGACGAGGGCCACGGCTTCGCGAAGAAGCGCAACCGCGACCTCTACGAGGCGGCGGCGATGCTGTTCTGGCAACAGCACCTGCTGCCGCAGCCCGGAGGCGGCTGAGCCGCGCGACCGGGCGGCCGCAGTTCGGCGGGCAGCGCCCGGGCCAGCGCCCACGGGCACAGGCGAGCGCGCAGCCGCGCCGCTGCCGCCAGGGCGTGCGCCCGCGCCGTCTCGGGCCGGTCGACCAGGTCCAGCAGGCGACGCGTCGCGATCCGGCGATCCGGGCGATCCCACAGCGCGCCCGGTCCGGGCAGGTAGGGTCCGGCCAGCGCCGCCGGGCGCCTGGCGACCGCTTCGGGCCGCCCCGGCACCGGTTCCAGGCCGGCCATGGCCAGCAGCTCGCCGGACCCGCCGCCGCCGCCGGCCAGCACCGACCGGCCGGCGACGATGGCCTCGGCCAGCACCAGGCCGAAGCCCTCGGAGCGATGCATCGACAGCAGCACGTCGCAGCCGGCGACCAGGCCGGCCAGGGCCGGCCCCGGCCAGCGGCCGTCGAGCAGGCACGCGTCGAGGTCGGCCGCGGCCCGGTGCAGGGCCTCGGCGACCTGCCCGGCCGCGGCCGGGTGGCGCGCGGCGCCCTGGCGCTTGACCACCAGCAGGGGCCGCGACCGCGGCCGGGCCCGGGCCAGTGCGCGCGCCAGGGCGATGCTGTCCAGCACGCCCTTGCGGCCGGCGTCGCTGTCGTGGTCGAACAGGCACAGCAGACGCGGCCCGGGGTGGCGTGCGCGCTCCGGCCAGGTCCAGCGGGCGCCGCCGTCGGGGTCCACGTCGGGACCGGGCAACGCGTGCGGGACGATGTGCAGGGGCAGGCGGGACAGGACGGCGCCGGCGGAACGCAGGGCCTCGGCCACGAACCGGCTGGGCGCCCACAGCTCGGTGGCCCAGGCCGACAGGGCCTGGATCCAGCCGGGCGGCAGCACCGGCAGTTCCCAGGTCACGTAGGCGATCCGACGCGGCGGCCAGGCCCGGTCGCCGGCCACCGCCAGCCAGGCCGGCAGGACGTCGGGATTGATCTGGGCCACCACCACGCCGGCCGCGGCGCTCCGGGGCGGCGCATCGGCCGGCTGCCGCTGGACGCGCCAGCCGACGGCGGACAGCATTTGTGCGGTGCCGTCGACCGCCCTGCCCAGGCCGAAACCGCCGCCATGGAAGCCGACCAGGTCGAGCCGGGACTCCTCGAAGCCGGCCACCGGATCGCCCGGCGGATCGCCTCCGCCGACCAGGTCGACCGCGCCACGCCAGCCCGGCGCCCCGGACTCACCGACCCGGGCCTGCACCTCCAGCCGGGCTGCAGGGCCGCGGCGCGGGCCTGCCAGCCACAGCGCGAATCCGCAGCGCGCGGTCCGCGCATCGCCCATCAGCCGCGCGACATCGGGGCGCGGCATCCACGCCTCGGACAGCGGGAGTTCGCGCTGGGCGAGCAACCGACCGTCGGCGGCCAGCGCGCGCACCGTCAAGCGGACCCCAACCGCGCCGATGCGGCCGGGCGGTACCACCCAGCCCTGCACGAGCCAGGGGCCCGAGGGCCCGGCGCCCGGCCCCGGCTGGTCGAGCGCGCCCCGCCAGTCCCGACGCAACCAGCGGTTGGCGGCCTCGCGCACGAAGGCCGGCAGACGGCTGCGCCAGGCCGGCAGGCGGGGGAGCCGGAGGCGCGGCACGGCAGGACGATCGGAGGGCATGGCCTACGTCACGGAAGATCGTGCCCGGCGTTGCCATGGCACATCGGGGCCTGGTTTTCCGTCATCAACAGCTAGCCCCCCGAGGAGAACGCCCATGCCCGGCATCCGGATCCCGCTGGCCCTGCTGGGCCTGGCCCTCGCCCCCTGCGGCCACGCCCAGGTCGTCTGGAACGTGTCGTTCGACGCCAGCGCGAGCGTGCTGACCGCACCCGAGCGCGCCCAGGTCACCAGCCATCTCCAGGAAGCCGGACGGCGCTGGGCGGCGGCGATGGGGGTGACCGCGCCGCGTTCGATCGAGATCGAGGTGCGCGTGGCCAGCGTGCCGACCGCCAACGGGTCCAGCGTCACCAGCAGCTTCGTCGGCGTCATCAACGGTCGAAACACCTTCGAGCAGGGCGTCGCCAGCGAGCTGCGCACCGGCATCGACCCCAACGCCGGCGAGCCGGACGGCTTCGTCATCTTCGGACTGGCCTACCTGCGCAACGAACTGTGGTTCGATCCCGACCCGGTGGCGCGCATCGCGCCGGTGCCGGCCGACCGTACCGACGCCATGAGCGTGGCCCTGCACGAGATCGGCCACGTGATCGGCTACAACGGCTGGGCCGACCTGCAGACCGGGGTGCCGCCGCCGACCTTCTGGAGCACCTTCGACCGCTGGATGCAGCCGGGCGCGCCGACCCTGTTCACCGGTCCCCGCGCCGTCCGGCGCTGGGGCGGCGCCCCGGACCTGACCACGGGCAACAACAAGCACTGGGGCAACCCGGTGGCCGGCCTGCCGGCACCGGCACGGCAACCGGTGCCGCAGGTGCAGTGGCGGGACGGCCGGCCCGCCCCGCAGCCGGCCTGCAGGATGCTCAGCCTGTCGGCGCCGCCCCCGGGCAGCGCGCTGGACCGCCTCCGCCTGCAGGGCGCCAGCCTGCTCGACGAGCTGATGAACGGCGTGGTGTTCTTCCGCGGCAACCGCTACGACATCACTCCGCTGGACCGCGCCACCCTGGACGATCTCGACCTGATCCTGGACCGGCTGCTCCGCTCGGGATTCCAGTAGGCCGCTGCCGGCCCGAAGCCGCGATGGCGCTGGCCACCGCCCCGGCGGGAGCGTCGATCGGGCGCGCTGGCGCCGCCGGCCGGGGAGACTCGCGCTGCGTTCCGGCGAGGCGGCCCCCCGCCCTCGCGCTCCCGCGGGCAGCGGCCCGGACCCGCGCCGGCCCGACGGCTTCGGGAATGACCCTGACCGGCGGACCGCGCCCCTGCGCTAGAGCCGCAGCAGGTCGACCGCGAACGCGTCCTCGTAGGGCGGCACGTTGCATTCGATGACGTCGCCCGGCGCGATCTGCAGGCGCAGGCCGACGATGTCGGCGCGCACCGGCAGCCGCGTGCAGCAGCGGTCGACCAGGACCGCCAGGTGGATGGCGTCGGCGCCCTGGCCGCGCAGGAATTCCAGCACCCGGAACGCCGACCAGCCCTGGTACAGGACGTCGTCGACGACGATCATGCGCTGGCCCTGGTAGCTGGCCGTCGCCTCGCCGGGGTCGGCCTCAAGGCGGGTCTCCGGGTGCAGCAGCGCGAGGTCGTCGCCGTAGCGCTTGACCTTCAGGTCCATGCGGCGCAGTTCGAGTCCGGGGCGCAGGGCGCGCAGGGCCGCGGCCAGGCGGTCGGCCAGCGGCGCGCCCCGGCGCAGCACGCCGACCAGGACCACGGGCCGCTCGTCGAGCAGGCCCAGGGCCTGGCCGGCCATCGCCCGGATCACCGGTTCCAGGCCGACGGCGTCGTACAGGCGGAAGCGGTTCGGATCCATGTCGGCGGCTCAGGTCGGGGTGAAGCGCCAGACCAGCTCGTTGCCGGGCGGCACCAGGTAGTGGTCGATCAGCAGGAAGGCGAACAGCGCCATCAGGTAGATGATCGAGTAGCCGAAGGTGTGCATGGCGAACTGCTCGTCCGGCGGGTCGAGCAGGCGCACCGCGTAGTAGAGGAAGCCGGCGCCGAGCACCAGGGCGCCGCCCAGGTAGAACAGGCCGCTCATGCCGGTGAGCCAGGGCAGCACGGTGACCAGCACCAGCAGCACCGTGTAGAACAGCACGTGCCAGCGGGTGAAGGCCTCGCCGTAGATCACCGGCAGCATCGGGATGTCGGCGCGCGCGTAGTCCTCGCGCCGGTACAGCGCCAGCGCCCAGAAGTGCGGCGGCGTCCACACGAACACGATCAGGAACAGCAGCAGGGCGTGCGCGTGCAGTTCGCCGGTGACCGCGGTCCAGCCCAGCACCGGCGGCGCGGCGCCGGCGGCGCCGCCGATCACGATGTTCTGCGGCGTCGCCCGCTTGAGGTACACGGTGTAGACGATGGCGTAGCCGATCAGCGAGGCGAAGGTCAGCACCGCGGTCAGCAGGTTGACCAGCAGCACCAGGATCGCCATCGCCAGCGCGCCGAGGGCGATCGCGAACAGCAGGACCTGGCGCGCGTCCAGGCCGCCGGTCGGCAGCGGCCGGTGCGCGGTGCGCGCCATCACCGCGTCGATGCGGCGGTCGAGCAGGTGGTTGATGGCGGCCGCGGAAGCGGCGGCCAGGCCGATGCCCAGGGTGCCGAACAGCACCGGCTGCCAGGGCGGCAGGCCGGGCACCGCCAGCAGCATGCCGACCACGGCGGTGAACACGAGCAGGGCCACCACCTTCGGCTTGGTCAGCTCCAGGTACTGCGCGAAGAGGGAGCGGGCGTGGGCGCTGTTCACGGCGGTGACGGACGGCGACGGGCCGCCATTGTAGCCGCCGCCGGGCTCAGCCCCTGGCCGGGCTGACCCGCGACAGCACCCGCACCAGCTGGGCCAGCAGCAGGGCGGCGACGCCGTTGTGCGCGGTGGCCACCGCCAGGGGCAGACCGAACACCACGTTGCTGATGCCCAGGGCGACCTGCACCGCCAGCAGCACGGCCAGGACCGCGGCGTCGCCGCGCAGGCCGCGCACGCGCAGCAGCGCCGCGGACACCAGCAGCAGCACGGCGCTGGCGACCAGGGCGCCGATCCGGTGGCTCAGGTGGATGGTGGCCCGTGCCGTGCCGTCGAGGATGCCGCCCTCGTAGTCGACGCCGATGCCGCGCCAGAGCACGAAGGCTTCGGCGAAATCGGTCTCCGGCCACCACCGGCCCAGGCAGGTCGGGAAGTCCGGGCAGGCCAGCGCCGCGTAGTTGGCGCTGGTCCAGCCGCCCAGGGCGATCTGCGCGGCCAGCACGACGATCCCCAGCCACAGCCAGGGACGCAGCCAGTAGGCGCCCGGCAGGCCGCGCGCCTGCGGGCCCGCGCGCAGGGCCAGCCAGACCAGCAGGCAGAGCACGGTCATCCCGCCCATCAGGTGGGCCATCACCACCACCGGCTTCAGCTTCCAGGTCACCGTCCACATGCCGAGCATGGCCTGGAACATGATCACGGCCAGCAGCACCGCGGAGTAGCGCGCCCAGGGACGGGCGCCTTCGCCCGGCCGCCAGGCGACCAGCAGGGGCAGACCCAGCGCCAGCACCGAGAACAGCACCGACGCGCCGGCATGGCCGCGCATGTACAGCACGGTGCCGGCGGCGGCGGCGGCGGCGGCGGCGAGCAGCGCACCGCGCGCCAGCGGCCGCGGCCAGTTCGCGCGCAGCGCCAGCGCCAGCACCAGCAGGCCCAGTACCGCCGCGGCATGGCGGTGCACCTGTTCCTTCCAGGCCTTGGGCAGCTCGACCGGGCGCTCGGGGAAGGCCTGGTTGGCGCTGGCGATGGCCGCCTCGCTGCGCGGCCAGGTCGCCTTGCCGTAGCAGGTCGGCCAGTCCGGGCAGCCCAGGCCGGCATCGGACAGGCGCACGAAGGCGCCCAGCACGATCACGCCCAGGGTCAGGACGGCGGCCAGGCGGGCGAGCGTGCGCAGGAGCGGATCGTTCATGGCGATGGAGTCCGGGAGTATGCGGTCACTTGACCAGGCGCGCGAGATCGCGGCGCACCAGCCGCGCCGGCAGACCCGGCTCGAAGCGCATCATCAGGTAGGCCTTGTCGTCGACCAGCAGACCGGTCCAGTCGGGCGCCTGCGCGACCAGCGGGGCCTGTTCGACCAGCTCGGCGACCGAGCCGTCGGCCAGCGGCACCAGGGTGTCGGGCAACGCCGGCAGCACCGCCGGCGCAAGCAGGCGGATCGCCAGCTTGGGCGCATGCCGGCCCAGGCTGACGCGGACCCGGTGCAGTTCGAGCAGGCGCGCCTGGCAGGCCTCGTCGCAGGCCAGGGGGACCCGCACCAGCAGGGTCCAGCGATGCTCGGGATTGGCCAGCGGCAGCTCGCCGCCGGCACGGTCGCGCAGGACCAGGCCGGCCAGCGGCATCGGCGGCTGCACCAGGGTGCCGTTGTTGCGGGTGGCGGCCGGATGCCAGCCCAGGCGGTTGAGCACCAGGGCCAGCAGGAACGGGGTCAGGAACAGCACGGCCACCACGATCAGGGTGGTGCGGCTGCGACGCTGTCGGGGCGGGAGGGTCATGGCGGCTTGGGGCGGCGGTTGACGACGAGGAAGATGACCAGCGCGGCCAGCGCCATGGTCCACCATTGCAGGGCATAGGCGAGGTGACGTTCCGGGGGCACCGCCTCGACCGGGCGCCAGTCGCGCTGCCACGGACCCGGTCCCGGATCCAGGCGCACGATCCGCGCCGCCAGCGGCTGGCCGAGGTCGGCGGCGACCATGGCCAGGTCGAACCAGGGCATCAGGCGCACCGGCGAATCGCCCTGGTGCGCGCGCCAGTCGCCGCCCAGGCGCAGGCCGTGCGCCGGCGGCGGCATCGACAGCCCGGTCAGGCCACCGGCGGCCTCGGGCAGCGCCGGCAACGGCGGCAGGCCGCGGCGACCGTCGCCGTGCGCAAGGAAGCCCAGGCCGACCAGCACCACCTCGCCATCGGCCATGCGCAGGGCCGCGAAGTCGTCGACGCCGGTCCGGCCGTCCCGGCTCTGGTTGTCCAGCAGGTAGCGGCGCTCCAGCCAGGTGCCCTGCACCAGCACGCGCCGGAACCGCGGCCCCTCGGCCACCGCCCCGCCACCCGGCCAGGGCAGCGGCGCCGCCTGCACCGCGTCCGCGTGGCCGGCGATCAGCGCCCGCTTGAACCCGGCGCGGCCATGCTGCCAGGCGCCGAGGCCGGTGAACACGACCAGGCCCAGCAGCAGCAGGCTCCAGGCCAGCGCCGAGGGGCGTCCAAAGGGCCAGGCGTTCACGGACGCGCCGCTATACTGCGACGCTCGACCCGAGGCCGACCGTCGCCATGAATCCCACCGCCCTGCGCCTGATCGTTGCCGCGTTCTTCATCGCCATCCTGTGGAACCTCGGCACGGCGCTGTACTACATGATGCACGACAAGGGCGCCGGCGACCGCATGGCCTGGGCGCTGACCCGCCGGATCGGCCTGTCGGTGCTGCTGATCGCCCTGATCGGCCTCGGCATCGCCACCGGCTACGTCAAGCCGCACGGCATCTGAGGCAGGCAGCGCAGGGAGCAGGGAGCAGGGGAAAGGGCCCAGGGTGGCGGCGGGCCGGGGCGCGCGCTGGCGAATGCCTGTGCCGCCGCCTGCTTCGGTCGAGGCGCCGGGCGCACACCCGCGCGCGGCCCGTTCCAGATCCACGGGCGGCTTCACCGGGCGCGATCCCGGCACCGGCCGTCCCGGGCAGCGGGGATCCCGACCGCAGCCAGGATGGCATCGCGACGAGCGGCTGGTCGCCGGGCCTGCGGTCCGCTCACGCTTCCCTTCCTGTCGCCTTGTGCCTGCCGACCGCGCACGCCGGACGCAACGGCGCACGGGCCTGCCGGTGCCGACCAGCGCGCTGACTTGCCCGGACATCGCCACCCGTCAGCCCGGGACAGACGGGACCGCAGCGGGGCGGCCGCGCGGACCGGCGCGCTGCCGTCCCTGCTCCCCGCTCCCTCCGACCTGCTCCCTGCCGTCAAAGCACATAGACGAACAGGAACAGTCCCAGCCAGACCACGTCGACGAAATGCCAGTACCAGGCGACCGCCTCGAAACCGAAATGGTCGTCGCGGCTGAAGTGGCCCTTCAGGCAGCGGAACCAGATCACGATCAGCATGATCGTGCCGAGGGTGACGTGCAGGCCGTGGAAGCCGGTGAGCATGAAGAAGGTCGAGCCGTAGATGCCCGAGCCCAGGGTCAGGTTGAGGTCGCGGTAGGCGTGGACGTACTCCTCGGCCTGGAACACCAGGAAGATGACGCCGAGGACGATGGTCGCGCCGAGCCAGACCAGCAGGCGGGTGCGCTGGCCGGCCTTCAGGGCATGGTGGGCGATGGTGATGGTGACGCCCGAGGCGAGCAGGATCAGGGTGTTGAGCAGCGGCAGACCCCAGGCGGGGATCAGCCCGAAATCGCCACCGATCGCGGCCGGGCCGTTGGTCGGCCAGGCGGCGTCGAAGCCGGACCACAGGAAGGCGTTGGTCGCGGCGCCGTCGCCGACGCCGCCCAGCCAGGGCACCGACAGCGCCCGCGCGTAGAACAGCGCGCCGAAGAAGGCCGCGAAGAACATCACCTCGGAGAAGATGAACCAGATCATCCCCATCCGGAACGAGACGCCGACCTGGCGGTTGTACATGCCGCGCACGCTCTCGCGGATCACGTCGCCGAACCAGCCCCACATCATCCAGAGCAGGATCGCGACGCCGGCCAGGCTCATGACCTGGCCGAGGCCGGTGCTGCCGTTCATCCAGTTGGCGAAGCCGCCGACCGTGAGGAACAGGCCGACCGAGCCCACCAGCGGCCACTTGCTGCCGTGCGGGACGTAATAGACGTTCGGATCGTGCGTGGTGTTCGCCATGGCTCAGCCTCGGGAGTCAGGATCCGGCGCCGACGCGGCCTGGGCCATCGCGGCCTGTTCGCGGCGGGTCGCCTGCTCGTTGTTGTAGAAGGTGTAGGTCAGGGTCAGCGTGTTGACGTTCGCCGGCAGGTCGGGCGACACGAAGAAGCGTACCGGCATGCGCCGGGTCTCGCCCGGCGCGAACTTCTGCTCGGTGAAGCAGAAGCACTCGGTCTTGGCGAAATAGGGGTTGGCCGGCCGCGGCAGCACGTCGGGCACGGCATGGCCGACCAGGGTGTCGGCGGTCAGGTTGCTGGCGACGTACCAGGCCTCCACCGTCTCGCCCGGGTGGACGGTCAGCTCGACCTGCTCGGGGCCGAAGCGCCATTCGCGCTCGTTGTGGATGCTGGCGTCGAACTGAACGCGGACGCTGCGCGAGGTGTCGACCACCAGCGCCTGGCCGGTGGCGGCGTCGACCGGCCGGCCGTCGAGGCGGATCCCGAACACCTGCTCGCAGGCGATCCGGTACAGCGGCACCAGCGAGAAGCAGAACGCGAAGGCGCCCAGGGTCACCAGCCCGAGCTTGCGCAGCAGGCGGCGGTTCTCGGCGGCGCGGTCGCTGGCGGCGGTCATGCGGAAAGCACCCCGCGCAGGATGAAGGCGACGTAGATCGCCAGCGCCACCAGCGCCAGCACCGCCACCGTCCTCATCGCGCCCTTGCGTCTTGCGTCAACCATCATGTCCGGTCCTGTGTCCACGGACGGGCCCGCCGCGGGCCCGCCCACGCCACGTCAGTGGCTGACGTCGCCGTGCGCCAGCTCGCGGTCGTCGATCCGCGGCGGCGTCGTGAACGTGTGGTGCGGCGCCGGCGACGGCACCGTCCATTCCAGGCCCTTGGCGCCTTCCCAGACCCGGTCGGTGGCGCGGGCGCCGCCCCGCGCGCACGACCACACGATGTAGGCGAACAGCAGCTGGCTGAGGCCGAAGCCGAACGCGCCGACCGAGGAGATCATGTTGAAGTCGGAGAACGCGATGTTGTAGTCCGGGATGCGCCGCGGCATGCCGGCCAGGCCCAGGAAGTGCTGCGGGAAGAACAGCAGGTTCACGAAGATGGTGCTCAGCCAGAAATGCCACTTGCCGAGCGTCTCGTTGTACATGAAGCCGGTCCACTTCGGCAGCCAGTAGTAGGTGCCTGCCATGATCGCGAAGATGGCGCCGGTGACCAGCACGTAATGGAAGTGGGCGACCACGAAATAGGTGTCGTGGTACTGGAAATCGGCGGGCACGATCGCCAGCATCAGGCCGGAGAAGCCGCCGATGGTGAACATCACCACGAAACCGAGCGCGAACAGCATCGGCGTCTCGAAGGTCATCGAGCCCTTCCACATGGTCGAGACCCAGTTGAACACCTTGACCCCGGTGGGCACCGCGATGAGCATGGTCGCGTACATGAAGAACAGCTCGCCGCCGAGCGGCATGCCGACGGTGAACATGTGGTGCGCCCAGACGATGAACGACAGGAAGGCGATCGAGGCGATCGCGTAGACCATCGCCTGGTAGCCGAACAGCGGCTTGCGCGCGAAGGTCGGGATGATCTCGGAGATGATGCCGAACGCCGGGAGGATCATGATGTAGACCTCCGGGTGCCCGAAGAACCAGAAGATGTGCTGGAACAGCACCGGGTCGCCGCCGCCGGCGGCGTTGAAGAAGCTGGTCGCGAAGAACTTGTCGGTCAGCAGCATGGTCACCGCGCCGGCCAGCACCGGCATCACCGCGATCAGCAGGAAGGCGGTGATCAGCCAGGACCACACGAAGATCGGCATCTTCAGCAGGTCCATGCCCGGCGCGCGCATGTTCAGGATGGTCGCGATGATGTTGATCGCGCCCATGATCGAGCTGATGCCCATCAGGTGGATCGCGAAGATCACGAAGGCGATTGAGTTGCCGCCCTGCAGGCTGAGCGGCGGGTACAGGGTCCAGCCGCCGGCCGGCCCGCCGCCCTCCATGAACAGCGTCGACAGCAGCATCAGGAAGGCGAACGGCAGGATCCAGAACGACCAGTTGTTCATGCGCGGCAGCGCCATGTCCGGCGCGCCGACCATCAGCGGGATCATCCAGTTGCCGAGGCCGACGAAGGCCGGCATCACCGCGCCGAAGATCATGACCAGGGCGTGCACCGTGGTCATCTGGTTGAAGAACTCGGGGTTGACCAGCTGCAGGCCGGGCTGGAACAGCTCGGCGCGGATCACCAGGGCCATGGCGCCGCCGATCAGGAACATGACCAGCGAGAACACCAGGTACAGCGTGCCGATGTCCTTGTGGTTGGTGCCGAACAGCCAGCGCTGCGCGAAGCTCGGCGTGTGGTGGTGCGCGTCGTGGTGGGCGGTGTGGTCGGTGGCCATGTCGGCGTGCCTTTGCTGATTCGTTGGTTACTGCGCGTCGGCGGCGCTGGCGCCGGCATCCGCGGTGGGGGCGGCGGCCACCGCCGGGGCGGCCTCGGCGGCGCGGGCGGCCTTGGCGATGGCGTCGGTCTCGCCGAGCCAGGCGGCGAACTGCGCCGGCGGCACCGCCTCGACCACGATCGGCATGAAGCCGTGGTCCTTGCCGCACAGCTCGGCGCACTGGCCGCGGTAGGTGCCCGGGGTGTCGATCCGGGTCCAGGCCTCGTTGATGAAGCCGGGGATGGCGTCCTGCTTCCAGCCCAGGGCCGGCACCCACCAGGAGTGGATGACGTCGTTGGCGGTGATCACGAAGCGGATCTTGGTGCCGGTCGGCAGCACCAGCGGGCGGTCGACGTTGAGCAGGTAGGTGTTCTCGCCGTCGACGGTGACCGCGGCCGGGTCGAGTCCGGAACGCAGCATGCGGGTGCGGTCGGAGTCGCGGTCCAGCTTGGATACGAAGTTGACGTCGGTGCCGACGTACTCGTAGCGCCACAGCCACTGGTAGCCGGTGACCTTGACGGTCAGCTCGGCGTCGTCGGTGTCGGCCATCTCGATCAGGGTCTTGGTGGCCGGCCAGGCCATCGCCACCAGGATCAGCACCGGGATGACGGTCCAGACGATCTCGGCGGTGGTGTTGTGGCTCCAGCGCGCCGCCACCGCGCCCTTGGACTTGCGGAACTTGAACATGGCGTAGGCCATGGCGCCGAACACCAGCACGCCGATGACCACGCAGATCCACAGGATCAGCATGTGCAGGTCGTAGACCTGCCGGCTCATCTCGGTCACGCCCGGCGTCATGTTGAGCTGCCAGGGTTTCGGGTTGGCCAACGCCGCACCGGCGGATCCCGCCAGCAAGGCGGTGGCGGTCAGGAAGCGTCGAGCCATCATGGTGTTCACCTTCACGTGCTGGATCCTGTCATCGCTGCCACGGCGCCAGCGCCGCGCGCAGGCTTGCCGCCAACTGGTCGCGCTCCCGCGGGCACAGGAACGCCCCCACCTCGATTTCGCGCCCGTGCGACCGCAGCCGAACGGCTCCCCCGGCGTCGCGCAGCACCTGCACCCAGTAGGGGTGGAAGCACTCGCTGCGGCCACCGGCCTCGACCAGCAGCGCATCGCCGGTCAGCGCCAGGCGCTCCCGCCGGGCCAGCCGGCGCCAGACCAGGCGCAGGCAGACCGCCAGCAACGCCAGCTCGGCCAGCGCGAAGGCCGGCGCGAAGGCGTTGCCCTGGCTGAAGCTGTAGCCGCTGACCATCAGCGAAGCCGCCGCCATCACCGCAAAGAACGCGAACAGGCCGCGCAGGTCGAGCGACCGGTTGGGAGACAGCTCCCAGGCCCGGCCGACGGCCTGCGCCGTCCTGTCATGCTCCACGATCATGGTCGGGATGCTCGAAACCTCGCAAGTTTAGGCCCCGCCACCCCGGGCGGCAACTTCCGGTGCCGGTGGCGGCCCCGCCGGCGGCCCCGGGGAACGGGCGCTGGCGGGTCGGGCCATGGAAGCGCCGCCCCGGTGGAGGCGGCGTACAGGAACGGTGACGGCCGCCCGGGCAGGGCATCCGATAGACTGCGCGGTCCCGAGAAATCCCACCTGCGAAGCGCCCCCGTGAACGCCATCCTGTCCCCGGAACTGCCCTCCCCGCCAGCCGGCGCGCGCGCCGCGATCACCGCCGGCTGGCGCCTCGACGAGGCCGGCCACCTGGACGGCCTGCTCGCCGCCGCCAGCCTGCCGGCGGCCGAACGCGACCTGGTGCTGGCCCGCGCCGGCGAACTGGTGGCCCGGGTCCGCGCGCGCGCCGGCAAGGCCTCGGCCGTCGAGTCGTTCATGCGCCAGTACGACCTGTCCAGCGAGGAGGGGGTGTTGCTGATGTGCGTTGCGGAGGCGCTGCTGCGCATCCCCGACGCCGAGACCGCCGACCGGCTGATCGGCGACAAGCTGGGCGAGGCCGACTGGGAGAAGCACCTGGGCCGCAGCGACAAGGTCCTGGTCAACGCCTCGACCTGGGGCCTGATGCTGACCGGTCGCCTGGTCGCCCTGTCCGAGGACACCCGGTCCAGCTTCACCGGCGCCCTGCGGAGGCTGGTCGGGCGCGCCGGCGAACCGGTGATCCGGCTGGCGGTGCGCCAGGCGATGAAGATCATGGGCCACCAGTTCGTCATGGGCCGGACCATCGGCGAGGCGCTCAAGCGCTCCCGCGACAAGGACAACCGCGGCTACCGGCACAGCTTCGACATGCTCGGCGAGGCGGCGCTCACCACCGCCGACGCCGACCGCTACCACCGGGCCTACCGCGACGCCATCGTCGCGATCGGCAAGGCCGGGCCGTGGCCCGATATCCACGCCGCGCCCTCGATCTCGGTCAAGCTGTCGGCCCTGCACCCGCGCTACGAGCACGCCAAGCGCGCGCGGGTCCTCGCCGAACTGGGCCCGCGCCTGCTCGAGCTGGCGCGCCTGGCCATGGCCCAGGGCATCGCCCTGACCGTCGACGCCGAGGAGGCCGACCGCCTGGAACTGTCGCTGGACCTGCTGGCACCGGTGTTCGCGCACCCCGACCTCGCCGGCTGGAACGGTTTCGGGCTGGCGGTGCAGGCCTACCAGAAGCGCGCGCCGGCGGTGATCGCCTGGCTCTCCGAACAGGCCCGGGCGTGCGGACGGCGCTGGTGCGTGCGTCTGGTCAAGGGCGCCTACTGGGACGCCGAGGTCAAGCGCGCCCAGGAGAACGGCCACCACGGCTATCCGGTGTTCACGCGCAAGCCGAACACCGACGTCTCCTACCTGGCCTGCGCGCGCGCCCTGCTCGCCGAACCGGCCGCGTTCTACCCGCAGTTCGCCACCCACAACGCCCACACCATCGCCGCGATCGGCCACTACGCGCGCGCCGCCGGCGGCTCCGGCGACGCCGCGCAGCTGGAGTTCCAGCGCCTGCACGGCATGGGCGAGGACCTCTACGAGGAGGTCCTGGGCGACGGCAGCGCCGGCCTGGCCTGCCGCGTCTACGCGCCGGTCGGCAGCCACGAGGACCTGTTGCCGTACCTGGTGCGCCGCCTGCTCGAGAACGGCGCCAACACCAGCTTCGTCAACCGCATCGTCGACGAGGACCTGGCGATCGCCGACCTGGTTGCCGACCCGGTCGCCACCGTCGAGGCCTTCGGCGACGCCCGCGCCCACCCGCGCATCCCGGCGCCGGCGGCGCTGTTCGGCTCCGAGCGCCGCAACTCGCGCGGCCTGAACCTCGCCGACGACGACGCCCTGCGCGAACTGGCGCCCGCGCTGGCCCAGGCCGCCGCCCGGCCGTGGCAGGCCGCACCGCTGGTGGCCGGTGGCAAGGTGGCCGGCGGCGCGCAGGTGGCGGTGTTCAACCCGGCCGACCGACGCGAGCAGGTCGGCAGCTGGCGGCCGGCCGACGCCGCCTGCGTCGACGCCGCGCTGGCCGCGGCGGTGGCCGCGCAGCCGGCCTGGGACCGCGCCGGCGTCGGCCGCCGGGCGCAGGCGCTGCGCAGGGCCGCCGACCTGCTCGAGGAGCGCCGCCCGCAGTTCCTGGCCCTGTGCATCAAGGAGGCCGGCAAGACCCTGTCGGCGGCGGTCGCCGAGGTCCGCGAGGCGGTCGATTTCCTGCGCTACTACGCCAGCCAGGCCGAGCGGCAGTTCGCCGACCCGCTGGAGCTGCCGGGCCCGACCGGCGAACGCAACCGCCTGCACCTGCACGGCCGTGGCGTGTTCGTGTGCATCTCGCCCTGGAACTTCCCGCTGGCGATCTACGTCGGCCAGGTCGCCGCGGCCATGGCCGCCGGCAATGCCGTGGTCGCCAAGCCGGCCGAGCAGACCACGCTGACCGCCCACGCCGCGACCTTGCTGCTGCACGAGGCCGGGGTGCCGCAGGAGGTGCTCGCCTTCCTGCCCGGCGACGGCGCCACCGTCGGCGCCGCGCTGACCGCCGACCCGCGCGTCGCCGGGGTCGCCTTCACCGGTTCGACCCAGACCGCCTGGGCGATCAACCGCGCCCTGGCCGGTCGCGATGCGCCGATCGCCGCCCTGATCGCCGAGACCGGCGGCCAGAACGCCCTGATCGCCGACTCCTCGGCGCTGCCCGAGCAACTGGTCAAGGACGCGCTGGCCTCCGCCTTCGACTCCGCGGGCCAGCGCTGCTCGGCGGCGCGCATCCTGCTGGTGCAGGCCGACATCGCCGACCGGGTGACCACCATGCTGGCCGGCGCCATGGCGCAGCTGCAGGTCGGCGACCCCGGCCTGCTCTCGACCGACGTCGGGCCGGTGATCGACGAGGACGCCCGCGCCATGCTGGAGGCGCATGCCGCGCGCATGGACGGCCAGGCGCGCCTGATCCACGCGGTGGACCTGCCGCCGGAGACGGCGCACGGCTGCTTCGTGGCGCCGCGCGCCTGGCTGATCCCGTCGCTGGACCTGCTCGAGCGCGAGGTGTTCGGGCCGATGCTGCACGTGCTGCCCTACAAGGCCCGCGAGCTGGACGCGGTCGTCGACCGCCTGAACGCACTCGGCTACGGACTGACCCTGGGCGTGCACAGCCGCATCGACGGCACCGTCGAGCGCATCGTCGGCCGGGTCCGCGCCGGCAACTGCTACGTCAACCGCAACCAGATCGGCGCCGTGGTCGGCGTCCAGCCGTTCGGCGGCGAGGGCCTGTCCGGCACCGGCCCCAAGGCCGGCGGCCCGCACTACCTGGCGCGCTTCGCCAGCGAGCGCACCATCACCATCAACACCACCGCGGCCGGCGGCAACGCCAGCCTGCTGACCCTGGACGACTGACCGACGTGACGCAGACCGAGACCACGACCGCCCCCGACCAGCAGGCCCTGGCCCAGGCCCGCGCCGAGGAACTGGACCGCCTGCGCACCCAGCAGGCCTTCGATCCCAGCGCCTACAACGCCTTCATGCTGGCCAAGGCGCTGTGGCGAAACGGCCGCTACGACGAGTCGCTGGCGCAGTTCGAGCGCGCCAGCGAGCTGGCGCCGCTGGCCCCGGACGGCCACCTGGCCCTGGTCCGCGCGGCGATCATGCTCGGCCGCCTCGACGCGGCGCAGGCGCACCTGGCGCGCGCCGAGGCGGCCTGCCCGCCGCTGCCCGAGCTCGCCATCCACCGCGCCCAGCTGCTCGCCGCGGACGCGCCGGCGGCGGCCCGCGACGCGCTGGCCGGGCACCGCGACGATGCCCTGGCGGCGCTGTTCCACGATGCCCTGGACGCCCTGGCCGAAGGCCGCGCGCCGGCTGCGCGCACCGACCTGCCTGCGCAGTACGCGGCGATGTGGTCCGGCCTGCACTGGCTGGCCGGCCAGCCCGGCGCCGCCCTCGTCGGCTGCCCGAGCCAGGTGCTGGAGCGCGCCGTCGCGGCCGCCCGCCTGGACGGCCCGGTCCTGGAGTGCGGCGTCTACTTCGGGCGCAGCCTCACCCTGCTGGCCGGCCTGGCCGGGCAGGACGTGCACGGCTTCGACAGCTTCCAGGGCGCACCCGATGACGGCGCCGCCGGGGGAGCGATGGACAGCACCGCAGGCGTGCTGCCCGAGGTGCCGGACAATGCCCGCCTGCACGCCGGCTGGTTCGACGACACCCTGCCCGCCTTCCTGGCCGCGCACCCCGGGCCGGTGCGCCTGCTGCACGTCGACTGCGCGCTGCACGCCTCGGCCGCCAGCGTCCTGCGTCACGCCGGCGGGCGCCTGGTGCCCGGCTCGGTGCTGCTGTTCGGCAACTTCATCGGCGATCCAGGCGGCGACGCCGACGAGTTCCGCGCCTGGCGGGAATTCGCGCAGGCGCGCGGCCTGCGCTGGCGGGTGCTGGCCGGCACCCTGCTCGGCCGCGAGGTCGCGCTGGCGATCGAGGACGGCGCCGCGTGAGCCACGGCGCCGGGCGGGCGCTGCCGGCGGCGCAGGCGCGCGCCCTGGCCGCCGCCTTCCTGCCCAGCCGCTGGCACTACCACTACGCACGCAGCAAGCTGGCCAGCGACCCGCTCTACCCGGGCGTGGTCGCGGCGCTGGCCGGCAGCCGCGCCGCGGTCCTCGACCTGGGCTGCGGCATCGGCCTGCTCGCCCATGTGCTGGCCCGGGCCGGGCTGGCGCTCGACTACCTGGGGGTCGACAACGACGCCGGCAAGATCGCGGTGGCGCAGGCGGCGGCGGCACGCGCCGGGCTGGACCGCGCGCGCTTCGCCACGGTCGACCTGGCGGCCGGCTTCCCGGACCACCGCGGCAGCGTCGCCCTGCTCGACGTCCTGCAGTTCCTGCCCCGCGACGCGCAGTCGCCGCTGCTGGCGCGCGCCGCCGGCGCCCTGGCCGGCGACGGCCGCCTGGTGATCCGCACCGGCCTGGCCGACGGCAACTGGCGCAGCCGGGTGACCCGCGCCGTCGACGTGCTGTCGCGCTGGCTGCGCTGGATGAACGCCGGGCCGGACCGCTATCCGACCCGCGCCGGGCTCGAGGCGGAACTGGGCGCCCTCGGGCTGTCGGCACGGTTCTCGCCGCTGTGGGGCCGCACGCCGTTCAACAACTGGCTGGTGCTGGCCTCGCCGGGCGGCAGGACCGCCGCGTAGCCGCGCTCGTCCAGGGCGGCCAGCAGCCGGCCGGCCAGGCGCGCGCTGCGGCCGTCCGGACCGCCCTCGTGGAGCAGCAGCACCGCGCCCGGGCGCAGGCCGCGCAGCAGCCGCGCCAGCACCCGGTCGTCGTCGCCATCGACGCCGTCGAGGCCGCGCGCCGTCCAGGACACCCGCGCCAGGCCGGCACGGCGCAGCACCGGCGCCAGGAACGGGTTGCCCAGGCCGGCCACCGCCCGGAACCAGCGCGGCGGCGCCCCGGCCAGGGCGGTCAGGGTCGCCTGGGCCCCTTCGATCTCGGCGGCCAGCGCCTTCGGTCCGAGCAGCCAGAAGCGTCCGGCCGGATGGCTTTCGGTGTGGTTGGCGACCTGGTGGCCACGGCGGACGATCTCGCGGACCAGCCCGGGCGCGCGGCGCGCGCGCTCGCCGACCAGGAAGAAGGTGGCGCGGGCGCGGTGGCGGTCGAGCACCTCGAGCAGGGCCGGCGTGTCGGCGCAGGGGCCGTCGTCGAAGGTCAGCCAGACCACCGGACGGTCGCCGGGCAACCGGGTCGACACCGGGCCGAACAGGCGCGAATGCGGATACAGCGACCCCCAGACCAGCAGCGCGCCGCCGGCGAGCAGGACCGCGATCGCCCAGCCGGTGCCGGCGCCCGACAGCCAGAGCAGCGGCGCCAGGGCGTGCGCGCCGATCACCGCCGAGAGGGCCGCAGGCCGCCAGTGGCGTTGGCCCGGCGGCGGCATCGATGGCGTCGGGTCGACCATGGCGACAGCCTATCAGGCGGCCTCGGACGACCCGGCGCGGGCGCCCCGCGCCAGGCGCGTCGCCGTGGACCGGCCCCGGCGCCGCCTGGCGAGCCGGCTCAGGGCCGACCGGCCCGACCGGGTATCCTGCGCGCCATGTACCTGGCGCACTACGGCCTTTCCGAGCCGCCGTTCTCGATCACCCCCGACCCGCGATTCGTGTTCCTCTCGGACCGCCACCGCGACGCGCTGGCGCACCTGGTCTACGGCATCTCGCAGGGCGGCGGCGGCGGCTTCGTGCAGCTCACCGGCGAGGTCGGCACCGGCAAGACCACGCTCAGCCGCCTGCTGCTGGCGCAGCTGCCCGAGGGCACCCGGGTCGCCCTGCTGCTGAACCCGCGGCTGCAACCGCTGGAGCTGCTCGAGGCGATCTGCGAGGAGCTGGGCGTGCCGGTCGAGGGCGCGCGGGGCAGCGGCAAGGCCCTGGTCGACGCCCTCAACCGCCACCTGCTGGCCGAGCATGCCGCCGGCCGGACCGTGGTGCTGGTGCTGGACGAGGCCCAGGAGCTCTCGGTACCGGCGCTGGAGCAGGTGCGGCTGCTGACCAACCTCGAGACCGCCACCCAGAAGCTGCTGCAGATCATCCTGCTCGGCCAGCCCGAGCTCCGCGAGCTGCTGGCGCGCCCGGATCTGCGCCAGCTCGCGCAGCGGATCACCGCCCGCTACCACCTGACGCCGCTCGACGAGGCCGAGACCGCCGCCTACGTCAGGCACCGGCTGGCGGTCGCCGGCCTGCGTCGCAGCCCGTTCAGCGATGCCGCCCTGCGCGCCCTGCACCGGCGTGCCGGCGGCGTGCCGCGCCTGCTCAACGTCATCGCCGAGCGCGCCCTGCTGGCCGGCTACGGCGCCGACCGCAGCCGCATCGGCGCCCGCGACGTGCATGCCGCCGCCGACGAGGTGCTGGCGCGGCCCGGGCGCTGGCGCCGACGCCTGCTGCCGGCGGCCGCGCTGGCGCTGCTGGCGACCCTCGGCCTGGCCCTGTGGTGGCAGTCATCGCGCCCGCCGGTGGCGCCGGCCGCGACCGAAGCCGCGATGCCGGCGTCGGTCGACCTGGACGGCACGCTCGCCGGCGGCCGCGCCGAGGCCGCGGCCGCCGCCCTGCTGGAGCGCTGGCAGGCGCCGGCGACGCTGGCGGCGCCGGTGCTCGGCGGTTGCCCGTTCCGGCTCGACGGCGACCTCCACTGCGTGCGCAGCCGCGGCACCCTGGCGCAGCTCGACGGTCTCGACCGGCCGGTGCTGCTGTCGTTGCCGACACCGGCCGGGGCCGCGCCGCTGGCCCTGCTGGAACTGACCGGCGAACGCGCCCGGGTCGATGCCGGCGCCGGGCCGGTGACGGTGTCGCGCCTGGCCCTGGCCGATGCCTGGCCGGGGGAGTACACCGCCCTCATGCGCCTGCCGGGACCGGTGCGCAGCCAGCCCGGCGGACCCCTGCCGGCCTGGGGCGCCGCCGCCCTCGGCCGCTTCGAGGCCGCCCGCGGCCTCGACCCGGCCGAAGGCGGCGAGCGCCTGCGCCGGCTGCAGACGGCCTTCGGCCTGCGTGCCGACGGCCTGCTCGGTCCGGACACCTGGTGGGCGCTGTCGGCCTGGCTGGAGGACGGTCCCCGGCTGCGTGCGCCGGTGCGCCCGGCGCAGCGCGGCGTGGCCCCGGACGACGCCGGCGGTTGAGCGACGGCCCCTGGGCGAGCGCCGGCGCGTTCTGCCGGGTGGCGCACGGAACCCCCTGCGGGGGCGGCGGTCCTTGTCGCCGCCGGCGCCTTCCCGGCGCTCCGATACAATGCCGGCATGTCCTCGATCCTCGATGCCCTGAACCGATCCGACGCCGAGCGCCGCCGCGGCCAGCCGCCGACCCTGGGCAGCCCGTCGCCGTTCGCGGCCCCGCCGCGCCGCCGGCCGGCCTGGCTGCTCCCGGCGATCGCCGGCCTGGCCCTGGTGGCGGCCTGGTGGGGTGGCGCGTTCGATTTCGGCGGCGCCCCCGCGGACGACCCCGCGGCTTCCGTCCCGGACAGCGTGGCCGCCCCGGAGACCGGCGCACCGTCGCCCTCCGCCCCCGTCGGAGCCGACGCCGGCCTGGTGCCGGACCCGGTGCCCGCGCCGGTCCCGCAACCGCCGGAGGTCGCCGCGACCTCCCCGGAGCCGGCCCCTGCGGCGCCGGCGGACGGCGGCCAGGTGGTGACGATCTTCGGACCGCAGCGCGCCACGCCAGCGCCCGCCGAGGCGACGCCGGCGACCACCGATGCCGGCGGGGCCGCAGCGGCGCCGGCGCCGACCGCTGCGGAGGCCGAGGCGGCTGCCGCCCAGGCCCTCGCGCAGGCGCTGGAGCGGCCGGCGCCGCCGGCGGCGCCCGCCAGCAGCGGGGACGCACCGCCGCGCCTGCACGAGCTGCCGTTCGCGGTGCGTCGGGGCCTGCCCGCGCTGGCGGTGACCATGCACCTGTACAGCGACGATCCGGCCCGCCGTTTCGCCCTGGTCAACGGCGTGCGGGTGCGCGACGGCGAGTCGCTGCCGGGCGGCGTCGAAGTGCTCGCGATCCGCGCCGACGGCATCCTGGTGCGCTTCGAAGGCACCGAGTTCGTCCTGCCCGTGCGCGGCTGAGCGCGCTCCCGACATGTTCGTCCAGGTCGACGAACGTCTCCGCGGCGACCTGCGCTGGGCCACTCCCCTGCTGCTCGCGCTGATCGTCTCCGCCTACCTGTGGATGTCGTCGCTGGACCCGGAGGACTTCCTGGCCCTGGTCAAGCGCTGGGGCCTGGTGCCGGCGCGGCTGTTCGACGTCGGCGAGGGCTGGACGAGCTACCTTTCGCAGTGGCGCCCCCTGGCGGTGCTCAGCGCCCTGCTGATCCACGCCGACCTGTTGCACGTGATCGGCAACCTGCTGTTCCTGCTGATCTTCGGCCTGGCCTCCGAACGCCGCCTGGGCAGCGGCCTGTTCCTGGCCCTGTTCCTGGTCGGCGGCGCGTTCGCCAACGTCTCGGCGGCGCTCAGCATGCCCGACCGCATCGGCGCCATCGTCGGCGCCAGCGGCGCGGTCTCCGCCATCGTCGGCGCCTACCTGACCCTGTTCCCGCGCTCGCAACTGGGCCTGGTGATACCGCTCGGCCTGTTCCTGGAGTTCGTGCGGATCCCCGCGCTGTGGCTGATCGGCTTCTGGGTCCTGCTGCAGCTGCTGATCGCCTACCTCAACCCGACCTTCGGCGCGGTGGCCTGGATCGCCCACGTCGCCGGCTTC
The DNA here is from genome assembly GCA_002344355.1 of Proteobacteria bacterium UBA2363. GTDB lineage: Bacteria > Pseudomonadota > Gammaproteobacteria > Xanthomonadales > UBA2363 > Pseudofulvimonas. The sequence goes on along the minus strand of DDTN01000045.1, from coordinate 7,908 downwards.
GTCGCCGGCATGCTGTTCGCCCTGGCCTGCCGGCCGGCGGTCTACCGGCGGATGCGCAGGCTGCGGGCGCTGTGAGCCCCCGGGCGGCGCCCCATCGCGGCGCCGCACCGGCGCGGCCGGACATCGCCCGGCGCCGCCATCGCGCGCGGACGCGGGGCGGTCAGGACGGCAGGCCGGCGCTGACGCCGCCGGCGGCCTCCGGCGTCTCCTGCTCGAGCTTCTCGAGGCGGCGGGCCAGGGCCTCCGGCGAGCGCGTGAACGGCGCCAGCAGGGCGTAGAAGCTGGGCACCACGAACAGCGACAGCAGGGTCGAGAAGGCGACGCCGAAGATCACCACCACGCCGATCGTCGCCCGGCTGGCCGACCCCGGGCCGCCGGCCACCACCAGCGGGATCGCGCCCATGATGGTGGCGATCGAGGTCATCAGGATCGGGCGCAGGCGCACCGCCGCCGCCTCGACGATGGCGTCGCGGATGGCGCGGCCCTCGTCGCGCAACTGGTTGGCGAACTCGACGATCAGGATGCCGTTCTTGGCCGCCAGGCCGACCAGCATGACGATGCCGATCTGGCTGAACAGGTTGAGGGTGCCGCCGGTGACGAACAGGCCGAGCAGGGCGCCGAGCACCGCCAGCGGTACCGTCAGCATGATCACCAGCGGGTGGATGAAGCTCTCGAACTGCGCCGCCAGCACCAGGTACACGACCAGCAGCGCCATCGCGAAGGTGAACAGCACGGCGCTGCCGGCGCTCTTGTACTCGCGCGACTCGCCCTTCCAGTCGATCTGCGCGTAGTCGGGCAGCTCCTCGTCGATCACCTGCTCGACCCAGGCGATGGCGTCGCCGAGCTGGTAGCCGGGCGCCAGGCCCGCGGAGACCGTGATCGCGCGCAGCCGGTTGAAGCGGTTCAGGCTGCCCGGCTCGGCGATCTCCTGCAGGCTGACCAGGTTGGCCAGCGGCACCAGACCGCCGGTGCGCTGCGAGCGCACGTAGAGGTTGCGCAGGTCGCTGGGGGTGGCGCGGTCGGCCTCCTGGGCCTGGACGATGACGTCGTACTCCTCGCCGTCCTGCACGAAGGTGGTGACCCGGCGGCCGCCCATCATGGTCTCCAGGGCGCGGCCGATCTCGGCCACCGAGACGCCGAGGTCGGAGGCGCGCACGCGGTCGATCTCGATGCGCAACTGCGGGCGCGTCTCCTTGTAGTCGGAATCGGCGCCGAACAGCTGCGGGTTCTCGGCCATCCGGGCCAGCAGCAGGTCGCGCCAGCGCGCCAGCTCCGCGTAGTCGGGCCCGCCCAGGACCACCTGCAGGGGCTGCCCGCCGCTGCGCACCAGCCCGGTGCGCACCTGCGGGAAGGCGCGCACCCCGGGCAGGCGGTCGAAATCGCCGCGCAGGCCGGTGACCACGTCGTTGGTGGTGACGCTGCGCTCGCTCCAGTCCTTGAGGAACACGATCACCATGCCGGTGTGCATCTCCTCGCTGGCGCCGAAGCCGCCGGGCACGCGGACGTTGGCGCGCTGCAGGGGACCGTCTTCTCCGACCAGGGGCATCAGCACGTCCTCGACCTGCTGCATCTGGCCGACCGTGTAGTCGTAGCCGGCGCCCTCGGGGCCGGAGACCATCACGAAGAAGGCGCCGCGGTCCTCCGGCGGCGCCAGCTCCTTGGGCACGGCGACGAACATCATCGCGCTGGCGACCACGCTGGCGACCATCACCAGCCCGAACAGCAGGGGCCGGCCGACGGTGCGCTCGATCGCCCGCCGGTAGCCGCGCCCCAGCGCGTCGAGCCGCCCCTGCAGCCAGCGGTTCAGGCCGCGCGGCTGCTGGTGCGGGCGCACCAGCTTGCTGCACATCATCGGCGTCAGCGTCAGGGCGACGAAGGCGGAGATCGCGACCGCGCCGGCGAGCGCCACCGACAGCTCGCGGAACAGGCGGCCGGTGTTGCCCTCCATGAACCCGACCGGCAGGAACACCGCGACCAGCACCGCGGTGGTGGCGATCACCGCGAACGCCACCTGGGCGGTACCCCGGCGCGAGGCGACCAGCGGCGGCTCGCCGAGGTCGGCGCGGCGCTGCACGTTCTCCAGGACGACGATGGCGTCGTCGACCACCAGTCCGATGCACAGCACCAGGGCCAGCAGGGTCAGCAGGTTGATGCTGAAGCCGAACGCCGCGAGCGCGACGAAGGCGGCGACCAGGCAGACCGGCACGGTCACCGCCGGGATGATCGCGGCGCGCAGGCTGCCCAGGAACAGGTAGATCACCACCAGGACCAGCGCCAGCGCCTCGAACAGGGTCCAGTAGACGCGCTTGACCGCGGCGTCGATGAACACCGTGCTGTCGAAGGCGACGAAGATCTGGGTGCCTTCCGGCAGGGACTGCTGGATCTCCACCGCCTCGTCGCGGGCGGCGCGGGCGACGTCCAGGCTGTTCGCCGTGGAGGTCTTGACGATGCCCAGGCCGACGTTGGGGGCGCCGTTGCTGCGGAAGTAGGCGCGCCGCTCGGCCGAGGCCAGCTCGACCCGGGCGACGTCGCCGATGCGCACGACGTAGCCGTCCTCGCCGCGCGCCAGGGCGATCTGCGCGAAATCCTCGGGGCGCTGGTAGCTGCGCTGCACGCGCAGGGTGAAGTCGCGCTCGGCCGATTCCAGGCGACCGGCCGGCAGCTCGATGTTCTCGCGCGCCAGCGCCGTCTCGACATCGGCGACGGCAAGGCCGCGCGCGGCAAGGGCGGTGCGGTCCAGCCAGATGCGCATGGCGTAGCGCTGCTGGCCGCCGATCCGGACCTGGGCGACGCCGTCCAGGGCGGCCAGGCGGTCGACCACGTAGCGGTCCGCGAAATCGGACAGCTCCAGGGTGTCCATCGTGGTCGAACTCATGTTCAGCCACATGATGGTCTCGGCATCGCTCTCGGCCTTCTCCACCTGCGGCGGGTCGGCCTCCGGGGGCAGCCGGTTGAGGACGCGGCTGATGCTGTCGCGCACGTCGTTGGCGGCGGCCTCGATGTCGCGGCTGAGCCGGAACTCCAGGGTCAGCGAGGCGCGGCCGTTGACGCTGCGCGACTGCAGGGTCTCGATGCCCTCGATGCCGCTGACGGCGTCCTCCAGGACCTGGGTGATCCGGGTCTCGACGACCGCCGCCGAGGCGCCCGGATAGACGACCGACACCGAGACCACGGGCGGATCGATCGCCGGCAGCTCGCGCAGGGTCAGGCGGGTGAAGGCCATGACGCCGAGGACGATGAGCAGCAGGCTCATCACCGTGGCGAACACCGGGCGCTTGATCGAGACGTCGGAGAGGATCACGGCTCAGGCACCCCCGCCGCCGGCGACGGCCTCGTCGGGTCCGGGCGGGACCGCCGGCCCCTGGCCGACCACGGCGACCGCCTGCCCGGAGCGCAGCTTGCCGACGCCCTCGACGACGATCGACTCGCCGACGTTCAGGCCCTGCACGATCTCGACCTCGCCGCGCCGGCGCGCGCCGGCGCGCACCGGCACTTCCTCGACGGTACCGTCGCCGCGCACCACGAACACCGACTGCCGGTTGCCGACCTGGATCAGCGACAGCTCGGGGATCACCAGGGCCTGGCGCGGCGCGCTCATCAGCGCCACGGTCATCAGCATGCCCGGCTTCAGCAGGCCCTCGGGATTGGGCAGCTCGGCGCGCACGGTCACCGCGCGGCTGACCGGATCGACGCGGCTGCCGATCGAGGTCACCACGCCCCTGAACTCGCTGTCAGGGAAGGCGATGCTGCTGGCCGCGATGTCCTGGCCCTCGGCAAGGCCGGCCATCAGCGCCTCCGGCACGCTGAAGTCGAGCTTGATCACCGAGATGTCGTCCAGCGTGGTGATCACCGTGCCCGGACTGACCAGGGCGCCCTCGGAAACCTGCCGGAAGCCGAGCACGCCGTCGAAGGGTGCGGTGACGACGCGCTCGGACAGCCTGGCCCGAATCGCGTCGGCGCGGGCCCGCGCGCTGTCGCGCATCGAACGCTGGGTGTCGAGCTGGGCGCGCGGCAGGGTGCCCTGGGCGACCAGCGGCTCCAGCCGCTCGAGCTGCTGCTGGGCCTCGTTCAGCGCGGCCTGCGCCTCGCGCAGGTTGGCGACCTCGGCCTCGCCGGTCAGCTCGACCAGGACGTCGCCGCGGCGCACCAGGTCGCCGTCGCCGAAGCGGATCGAGCGGACCACCTCGGTGACCTTGGCGGTGAGCGTCACCGACTCGTTGGCCTGGGCGGTGCCCAGCGCCTCGATGGTGTCGGTCCAGGCCGACATCGCCACGGTCTGGGCGGTGACGGTCGCCGGCGGCGCCGCGCCGCGCGGCGCCTGGCCGCCGCCGCCGCCGCAGGCGGACAGCAGGAGGCCGGCGGCCAGCGCGAAGCCGGCTGCGCGTGCGGTGCGCGCGGAGGAGGGGCGCGATTGCGGCATGACAGACATCCGTGTGGCAGGGGTGGCCGGGGGCGCCGGAGGGGTACCGGCGCCGGGCAGCCGCGATCCTGGCCGCCGACTGGCGGCTATGTGGCTGATGATACTGCGCAAGTGTGGTGCCTCCGTGGACATCCGGCGGCGCCCACGGTTCGCCGATGCCGGCACTCGCATCGGCTCGCCCGCTGCGCCGGAAGGAGGTCCTGGTCGCGCCCGGCCGTTTGCCGTCAGTCGCGTTTGCGGCCGTCGTCGAACAGGCCGTCCGGCACGCGCATGCCCTTGGCCACCCTGAAGCGCTGGTGGCCGGTCACCTGCTCCCAGGCGCGCGCCAGTTCGAGCGCGCCGCGCAGCACGCCATCGAGCAGGCCGGTCCAGTCCAGGCCGTCGTCCAGCTCGGAGTCGCGATGGTCGTAGCCGGACTGCCGGAAGCGCTTGCGCAGCGCCTCGACCCGGTCGAGCCCGGCGAGCGCGCCCGCGTGGTCGCTTCGCGCCGCCGCCAGGTCGCGCTCCAGGGCGGTGCGCTGGCCGCGCAGGTCGGCGATCGCCGCGGCGTGGTGGTCGTCGTCGACGCGCCCGGTGCCTTCGGCGGCCTGGGTCAGGCGCTCGGCGGGAATGCCGGCGATCGCGGCCTGCAGCGCCTCCAGCGCCCGGCGCGTGAACTCGTCGCCGCCCTGGGCGAGTTCGGCGCGGCGCGCCAGCAGCCCGCCATGACGCGCTTCCTCCGCAGCGAGCACCGGCAGCAGCGCGGCCAGGCGCGTCTCGTCCTCGGCCTGCGCGGCCGCCAGCCGGTCGTCGCCGGCTTCGGCGAGCAGCTGGGCCTCGCGCCGCGACAGCGCCTGTTGCGCCTCGGCACGGTCGGCCTCCAGGCGCCGGGCATGCGCGGCCAGGTGCAGGGGCAGCGCCGTGAGCAACCGGTAGTCGCGCGACGCGACCGGCCAGCCCACGCGCCGCGCCACCCAGCCATCGAGCAGGCGGACCAGGGCGCCGGCCCGGTACTCCGGGCCGCCGTAGCCGCGCCGCCAGAGGTAGGCGAACAGCGGGTCCTCCTCATAGGGCCGGCCCTTGTCCAGGCGGTCGGCCTGGGCCAGGGCCGCCTTGTCCAGGGCCAGCGTGGCCTGCGAGGCCAGCGCCTGCATCCGTTCCGACTGGGCCCGCCATTGCGGATCGTCGCCGTGGCGCGCCGCCACCGCGCTGGCCAGGCGCGCCCGCTCGTCCCGGCGCCGGTCGATCGCATCGGACAGGGTCTCGCGCTGCCGCTCCAGGTCCTGCTGGCGCGCCTGCGAGGTGCCCAGCTCGGACTCCACCGCGTCCAGGGCGGCCTGCCAGCGCGCCATCTCGCCGGCGGCGACCCGCTCGGCGCGGCCGAGCACCTCGCCGGCCTCGCTGGCCTGCACCGCATCCAGGCGCACCTTGGCCAACCCGGCGGCGTGCCGCGCCTCCTCGGCGTGGAGCTGTTCGATCCGCGCGCTCAGCACGCCCATCCGCCGGGCCTGCGCGGCGACCTGGCCGCGCAACGACTCGATGCGGCCGTTGATCTCGGCATAGGCGCGGTTGCCTCGGATCATGGCAGCAGGCCCGCGAGCAGCCGCGCCAGCAGCCAGGCGACCGCGACCAGGACACCCGCAGCCAGCAGCCAGGGCCAGGCCCGGTCGCGCGCCACGTACATGCGCGCCAGCAGGCGTCCCGGACCCGGTCGCGGCGGCCGGTACACGAAGCGGTCGCGCTTGAGCGCCTCGACCCCCTCGACGATCACCGCGTCGCTGACCTCGATGCCCTGGCCGGCGTAGATCGACCGGATCCGGGCCACCAGGGCGGCGTCGCGCTCGCGCTCGGACAGCGCGTGCTCGGCGAGGTCGACCTGGTGGCGCAGGGTGTCGACGACGTCCATGGCCAGCATGAGCCCCTCCAGGCGGCCGGCCTCGCCGCCGCCTGCAGGCTCGGCCAGGGGCAGCGCCGGCGGCGCCGCTGCACGCGACGGCTGGACCGCAGGCTCGGGCGGGACCGGTCGCATGGGGGCGGGACCGCCGGCGGCCTCAGGCGCCGGTCGCCGCCGGACCCGGCAGCGACCGCGCCTGGCTGGCCAGCTCGACCAGGCGGCGCTTGCCGTCCTCGACCGCCTCGCGCACCTCGATCTCGTTGCGCTCGGACAGCGCGCGCATCTCCTCGACGATCGCCTGCGCCCGCTGCTGGAAGCCGACCACGGCGTCGACCAGCTTCTGCACCGACTCGGCGCGGATGGTCGGGCCGTAGCCGGCGCGGATCGCCGCCTCCTGGACCGCGTCGCCGACCTCGCCCAGGGTCTCCAGGCTCTTGTTGATGCCTTCCTTCATGGCCTCCAGGGTCTGGGTCGACTCGTGCAGGCCGTGCATGCCGGTGAACGAGGCCGACAGCGCGGTGAACACCGTCTCGTTGGTCCCGAAGAAGGTCACCGCCTGCGAGTACACGCGCTCCTTGGCGTCGGTGATCTGCATCAGCCGCGCCATGATCACCTCGGAGGTGTTGTAGGCGATCGACAGGTTCTCGGCCAGGTCCTTGGCGATCTGGTAGCGCTTGTCCTCGTCCTGCACCTCGCGCAGCCGGCGGTCGCGCTCCAGCTCCAGCCCGGCCAGCGCCTCGCGGTCGTCGGTGCCGGCATCGGCCAGGGCCTGCCCGGCCTGGGCGAGCGCGGCACGCGCCTGCTCGAGCACCGCCTCGGCCTGGCGCAGCAGGCCGAAGGCCAGCACCTGCGACTCCTTCAGGGCGACCCGGAAGTCGCGGTAGGCCTCCAGGATCACCTGTTCGCGCTGGATCTGGTCGCGCGAATCGGCGGCGACCTCCAGGTAGGTGCCGCGGATCCTGTCGAAGCGCGCCGGGATGTCGCCGCGGGTCACCTTCATCCAGATGTTGGACAGGCGCTCGAAGGTGTCGATGCGGCCGTCCTCGACCTGCTCGACCATCCGCCTGGCGTCGTCGCGGATCGAATCGAAGCCCTGGGCGATCGCCTTGTAGCGTTCGCCGATGCGCATCGCGTCGATGTTGTCGCGGACCACCTGGTTGAACAGGCTGGCCTGGGCCAGGGTGCGCGCGATCGCCACCGCCTTGTCCTGGTCGAGGTGGGCGATGCGGTCGATCAGCGCCACCACCGGCGCCTCCTCGGACCGGGTGTCGGCGGGCAGCAGGCCGATCTGGCGCAGGCCGGACAGGGCCTTGTCGAGCTGCTTGAGGGGCTGCACGGTGATCGCGTTCATCGCGGCTGGATCCTCGAAACGGGTCATGGAAACGAAGCGGCGCCGGCGGGAAGGTCCCGGCCGGCGCCGCCAGTGTGGCAGGTGCCCGCGGACGGGCAAGTTACGGAAGTCAGGGTCGGACGGCTTCAGCCCTGCCACTGGCCGAGCGCGGCCAGGCCGTTGGCGCGGGCGCGCTCGTAGACGGTCTGCTGCGCCTTGCCGTAATTGCCGGCCATGTCGGCCGCCCACAGCTTGAGCGCCGCCTGCTGCATGGCGCGGCCGTAG
>DDTN01000047.1 GCA_002344355.1 Proteobacteria bacterium UBA2363 | reverse complement strand
CCGGGAAAGCCGGGGCGGTTCACCAGGGAATGGCTGAGACCCCCGACCCTGACCCAACCCCTTCATGGGACTTCGTTGGTGGAGCCAAAGATGCGGTCCGGCTCGAACACGGCCAAGCCGAGTGCGGCCTTTCGTCGGTTGCCTTGCAGCAGGTTCGAGAATCCGCCACCCGCAAAGAGCCGCCCCCGATGGAGTGCCAGGGCGCTCACACCATTCTGGTTAGGTGTAGCAGACGTCTGAATGTTTCCGAGATACCACCAACACGAACTGAAGCACTCATCGTCCATTCTCTTGTAGAGCACGCTGACGAATGTGACCGCTTCAATCCGATCCGCCAGTGTGATGACGATCCCCTCCTCGAACGGCACCACAGCGGATATCGGGGTCTCCCACCCCGGGTCGTTGCCCCCTGTGCCCCACCACATCCCCGGCCCAACACGCCGGGCAACATTGTTGGTCCTTAGGCCGCTAACCCTATCGAAGTGGCCGATGGCAATCACTCCCCAGACCGTGGATACCAGTCGATCCACACTCGCCGGCGAGTTTCCGCCCGCCCACCAGCCAAACTGGGCCCCATCCCAACCAACTCCGTTCCACTCCCAGACGACGGCCGGACTGTCCCAGTCGTTGCTGGTTCTGCCTGCAGCCAACAGCCTGCCCTCGTGCATCACCAGATCCATAACGGTGCCTTCCAGACCGAAGCCGTCACCCAAGGCATGCCAGGCCTCTCCGTCCCACCGGGCAACGCCGTTGGCGGCCACGCCTCCTATGGAAGCAAATCGCCCTGCCACGTACAGGTTCTGCCCATCGGTAGCCAGCGCGCGAATCGTCGAACTCGAGTTTCCGTCGAGCGCCAGATCCGCCTGGAACGGCACCCAGGTGCTGCCCGTCCAGCGGGCGATCAGCGGCGAGTCCAGGCCGCCGGCCCGGGAGAACCGGCCAGCCAGCCACAAGGTGCCGTCCCATTCCAGGAGATCGTGGACGTCGTCGTCCACGCCCATGCCGGAAGGACCGCTCAACGGATGCCACTGAGCGCCATCCCAACGCGCAATGTTGTTCACCAACTGGTCACCGGCCAGGGTGATCCGGCCCGCGGCATACAGCGAGCCGCCGAACGACGCCATCGCCGTCGGCCAGTGGGGTGCGTTGTTGCGGAACTCGGCATGCAATCCGTGGGCAGGCGCGACCGCGACGGGCTGCCATTGGCCGTTGCTCAGCTTGGCAATATTCACGGCAAGTCCGTCGTCAACGAAGGTGAACAAGCCGCCGACGTAAAGATCGTCGCCCAGCCGCAGAAGCGACTGTCCGGCGCCGCTGTCGCCGCGCCGGAGCCCAGCGCCCATGGCATGCCACTGTGTTCCATCCCAACGCGCAAGCCCGTTGGCCTCGACGCCCCCCGCCTGGGTAAAAACCCCGGTGACCACCAGGCCGTCCGGACCGGCGCTGATGCTGTTGATGCCCCACACGTGGGAGGGCGAGCCGATAGCATGCCAGCTGCTGCCGTCCCAGCGGGCGATGCCCGTGGTGCTGACGCCCCCGGCTGTAGTGAAGTAGCCGCCGACGTACAGGTTGCCCGCGTGAACTTCCAGTGCGCTCACCTGGGGCGGATCACCACCCCAACCCAGGCCATCCTGCAGTGAGTGCCAGACCCCGCCGCTCCATGCCGCGAGCTGATTGGCGGGGACGCTTCCGGCGGTGGAGAAGTAGCCCCCGGCGTACAGGCGTACGCCGTCGCTGGCTAGCTTGCTCACCAACCCATCAACGCCGTTGCTGCCGCCCATGTCGAAGGCATGCCAGCCGGTGCCGTTCCACCGGGCGATGTTGTTCGCTGGCGCGCCTCCGGCATGGCTGAAATGCCCTCCCACTACGATCTCGCCACCGTGCACTGCCAGTGCCAGGCCGGCGGCGGATAGCCCTGAGTTGCTCAGACCCGATCCCAGCGCAGACCAGGCAACGCCATTCCAACGTGCGATGCGGGCTGCCTGCAGTGTCCAGCCCGCCCGGGTGAAAGTCCCCGTGACGTAGAGCTGTCCTTGGTGCAGCGCCAGGCCGTATACCCCATCGTTCACACCGTTTGCCGTCGAGGTCCCCAACGGGCTGAATTCGCCACTGGACGGGTCGAAGGCCACAACGTTGCTGGCTGCCACATTTCCGCACACTCCGAACGAGCCACCCAGGTAGATGATCCCTTCTGGCGAAACCACCATGTCCCTAACCTCGCCATCGCAGCCCAGCGCCATGCCGCCGTACGCGCTCCATTCGCCCTGGACGAAGGCGGCAACGGGATGGATCGAGCAAAGCAGCAGAAGGGCGAACAGGACGACGGCAGGGATCGGGCGCGACCGGATCCGGTCATCGCGTCGGCAGGTCATTCAGGCGGACTCCTCGGGACGTGCTGAACGGAAACGTCCACACGGGGATTCGCAGTCTATTGCAGACCCCTGGCGAACTCGACCCGCGGATCAGGGCGCCCGAAGCGCCTCCACCGCATCGATCCGCGCCGCCCGGCGCGCCGGCGCCAGGGCGGCGGCGAGGACGACCAGCAGGAGTACGGCAAGCGCGGCCAGCACGACCCAGGGATCGGCGGGGCCGACGCCATGCAGCCAGGAGGCCAGCAGGCGCGCGCCCGCCAGCGCGGCGAACAGGCCGACCAGCGCGCCGGCCAGGCCGGCGCCGAGGGCCCAGCGCAGGACGATGCGGCGCAGGTCGCCGGCGCTGGCGCCCAGCGCCTTGCGCACGCCGAACTCGGGCAGCCGGCGCGCGACCACCTGGGCAACCACGCCGTGGACGCCGGCCAGGGCCAGCAGCAGCGCCAGGCCGGCGAAGGCGCCGACCATGGCGGCCCGGAAGCGCTGCGGCGCCAGGCTGTCGGCGAGCACGGCGTCCAGGCCGGTCACCTCGGGCACCGGCAGGTGCGGCTGCACCGACCAGATCGCCTCGCGCAGGGCATCCGCGCGGCCGGCGATCCTGGCATCGGTGCGCACCAGGATCACCGCCTGGCGGCCGACCGCCAGCGAGGCCGCGCCCCCGGGGCGCTGGGTGTGCGGAATGTAGAAGCCGGGCGCCGGGGCGTGCGCCAGGCCGCTGCCGCGGATGTCGCCGACCACGCCGACCACGGTCAGCCAATGGTCGTCGCCGCCGATCGGCAGGTGGATGCGCCGCCCGACCGGGTCCAGTCCCGGCCAGACCTGGGCGGCCAGCGCCGCGTCGACCACCGTCACCCGCGCGCTGTCGCCGTGGTCGCCGGCATCGAAGAACCGGCCGCGCAGCAGGGGAATGTCCAGCACGTCCAGGTAGCCCGCGCTGACGATCGCGTGCTGCGCCGTGCGCGGCGCGTCCTCGCCTTCCGGCACGAACAGCCGGGTGGTGGCGCCGCGCGCGAGCGGCACGCGGTTCGCCAGGGCCGCCGAGTCGACGCCGGGCACCTCGCGCACCGCCGCAAGCACCGACTGCCAGGCGGCGTCCATCGCCGCCACGCCGTCGTGGGCGCCCGGCGGCAGGACCAGGGGAATCGTCACCACGCCCTCGCTGCGGAAACCCGGCGGCTGCCCGGACAGCACCTGCACGCTGCGCAGCAGCAGGCCGGCGCCGACCAGCAGCACCAGGGTCAGCGCGACTTCGGCGGCGACCAGGGCACCGCCGGCGACGCCGCCGCCGCGCCTGCCCGCCACGCCGCGCGTCGGCGCCGCCAGGGCATCGACAGGCCCGGCGCGGAGCGCACGCAGGCCGGGCAGGATTGCACACAGCGCGGCGCTGAGGCCGGCCAGCGCGAATGGGAAGACCAACGTCGCGGCATCCGGCCGGGGCCGCCCGAGCCTGCCGAGCTCGGCCGGCAGGGATCCCGCCAGCAGGTCGGCTGCCACGACCAGCAGGGCCGCGGCCAGCACCGCCCCCGCCAGCGCCAGCAACAGGGCGTCCAGCAGCACCTGGCGCAGCAGGCGCGCGCGGGTCGCGCCCAGGGCGCGGCGCAGGCCCAGCTCGCCGCTCCGCTCGGCGATCCGCGCCAGCTGCAGGCTGGCGACATTGCCGCAGGCCAGCAGCAGCACCAGGACCACGGCCAGCTGCAGCATCAGCAGTTGCCGGCCGTGTTCGCCGACCAGGGCCTCGCGCAGGCCATGCCAGCGGTAGTGGTCGTGCGGGAACTGCGCGCCCTCGGCACGCTGGCGCCCCAGCACCGCGTCCAGCCGGGCCTGGAGCGCGGCCGGCGCCAGACCGTCCCGCCACCGCACGACGGGAATCATCCAGGTCGGCCCGCCCTCCGCGTCCCTGGCGCGCGGATCCATGGGCAGCCACAGGCCGGCGCCATCGAGCTGGGGCAACGGCCCGGCGTCGCCGACCACGCCGACGATGCGTTGCGGGCGCCCGTCGACGTCCAGGACTCGGCCAACGGCGTCGTCCGCGCCCCCGAACAGCCGCTGGGCCAGGCCCAGCCCGAGCACGGCGACGCCTTCGGCGTCCCCGGCGTCGAAGACCCGACCGGCCAGCAACGGCAGGCCGAGCGTGCGGAAAAGGCCGGGGGTCGCCTCCGCCCCGGCGGCCGCCAAAGGCCGGTCGCCCGCCTGCACGCCGTAATCGCGCGGGTGGTAGCCGGCCACCTCGCCCGCTTCGCCCACCGTCGCCGACAGCTCCGCGACAACGCCGACATGCATCCAGGGCTGCGGGGACAGCACCTGAAGGCGTGCCGCCTCCGGATAGGGCAGCGGCGCGATCAACACCGGCTGGAGCAGGCTGAACACGGCCGTTGTCGCACCGATGCCCAGGGCCAGGCAGAGCACGGCCAGGGCACTGGCCCAGGGCCGGGCGGCCAGGCGCCGCGCCGATTGCCGCAGGGCGCCGCTCACGCGCGTCCCCCCGGCAGGCGGCACGGACTAGGGCGGACGCCGCCCGCGCCGGCACAGGCCAGGGGATGGCCGGACGGGACGGTTTCAGGGATTGGCTCTGCGGTCGGCACGGCATCGTTCCCGGGCGCCCGTTGCTGGGCAGCGAACAGGGTTGCAACAACCATGCCAGGACGCGGCGTGCGATGCGATCGCCCCGGGCAGGGCGCGAAGCCCACCGCGCTGGCCGCGGGGAGACCCTGCTGGACGCGGTCGCGGCCGGCCGAGTGCCCGCCTGCGGACGGCGGGCCGTCCGATTCCGGCAGCGCCGAGGCTGGAATCGGTCGCCTGGACGGCAGCCTCCGTACGACTGCGCCCCGGCAAGGGCGCCCCCACGGAGCAGGACCTGCCCGGCAACCGGCGTCAGCCACCCGCCAAGCCGATGCACGGCAACCGGGTGTCCTTGCGGACATGCACGGGGCCGGCGACTCGAAGCGCAACCAGACGGGTATCGCAGCGACAGGCGGCTACCGGTCCGGCCCGCGGCGCACGCGGGCGAGGAACTCGCGCGCCAGGAAGGCCAGCAGCGCCAGCGGCGCCACGAACTGCACCAGCACCTGGATGCCGCGCCGGAGGGTGGCGCGGATGGCCGTGCGCACCTCGTCCTGCGATGGCTGAAGGTCGGCATCCGACCAGCCGATCCACAGCAGCACGACCAGCGCGGCCACGGCCAGCGCGTAGACCCAGGGAGGGCGACGTCCGGGTTCCGCCATGGTTCTGCCTCGTCGGGAACACAGGCCGAATCCTGGCCGCCCGTCCGGCGATGTCCAAGGTGCCTTTGGTCACCACATGGCACGCCGCGCCGGTCGTGCGGCAACCCGGTCCGCGCGGCGGACCGGCACCCGCGAGGCGGGCAACGCGGGCAAGAACGCGCCGGTGGCCCCTGCCCGCTCCCGATCCCGTGTCGCCTCGAGAGCCCGCCGGAAACGTCGGGCGCGTCCCGATGCAGGCGGGCGCCCTCCCGCGGTGCCGTCACCCCGGACCGGACCGGCCTGCGCCCGAACCATTCGACCCCGAGGATTCGCCGATGCCCGCACCCGACCTTCGCTCCGCCCGAACCCGTGCGCTCCGCCGCCGCGACCCGCGCCTGCTCGCCCTCGCCCTGCTGCTGCCGCTGGCCGCTCCGGCAACCGGCGCCGAGGCGGCTACGGATCAGGCGACGACGCCGGCCAGTGTCGCCCCACCCAGCGGCCCTTACGCCCTGGAAACGGTACTCGGACCATCGCTGGACGGCCCCGGCGACACCAGCGATGTCCAGGTTCGCTTCGGCGACGCGGTCGCGATCGAGGGCGACTGGATGCTGGTCGGGGTGCCGGAGCGGCGTGGTGCCGGCGGCCAGGTCCGCGGCGCCGCCTTCATATTCCGACGCGACGCCGCCGGGGAGTGGGAAACCCACCAGTTCCTGCAGTTCGGCACCGGCGGCGATGCCCGGTGCGGCGCCGCCGTGGCGCTGAGCGGACGTCATGCCGTGATCGGCTGCCCGGGCTTCAGCTCGGAGGGACTCGCCGAGCGCGGGCGCACGCTGGTGTACTACCGGAACGATGCCGGCCTCTACGTCGATCCGGTCACCTTCCTGGGCAGCCAGGCCGGCGCCCGCTGCGGCCACGCGGTGGCGGCCGCGTCGTGGATCGCAGTTGGCTGCATCGGCCAGAACACCACCGGCCAGAGTCCGGCACGCGGCGAGGTGGAGCTGTTCGTCCAGCCCGAGCTGCCGCCGCCGTTCAATCCGCAGCTCTGGATCAATCCGGGCAGGCTGGTCTACGACGCCAACGTGGTGCCCGGCCCGGCACCCTTCCAGATGGGCTTCGCACTGGCGATCGACCGCCTGGACGGCGTCGACCGCATCGCCGTCGGGATCCCCGGCACGGTCAACAACAGCGGCATGGTGCGCGTGTTCCGGCGCAACCCCGGCGACGGCCTGAACTGGGCGTTCGAGTACGCCAGCAGCCTGCCCGGGGGACCCCAGACCGACGCCCGCTTCGGCGAGGCGGTCGCCCTGCGCGGGCGGCTGCTGACCGTGGGCGCGCCGGGCGCCGATGGCCGCGGCCGGGTGCACAGCTTCCATCTCAGTCCCTTGTCGGGCACCTGGGCGGCGACCGGCACGATCGAACCCGGCACCCAGCCGCAGCACATCGACAGCCGCTTCGGCACCGCGCTGGCGTACAGCGGCTCCGAACTGTGGATCGGCCAGCCGCGCTGGCTGGACACCGGCTTCTCGCGACGCGGGCGCGTCCTGCGCTACCGGGGGGAATGCAGCACTGTGCCGTGCATCCCCTCCTATGTCTTCGTCGATGCCCGCACCTACACCGACGCATCGATGCTGGCCGGCGCCGGATTCGGGCGGGCGCTGGCCACGGATGCCGGCAGCGGCACCCTGATCGCCGGCGCGCCGCTGCTCGGCTACTCGCCTCCGTTCGGGCCGGAGGGCGTCTTTTCGCGACGCTGGGGCGCGGTCTTCTCGTACCGCGCCGACCGCCTGTTCGCCAACGGCTTCGGCAGCGCCTCGGCGTCGGTCGCGGACTGAGCCGTCCGGCGCTGGCCGGGGCGGCGCGGTCCGCCCCGGCCGCCTGCCGCGCTGCCTGGCGCGGACGGGGGTGGTGCGCGCCATTGCGGCTGGCGGCCTGCCCGGGCTAAGGTCGCGCGCCATCGCGACCCGGGACGGAAGGTCGCCCACGAAGGAAGTTGCGCATGGCCATGGGATTCGCCGCGTTCGCGGTGCCGGACGCCCACATCGACCTGCTGGTGTCCCGGCCGGGCTGGGTTCACGACTACCTGGAAGGCAACCGACCCGACGCCGGGGATGCGACGCTGCCGGCGGACTGGCCGGCACAGGCGCCGCAGTCGCTGGGCGGTTGGGGCATCAACCACCGCAACGTCGACCTGTACCACTGGATCCTCAATGGCGGGCCGGCGCTTGCCACCGGTGCCGGCTCGCTGTTCCAGACCTGGTACGAGCCAGACCGGCATGCCGCCTTGAAGCTGGATCGCCACAACGAGCGCTTCGCCTTCCGTTCCGGCCAGCTTCCCGAACTGCTGGCGCTCTCCGAGGCGGTCACGGTGGACTCGACGCTGGCGGCTTTCACGGACTGGTGCAAGCAGCGTGGCGAACGCCACGACGACCTGGACCACTACGCCTGCCAGCCGTTCGTCGACGAGTTCGCGCAGTTCGCCCGCGGCCTGCGCGCTGCCATCGAACGCGGCGACGGCATCGTCTGGTAGGTCGCCCGGCGGCGCCTGGCCGCCCGGCCACGCGCTGTGGCCGTCAGCCGGCAGCGTGGCCTTCGTCCGTGGTCGGCAACCCGCGCCGCGCAAGGCGATCCTGAACCGCCCCGGCATCGGGACGTGCCGGACGCAGGCGCGACCGGCCACCGCCCGTGGCAAGCTGGCCGCAGACCGCCACCGGAGCCCCCGCATGACCACCATGCCCGCCGCCTTCCTGGGCCACGGCAGCCCGATGAACGTGCTGGAGCGCAACCGCTGGACGGCCTGCTGGCGGGCTGTGGGCGCCAGCGTGCCGCGGCCGCGCGCGATCCTGATGGTGTCGGCGCACTGGTACGTGAATTCCACGGCG
Source organism: Proteobacteria bacterium UBA2363 (assembly GCA_002344355.1). Lineage (GTDB taxonomy): Bacteria > Pseudomonadota > Gammaproteobacteria > Xanthomonadales > UBA2363 > Pseudofulvimonas. The sequence goes on along the minus strand of DDTN01000047.1, from coordinate 5,574 downwards.
GTGACCGCGATGGCGCGCCCGCGCACCATCCACGACTTCTACGGGTTCCCGCAGGCGCTGTTCGACGTGCAGTACCCGGCCCCGGGCCTGCCGGACCTGGTCGGGGAGATCGCGCAGGTCGCCCGGCCCGACCACGTCGGCGCCGACCACGACAGCTGGGGCCTGGACCACGGCACCTGGTCGGTGCTGGTGCACGCCTTCCCGGCCGCCGACCTACCGGTGCTGCAGCTGTCGATCAACGCCGGCAAGCCGGCCGCCTGGCACCTGGCGCTGGGTGCCCGCCTGGCGGCGCTGCGCGAGCGCGGCGTGCTGCTGATGGGCAGCGGCAACGTCGTGCACAACCTGGCGGCCATGGACCGCCGCAACCCCGACGCCGCGTACGACTGGGGCCGGCGCTTCGACGAGGCGGCGTGGGAGATCCTGCGCGAGGCGCCGGGCGACGCGGCCCGGCTGGTCGAGCATCCCGACTATCCGCGGGCAGCGCCGACCGCCGAGCACTTCCTGCCGCTGATGTACCTGGCCGGCTTCGCGGCGGCCACCGGCCGGCCGGTGACCCGGCTGGTCGACGGCCATGCCTACGGGTCGATCTCGATGGCCAGCTACGGCGTCGACGTGCCCTGCCCGCCGACGGCCGCCCATCTTCCCGGCGCCGGCGAGCTCGCCACCGAGGCGCCCGCCGACGGCAGCAACCTCTGAGTCAAGGCAAGCCCGGCCGGGTCCTCGACCAGGCGGCAGCGCCTGTGCGGTCAGTCGGTGCTGGCCGGCGGCGGCTCGCGCAGGTGCCGCCAGCGCACGCCGGCGCCGGCCACGACCGCCGCGTAGACCGCCAACGCCGCCGCCACCAGCCAGGCCAGGTGGATCCCGCGCCACAGGGGCGGCAGCTCCCCGAACGGGCCGACCGCGGCGGAGCCGGCCAGCAGCAGGCCGGCCATCAGCGCGCAACCGGCCAGCATCGCCGCCAGCAGCCGGCCCAGGCCGCGCTGCGGCCGGTACAGCCCGCGCCGGCGCAGCCAGGTCCACAGCAGGGCCGCCTGCAGCAAGCCGCCCAGGCCGGTGCTGAGCGCGATCGCGGCATGCGCGCCGGGGGTGCCGGCGGCGCGCAGCGGCAGCACCAGGGCGCTGACCAGGACCAGGTTGACGGCCACCACGATCACCGCGGCGCGCATCGGCGTGGCGGTGTCCTGGCGCGCGAAGAAGGCCGGCGCCAGCACCTTGCTGAGCATGAAGCCGGGCAGGCCCAGGGCGATCGCCGCCAGCGCCAGCGCCGCCATCTGCGCGTCGTGGGCGCCGAACCGGCCGTGCTGGTACAAGGTCGCGCAGATCGGCCCGGCCAGCAGCACCAGGCCGACCGTCGCCGGCAGCGCCAGCAGCAGCACCAGGCGCACGCCCCAGTCGATGCCGGCGTTGTAGGCGGCCTGGTCGCCGGCGGCATGGCGGCGCGACAGGGTCGGCAGCAGGACGGTGCCGATCGCCACGCCGATCATGCCGATCGGGAACTCCAGCAGGCGGTCGGCCAGGTACAGCCAGGTCTGGCTGCCGGCGACCAGCAGCGAGGCGAAGGCGGTGCCGACCAGCAGGTTGACCTGGGCCACCGAGGCGCTGAACACCGCCGGCCCCATCAGCCGCAGCACCCGGCGCACGCCGGGGTCGGAGAAGCCCGGCCGCGGCCGCGGCAGCAGGCCCAGGCGCAGCAGGGCCGGCACCTGCACCAGCAACTGGATGACGCCGGCGGCCAGCACGCCCCAGGCCAGCGCGTACACCGGCACCTGCATGCGCGGCGCCAGCCACAGCGCCGCGGCGATCACCGCCAGGTTGTGCAGGATCGGCGTCAGCGCCGGCAGGGCGAAGCGCTGGAAGGTGTTGAGCACGCTGCCGGAGAGCGCGGTCAACGAGACCAGGAACAGGTACGGGAAGGTGATCCGCAGCATGTCCGAGGCGGCCTCGAAGCGCTCGCTGTCGGCCAGGTAGCCGGGCGCGAACACCGCCACCACGCCCGGTGCCGCGGCGATGCCGATGCCGGTCACCACCAGCAGCACCGCGCACAGGGTGCCGGCAATGCGATCCAGCAGTTCCTTCAGCGCCTGGCGGTCGCCGGACTGCCGGGCGGCGCTGAACACCGGCACGAAGGCCTGCGCGAAGGCGCCCTCGGCGAAGATGCGGCGCAGGAAGTTGGGAATCCGGTAGGCGACCACGAAGGCGTCGGTCAGGCCGGTGGCGCCGAACACGATCGCCTGGACCATGTCCCGGGCATAGCCGGAGACCCGGGAGACCAGGGTCAGCGCCGAGAACACCAGGGTCGAGCGGAGCAGCCTCATGCGGGACGCGGCGGCGGCCAGGCGCGGACGGGGCGCCGCGGAAGCCGGCATTGTCGGGGCAGCGGCCACGCCACTGCAAAGGCGCCGGCCCTGGACGGGCGGCCGGCCGCGGACCCGGCGGGATCCCCCCGGACCGGGCGCTTGACCGGCCGGCCCGGCACGCCCATAATGCGCGGTCTTTGCAGCCACCCGTTTCCGGAGAACCCCTTGGCCAACATCAAATCCGCCAAGAAGCGCGCCAAGCAGGCCGTCAAGCGCCGCGAGCGCAACATGGGCGCCAAGTCCATGGTCCGCACCGCCATCAAGAAGGTGGTCAAGGCGATCGAGGCCAAGGACCTGCCGGCCGCGCAGGAGGCCTACAAGTCGGCCGAACCCCTGCTCGACCGCTACAGCAGCCGCGGCCTGATCCACCGCAACAAGGCGGCGCGCCACAAGTCGCGCCTGCAGGCGCACATCCGCGCCCTGGCCGCCTGAACCCGAAGCGGTTCGACGCTGCCTCACCCGAAGGCCGGCCCACGCCGGCCTTCGTCGTTTCCGGACCTCCGACTCCAGGGGCCGGGAGACGTTGCCACTGCACCTTGGGCAGGGGTCGCGACGCGCATGCCGTCCGGGCCTGTGGGCGCCGGATCGCTGACGACACCCGATCGGATGCGGCATTTGCATCATTGCCACAACGGTCCTAGCCTTGGCACGGCTGGGTGATGGAGCGACCAACGATGCGTGGAGCGTTGCCGACAGTGGTGGGGCTACTGGCGTTTCTCGCCGTTCCTGCCGATGCCATGCCCGCGTTGCCGACCCGTGGCGACGCCTGTTCCGAGAGCGTGGATACGCGCTCCCCCCACACTCGACCCGCGGCGTTGCGCATTTCGGACGCGCAGTTCGACCGTGTGGCCTTGACCGCGCCGGCGCTGGCGGAAGCCCTGACCTGGATCTCCGCCGTCGATGGCGGCCGGGGTGGCGCCTTTGATCTCCGCGGGCTGACCGGCTTTGCGATGGGCGTCCCCGGATACGAGCGCGCATGGGCGGCGCGTCGGGACGTGCGCGGCGAAGCGATCAACGCGGTCGCCGGCCCCCCTTCCCTTCCGACGAGAGTCCTGGGTTCCGGCAGTCCCGAGCCCGGGCAGGAGCGTCGCTGGGTCTTCTCGCTCTCCGCCCGGCGGGCCATCTCGGCGTCATCGCCCGAGGAGGTGCTGGTCGAGCGTGTCGACCTTGTGCTCGCGGCAACGGACGCGCTGTTCGCCTCGGTCACCACCGATGTCCCGGTTCGCGTGTATGAGGTCGTCGGGGTGCGCATTCCCGGCCTCGAAGGGGACTGAAGCGCCTCCGGCTCCGGGTCGGCCCATCGTCAGCCGCCCTGGATGGGGCAGCAGCAGCCATCGCAGATGCACATACCGACGGAAGGATGATCCGGCCAGGCAACCCTCACCCAAGGGGCCGGCCCCGCATGCTTCCCGGCAACCTGCCCTTCAGGCCCGATCGGACGCGGCCGGATCCCAGGGCGCTTCCTCGGCGGCGCGGTCCAGCGCAGCCTGGCGCTGGCCGTCGAGGAACTCGAACACCTTCTGGGCGACCTGCCAGGTGCCCTCGCGGCCGATCGCCGAGACCACGAACCAGGGCGCGGTCCAGCCCAGGTCCTCGACGATCCGGGCGGCGCGTGCCTGGCGCTCGTCCTCGGGCAGCAGGTCGGCCTTGTTCAGCACCAGCCAGCGCGGCCGCTGCAGCAGCTCCGGGTCGAAACGCTCCAGCTCGCTCTCGATGGCGCGCACCTGGGCGACCGGGTCGGCGCCGTCCATCGGCGCCAGGTCGACCAGGTGCAGGAGCAGGCGGTTGCGCTGCAGGTGGCGCAGGAACTGGATGCCCAGGCCGGCACCCTCGGCGGCGCCTTCGATCAGGCCCGGGATGTCGGCGATCACGAAGCTCTTGTGCGGCTCGATGCTGACCACGCCGAGCTTGGGCGACAGCGTGGTGAACGGGTAGTCGGCGACCTTCGGGGTGGCCGCCGAGACCGCCCGGATGAAGGTGCTCTTGCCGGCGTTGGGGAAGCCGAGCAGGCCGACGTCGGCGAGCAGCTTGAGCTCCAGGCGCAGGCTGCGCTCCTCGCCGGGAAAGCCCGGGGTGGCCTTGCGCGGCGCCCGGTTGGTCGAGCTCTTGAAATTGATGTTGCCGCGGCCGCCGTCGCCGCCGCGGGCGACCAGCAGTTCCTGGCCGTGCGTGGTGAGGTCGCCGATCACCTCCTCGGTGTCGACGTTGATCACCACGGTGCCGACCGGCACCTGGATGCGCACGTCCTCGCCGCCGTGGCCGGTCATCTGCCGGCCGGCGCCGTTCTCGCCGCGGCGCGCGCGGAAGCGGCGCTGGTGGCGGAAGTCGACAAGGGTGTTGAGGTTCTCGTCGGCGACCAGCCAGACGCTGCCGCCGCGGCCGCCGTCGCCGCCGTCCGGGCCGCCGAACGGGATGAACTTCTCGCGCCGGAAGCTCACGCAGCCGTTGCCGCCATTGCCGGCGGCGACCAGGATCTCGGCTTCATCGACGAACTTCATGGCGGGCGGGGCTTGGGAAGTGGATGGACCGGGGACCGGGGACCGGGGACCGGGGACCGGGGACCGGGGACCGGGGACCGGGGACCGGAAAGAGCATACGTCACGCGCTTGCCGCGGCGGGCGACGCCGGCTGGTTCGCGGGCCCGGAAACGAAAGGCCCCGCGCGGGGCGGGGCCTGGCGTTGCACGCGTGGCGCGGGCGCTCAGCCGGCGACGACGTTGACCGTGCGGCGCTTCTTCGGGCCCTTGACGGTGAACTCGACGGTGCCGTCGGCCAGCGCGAACAGGGTGTGGTCGCGGCCCAGGCCGACGTTCAGACCCGGATGGAACTGGGTACCGCGCTGGCGGACGATGATGTTGCCGGCCTCGATCGCCTGGCCGCCGTAGATCTTGACGCCCAGCATCTTCGGGTTGGAATCGCGGCCGTTGCGCGAGGAACCTACGCCCTTCTTGTGTGCCATGGCGGCTTACTCCTTGTCGCTGGACTTCTTCGAGCCGCCGGCGATGCCGGTGATCTCGATCTCGGTGTAGTGCTGGCGATGGCCCATCTGCTTGCGATGGTGCTTGCGCCGGCGGAACTTGACGATATGCACCTTGTCGGCGCGGCCATGGCCGATCACCTTGGCGGTGACCTTGCCGCCGTCGACCAGCGGCGCGCCGACGGTGATGGCGTCGCCATCGGCCAGCAGCATGACGTCGCCCAGCTCGATCTCGGCGCCC
>DDTN01000044.1 GCA_002344355.1 Proteobacteria bacterium UBA2363 | reverse complement strand
TCGACCTCGGCATGGTCATCGGCAACGTGCTCGTCATCGGATCTCGGATCTCGGATCTCGGATCTCGGATCCCGGATCCCGGATCCCGGATCTCGGATCTCGGATCTCGACCACTCAGGCCGCGGACGGCTGCGCGTGGCCCTCGGGCGGCAGGGTTTCCAGGGTGCCGCCGTGGTCGCGCGCCAGGTACAGGTACATGGCCGGCAGTACGAACAGGGTGAACGCGGTACCCAGGGTCATGCCGCTGGCGATCACCAGGCCCATCGCGAAGCGCGAGGCGGCGCCAGGGCCGGTGGCGATCAGCAGCGGCACCATCGCGAACACCAGGGCGGCGGTGGTCATCAGCACCGGGCGCAGGCGGATCGACGCCGCCTCCTCGATCGCCGCGCGCTTGCTCAGCCCCGACTCAAGCTGCAGCTTGTTGGCGAACTCGACGATCAGGATGCCGTGCTTGGAGATCACGCCGACCAGGGTCAGCAGGCCGACCTGGGTGTAGATGTTGAGCGTGGTCAGGCCGAGCGAGACGAAGATCATCGCGCCGCAGATCGCCATCGGCACCGTGATCAGCATGATCAGCGGGTCGCGCCAGCTCTCGAACTGCGCGGCCAGGACCAGGTAGATCACCACGATCGCGAAGAAGAAGGTCAGCATCAGCGCCGAGCCCTCGGTCTTGAACTGCCGCGACTGCCCGGCGTAGTCCACCGAATAGCCCGGTGGCAGCACTTCGGCTGCGGCCTGCTCGAGGATGCCCAGCGCCTCGCCCAGGGTCACGCCCGGCCGTGGCACCGCCGAGATGGTCACCGCGTTGAGCTGCTGGAAGCGCTTGAGCTGCTGTGGCTGCACGCTCTCCTGCAGCGTCACCAGGGTCGACAGCGGCACCAGCTCGCCGCTGCGGGTGCGGGTGTAGAAGCTGCCGAGCTGCTCCGGGTTCAGGCGGTCGCTGCGCTGCACCTGCGGGATCACCCGGTACGAGCGGTTCTCCAGCGCGAAGCGGTTGGCGTAGCCGCCGGACAGCATCGCCGCCATGTCGGTGCTCAGCGTGCGCATGTCGATGCCGAGCAGGGCCGCCTTGTCGCGGTCGACCAGGATTTCGACGCGCGGCTTGTCGATCTTCAGGTCGGTGTTGAGGAAGATGAACTTGCCGCTGCCGTAGGCGCGGCCCAGGATCTCGCCGGCCAGTTCCTGGATCACCTCCAGGCTGCCGGTGCCGCCGACGATGAACTCCACGGGCGTGCCGCCGCCGCCGGCCGTCGGCAGGGCCGGCGGGATCACCGCGAAGCTGTTCAGCGCGGCGATCTCGCCGATCCGCGGCTGGATGTCCTGCTCCAGCACCTGCTTGGTGCTGCGCTCGCGCTCGCTCCAGGGCTTGAGCACGAAACCGCCGATCGCCGAATTTGTCGAGCCGCCGCCACCGCCGCCGAAGCCGTTGATCTGGAAGATGTTGTCGACCTCGGGCACGTCCTCGGCGATGACCGCGATCTCGTCGGTGTAGCGCTGCAGGTAGTCCAGGGTGCTGTACGGGTCGCTCTCGCCGACGAAGAACACGAAGCCCTGGTCCTCCTCGGGCGCCAGCTCGCTGGGCGAGGTGACGAACAGGAAGTAGGTGGACACCAGGATCAGGGCGCCGAACACGGCGATCACCGCCTTGGTCTCCAGGGCGCCGTGCAGGCGCCGCAGGTAGGCGCGCCGCAGCGATTCGAACCGGGCATCCAGCCAGGCGGCCAGCCGGCCCTGGCCGGCGTCGTGCGGCTTGAGCAGGAAGGCGCACATCATCGGCGACAGGGTCAGGGCGATCACGCCGGACAGCAGCACGGCGCCGGCCAGGGTGAACGCGAACTCGATGAACAGCGCGCCCGACAGCCCGCCCAGGAAGCCGATCGGCAGGTACACGGCGACCAGGGTGGTGGTCATCGCCACCACTGGCCAGGCCAGCTCGCGGGCGCCGCGCAGCGCCGCGTCCTTGGGCCGCATGCCCTCCTCGATGTGCCGGTGGATGTTCTCCAGCACGATGATCGCGTCGTCGACCACGATGCCGATCGCCAGCACCATCGCCAGCAGGGTCAGCAGGTTGATGGTGAAGCCCATCAGCAGCATCAGGAACAGGGCGCCGACCAGGGACAGCGGCACCGCGATCGCCGGGATCAGCACGCTGCGCAGCGAGCCCAGGAACAGGAAGATCACCACGATGACGATCAGCACCGCCTCGACGATGGTGCGCACCACCTCGCCGATGGCGTCCTCGATGTAGCGGGTGCTGTCGTAGGGGATCGCCGCGCTCATGCCCTCGGGCAGCTGCGGGGTGATCTCGGCGTCCCAGACCTCGCGCACCGCCCGGATCACGTCCAGGGAATTGGCGTCCGGCGACACGAACACGCCGATGAAGGTGGCGCGGTCGCCGTTGAACTGCACCGAGCTGCCGTAGCTCTCCGAGCCCAGCTCGACGTCGGCGAGGTCGCCGAGCCGGATGATCGCGCCGTCCTGCTCGCGCACCACCAGCTGCCGGAACTCGTCCTCGTTGCGCAGGTCGGTGCGCGCGGTCAGGTCGATCGACACCATCTGGCCCTTGGTGGCGCCGACCGCCGACAGCACCGAGTTGTTCTGCAGGGCCGCCCAGACGTCGCTGGCGGTGACGCCGAGCGCGGCCATCCGGTCCGGCTTCAACCAGACCCGCATTGCGAAGCTCCCGCTGCCCAGGATCTGCGCGCGCTGCACGCCGGGCAGGGTGGCCAGCTTGGGCTCGACCACGCGCACCAGGTAGTCGGTGATCTGGTTGTTGGTCAGGATCTCGCTGGAGAACGACAGGTACATGGCGGCGATCTGCTCGCCCTGCTGCAGCTCGATCACCGGGTCCTCGGAGGCCGCCGGCAGCTCGCCGCGCAGCTTGTTGACCTTGGCCGCGATCTGGGTCAGCGCCTCGTTGGGGTCGTAGTCCAGGCGCAGGTAGGCCTGGATCTGGCTGATCCCGGCGCTGGAGCTGCTGACCAGGTAGTCGATGCCCTCGGCGCTGGCGACCTCGCGCTCCAGCGGCGTGGTGATGAAGCCCTGGATCAGGTCGGCGTCGGCGCCGAAGTAGGCGGTGGTGACGTTGATCACCGCGTTCTGCAGCTCCGGGTACTGGCGCACGTTCAGCTCGCTGCCGGCGCGCAGGCCGAGCAGAAGGATGAACAGGCTGACCACGCTGGCCAGCACCGGCTTGTTGACGAAGATGTCGGTGAATTTCATGGTCGGGGGCGCCTCCTGGCGATGCGGTGGCGCGGGCTCAGCGGTTGTCCGGGGCCGGCTCGGCCTCGGCGGTCGGTTCGACGCGGTCGTTGATCACCACGGTGGCGCCGTTGCGCAGCTTGAGCAGGCCGCTGGTGGCGACCCGCTCGCCCGGCCGCAGGCCCTCGAGCACGGCGACCAGGTCGCCGCGGCTGGCACCGGTGCGGATGAAGCGCTGGCTGACGGTCAGGGTGTCGCCCTCGACCTGCACCGGCGGCGCCGCCTGGCCGGGGTCGGCGTCGCCGGCGGCGTCCTGTTCCGGCACTGCGCGGTCGCCGTCCGTCCGGCCGCTGCCGATCACGTACACGGAGTTGCCGTAGGGATTGAAGCTGACCGCCGTCTGCGGGATCACCACCACGGTGCGCGGCTCGCCGACGCCGGCGGCGACCCGGGCCGAGGTGCCCGGGCGCAGCAGGCCGTCCGGGTTAGCCAGGGTCGCCTGCACGCGCACGTTGCGGGTGGCGAGGTCGACCTCGGGCTCGATGGCGGTGACCGTCCCCTCGAAGCTGCGCCCGGGCGCCGCGTCGACCTGGGCGGTCACCGGCAGGCCGGTGCGGATCTCGGCCAGGCGCTGCTCGGGCACGCTGAAGTCCAGGTGGATGGGATCGAGCGACTGCAGGCTGACGATGGCGTCGCCGGGGTTCAGGTACTGGCCCAGGTTGACCTGGCGGATGCCGAGCCGGCCGGCGAACGGCGCCCGGATGGTCTTGCGCGCGACCAGGGCGCGCTGCGCCTCGACCTGCGCCTGCAACTGCTCGACCTCGCTCTCGCGCTGGTCGAGGTCGGCGCGGGCGACCAGCTTGCGCTCCTGGTACAGCTCGCGGAAGCGGTCGCGCTGGGTGAGCGCCAGGCGCAGGCCGGCCTCCAGGGCGCGCAGGCTGGCCAGCTCGGTGGTGGCGTCGAGCTGCAGCAGCACGTCGCCGCGCGCGACCTGGTGGCCGGACTCGAAGCGGATCGCGCTGACCACGCCCGCGGCCTCGGTGGTGACGTGGGTGCCGTTCACCGCCGCCAGGCTGCCGATCGCGGCAAGGCTGTCGCCCCACTGCTCCTGGCGGGCCACGGCGGCAGTGATCGAGGCCGGTGGCATCGGCATGTTGTCCATCGCCTGGTTCATCATCTTCGTGCCGTACCACTTGAGCCCGAAGATCGCGCCGAACACCGCGCCGACGACGATCAGCATCAGGAGCATGCGCAGGGCGGTGGAGCGGTGCGGCTGGACGGTGCGGTCGCGTCGGTTCATCGGGAGGCTTCCGTGGCAGGGCGGGAATCGGGGGCGAGGCGGCGCGCATGCGCGACGCAGAACGGCAGGGGCAGGTCGAAGACGTGCCGGCACAGGCGCTCGACCTGGGCGGCCACCGCGGCGTCTTCGACCGGCGCCATCAGCGGCAGCCAGCCGTAGCCGTTGAGCAGCAGGTTGAGCTGCTTGAACAGCAGCCGGTACGGCTGCCTGACCTCGTGGCTGTCGAGCAGGCCCTCGGCGTGGGCCAGGGTGTGCATGCCCAGGCACTGGCACCAGGCGCCGAGCACCAGCTCGCGCGCGGCCATGCCGTGGGTGTCGGGCAGGTCGCCGTCGGCGATCGCCCGGGCGACGATGCCGTCGAGCAGGGACTGGATCGGCGCGGTGGCGTCCAGCATGCGCTGCCGCTGCCGGAGCGAGGCGGCGTTCCAGACCACTTCGGTGAGCACGTACTGGTGCAGGCGGAACAGTTCGGGCGCCTGTTCCAGGGCCAGGGTGTCGGCCACGGCGACCGCCAGCAGGCGCTCGCGGCTGGGGCCGTTCCAGGCCGCCGCCCGCGCGAACAGGCCGAGCCGGCTCTCGGCATTGCCGGTGGCCAGCGCCAGCAGCAGGTCTTCCTTGGTGTCGAAGTGCAGGTACAAGGTGCCCACGGCCAGGCCGCAGGCGCGCGCCAGCCGGGACATCTGCAGGGTCAGCAGTCCCTCGCGCTGGATCAGATCCCGGGCGGTGTCCAGGATCAGCTGCTCGCGGCGGGCCATCGCCTGCTGGCGGTCCGGATGAATTGCCATACCATCGGGTTCAGGAAAGGGGCGCGATTGTGAATCCGATTCACGGCCTGCGCAAGTGCCGGCCGAACCCGCCGGGACGACGTTCAGCCGCCGTTGTCGCGGCGGCGGGGGCGCGTGGCGCTGCGCTATAGTGATCCGGCGTGAACACACCCCTCCTGCCACCGCCGCCTGCCCCTCAGCTGGCCGGGCCCCGCCCGCTGTCCGGCGGGCCTGGCCGCGTGCCGCTGCGTCGCCGCCCCGTGCCCGGCGCGCTCCGGATCCGGGGTGCCTGAGGCCATGGCGGCGCCCGAGCGCTTCCCGGCGCAGTCCGGGGAACTGACGCTGGCCGGCCCGGCCGGCGCCATCGAGGCCCTGGTCGAGCTGCCCGAACCCGACAAGGCGCGCGCCGGCACCGCCATCGTCTGCCACCCGCATCCCCTGCACGAGGGGACCATGCACAACAAGGTGGTGACCATGACCGCGCGCAGCCTGCGCGAGCTGGGCCTGGCGGTGCTGCGCTTCAACTTCCGCGGCGTCGGCGAGTCCGCCGGCAGCTACGACAACGGCGCCGGCGAGGCCGAGGACGTGCGTGCCATCGCCGCCTGGCTGGAAGAGGTCCGACCGGGCGACCAACTCTGGCTGGCCGGCTTCTCGTTCGGTGCCTACGTGGCCGCCCGCGCCGCCCAGGACCTGCCGGTGCGGCAGCTGGTCAGCATCGGCCCGGCGGTCGAGAACTTCGACATGGCCGGCCTGCGCCGCCCCGACTGCCCGTGGCTGGTAATCCAGGGCGAGGAGGACGAGGTGGTCTCGCCGCAGGCGGTGTTCGACTGGGCCGCGACGGTAAGGCCGCCGGTACAGCTGATCCGCATGCCGGAAACCGGCCACTTCTTCCATCGCCGCCTGATGGACCTGCGCGGCGCCCTGAAGAACGCCGTCAAGGGCAACCTGCCGCCGCTGCGCGATGCCTGAAGCGGCCGCGGCGGCGCCCTCGGCCGCCTGGCAGGCCGGCGTCGAGGCCGGCCGCTGGCAGGATGACCCGGCGCAGCGCCGGGTGCTGCCGTACCTGGATCGCCTGCACGCGCAACTGCGCGCACCCGCGCGCGGCGGGCTGCTGGCGCGGCTGCGCCCCGGTGGTGCCGCCGCCGCGCCGCGGGGCCTGTACCTGTGGGGCGGGGTCGGCCGCGGCAAGACCTTCCTGGTCGACCTGCTGGCCGGACAACTGCCCCCGGACACCGTGCAGCGCCGCCACTTCCACCGCTTCATGGGCGAAGTCCACCAGGCCCTGCGCGAGCTGCGCCTGGCCGGGGTGGCCGACCCGCTGCCCAGGTTCGCGCAGTCGCTGCGCCGGCAGTGCCGGCTGCTGTGCCTGGACGAGTTCCTGGTGCACGACATCGGCGACGCCATGCTGATGGCCGGTCTGCTGCGCGGACTGCACGGCGCCGGCGTGGTGCTGGCGACCACCTCGAACACGGCGCCGGCGGACCTGTACCGCGACGGCCTGCAGCGCAACCGCTTCCTGCCGGCGATCGCCCACCTGGAGACGCAGTGCGAGGTGGTCGAACTGGTCTCCGACACCGACCACCGCCTGCGCAGCCTGCGCCAGGCACCGGTCTACCTGGTCGAGCCCGACCCCGCGCGCGCCGATGCCGCCCTGGCGGCGCGCTTCCAGGCGCTGGCGCCGGGCCCGGTGCAGCACGAGGCCGCGCTCGAGGTCGAGGGCCGCGCGATCCCGGCGCGGGCGCTGGCCGATGGCGTCGCCTGGTTCGACTTCGCGGTACTCTGCCAGGGACCGCGCGCGGTCGCCGACTACCTGGAACTGGCGCGCAGCTTCAACACCGTGCTGGTCGGCGGCGTGCCGGCGCTGGGTCCGCCGCTCCTGGACGATGCCGCGAAGCGCCTGATCCACCTGGTCGACGCCTTCTACGACCACAAGGTCAAGCTGCTGGTGGCGGCCGCCGTACCGGTCGAGGCGCTGTACGCGGCGGGCCGCCTCGCCGGCCAGTTCCAGCGCACCGCCAGCCGCCTGATCGAGATGCAGGACGTCGCCTACCTGGCGCTGGAGCACCAGCCGTGACCTGGCGCCCGCCGCCGGCGGCCTGGGCGGCGCTGGCCGCCTTCGCCTGCTGCGTCTGGCTGTTCTGGCCCGGCTACGTGAGCTTCGACACCGCGCACCAGTGGTACCAGGTCCGGCACGGCCAGTTCAGCGACCACCACCCGCCGCTGATGGCCCTGCTCTGGCGGGCCACCGAACCGGTGCTGCCCGGCCCGGCCGGCCCCCTGCTGGTGCAGCTCGCGCTGTGGTGGGCGGCGATCGGCCTGGCCGCCGCCAGCCTGTTCGCACGCGCGCGCGCCCAGGTCGCGGCGGTGCTGCTGGCCGGCGCCGCGCCGCCGTTGTTCGGCCTGCTCGGCCATGTCTGGAAGGACGTCCTGCTGATGGCGGTGCTGGCGCTGGCGGCCGCCCTGATGCTGGCCGAGGCCGGGCGGCCGAAGGCCCGGCGCGGTCCGCTGATGGCTGCCGCCGTCTGCCTGCTTGCGGTCGCGGCGCTGCGCCACAACGGCCTGACCGCCGCCCTGCCGCTGCTGCCCTGGCTGATCTGGCGGGGTAGTGCCGGGCGCCTGCGCGGCCTGGCGCTGCTGGTGCCGACGCTGGCGGCGACCCTGGTGCTGGCGGTGCTCGCGCAGCTGCCGGCGCGGCATCCGGCCGTGCAGCGCGTCGAGTTCTGGCCGACCCTGGCGCTGTGGGACCTGGCGGCGGTGTCGGTGGCGACCGGCGCGATGCAGGTACCGGCCGCGCTGCGCAAGGGCGAGGTGGCGGTCGAGGACCTGCGCCCGCACTTCCGGCCCGACAACAACGTGCCGCTGTTCGGGCCGGGCCTGCTCAAGCTGTCCTTGCTGGAGCCCTACGACGAGGCCGAGCGGCAGGCCCTGCGCCAGGCCTGGCTGGCGCTGCCCTGGCGCGAGCCCGGGGCCTACTGGGGCCATCGCTGGCGCCTGGCGCGCATCCAGCTGGGCCTGCCACCGGCCGGGCTGGGGCCCCCGCAGGCGTTCTCGCCCGGTCATGTCGCGCTCGCCGACAACCCGCCGCTGGCGATCCCCGAGGACCCGGTGCGCCAGGGTCTGGCGCGGACGCTGGCGGCCGCCGCCGGCCATCCGCTGGTCGCGCCCTGGCCGTGGCTGCTGGCGGCCCTGGCGCTGGCGGTGGTTTTCTGGCGGCGCCGTGCCCGGGATCCGCGGGCCTGGCTGGGCCTGGCCCTGGTCGGCTCGGCCTGGGCCTATGCCCTGCCGCTGGCGGTGCTGGCGGCGAGCGCCGAGCTGCGTTACCTGGCCCCCGGCCTGGCCCTGGTCGCCCTGGCCGGCATGCTGGCGCTGGCGCCGCCGGGCGCGCGCCGGGCCCGACCGTGAGCGCGCCGGCCGGCCGGCGTCGCGCCGCGACCTGCCCGCGCCGGACGTGCGGTCGACGCGCACGACCGGCATCGCGCGTCTCGCGGCAGACCGCCGCACCGTCGCGAATTCGCGGCGACGGACCGGGGGAGAACGCGACGTGAACGGCGTACGCCGCCCCGCCCTTGCCGCCGCCTCGGCCTGGCTGGCCGCGGCGGTCGGCGTCGCCCTGGTGCTCGCGGTGTTCTGGCCCGGCTTCATGAGCCCGGATTCCGCCGAGCAGCTCGACCAGGCCCGCAGCGGCGCCTGGACCAGCGTGCATCCGCCGGCGATGGCCTGGAGCTGGGCGCTGACCGAGCGGCTGCTGCCCGGACCGGGCGGCCTGTTCGCGGTGCACACCGTGCTGCTGTGGGGCGCCCTGGCGTGGCTGGCGACCGGCCTGTTCCGGAACTCCGCCGCGCGGGTCGCCTTCGTCGTGGTGCTGGGCCTGGCGCCGCCGGTGCTGGTGACCAGCGTGCACCTGTGGAAGGACGTGCCGATGGCGGGCTTCGCCCTGCTGGCGCTGGCCGCGCTGGTGCACGCCGGCCGGTGCCCGCCCGGCCGCCGCCGCGCCGTCGCGCTGGCGATCGCGGCGCTGGCCCTGGTGCTGGCCTGCGCCTGGCGCCACAACGCCATCGCCCTGGTGCCGCCGCTGGCCTGGTGGCTTGCCGCGCAGGCCGGCATCGCCGGCCGCTGGCGCCGGCTGGCGGCCGCCGCCGTGCTGACCGCGGCGGTGGCCGTGCTCGCGGCCCTGCCGGCGCGGCACCCGTCGGTGGCGCAGCGCGCGGTCTGGCCGGTGACCGCGGTGTGGGACCTGGCCGCGGTGTCGATCGCCGAGGACGCGATGCGGATCCCGCCGGACTGGCGCCATCCCGACCTCGACCTGCCGACCCTGGCGGCAGCCTTCACGCCCTGGAGCAACACCTCGGTGTTCGACACCGGCCAGCTGCTGATCAGCCTCTACAACCCGCCCGATCCGGCGCGCCACGCCAGCCTGCGCGCGGCCTGGCTGGCGGCCTGGCGGGACAGCCCCGGCGCCATGGCCGGGCACCGTCTGCGCCTGTCCGCCCTGCTGTTCGGCCTGGTCCCCTCGGCGCGTCCGGTCGGCCTGGTGCTGGCGCCGGCGATGGTGCAGCCGCGGCTGGGTGCGCCGGTGGCGATGCCCGCCAACGTCCTGCGCGACCGGCTGGTCGGGGCGCTGGCCTGGCTGGCGGCGACGCCGGCGTTCGCGCTGTGGCCCTATGCGCTGGCCGCGCTGCTGGCGACGCTGGGCCGCCGGCGCCGGCATCCGCTGGCCTGGCCGCTGCTGGCGTCGGCGGCGACCTACTGCCTGCCGCTGCCGCTGCTGGCGCCCAGCGCCGAGTTCCGCTACCTGCTGTGGCCGGTGCTGGCCTGTCTGGTGGCCCTGCTGCTGCCGGCGAGGAGCGCGTCGCCGCCCGACCGGCGGCCAGGTGGGATACTCGACGGCCAGGGAGGTCCCGGCCGGTCGGAGGTTGCCGGACGGCACGGGCGATCCTCCCGGCCAACGGAGGGAGACCGATGAACCTGCGACACCTGTACACCGCGGCCCTGCTGGCGGTCGCCGCCGCCGCCGCGCCTCCGGCGCCGGCCGCCGAGGTCGAGGCCCTGGCGGCCGCGGTCGACGCGGCCGTCCGCGACTGGCGCCGGGACATCCACCGCCACCCCGAACTGGGCAACCGCGAGTTCCGGACCGCGGCCCTGGTCGCCGAACACCTGCGCGGCCTGGGCCTGGAACCGCGTACCGGGATCGCCCACACCGGCGTCGCCGCGGTGCTCAGGGGCGGCCGGCCCGGCCCGCGCATCGCGCTGCGTGCCGACATGGACGCGTTGCCGGTCACCGAGGCGACCGGCCTGCCGTTCGCCTCGACGGTCACCACCGAGTACCGGGGCGAGACGGTCGGCGTCATGCACGCCTGCGGCCACGACGCCCATGTCGCCATCCTGATGGGCGTGGCCCAGGCCCTGGTCTCGATCCGCGACCGCCTGCCCGGCGAGGTCATGTTCATCTTCCAGCCCGCCGAGGAGGGCCCGCCCGAGGGCGAGGAGGGCGGCGCGCTGATGATGCTCGAGGAAGGCCTGTTCGAGGACTTCCGGCCGGAGGCGGTGTTCGGCCTGCATGTCTTCTCGACGCTGCGCGCCGGCCAGCTCGGCTACCGCTCCGGGCCGCTGATGGCCGCCTCGGACCGCTTCCGGATCGTCGTCAAGGGCCGCCAGACGCATGGCTCGCGGCCCTGGGGCGGCGTCGACCCGATCGTCGCCGCCGCCGACATCGTGTCCACCAGCCAGGCGATCGTCAGCCGGCGCATGGACATCACCCGGCAGCCGGTGGTGCTGAGCTTCGGCGCGATCAAGGGCGGCATCCGCTTCAACATCATCCCCGACGAGGTCGAGCTGATCGGCACCATCCGCACCTTCGAGCCGGACATGCGCGACGCGGTGTTCGAGCACCTGCGGCAGACCGCCACCCAGGTCGCCGCCGCGCACGGCGCCACCGTCGAGCTGGAGGTGCCGGCCGAACGCGGCAACCCGGTGACCCGCAACGACCCGGCGCTCACCGAGCGGGTGCTGCCGTCGCTGCGCAAGGTCGCCGGCGACGGCCAGGTCGTCGCGATGCCGCTGATCACCGGCGCCGAGGACTTCTCCGAGTACGCCCTGCGCGTGCCCGGGTTCTTCTTCTTCGTCGGCGCCACCGGCGAAGGCATCGACCCGCGCGCCGCGCCGTCCAACCACTCGCCGCAGTTCCTGATGGACGAGAGCGCGCTCACCCTCGGCACCCGCGCCATGCTGCAGCTGGCGCTGGACTACCTGGAAGCCGGCCCGGGCGGCTGAGCGCGGCCGCAGCTGGCGCCGGGAACGGCGCCAGGCCGGCGCTCGGCGCCGGTCGCCGGCTTGTGGCGGTCACGGCCGCGCGCTAGGGTGGGCCCGCGGCCGCGCGCGGCCGGGAGGGGCAGGGGGACTGTCCCGGATCGCCGCCAGGAAGACCGTGGAGCAACACCCCTTGCCAGACAGAACCGAGCCTGCCGCCATCGTGGCCGCGCCGGCTCGCCTGCCGTCCCGGTTGTGGCTGGGTCCCGCGCTGACGCTCGCCGCCCTGGTGATGCTGGCGGCGCTGCTGCTCGGCTTCCTGCGTCGCGCCGAACTCGACGATGCCGAGCGCGAGGTTTCCTCGCTGGCCAGCGCGGTCGCCGCCACGGTCGGCCGCTACCTGGACGTGCACTCGGTGGTGCTCGCCGAACTCGCCCGCCTGTTGCCCGACCTCAGCCAGGAGCACGGGGCGATGACCGCGCACCTGGCGCGCCTGCGCTCGCAGGCGCCGGCGCTGCTGGCGGTCCAGCTGGTCGGCACCGGACGCCGGGCGATCACCCGCCCGGACGCCGAGGATGCCGCCGAAGAGCTGCTGCCCGACTGGGCCCAGGGGCGCCACGCCGAGATCCTGGCCGGCGAACGGACCCTGCTCACGGTGCCGACCCGCGACGTCGCCGGGCGCTGGGTGGTCCGCCTGCTGCACCCGGTCGACCATCCGACCATCCGCTGGGTGGTCGGCACCCTGGACATGGATGCCCTGGACGCGCTGCTCGGCGACCTCGACCTCGGCCCGGGCGGTTCGGTGTCGGTGGTCCATGAGGGGGGGCGTCTGGTCGCCCGCCACCGGGACTCGGCGCTTTACCGCGAACTCGACCTGTCCTCTGCGCAGATGCTCACCCAGTGGCGCGACCAGGCACGGGGCACCCTGCTGCAACCGGCGCTGCTGGACGGCGAGATCCGGATGATGGCCTTCGAGCGCCTGCCCCGCTATGACATCGTCGTGGCGATCGGCCGTACCGAATCGGAAATCCTGTTCGTGTGGCGGCAGACCGTGATCGCCACCGCGTTCGGCCTGGCCGCCATCTCGCTGCTGACCCTGCTGGCGGTCGGCCAGGCGCTGCGGGCCTGGCGCACCGGCAATGCCGCGGTCACCCAGCTGCGGATCAAGGAGGAGCGGCTCGCCGAAGTGCAGCGGATCGGCGAGCTGGGGCTGTGGGAGTACGAGTCGCGCAGCGACCGGCTCATCTGGTCCGACGAGGTCTCGCGCCTGCTCGACCTGCCGCCGCGCAGCCGCGGCGGCTACGCGACCCTGCGCGAGCGCATCCATCCCGACGACCGCGACGCGCTCGATGCCCGCGTGCGCGAGGCGGGCACCATGCGCCTGCCCATCGACCAGCAGGTGCGCACCCTGCTTCCGGATGGCCGCGTCCGCTACCTGCGACTGCGGGCGCAGCCGCGCATCAACGTGCTGGGGGTGCCGGTGGTCACCGGCACCCTGCTCGACATCACCGAGGCGACCCTGGCGCAGGAGCGCATCGCCCTGGCCGAAGCGCAGTACCGCTACCTGTTCGAGCTCAGCCCGGTGCCGCTGTGGGTGTTCGACCAGGACAGCCTGCGCTTCCTCGCGGTCAACGAGGCGACCGTGCACCTGTACGGCTGGAGCCTGGCCGACTTCTCGGCGATGTCGCTGCAGGACCTGCTGCCGCACGACGAACTGGAGCGGTTCCGGGCGGACCTGCTGGAGGGCCAGCCCGACGGCGGCCGGGTCTGGCGGCACCGGACCAGCGACGGCCGTCTGCTGCATGCCCGCGTGTTCGCCACCCGGGTCAATTTCGAGGGCCGCGAAGCGCGACTGGTCGCCAGCCTGGACCTGACCGACAAGGTCCGCGCCGAGCAGGAGCTGGCCGACAGCGAGGCGCGTTTCCGCCTGGTCGCCCGGGTCAGCAACGACGCCATCTACGACTACGACGCCGGTCTCGACCACCTGTGGTGGAGCGACAGCTACTACACCCACTTCGGTACCGATCCGTCGCAGCCCGACAGCAACATCGAGAGCTGGCGCAGCCGCCTGCACCCGGACGACCGGGCGCGGGTCGCCGCCAGCTTCGACGCCGCCCTGGCCGGCAGCGGCGACAGCTGGGAGGAGAACTACCGGTACCGGCGCATGGACGGCGGCTGGGCGCACGTCAGCGACCGCGGCTTCATCCTTCGCGACGACGCCGGCAAGGCCCTGCGCATGGTCGGCGGCATGCTCGACCGCTCTCCGGAGCTGGAGGCGCAGCGGGCCCTGGTCGAGCGCGAGAACAGCTATCGCAGCCTGGTCGAGCGCCTGCCCCTGCCGTTGCTGGTGCTGCGCGACGGCGTCGTCGTGTTCTGCAATCCCTCGGCGGCGAAGGTGCTGCGCGGCGAGGGCGGTCGCGAGCTGGTCGGCTGCGGGGTCGACCGGCTGTTCGAGCCGGCGATCGCCAACGTGCTGCGCGACCCGCGCTGGAGCACCAACGGAAGGCAGGTCCGGGTGCGTCGCACCGATGGCGGCGAGTTCCTGGCCGAGATGGCGGTGTCGGCCTACCGCGACGGCAACGGCGAGGGCCTGCAGCTGGTCCTGCGCGACCTCACCGAACAGCTGCGCTTCGAGCAGATCCTCACCCACCAGGCCCAGCACGACGACCTCACCGGGCTGCCCAACCGGCGCGCGGTCAAGGAGCGCCTGCGCGGCTGGCTGGCCCTGGCCGGCGAGCGCGGCGGCGAGCTGGCGGTGGTGTTCGTCGACCTCGACCAGTTCAAGGTGATCAACGATGCCCTCGGCCACGCGGTCGGCGACAACGTGATCCGCGCGGTCGCCGAACGCCTGACCGAGGCGGTTGGCCCCGGCGTGACCCTGGGCCGCTTCGGCGGCGACGAGTTCATGCTGCTGGCCGATGCCGACGCCGTCGACCGCGTGGTCGCCTCCGTGCACCGGGCGGTCGCCGAGCCGATCGAGGTGGTCGGCACCACGCAGTTCCTGAGCGCCAGCGTCGGCATCGCCATCGGCCCGCGCGACGGCACCGATCCGGACACCCTGATCCGCAGCGCCGATGCCGCGATGTACGAGGCCAAGCGCCAGGGCCGCAACCGCGCCGTGATGTTCTCCGATGTCCTGCACCGGACCGCCAGCAACCGCCTGGAGCTGGTCTCGCGCTTGCGCGGCCCGGACCTGGAGAAGGAGCTGGATCTCCACTACCAGACCCAGCACGACGCCGTCACCGGCGCGATCTCGGGCATCGAACTGCTGCTGCGCTGGCCCAACGGGCCGGCCACCCTGCGCCAGCCCGCGCGCTTCATCCCGATCTGCGAGGAGACCGGGCTGATGGTGCCGATCGGCCGCTGGGTGATCGGCCAGGCCTGCCGCCGGCAGGCCGATGCCGCGCGCCTGGCCGGACGGCCGTGCCGGATCGCGGTCAACGTCTCGGCCCACCAGTTCATGCACGACGACCTGGTCCGCGAGGTCGGCCAGGCGCTCGAACGCACCGGCGCCGATGGCCGGCTGCTCGAGCTGGAGATCACCGAGAGCGTGATCCTCGCCGACCCGGGCGGCGTGGTGCGCACCATCGAGGCGCTCGGCAAGCTCGGCGTCGAGGTCTCGATCGACGACTTCGGCAGTGGCTATTCCAACCTCGGCTACCTCAGCCGGTTGCCGGTCACCAAGCTGAAGATCGACCGCGGCTTCGTCCGCGACCTGTTCGCCGAGCGCCAGAACGAGGCGATCTGCGAATCGATCATCTCGCTGGCGCACAGCCTGTCGCTGCGCGTGGTCGCCGAGGGTGTCGAGACCGTGGCCCAGCGCGACTGGCTGGTCCGCCGCGGCTGCGACGAGCTGCAGGGTTTCCTGTATTCGAAGCCGCAACCCTTTCCCGAGCCCCTGCCCGGCTGGACGCCCGGGTGAGCGCTGCCGCCACGCAAGGAGTCCCTGCAACGATGCGATCGCAACACGCCCTGGTTCTGGTCCTGGTCCTGTCGCTGCTGCTGGCCGCCTGTTCCGGCGGCGACCGCGCCGGCGCCCCCGTCGCCGCCGACAGCGCCGGCGCAACGGACGCCGCCGCCGGCGGCGACTTCACGGTCGCCGAGGTGCAGATGGCGCGCACCTACGACAGCGGCGGCAGCCCGGTCACCGAGCCGGCGACGCGCTTCGCTCCCGACGACCATATCGAGGCGGTGATCCTCACCGAGGGCGTGGGCGGCGGCAGGCTCGCCGCCCGCTGGCGCTTCGGCCACGACGGCCCGGTGTTCCACGAGGAGGCGCACCGGGTCGACGAGGCCGGGGTGCACGCCTTCCGGGTCGCCAAGGGCGACGGTTTTCCCGCCGGCGACTACCAGGTCGACATCCTGCTGGACGGCGCGGTCGTGGTCAGCCGGCGCTTCCAGGTCGGCGACTGAGCGGGGTCCGCACGCACGACTGCGGCGCCGATCCGTTCCGGCACGGGGCCGGCACTTGCCGCACGTGTCGTGACAACGTGCGTTGCCCGGTGGCGATCCCTGCGAACGGGAACGAGAATGGTTCCACGTTCCATCACGTCATCGCCGCATCCGTCGTTGCCATACTCCGGCGCATGCATCGCCCCGGCATGCGCGCCCGCGCGTGCGCAACGCGGCCCGCCGCGCCTGTCGCCCAGGGCGGCAGCCGCCCACGACGATGCCAGGCCACCCGCAACCAAGGAAATCCGCCATGTCGTGCAACCGTCGCCAGTTCATCAAGTCCGCCGGTTCCGGCGCCCTCGCCCTTGCCGTGGTCGCCGTCGCCCGTCCCGGCACGTCCCGGGCCCAGGACGCGCTGCCCCTGCTCGGCGAGGACGAACCCACCGCCAGGGCCCTCGGCTACGTCGACGACGTCGCCAAGGTGCCGGCCGGCGAGCCCTTGCTGAAGCCCGACGCCATCTGCGCCAACTGCCTGCACTACAAGGGCGCCGAGACCGACCCGGTGGCGCCGTGCGCGCTGTTCCCGGGCAAGGCGGTGCCCGCCCGCGCCTGGTGCAAGGCCTGGGTGATCAAGCCGGCCTGAGCGACACCGTCGGCGTCGCGGCGGCCTCGCCGGCGCCCGGCCGGGCCGCCTTGTCCCGGCGACGCTGACAGTCCGGCGTCGCCGGCTGCGTTTATGCTCGGGCACCCGGCGTCGAAGACGCCGATCCGAACCCGAACGCCAAGGAGAACGCCATGACCCTTCGACCGCTCGCCGCCATGCTCGCCCTGGCCCTGCCGGCCGCCACCGCGCTGGCCGACGCCCGCATCAGCTTCCAGGCCACCGAAGGCGGCGGCGCCGACATCCAGGGCCTGCTGATCGGCCACGGCAAGGTGCGCAGCGACGCCGACGGCAACGTCAGCGTGATCATGAACCCCGCCGACGGCAGCATGACCATGCTCGACCATGGCAAGCGCGAGTACACCCGCATCGGCCGCGCCGAGATGGAGCAGATGAGCGGCGCCCTGAACGACGCCATGGCGCAGCTCGAGTCGGCCATGGCCAACATGCCGCCCGAGGTCCGCGCCCAGATGCAGGGCATGGTCGGCGGCGGCCTGCCCGGCATGGGCGGCGAGCCCCTGGTCAAGGTGGTCGACACCGGCCAGCGCGACCGGGTCGCCGGTCATTCCTGCACCATCTACCGCACCCAGGTGCAGGGCCGGGCCGTCAACGAGTCCTGCATGGGCGATGCCTCGGTGCTGTCCGGGCTCTCGGCCGCCGACCGCGCCACCCTCGATGGCGTGATGGCGATGACCCGCAGCATGATGGAGTCGCTGGCCAGCGGCCCGATGGCGCAGTTCGCCGACATGACGCCGTTCAAGGACGGCCTGGTGCCGCTGCGGGTCACCGACCTCGACGGCGGGCGTCGCGCCACCTCCGAATTCGCCGGCATCGACAACGCCAGCCTGCCGGCCGACCTGTTCCAGGTGCCGTCGGGCTATCGCGAGCAGAAGATCGAGATGCCGCGCCTGGGGCGCTGAACCCGAGAACACCGGCCGACCCGGCTGCGCGCCGGGCGCGGGCCGGACACCAGGCCTGAACGGCCGGCCACGGCGGCCGGCCCCGCAACCCCAGGACGACAGCCATGAAATCGCAGACCCTCGCGCTGGCGGCATTGGCCGCCGGTGCCTTGCTCGCGCCGCCGCCTGCGCTCGCCGACGCCAACGTGGTGCTGGTGCTCGACGCCTCCGGCTCCATGTGGGGCCAGATCGACGGCCGCACCAAGATCGAGATCGCCCGCGAGGCGGTCGCCGGCCTGGTCGGCGACTGGCCGGCCGGCGACAACCTGGGCCTGGTCGCCTACGGGCACCGGCGCAAGGGCGACTGCGCCGACATCGAGACCCTGATCGGGCCGGGCCCGCTCGATGCCGCGGCCTTCCTGGGACGGGTCAATGCGCTCAACCCCACCGGCATGACCCCGCTGTCGGCCGCCGTCGTGCACGCCGCCGACCTGCTGCGCGCCTCCGAGCAGAAGGCCACCGTGATCCTGGTGTCCGACGGCGAGGAGACCTGCAGCCTCGATCCCTGCCAGGTCGGCCGGGAACTCGAGCAGCGTGGCGTCGACTTCACCGCCCACGTGATCGGCTTCGACGTCGCCGACCCGGCGCACCAGGCGCAGCTGCGCTGCCTGGCCGAGAACACCGGCGGCCGCTACTTCAACGCCGGCGACGCGCGGGAACTGGCCGGCGCCCTGGGGAGCCTGGCCGCGGCGACCACGCAACCGGCCCTGCCGCCGGCCAGCGCCAGCCTGTCGGCACCCGCGCAGGCGACCGTGGCGAGCTGGATCGAGGTCGTCTGGCAGGGGCCGGGCGACGAGGGCGACTACATCGCCCTGTACCAGGGCGATCGCGAGGCCGGCTATGCCTGGCTCGAGGCGGGGACGCAGACGGTCCGCCTGCGCACCGCCACCGCCGCCGGCCCCTTCGAGCTGCGCTACGTCAGCCCGCGCCGTGCCGAGCCGGTGCTGGCCCGGCAGCCGATCGCCCTGGTCGAGGCGATCGCCGCCATCGAGGCGCCGGCGCAGGCCATGGCCGGCAGCTCGGTGGTCTTCCGCGCGCGCGGTCCGGGCAATGCCGGCCACTGGGTCGGCTTCGCGCCATCGGGATCGGCCGCCGAGGCCCACCTCGCCTACGCCTGGATCGAGGCCGACGAGGCCGAGTACCGGCTGCGCGCCCCGGCCGTGCCGGGCGACTACGAGCTGCGCGTGGTGCTGGCCGGCGACGCCTCCCAGATCGCCGCCCGCCAGCCGGTGCGGGTGACCGCGGCTCAGGCGCGCATCGCCGGTCCCGCCGAGGGCAGCGCCGGCGGGCAGGTCGAGGTCGAGGCCGAAGGGCCGGACGGTGCGGGCCACTGGCTCAGCGTCGCGCCGGCCGGCAGCGATCCTGGGACCTACCGGCAGTTCGCCTACTACGAGCCCGGCACCCGGACCTACCGGCTGGCCCTGCCCGAGGAGGCCGGCGAGTACGAGCTGCGCTTCGTGCTGGCCGGCGAGGCCGGCGACCAGGTGGTCGCCAGCCAGCCGATCCGGGTGCGCTGAGCGGTCCGCGCCGCCGCCGGTCCGCCAGGCGCGGGCCGGCGGCGGTCGCCGTTCAATCGGCGGTCGCCGGTGGCGCGGACGGGTCCGCCAGCGGGTCGGCCAGGGTCACCTCGGCGTCCGCCGCCGCGCCGTCGCGACGGTAGCGGACCGCCAGCACGGTGCCGGGCGCGGTCTCGCGCAGCAGGCGCCGCCAGCCGTCCAGGCTGCGCGCCGCCACCGGCTCGCCGGCGATCGCCAGCAGGCGGTCGTCGACCGCCAGGCCGGCCCGCTGCATCGGGCCGTCCGGCGCCAGTGCGGCGATCCGCAGCGCGTCGCCGTCGCGCATCAGCCAGGCGCCGGCGCGGTCGTGGCGCTCGCGCAGGCCGTGCTCGCTGCCGGGCGACAGGTACATGCGCCGGTTCGGGTAGTCGAACTCGACCACGTAGCGGCGCAGCAGGCCGCTGCCGACGTTGGCCGAGATCGCCGCGTTGGCCAGGGCGCCGGTCTCGCGGGTGACCAGGTCGGCGGCCAGGTCGGGCACGACGACCTCGCCCAGGCGCAGCTCGCCGATCCGCACCGGCCAGCCGTGCGAGGGCCCGCCGACGCCCCAGCCGGTGACCGTCTCGAAGCGCGCGCCATAGGCCTCGACCAGGCCGTGCTGGCGCACGAACGGCGCGTGGATACTGAGCGCCGCACGCGAGCCGGTGTCGATCGACAGCGTCGCCGGCCGGCCGTCGATGCTGCCCTGGACGACCGGGATGCGCTCCTCCAGCGCGAACGGCACCGCCACCGCACCAGGCAGCGGCGCCTGCCGGGCGGAATCCACGAGCAGCAGGCGACGTGCGCCGTAGTCGATGCGCACGCCGACCCGGTGGAACACCTCGTAGCCGACCAGGCCGTCGAATTCCAGACCCTCCACGGCGGGCAGGTCGCCCAGGTCCATCACGTAGAACATCGGCGCGTCCAGCACGAAACCGCCCAGGGCCAGCTTTCCTGCACGGGCCAGGCCGACATCGACGGTCTGCTCGCCGACGCCGCGCCCGGCCAGCCGCCCCTGCACGTCCAGGCCCAGTCGCCGGGCCGCCTGCGGGGTGAGCAGGTTGACGCCACCGGTGTCGAACAGCAGGCGCACCGGCGCGCCGTCGATGCGGCCATCGACGTAGATGTGGTTGTTGAGCAGTTCGAAGGCCAGCTCGCTGCGGCGCTCGCCGCCCTCGAAGCGGAAATCCTGCGCGCGCTGCACGGGCCTGGCCAGGTCGGTGCCGGCCGGCGCCGGCGCGGCGCGGTCGAGGATCAGTTCGGTGCGGCTGCGCGCATCGTCGCCGGTGCCCACGATACGGAACGGCACCTGCAGGCCGGCGACCTCGCGCCAGTCCAGCCACTGCGTCCGCCGCGCGTCGCGGCCCTCGCCCTGGTCGATGCGGCCGGGGCGGCCGTCGGCGTCGAACCACAGCACGACGGGCTGGCCCTCCTCGGGAACCGCCTCGACGCGGGTCCAGGCCTGGCCGTCCTCGGCCACCGTCGTCGCCCTGCCGTAGCGGGCGCCGTCGGCGGACAGCCAGCCGCGTCGGGCCAGCCAGGCGTCGCTGCGGGCCCGGGCGCGCGCCTCGGAGCTGTCGACCGCGGTCACCTGGTCGCCGTTGCGCGACCAGCGCACCTCGCCGTCGAAGCCCTCGCCGCCCTCGATCGGACCCAGCACGTAGCTGGATCGCGAGCGCCCGTCGACCAGGTCCGTCCAGCCCTGCCAGCGCCCCTCCAGGCCACCTGCCAGCAGGCGCCCCTCGCTGGCCAGCACGCGCAGGTCCGGTGGCGGTGCCATGCCCGGTGCAGCGCGCGCACGGTCGGGCCAGACCGGCACGGTGGCCGGGTCGCGTGCGGCGGCCGGCAGGGCCAGCAGGCCGAGCAACAACAGGGCCATCCAGGACGGGACAGGGGGAGTCGGGCGGGACATGGCGCACTCCGGCAGGGTGTCTGGGCTTGAAAAATACGTCCGCATTTCAATAATGGCAAGCCAACCGATGGCCTATGCCCGAGAACGATCCATGTCCGGAACCCGCGATCCCCGCATCTCCTCTCCGGCCGCCCTGGATGCCCTGGCCTCGCCGGTGCGCCAGGAGATCGTCGACACCCTGGCGATGCTGGGCGGCGACGCACCGGTCGCGGCGCTGGCCGAACAACTCGGCCGGCCCGCCGACGGCCTGTACTACCACCTGCGCGTGCTGTCCCGTGCCGGCCTGGTCGCCGAGGCCGCCCCGGGTCCCGCCGGCGGCCGCCGCTTCGCCCTGGTCCGGCGCGGCCAGCCGACCCTGCGTTACCGGCCCGACGATGCCGCCGCGCGCCGTGCCCTGGCGCGCATCGCCCACGGCCTGCTGGCGATCGCCCGGCGCGACTTCGACGCCGCGCTGGCGGCCGGCGACGCCTGCGTCGAGGGGCCGCGGCGCACGCTGTGGGCGGCGCGCAACACCGGCTGGCTGGATGCCGCCGGCCTGGCCGAGGCCAATGCCCTGCTGGCGCGCCTGTGCGAACTGCTCGGCGAGCCGCGCGCGCCCGGCCGCGACACCCAGGTCGGCCTGGCCTTCGTGCTGGCGCCGCTGCGGCCCCGGCCGGCGCGGCGTTGACGGCGTCGCGCCGGGGCGCGGCGTATGCTCGGCCGGTGATCCCCGCGAACCGGAGTCCGTCGATGTCCCGTATCCTCGCCGGGCTGCTGCCCGCCGCGCTGCTCGCCGTTCCCGCCATGGCCGCCGACCGCATCACCGGTGCCGCGTTCGCCACCCGCTCCGAGGTCATCGCGCCGACCGCGATGGCGGCGACCTCGCACCCGCTGGCCACCCAGGTGGCGCTCGACATCATGAAGGCCGGCGGCACCGCGCTGGACGCCGCGATCGCAGCGAATGCCGCGCTCGGCCTGATGGAACCCACCGGCAACGGCATCGGCGGCGACCTGTTCGCCATCGTCTGGGACCCGAAGACGCAGCGCCTGCACGGCTACAACGGCTCGGGTCGGTCGCCGCGCCGGTTGACCCTGGACTGGTTCGTCGACAACGGCTACCGCGACGTGCCCTCGCACGGGCCGCTGCCGGTCACCGTGCCCGGCACCGTCGACGCCTGGTTCGCGTTGCACGGGCGCTTCGGGCGGCTGCCGATGCGGCGTATCCTCGCGCCGACCATCGACTACGCACGCAACGGCCATCCGGTCGCCGAAACCATCGCCTACTACTGGGCGCGCAGTGTGCCGCGGCTGTCGGAATTCCCGGGCTTCACCGAACAGTTCACCGTCGACGGCCGGGCGCCGCGCAAGGGCGAGATGTGGCGCAACCCGTTCCTGGCCGACACCCTGGAGGCGATCGCCCGCGGCGGCCGCGACGCCTTCTACAAGGGCGACATCGCCCGCGTGGTCGGCGAGTACATCGCCGCCCAGGGCGGCTTCCTGGACGCCGACGACTTCGCGGCGCACGAGGGCGAATGGGTCGAGCCGGTGTCGACCACCTACCGCGACGTCGAGGTCTGGGAGCTGCCGCCGAACGGCCAGGGCATCGCCGCCCTGCAGATCCTCAACCTGCTCGAACCGTACGACCTGGCCGGCTACGGCTTCGGCAGCCCCGAGCACGTGCACCTGTTCGTCGAGGCCAAGAAGCTGGCCTTCGAGGACCGCGCGCGCTGGTACGCCGACCCGGCCTTCCAGCCGGCGCCGGTGGAACGGCTGATCGGCAAGGACTACGCGCGCGAGCGCGGCGCCCTGATCGACATGACGCGCGCGGCGCGCAGCGTCGAGGCCGGCAACCCGGCCCTGCAGCGCGGCGACACCATCTACCTGACCACCGCCGACGGCGACGGCATGATGGTCTCGCTGATCCAGTCCAACTATCGCGGCATGGGTTCGGGGATGACGCCGCCCGGCCTGGGCTTCATCCTGCAGGACCGCGGCGAGCAGTTCGTGCTGGCCGAGGGACACCCGAACAGCTACGCGCCAGGCAAGCGGCCGTTCCACACCATCATCCCGGCCTTCGCGACCCGCGACGGCAAGCCGTGGCTGAGCTTCGGCGTGATGGGTGGCGCCATGCAGCCGCAGGGCCACGCGCAGATCATCATCAACCTGGTCGACTTCGGCATGAACCTGCAGGAGGCCGGCGACGCGCCGCGCATCCACCACGACGGCTCCACCGAGCCGGCCGGCCAGGCCCTGGCGATGAGCGACGGCGGCGTGGTCGAGCTGGAATCCGGCTTCCCGCAGGCCACCGTGCGCGAGCTGATGCGCCGCGGCCACCATGTGAAGTCGGCGCACGGACCGTTCGGGGGCTACCAGGCGATCGCACGGGACCACGCGCAGGGCGTGTGGATCGGCGCCAGCGAGAGCCGCAAGGACGGCCACGCGGCCGGCTACTGAGGCCTGGCCGCAGGGGCGCCTGCCGGCCGACGGCAGGGCCCGGGCGTGATCGCCCCGACCGCGGGTGACATCCGGCACGGTTCCACTTGCGCGCATCGTGGCATGCTGCCCGCTCGTGCCGGGCGGGCGCGAACAGGGTGCGGAACGGGCGCACGCCGGCCCGCCTCCGCAGCGCATGCCGTCGGGTCCGGCCGTCAGGGGCCAGGACCGGCCGGACCGCTTCAGGGAGTGTCAGCCATGCCCTTCATGCCATCGCGCCGTTCGCCGAGCCCGTTCCGGCTCGCACTCGCACTCGCGCTCGCCTGCGGCCCGGCCGCCGCAAGCGTCGCCGCGACCGTCGAGGCGGAATCCGTGGCAGCCGACGTCCAGCGCGTCGATGCCGCCGTACGCGCCCACGGCCAGGCCCATGCCCGCATCGCGCAGGCGCGCGGCGATCCCGCCTCGGTGGCCGCCGCCGCGCTGCTGCTTGCGCCGCGCGGCGCCGCCGACGAGGACCGCCGGACCGCCCTGGGCTGGCTCGACGAGGCGCTGCGCCGGCATCCCGACGACCCCGGCCTGGCCTGGGCCGGCCTGCGCGCGTGCGGCGGCGATCCGGCCTGCGACCGGCGGCCCTGGCTGGACCGCCTGGCGCGCCTGCAGCCGGGCAAGGCCGCGGTCTGGGTCGCCCACCTCGACCACGCCGACGCCGCGGGGCCGCGCGCCGCGCTGCTGGAACGCGCCCTGGCGGCGCCGGACTGGCGGCCGGCCGCGACCGTGCTGCGCGCCGCCGTGCTGGACGCCTGGCGGGCGATCGAGCTGGCGCCGGCCACGGCCGCGGCGATCCAACGTCTGCTCGGCGAGGACGCGCAGGCCGGGTCGGTCGGCGGCGACCGCCTGACGCCGGCGCACACGCTGGCCATGGCCCAGGCCGCCGACCTGCACGATCTCTCCGGTCTGGCCGCGCTGGTGGCGGCCTGCCGCAGCCATCGCGACGGCGCCGCCGCGTGCGCGCCGCTGTGGCGGCGCATCGCCAGCCAGGGCCAGTCGCTGCTCGAGGCCGGTCATGCCGCCGGGCGCCTGGCCGAACTCGCCCTGGGCGCGGGCGACGACGGTGGCCAGCGGCACTGGCGGGCCGAGCGCGCGGCGATCGACTGGCAGGAACGCCAGGCGGCCGCGCTGGTGCAGGGCGAGGTCGATGTCGCCGCGTTCTGGCCGCTGCTGCGCGACCAGGGCGAACTGGCCGCTTTGCGCCACCTGCTGCACCGGGCCGGCCTGCCCCTGGCGCCGCCACCCGGCCACGACGGCCCCGGCACGACCGGTGCCCCGCCGCCCTGGTCCAGCGCCGCCGATGACCCCGGCTGAGCGCCCGCGCCGGCGCGGCCAGGGCGATGCCCGCGCCCTGCCGGAGAAGCCCTGCGCGGTCTGCGGCCGGCCGATGGCCTGGCGGCGCCGCTGGGCACGCTGCTGGGACCAGGTGAAGTACTGCTCGGACGCCTGCCGCAAGGGCACGCCACGCGGACGCTGATGGACGCGGCCTCTGGATCGCCGACGCTGGCCCCTGCGGCGGCGCGGTGCCCGGGCCGGACAGGCGGGACGAAGAATCGACCAGCGTGCCAGCCGGTCCGGTCCCCCCGACACGACGGGGTCGCCTGCCGCCAACGCCCACCTGGCCGGCATCGCATCGCAGCACGGCGACTGCGCTTTCCACAGGGCGCGCGACGGTCCTGTCCACTTCAGGCCGCACCCCCGGTGATGAGGGAGCGCCTCCGGGCCGGACGATCGCGCGATCGGGAGACACTGGCGTGCCGTGGACATGGGAGGACAGGCGGACGGCTGGGTGGTTGCCGGGCCTGCCGTGGCCGGCATGCCCGCCCGGCCCGCCCCGGGCCGCGTGCGCTTGACGGCGTTCTGGCCGTTTTCCCGTAAGGAGATCCAATGAACCCGATGCAGGTTGCCCGACCATGAAGCCGATCGCTGTCGTCCGTTCCCGCCGACCCCGTTGCTCCGGCCTGCTCGCCCTGCTGCTGGCGTGGCTGCCGCTGCCGGCGCTGGCCGGCGCCGGCGTCTGGACCAGCAGCGGTCCGCACGGCGGCAGCCTGGCGCAGGTCGTGGTCCATCCGGCCGATCCGGCCCGCCTCCTGGTCAACGGCGGCGACGCCGTGTACCGCAGCAGCGACGCCGGCCTGAACTGGACGCGCGCCGAGATCGCCCCGTGGACCGGCTTCCTGGGCAGGCTGCTGGTGCGCCCCGGCCATCCCGAACAGCTGACCGTCAGCGGCGGCGGCCGGCGCCTGTACCGCAGCCTCGACCATGGCGCGACCTGGAGCCAGCTCGCGCCCACCGGCCTGCCGGCCGGCGAGCTCATCATCGACCTGGCCTACGACCCGCATGCCGTGGACCGCCTGTGGGCGATCCTGGACTCGGGCCTTTGGCGCAGCGACGACGGCGGCGACAACTGGGCCGCGGTCGCAACCAGCGGCACCGGCGGCCAGCAGTTCGAGGCGCTGACCCCCGATCCCCACATCGCCGGCCGGCTGTTCGCGCGGCTGTTCGATCCGGTGAGCTTCGCGCGCACGCTGTGGCGCAGCGCCGACGCCGGCGCGACCTGGACGCAGGTGGTCGCGCCCGGGCTGTCCTGGCATGGCAACTGCGCCGGCACCTGCCTGGCGTTCACCCCGGTGCCGGGCGACATCCTGCTGTCCGGCAACGGCCTGGACGTGTTCCGCAGCGGCGACGGCGGCGCCAGCTTCGCCCTGGCCGGCAGCCTCGGCCTGGCCAATGCCCAGTCGGTGCGGCGCATCGTCGCGCATCCGACCCTGGCCAGCACCTGGTACCTGCTCACCGCCACCGGCGTGGCGCGCACCACCGACAACGGCGCCAGCTACGCCGCCATCGGCCAGGGCATCCGGCCGGCGCCCGGTCCCTGGAACAACGGCGTCGCCGACCTGCACGTGCTTGCCGGCAGCCCGGACACGCTGTACGCGGCCGCCGATTACACCGGCTTCTTCGCCAGCAGCGATGGCGGCGTGTCCTGGTCGCGTCGCGTCAATGGCCTGCGCCACGCCCAGGTACGCGCGGTGGCGGTGCATCCGACCCAGCCCCTGTGGCTCTATGCCGGCTACGGCGATGCCTTCAGCACGCCCAGCGACGGCCTGTTCCAGTCGCTGGACCGCGGCACCAGCTGGGTCAGCGCGGCCTCCTCGCTGGAAGCCAGCGGCCTGCGCGCGATCGCCATCGACCCGAACACCGCGGCCAGCCCGTTCAGCACCGTGATCTACGCGGCCGGCTACGGCTCGCCGGTGTTCGCACTGGACGGCGGCATCCGCGACGGCAACGCCGGCGTCTACAAGAGCAGCAACGGCGGCGCCACCTGGAGCACCATCGACGCGGGCATTCCCACCCTGCCGGCGGCCGGCCACCAGGTCAGCGCCTTCAGCACCGCGCGCAGCGTCGTGCTGGATCCATCCAGCGGCGCGCCGCCGGCCGGCACCGGTCCCCTGCAGGTGCTCTACCTGGGCGGCAGCGGACGGATCAACTACGACCCCGGCACCGGCGCACCGACCGTCGTGGCGGCGCGGATCTGGAAGAGCACGGATGCCGGGGCGTCCTGGACCGCGAGCGACACCGGCTTGCCGGTGCCGATCTACGACACCGCGACGAACTACGCCGCCACGGTCCAGGTGGTGCAGCTGGCGATCGATCCGTCCAGCCCCTCGACCCTGTACGCCAGCACCTTCACCAGCTTCCCGGAGCCGGGCGGCGCGCCGATCCCGGAGCCGCTGGAGAGCCAGGGCGTGCTCAACGGCGTGTTCAAGAGCACCGACGCCGGCGCCACCTGGGTGCACAGCAGTGCCGGCCTGCCGCGCGGCCTGCCGGCCAACCCGGACAGCGCCGTGCGCAGCGTCCTGGCCCTGACCCTGGCGCCGTCCTCGCCGAACGTGCTGTACGCGGCGGTCAACCGCAGCCTGTTCGATTCCCGGGTCTACCGGTCGGTGGACGGCGCGGCCTCCTGGTCACAGGCCAGCAACGGCATCGCGCCCGATGCCGACATCCGCGCCCTGCTGGTCGATCCCACCGACGCCGACGTCGTCTATGCGGCGGCAGCCGGCACCGACGGCAATCCGGGTGGCGTCTATCGCAGCCTCGACGGCGGCGCTTCCTGGACCTCGTACAGCATCGGCCTGCCCGGCAGCGCCGCCCTGGCCCTGGCGCTGGACCGCAGCGGCGCGGTGCCGCGCCTGTACGCCGGCACCCGGGTCGGCGTGTTCGACATCGACCAGGTGCCCGACGAGGATCTCGACGGCGTGCCCTCGGCGCTGGAGGCGGCGGCCCCGAACGGCGGCGACGGCAACGGCGACGGCATTCCCGACACCGTGCAGCCGCGCGTGGCGTCGATGCCCGGCGCCGGTGCCGGGCGGGGCGGCGACGCCTACCTGAGCGTGACCCTGGAGCCGCTGGCCGGTGCCTGCGCGCGCCTGGAGAACAGCCATGCACTGCCGGCCACGGCATTCCCCGCCGACCCCGGCCACGATTACCCCTGGGGCCTGGTGCGCATGGACCTGGCCGGCTGCACGCAGGCGCGCCTGCGGGTCAGATGGCATGGCGGCACCGGTGGAGCCGGCTGGAGCCTGCGCAGCTTCGCGCCGGAGGATCCGGCCGACCCCTACGGTTACGCCTGGCGGCCGCTGCCGGCCAGCCGCGACGGCGACGACTGGCTGGTCGAGTTCACCGACAACGCCACCGGCGACCTGCGCCCGACGCCCGGCGCCCTGCTCGTGCAGTTCGGCGCCGCCTTCTCCGAGGCGATCTTCGCCGACGGCTTCGAATAGCGGCGCGCCGGCGCGCAGTCGAGGCCCGGTCAGGGTGGGGGCCGGTCGCGCCGGGCCGCCCGCTACCGCATTGGCGGAGCGGCACCGGGACGGGCTGCGTCCCCCGGTTCCGCCTGCGGGTCGACGGCCAGATGCACCGGGCGGTCGGCGCCCGGCCAGGCGACCGCGGCCAGCAGGCCCGGGCCGGCGTCGAGTTCGCGGCACTGCCAGCGCCCGGCGGGCCCGGCCGCGCCGGACAGGCCGGCCAGTACCAGGCGGCCGTCGGCGGCGGGCGCGAAACAGGCCCGGTGCAGGCCGTAGACCAGGCCGCGGCCGATCGCCTTGAGCAGGGCCTCCTTGAGCGTCCACAGGCGCAGGAAGCCGGTCTGCGGATCGGCCAGCGCCGCCAGCCAGTCGCGTTCGTCCGGCGCATACCAGCGCCGCGCCAGCGCCTGCCAGTTCGGCCGCGGCCGGTGCCGCTCGAGGTCGACGCCCAGGGCGGTGCCCGCGGCCAGGCCGGCCAGGTGCCAGTCGCCGGAATCGCTGGCGTTCACCGCCAGATCGTCGAACGGTGCGGTCAGCAGCGGCTTGCCGAGGTCGTCGCGGCGCAGCAGCGCCGGCGCGAAGTCCGGCAGCTCGGCGGCCAGGCGCTCCAGCAGGGCGGCACGCGCCGCCTGCTTGCGCCAGCGCGCGCGCGCCATGGCGTCGGCACCGGCCGGCGCCGGCGCCAGGCGGCGCAGCCACAGCCGCACCGGCGCGTTCATGGCCGCGCCAGCAGGCGGTGGCGCAGGTCGGCCTGGAAGCCGGGCAGGGCGCTGCCGTCCAGGCCACGGGCGAGCGCCATCACCTGGAAGCGCTCGCCCATCTGGCCGGGCAGCATCAGGCGTTTGACCGCGTTCGCGGCCGCCATCCGTTCCGGCAGCGGCAGGGCCTGGCTGTGCGCGAACCAGTCCTCGATGCCGTTGCCGATCAGGAACTGCGCCTGGCTGGTGTAGCCGGCGACGTCCAGACCGCAGGCCGCGGCGGCCTCGGCCAGCGCCGTGAAGTCGACGAAGGCGGTGATGTCCTGCAGGCCGGGCAGGATCAGCGGGTCGTCGTGGGCGTGGTGGCGGTAGTGGCAGACCAGGGTGCCGTCGCGACGCTCGGGCAGGTAGAACTCCCGGCGCGGGTAGCCGTAGTCGACGAACAGCAGTTCGCCGCGCGTCAGCGCCTGCGCCATCGCCGCCAGCCAGGGCGCCAGGGTCGGGTGCAGCTCGGAGCGGTAGGGCCGCGGCAACAGGGGCAGGACATCGGCCAGGCGCTCGCGCAGCAGGGCGTCGAGCACCGGCGGGGCCGGCAGCTCGCGCCAGGCGAAGACGCCGGCGTCGCCGTCGACGTACTGCTCGTACAGGCCGTCCTCTTGCACCGCGAAGCGCGTCGCCGGCAGCGCGTCCAGCACCTCGTTGGCGACCAGGGCGCCCTGCCAGGGCGTGTCCGGCGGGCCGTCCAGCCAGTCGACCCGCGCCAGCAGGTGCGGGCAGCGCGCCTGCAGCGTGTCGCGCTGGCGCTGGCGCAGGTCGGCGCTGATCTCCAGCAGGCGATACCGTCGGGGCAGCCGGCCGAGCGCCTCCAGCGCCAGCAGCAGGTCGGCGGCCAGGACGCCGCTGCCGCCGCCCGGTTCGACCAGGTCCCAGTCGTCGAGTCCCGCCATCGCCACCGACAGGTGCCGGGCGACCGCGTAGGCGAACGCCGGGCCCAGCTCCGGTGCGGTGACGAAATCGCCGCCGGCGCCGAACTTGCGGCTGCCGGCGCTGTAGTAGCCCAGGCCCGGCGCGTACAGCGCCAGCGCCATGAACTGCGCGAACGGCAGCGGCCCGTGCGCGGCGATCTCGCCGGCGATCAGCGCGGCCAGCCGCGCCGAGTGTTCGGCGGCGTCGACATCGGGGGCGGGCAGGCGCGACATCATCGACCCGTGACGGTGCAGCGGCTAGTTTAGGCGTTCCGCCGCCGGATCCGTCGCGATGCCCAGCCACCCCGAACCCGTCGTCCTGGTCACCGGCGCCGCGCGCCGGGTCGGCGCCGCGATCGCCCGCGTCCTGCACGGCCGCGGCTGCCGCATGGTCCTGCACTACCGCGGTTCCGCGGCCGACGCGCAGTCGCTGGCCGCGGAACTCGGGCAGGCGCGGCCGGGCAGCACCGCGCTGGTCCAGGCCGACCTCGCCGACCCGGCGGCGCCGGCCGTGCTCGTGCAGGCCGCGCTGGACCGCTTCGGCCGCCTCGACGGCCTGGTCAACAACGCCAGCGCCTTCCGCCCCACACCGGTCGGCGAAACAGGCCAGGACGACTGGGACGACCTGTTCGCCAGCAACGCCCGCGCGCCGCTGTTCCTGTCGCAGGCCGCCGCGCCGCATCTGGCCGCCGCCGAAGGCGCCATCGTCAACCTGGTCGACATCTACGCCGAGCGGCCGCTGGCCCGGCACACCGTGTACGTGATGGCCAAGGCGGCGCTGGCCGCGATGACCCTGTCGCTGGCGCGCGAGCTGGGCCCGGCGGTGCGCGTCAACGGCGTGGCGCCCGGTGCGGTGATGTGGCCGGAGGAGGGCAAGGCCTACGCCGACCAGCAGGCCCTGCTCGCCGGCACCGCGCTCAAGCGCATGGGCCGTCCCGAGGACGTCGCCGGCGCGGTCGCCTTCCTGCTGCTGGATGCCCCGTACGTCACCGGCGAGATCCTGCGCGTCGACGGCGGCCGCTGGCTGGCGATCTGAGCCGGACCGGCGCGCTGCCGGCGTCCGCGCGCGCCGGCGATCAGGCGCCGCCGGCGGTCGCCGGCGTGCGCTGCCGCCACGACAGCACCACGACCAGAAGGCTGGGCAGGAACACCAGGGTGACCACGGTCGAGCAGACCAGGCCGGACAGAACGACCACGCCCAGGCCGCGGTACAGCTCGGTGCCGGCGCCGGGCAGGAACACCAGCGGCGCCAGCCCGAACACCGTGGTCAGGGTGGTCATCAGGATCGGCCGCAGGCGGCTGGCGACCGCCTCGCGGACCGCCTCGGCCGCCGCCAGCCGGTCGCGGTGGAGGCCCTGCCAGGCGCGGTCGACGATCAGGATCGGGTTGTTGACCACGGTGCCGAGCAGGACCAGGAAGCCGAGCATGGTGATCATGTCGAAGGGCTGGCTGGCGACCAGGTTGAGCGCGGCCAGGCCGAGCAGGCCGCCGGCCATGCCCAGCGGCACGGTGACCAGGATCAGCAGCGGCAGGCCCCAGTGGCCGAAGATCGCCACCAGCAGCAGGTAGCAGATCGCCACCGCCACCAGGAAATTGCCGGACAGGGCGGCGCGGGTGGCGTCGAGCTGGTCGGCGGCGCCGCTGATGTCCAGGGTGACCCCGGCCGGGACCTCGCCGTCGCGCTGCATGGCCGCCACCAGTTCCTCGCCGACCCGCGCCACCGCGGTCTCCAGGGCGACGCTGCGCGGCGGCACGATGTTCAGGGTGACCGTGCGCCGGCCGTCGACCCGGCGGATCGCGTCGGTGTCGGCGCGTTCGTCCAGGCGCGCCAGCGACTCCAGCGGCAGCACGCTGCCGTCCGGCGCCGCCACCGGCAGCGTGCGCAGCCGCTGCAGCGACTGCTCGCCGGGCTCGGCGCCGAACAGGAAGATGTCGATCTTGTCGTCGCCCAGGATCAGCTCGTCGACGTAGGCGCCGTCGGACAGCGCCGCCACCGCGTAGCCGAAGTCCTGGGCGCCGAAGCCCAGCTCGGCCAGGCGCAGCCAGTCCGGGCGCACCTCGACCAGCGGCTGGTCGAGGGACAGCGAGCCGGGGTCCGAGCCGATCCGCGGGTTGTCGAACAGCGCCTCGGCGCGCCGGTAGGCACGCTCGGCGACCCGGTAGATCTGCGCCAGGTCGGTGCCGGCGATGTCCAGGTTGACGCTGCGGGTGCCGCCGTCGTTGCTGGAGATGATCGAGCCGCGCGAGGAGAACGCCCGCATCCCGGGGAAGGCCTCGAAGCGCGCGTCCAGGGCGTCCATCAGGGCGTCGATGTCGCGGGGGTCGCGCGGCTCGGCGATGATCCGCAGGTTGCGCGCCGAAACGTTGAGGTTGTAGTAGGCCAGCGCCGGCAGGCCGTCCGGCTGGGTGACGGCGTCCGGCGCCAGCGCCGGCGCCAAGTCCGCGCGCAGACGATCGCCGATCCTCGCCATCTCGGCCAGGTTGTAGCCGGGCGGGGCGATCATCACCGAGAAGGTCTTGGATTCCTCGCCCTCGGGCAGGTACTCGGCGGGCGGCGTCAGCAGGGCGACCACCGCGACCGCCGCCAGCACGGTGCCGGCCAGGGCGGCGATGCGGCCGCGCCGGCTGCCGTGGATGCGGTCCAGCGACGCCAGCAGCCGGCGCCGGGTCGGTGCCCCCGGTGCCGGGCCGCTGGCCTGGCCGCCGAAGCCCAGGCGCGCGCACGCCGCCGGCACCAGCACGGTGGCGACCAGCATCGAGGCCAGGATCGCCGAGGCGATCGCGATCGCCACGTCCGAATAGAGCTGCCCGGCCTCCTCGCGGATGAACAGGATCGGCGCGAACACCAGCACCGTGGTCAGGGTCGAGGCGAGCACCGCCGGCCACACCTCGCGCACGCCCGCGACCGCCGCCCGGGCCCGGTCCAGGCCGCGCCGGCGCGCCTGCTCGATGCTCTCCAGCACGACGATGGCGTTGTCCAGGGTCATGCCGATCGCGAAGGCGATGCCGGCCAGCGAGATCACGTTGACGGTGCGGCCGGCCAGCAGCAGGCCGATGAAGGCCGCCACCGTGCACACCGGGATGCCCAGCGCGCCGACCGCGGTGGCGCGCGCCGAGCGCAGGAAGGCGAACAGCACCAGCACCGCCAGCACGGCGCCGAGGGCGAGGTTGGTCCAGACGTTGGCGATCGAGTCCTGCACGTAGCGCACGTCGTCGCTGTTGAGGTGCAGCGACAGGCCGTGCCGGGCCAGCAGGTCGCGGTTGATCTCCTCGATCACCGGCAGCACGGCGCGCTTGATGGCGATCACGTTGGCGCCCGGCTCGCGGCGCAGCGACAGGCCCAGGGTCGGTTCGCCGTCGGTGTAGGACAGGCCGCGCAGCTCGGCATGGTCGAGGGCGACGGTGGCGATGTCGCGCAGCCGCACCAGGGTGTCGCCGCGGCGGGCGACGATCAGCGCCTCGAGCTCGGCGGTGTCGGCGAAGCGGCCGATGGTGCGCACCAGGTAGCTGCGCTTGCCCTGGTCGATGTCGCCGCCGGAGGCGTCGCGGTTGCGCGCGCGAACCGCGTCGCGCACCTCGCCCAGGCCGAGGCCGCGCTCGGCCAGGCGATGCGGGTCGACCACGATCCGGACCTGCCGCGCGGCGCCGCCGCCGACGTCGACCTGGGAGACGCCGGGCACCCGCTCCAGGCGCGGCCGGACATGGTCCTCGACGTAGTCGCGCATCAGGTCCAGGTCCAGCGCCAACGGGTTGCCCGGCGCCGGAACGATCCGGAAGTACATGAAGGCGTTCTCGGAGAACGAGCTGGTCGACAGCACCGGCTCGTCGACGTTCTCCGGGTAGGCGGGCACCTGGCTTAGCGCGTTGCTGGTGCGGATCAGCGCCTCGTTGATGTCGACCCCGAACGGGAACTCCAGCTCGACCACGGCGCGGCCGGTGCTGGCGATCGAGACCATCCGGCGCAGGTTGGGCAGGTTGCGCAGGTACTGTTCCTGCTCCAGCAGGATCTCCTGCTCGACGTCCTGCGGGGTGGCGCCGGGCCAGCCGGTCTGCACGCTGACCGTGCGCACCTCCAGGTCCGGGATCATCTGCACCGGGATGCGCAGCGCGGCGACCGTGCCGAGCAGGCAGACGATCAGGGTCGCCACCGCGACCAGCACGCCCTGCCGGACGACGTGCTCGAACACGGCGCTCAGTCCGTGCCGCCGGTGCGCACCGGCTCGCCGTCGCGCAGCACCTCGTTGCCGCGCACCACCACCGGCTCGCCGGCGGCCAACCCGGACAGCAGCTCGACGTCGTCGCCGGCGCGCCGGCCGATCTCGACCTTGCGCGCGCGTGCCACCGGACCGTCGCCCTCGTCGACCACCACGAACACGCCGTGGCTGCCGTCCGGGTAGCGCAGCAGGGCGTCGCCGGGCACCGCCAGGGCGGCGCGGTCGCCGTCCGGCAGGCGGATCCGCGCGCGCGCCGAGGTGCCGGGCAGCAGCCGGCCCTCGGCATCCTCGACCAGCACCCGGACCAGGAAGCTGCGCGCGCCGCCGCTGCCGACCGGCACCAGGGCCTGCACGGTGCCCGGCAGCCGGCTGCCGGCGGCGGCATCGGCCTCGACCTCGACCGCGGCACCGGGGCGGATCTCGGCGAAGCGTTCCTGCGGCGCCTGCAGGTCCAGGCGCACGCGGTCCAGTGCGACCAGGGAGAACAGCGCGCTGCCCGGGGCCACCCATTCGCCCTGCTCGGTCATGCGCGCGGCGATCACGCCGGCGAACGGCGCGCGCAGGCGGTGCCGGCGCACCCGTTCGGCCTGTTCCTGCTCGGCGGCCTGCGCGGCGGCCAGTGCCGCCCGCGCCAGGCCGACCGCCGCCTCGCGGGTCGCCGCCTCGGTCGCCGGCAGGTGGCCGTCGGCGGCCAGCCGGCGCGCCTCGTCGGCCAGGCGCGCGGCCTCGTCGGCCTGGGCCCGGGCCTGGGCGGTGAGCGCGCGCGCCCGCGCCAGCGCCAGCCGGGCCAGCGCGTCGTCGAGTTCCAGCAGCACCTGGCCGGCCTCGACGCGGTCGCCGGCATCCACCGCCACGGCGGCGACCAGGCCGTCGACGTCCACCGACACCTGGGCGCTGCGCTCGGCGCTGACCGAGCCGGTCAGGTCCAGGGTCGCGGCCAGGGTGGTCTCGCGCGGCAGCACGACCTCCACCGGCGTGCGCGCGGCGGCCGCGGGCGCGGCCAGCACGGCCAGCCAGGCCAGGGCACGGACGGCGCGGGCGCGCTGGCACTTCCAGGGGAGCATGGCGGGCATCCGGGGCGAGGCGGTTCAGTCTGTCATGGTGGCGGCCGCGACATGAAGCGACCGTGTGCCCGGTCCGTCGCGGCGCTCGCGCGCTTCGGCCGGTCGGCGCTATCGCCCGCGCGCCCTTGCCGCGACGGCGCGCACCGGTGCAGCCATCCGGGGCGGACCGGTCCGAGGTCCGCGCGGTCCGGGTGGTGGATCGTGTCGGCGCAGCGCCGGATCGAGGTCGCTGGCAATACACTGCCAGCCCAGCCGGCCGCCGCCCCGCCCATGCCCGTCCTCGCCGCCGTCCCGCCCGCCCGCCTGGCCGCCTGGCTGCTGGCCCTGGCCGGCCTGTGGCTGGCGCTGCGCTTCGACCTGCTGATCGCCCTGCTGGCCGGCCTGCTGGTGTTCAATCTCACGCACGCGCTGGCGCCGCTGATCGAACGTCGGGTGAGCGGCCAGGGCGCGCGCCTGCTGGCGGTGACCGTGGTCTCGGTGCTGATCATCGGCCTGCTCACCCTCGCCATCGTCGGCGTGGTCGCCTTCTTCCGCAGCGAGGCCGGCAGCAGCCAGGCCCTGCTCGACAAGCTGATGACCATCATCGAGGAGGCCCGAGACGACCTGCCGGCCTGGCTGGCCGGCTGGCTGCCGCAGGACTCCGGGGCGATGCGCGCCGCGGTCACCGAATGGGTGGCCAGCCACCGCGCCGAACTCTCGCTGGCCGGCGCCGAGGCCATCCAGACCACCGCCCGCCTGCTGGTCGGCATGGTTCTGGGCGCCATGGTCGCGCTCTACGACGAGCTGCCGGCGCCGCGCCTGGGCCCGCTCGGCCGCGAGCTGCTCGAACGCGCCGGCCGCCTGGCCGCGGCGTTCCGGCGCATCGTCTTCGCCCAGCTCAAGATCTCCCTGCTCAACACCTTCTTCACCGGCCTGTTCCTGGCCGTCGTGCTGCCCGCCTTCGGCGTCAAGCTGCCGCTGACCAAGACCCTGATCCTGATCACCTTCGTCGCCGGCCTGCTGCCGGTGGTCGGCAACCTGATCTCCAACACCGTGATCACCATCGTCGCCCTGTCGGTGTCGATGTGGGTCGCCGTGGTCGCGCTCGGCTACCTGGTGCTGATCCACAAGGTCGAGTACTTCCTCAACGCCCGCATCGTCGGCGGCGAGATCCAGGCCCGCGCCTGGGAGCTGCTGCTGGCCATGCTGGTCATGGAAGCCGTGTTCGGCATCCCCGGCCTGGTCGCCGCGCCGGTCTACTACGCCTACGTGAAGCGGGAGCTGGTGGACCAGGGGTGGGTGTGAGGGGCGGTCTGGAACTGCGTCACAAAACCCGACCCGGGTCTAGACAACAAGTGCGGTGGTAGCATTCGCGGCACGATCTCCGCTCTGCCAAGGCGTGTCTCAATGATCAGGATTCCCGCGGCGCTGCTCGCGCTGTCCGCCATCGCGGGCCCGGTCCCCACCGTGGACGCCACAGAATCGCCCATCGTGCTTGCGCGCACCGGCGACCCTGCGCCGGGCGGCGGCATCTATCGCAGCCTCGATCCGCCGATTCTCAACGAGGCGGGGATCGTCGTGTTCAGGGCTCAGGTCGAGGCACCGCCCGACTCGCCCCGCATCGCCTGGTTCATGGTCGACACCTACCGGTCGATGACGCCCGAACGCGTCCTGGCGCCGGACCAGCCGACCCCGGACGGCGACGGACTGCTGTCGGCCGCGGCGGTGTTCCTGCGTCCGATGGGCCAGGAATTCGAGTTCAAGGCGGTCATAGACCAGGCCAGTCCGGGCACCGGCAAGGAGGGCTGGTACACGCGGCATGCCGATGGCTCGATCACCGAGCGGATCCGCGGCAGGAAGCCGCTGGATCTGGTCGACGGCGGTGCCGCCACGATACCGTGCTTTCTCGATGTACGGCGGCACACCGAGGGTCGGCTGATCTTCCACGGCGAACTGGTTGCCGATCCCGACGTGTGCCCCCAGGGCCTGGGTGGACCTGCGGTCGCCTATTTGCTCGAGACGGATGGGACGGCACGGAAACTGGTCGCGCCCGGCGATCCGGTCTTGAACCGACCGGGCTCCAGCATTGGCGCCTGGAGCCATGTGCTGCAGGGCGGCTCGATCCCGCAGCCGCTGTTCGGTGACCTGTACGACGGCGGTGCATTCGCCGGAAACGCCTTGTTCCGCCTGGACGGCGACCAGTTGACCCTCGACTTCGCAGACGGGGATGTTGTGCCTGGCGTTGGTCAGTTCACGTTCGGGGCCTGGGCGGGGTTCCGTGACCTACCCGGCGGCGGTTACCTGGTGCGGGGCATCTTGCCACCCACCGCACAGGTCCCGCAGCGACACGGCTTCGTCCGTCTCGCTGGTGACGAAAGCGAGGTTCTGCTTGAGACAAGCCAGGACATCCCCGGTTTCGGCCGTGTCGAGGCGATCTCGCCGACCGGCCTGCGCGTAGGCCGCAGCATGGCCCAGATCGTCACCCTGCCCGAGGGGCCCGCGGTGCTCGGTGTTTCCGTCGACGGTCTGGTGCTCGGTGCGCGCACCAACCAGTCGCTGCCCGGAATAGGCCCGGTCGCCGCGCTCGGCCCGCTGCATGTTCTCCACCAGGGGTCGGTGGTCCATGTGGCCCGTCTCTCAGGAACTTCCTCGTCGCCGGCCATCCTGGTGCGCGCGGAAGCGGGTGGGCCACGCG
This sequence comes from Proteobacteria bacterium UBA2363, assembly GCA_002344355.1. GTDB lineage: Bacteria > Pseudomonadota > Gammaproteobacteria > Xanthomonadales > UBA2363 > Pseudofulvimonas. The sequence goes on along the minus strand of DDTN01000044.1, from coordinate 13,972 downwards.
CGCTGCTTCCCGCGACCATGGTGATCGATGGCGTCTCGCACCGCTTCGATTGGTCGAACCTGCCGATCGATCCGCCGGTGAACGAGCGTGGTCAGATCGTCGCGTGGGCGACTCCCGACGGCGGCAACGGCCTGGCCGGAAAGATCGTCTACTTCGGCGAGCGGGTGTTCGGCGACGGGTTCGAGTTCTGACGGACCCGCGGAAGGCCGCTCCGCGTGACGGCAGCTCGCGCAAGGGGCAAGCGCGAGATGGTCGCTCGAAATGAACCTGGTCCTGAAAATGAAGGCGGGGATCGAAAGCTTGCCAGTACGATTCGATCCGCAATCACTGGAAGGCCTGCTGAAGCGACAGCGTCGTTCGGGAGACATTGTGATTGCGAACGGGACAATTCGTTAGGAGTTGAGCCGATGAACGCACCGGAACTAACGTCTCGCGATCTGCTGAGCTATCAGTACGGAATTGCTGCGCTTGCTCTTGCGGTTGGATTGGTGTGTCTTTGGGCATTCGGCCTCCCTACCGCAACCAAAATGTTTTTGTTCATGTTCCTACTCCCGCAGCCGTTCTTGCTGTTTGCTTTCCGCAGTGTCTTGTGGGCGGAACGATCAGCAGCGGGCTCCGGAGCGCCGCATGATCAGAGTAGTTCCGATGAGTCGGCTTGAGACGGACCGGATGCGGTTGGCAGAGCACGGCGCTCATCTCCTGGCTGAGGAGGCCTGCAACCCTCCTGGCCGCCGTCGATGAGCGTCCGGTCCCTTGATTCCAGGGCAGCTCCGCGTCGACCCCGGTTTCAGGAGCGCGGTGGATATGATGGATAGGGATTCGCTGGTCACACTAATGGATGCCGGTTGGGCTGCAGCGAATGCGCTGATCTCTCTGGCGTGCCTGGTCTACATCGTTCGGTCATTGCGGCGGAGGTTTGTTTTTGTCAGGGGAGAGAAGGCGCATCATCATGACCATAGGGCAGTATTCTGGATTGTTATCTTCAGCTGGTTCCTGATCGCCATCGTTTTTTTTCATACCTCCTTGGAGATATCTATCCGCCCTATGAAGATGCGAGGAACCACAGGCGGGGACAGAGTGCGCAATGACTTGTCGTCGGATGACTCTATTCCGGCCCGGGTTTCGCCATTGGCTGGGTGACAATGCGGGGCCTATTTCTGCCGTTCATCGCTATGGCATTACTTGCTCGCACCTTTTCAGGCCTTCGAAGCGGCAAGATTGAGTGGTACGGCGGTGAGCCCTTTGTTGGGAGTCGATCCGAGGGTTCCGCTGCATTCTGGATGCTTATTGTGTGGCAGCTATCAGTCGTAGTGCTTATATTATGGGCTATTTTTACTTGAAATCACGGACCGACAGGGCGGCACTGCGGTCACCGCAAGCCAAGGACGCAACCCGGATCGCAAGACATGTTCGGACTATGGAGAGGTTTTTCCTCAAGCCCAAATAACTCTCTGAGCGATAGTAAGCCAACATCAAGGAGTTCAAGTCCAAGTGAATGGCTCCAGACATTCCGCACTGCTGCGCATATACTCAAGCGAAATGGACTTGTCAGTCCTAGTATCGCGATTCGGTGAATCAGCCAAGCATTCGCGATCGCGCAGCGACCTAAAGAGGAATGGTCAGCCTTGGGGTGAAGCCCAATGGACGAGAGACAGTCAGATTCAGAGCGAGTGGTTGGAGGACTTAATTGAGGACCACGTAAGCTGGTTGGAGGACAAGTTGAAAGAAGATCCCAAAGTAATGACTGACTGTGTAGGAGATATTTATTGCGTGCTTGAGCCTGTGGATAATCAGGCGGGAGTGCTTATTTGTCGGGAGATGATGCCCAGATTGGCCGCCCTCAATTTGTCTTTGCTCATTGGGATATAGAACGATTAACAGAGCGGGTCCTGGTTCACTCCCGCGTGGGCAGGTTGGTACTTGCAGCGCTTCGCGAATCGGGTTCCAACGGGTCACGGCAGGGTCGGGTCTGGCGTGACCCGCTCACAGCGGCTGCGCCCCTTCGCTCAGGATGTCCAGGTAGGGCTGGTAGGCGAAGATCCGGTAGCGCTGCTTGCCCGTGATCTCGCGTATCGACATGCCCGAACCCGCCATGGCGTCCAGGCCGCGGGCGATGGCGGGCTTCGACAGTCCGGTTTCCTGCACCAGCAGGGCGGTCGTCCGCAACGGGTTGCGGGTGAACGCTTCGTGCAAGCGCAATGCGGTGCCGGCGATCCGGCCGGTGCCGCGCAGTCGCTCCCGATCGTCCTGGAACAGGCGCAGCAGGCGCTGTGCCGTGTCCACGGCCTGGCCCGAGGTGGCCACGACGCCCTCGAAGAAGAACTGCAGCCAGCCCTCCCAGTCGCCTTGAGTTCTCACTGCGTCCAGCCGCTGGTAGTACTCGTCGCGGCGGGACTTGAAGAACAGGCTCAGGTAGAGCGAGGGCTCGTCGAGCAAACCGGCATCGCAGAGCATCAGCACGATCAGCAGCCGGCCCACGCGTCCATTGCCGTCCAGGAACGGATGGATGGTCTCGAACTGCACGTGCGCGAGCGCCGCCCGGGCCAGCGGCGAGATGCCGTCCCCGGTCGCATGCAGGAAGCGTTCGAGCGCGGCGAGGCAGTCGGCCAGCCGATCGGTGGGCGGAGGCACGAACTGCGCCTGACCGGGGCCTGGCCCACCGATCCAGACCGGTGTGCGCCGGAACTCGCCCGGCGCCTTGCCGCTGCCGCGTCCCCGTCGCAGCAGCAGCGCATGCATTTCGCGCAGCAGCCGGAGCGACAGGGGAAATCCCTGGCGCATCCGTTGCAGGCCGTGCTCGAGCGCAGCGATGTAGTTCGAGACTTCGCGGACGTCGTCCAGGGGAACGCCAGGCGCCTGGTCGAGCTCGAACAGCAGCAGGTCGGACAGCGAGGACTGCGTCCCCTCGATCTGCGAGGAGAGCAAGGCCTCCTTGCGGACGTACTGGTAGAGGAACAGTCGGGCATCCGGCAGGATGCGCGTGATGCCCTTCAGTTCCCCCAGCGCCACCAGCGCCCTGTCGCGGAGCGCGGCCAGGGCATGGTCCAATTGCAGCGGCGGATCAGGCGGCAGTGGCGCCGGCACGAAGGCGCGGTAGGCCTGTCCATTCAAGGCGCTGGCGACGTACCGGCCGGTTTGCCTGCGCATTTCCTGGTTCAGTAACGAAATCCCGACGAAGCGTTACTTAAACGGTGGCCGCTTGTCAATGGCGCCGTCAGCGTTACTTAGCCGGGCTTGGACAGCTGCAAGTAACGATTCCGGGGGGCGCCAGGTCCGGGGAGGGGGATTCGGTGCACCCTCGCGGCCCGCACGAGCCTGGGTGGCAACCTGGCGTCCTGCCGGTTCCAGTGCCCTTAGCGGCCAGGAACCGGGGCCGGACAGGACCGCTCAGGGCACCGCCTCGAAGCCATCCGCGAAGATCCCGTCCGCCTGCGCCGCCCAGGCGACGATCACCCCGGTCCCCCACTCGACCTGGGTATTGCCTTCGGGATGCAGGCCGGCCACGACCACCACGTCGCCGTGGTCGTTGATGCCGGGGGCGCCGCTGAACACCGGCCAGGAGGTCGGGTTGTCGATGTGCTGGCCGAGCTGGCCGGGGCCGAGGTCGGTGTCCACCAGGTCGCCCCTGGCGATGACGCGCACCAGGCGGGTGCCGTCGCCGACGAACACGGCCTGGCCGTTGGCGTCGCGGCCGCGGAAGGCGACCAGGCCGTGGTTGTTGAGGGCCGGCGCAAAGAAATCGATGGCGAGCAGGCCGTCGTCGCCGACGCGGGCGATGCGCACCGGATCGGCGCCGGCCTGCAGGCGGTAGACCGCGCGGCCGCCGCCGTCGGCCAGGGCCAGCGCCACGGCCACCTGGCCTGAGTCGTTGACGTCGAGGCCGTTGTCGAAGCCCTGGAACGGCGAGGCCGGGTCGCTGGCGCGGTCGCGGGCGATGAGGGTGCTGGCGCCGTCGGCGGCGAACAGGCGGATCTCGGCCTGGCTGGTGGTGTCGACGTTGACCTTGGCGGCGATCACGCGCTCGCCGTTCATCGCCGGCGAGTAGATGAACACGTAGGGGCTGCCGGGATTCAGGGTGCTGTCGGCGACGTGCATCACCGAGTCGGGCGGGTTGGCGCCGGGCACGGTCGAGGCCAGCGCGCGGCCGTTGCTGCCGAAGCGGCCCTGGAAGCCGACTGCGCCGGCGGCATCGAGGTCGACGTTGCTGAGCCAGGCGGGGGTCAGCGGAAACAGGTTCACCTGCGCGGCACTGCCGTCCGGCTCCAGGCGCCAGATCGCGTAGCTGGAGAAATCGCGGTTCATGATCCAGGCGACCTGGCCTGCGGCATTGATCGACACCTTGTCGGACACCGAGACCTCACCGCCGCCGACCGGATCGTGGCGCACCACGATTTCTCCGACCCCATGGCGGCCCTTCCAGACGCCGGCGCTGCTGCCGGCCTGGCCGGCCACCGGCACCACCTGCACCGGGAAGGCGACCCAGCCGGCGTCGTTGATCGCCGCGCTGATGCTGTTGAACGAGGAGCCGGGCGGCAGGTTCCAGCCGTTGTCGTTGACCAGCAGGTTGCTGCGCGCCTGCAGCTCGTAGTCGCCGTAGGCGGGCAGCTGCGCACTGGCAGCCGGTGGCAGCAGGAGGACGAGGGCAAGCAGGGCGGCGCGGGTCGATGGCATGGGGATCTCCGGACGGCGGGACGCGCGGCCAGCTTAGCCCGACGCGGCGGTCGCTTCAGTGACGCGTGCGGCGTGTGGTGGCGGCAGCAGCGACGCGTGTCGCATCGGCTTGCTTTGTGGCGGCCGGCAACGGCTGCCTGCGAGCGGCGGCACGACAGGCGTCGGGTTGTGGGTCCCCATCCGCGTGGGGCGCGGGCGGCGCCCGGACCGCGATGGGGTCGCTGAGAGATGTGTCCCGCCGCCGCTGCGACCGCCGTCGCGCAAGATCCCGGAGGTGGCAATTGAAACCGGAGGCAATTTTGCGACAATGCGGATTCCCAGTGTCGCGAGGACTCCGACCATGCCGACTCTCCCTGTCTTCCTGGCCAGGCTCGCCGTCCCGCTCCTGGCGCTTTTCATCGTCGCCCCGGCGGCCCACGGCCAGGACCTGGGCGGCCACCGCCAGGCCACCGTCCACCTCGATGCCGCGGGCCGCGTCGGCGAGGTGGTCCTGCATGGCGAGCTGCACCCGCGGATCGCGGCCCTGCTGCGCGAGGACATCGCCCGCTGGCAGTTCGAGCCGGCGCGCGTCGACGGCCGGCCGGTGGCCAGCGTCACCCACCTGCAGATCGGCCTGCGCGCCCGGCCGCTGGCGGACGGCGATTTCGGTCTCGAGGTGGCCAGCGTGCAGAACGGCGTCCGCCTGGTCGAGGTCGGCGCGATGTCCTTCCCGGCGGCCGCGGCGCGCCGCAACCAGCAGGGCACCGTCCAGGTGGTCGCCACCGTCCATCCGGATGGCCGCGTCGAGGTCCACGAGACCCGCGGCGATGCGCCCAGGGCCTTGCATGCCGCCGCCAGCCGCATGCTGCGCAGCTCGCGCTTCGAGCCCGAGCAGGTCGACGGCCGGCCGGTCGCCGCGCGTATCGAGAAGCCCGTCCGCTTCGTGCTCGTCGCGGCGCCGCCGGGTCGCCACAAGCTGCCGGTGGAAGTGGGCGATGGTCCCTGGCCGGCGCGCGAGGACGATGCCTTCCGCACCCTGGACAGCGCCGTACGCCTGCTGACCCCCGTCGAGGGCCGCGCCCTGGGCGAGACCGCCGCGAGCGAGGTCGAAGCGCCGTGACCGCGGCCGCCTCGCTGCGCTGACCGGCGCCTGCCGGGTCGCGGCGCCGCCGGTGCGCTCTCGGGACGCGGCCGCGGTGTCGCGCAGGCGGCCCGTGGTCGCATCACCGGGCGAACCGCAACCTGTCGGGAAACGATCGCCCGGGTCGCGCTCCAGCAGGCCTGCCCGGCGCACGTCCCGTCGGCGTCCGGCATGTCCAGCGCCTGCTCGGATGCCTTGCCGAGCGGCCATCCTGGGCCGCAGCGGGCTGTCTTTCGACAGCCCGTCAGGTCGACGCCGCCGGCAGCGGGACCGGCTCGAGGTCGCGCGGGCCGTCGAAATCGCGCCACAGGTCGGCCAGCCGCCGGCCCAGGACCGGATGCACCAGGTCGGGCGCGAGGTCGGCCATCGGCCGCAGCACGAAGGCCTGCTCGACCAGGTCGGCGCGCGGCAGCGCCAGGTTGCCCGGGCCGCGCAGCACCACGTCGTCGTACAGCACCAGGTCGACGTCCAGGGTCCGCGAGGAGTAGCGCGGCACGTCGCGGCGCCGGCCGTGGCGGTCTTCCAGGGCATGCAGCCAGGCGTCCAGCGCGACCGGGTCCAGCGTGGTGTCGAGGCCCGCCGCCAGGTTGACGAAGGCCGGTCCCTCGAAGCCCACCGCCGCGCTGCGGTAGGCGGGCGACACGTCCAGCGGGCCGAACGCCCGTGCCAGCTCGTCCAGCGCCGCGGCCAGGTGCCGCTCTGGCGCCTGGTTGCTGCCCAGGCTGAGCCAGGCGCGCGCCATCAGCGCGGCCGGCCGGGCCGGACCGGCACGCTCACGACGGCCGCCGGCCGCGCTCGATGCACACGCCCACGGCGACCGCGCCGCGCACCGCGCCGGGCTTGCGCAGGCGCAGGCGCAGCCAGGGCACGCCGAATTCGCGCTGGATGATCTCGGCGCAGCGCTCGGCCAGGGTCTCGACCAGGCCGAAGTCGCTGGCCTCGACGAAGGCGACCAGGCGCTTGCTGACCGCCTTGTAGTCCAGGGTGTCGGCGATCGCGTCGGTGCCGGCCGGGACGGTGTTGTCGAAGGCCATCTCGATGTCGAAGCGCAGCGGCTGGCGGATCCGGCGCTCCCAGTCGTAGATGCCGATGACGGTCTCGACCTTCAGCCCTTCGATGAAGACGGTGTCCATGGCGTTCCCGGGGTCGGTGGGTGGAGTCAGCCGGCGGCGGATGCCGCGGCATCCTGTCCGGCGGCGGGACAAGGCGGCGTGAGTTCCGACAGCGGCCAGCGCGGCCGCACCTCGATGCCCAGGCCGGCGCGCTCCCCCGCCTGAATGCGCAGCAGGCCGGCCAGGGCGATCATCGCGCCATTGTCGGTGCAGAACTCGGGCCGGGGGAACCAGGCGCGGGCGCCGCGCGTCGCGAGCTGGGCGGCCAGCAGGGCGCGCAGGCGCGCGTTGGCGCCGACGCCGCCGGCCACCACCAGGTCCTTCAGGCCGGTGGCGTCCAGGGCACGGACGCACTTCGTCGCCAGGGTCTCGACCACGGCGTCCTCGAAGCCGCGGGCGATGTCGGCGCGGGCCTGGCCGTCGTCGGGGTCCTGGCGCCGCCAGGCCAGCAGCACCTGGGTCTTCAGTCCGGAGAAGCTGAAGTCCAGGCCGGGCCGGTCGGTCATCGGCCGGGCAAAGCGGAACGCGCCCGGGCGGCCGGCCTGCGCCAGGGCGGCGAGCGCCGGGCCGCCGGGGTAGGGCAGGCCGAGCAGCTTGGCGGTCTTGTCGAAGGCCTCGCCGGCGGCGTCGTCCAGGGTCTCGCCCAGGACCCGGTAGGCGCCCAGGCCGCGCACCTCGACCAGCATCGTGTGGCCGCCGGAGACCAGCAGGGCGACGTAGGGCGGGTCCGGATGCTCGGCCTCCAGCGCCGGGGCCAGCAGATGGCCCTCCATGTGGTGCACGCCCACCGCCGGCACGCCCAGGCCGTAGGCCAGGGCCCGGGCGGTGCCGGCGCCGACCAGCAGGGCGCCGATCAGGCCCGGGCCGGCCGTGTAGGCGACCGCATCCAGGTCGGCCAGGCCCAGGCCGGCCTCGTCCAGCACCTGGCGGACCAGGGGCAGCAGCCTGCGGACATGGTCGCGGCTGGCCAGTTCCGGGACCACGCCGCCGTAGTCGGCGTGCAGGTCGACCTGGCTGTGCAGGGCGTGCGCCAGCAGGCCGCGGTCGGCATCGACCACGGCCACGCCGGTCTCGTCGCAGGAGGTCTCGACCCCCAGCACACGCAGGGTTTTGCGTTCGGTCACCTGGGTCTGTATCATTCTGCGCCCCCGGTCCATCGGGGAGCCAAGGGTCGCCACTTTAGACGATCCGCGCCCGGCCAGCCGGGCCCCGCGGTGGAATCCGCGCCCCGAGAAGATCCGAAACCGGAGTTTGCATGCCTTCCGTAAAAGTTCGCGAGAACGAGCCGTTCGAGTACGCGCTGCGCCGCTTCAAGCGCACCTGTGAAAAGGCCGGTGTCCTGGCCGAGACCCGCAAGCGCGAGTACTACGAGAAGCCGACCACCGAGCGCAAGCGCAAGATGGCCGCGGCCGTGAAGCGCAACCTGCGCCGCATGGGTCGCGACGTCACCAAGCGCCAGCGCCTGTACTGAGGCGGCGGCCGCAAGGCCGCGCCCCGGGGCCGCCGGTGCGGCCCGACGCTCTCGCAAGCCACGCAACGGCGTCCGGGTGCCCGGCTGCCGTTTCGTCGTGTCCGCCCACCTGACCGGAGACAGTCCATGAACCTCAAGCAGCGCCTGATGCAGGACATGAAGGACGCCATGAAGGCCGGCGACAAGGAGCGCCTGGGCGTGATCCGCCTGGCGCAGGCGGCGGTCAAGCAGCGCGAGGTCGACGAACGCATCGAACTGGACGACGCCCAGGTGCTGGCGGTGCTGGAGAAGATGGTCAAGCAGCGCCGCGACTCGGTGGCGCAGTTCGAGGCGGCCGGCCGCGAGGACCTGGCGGCGCAGGAGCGCTTCGAGATCGGCATCGTCCAGGGCTACCTGCCGGCGCCGCTCGGCGAGGCCGAGGTGGACGCCCTGCTCGCCCAGGTGATCGCCGAGACCGGCGCCAGCGGCCCGCGCGACATGGGCCGGGTGATGGCCGCCCTCAAGGAGCGCGCCGCCGGCCGCGCCGACATGCAGGCGCTGTCCGGCAAGGTCAAGGCCGCCCTGGGCGGCTGATCCGCACGCTCCGCCGACCCGGTCCCCACCATGGGCGCCCGTCCCACCGAGATCCGCCTGAAGCGCGCCGAGCGCCTGCTGGTGGTCGCCTTCGACGATGGCGCGGTGTTCGAGCTGCCCTGCGAGTACCTGCGCGTCAACAGTCCCAGTGCCGAGGTCCAGGGCCACGGCCCGGGCCAGGCGGTGCTGGTGGCGGGCAAGAAGGACGTCAGCATCGCCGCGATCCGGCCGGTCGGCCAGTACGCCGTGCAACTGGTCTTCGACGACGGCCACGACACCGGCCTGTATTCCTGGTCGACCCTGTACGAACTCGGCCGCGACCGGCCGGCCAGGTGGCAGGCCTACCTGGACCAGCTGGCCGCGGCCGGCCGGTCGCGCTGACCCGGCCGCGCGCGCAGCCATGGCCAGGGCGCGCGCGCTGCACATCGCCATCGTCGGCTACGGCACCGCCGGCCAGGCGGCGGCGGTGCTGCTCGCCGCCGACGGCCACGTCCCGGAGGTATTCGAGCGCGTGCCCTGGCCCGGACCGGTCGGCGCCGGCTTCCTGCTGCAGCCCACCGGCCTGGCCGTGCTGTGGCGGATGGGCCTGCTCGACACCGTGCTCGGCCACGGCCGGCGCATCGGCCGCCTGTACGGCCGGACCGCGGCCGGCCGCGCGGTCATGGACATGCGCTACCGGGAACTGGATCCGCGCCTGTTCGGACTGGGCCTGCAGCGTGGCGCGCTGTTCTCGATCCTGGACTCGGCCTGGCAGGGCGCGCGCGCCCTGCATGCCGGGTGCGCCATCGCGGCGATCGACTGCGAGCGCGGCCTGCTGACCGACCAGCAGGGCCGGCGCCACGGCCCCTACGACCTGGTCGTGGTCGCCGACGGCGCCGCCTCGGCCTTGCGCGGGCAGCTCGGCCCGGCCCGCCTGGACCGGCCGTTTCCCTGGGGCGCGCGCTGGTGCCTGGTCGACCAGGGCGGCTGGGCCTGGCCGGGCGAGCTGCAGCAGCGCTATGTCTCGGCGCGCCGCATGGCCGGCATGCTGCCGGTCGGCACCCGGCCCGGTGACGCCCGGCCGCTGATGAGCTTCTTCTGGAGCGAGCCGGTGTCGGCACTGGATTCGGCCGCCTGCGACGAAGGCGCATGGCGCCGCGACCTGGCCGCCGTCTGGCCCGAGGCCGCGGACTGCCTGGCGCCAGTGCCGGTGCCGGCCGGCCTGGCCGTCGCCCGCTACCGCGACACCGTGCCGCGCGACTGGCACCGGGGCCGCGCCGTGCTGATCGGCGATGCCGCCCATGCGATGAGCCCCCAGCTCGGCCAGGGGGTGACATGGCCCTGCTCGATGCCCTGGCCCTGCGCGACCACCTGCGCGCGCCCGTCGAGGTCCCGCTGTCGGCGTGTCTCGCCCGCTACGCCCGGCAGCGCCGCGGCCACCTGGGCATCTACCACTTCTGGAGCCGCTGGCTGACGCCGCTGTTCCAGTCCGAACGCGACCGCCTCGCTGCCGTGCGCGACCGCCTGATGCATCCGCTGTCGCGACTGCCCGGCGGCCGAGGCCAGATGCTGCGGGTGCTGACCGGCACCCGCCGGGGCTGGTTCGGACGGCTGCCGCTGGCGCCGGACTTCCTGGCCGCCCTGGACCGGACACCGCAGCGGGGGCGGTGCGATAATCCGGCACCATGAGCGAACGCGACGAGCGCACCACCCATTTCGGCTATCGCGAGGTGCCGGTCGCCGACAAGCAGCGTCTGGTCGGCGAGGTGTTCAGTTCGGTGGCGGGCGACTACGACCGCATGAACGACCTGATGTCGATGGGCGTGCACCGGTTGTGGAAGCGCCACTTCGTGGCCACCAGCGGCGCCCGTCCCGGCCACCGGGTGCTCGACCTGGCCGGCGGCACCGGCGACATCGCCGCCCTGCTGGCGCGCCGGGTCGGCGATCCCGGCCTGGTGGTCCTGGGCGACATCAACGACCGCATGCTGGCGGTCGGCCGCGACCGCCTGCTCGACCGCGGCATCAGCGGCAACGTCCGCTTCGCGCGCATGGACGCCCAGGCGCTGCCGTTCCCCGACGGCAGCTTCGACCTGGTGACCATCGCCTTCGGCCTGCGCAACGTCACCGACAAGGCCTTGGCCCTGCGCGAGATGCATCGTGTGCTGCGGCCCGGCGGCAGCGTGCGCGTGCTGGAGTTCTCGCAGGTCCAGGCGCCGCCGCTGAAGCCGCTGTACGACCTGTACTCGTTCCGGGTGCTGCCCTGGCTGGGTGCGCGCGTCGCCGGCGACGCCGACAGCTACCGCTACCTGGCCGAGTCGATCCGCCGCCATCCCGGCCAGGAGGACCTGGCGGCGCTGATGCGCGAGGCCGGCCTGGAACGCGTGGAGTGGCGCAACCTGTCGGCCGGCATCGTCGCCATCCACAGCGGCGTGCGGCTGTAGCTCCGCTGCGGCCGGCCGTCGATCGGCCCGGGCCGACCCTTCCCTGCATCGGCACGTCCCTGTCGCGTCGTCGGCTCCCGGCCAGTGGCAGCGACGCGTCCGGCGTGCGGCGGATCGCGGCCGGCGCCGGCCGAAGCGGGCTGACCGCGCGTCCCTTGGGGCTATGCTGGCCGTCCTGCGTCTGGCCCTTCCGGAGATCCCATGACCGTCCACGCATCGCGCCGTGCCGTGCTCGCGCAGGGCCTCGTCCTGCTCGCCCTGGCCGCCGCCGGCAGCGCACCGGCGCTGGCCGCCGACGCCCACTCCTACGCCGAGCCGGAACGCGTCCGGATCACCGCGATCGCCCTGGACCTGGACGCCGACTTCCGCCGCCGCACCCTGTCGGGAACCGCCGAGCTGACCCTCGACTGGCGCGATCCGGAGGCCACCGAGCTGGTCCTGGACAGCCGCGAGCTGGCGATCGCCCGGGTCGAGGCGCGTGATGGTCGCGGCCGCTGGCGGCGCGTCGGCCATGCCCTGGCCCCGGCCGATCCCGTGCTGGGCAGCCGGCTTGCCATCGCCACCGGCCTGCCGCAGCCGTCTGCCGTGCGCATCCGCTACAGCACGGCGCCGACCGCCTCGGGCCTGCAGTGGCTCGGTCCGGAGCAGACCCTGGGTCGCGAGGCGCCGTTCATGTTCTCGCAGTCGCAGGCGATCCATGCCCGCTCCTGGGTGCCGCTGCAGGACACGCCGGCGGTGCGCTTCACCTACACCGCGCAGCTGCGCGTGCCGCGCGGCCTGCTGGCCCTGATGAGCGCCCGCAACCCGCAGGAGGTCAGCCGCGACGGCCGCTACCGCTTCGAGATGGCGCAGGCCATCCCCAGCTACCTGATGGCGATCGCCGCCGGCCGGCTGGCCTTCCAGGCGCTCGACGACCGCTCGGGCGTCTACGCCGAACCCGAACGGCTGGCCGATGCGGTGGCCGAGTTCGCCGACACCCCGCGCATGATCGAGGTCACCGAGTCGCTGTACGGGCCCTACCGCTGGGACCGCTACGACCTGCTGATCCTGCCGCCCTCGTTCCCCTACGGCGGCATGGAGAACCCCCTGCTGTCCTTCATCACGCCGACGGTGATCGCCGGCGACCGTTCCCTGGTCGCCCTGATCGCCCACGAGCTGGCGCACTCCTGGTCGGGCAACCTGGTCACCAACGCCAACTGGGACGAGTTCTGGCTCAACGAGGGCTTCACCAGCTACGTCGAGAACCGCATCGTCGAGGCCCTCTACGGCAGCGCCCGGGCCGACATGGAGTTCGTGCTGGACATCCGCTCGCTGCGCCGCGACTTCCGCGAGCTGCCGGTCGAGACCGACCTGCAGCGGTTGACGCCGCGCCTGGCCGGACGCGATCCCGATGCCATCTACACCACCACCGCCTACACCAAGGGCGCCTGGTTCCTCCGCTTCCTGGAGCTGCGCGTCGGCCGCGACGCGCTGGACGCCTGGCTGCGCGACTGGTTCGACCGGCGCGCCTTCACCAGCGTCGATACCGCGACCTTCCGCGCCGACCTGGAGGCGAACCTGCTCGCCGGCCACCCCGGGGCGGTCACCGGCGACGAGCTCGACGCCTGGCTGCGCGAGCCGGGCATCCCGGCGTTCGCACCGGAGGTCGAGGCGGCCGCGTTCGCGGCGATCGACGGCGAGCGCGAGGCCTTCCTGTCCGGCGAACGCGCCGCCGATGCGCTGTCCTGGTCGCGCTGGGGCACCCAGGAACGCCTGTACTTCCTCAACGGCCTGCCCCAGGCGCTCACTCCCGCGCAACTGGGGACGCTGGACAACGCCTTCGACATCACCGGCACGCGCAACAGCGAGGTCGCCTTCGCCTGGTTCCAGGTCGGCATCCGCAACGGCTACCCGGCGATCCGGCCGGCCCTGGAGCGCTTCCTGGTCGAGGTCGGCCGGCGCAAGTTCGTGGTGCCGCTGTACCGTTCGCTGATGGCGCGCCCGGAGGACCGCGCCTTCGCGCGCGAGGCGTTCGCGCGCGCCCGCGCCGGCTACCACCCGATCACCACCGCCTCGGTCGAGGAGGTGCTGGGCGCCGCGCCAGCCGAGGACTGAAGAACGTTCGAAGGCCCCAGTGGGCTGGGCGTGACACGGGTCTTCGGGAGCGGAGACGCTGCATCGTTGCCGGCCCGTCAGCGTGCGCTGGCCGGGGCTGCCCTCTCCCCCGCCCCTCCCCCGCAGGCGGGGGAGGGGAGAAGTGCGGTGCCGTCGCACGCGCGGCACGCGATCGGCAGGAAGCAGCATGGCTGGCTGTGTCGGTGGCTGGGAGCTGACGCTGGCCAGGCTCCCCGTAGATGGAAGGGCAGCAGATCTCCCTCCGCTTCCGGACGCCCGAACCCCCGAACCCCCGAACCCCCGAACCTAAAAAATTCCGAAACCCCGAACCCCCGACCCCAAAAAAAAAGAGCCCCCTCCCCGCGGAGCGGGGAGGGGGGAGTCAGGCGAACTTAGTTGTCGCCGAGAGCGCCGTTGTTGGCGGCCCAGAGCGAGTAGTCGAAGTTCGTGATTTCGCCGTCACCGTCAAAGTCGTTGTCGGTGTTGGCGGTCACGGAGTTGCCGTTAGCCG
>DDTN01000003.1:60028-60250 GCA_002344355.1 Proteobacteria bacterium UBA2363 | reverse complement strand
GACGTGCTCGACGTCTCGAAGATCGAGGCCGGAGAGTTCCGCCTGTCGCCGGCGCCGTTCGACCTGTCCGAGACCGTCGCCGCCATGGCCGACCTGCACCGGGCCACCGCCGAGGCCAAGGGCCTCACGCTCGACTGGACGATCGCGCCGGCCGCGCGGGGCGTCTGGCTGGGCGACGCGGGGCGGATCGCGCAGATCCTGTCCAACCTGCTGGGCAACGCC
>DDTN01000003.1:0-59917 GCA_002344355.1 Proteobacteria bacterium UBA2363 | reverse complement strand
CGCTTCGGCGGCACCGGACTGGGCCTGTCCATCTGCGCGGCGCTGACCGACATGATGGGCGGACAGATCGCCGCCGTCGGCGAGCCGGGCAAGGGGGCGACCTTCACCGTCCTGCTGCCGCTGGCCCGGGCCGCGGCCGCCCGCGAGGAGCGTCCGGCGCCCGTCGCCGACGTCCAGCTGCTGAAGGGCATGAAGGTCCTGATGGCCGAGGACCACCCGACCAACCAGAAGGTCGTGCAGATCATTCTCGATCCATTCGGCGTCGACCTGACCATCGTCGGCAACGGCGAGGAGGCTGTCGCCGCCTGGACCGCCGGCCGCTTCGACGCGGTGCTGANNCAGATGCCGGTCATGGACGGCCTGACGGCGACGCGGACCATCCGCGAGCGGGAAGCGGCGGAGGGGCGTCGCCGGGCCTTGATCGTCATGCTGACCGCCAACGCCATGGACGAGCATGTCGAGGCCGCTCACGCCGCCGGCGCCGACCTGCACATCGCCAAACCGTTGCGCCCGGCCCAGCTGGTCGCCGCCCTCGCGGCGGCGGTGGACAGCACGTCCGACGCGCTGGCCGCGAACGGCTAGAGCCGGTCGATCCTAGCCCGCGGCCTTGACGATCACCCGCATGGCGTCCGCGATCGTCCGTTCCCGCGCGTCCTCGTCCTGCGGCGAGGCCGCGAGGAAGGCGACGACGGCGTAGCGGCGGCCGTCCTTGAGGGTGACGATCCCGACGTCGTTGGTGACCGCGGTCAGGCCCAGGTCCGTCGCCGACGTCCCGGTCTTGTGCGCCAGGCTCGCGCCGGCGGGCAGTCCCGCCTTGAGGCGGTTCGGCCCCGTGGTCGTGGCGGTCATGATGGCCAGCAGCCGGCGGGTCGAAGCCCGCGACAACAGCTCGCCGACCGCCAACTTCCGGAGGAAGTTCAGCATGCCGACGGCCGTGGCGGTGTCGCGAGGGTCGGCCAGGTAGCGGGCCATGGCGGCGCGGCGGTCGGCCTCCGGGACCGCGTCCCGGGCCGCCCTGAACGCCGGCCAGTCCTTCCAGGCGATGCGGAACGAGGCCATGCCGTTGATCTCCGGCTGCAGTTCAGTGCCGTTGAGTCCAAGATCGGCGGCATTGACGAAAATCGTCGGAATGCCGGCATTGATCATGGTCGCCTTCAGCGAGCCGATGCCCGGCACATCGAGGTCGTCGACCCGATTTCCGGTTGGAAACATCGAGCCGCCGTCGCCGTCGTCCTCGGCCGGATCGAGGAACTCGAGAACGATTTCCGCCGCCGGAAAGGTCACGCCGTCGAGTTCGAAGTCGCCGGTTTCCTGGACTTGACCGCCCGTTACCGGGACCTGCGCGATGATCGTCTTGCGAATGTTGGCCTGCCAGATGCGCACCGTGCAGATGCCGTTGTCCGGCACGCGCGCGGGATCGAGGAAACCGTGGGCGATCGCGAACGGCCCCACCGCCGCGGACAGGTTGCCGCAATTGCCGCTCCAGTCCACGAACGCGGTGTCGATGGCCACCTGCCCGTACAGGTAGTCCACGTCGTGCCCCGGCTGCGTGCTCTTCGAGATGATCACGCACTTGCTGGTGCTGGACGTGGCCCCGCCCATGCCGTCGGTGTGCTTGCCGTAGGGATCGGGCGAACCGATCACCCGCATCAGCAGCGCATCGCGCGCCGGGCCGGGGCCGCGCGCGCGCTCCGGCAGGTCTTCCAGGCGGAAGAACACGCCCTTCGACGTGCCGCCGCGCATGTAGGTGGCGGGGATGCGGAGCTGGGGGGGGTGGGGCATGTGTCTGGATCCCGTCAGTCGAGGACATCGAATCGATCGGCCACCCGTCGGCAGGCGGCGACGGTGTCGAGCACCAGCCGCTCGTCGAGATCCTGGTGGCCTTCGTATTCGGAGAGGTTGCGCCTGGCATGGGCATTGTCCAGTACCCGCCAGACCTCGGGACCCAGCCCGAGCGTGTGGGGCAGGACCTGGAAGACCACGTAACGGTGCCGCGCGCGATAGCCCAGCCGGCGCAGCGCCGCAAGGCACAGCGCGTGCGCGGCGTTATAAGCCAGGTCGAAACGGCTCTCCAGGGCCAGCGCCGGATTCACGGCGTCGGCAAGCCGGGCCTTGCCCGAGCGGACCAGACCGCGGACTTCGGCGTCGTCGGCCGGCTCGGCGGCCAGGGGCCGGTTGGGTCCCACCAGGCTGTCAAGCGGCGAGGACATGTTCGGTCCCCACCAGCCAGAGCCTTGGCTGCGCCATCACCCGGGTGATGAAGGCATTTCCCTGTTCGATCCGTCGGGCCAGCTCGTCGCGGGTGTAGATCGTCGGATGGACGTCGCGACCCAGGTCGTGGATCGCCGGGTCCAGCGCGCCCATCACCTCGGCATAGCCCAGGGAATCCGAGACCAGCATCAGGTCGATGTCGCTGCTGGCGGTATCCTCGCCCTTCGCGACCGACCCGTAGACGAAGGCGAAGGCCAGTTTGTCCGCGAGCGGCGCAAGCGCATCGCGCAAGGTTCCGGCAAGGCCGAAGGTCTTCCGGACGATGGCGACGAGTTCGTCGAAGATGGGGCTGTCGGGATTGGCCCGGAACAGCTTCTGGTTGCCCTGGCGTTCGACCAGCAGCAGGCCGCTGCCGGCAAGCCGGGCCAGCTCGCGCTGCACGGCGCCGCTGCCGGCACCGGTGGCCTGGATCAGTTCGCTGACACCGTAGCGGCGACCGGGCCGGCCGAACAGGCAGGCAAGAACGCGCTGCTGGGTCTGCGTGAACAGCGCGTCGGACAGGTTGGCCCGCGCGTAGGCGGCTGCCGCTTCGCTGACCCTGGAGACCTGAGGCGTGCCCATATCGGGCACCTTACTGCCCAGATTGGGCATTTTCAAGTCGCCCGCCCGCCCCCTTCACGCCGTCTGCGTCTGCTCCAGGAAATCCTGCGCGAAGCGCTGCAGCACGCCGCCGGCCTCGTAGATGGACACCTCCTCGTCGGAGTCCAGGCGGCAGGTCACCGGCACCTCGACGCGGCTGCCGTCGCGGCGGTTCACGACCAGGGTCAGGGTCGCGCCGGGCGCCGGCGTACCGGCCACGTCGTAGGTCTCGGTGCCGTCCAGGGCCAGGGTCAGGCGGTCGGTGCCGGGCTGGAACTCCAGCGGCAGCACGCCCATGCCGATCAGGTTGGTGCGGTGGATGCGCTCGAAGCCCTCGGCGACGATGGCCTCGACGCCGGCCAGGCGCACGCCCTTGGCGGCCCAGTCGCGCGAGCTGCCCTGGCCGTAGTCCTTGCCGGCGACGACGATCAGCGGCTGGCCTCGTTCCATGTAGGTCTCGATCGCCTCCCACATGCGCATGACCTCGCCGTCCGGTTCGACCCGCGCCAGCGAGCCCTGGCGCAGGCTGCCGTCGGCGTCGCGGACCATCTCGTTGAACAGCTTGGGATTGGCGAAGGTGGCGCGCTGCGCGGTCAGGTGGTCGCCGCGGTGGGTGGCGTAGGAATTGAAGTCCTCCTCGGGCAGGCCCATCTTCGCCAGGTACTCGCCGGCGGCGGAGTCCAGGACGATGGCGTTGGACGGCGACAGGTGGTCGGTGGTGATGTTGTCGCCCAGGATGGCCAGCGGCCGCATGCCGCTGAGCGTGCGCGGCTTCGCCAGCGCGCCCTCCCAGTACGGCGGGCGGCGGATGTAGGTGCTCTGCGGCCGCCAGTCGTACAGCGGCTCGACCTTGGGGCCGTGCTCGACGGCGACGTTGAACATCGGGCCGTAGACGCGGCGGAACTGCTCGGGTTTCACCGCCGACTTCACCAGGGCGTCGATCTCGGCGTCGGACGGCCACAGGTCCTTGAGCGTGACCGGCCGGCCGTCGGCGTCGATGCCGAGCGCGTCCTTCTCGATGTCGAAGCGGATGGTGCCGGCGATCGCATAGGCCACCACCAGCGGCGGCGAGGCCAGGAAGGCCTGCTTGGCCTGCGGGTGGATGCGACCGTCGAAGTTGCGGTTGCCGCTGAGCACCGCCACCGCGTACAGGTCGCGGTCGGCGATCTCCTGCTGGATCTTCGGATCCAGCGCGCCGCTCATGCCGTTGCAGGTGGTGCAGGCGAAGCCGACGATGCCGAAGCCGAGCTGCTCCAGGCAGGGCAGCAGGCCGGCCTCCTCCAGGTACAGCTGCACGGCGCGCGAGCCGGGCGCCAGCGAGGTCTTCACCCAGGGCTGGCGCGCCAGGCCGCGCTGCACCGCGTTGCGCGCCAGCAGGCCGGCGGCGATCACGTTGCGCGGGTTGGAGGTGTTGGTACAGGAGGTGATCGCGGCGATGATCACCGCGCCGTCCGGCATCAGGCCCTGCGCCTGCGGCGCGCGCGCCGCGGCCAGGTCGCCGGCGATGCCGCGCGCGGCCAGCTCGCTGGTGGCGACCCGGGCATGCGGGTTGGACGGTCCGGCCATGGTCCGCACCACGGACGACAGGTCGAAGCGCAGGGTGCGCTCGTAGCGGGCATGGGCCAGGTCGTCGGCCCACAGGCCGGCGGCCTTCGCGTAGGTCTCGACCAGGGCGACCTGGTCGTCGTCGCGGCCGGTCAGGCGCAGGTAGTCCAGGGTGTTGCCGTCGATGAAGAACATCGCGGCGGTGGCGCCGTACTCGGGCGCCATGTTGGCGATGGTGGCGCGGTCGCCGACGCCCAGCGCCGCGGCGCCTTCGCCCCGGAACTCCAGCCAGGCGCCGACCACGCGCTCGGCGCGCAGGAACTGGGTCAGCGACAGCACGATGTCGGTAGCGGTGATGCCCGGCGCCGGCCGGCCTTCCAGCTCGACCGCGACGATCTCCGGCAGGCGCAGCCAGGAGGCGCGGCCGAGCATGACGTTCTCGGCCTCCAGCCCGCCGACGCCGATCGCGATCACGCCCAGGGCGTCGACGTGCGGGGTGTGGCTGTCGGTGCCCACGCAGGTGTCCGGGAAGGCGACGCCGTCGTGCACGTAGACCACCGGCGACATCTTCTCCAGGTTGATCTGGTGCATGATCCCGTTGCCCGGGGGGATCACGTCGACGTTGCGGAAGGCGCGCTTGGTCCAGTCGATGAAGTGGAAGCGGTCCTCGTTGCGGCGGTCCTCGATGGCGCGGTTCTTCTCGAAGGCCTGCGGGTCGTAGCCGCCGCACTCCACGGCCAGCGAGTGGTCGACGATCAGCTGCACCGGCACCACCGGGTTGACCTGGGCCGGGTCGCCGCCCTGCGCGGCGATGGCGTCGCGCAGCCCGGCCAGGTCGACCAGGGCGGTCTGGCCGAGGATGTCGTGGCAGACCACGCGCGCCGGAAACCAGGGGAAGTCGGTGTCGCGGCGGCGTTCGACGATCTGCGCCAGGAACTCGTCCAGCCGCGCGGGATCGGCGCGACGGACCAGGTTCTCGGCGAGCACGCGCGACACGTAGGGCAGGCCCTCCCAGGCGCCCGGCGCCAGCGCCTCGACCGCCTCGCGGGCGTCGTACCAGTGCAGGGACGTGCCGGGCAGGGGCTTGCGGTGCTTGGCGTTCATGGCGTGCGGAGGCGGCGTCGGGCGGGCCGCCGATTATCCCGCATCGCCGTGGCGGGCGTGGCCGCGGGCGCCGAAGCGGCCGGATGCACGCTGCGATCGGGCGTTCCGTGCAGGGACGGCTCGCGTTTCCGGGCGGTCTTTCGCCCTGCCTGACGGCCCTCTCCCCCGGCCCTCCCCCGCAGGCGGGGGAGGGGAGAAGTGCGGTGCCGTCGCCATGGCGTGGCGTCCGGTTCGCCACCGCGTGACATCCGGTTCGCCATGGCATGGCGTCCGGTTCGCCGTCGCGTGGCGTCCGGTTCTGGTGCGCTGCTGCGGGACAGGCGGCTGCGGTGACCGGTCGGACCCAGGCAGGACGCCTGCCCTGCCCGCTCGCCGCGCGGGTCGCGCGGCGGTCAGGGTGCGCGGCCGTGGTGGCGGGCGATGGTGGCCTCGTCCAGGCGCAGGAAGCGGGCGGCGTTGTCGTAGAGGATGGCGCGCCGGGCCGTCTCGTCCAGATAGGGGGCGTTCTCGATCGCCTCGATGGCGTGCTCGATGGTGTCCGGCCAGACCATCTGGTCGGAGCCGAACATCACGCGGTCGCCGAAGCCGGCCTCGACGATGCGCTGCAGGTAGCGGTGGAAGTGCGCGCGCGGCAGCCCGTAGGCCAGGATCGCGATGTCCACGTACACCTGGGGGTGTCCGTGCAGCAGGGTCAGCATGTCGTCCAGCATCGGGAAGCCGGCGTGCATCACGTAGACGCGCAGGCGCGGGTGCCTGACCAGCACCTCCTCCAGGGCCAGGGCGCTGCTCATGCGGCCACGGTAGGCCGGGCTGTCCAGGTAGGCGACGCCGGGCGGACCGACGCCGATGTGGATGCCGACCGGGATGTCCAGCTCCTCGGCCAGGGCCCAGTAGGGCGCCAGCCGCGCGTCGTCGGGCGCCATGCCCGCGTACTGCACGGCGACCTCGCCCAGCACCGCCAGCTCGCCGTCGGCATGCAGGGCGCGCAGGGCGTCGAGGTCGGGCTCGTCGCCGCCCAGGCGGACCAGGGCGACGGCCGGGATAAGGCGGTCCGGCGCCGCCTCGCGCCAGGTGCGCACCAGCTCGGGCGAGCCGCTGACCACGGCGTGGATGTTGCGCCGCTCCAGCACCGCCAGGCTGCGCCGCATGAGCTCGTCGGCGTCGGCCGCGGAGTGCTCCTTGCGGGCACATTGGCCCAGCCAGGCACCGAACGAAGCGACATAGGGGCCGGCGGGATCGTGGGCGGGCATCCGCTCGGGGGTCACGCAGATCGGCATCGGGGCGGGCAGGAAGGTCGCCGGATCGAAGGCGTGCAGGTGGACGTCGAGGATCGGCGGCGGGGTTTCCGCCGCCAGGCCCATGGGCACCATGGCCAGGACGGCGGACAGCAGGACGGAACGGTTCATGACGCGGGGCTCCCTGGGGCGTCACGGGACCGGTGGATCCCGCGTACCATCGACTCCACGGGAAAACCCGGCCAGACGGGCCACCGGCCTGCCGGCGCGCACACGGTCGGACCGCCTTGGGCCGGTCCTGGCCCTGCGGCGGGCAGAGGCGGGACCCGGCGAGGCGCGCCGGGCGGCACGGATCCGGACCCGACACCCCAGCACCCCGACCCCGCACGGATCCCCACCGATGAAGCTGTTCCGCCGCATCCTGCGCATCGTGCTGTGGCTGCTGGCCGCCCTGGTGGCGGGCTCGCTGCTGTCGCTGTACGCCTATGGCCGATTCGCGGAACGGGCGCGCGGCGAGGAAGGCCATGCCCTGGCCCCGGTCGCCGGCCAGACCGCCATCGACCGCTGGGTCGAGCCGCTGCTGGCGGCGCACGGCCAGCGCAGCGGCCTGGCCCTGCAGATGGACAACGTCGACGCTTTTGCGGCGCGGGCGTTGAGCGCACGGGCCGCCGGACGCAGCCTGGACCTGATGTACTACCTGTGGCACGACGACCTGTCCGGCCGCCTGCTGCTGGCCGAGGTGCTGGCCGCCGCCGAACGCGGCGTCCGCGTGCGCATGCTGCTCGACGACATCAACGCCCACGGCAAGGACGCGGTGCTGCGCGTTCTCGACACCCATCCGCGGGTCGAGGTGCGGATGTTCAACCCCAGCCGCAACCGCGGCACCGGCATCCGCCGCGCGGTCGAGCTGCTGACCCGCGCGATCAGCCTGAACCGGCGGATGCACAACAAGGCCTGGATCGCCGACAACCGCATCGCCCTGGTCGGCGGCCGCAACGTCGGCGACGAATATTTCGATGCCGCCGCCGGCGTGAACTTCCTGGACGCGGACCTGGCCCTGGTCGGCCCGGTGGTGGCCGACACCTCGGCGATCTTCGACCGCTTCTGGAACAGCGAGATGGTGATCCCGATCGCGGCCCTGGCGAAACGCCCCGGCCGGGACCTCGACGACCTGCGCGCGCGGCTGGCGCATGCGGCCGCCAGCGACGGCGGCCGGGCCTTCCTGGACCACGTCGCCGCCCGCAACGGCGTCGACGACGCCCTGCAGGGCGCCGGCGGCGTGTGCTGGAGCGACCAGGTCGCGGTGGTCTCCGACCCCGCCGACAAGGCCACCGATAACGACCCGGCCGGCTGGCTGATCACGCCGGTGGTCGCCGCCATCGAGCGGGTGCAGCGCGACCTGCGCCTGATGTCGCCCTACTTCGTGCCCGGCGAGGAGGGCCTGGCCTGGCTGCTGCGGCTGCGCGAGCGCGGCGTCCGGATCGCGGTGGCGACCAACTCGCTGGCCGCCACCGACGTGGTCGCGGTGCACGGCGGCTACGCGCCGTACCGTCGCGCCCTGCTGCAGGCCGGCGTCGAGCTCTACGAGCTGATGGCCACCGGCCCGGTGGATGCCGGCGTGTTCGGCTCCAGCGGCGCCAGCCTGCACACCAAGGCGTTCACCGTCGACGACGCCCTGGGTTTCGTCGGTTCGCTCAACTTCGATCCGCGCTCGATCAACCTCAACACCGAGATGGGCGTGCTGTTCGCCTGCCCGGACCTGGTCGCCGCCCTGCAGGCGGCCTTCGACGGCAAGATCGACGCCGGGGCCAGCTACCGCCTGTGGCTCGATGGCGATTCCCTGCGCTGGGAGGACCGTCGCAGCCAGCCGCCGCGACAGTGGACGCGCGAGCCGGAAGCCTCGGCCTGGCGGCGCGGCCTGGCGCGCGTGGTGTCCTGGCTGCCGATCGAGTCCCAGCTCTGACCGGGCCGCCGGGCGGAAGCGACCGTCAGAACTTCACCATCGCCACGAAGGCGCCGAAGTCGTCGTTGGCCGGCTGGCCCTCGTACTCGCGGCTGCGCATCACGTGGGTGTAGCTCAGGCGCAGGCGCGGCCAGTCCAGCACGATGCCGGCCTGCAGGTCGCCGACGAAGGGCCGGCGGTCGACGCTGGGGCCGCTGCGGAACGTGTTGCCGTCCAGGAACAGGTTGCGCGCCACCGCGCGGCCCTCGATGCCGGCGAACAGGTACCAGCCGAAATCCTCGCCGGGCGAGAAATCGCCGCTGCCGGGCAGGCCGGGCTGCACCCGCGGCGGCCCGAAGTCGGCGGGCAGGCGATTGCCCCAGCGCACCGTGGCGCCGGCGTTGCCGTAGGTGAACACGTTGCCCAGGGCCGCGCCGACGTGCGGGGTGAGGTCGATCGTGGTCGGCCCCAGCTCGGCCGAGGCCAGCGAGCCCCAGCTGCGCAGCCAGGTCAGCACCAGGCCCGGCTCGTTGCGCAGCTGGCTGTCCCAGCCGCGCGGCGTGTCCGAGCCGATCAGCCGGTGCACGAAGCGCTGGCTCTGCTCGGCCATCGAGGCCGGTCCGACCACGCCACCGGTGATGCCGACCTGGTCCAGGCGCCGGCCGCTGACCTGGGCCATGGCCACGGTCAGGTACAGCCAGCCGGCATAGGGCCGCTCGCCGGCCGGCGGCTCGACCAGGGTGATGTCCGAGGGCGTGAACATGCTGTGGCCCAGCGCCCAGCCCCAGCGCGGGCTGCCCTGGTCCGGGAAGCCGGGCACCGCGCGCGCCAGGCGCATCGCCCAGGGCGGTGGCCGGCTGTCCGGGCCGGCCGCCCAGACCATGCGCAGGCCGTTGGTGTAGTGCTGGTCGGTGTCGGCGAACAGGTCGTTCTCGACGATGAAGCTGAAGGTGCCGGCGCGGGCCGGCGCGACGGCCAGCAGTCCGGCCAGCAGCAGGAGGGCAGGGGCGCGTGTCATGGGGTCTCGCAGGGTGCGGTCCGGGCGCCATTGTGGCGGCGGACGGGGTGGTCGGCGAGCACGCCGGCTTGTCCGGATCAGCCGGCGGTCAGCGCGGCAAGCGCGTCGCGGGCGGCGATCCACTCCTCGTCGGCCGGCTCGATCGCCACCCGTACGCGACTGCCCGGCGCCGATATCACCCGGGCGTTGCCGGCGTTGGCGGCGGCGTCGATGGCGATGCCCAGGAAGGACAGGCCGGCGCAGATGCGCGCGCGCAACGGCGCGCTGTGTTCGCCGATGCCGGCGGTGAACACCAGCAGGTCCAGGCCGCCCAGCACCGCCACCAGGGCGCCGGCCTCGCGCACCACGCGGCGCACGAACAGCGCCAGCGCCAGACGCGCGTCCTCGTCCTCGTCCTCGACGGCCAGCAGGTCGCGCGGATCGGCCGAGCGCCCGGACACGCCGAGCAGGCCGGAACGGTTGTAGAGCAGGTCGCCGACCTGGGCCAGGTCGAGCCCCTCGATCTGCATCAGGTAGAGCAGCGCACCGGGGTCGAGGCTGCCGCAGCGGGTGCCCATCATCAACCCGTCCAGGGCCGAGAAGCCCATGGTGGTGGCGACGCTGCGCAGCCCGTGCAGGGCGCACAGGCTGGCGCCGCTGCCCAGGTGCGCGACCAGCACCCGCTGCCGGGCCAGCTCGCCGTGGCGCTCCGGCAGCACGTGCGCCTGCCAGGCATAGGACAGGCCATGGAAACCATAGCGGCGCAGGCCGCGCGCCCACATCTCCCGCGGCAGCGGCAGCTGCTGCTCGACGCGCGCCAGGGTGTGGTGGAAGGCGGTGTCGAAGCAGGCCACCTGGGGCAGGCCGGGGCGCCCGTCCAGCCAGCGCTCGATCGCGTCCAGCGCGAACGGCTGGTGCAGCGGCGCCAGCGGCACCAGCCGGCGCAAGGTCGCCAGCACCGCCCGATCCACCGCCACCGGGACCCGGAAGCGATCGCCGCCGTGCACCACCCGGTGCGCCACCAGGCGCAGGCGGCGCGGGTCCAGTCGCGTGTCCAGGCCGGCCCGGATCGCGTCCATCGCGGCGTGGTGGGGGTGGCTGGCGGCCGGCGCCAGCGGCGTGGGCGCCTCGTCGTCGAAGACCAGCCGGCCCGACGGCGTGCCGATCCCGGTGGCGCGTCCGGACAGCGCCGGCCTCGCGGCGGGGCGGTCCCGGTCGATCCCGAACAGCGCGAACTTGATGCTGGACGAACCGCTGTTGAGCACCAGCACCTGGTCCGCCGCCGGACTCACGGCGGTGCGCTCCGGTAGTGGTGGGCCAGCATCACCGCGATCGCGCACGAGGCCAGTCGGGCATCCGGGCCGTCGGCACGGCTGGTCAGCACCACCGGCACCCGGGCGCCGAGCACGATGCCGGCGCTGTCGGCGCCGGCCAGGTACTCGAGCTGCTTGGCCAGCATGTTGCCGCTCTCGAGGTCGGGCACCACCAGGATGTCGGCCTGGCCGGCGACCTCGGAGGCGATGCCCTTGATCCGGGCCGCCGCCACCGACACCGCGTTGTCGAAGGCCAGCGGACCATCGAGCACGGCGCCGGCGATCTGGCCGCGATCGGCCATCTTGCACAGGGCGGCGGCGTCCAGGGTGGCCGGCATGGTGGCGCTGACGGTCTCCACCGCGGCCAGGATCGCCACCTTCGGCCGCGCCACGCCGACCACCTGGGCCAGTTCGATGGCGTTGCGGACGATGTCGGCCTTGTGCGCCAGGGTCGGCGCGATGTTGATCGCCGCGTCGGTGATGATGAACGGCCGCGGGTAGGCCGGCACCTGCATCAGGAAGCAGTGGCTGGCCCGGCGCTTGGTGCGCAGGCCGGCCTCGGCCGCCAGCACCGCGGCCATCAGCTCGTCGGTGTGCAGGCTGCCCTTGACCAGCGCCTCGACCTCGCCGCGGCCGGCCAGTTCGGCGGCGCGGGCGGCGGCGGCGTGGCTGTGCGGCACGTCCTCGACGGCGATGCCGGCCAGGTCGAGGCCCTGCTCGGCGGCGACCGCGGCGATCCGGGTCGCCGGACCGACCAGCACCGGCAGGGCCAGGCCCGCGTCCCGGGCCTGCAGCGCGGCGGCCAGGCTGAGCGCGTCGCAGGGATGGACGACGGCCATGCGCACCGGACCCAGTGGCCGGGCCAGCAGATGCAGGCGGTCGATGCTGCTGCCCGACGACAGCCTGACCTCGGGCAGGGTCGCACGGGGCCGTTCGATGCGGCGGTCCGGGGCGGCGACCTCGATCTCGCCCTCGAGCACGCAGGCGCCGTCCTGGTCGTGGACGCCGCAGGCCATGACCAGGGCGCCGGCACCGGCATCCCGGGCGGTGACCTCGATGTCCATGCGCAGGGTGTCGCCGATCCGCGGCGGCCGCTCGAAGCGGAGCCGCTGGCGGAGCAGGCGCGCGCCCGGCCCGGGCAGGCGGGTGCCGACCAGGGCGGCGAGCAGGCCGGCGGCGAACAGGCCCTGGGCCACCGCCGCATGCGCCGGGCAACCGTCGGGCGGGTCCGGGCAGGGCGCGCCGGCATCGCCGGCGAGCACGGCCAGCAGTTGCATGTCCTGGTGGGTGAGCGTGCGGGTCATGCTGGCGCGGTCGCCGACCGCGATCTCGTCGAAGGTGCGGTTGCGCACTAGGTCGGCGGTGCCGGGCGCGGGGGCCTGGGCGGCGTCGCTCATGCTGCGGTCCTCGTCGGTCGTGGGCGGGCCGCCAGGCGGCCCGGATACCGCCCGACTTTTAGCAGAACCGTCGGGCCCGGGCAGGCGCCGCCGGTACAATCGCGGCATGGACATCTTCAAGGTCTTCACCCTGGAAGCGGCGCACCGGCTGCCGAACGTGCCGCCCGGCCACAAGTGCGCGCGCCTGCACGGCCACTCCTTCCGGGTCGAGGTGCACGTCGGCGGACCGGTCGGTGCCGACACCGGCTGGGTGCTGGACTTCGCCGACATCAAGGCCGCCTTCGCGCCGCTGCACGAGCAGCTCGACCACCACTACCTCAACGACATCGAGGGCCTGGACAACCCCACCAGCGAGAACCTGGCGCGCTGGATCTGGGCGCGGCTGCGGCCCCGGCTGCCGGGGCTGACCCGGATCGTGGTGCACGAAACCTGCACCTCGGGCGCCATCTACCGCGGCGACTGAGCCGGGAATGATGCGGCGCCGCATAACGGTCGACCGTGGCAACCCGATGAAAAATAAACGATCGCTGTCTGCAGCTGGATTCCGGTGTCGCTGGATGTTGCACTGCACAAAACTCCCTGCTAAGGTGGCTGCCATCAGTCACCAACCGCCCCGGAGGGCATGACCATGATCGAGCAGATGAATGCGCAGTGGATGAGCCTCGGCAAGCGTTTCGCCGACACCGCGATCAGGGCCCACGGCCTGGCCGTCGAGGGCTTCGAGAAGACCCTGAACCTGAACCTGAAGGCCCTCGAGGACCGCGTCGAGGCGACCGTCGGCTTCATCAACGACGCCACCGCCGCCCGCGACTTCGAAGGCGTCAAGGCGCTGTTCCCGAAGGGCCTGAACCTGGCCAAGGAGTCCGCCGAGAAGTTCGTGGCCGTCGGCCAGGAGCTGGTCGCCGTGACCCTGCAGACCAACGAGTCGATCGGCGCGCTGTACGCCAACGACGTCCAGGCCGCCACCGAGACCTTCGAGTCGCAGGCCAAGGACGTGTCGGCCAAGGTCCGCAAGACCGCCCGCTGATCGCGTAGACGCACACAGACACTCTCCAAGACTGGCGCGGCGCCCGGGGACCTCCCTCCCGGGCCCGGCCCTTGCAAGCCGGCAGGTTCCCCTTGCCGGCTTTTTCTTTGCCCGGCCCGCCGCCGGCAGGTCGCGGCAGCGGCCCGGCAGGCGCCGCCCCGGCGCCCGTCATCGCCGCGCAACCTGCCGGCAACGTCCCGGTGATGCGGCCGGGCGACACTCGCCGGCGTCGCGACGGAACCGGCCATGGCTGCGCCCGATGTCCGCACGGTGTTCATCTCCGACCTGCACCTGGGCACGCCGGGCTGCCAGTCGGGCTTCCTGCTCGACTTCCTGGCCAAGGTCCGCTGCCGGCACCTGTACCTGGTCGGCGACATCATCGACCTGGAGGCGCTGCAGCAACGCCCGTACTGGCCGCCCGCGCATTCGGAGGTGCTCGCCAGGCTGGTGGAGCTGGCCCGCGGCCCGACCCGGGTGACCTGGATACCGGGCAACCACGACAGCCCGCTGCGCGGCCTGGCCGGCAGTGCCATCGCCGGCATCGAGGTGCGCCTGGACGCCCTGCATCGCACCGCCGACGGCCGCCTGCTGCGCGTCGCGCACGGCGACGAGTTCGATCCGGCCGGCATCGGGCGGACCTGGTTGCTGCGCCTGGGCGACCGCGCCTACCAGTCGCTGGCCTGGGTCGCGCGCACGCTCAACCGCATGCGCCGTCGCCTCGGACGGCCCTGGCTGCCGCTGTCGGTGATGGCGAAGTCGCGGATCGGCCAGGCCCTGGCCTACATCGCCCGCTACGAGTCGCTGGTCCTGGAACGGGCCCGGCGCGACGGCCTGGACGGCCATGTCTGCGGGCACATCCACTACGGCGCCGCGCGCAGCGAGCGCGGCCTGCTCTACCTCAACGACGGCGACTGGGTCGAACACTGCACGGCGCTGGTCGAGCACCACGACGGCACCCTGGAGCTGCTGCACTGTGGCGATCGCAGGACCAGCCTGGCGAGGATCCCGCCGCGCACCCGGACGGCCGCGGACGGGCGCCCGGGCTGGGCGGTGGCCGGGGGCGCCGGGGCCGCCTGAATCCGCTGCCGGCAGCGGCCACGGACAGTGCGCCGCGCGGCGGACCGCCCGTGCCCCGGCGCGCACCGGGCCGGCACGCGCCGGCCCGGGCGTGGCGTCCCCGTCAGCGCGCCAGTTCCATGTCCTGGACGATCTCCAGGCCGCGCTCGGTGAACAGGAAGCGGGCCTGGGTGCGGGCGACGCCGGCGCTCATCTGGTCCATCGCCTCGACGAAGGTCGCCATCACCTGCTGCATCTCCTGCTGGACGCGCCGGCCCGGCTCGTCGCCGGCCTCGTCGTCGCGACCGGCCAGCAGATCGCTGGCGCCCTGCAGCGCACGCACCTGCTTCATCAGGCGGGCGTAGAACGGCCCGCGGTAGCCGAACGACAGCACCGGCGCCGGCTCGCTGGCGCTGGCGCCCAAGAAGCGCGGCAGCAGGCTGCCGCCGGCCTCGCCGAAGCCCAGCCCGAGCGCGCTGTCGGACAGCGCCACCCAGGTCGGCGGCGCCATCGCCGCGGCCTCGCCCAGGTCGGTCAGGTCCAGCCGCTGCGGCGGCGCACCGGGCGTCAGTTGCAGGCGCGAGGCGGCCGGCAGGAAGCCGCCGGCCATGCCGACCAGGGAGGCCGGATTCGGCGACGCGACGATCAGCGCGCCTTCGACGCGGGTCGGCATCGCCAGGCCCTCCCAGTCGAGTTCGGTGACCAGGACCCGGATGCCGGTCATCAGGCCGCCGGCCATGTACAGGCCGGCGACCTGGCCGCCGAGCTGGCCGGAGCTTTCGTTCAGCGAGGCCAGCTTGTCGCAGGTCCAGGGCGAGGCGGCCACCGCGGCGGCCTGCTTCTGCAGGAATTCGCCGAGCTTGTCCAGGCGCAGGCCGTAGCCGAACTCGGCCTGGACGCCCTCCTCCAGGCCGCCCAGCCCCGGCACCGGGGCGGCGACCGGCTGCAGGCCGGCGGCGAGGTCCGGGCGCAGGTGCACCACCATCCGCGACTCCATGCCGCGGGCATCCATGCGGCCGTAGCCGGCGACCATGCGCGGCATGATCGCGGCCAGCTGCCCGAATTCGCGCTGGCAGGCGGCGCTGATCGGATCGCCGTCGGCGGCGGCCTTGCGGGTCAGCCAGGTCTCGCCGCCCTCGCGGCCGACCAGCGATTCGGCCAGCCGCACGACGTCGAACAGGAAGGTCCCGTGCGGGCCGAACCGGTGGCTGCGGTTGACCTGCTCGAGCTCGCCGGTCTCGGCCAGGCTGCGCGCCGGGCGCTGCGTGCCCAGCATGTCGGCCAGGGCGGCGATCTCGGCGCCGGGATCGATGGTCAGCACCAGTTGGTCGTCGACGATCGCCATGACCACGGCGAACGGCTTGTCCTCGTCCGGCTGCATGCGCCAGTACTCCAGCTCGCCCAGACGGGCGACCGGCAAGGCCTCGCCGACCGCGGCCTCGACCTGGGCGATGAAGCCGCGCAGCGCCGCCGGATCCGCCAGCTCGATGCGCAGCACCGGCAGGGCGCCGACGCCGTAGAAGGCGACCAGGCTGCGCCGGCTGAAGCCGATCCGCTCCCAGCCCTCGAGGCTGAGCTTGTCCTCGAAGAGGTCCATGACCGCGAGGGTGCGGCGCGCCGCCTCGTCGTCGGCGTTGGCGACCTCCTTGCGGGCCTTGGCCAGGGTTTCCGCGAAGGCCGCGCGCACCGGCTCGAACAGCGCCCACCAGGCCTCGGTGACGTCGTCGGGCGTCGGCTCGAGGTTGGCGAACACGTAGGGCGTGTCGTGCGGCACGTAGGCGAGCGGCGTGTTGCGCACCTCCCGGCTGCTGCAGGCGGCCAGGGTGGCCGCCGCGGCGAGGACGGCGAGACAACGGCGACGGGTGGCGTTCATGGTGTGCTCCGGGACGTGGAATGCGGGGCGACGGCGGGCCGCGCGGCCCGCCTGGCGCCGGTCAGGGCCTGATGACCTCGATCGTCACCCGGCCCCAGGCGAAGCCGCCGCGGCCGTCGGTGATCTCGTAGTCGATGTAGTCGGTGCCGAAGGTGCCCGGGCGATGGTCGTACCTGACCGTGCCATTGGCGTTGATCGTCACCAGCGCCCAGTTGTTGCTGTAGCTCACCTGGGTGACGGTCAGCGGGTCGCCGTCCGGGTCGCTGTCGTTGGCCAGGACGTCGATGTCGACCCGGCCGCCCTTGAGCACGTCGACGAAATCCGGGCGCGCCAGCGGCGGCCGGTTGCCGGCCGGGTTCACCAGCACCGTGACCTGGCCGACCGCGCTGCCGCCACGGCCATCCTCGACGGTGTAGCTGAAGGTGTCGGTTCCGGTGAAGCCCGGCAACGACGTGTAGGTGATCCGGCCGTCGCCGCCCAGCACGGCGGTGCCGTTGCCCGGCTGGCCGACCGCGGCGACCGCCAGCGGGTCGCCGTCGGGGTCGCTGTCGTTGGCCAGCACGTCGATCTGCACCGGCTCGCCGGTGCGGGTGACGGCGCTGTCCGGGTTGGCGACCGGCGGCAGGTTCGCCGGCGGCTGCACGGTGACCGTGACCGTGGCGGTGGCGGTGAGTCCGTCCGGGTCGGCGATGGTGTAGCCGAAGGCGTCGCTGCCGGTGAAGCCGGCCGCCGGCGTGTAGGTGATGACGCCGCCAGCGCCGACCACCACGCTGCCGTTGCCCGGTTGCGTCGCCGACAGCACGGTGAGGGCGTCGCCATCGGGATCGGAATCGTTGGCGAGCACGGCGATCGCCACGGCGGTGTCGCGCGCCGTGGTGGCGACGTCGTCGACCGCCACCGGCGGCCGGTTGATGAACTCGCGCGGACCCTCGATGCGGTCCACCGACTCCTGCTCGACCAGGTAGGTGTCCACGGCGCGCTTGTGCGCCGGCGGGTTGCGCAGCGCCCGCTCGATCCAGGCGGCCGGCTGCGGCACCGGCTCGCGGCGCCATTCGGTGACCGTCCGGGTGACCGGCGGCTCCGGCGGCAGGACGGTCTCCTCGACGGTGACGAAGGACAGCTCGACGCGCCGGTTGCGCGCCCGGTTGGCGGCCGAGTCGTTGGCATGGCGGGGCGCTTCCTCGCCGCGACCGGAGACCACCAGGTCCGCCGCGGGCACGCCCTGGGCGACCAGCCAGTCGCGCACGGCCGCGGCACGGCGCTCGGACAGGCCCTGGTTGTAGGCGGCGGGGCCGAGGTCGCAGGTGTGGCCGACGATCGCCACCTCGCCGACCCGGCGCTCGCGCAGGGCCGCGACCAGGCCGGCCAGTTCGGCCTGGGCGGCCGGGGCCACCGTCGCGCTGTCGAACGCGAACAGGGCCTCGCCGGACAGCTCGACCTCGTTGCGCAGCACTCGCGGGGCGTCGCCGCCCGGGGCCGGCTCGACCACCTCGCGCTGGTGCTCGACCTCGCGGAACGCCTCGACCGGGCGGAACGCGCCGCCGAACTCGTAGCGCCACAGCAGCGCGCCGCGGGTGTCGCCGCGGTCCCGGCCGGGCGCGATGCGGTCCTCGAACGGACCGGACTTGCGCAGGTGCTCGAGCGACAGCGCCAGGCTGTGGCCGGTACCGCGGAACTGCTTCTCGACGCCGAGCGAGCCGGTCACCTGGCTGGCGTTGTCGCCGTCCAGCAGGTCGCTGCCGCGCTCGTAGTCCAGGCCGGCGCGCAGGCGCAGGGCCGGACCGTCCAGGAAGCGCCCGAAGCGCACGCCCAGGCCGTGCCGGTAGGGGCGCTCGAACTGGTCGGTGGTGGTCAGCGTGGTGATCTCCTGGCGGTACGGCCGGCCGTTCTCGGAGCCGGTGATGGTCTCGCGCTCGACCAGGGTGGTGCTGGCGATCAGCCGTTCGTCGCTGAGCGCATGGCTGTAGTAGACGTCGACGCTGGTGTCGCGCTTCTCGAAGCCCAGGCCGACGGTCGCCTTGCGGTCGTCGAAGGCGTTGCGGTCGAGGGCGCCGAATGCCTTGGCGACCAGCACGCCGTCCGGGGCGTCGATGGTGTCCTGCACGGTGCGCCCGCCCCACAGCCAGTTGTAGCCGAACTTGACGCCACCGGCCCCGCCATGGCCGAGCCAGCCCTCGGCGAGGAAGGCGCGGGTGCCGTCGTAGCCGAAGATGCCGAGTCCTTCGCCGGTGACGTCGCCGTCCTGGTCGATGCCCAGGCCGATCCGGGCGTTGCCGCCGACGTAGGTGAGCGGCACCACCCCGCCGGACGGCTCGGCGGCGGGATCGGTGGCGATCTGCTGGCCGGCGGCGGCGCCGGCGAACGATGCGGCGATCGCCGCGCACAGGACCTTGCGGTTCATCGGTGGCTCCCCCTGGGCCTCCCCGGCCCGTTGCAGACCGCGCATTATGCCGCATTCGCTACCGGCGCCGCGAGGACGGGCGCCGCCGCCCCGTGGCCCGGCTCAGAAGCGCAGGTGGCGGACCGACCGGCCCTCGTCCCGGATCTCCTTCAGGGCGTCGATGCCCAGCCGGACGTGCGTCTCGACGAAATCGGTGGTCACCCGCAGGTCGCTGGCCTCGGTCTTGACGCCCTCGGGCACCATCGGCTGGTCGGACACCAGCAGCAGCGCGCCGGTCGGGATCTTGTTGGCGAAGCCGGCGGTGAACAGGGTGGCGGTCTCCATGTCGATCGCCATGCAGCGGGTCCGGCGCAGGTAGTCCTTGAACGCGTCGTCGTGCTCCCAGACCCGGCGGTTGGTGGTGTAGACCGTGCCGGTCCAGTAGTCGTGGCCGCTGTCGCGGATCGTCGACGACACCGCGCGCTGCAGGGTGAACGCCGGCAGGGCCGGGACCTCGGGCGGCATGTAGTCGTTGCTGGTGCCCTCGCCCCGGATCGCGGCGATCGGCAGGATCAGGTCGCCCAGGCTGTTCTTCTTCTTCAGGCCGCCGCAC
Organism: Proteobacteria bacterium UBA2363; assembly: GCA_002344355.1. Classification (GTDB taxonomy): domain Bacteria; phylum Pseudomonadota; class Gammaproteobacteria; order Xanthomonadales; family UBA2363; genus Pseudofulvimonas. Next base: position 40,585 of record DDTN01000003.1, on the reverse strand, counting down.
TTGCCGAGGAACAGCACGGCATGGGGCGCCAGCGCCGACAGCAGGTCCATCACGGTGGCGGCGTTGGCGCTGCCCATGCCGAAGTTGACGATCGACAGCCCGTCTGCGTGGGCGTTCGGCATCGGCCGGTCGCGGCCCTGGACCTCGACCTGGTGGCGGGCGGCGAACCACTCGACGTAGTTGCCGAAGTTGGTCAGCAGGATGTGCTTGCCGAAGCCGTCGAGCGGCGTGCCCGTGTAGCGGGGCAGCCAGTTGCTGACGATCTCGCCCTTGGTGCGCATGCGCGGCTCCTTTTCGCCGGCATTGTAACCGCGCGCGGTCCGACCGCCGCGACGCGGGGCGCCGCTCAGAAGCCGTTGCGCAGGAAGCCGCCGTCGACCGCGATGCACTCGCCGGTCACGTAGCTGGCGGCCGGCAGGCACAGGAAGGCGACCGCGCCGGCGACCTCCTCGGGCTCGCCGATCCGGCGCAGCGGCGTGCGTTCGATCACCTCGTCGTACCAGGCCGGGTCGGCCAGCGGACCGGCGGTGCGGTCGGTGCGGATGTACCAGGGCGCCACCGCGTTGACCCGGATGCCGTCGACCGCCCACTCGCAGGCGAGGTTGCGGGTCATCTGCACCAGGCCGGCCTTGGCCATGCCGTAGGGGGCGCCGGTGCGCACGTGGGTCAGCCCGGACACCGAGCTTATGTTGACGATGCTGGCGCTGCCGTGCTCGCGCAGCAGCGGGTGGCACAGCCGGCACAGCTCGAACGCCGACAGCAGGTTGACCTCGAGCAGCCAGCGCAGCTCGTCGGCCTCGTAGGCGGTGGCCGGACGGCTGCGGTTGTCGCCGACGTTGTTGACCAGGATGTCGGGCACCGCGCCCAGGTCGCGCAGCCAGTCCAGGACGTCGAGGCTCTGCTCGGGGTCGGACAGGTCGGCGGCGAAGGCGCGCGGCCGGGCGCCGGCCGATTCCTCGGCCAGTTCGTCGCAGGCCGCCTCGAGGCGGTCGGGGTCGCGCGCCACCAGCAGCAGGCCGGCGCCCAGGCCGGCCAGTTCGCGCGCGCAGGCCAGGCCGATGCCGCGGCTGGCCCCGGTGACCAGGGCCAGGCGCCCGTCCAGGCGCCAGCGCGCCGCGGCGCTCATCGCGGCGGGTGCCGGCTCAGTCGGCGCCGCACAGGCAGTGCGCCTGGACCGACCAGGGCAGCTGCCCGCGCTGGGCGAGCAGGGCCTGGGCACGGGCGAGGTCGCCGCGCACGCCCTCCGGCAGCCAGGCGCCGGGCAGGTACACCCCGGCGCCGCGCGCGGCATGCGCCAGCGCGCTGCCGCCCAGGTTCTGGACGAAGCGCTCGAAGGTGCCGAGCTCGCGCTCGACGTAGCGGAACGGCGAGTCGGCGGCCAGGCCGGCCAGCTCGCGGGCGTGCGCGATCGCCTCGCCGAGGCCGCCTAGCTGGTCGACCAGGCCACGTTCGTGGGCCTGCGCGCCGCTCCACACCCGGCCCCGGGCGACCTCGTCGACCGCGGCTTCGGACTGGCCGCGCGCGACCGAGACCTTGCCGATGAACTCGCGGTAGAAGTTGTCGACGCTGGACTGGATGATGCGGCCGGTGCGCGGGTCGAACGGCCGGGTCGGGTCGAACAGCCCGGCCATCGCGGTGGTGGCGGTGCCGTCGGTGTTGAGGCCGAGCCGGTCCATGGTCTCGGGGGCGTTGAACCACAGCCCGAACACGCCGATCGAACCGGTGATCGTGCTCGGGTCGGCGAAGATGCGGTCGGCGTCCATGCTGATCCAGTAGCCGCCGGAGGCCGCCAGGTCGCCCATCGAGACGACCACCGGCTTGCCCGCCGCGCGGGTCAGCTCGACCTCGCGGCGGATCAGTTCCGAGGGGAATACGCCGCCACCGGGCGAGTCGACGCGCAGCACCACGGCGCGGACCTGGTCGTCCTCGCGGGCGGCGCGGATCAGGGCCGAGGTCGAGACACCCCCGACCATGCCGCCCGGGGTCTCGCCATCGACGATCTCGCCCTCGGCGACGACGATCGCCACCGGCGCGCCGGCAGCGCCGGCGTCGCCGCGTTCGCGGTCGAGCAGTTCCAGGTAGTGCTCCATGGAGACCTGGCGGAAGCTGTGGCCGTCGCGGTCGGCGACGCCGCGCTCGATCAGCAGCGCCCGGACCTGGTCCGCGGTCTTCAGGTCGTCGACCAGGCCGGCATCCAGGGTGACCCGCGCGAAGTCGCCGGCGGCGGCCTCCAGGCGCTCGGGGAAGCCGTCGACGCTGGCCTGCAGCGCCGCCGGCGCCAGCCCGCGCGCCTGCCCGACCTCGACCAGCCAGCGCTGCCACAGGTCGTTCATCCAGTACAGGTCGGCCTCGCGGGCCTCCGGCGAGGCCTCGTTGCGGATGTAGGGCTCGCCGGCGCTCTTGTACTCGCCGACCCGGAACAGCCGGACCTCGATGCCGAGCTTCTCGAAGGCGCGCGCGAAGTAGGTCCGGTAGCGACCCAGGCCCTCGACCAGGGCGACCCCGAACGGATGCAGGTAGACCTCGCCGGCGCGCGCCGCCAGGTAGTAGGCGCCCTGGCCGTAGGCGTCGCCGTAGGCGATCACCTCCTTGCCGGACGCCCGCAGGCGGTCGATGGCGGCGCCGACCTCGCGCAGGCTGGCGAGGCCGCCGCCCGCGAAGCGGTCCAGGCGCAGCAGGACGCGCTCGATGCGGTCGTCGGACCCGGCGGCGTCGAGCACCCGCAGCAGGTCGCGCAGGCGCACCTCGGGCAGGTCCTGGCCGGTCATCTTCGCCAGGGCGCGGTCGAGCGCGCTGGCGCTGTACTCCTCGACCAGCAGGCCGACCGGCGCCACCACCAGCACGCTGCGCGGCTCCACCTTGAGTGGCGCCTTCAGCGCTGCCGCCAGCAGCACGCCGACCAGCAGCAGGAACAGCACGGTCAGGATGAAGCGGCGGGTGAAGTCCAGGGTGCGCCAGGTGCCGACGAGGAATCGACGCACCGGGCCCGGGCGGGATGCGGTCATGCAGGGGGATCCGGAAGAGACTCAGACGCGGTCAGGATAGGTGCCGCGCCCGCCCCTGCCAAGCGCCGGAGGTCATGCCGCTCAGACGCTGGCATCGACCGGCAGGCGCTGCCAGGAGGCGCCGCGGGCCAGGGCGACGAAGCGCCACAGCAGCAGCACCGCGGCGACGCTGAGGCCGGCGATCAGGCCCAGCCACAGGCCGGGAGCGCCCATCCCGCCCGGGAACGCCAGCCACCAGCCGGTGGTCATGCCGACGCCCCAGTAGGCGAAGGCGCACAGCAGGGCCGGGATGCGGGTGTCCTTGAGGCCGCGCAGGGCGCCGTTGCTGGCCGCCTGGATGCCGTCGGAGAACTGGAACACCGCCGCGAACAGCAGCAGGTGCGCGGCGATCGCGACGACCGCGGCGTCGCGGGTGTAGACCGAGGCGATCTGCACCGCCGCCAGCGCCAGCACGGTGGCCGACACCGCCTGGGTGGCCAGCACCAGGCCGATGCCGACGAAGCCGGCATGGCGGACGCCGCTGACGTCCTCGCGCCCGACCGCCTGGCCGACCCGCACGGTGATCGCCATGGCCAGGCCCAGGGGAATCATGAAGGCCACCGAGGCGACGTTGATGGCGACCTGGTGCGCGGCCACGACCTCGGCGCCGAGCGAGCCGATCAGCAGGGCGGCGGCGATGAACAGGCCGCCCTCCATGACGATCGCGAAGCCCATCGGGATGCCGATCGCCAGCAGGCCGGCGATCGGCCGCCAGCGCGGCGGTTCCAGGTGGGCGAACAGGCACAGCTCGCGGTAGTTGCGGTGCCAGGCCAGGTAGACGAACAGCGCCAGCGCCTGCAGCCACAGGGTGATCGCGTAGGCGATGCCGAGGCCGCGCGCGCCCATCGGCGGCAGGCCGAAGCGGCCGTACATCAGCACCCAGCCCAGCGGCGCCAGCACCACCACGCCGAGCAGGCTGAACCACAGGGTCGGCCGGGTCAGGCCCAGGCCCTCGCTCATGCCGCGCGACACGAAGAACAGGCACTGCGCCGGCGCGCCCCAGGACAGCGCGGCCAGGAAGGCCAGCGCCTCCGGAACGATCTGCGGGTCGATGCGGGCGCGCTCCAGCAGCGCCGGCGCGGCGGACAGGCCGAGCTGCAGCAGCACCCCGGTGACCAGGGCCAGCCACAGCGCCTGGCGGTAGAGCGGCGCCACCTCGTGCTTGCGGCCGGCGCCGACCAGCTGCGCCACCGAGGGCGGGACCGCCAGCATCAGGCCGATGGCGACCAGGATCACGATGTTCCAGATCGCGGTGCCGATCGCCACCGCGCCCAGGGTCCTGGCGCCCAGGTGGCCGGCCAGGACGGTGTCGACGACGTTCATGCCGACCGCGCACAGCTGCCCGGCGACCAGCGGCAGCGCCAGCACCAGAGTCGCCCGCAGTTCGCGGCCGATGCGTTGTCTCTCGATCATGGCGGGTGGCGGTTGTCGTGCGCGCCGGCCGGGCGGCCGGCCGTGGTCGGCGCCGGCCGCCGGCGCGGCGGCCGGGCAACGCGGGCGGGTGCATGGTAGCGCCTGGCCGGGGCCGGGCGGCCGGGGCCCGGGGCTGCCCGGCACCGGGGACGTCCTGCGCGGGCGCGCCGTGCGCCGGCGAGGGTCGGGCTAGACTCCGGGTCGTGGGAGGACCGGCGATGAGCAACCAGGACCAGCACGCGAGCGCCGCAGGCCAGGCCTGCAGCAACTGCCGGACCCCCCTGCTGGGCCCGCACTGCTACCACTGCGGGCAGCCGGTCAAGGGCCTGGTGCGGCCGCTGTCGGGCTGGCTGGCCGACCTGCTCGACACCGCGCTGAACTGGGACGGCCGGCTGCCGCGGACCCTGCTTCCCCTGCTGTTCCGGCCGGGCTTCCTGACCCGCGAGTACCTTGCCGGGCGGCGGGTGCGCTACGTCACTCCGGTGCGCCTGTTCCTGGTGCTGGCGATCGCGCTGTTCCTGGCGGTCGGGCTGTACGGCAACCTCGACGTCGGCGGGTCCGGCACGTCGTCGGGCCGGGCCCTGGCGCCCGCCAGCGGCGACCGCGAGCGGGTCGAGGCGCTGGTCGCCTGGCTGCCCGAGCCGGCGCGTGAACAGGTGCTGGCCGAGGCCATGGATCCGCCGCCGGCACCGGCCGACGTGTCGGCGATCCAGATCGGCGACTGGCGCGATGGCGACCCGGTGCGCATCTCGTGGTTGCCGGAGGCGCTGAACGCCCAGTTGCAGGCGGCCCTGCAGCGCATCGCCGACAATGCCCGGCGCATCAACGAGGATCCCGGCCCGTTCCTGCGCGAACTGCTGTCGGCGGCACCGACCACCCTGTTCTTCATGCTGCCGCTGTTCGCCCTGGTGCTGAAGCTGGTCTACCTGTTCAAGCGCCGCCTGTACACCGAACACCTGCTGGTGGCCCTGCACAGCCACAGCTTCATCGCCCTGTCCCTGCTGCTGGCCATGGCCCTGTCGGCCCTTGCCGGCCTGTGGCCGGCGTTGCCGGTGCTGCCCGGCCTGCTCGACGGGCTGGCGATCGCCCTGCTGGTCTGGATCCCGGTCAACCTGCTGATCACGCAGAAGCGCGTGTACGGCCAGGGCTGGCCGTTGACGCTGGTCAAGTACGTGTTCGTCGGCATCGTCTACCAGATCCTGCTGGTCGTCGGCCTGCTGCTGACCGTGCTGCTCAGCCTGCTGCTGTGGTGACCGCGGTGATCGAGTACGAGGTCGAACTGGAGGTCGACGAGGACGTGGCTGCGGCGTTCCGGGACTGGCTGGCCGGCCACGTCCGGGACATGCTGGCGCTGCCCGGCTTCGTGTCCGCGGCCTGCCGCCGGGTGCTCGACCCGCCACCGGCACCCGGTCGCATCGTCCTGTGCGTGCGCTACGCGCTGGTCGACCGGGACGCGCTGGCGGACTACCTGGCCGGCCCGGCGGCCGGCATGCGTGCGCAGGGGCAGGCCCGCTTCGGCGGCCGTTTCCGCGCCCGCCGGCGGGTGCTGGAGCCGGTGTGAACGGGCGCGCCGGCGGCGCACCGGGGGCTTGACATCGCCGTCACACAAGCACTTGCGGCATCGGTTGTGCACAGCGGCAAGGCCGGCGCCGGTGTTGCGCCGGCAACTCCCCGGAGACCCGCCAGGTTGCCCTGGACTCATCGCAAGCTGATGAATTTAAAGAATATTTCAGGATGGTTAAAGTTTTTTCAGGGGGCGCGACAGGCCGTGAATTGCTGGGCTTGCGGGCGCTTGTACCGCGGCCATCCACATGCTTGTCCACAGGCTGTGTGGATAAGCCCAAAACCGTATGCGCAGCGGAAACTTAGGGGCGGTTCTTGGGATCACCGTCACGAAGTCCGGGTAACACCAGCGACGACTGCCGCCACGGCGGGCAGCAGCCGCCCGTGCTGAGCGTCGCGCTGCCCCTGCCGTTGCCCCAGGCCTTCGACTACCGCTGGCCGGAGGCGCTGGGCGCGCCCCCGTCGCCCGGCTGCCGGGTGCGGGTGCCGTTCGGCCGCGGCCAGGCGGTCGGCGTGGTGGTGACGGTCGGCACCGGCGAGGGCGGACGGGCGCTGAAGCCGGTGACCGCCCTCATCGATGCCGAGCCGCTGTTCGACGACGAGCTCTGGCGCAGCCTGCGCTGGGCCGCGTCCTACTACCACCATCCCCTGGGCGAAGTGCTGTCGGCGGCCCTGCCGGCCGTGCTGCGGACCGGGGCGCCGGTGCCGGACCTGGATCGGCCCGGCCTGGAAATCACCGCGGACGGGGTCGCCGCCCTGGCCGCCGGCGGCCTGCGCCCCGGCCCGGGGCGGGCGCTCCTGGAGCGGCTGCAGTCCGGGCCGCTGCCGCTGGAGCGCCTGCGTGAGGAGCTGGGGGAATCGGCGCGGGGCGCCGGCAACCGCCTGCTGCGACGCGGCTGGTTGCGTGCCTGCCGGGTTCCGCTGGCGCACGACCCGGCGCCCCGGGTCGAGGCCCCGGTCGCCTCGCCCGAACAGGCCCGCGTGCTGGCGGCACTGGCCGCCGCCGACCCTCGCCGGGCCCACCTGCTGGAAGGCGTCACCGGCAGCGGCAAGACCGAGATCTATCTGGCCCTGGCCGCGCAGGCGCTGGCGCGCGGACGGCAGGTCCTGGTCCTGGTCCCGGAGATCGGCCTGACGCCGCTGGCCCTGCGCCGCTACCGCGAACGCCTGCCGGCGCCGGTGCTCGCCCTGCATTCGGGTCTGTCCGACCGCGAACGCGCGCATGCCTGGGCGCTGGCCCGCGGCGGCCTGCCCTGCGTGGTGCTGGGGACGCGCTCGGCGGTGTTCACGCCGTTGCCGCGCGCCGGCCTGATCGTCGTCGACGAGGAGCACGACGCCTCCTACAAGCAGGGCGACGGTTTCCGCTACCACGCCCGCGATCTCGCCCTGGTGCGCGGCCGTGCCCTGGGCGTGCCGGTGCTGCTGGGCTCGGCGACGCCTGCCCTGGAGACGCTCGCCCTGGCCGCCAGCCGGCGCCTCGGCCACCTGCGCCTGGCGGCCCGCGCCGGCGGCGCGCGGCCGCCCTCGGTGGAGCTGGTCGACCTGCGCGCGGGCCACCATCCCGACGGCTTGTCGAACCGTGCCCTGGCGGCGATCGGCGAGGCCCTCGAGCGCGGCGAGCAGGCGCTGGTGTTCCGCAACCGCCGCGGCTGGTCGCCGGTGCTGGCCTGCGCGACCTGCGGCTGGAAGGCGGACTGTCCGGGCTGCGACCGGCCGATGACCTGGCACCGCGGCCCGGGCCTGCTGGTCTGCCACCATTGCGGGCGCCGGCAGCGGCCGCCCGGCGCGTGTCCGTCCTGCGGCGGCGGCGCCCTCGACCCCCGCGGCATCGGCACCGAGCGCCTCGCCGCGGCGCTGGCGGCGCGCTGGCCGGATCGCCAGGTGCTGCGCATCGACCGCGACAGCAGTGCCGGCGCCGGCCGCCTGGACGGGCTGCTGCAGGCGGTCGAGCGCGGCGGCCCGGCGATCCTGGTGGGCACCCAGCTGCTGGCCAAGGGCCACGACTGGCCGATGCTCACCCAGGTGGTCGTGGTCGATGCCGACGGCGGCCTGTACAGCGCCGATTTCCGGGCGCCGGAACGGCTCGCGCAGTTGCTCACCCAGGTCGCCGGGCGCGCCGGGCGGGGTGCCCGGCCGGGCCGGGTGCTGGTGCAGACCCGGCTGCCCGAGCATCCGTTCTGGCGAACCTGGCTGGCCGGCGGCTACGCCGCGGTGGCGCAGGCGCAGCTCGAGGAGCGTCGCCGCTGCGCGCTGCCGCCGTTCCGGTTCCAGGCCCTGCTCGCCGCCGAGGCGACCGCCACCGCGCCGCTGACCGCCTTCTTCGCCGCGGTCCGGGCGCTGCCGGTGGCGGACGCCGATGGCGTCGAGCGCATCGGCCCGCTGCCGGCGCCGATGCCGCGACGCGCCGGCCACCATCGCCTGCAGCTGGTGCTCGAGGCCGACCGGCGGGCGCCGCTGCATGCCCTGCTCGCGGCCTGGATGGCGCGCATCCCGACGCTGCCCGCGGCCCGCAAGGTGCGCTGGTCGCTCGACGTCGATCCGCAGGACGCGGGCTGAGGCACTGGCGGGCCGGACGGCACACGCGCTGCGGCGGGGCGGGCAGCGCACTGCGCGCTGCTCTCGACCGACGGCGCCATGCCGCCCTGCCCCTTGGCCGGCCTGCGGGATGGGCGGCGCGGTTCGCCTTCGGGAAATCCGGTCGGCGTCGGGCACGGACAGACGCCAGACCGCGCCCGCTCGTCCCCGGCCGGACACCTGCCGGCGATGCCGAGCGGTGCGTCCGCACCCTGCTTCGCGAACGACCGGTAGCCACTGAATGCGGCGCAGCGGCGCGTCGCCATGGGTGCCGCGCAGGCCGATCAGGCAGGGATGGGGTCAGCGCATCTGCCGGCCCTCCACCCCGCCGGCAGGTGCGGGGAGAAAGGCGGTGCCGTCGCCTCGGCGGCGCGTCCCTGGGACGGGGGCGCGGTCACATGCCGCATCGGTGGAGCAGGCGCCCGGCAAGGGACGGTGACCGGGAGACGAAGCGCGACGGGCCTGGCGGCGGGCGCGGAGAGCGAATCACCTCCCGGGTCCCGGGTCCCGAATCCCGGTTCCTGCAAGATCAGGCCTCGAACAGGGCCCGCATCTTCTTCATGGCCGCCGCCTCGATCTGGCGCACGCGCTCGGCGGAAACGCCGTACTCGTCGGCGAGGTCCTGCAGCGTCGCCTTGGGCTCCTGCAGCCAGCGCCGCACGACGATGTCCTTGCTGCGGGCGTCCAGGCGCGCCAGGCCGTCGTGCAGGGCATCGAGGTCGCGGTCGTCCTGGTCGGCCTCGATCACCACCTGCTCGGGGCTGCGGCCCTGGTCCACCAGGTAGGCGACCGGCGCCGGCGGACCGTCGTCGTCGTCGCCGTCGGCCGGCGCGTCGAAGCCGATGTCGCGGCCGTTGAGGCGCGACTCCATCTCGACGACGTCGGCGGGCGCGACGTTGAGCTCGCGCGCGACGGTGGCGACCTCGTCGGCGCTGAGCCAGCCCAGGCGCTTCTTGGAACGGCGCAGGTTGAAGAACAGCTTGCGCTGCGCCTTGGTGGTGGCGACCTTGACGATGCGCCAGTTCCTGAGGATGAACTCGTGGATCTCGGCCTTGATCCAGTGCACGGCGAAGGAGACCAGGCGCACGCCGACCTCGGGGTCGAAGCGCTTGACCGCCTTCATCAGGCCGATGTTGCCTTCCTGGATCAGGTCGCCCATCGGCAGCCCGTAGCCGAGGTAGCCGCGGGCGACGTGGACCACGAAGCGCAGGTGCGAGAGCACCAGCTCGCGGGCCGCCTCGAGATCCTGGTCCTCGCGGAAGCGCACGGCCAGGGCCTGTTCGGCCTCGGGAGTCAGCATCGGAACCTGGTTGACGGCGTGGATGTAGCCGTCCAGGCTGCCGACCGCGCTCGGGATGGGCAGGTTGCGGGTGACCAGGGCGGGGTTCAATGCGGTGTCCTTCATGGCCGGGAGCTTAGCACTCGCCGCCTTGGAGTGCTAAGGCCCGGAAGAGTTCCGTTCAGCCGCCGTCGTCGGCCGTCAAGGCTTTTCTTTCAATGGCTTGCACGCGCGCCGCTGATCGCCCGGCGCACCGCCGGCGACCGGCCGGGGCCATCCGGCGCCCAGCCGAACCGGGACGGCCCGGGGCGCCCGGCTCAGGCCTCGCGGGCCAGGTCGGCCCACTTGCTGACGGGCTCGGGCTGGTGCGCGGCCAGGGCGTCGAGCAGGCGGTCGATGTCGGTGCCGACCATCAGCAGGCGCCGGTGCACCGGCCGCACGAAGCCGCGGGCCGCCGCCAGGTCGGCCCAGGCCACCAGCGGTGCGTAGTAGCCGTCGACGTCGAGCAGGCCGCAGGGCTTGCCGTGCAGCCCGAGCTGGGCCCAGGTCAGGATCTCGAACAGCTCGTCGAGGGTGCCGAAGCCGCCGGGCAGGGCGATGAAGGCGTCGGCGAGCTCGGCCATGCGCGCCTTGCGGGCGTGCATGGATTCGACCACCTCGAGCCGGGTCAGCCCCAGGTGGGCGACCTCGGCGTCGACCAGGCGCTGCGGGATGACCCCGATCGCCTCGCCGCCGGCGGCCAGGACCGCGTCGGCGACCACGCCCATCAGGCCGACCCGGCCGCCGCCGTAGACCAGGCGCAGGCCGCGGGCGGCCAGCAGGCGGCCGACATCGCGGGCGAGTTCGACGTAGCCGGGGCGGTCGCCGGCACTGGATCCGCAGTAGATGCAGACGCTTTGCATCACGGGATTGTAGGGAAGGATGCCGGCGGCCGGCAGCGCCCCGTCCGGCAGGCCGTCCGACGACCCCCTGCCGGCAGCCGCCAGGGCCGGCCACCGGGCGCGGCGATCGCGCGCGCCGCCCGGACGGCCGCGTCCCGGCGGACGGTCAGGTCGCCAGCGTGGCGGGTGGCGGACCGCCAGGGAGGCCGGACAGCAGGGCGTCCCGGCACAGCTTGCCGGTCTCGTTGCGGGGCAGGCTGGCCAGCCGGTGCAGGCGTCGGGGCACGAACACCGGATCCAGGCTGGCGCGCAACTCGGCGAGCACCTCGGCGTCGCTGAGCCCGGCGGCGACCAGGGCCACCTCGATCCGGTGCACGCCGGCGCCGTCCGCGTGCGGCGACTGGAAGACCGCGGCGTCCTCGACGCCGGGGATCGCCAGCAGCCGGCGGGTGATGTCGCCCAGCGACGCCCGCTTGCCGGCGATCTCGACCATGTCCTGGCAGCGGCCGACGACCTGGAAGCGGCCGTCGTCGGCGAAGCACAGGTGGTCCTGCAGCAGCACCGGTTCCGGCAGCCACCCGGCCTCGACCCGGGTGCCCTCCTCGCAAGGCCGCAGGCGCAGGCCGGGATAGGGCTGCCAGAGCGGATCGACGGTGGGCCGGCGATGGCCGATCACGCAGGTCTCGGTGGAGCCGAACACCTCGACCAGGGGCGCCGAGAAGACCTGCTCGGCGCGGCGCGCCAGTTCCGGGTCGAGCGGCGCGGTCGCCGAGACCAGGGCGGCCACCGGGGGATAGGCGACGCCGGCGCCGACCAGGGCCCGCAGGTGCACGGGGGTGGTGACCAGCAGGCGCGTCCCGGGCAGGACGGCCAGGGCCTGGGCCAGGTCCTGGGGGAACAGCGGCCGCTCCACCGCCACGGCCAGGTCGCCCAGCACCGGCAGCAGGACGCAGGTCTCCATGCCGTACATGTGCTGGGAGGGCACCGTGGCCAGCAGGGTGAAGCGCGGCCCGGCGGCGGTGTCCAGGGAACGCAGCAGGGCATCGTTGCGCCGGGTGGTCCCGGCGAAGGCGCCCCAGGTCTTCGGGTTGGGCCGCGGCCGGCCGGTGGAGCCGGAGGTGAAGCCGACCGCCACGACGCGATCGACGGGAATGCCGGGCAGGCAGGCCGGATCCTCGCTGGCCGTGCCGGCGCGCGCGCAGGCCTGGGCGACCAGGGCGTCGTCGATCACGCTGGCGGGCGCCCAGTCGGCCGCGATCTCCGCCACCGCCCGGTCGGTGCGGGCGGGCGGCAGCAGGGTGGTGCGGCCGGCGAGCAGGGCGGCGCAGAAGGCGACCAGGAAATGCCCGCGGTCCTCGCAGAGATTGACCAGGTACGGCGTCGCCGGCAGGCAATCGGCCAGGGCCCGGGCCTGCGCCAGGAAGCGGCCGGCCGACAGCGGCTGGCCGTTCCGGTACAGGACCGGCCGGGCGGCATCGCCCGCCAGTGCCGGCGGGCCCAGGTCCCCGTCGGCGCCCTGCGCCGCGCAGCCGGCGCCGATCGCCTGCACCGCGCTCACCACGAATCCCCTGTCGCCACGCGCCGGATCCTCAGCCGGCGTCCGTTGCGGTCGCGCCGGGCGCGGCCTTCTTCGCCGCGGCCTTCTTTCCCGCCCGGGCGGCGGGCGACTTCCCGGCCCCGGCCGGCGTCTTGCCGACCGCCTTCTTGACGGCCTTCTTCGCGGCCTTCTTGGCGACCTTCTTGGCGGCCTTCGCCGGGGCCTTCTTCGCGGCCTTCCCGACGGCCTTCTTCGCGGCCTTCCGGGGCGCCCCGGCGGCCGTCGTGCCGGCGCCCCTGGCCGCGGCCTTGCGACCGGCGGGCGCCTTGCGCGCGGCGCCGCGCTTCTTGACCGGCTTGCCCTTCTCGGCGAGCAGCGCGCGCGCCTGTTCCAGGGTGAAGGACTCCGGTTCGGCGTTCTTCGGCAGGCTGGCCAGCACGCTGCCGTCGGTGGCGAAGGGCCCGAAGCGACCGCGCAGGATCTGCACCGCGCCGTCCTCGAAGCTGGCGATCACCCGGTTGGCGATCGCCTCCTCCTTCAGCTTCAGCAACTCGAGACCGCGCGCCAGGTCGATCTCGTGCGGGTCGTCCTCCTTGCGCAGGGAGGCGTAGGTGGTGCCGCGCTTGACGAAGGGGCCGAAGCGTCCGATCCCGACCGTGATCTCGTTGCCCTCCGGGTCGTTGCCCAGGCTGCGCGGCAGCCGGAACAGCGCCAGCGCCTGCTCGAGGTCGATGGTGTGGATGCTCTGGCCGCTGCGCAGGGAGGCGAACTTCGGCGGTTCCTCCTCGTCGCGCTGGCCGATCTGGGCGAACGGCCCGTAGCGGCCCAGGCGGACGCTGACCTGGCGGCCGCTGGCGGGGTCGCTGCCCAGCACGCGGGCACCGGTGGCCTCGGCGCGGTCGACGGTTTCGGCCTTCTCGGCGACGCGCGCCTTGAACGGCTGCCAGAAGCGCTCCAGCAGCGGCACCCAGTCCTCCTCGCCGCGCGAGATGGCGTCCAGTTCGTCCTCCAGGCGCGCGGTGAACTCGTAGTCCACGTAGGTATCGAAGTGGCCGGCCAGGAACTTCGCCACCGCGCGGCCGACGTCGGTCGGCCGGAAGCGCCGGCTGTCCAGGTAGACGTACTCGCGCGACAGCAGGGTCTGGATGATCGAGGCATAGGTCGAGGGCCGGCCGATGCCGTACTCCTCCAGGGCCTTGACCAGGGACGCCTCGGAGAAGCGCGGCGGCGGCTCGGTGAAGTGCTGGTCGGCGACGATCGCGTGGCAGGGCACCAGCTCGCCCTCGCGCAGCGCCGGCAGGCGCCGGCCCTCGTCCTCGTCGTCCTGGCTGCGGCTGTCCTTGCCCTCCTCGTAGACGGTCAGGAAGCCGGGGTCGGCGATCGTGGTGCCGGTGGCGCGGAAGCCGCTGTCGGGACCGCAGGCGAGCTCGACGGCGACGGTGTCCAGCAGGGCCGGCTTCATCTGGCAGGCGACCGTGCGCTTCCAGATCAGCTCGTACAGGCGGAACTGCTCGTCGCTGAGGAAGGCGCGCACGCTCTCGGGGCGGCGCGCCGCCGAGGTCGGCCGGATCGCCTCGTGCGCTTCCTGGGCGTTCTTGGACTTGGTGCGGTAGACCTGCGCCGCCGGCGGCAGCAGGTCGGCGCCGTACTGGCGCGCGATGACCTCGCGCAGCTCGCCCAGGGCGTCGCCGGACAGGCTGGTCGAGTCGGTACGCATGTAGGTGATCAGGCCCTGCACGCCCTCGGCGCCGATCGCGATGCCTTCGTACAGCTGCTGGGCCAGGCGCATGGTCCGGCTGGTCGCGTAGCCGAGCTTGCGGGCCGCCTCCTGCTGCAGGGTCGAGGTGATGAAGGGCGGCGCCGGGCGGCGCTGGCGCTGCTTGCGGTTGACCTCGGTGACGCGCAGCATGCCGACGCCGTCGGCCGGCCGGCCCTGCGCCGCCGCCGCGGCCTCCAGCCGCGACCGCGCCGCTTCCGCGCCGGCGCCCTCGACCAGGTCGAACTGCTCGAACTTGCGGCCGTCCAGGCGCACCAGCCGCGCCTGGAAGGCGACCCCGGCCTGGCTGAGGTTGGCGGCCACGGTCCAGTACTCGCGGGCGACGAAGGCCTCGATCTCCTCCTCGCGCTCGACGATCATGCGCAGCGCCGGCGACTGCACGCGGCCGGCCGACAGGCGCGGACCGACCTTGCGCCAGAGCAGGGGCGACAGGGTGAAGCCGACCAGGTGGTCGAGCGCGCGGCGCGCCTGCTGGGCGTTGACCAGGTCCATCGACACCTGGCGCGGATGCGCGACCGCTTCCAGGATCGCCTTCGGGGTGATCTCCGAGAACACCACCCGGTGGATGTCGCGGCCCTCGAGCAGGCCGCGCTCGCGCAGCACCTCCAGGATGTGCCAGGAGATCGACTCGCCCTCGCGGTCGAGGTCGGTCGCCAGGTACAGGGCCTTCGCCTTGCCGGCCGCCTTGGCGATCGCGTCGACCCGCTTGCGGCTGTCCTCGTCGACCTCGTAGCGCATCGCGAAGCCGTGCTCGGGATCGACCGCGCCCTCCTTGGCGAGCAGGTCGCGGATGTGGCCGTACGAGGCCAGGACCTCGAAATCCTTGCCCAGGTACTTGTTGATGGTCTTCGCCTTGGCGGGCGACTCGACGATGAGCAGGTTCTTGGCCATTCGCTTCTCCGGGCGTGCCGCGCCGCCGAACAGACGCCGGCCCCTCGCGTGCGTACGTGCGCGCACGCGCATACGGCCTAGTGTTCGCCCACGCCGGCTGCCGCTGTCAAGCGCCGGCGCCCGCCGGACCGGCGCCGGGGGCCGGCCCCGGTGGCGCCC
The DNA here is from genome assembly GCA_002344355.1 of Proteobacteria bacterium UBA2363. GTDB lineage: Bacteria > Pseudomonadota > Gammaproteobacteria > Xanthomonadales > UBA2363 > Pseudofulvimonas. Next base: position 25,467 of record DDTN01000003.1, on the reverse strand, counting down.
GCCGGCCGGCCGGCGCGGGCAAAAAAGAAGGCGACCACTGGGGTCGCCCGTCAAGATCGTGGAGATCGCTATGCAGGGCGCCATCGTCACCTGGCGCGAGCGCACTTTAACTTGAATCCGCTTTCTTAGGCAATACCTGCTGACATTGCGCTATATCTTTGATTTAAATAGGTAAGTCAGGGCGCCGTCCCGGCGCGGTCGAACAATCCAACGATCGTCGACTGGATAGCCGCGCACGCGGCACGCGGATCGGCCGCCTCCCGGATCGGCCGGCCGACCACGATGTGGTCGGCGCCGTTCAGGAACGCCTGGCGGACATCGACGGTGCGTTTCTGGTCGTCGTCGTTGAGCACCGGGCGGATCCCCGGGCAGACCACCAGCAGGCGCGGGCCGAGCTCGGCGCGCAGATCGGCGGCCTCGAGGCCGGACGACACCACGCCATCGCAACCGGCGGCCAGCGCCGCGCGCGCGCGCGACAGCACCAGGTCGCGTGGTTCGCAGGCGAAACCCATCTCGTCGAGATCGTGCCGGTCCAGGCTGGTCAGGGCGGTCACCGCCAGCAGCTTGAGGTGGCCCTTGTTGGCCACCGCGGCGCGCACCATGCCGTCGTTGCCGTGGATGGTGCAGAAGGTCGCCGGGTGCCGCGCCATGCCGCGCACCGCCGAGGCCACCGTGGCCGGCACGTCGAAGAACTTGAGGTCGACGAAGACCTTCTTGCCGCGCTCGTGCAGGGTGCGCAGCAGCGGGAAGAAATCGCCGCCGGCCAGCAGCTCCATGCCGATCTTGTAGAAGCTGCCGTGCCCGCCGAGCAGGTCGACCAGCTCCAGCGCCTCGGCCGCGGTCGGCACGTCGAGCGCGACGATCAGGCGGTCGCCCGGCGCGATCGCCTTGTCGGAAAGCCAGCTGCCAGCGCCGGCGGCGGTCGGCGCGGTCATCGGCTGCGCAGGGCGCGGCGCTTGGCCTGCACCGGATCGTCGGCGCCCCGGGTCAGGGCCGACTCCCAGCTCCCGTAGGTGGGGTTGGGCAGCATGAACCAGCGGCTGCCCCACCAGGACCGGTACGGCTCGATCAGGGCGGCGCGCTCCGCCACCGGGGCCTGGTAGCCGTCCAGGAAGTCGCCGAGGTTGTCGCCGACCATCATCAGCACGCGGTAGCGCTCGCCGACGAACTGGCGGCGGCTGCCCTTGGCCGACCCCCAGCCCTGGGCCTCGTCGATGGTCAGCACGGTGTCCTCGGGCTCGGACAGCGGAAAGCCCAGCGCCCGCAGGTTGTCCACGGTGGCCGGCTTGCCGGCGGCGTCGCGGTTGGTGACGTAGAACACGGCGATGCCGCGCTGGGCGGCGGCGCGGGCGAACTCCAGCGCACCCGGCACCGCGCCGGCGCGGCGCTCCTCGACCCAGGCCGCCCAGGTGTCCGGGGCGAAGCGCGTGCCCGCCTCGACCAGCCGCGCCTGGTAGGCGGAGTTGTCGACCATGGTCTCGTCGGCGTCGACGATGACGGCCGCCGGCAGGTGGCCGACACGCTGGCCGCCGCGCTCGGCGGTCGGCAGCGCGTCCCAGCGCGGGTCGGCCAGGGCGGCGTCGAGCAGGGCGCTGGCGGCCGCGAACACGCCGCGGGTGGTGGCCTCGTACTCGGCCGCGGTCTGCATCCACAGCACCGCGTTGAGGTTCTCGTGGGTACCGGCGGCGCCCGCGGCGGCGCGCGGCGGGGATGGATCCGGGCGCACCGTCGTGCCGCCGCCCGCGCAGGCGGCGAGCAGGCTGAGGACGGCGCCCAGGAGCAGGTGCTTGGCGTGGTGCATGGCGGGAACCGGCAAGGCGGGAAACGGAGGGGAGGGAGCGCGGCGGCGGCTCAGCGCTCGACGATGGCGGCCACGCCCATGCCGCCGGCGGTGCACACCGAGATCAGCACCCGGCCGCTGCCACGCTCCTCGAGCAGCTTGGCGGCGGTCGCCAGGATGCGGGTGCCGGTGGCGGCGAACGGGTGGCCGAGCGCCAGCGACGAGCCGACCGGGTTGAGCCGGTCCATGTCGATGCTGCCCAGCGGCGCCGGAAGGCCCAGCTTGTCGCGGCAGTAGTCCGCCGATTCCCAGGCGCGCAGGGTGCACAGCACCTGGGCGGCGAAGGCCTCGTGGATCTCGTAGTAGTCGAAGTCCTGGAGGGTCAGGCCGTTGGCGGCGAGCAGCTCGGCGACCGCCAGGGTCGGCGCCATCAGCAGGCCCTCGCCGTGGGCGAAGTCGACCGCGGCGACGCGGGCGTCGCGCAGCCAGGCGCGCACCGGCAGGCCGCGCTCCTGCGCCCAGTCGGGGTTGGCCAGCAGGGCGGCGCTGGCGCCATCGGTCAGCGGCGTCGAGTTGCCGGCGGTGAGGGTGCCCTGGCCGGAGCTGCGGTCGAACGCCGGCTTGAGCTGCGCCAGCTTCTCGAGGGTGGTGTCGGGCCGCAGGATGGCGTCGCGCCGCACGCCGCGGAACGGCACGATCAGGTCGCCGTGGAAGCCGCGCTCCCAGGCCGCCGCCGCCTTCAGGTGGCTGGCCAGGGCCAGGGCATCCTGTTCGGCACGGCCGATCCCCCAGGCCTTGGCCATGCGCTCGGTGTGCTCGCCCATGCTCATGCCCGTGCGCGGCTCGCCGACGCCGGGGAACGAGGGCTTCAGCTCGCCCGGGCGGAAACCCTTCCAGGCGCGCAGGCGCTCGCGCAGGCCGCGCGCCCGGGCGGTTTCCAGCAGGCGCCGGGCGAAGCGCCGGCCGAACACCACCGGCACGTCGCTGGTGGTGTCGGAGCCGCCGGCGATGCCGGCCTGGATCTGGCCGGCGGCGATCTTGTTGCCGACGATCAGGGCGGCATCCAGGCTGGTGCCGCAGGCGCGCTGCAGGGTCAGCCCCGGGGTGCGCGGGTCGAGCCCGGAGGACAGCGCGATCTCGCGCGCCAGGTTCCAGTCCGAGGAGTGCTTGATCACCGCACCGAAGGCGACCTCGCCCAGGCGCTGGCCGTGCAGGCCGAAGCGCTCGACCAGGCCGGCCACCGCCTTGAGGCCCAGCCCGAAGTTGCCGACGTCGGCATAGGCGGTGTTGTTGCGGCAGAACGGGATGCGCACGCCGCCGACGATGGCGACCGGGATCTGCGAGCGCGCGGCGGGCTTGGCTTTGGCGGGCATCGTTCCTGGCGGTCCGGGGACGGGGACGTACCGGGACCGGGCAGGGCCGGAAACCGGTCGGATCGGGGCTGAATGGTACACTAGCCCGCTTTGCCGGGCCCGACCCGCCGGAATCCGATCGATGCTCGAAGACATCCTCAAGCTGCACCAGGCCGGCCGGCTGGACGACGCCGAGACCCGCTACCGCGAGTGGCTGGCGTTCAATCCCGACGACCCCGAGGCGCTGCACCTGCTCGCCATCCTGCGACGCCAGCGCGAGGACCTCGCCGAGGCGCTGGAGCTGGCCGGCAAGGCCGTCGACCTGGTGCCCGAGCGCGCCAACTACCAGCTGACCCTGGCCGGCCTGTGGCTGCATGCGCGCCAGTTCGACCGCGCCCGGGACGGCTTCGCCACCGCCCTGCGGCTGAACCCGGACCTGCCCGGCGCCGCCCTCGGCCTGGCCCAGATCGGGCTGATGCGGGGCGACCTCGCGGCCGCCGCCGACGCCCTGGCCAAGGCCGAACGCCTGGCCCCCGGCCACCCGCAGGTGCTGGCGCTCAAGGGCGGCCTGGCGCAGGCGCGCGGCCAGCACGAGGCGGCGTCCCGCCTGCTGCTCGAATCGGCGCAGCGCAATCCCAACGATCCCCTGGTGCAGATGCAGCTCGGCCTGAGCCTGGCCGCCAGCGGCAAGGCCGGCTTCGCCGAGCAGGCGCTGGCCAACGCCCTGCGCCTGAAGCCGGGCTACACCGCCGCCGAGCTCGCCCTGGGCCAGCTGCTGATGCGCGAGAAGCGGCCGGACGAGGCGATGGCCCGTTTCGAGGCGGTGCTGGCCCGGGAGCCGGGCCACGCCCTGGCGCTGGCCGGACGCGCCGACCTCCGGCGCGCCGCCGGCGACAACGAAGGCGCACTGGCCGACTATCGCCAGGCGCACGCCGCCGCGCCCGCTATGCCCGGCATCGCCGAGGCCCTGGTCGCCGGCCTGCTCGCCACCGGCGCCGGCGCCGAGGCGCGCGAGGTGCTGGATGCCGCGCTGGCGACCTCGCCGACCGCGCCCGGCCTGCGCCGGCTCGACCTGGCCCTGGCCGGCCGGCAGCCGGGCGACGCCCTGCTCGAGGCCTGCCGGGCCTGGCACGCGGCCGATCCGTCCAGCCTGGAGGCGGCCGAGCGGCTGGCCACCCAGCTCGAGGTCCGGCGCGATTTCGAAGCGGCCGACGCCCTGGCCAGGCAGACCCTCGGCCACGACAGCCGGGCCGGCTTCGCGCGCCTGCTGCTGGCCCGCTCGGCGCTCCGCGAGGGCCGGCCCGAGGCTGCCCAGGAACAGCTCAACCGCGTGCCGGAAGCCAGCCTGCCGCCGCACCGCCGCGCCGAACGCGCCAGCCTGCGCGGGCTGGCCCGCGACGCCCTCGGCGACGCAGAGGGCGCGGTCGAGGCCTGGCTGGCCGGCCACCGGCAGCAGGCCCACCTGGCCCCCCTGGTGCAGCCGCCGGCGATCGCCGACCTGCGGCTCCCGGCGCCGCCGAAGCCAGCGGCCGGAGGCGATCCGGCGCCGGTGTTCCTGCTGGGCCTGCCTGGTGCCGGCAGCGAGAGCGTGGTCGCCCTCCTGCGGGCGACCGGCGCGACCGTGCTCAGCGACCGCTTCGGTCCCCAGGGCCGGCCCGATGCCCTGGCCACCGGCGCCTTCGTCCAGATGGTCGCCGACCTGGCCGGCGACGACGCCGTCGCTGCCCGCTTCCGCGACGACTATCTCGCCGGACTGGCCGCCGCCGACCTGGCGCTGGCGCCGGACCTGGTCGACTGGCTGCCGTTCGTCGACCTGCGCCAGGTGGCGCTGATCCAGGCGGCGTTCCCGGCCGCCCGCTTCATCGCGGTCGAGCGCGACCTGCGCGACTGCCTGCTCAGCTGGCTGGCGCTGGGTTGCCCGCAGGCCCTGGCCCTGCCCGAGCCGGCGCTGGCGGCGACCTGGCTGTCCCTGGCCGGCGCACACCTGGCCGCGGCCCGGGCGCGCGTGGCCGACGGCCAGTGGCTGTCGGTGGCCGCCGCCGGGCTGGCCGATCCGGCGACCCTCGCGCAACGCCTGTGGCCGTTCCTGGGCCTGCCGGTCCCGACCGCGCAGACCCTGCCGGAAAGCATCTCCCGCGGCCTCGGCGACCTGCCCACGCTGTTGCCTGACGGGCGCTGGCGCGGCCACCAGGAATCGCTCGCGGACGCCCTGGCCGCTCTCTCCTGATAGGGCGGCACCGGCAAGCCGGCCCGCGGCGGGTCGCCGGACGCCGCGCGACCCGGTGCCAGGCGCGGCGCCGGCGGCCGCCGGTTGGCGTTCGCGCCGAACCTGCCCCGATAATCGGGCACTCCCGCCCACGGAGCACGCGCATGCGCATCCACAGCGACAGTTTCCGGCACGGCCACCGGCTGCCGGCGGAGTTCGCCGCCGGCGTACGCACGGCCGCTGGCGTCGGCTTCGGCCGCAACCGCAATCCGCACCTGGCCTGGGCCGAGGTGCCCGAGGGCACCGCTTCGTTCGCCCTGCTGTGCCTGGACCCCGACGTACCGACGGTGCCGGAGCTGGTCGGCCGCGACGACGTCGAGATCCCCGCCCAGCAGCCGCGCACCGTGTTCGCGCACTGGCTGATCGCCGACCTGCCCGCCGACCTGCGCGTCATCGAGGCCGGCAGTTGCAGCGATGGCGTCACCGCGGGCGGCAAGCGCGCGCCGGCCGGACCGGCCGGCAGCCGCCAGGGCCTGAACGACTACACCGGCTGGTTCGCCGGCGACCCGGCGATGGCCGGCGACTGGTTCGGCTACGACGGCCCGTTCCCGCCGCCCAACGACCTGCGCGTGCATCGCTACGAGTTCCGCCTGCTGGCCCTGGACACGGCCAGCCTGGCGCTGCCGGCGCGCTTCGCGCGCGCCGACCTGGAGGCGGCGGTGGCCGGCCACGTGCTCGCCGAGGCCAGCACCTGCGCCACCTACAGCCTGCACCCGCGGCACGCCGGATGAGCCGCCCGCCGGCGACCGGGCCCGTCCTGCGCGGATGCCCGCGACGCTCGCCATGAGCCTGGACCAGATCCTGCTGTTCGCCATCCTCGCCGGCACGGTGGCGCTGTTCCTGTGGGGCCGGTGGCGCCACGACATGGTCGCCGGCGCCGCCCTGATGGCGGCGGTCGCCGCCGGCCTGGTCCCGGTCGACGGCGCCTTCGCGGGCTTCGGCCACCCTGCGGTGATCACCGTGGCCTGCGTGCTGATCCTGAGCCAGGGCCTGCAGAACACCGGCGCCGTCGACCTCATCGCGCGCCGGGTGCTGCCGGTGCGCGCCGGCCCGACCCTCAGCATCGCGGCGATCACCGCCCTGGCCGCCGTGCTGTCGGCCTTCATGAACAACGTCGGCGCGCTCGCCCTGCTGATGCCGGTGGCGCTGCAGATGGCCGACAAGCTCGAGCTGCCGCCCGGGCGGGTGCTGATGCCGCTGGCGTTCGGCTCGATCCTGGGCGGCATGACCACCCTGATCGGCACGCCGCCCAACCTGATCGTGTCCGGCTTCCGCGCCGAGGCCGGCAACGGCTCGTTCGCGATGTTCGACTTCGCGCCGGTGGGCCTGGCGGTCGCCGGCATCGGCGTGCTGTTCGTGGCCCTGGTCGGCTGGCGGCTGGTGCCGGCGCGAAAGCGCGCCGGCGTCGACAGCTTCGAGACCGCCGCCTACCTGACCGAAGTGCGCCTTCCGGCCGGCAGCAAGGCCGACGGCATGTCGATCCGCGACATCGAGGCGCGCCTCGAGGAGGCCGGCGCCCAGGTGGTCGGCCTGGTGCGCAACGAGGTGAAGTTCAACGCCCCCAACCCGACCCGCAAGGTCCGGGTCGGCGACATCCTGGTCATCGAGGCGGAGGCCGACTCGCTCGGCGACGTGCTGGCGGCGCTGGGCGCGCGCCTGGAGGAGGACCGCCGCGGCGACGCCGGCGACGACGACGGCGAGGAGGATGGCGGCGCCGCGGCCGAGGCGACCGTCGCCCGGGACGGGAAGGCCGGCGACGCCGGCGCGGACGAGCCGGCCGACGTGCCGCGGGGCAGCGGCAGCGAGGACATCGTGATGTCCGAGCTCGCCGTGCTGCCGGGCTCCGCCCTGGTCAACCGCACGCCGACCGACACCCTGCTGCGCTCGCGCTACAACATCAACATCCTCGCGGTGTCGCGCGAAGGCACCCGGTCGATCTCGCGGCTGCGCAACCTCGCCTTCCAGGCCGGCGACGTGCTGCTGGTCCAGGGACCCCAGGAGGCGCTCGGCGAGTTCGCCAGCAACTTCGGCTGCGTGCCACTGGCGGCGCGCGAACTGCGCATCCCCGACCGCCGCAGGCTGCTGGCGTCGGTGGCGATCATGGCCGCGGCGATCGCCGGCGCTGCGCTCGGCCTGGTGCCGGCCGCGGCCTCGTTCGCGGCCGGCGTGCTGGCCAGCATGGCGATCCAGACGGTGCCGCCGCGCACCGTCTACCAGGCCGTGGACTGGCCGGTGGTGGTGCTGCTCGCGGCGCTGATCCCGGTCGCGGCGGCGATGGAATCGACCGGCGCCGCCGAGCTGCTGGCGCGCTGGCTGGTCGAGGGCATCGCCCAGGGCCACGCGGTGGTCGGCCTGGTGCTGATCCTGGTGGTGACCATGACCCTGTCGGACCTGATGAACAACGCCGCGACCGCGGCGGTGATGTGCCCGATCGCGATCGGCATCGCCAGCCAGCTCGGGGTCAGCGCCGACCCCTACCTGATGGCGGTGGCGATCGGCGCCTCCTGCGCCTTCCTGACCCCGATCGGCCACCAGAACAACACCCTGATCCTGGGCCCGGGCGGCTTCCGGTTCGGCGACTACTGGCGGCTCGGCCTGCCGCTGGAGCTGCTGGTGATCGCGGTCAGCGTGCCGATGCTGCTGTGGATCTGGCCGCTGTGAGCGCCGCCCCGCCGCCGCCCGCTCAGGGCGCCGGCGGCGGCACGAACACCTGGTAGCCGTCGCAGTAGATGGAATCGTCCGGGCCGCCCGGGCAGGGCGGGCGGACGTCGAAGACCTGCCAGCGGCAGTGCGGCAGGGCCGGGTCGGCGGCGCAGGCCAGCAGGGTCGCGCCATCGTCCGCGCCGCCGTCGGCGATCGCCCAGACCACCAGGTTGCCGGCATCGGCCGCCAGCACCGGGTCGCCCAGCAGCGACAGTTCCATCCAGAAGGTCGCCGAGCCGGCGGGCACGGTCGTGCTGCGCTGGCAACGCACTTCCTGGCCGTCGACCGGCGTGCCGGTGGCGGTGCAGACGACCGCGCCGCTGGCGCCGGTCAGTTGCCCGAACGCGAAGCCTGGCGGCAGTTTCGCCAGCACCCGTGTCGGCGCCGCCGAAGGCAGGCCGCCGGCATTGCGGTACTCGATCCGGAACGGCCCCTGCACGCGGCCGAGCTGGGTCCACGGCTGCGGCGCCGACGAGGCGACCAGGCGCAGGTCGACCACCGGTGGCGGCGCCAGGCCGAATTCGACCACCGCGCAGGCGTCCTGGTCCGGGTTGTCGTCGCAGTCCTGCGGCGCCGGCTGCAGGTCGTTGCCGATCGAGGCCACCACCCGCAGGGGTCCCGGCGGCTTCACGCCGGGCCGGGTCCGGACGATCACGTCGAAGTTGCCGGTGCGTGGCGTGCCGGTGGCCGACACGTGCCGGATGTTGCCCAGGCAGGTCACCCGTTCGCCGCCAGCCGGCCCCGGCGCGCTGCTGCAGGTGTGGATCGGCGAAGTCGCCGAGCTGGTGCCGACGTACTCGAGCTGCGGCGGCAGGTCGATGCGGGTGGTGGAGATGCGGGCGCCGTCGTAGCCGACCACGCGGTGATTCACCCGCAGCGCGGTGTCGGCGCCCACCGTCACCGGATCGGCGATGGCCAGGCTGTCCAGCCGGACCCAGGAGCCGAACACGGCGGCCGCCGAATCCACGCAGCCGGTGTTGCCGCTGACGGTGGTGCAGGACGGGGGATCCGGCAGCGGGAAGGCCGCGTAGTCGACGGTGTAGCGGGCATTGACCTGGGGCCCGGCGAAGTCGCCGATCGGACCGGCGTCGAGGGCGAACTGGAACTGCACGTTGCCGCCGCCGAGCTGCGTGGTCAGCAGGCATTCGACCCGCAGCGGCGCCGCGCCGCCGCCGGTGGCCGGCTGGCAGGTGGTGCCGGCCGGCAGCGAGATCGGCGCGATCGCGATGAAGCCCGGCTCCAGCTCGAGCGCGATCCGGTAGGGCGGCAACGGCGCCGGCGTGCTGCTGCGCGAAAGCGCAAGGACGATGCGCGGTCCGAACCCGGCGGCGCCCCGGCTGTCGCTGAAGACCACCCGCGGCGATCCGGAGCTGCCGGTCCAGTAGCCGAAATGGGAGATGCTCATGTTGAGCCGCGTCTGCGCGGCGGCCGGCACGCTGGCGAGCAGGCAGGCGGCAACGAGGAAGGCGAACGGTCGCGACATGGCAAGGCTCCGGGATCCGCGGCCAGTCTGGCCGGCCGCCCGATGCCGCCGGTACCCCCCGTTGCGGGGGGGTCGCGCTCAGGACCCGGCCGGCAGGCCCAGCAGCAGGGCCAGGCCCAGGGCGATCCGGTAGATCGCGAAGCCGGTGAAGCGGTGCGAGCGGATGTAGCCGAGCAGCCAGCGCACCGCGGCGAATCCGGTCACGGTGGCGGCCGCGAAGGCCAGGGCGAGCTGGCCCCAGTCCTCGCCGGCCTCGCCGTCGGCCGCGTACTCCAGCAGCGCCCAGCCGCTGGCCGCGAACATGGTCGGGATGCCGACCAGGAAGGTGAACTCGGCGGCCGCCGGGCGACGGTTCAGGCCGGCCAGCATGGCCACGAAGATCGTCGCCGCCGAACGCGACGTGCCCGGAAACACGCCGGCCACCACCTGGGCCAGGCCGACCAGCACGGCAACCGTCCAGGTCACCTCGGCAACCCCCGGTCGTCGCTCGGCGAGCCGCTCCGCGAGCAGGATCCACAGCCCGCCGATGACCAGCGCCCAGGCCACCGGCGTGACCGTCTCGGGCAGCTCCCAGCCGAGCATCCGGACCGGCAGGCCGACCGCGGCGGTGACCGCGAAGGCCAACGCCAGCTTCAGCGCGTAGTCCAGGTTGGCGGGCTGGCGCAGGCCGGTCGCCAGCGCCCAGATCCGTTGCCGGTAGACCAGGGTGATCGCCAGGATCGCGCCGGCCTGGATGACGATGTTGAACAGGTCGGAGCGCGCGCCCAGCCAGTTCTGGGCGATCAGCAGGTGGCCGGTGCTGGAGACCGGCAGGAACTCGGTGAGGCCCTCGATGATGCCGAGCAGCAGCGCGGCCAGGTAGTCGTTCATCGGCTCTCCTCGAAGGTCACGGGCCGCGCCCCGCCGCGCCCAGCAGCAGGCGCTCGAAGCTTCGCGTGTAGCGCTCGCCGTCGGCGGCGGGCGCGGAGGCCAGGCGGCGGCGCAGCCCGGCGCGGACCCCGGCCAGCGCGCCGGGGTCGGCCAGCCAGGACAGCGCCCGCGCCAGCCAGTCGTCGGCGTCGGCGGCGACGAATTCCGGCAGGCCGATGCGCGACAGCAGGCTGGCGCTCATCCGCGACGCGAAGCTGGCGCCGGGCAGGGTCAGCACCGGCACGCCCTGGCGCAAGGCGTCCAGCGTGGTGGCGCCGCCGGAGAACGGCAGCGGGTCCAGGGCCAGGTCGATGTCGTCGTACTGGCGGAGGAAGTCGGGACCGGGTGGGCGCGGCGGGCGCAGCTCGATGCGGCCCGGATCGACCCCCTGGTCGACGAAACGGGCCAGCACGCGCTGGCGCGTCGCCGCCTCCAGCAGCGGGATCGCGCACAGCACCAGGCGCGCGTCGGGCCGCGCCCGCAGCAGCCGGCTCCACAGGGCCACGGTGGCGTCCGACAGCTTGGCCAGGTGGTTGAAGCTGCCCAGGGTCGGCGCGCCGCGCGCCGTCATCGGCGGCGGCGCCACCGGCGGCAGCCCTTCCGGCGCCTGCAGGCAGAACACGCCCAGCGGCAGGCGCAGCAGCGGCCGGCCATGGTCTTCCTCGGCGCCCGGCGGCAGCACGATGTCGTCTCCGACCAGGCCGTCCAGCTCCGGAAGACCCAGGCTGAACGGATAACCGAGCCAGGCCAGCTGCACCGGCGCCGCCCGGCCGCGCAGCACGCGTGGCCGGCCGCCATGGCTGTGGCCGGCCAGGTCGACCAGGACATCGAGGCGGTCGCTGCGCATCAGCGCCAGCACCTGGTCGTCGCTGCGGCCGGTGACCTCCCGCCAGGCGTGCGGCAGGGCCTGCAGCGCGGCAGTGAGCGCGTCGCGCTGGCCGAGCTCGGCATAGCAGAAGGCGCGGAAGCGGCTGCCGTCGAGCTGCTCCAGCACCGGCGCCACCAGGTGGCCGACCGGATGGTTGCGGAAATCGGGGCTGTAGAAGCCGACCCGCAGCACCGCCTCGTTGGCCGGCGACAGCGGTTGCGGGCAGCGCGCCGGCGCAAGGCCCGCGGCGAGCTCGCGGTGCAGGGCCAGGCGCTGCGCCGGGGCCAGGGTGTCGTCGTAGAGGCTGGCGAGCAGGGCCGTGCCGACGACCTCGGCGGCGTCCGGCAGGCTGCGCGCCGCCTGCCGGGCCTGCGTCAGGGCCTCCTCGGCGCGGCCCTGGAACAGCAGGGCCGCGGCCAGCTCCCGGCGCAGCCGCGCGGCGCCGGGCGCGCGTTCCAGTGCCGTGCGGGCCACGGTCTCGGCGGCGACCGCCGCGCAGTCGTCCAGGTGCAGCCGGGCCCGCAGGGCCGCGGCGGTCGGCTCGCCTGGATCAAGGGCGAGCGCCCGGTCCGCCAGCGCCGCCGCCGCCCCGGCCTGGCCGGCCATCGCATTCAGCACCGCCGACTGCGCCAGCAGCCCGGCATGGTCGCGCCAGCGCGCCAGGGCCTGGCCCAGCAGGAGGCCGGCGCGGTCCTGGTCGCCCGCGACCAGGGCCTGGTGCACGGCGGCCAGGGCCGCAGCCGCGGGATCGGGCGGGGCCGGGGGCGGGTTGGGGGAACTCACGTCGGTGCAGCATCTGCGGGGGACGCCGCATGGTGCACGGTTCGGGCGGCACGGGCCAGACCGGCAAGGTATCCGGCCCAGAACGCACCGAAATGGTGCAGCGCGTCCGGGACTGCACCACCGTGGTGCACATGGCATCCGGCGCAACCGCCCAGGCCGCATCCGGACGGGCACCCGGGCTGGCACCGGACTTGCGTGGGAGGGGGCCTCCGCCACCCCACCGAGGCCGCCATGTCCGAGCACGTCAGCAAACTCATCAAGGACCACAACGTCGAGTTCATCGACCTCCGCTTCGCCGACATGCTCGGCAAGCAGCACCACGTCACCTTCCCCGCGCGCGCCGCCGACGACAGCCTGTTCGAGGACGGCAAGATGTTCGACGGTTCCTCGATCGCCGGCTGGAAGGGCATCAACGAGTCCGACATGGTGCTGATGCCCGACGCCTCCACCGCCGTGCTCGACCCGTTCAGCGAGCACCCGACCCTGATCCTGACCTGCGACATCCTCGAGCCGGCCACCATGCAGCCGTATTCGCGCTGCCCGCGCTCGATCGCGCGGCTGGGCGAGGCCTACCTGAAGTCGACCGGCATCGCCGACACCGCCTTCTTCGGGCCGGAGCCGGAGTTCTTCATCTTCGATTCGGTGCGCTGGCGCAACGACATCGCCGGTGCCGGCTTCGAGATCGAGTCCGAGGAGGCGCACTGGTCGTCGAACCGCAAGATGGACGGCGGCAACAGCGGCCACCGGCCGGGCCCCAAGGGCGGCTACTTCCCGGTCGCGCCGGTCGACTCGCTGGGCGACCTGCGCGGCGAGATGTGCAAGGTCCTGGAGGCCATGGGCCAGGTCGTCGAGGTCCACCACCACGAGGTCGCCACCGCCGGCCAGTGCGAGATCGGCACCCAGTTCAACACCCTGGTGAAGAAGGCCGACGAGCTGCTCGACCTCAAGTACGTGGTCAAGAACGTCGCCCACCGCAACGGCCGCACCGCCACCTTCATGCCCAAGCCGCTGGTCGGCGACAACGGCTCGGGCATGCACGTGCACCAGTCGCTGGCCAAGGACGGCAAGAACCTGTTCGCCGGCGACGGCTACGGCGGCCTGTCGCAGCTGGCGTTCTGGTACATCGGCGGCATCTTCAAGCACGCGCGCGCCATCAACGCCTTCAGCAACTCCAGCACCAACAGCTACAAGCGCCTGGTGCCGGGCTTCGAGGCGCCGGTGATGCTGGCCTACTCGGCGCGCAACCGCTCGGCGTCGTGCCGCATCCCCTGGGTGTCGAGCAGCAAGGCGCGCCGCATCGAGACCCGCTTCCCGGACCCGGTCAACTCCGGCTACCTGGTGTTCACCGCCCTGATGATGGCCGGCCTGGACGGCATCAGGAACCAGATCGACCCCGGCCCGCCGATGGACAAGGACCTCTACGACCTGCCGCCGGAGGAGGAGAAGGGCATCCCGACCGTCTGCCACTCGCTGGACCAGGCGCTGGCCGCGCTCGACGCCGACCGCGAGTTCCTGAAGGCCGGCGGCGTGTTCACCGACGACTTCATCGACGGCTACATCGACCTGAAGATGGCCGAGGTGACCAAGTTCCGCGCGGCCACCCACCCGCTCGAGTTCTCGATGTACTACTCGATCTGAGGCGAGGGGAAACGCAGCCCCGGCCGCGACGCGGCCGGGCTGCGCCACCGCCCGGATCGCGAACCCAGCGTGCGGTTCCATGGGCCTGTCCGGTTGGAGGACAGGAACGCCCGGCAATGGAGCCTGTCCGCATGCCTCGTACCCTCCTGGCCAGCACCGCCTTCGCGGCGCTGGCGCTGACCTCCCCCGACAGCCCCGCCGGCGCGTCCGGCGCGTCCGGCGCTCAGCACGACCTGGTGCGCAGCCAGGTGCTGGCCGGCGACTACGCCGGCCTGCCCGACCAGGACGCCACGCCCGGCCCGCAGTTCGGCCACGCCATCGCCGTGGACGACGACTGGATGGCGGTCGGCGCGCCGGGCACCCGGGTCGGCGCCGGGGCCGGCGAGGTGCGCGGCGCGGTGTTCCTGTTCCAGCGCGAGGGCAGCCAGTGGCAGCTCCGGCAGCGCCTGCCCGGCTTCGGATCCTGGGGACCGGCGCCGCGCTGCGGCCATTCGGTCACCCTGCGCCTGCCCCGGCTGGCGTTCGGCTGCCCGGGGACGGAGTGGCCGGCGACGCCCGGCCAGGCCAGCGGCGCCGTGGTGGTCAGCCGGCTGATCGATGGCGTCTGGGCCAGCCCTGCCGGCTACAGGCAGTCGGGCACCGACGGCGCCTGCGGCCACGCTGTGGCGCTGACCCCGACGGTGGCCGGCCATCCGGTGCACCTGGCGGTCGGCTGCCCGGGCAGCGCCGGCGATACCGGCGAGGTGCGCGTGCTGTCGGCCACCGACACCGGCAACGCCTGGGCGGTGACCCACACCCTGCTGGCGGCCGGCGCCGCCCCCGGCAACCGCTTCGGCCAGGCCCTGGCCCTGCGCCGCGTGATCGCCTTCGACCTGGTGGGGCAGACCCTGGCGGTCGGCGCGCCCGGCCGACCGCAGGGCGCGGCGGCCGGGGCCGGGGCGGTGCACCTGTTCGAGGGCGGCGGCTTCGCCCCGACCGGCCTGGTGCTGATGCCGAACGCCGTGCTGTTCCCGCAGGCCGGCTTCGGCAGCGCGGTCGCAGTGACCGCCGGCCAGCTGCTGGTCGGTGCCCCGGGTGGACCCGGCGGCGGCAGCGTCTGCAACACCCTGCCCCGCTGCGGCAGCGTGTACCGCTACACGAGTGCTGGCGGAACCTGGCAACTGGCCGATGGCGGCGAGGTGGTCAACCAGGGCGGCAATCCGCCGGGCGGCCAGTCCGGCATGGCGTTCGGCGCCGCCCTGGCGCTGGGCCACGATGGCTGGAGCGCGTTCGCCGCGCCGCTGGCCGACGGCCATACCGGCACCATCCCGCCCGGCGTCGCGCCCGAGGTCGGCATGGTCGAACTGCGCCGCGCTGCCGGCGGCGGCTTCAGCGCCGCGCCGGCCGACCATCGCGGCGAGCTGCGCCCGCCCCCGTCTGCGCTCGGCGGCAGCGGGCAGACGTGGTTCGGCACGGCGCTGGCCTTCACCGGCGACGGCCTGGCGGTCGGCTACCCGCGCGCCGGCGGCCTGCTCGGCAACCGCGACGGCCGGGTCTGGATGTACCGCCACGACCGCCTGTTCGCGGACGGTTTCGAGCTGCCGTGAGGGCGGTGTCGGCGATCCAGGCGTGCGGCCGACGCCGGTGACCGGACTGCGCCGCGCATTCGCCCGCCTGCGCGCCATGGGCGTCATCGCTCCGTAGCCCCGCCCTCTCCCCCGGCCCCTCTCCCGCGCCGCGGGAGAGGGGAGCAGATCACGCAACGGATTGCGTGTAGCGGTCCCGGACGCGCCGTGACGCCGCACTTCTTCCCTCCTACGCCGCGCGGCCCGATCGGCGTCGTGTCCCAGCGCGCTGCCGGGTGGCGTATCGCCAGTGCGACGGCACCGCACTTCTCCCCTCACCGGGGCGCGGCCCGATCGGCGTGCTGTCCCAGCGCGCTGCCGGGCGACGTATCGCCAGTGCCACGGCACCGCACTTCTCCCCTCCCCCGCCTGCGGGGGGGGGCGGGGGAGAGGGTCGCCCGGCCAGGGCGCGCAGCCCGGCCGGCAACGATGCAGATCGTGGCAAGTGCCGGCCTTCTTCCCCGGTCCCGAATTCCGGCCCGGCTGTCCGGCACCACTCAGCGCCGCTGGCAATGGACTGCCCGAGGACCGCTCACCCGCCAGCCCCCCGCAGCCGGGCCAGCGCGTCGGCGGCCTTGCGGGTCAGCGGGTGGTCCGCGCCCATGCGGGCGCCGCGGCGTTCGACGACGCCGGCGAGCAGGGCGATGGCCTCGTCGCGGCGCGAAAGGTCGGCCTGCGCCAGGGCCAGGTGGTAGCGGACCGTCCAGGTCAACTGGTGGTCGGGACCGAGCGCGCCTTCGATGCCCCCGGCCGCGTCCTGCAGCAGGGTCAGCGCCTGCGCCGGCCGGCCCAGACCGCGCTGCGCGGCGCCGTGCATCGCACGGGCATGGTGCGTGAACAGGTGCGAGCGGCCCAGCGACTCCTCCAACAACGACAGCGCGGTCGCGGCGGCCGTATCGGCCTGCGCGTAGCGTTCCTGGTCGAGATACAGCTCGGCGAGGTTGCCGCGCGCCAGCAGGGCGATGTCGCTGCGCTCGGGCAGCGTGTCGATGACCTCGGCGTACAGGGCCTGGGCGCGTGGCCAGTCGCGTTCGGCACGGGCGACGTTGGCCAGGTTCAGGGCCGCGACCATCGCCTGCGGCGAGTCCGCCCCCGAGCGGCGCCGGCTGAGCGCGAGGCGCCGCTCGGACAGCGGCAGGGCCTCGCCGGTGCGGCCCTGCTCGGTCAGCGACGTGGCCCAGCTGCCCAGCGCCGCGACCACCAGGGGATTGTCCTCGTCCAGCCACGCCGAGGCCTGCTGGTACATGGCCTGGGCCTCGCGCTCGGCATCGGCCAGGCGACCGAGCTGCAGCAGGGCGCCGATCTCCAGGTTCCGGGCCAGCAGCGCGTTGCGGTGCCGCTCGCCGGCATGGGCCTGGACCCAGGCGCGGGTCTCGCGCGCGCTCGCCAGCATGGCCGGGGTGTCGCCCAGACGTTGCAGCAACTGCAGCCACAGCACCTCCAGCACCGAGCGGTCGAGCGGGTTTTGCCAGCGCACCCGCGCCCGCTGCTGCCAGGGCGTCTCCAGCCATTGCCGCGCCGGGTCGACCTGGCCGAGCTGCAGGTGGACGCCGGCAAGATCCGCGGCGACCAGCGCGGGCAAGGGATGCAGCGCATCGGTCGCCGCCAGCGCGCGCGCATGAAGGTCGCGCAGGCTTTGCAGCCGGTCCGCCGGGTCGCCGCCCGGCGCCGGGTGCGCCAACAGCAGGCGCTCGGCCTCCAGGGTGCGCGGGTCCTGCGCGCCGTAGCCCGCCTGCATGCGCAGCCAGGCTTCCCGCAGCGCCGCGCGCGCCTCGTCGGCACGGGATACGGCCGCGAAGCTGCGGCCCAGGATCTGCCACAGCCCGGCTTCCGCGCCGGGCTGCCCGGACAGCGCGCCGGCGTGCAGCCGGGCGACCGACTGTTCGAGCAGGTCGACCACCCGGACCTGCTCGCCCAGGTGGGTGTCCCCGGGCGCCGCCATGACGTCGACCAGGAACCGGTTGACCGCCTCGGCGCGCTCCCGCTCGACGCTCGCGACCTGCGCCGACTGGCGCGCGCTGTGCAGGCCCAGCAGCGCCGCCGCCAGGCCCAGGCCCAGGCTGCCGACGATCGCGACGACGGCCGCGCGCCGCCGGCGGCGCCGCGGCGCCTGCACGATCCGGTCGAGGCGCGCCAGCACCTGTGCCGCGTCCGGGCGGCGCGCGGGATCGCCGGCCAGCAGGTCGGCGACCAGGCCGCGCAGGGCACGGGGCAGTTCCGCCAGCCGCAGCGCCGCGCTGCGCGCCTGGTCCGCCGTGTGCGCCTGCGCCAGGGCGGTCAGCGTCGGGGCGGCGACCGGCACTTTCCCGGCGGCGAGGAAGTACAGGACCACGCCCAGTCCGTAGAGGTCGGCGGACGGCCCGACCGGCTCGCCGCGCAGCTGCTCCGGGGCCATGCTCAGCGGCGAACCGAGCAGGCCGTGCCGGCCGGCCTCGTCGCGGTTGCCGGCCGAGCCGAAATCCATCAGCACCAGTCGACCGCCGTCCTCCTCGCGCACGACGTTCGCGGGCTTGACGTCGCCATGCACCAGGCCGGCCGCATGCACCGCCGCCAGCGCCGCGGCCAGCGCGATGCCCGCTTCCAGCACCTGCGCCGCCGGCCGTGCACCCTCACCCGCCACCCAGTCGCGCAGCGACCGTCCCTCGACCAGGTCGGCCCACAGCCCGGCCCGGCCGTCGTGGATCGCCGCGCCGTGCACGGCCAGCACGTTGGGATGGCGGACCTGCGCCAGGCGCCGGGCCTCGGCGATGAAGGCGCGCGCCTGGCCGGCGCCGTCGTCGCGCAGCAGCTTGAGCGCCACCTCGCGCTCCAGCACGGTGTCGAAGGCCCGGTGCACCTCGCCGCTGCTGCCGCCGCCCAGGCGCCCGAGCACCCGCAGATGACCCCAGGCGAAGCCGCCGGCGCCGGCATCCGACGCGCCCGGCCGCGGCGGCTGCGCCGCCGCCAGGCCGGAGCACAGCGCGGCGATGCGGCGCAATCGACGCAGTTCCTCGGAGTCGCTGCCCAGGGTGCGTTCCAGGGTCGGCCAGTCGAGCGGCTCGCCGTCGACCAGGGGGCCGATCAGGGCGGACCAGTCGCCGGTCATCGCCGCCGGCCCCGGTTCAGCCGCTGCCCAGGCGCTCGCTGAGCGCCGCCATCGCCCGGTGCACCAGCATGCGCGCGGCGTTCGCCGAGGGCCGCGCCATCGCCGCGGCGATCTCCTCGAAGCTGAAGCCGAACTCCATGCGCAGGATCACCGCCTCGCGCCAGTCCGGGCTGAGCTCGGCGAGCGCGCGTTCGTAGTCGCACAGCAGCTCCGGGCCGACCTGCGCGGCCAGCAGCGAATCGCGCGCCGCCAGGTCGATCTGGTCGGTGTCGACCTGCCGGCCGCGACGCAGGCTGCGTTCGATCTCGCTGCGCACCACGTTCATCAGGGCGGTGCGCAGGTAGGCCAGGAACGCGCCCTCGTGGCGGGGCTGGAAGCGGTCGACCGCGTTCAGCGCCTTGACCAGGGTGACCTGCACCAGGTCGGCGGTCTCGGCCAGGTCGCGCGCCACCGGCGGCAGCCGGCCGTGCGCCCAGCGCATCAGGATCGGCAGGTACTGGCCGCACAGGCGGTCGCGGGCGCCGGCATCGCCCTCGCGTACCCGCGCCAGCAAGGTCGCCGTCGACTCGAGCGCGGCCGGCTGGTCCATGCCGGCGATGGTAACCGCCGCCGGCCGATGCGGCCACGTTCGCCCCGCGTCCTGCCTCCATGCCCGCGACAACGGCCGCCAGGGCCGGAACCGCACGCGACACCGGCGGCGTGCGGTTCCCGTCACAGGGCCGGTTGGCCAGCGCAGGTCCCACCGGAACATCCCGCATGCCCGCCCGCCTGTGCACCCTGCCGATGATCGCCGCCCTGCTCGCCTCGGCGGCAACCGCCCTGGCCCGGCCCCTGGACCAGGATCCCTACGTCGCCGATCCGGTGTTCTGGTCCGGCATGTACAAGCTCGATGCCCGCGGCCAGGGACCCCAGAACGGCTCGGCCTGGGCCCAGCAGGTGATCCGCCTGGTCAACGGCGAGGTCATCGCCGCCGGCCGGACCCCGGCCAGCGCCCTGTTCAGCACCGACGCCAACAATGTCGGCCTGAGCCGCTACGACGCGCTCGGCCAGTCGGTGTCCGGCCCCTGGCACACCCTCGACTGGCCCGACGATCCCGGCGCGGTGTACACCGATGTCGCCGCCCTGCGGCGCTGGGGCGACCGGCTGTTCGTGCTCGCCGATGCCGTCGGCGCCTCGCCCGGGCAGCGCATGGTGGTCCTGCACGCCTTCGATCTCGCCAGCGGCGGCCTGCTGCAGACCTCGGTCGCCCTGCAGGGCGCAGCCGACTTCAGCGGTGCCGGGCTGACCATCGTCGACCACGGCAGCGTCGGCACCCGCCTGGTGGTCGCCGGCACCCTGCGCCAGGGCGGCATCGGCCGCATCGCGCTGCGTCGTTACACCCTGGATGCCGCGGGTGCGTTCAGCGTCGACGGGCCGGTGCAGCTTCCCGCGGTCGGCGTGTGCACCGGCAGCCAGGACTGCCAGGTGACCGCGATCGCCAGCGCCGGCGGCAGCATCGGCGCGCCGCCGCGGCTGTACGTGGCCGGCACCTTCCTCTGGGGCGGGGCGCCGTCGCGCGACTTCTTCGTCGCCCGCCTGGACGCCGGCCTGCAACCCGACAGCGGCGGCTTCGGGGCGCTCGGCATGGCCGTGGTCGGCTTCGACGAGCCCGGCTCGGGCAACGAGGACATCCTGGTGGCGCTGGCCGTGCAGAACGTCGGCTCGGCCGCCGTCCCCGACGATCGCGTCTACCTGGTCGGCAATGTCTCCCGGTCCTGCCGGCCCGGGATCGGGGTCGCCCGGCTGGGCCACGGCGGTGGCCTGGACGGCGCGTTCGGCAGCGGCGGCCGGCTGCTGTTCGGCGGCAGCGGCCTGGACGCCGGCCACCCCGACTGCCCGCTCGCCCGCACCGATACCGCGCGCGCCGCCGTGCTGTCGCCGGCCGATGGCCGGCTGGCCATCGTCGGCAGCGCCACCGCGTGCGCACAGCCGCCCTGCACGGTCCAGACCCACGGCATGAGCGCCATCGTCGATGCCGGCGACGGCACGCTGCGCGACCACCGCGAGCTGCCCTTCCTGTTCCAGGGCGTCGCCGACCGCGAGACCGTGCTGGCCGCGGTCGCCGGCAACGGCGCAGGCCGCGTCATCGCCGCCGGCTGGGTGCGCTTCCCAAACGACTTCGTCCAGCCCGGCCTGGCCGGCAAGCGGCGCTGGGTGCTGCTCGGCCTGGCCCGCGACCGGATCTTCGGCAACGGCCTGCAGCCGCAGTGAGCACGCCCGAGCCGCCCCCGCCACCGACCCCGGAGACGACCATGCGCCCCATCCTCCCCGTTCCCGCCCTGCTCGCCGTCCTGCTCGCACTGAGCCATGGCCGGGTCGCGATCGCGACCGAGGTCCAGGGCTGGTTCGCGCACGGCGGCCAGCGCGCCCAGCTCGACCACGGCGTCGCGCTGCGCTTCCGCGACCCCGAGGCCGGCGGCCAGCCGCGCCTGGTGGTGCTGCTGGCGCAGGCCGCGCCCGATCCCGAACGCGGCCGCGGCAAGCGCAACCCGCTCGGCAACATCGAGGCCGGCCTGCCGTTCGACGCCGCCCGCCTGGTGCTGCACCTGGACGACGCCCGCCCGGCGCCGGCGATCGAGCGGCTGGCCTTCGGCGGCCTGGTCGTGGTCCGCCCTGAGGGCGCCTCCCTGCAGGTCGTCGACGATCGCCTGCGCGGCGACTGGCAGGCCGGCCCCGAAGACGGCGGACGCGCCTGGCAGGCCTCGCTGCGCCTCGACCTGCCGGTGGTCGACCTCGCTGCGGACTGAGTCGGCACGGTCACGACGCCGGCGCAAGAACGCGCCGGCGCGCACCGCGCGGATGCACGCCGGCGCAGGTGCGGGCGCCGCCCTTCGCGACCGCCGCGGGCGACCGCGCGGCCGGCCGGATCGGCGTGCGGTCCGGGTCCGCCAGGCGGTGGGCGGCAGCGGCGCCGACGGCGCCCGCAAACCGATCGCCGTGCCGGCCGTGCCATTCCCGCCGGTCGGCCGGTTGAAAGCGTCGACATCCAGACCTGGGAGCAGCCCATGCGACATGCAGTCACCCTCCGAACGGCCCTGCTGGCGGGCCTCGTGCCGGCGCTCGCCGGCGGCGCGCGCGCGCACGACGCCCTGGTCGGCTCGGCCGCCCGGACCGCCGAGCCGCCCGGCATCGGCGGGCGGGACCCCGCCGGCCACGCCACGGAGGACGGCAGCGCGCTCGCCCTGGCCGGCCTCGCCGTGCCGGCCCTGGTGCGCACCGCCGTGGTCGCCGGCAGCTACGACGGCCTGCCCGCGCAGGGCAGCGGCGACGGCCCCGAGTTCGGCCAGGCGCTGGCCATCGATGGCGACTGGCTGGCGGTCGGCGCGCCCGGCACCCAGGTCGACCACGGCGGCGCCTTCGGCGGCGCCAAGCCGGCCGGCGCGGTGTTCCTGTTCCAGCGGATCGACGACACCTGGCAACCGGCGCTGCGGCTGACGCCCGCGCAGTTCGGCGCGGCGCCGCGCTGCGGCCAAGCCGTGGCCCTGCGCGGCCGCAACCTGCTGGTCGGCTGTCCCGGTGCCGGCGTGGCGGCGCAGCCGGGCAGCGGCCATGGCACCTACCTGGCCTGGCGCCGCGACCTCGACGAACAGTGGCAGCCGATCCCGATCAACGCCAGCAGCAGCGCCGGCGCGCAGTGCGGCGCCGCGGTCGCGGTCAGCGCCAGCGGCATCAACGGCATCGCCGAGGCGGCGATCGGCTGCCCGGGCTGGAACGGCAGCCGCGGCCGCGTCAACACCCACCAGTTCGACGGCCTGGCCGGGGCCTGGGGCGCACCGGCCTTCGTCACCGCCAGCGACGGCGCCGGCAACGACCGCTTCGGCGCCAGCGTGTCGGTGTACCGGCCGCTGACCGGCGGCCTGTTCCAGCGCCTGGCGGTCGGCGCCCCGGACAAGCTCGACGACCTCAATCCCCTCGCCGGCCGGGTCTACGTCTTCGAGGGCTCATCCTGGGCGACCCAGGCGGCCAGCATCACCGGCCTGCAGAGCGGCGAGCGCTTCGGCACCGCGGTGGCGGTCCACGCCGACCAGCTCGCGGTCGGCTCGCTGGGCGGGGTCAGCAGCGCCTGCGGCGTGGTCACCTGCGGCAAGGCGACCCGCTACGCGCGGGTCGGCGGAGTGTGGGCGGTGCAGGACGGCAGCGGCCCGGTCAACGCCGGCGGCCAGCCGCCGGGACCGCAGCCGGAGATGGCCTTCGGCAGCGCCCTGGCGATCGCCCCCGATGGCCTGATCGCGGTCGCCGGACCGCGCGCCGACAGCGCGACCCTGACCCTGCCGCCGGGCACCGCCGCCGACGTCGGCATGGTCGAGCTGCGCCGCAACGACGACGGCACGCCCGGCCTCGGCGCCGCGTCCTGGCAGGCCGAGCTGCGGCCCGGCGCGCTGTCCGGCCTGGCCCTCGCCGGCGGCCGCTTCGGCAGCGCCCTGGACTTCAGCGGCACGACGCTGGCGATCGGCTACCCGCGCAGCGGCACGGCGATCACCGGCCGCCGCGGCCAGGTCTGGATCTACGAGGACGACCGGCTGTTCGCGGACGGCTTCCAGTAGCCCCGGGCAGGCCGCGCGCCGGTGCGGCGTCGGTCCGGGCCGACGGGTCGTGGCGATGGCCATTCCGGCGCCGGCCGCGGCGGCCGCGCGCGATCGCCGCGCGAAGGGCTGCGGCGACCCGAGCCGGTCCACTGCCCGCGGGCGGCGGCGGCAACCGATGCAACCGCGCGTGCCGGCGTGCCCTTGCCGGCGCTTCGCCGGTTCTCGCTCCCGACGTGGCAGACACGTCGCTTCCCCTGGAGGAACGCAATGCACCGAAACCTGTCCCGATTCCGCCCTGCCGCGCTGCTGGCCCTGGGCCTGCTGCTGCCGGCTTTCGCAGCCCGACCCGCGGCGCCGCTCGAGGCCGCCGAGTGGCGGGCCATCCATGACCAGATCACAGAACACGAGGCGGCGCACGGCCGCGGCGGCACGCCGGGCCACGGGCTGGTCCGCACCGCAGTACTGGCCGGCGACTACGACGGCCTGCCCGCACAGACCGCGGCCGACGGTCCGGCGTTCGGCGCCAGCGTCGCCGTCGACGGCGACTGGCTGGCGGTGGGCGCGCCGGGGGCCATGGTCGACGGCGGCGCGACCCACGGCCTCAATCGCCACGGCGCCGTGTTCATGTTCCAGCGCGATGGCGGCTGGCAGTTGCGCCAGCGCATCACCCTGCCCAACCACGGTCCTTCACCCGAATGCGGCACCAGCGTGGCCTTGCGCGTGCCGATCCTGGTGATCGGCTGTCCCGGCGCCACGCCCCAGGCCAGCAGCGACCCGCAGGGCCGGATGCTGATGTACCGGCTGTCCGGACCGACGTGGTTCTGGACGGCGGTGAGCGCCCACTACGGCGCCCAGGCGCGCTGCGGCACCTCGGTCGATGTCGCCCACGACGCCGCCTCCGACAGCACCCGGATCGCGGTCGGCTGCCCGGGCCGGCTGTCCGACCGGGGCGAGGTCATGGTGTACGGCTGGGAGAATCTCAGCCTGAGCCTGCTCGGCCGCTTCGCCGCCGCCGAGAGCGTCGCCGGCGACCGTTTCGGCGAGCGCGTCGCGCTGTACCGGGGCTGCGCGCTGGGCATCTGCACGCAGCGTCTGGCGGTGGCCGCGCCCTATCGCACGCACGGCCCGGCCCTGGCCGGCGGCTCGGTCTACGTGTTCGAAGGCACGGGCTGGACCCAGACCGCCGCGCTCACCGGCCCGGCACCCAGCCAGTTCGCGCTGACTTGGTTCGGCAGCGGCCTGGCGATGACGTCCAGCCAGCTCGTGATCGGCGCGCGCGGCGGCCTGACCTTCGATTGCGGCAACGTGCCGCGCTGCGGCACCGTCACCCGCTACCAGCGCGTATCGGGTACCTGGACGCTGCAGGAGGGCGGCGGCGCCATCAACGCCGGCGGCAACCCGCCCGGCGAGCAGCCCGGCATGGAGTTCGGCGCGGCGGTCGCGATCGGTCACGACAACCTGGTGGCGGTGGCCGCACCGCGCACCGACGGCTGGCGGGCCACGATTCCCGCAGGGCAGGCCGAGGACATCGGCCTGGTCGAGCTGCGCCGCGCCGGCGACGGCGGCTGGGGCGTGAGCTGGGGCGACAGCCAGGGCGAGCTGCGCCCGGGCGCGGTGCTGACCGGCAACAACCGCGACCAGGGCCGGTTCGGCAGCAGCGTCGACTTCGGCGCACGCCGGCTGGCGGTCGGGTATCCCTACGTGGGCACGCCGCTGGGCGGCCGGGTCGGCCAGGTGTGGGTGTACGAGGAGGACGGCCTGTTCGCCAACGACTTCGAGGACTGAGGGCGCGCGGCGCGCGGGTCGCGCGGCGCGCCGGGGACGGTCCGGCGGCGCTCAGTCCGCTGCGGCGGCGCCGTCGGCCGGGCCGTCGGTCGCACCCGCCGCGTCCCCGGCATCGTCATCGGCCTCGATGGGCAGCAGGTAGGGCTCGACCGTGCCGCGCAGCATCAGCAGCATGGGCCGGCCGCGGCGGTCCCTGGCGCGGCCGTGGGCGACCTTGATCCAGCCCTCGCTGACGCAGTACTCCTCGACGTCCAGGCGCTCCTTGCCGTTGAAGCGGATGCCGATGCCCCGCTGCAGCAGGTCGGCGTCGTGGAAGCGGCTGGCGGGGTCGACGGCGAGGCGGTCGGGCAGGGCGTCGGTCATGGCGGGCCTGGGCTGGTGGAACGGCCCGCCATTGTAGGCGGCGGCACGCGACGCCGTGAAACGGCGCACGGCAGACGACGCTGGCGCGCCGGCGCGCGGAACCAACCCGTGCGCCAGGATCCGGCGCCCGGTGAGCGGAGCGCGCTCTGCTCCCCTCTCCCTCTGGGAGAGGGGCCGGGGGAGAGGGCCGGGGCTGGCCATGATCCGCCCGCCCAGCGGCGCGCGCTGGCCGGGGCTGCCCTCTCCCCCGGCCCCTCCCCCGCAGGCGGGGGAGGGGAGAAGT
>DDTN01000008.1 GCA_002344355.1 Proteobacteria bacterium UBA2363 | reverse complement strand
CAAGCAGAAGAAGCGCAACTTCCGCTCGCTGTGGATCGTCCGCATCAACGCGGCGGCGCGCCAGTTCGGGCTGTCCTACAGCCGCCTGATCGCCGGCCTCAAGAAGGCGCAGATCAACATCGACCGCAAGATGCTGGCCGACCTGGCCTTCCACGACATCAAGGCGTTCGGCGCGGTCGCGGAACGCGCCAAGCAGAGCCTGGCGGCCTGAAGCCGTCCGACCGGGGCGCCCCGCGCGCCCCGGCATCCATGGAGTTGCTGGCGTGGGGATCGGGACGACCGGTCCCCACGCGCGTTTTGGAGGCCGGAATCGTGGCGGTGGACCAGCTCAATCTCGACAACGCGCATGCGCGCATCCAAGCCGCGGACAGCCTGGACGCCCTGGAGTCCCTGCGCGTCGCCCTGCTCGGCAAGCAGGGCGTGCTGACCGCCGAGCTCAAGCGCCTGGGCGGCCTGTCGCCCGAGCAGCGCAAGCAGCAGGGCGAGGCGATCAATCGCCTGAAGGGCGAGGTCGGACATGCCCTGGCGGTGCGCCGCGAGGTCCTCGAGGCGGAGGTCCTGGCCCGCCGCCTGGCCACCGAGCGCGTCGACGTCACCCTGCCCGGACGCGACGCCGGCGTCGGCGGCCTGCATCCGGTCAGCCGGGCGCTGGAGCGCATCACCGACATCTTCGCGCGCTTCGGCTACGACGTCGCCGAGGGTCCCGAGGTCGAGGACGACTGGCACAACTTCGAGGCGCTGAACTTCCCGCCCGACCATCCGGCGCGGGCCATGCACGACACCTTCTACTTCCCCGACGGCCGGCTGCTGCGCACCCACACCTCGCCGGTGCAGATCCGCGCGATGGCCGGCCGCCAGCCGCCGCTGCGCCTGATCGCCCCGGGCAAGGTCTACCGCAGCGACTCCGACCAGACCCACTCGCCGATGTTCCACCAGGTCGAGGGCCTGGTGGTCGGCGAGGGCATCACCCTGGCCGACCTCAAGGGCACCCTGGCCGCCTTCCTGCGCGGCTTCTTCGAGCGCGACTTCGAGATGCGCTTCAAGCCCACCTATTTCCCGTTCGTCGAGCCTGGCGCCGACGTGGTGATCCGCTGGCAGCTCCCGGACGGCGGCAGCCGCTGGCTGGAGGTGCTGGGCGCCGGCATGGTGCATCCGGCGGTGCTGCGCAACTGCGGCATCGACCCGGAGCGCTACAGCGGCTTCGCCTTCGGCATGGGCGTCGAACGCCTGGCCATGCTGCGCTACGGCGTCACCGACCTGCGCGCGTTCTTCGAGAACGATGTGCGGTTCCTGGGGCAGTTCCGTTAGCAGCGGGACACGGGACCCGGGGTGGAGCGGCAGGATGTTCGAGGGCAAAGGTGATGATCGTTGACGGAACAGCAGGCGGGATTCTGGCGTGTTGCGGCTGGATCCCGCGGCACACGCCGGGGGTGGAGCCCGGGTCCCGGGTCCCGGGTCCCGGGTCCCGTCCCCATCAGGACACCAGACCATGAAGCTGAGCGAAAACTGGCTGCGCGAATGGGTCGAGCCGCAGGTCTCGCGCGAGGAACTGTGCACCCGGCTGGACATGATCGGACTGGAGGTCGAGTCGGTCGCGACCCTGGGTGACGGCCTCGACGGCGTGGTGGTGGCGCGCATCGTTTCGGCGGCGCCGCATCCGGATGCCGACCGCCTGCGCGTCTGCCAGGTCGATGCCGGCGACGCGCGGCTGCAGATCGTCTGCGGCGCCCCCAACGCGCGCGAGGGCCTGCTCGCGCCGCTGGCGCGGGTCGGCGCCCGCCTGCCCGGCGGCCTCGAGATCAAGGCGGCCAGCCTGCGCGGCGTCGAGTCGCAGGGCATGCTGTGCTCGGCACGCGAGCTAGGCATCGATGCCGACGCGGCCGGCCTGATGGAGCTGCCCGGCGACGCCGTCCCCGGCACGCCGCTGGCGACGCTGCTCGGCCTGCCGGACGCGGTCATCGAACTGGGCCTGACGCCCAACCGCGCCGACTGCCTGGGCATGCTCGGCCTGGCCGTGGACGTCGGCGCCGCGTTCGCGGTGCCGGTGTGCCGTCCGGCGATCGCGCCGGTGCCGGCGGCCATCGAAACCCTCCGGGAGGTCGCGCTCGCGGCGCCGGCCGCCTGTCCGCGCTACCTGGGTCGCGTGGTCGAGGGCGTCGACGCGACGCGCGGCTCGCCGGCCTGGCTGGCCGAGCGGCTGCGCCGTGCCGGCATCCGGCCGATCAACGTCGTCGTCGACGTGACCGCCTACGTGATGCTCGAGCTCGGCCAGCCGATGCACGCCTTCGACCAGGCGCACCTGCGCGGCGCCATCGTGGTGCGCCAGGCCGCCGCCGGCGAACGCCTCCAGTTGCTCGACGGCCGCGAGCTGGCGCTCGATCCGGACCTGCTGGTGATCGCCGACCAGGCGGCGCCGGTCGCCCTGGCCGGAATCATGGGCGGCATGGCCAGCCGGGTCACCGAGGCCACCCGCGACGTGTTCCTGGAATCCGCGCACTTCGCACCCGCCGCCATCATCGGCCGGGCCCGGCGACTCGGCATGCACACCGACGCCTCGCACCGGTTCGAGCGCGGCGTCGATCCGGCCCTGCCGCGCCTGGCCCTGGAGCGGGCCACCGCCCTGCTGGTCGAGCTGGCCGGCGGCCGGCCAGGACCGGTGGTCGAGGCGGTCGCGCCGGACGCCCTCCGCCTGCCGGCCAAGGTGCCGCTGCGCCGCGCCCGGATCGCCCGGCTGCTGGGCGTCGCCATCGCCGATGCCGAGGTCGAACGCATCCTGGCCGCGCTCGACATGGCGGTCGAGCGCACCGACGCCGGCTGGGCGGTGACGCCGCCGAGCCGGCGCTTCGACATCGCCATCGAGGAGGACCTGATCGAGGAGGTCGCCCGCATCCACGGCTACGACAACATCCCGGCGCGCGCGCCCGGCGGCGAACTGGCGCCCAGCCTGCCCGGCGAGACCCGGCTGGCCGATGCCGTGCTGCGCCGGAGCCTGGCCGCGCGCGACTGGCAGGAGGCGATCACCTTCGCCTTCGTCGACCAGGCGCTGCTCGACCGCTGGCGGCTGGGCGGGGATGCCCTGGCCCTGGGCAATCCGCTCTCGGCCGAGCTGGGCGTCATGCGCACCTCGCTGTTGCCCGGGCTGGTGCAGGCGCTGGCCCACAACCGCGCGCGCCAGGTCGAGCGGGTCCGGCTGTTCGAGCTGGGCCGTCGTTTCCACGCCAGCACCGGCGAACGCGACAGCCTGGCGCTGGTCGCCAGCGGCCCGGCGCACGCCGAGCACTGGAGCGGCCGCGACCGGCGCGGCCACGACTTCCACGACCTCAAGGGCGACCTGGAGGCGCTGATCGCCCTGGGCGGCGAGGCCACCGCCTGGACCTTCGAGGCCGACGGCCTTCCCGACTGGCTGCACCCGGGGCGGGCCGCCATGGTCCGCCGCCACGGCCGGCCGGTCGGCTTCGCCGGTGCCCTGCATCCGTCCCTGCTGCGGCGCCTGGACCTCGATCACGAGGTGCTGGTGGCCGAGCTCGACCTCGATGCGCTGCGCGCCGCCCGGGTCCCGGTAGCGAGAGGCCTGTCACGTTTTCCCTCGGTGCGCCGCGACATCGCGGTCAAGGTCGCGGCAGGAACCGCCTTCGCCGACCTCGCCGGGGTCGCCCGCCAGGCCCTGGGCGGGCTGCTGGAGGACCTGGTCGTGTTCGACGAATACCGGGGAGCCGGCTTGAGCGATGATGTAAAAAGTGTCGCCATGGGCTTGATTTTGCGTGACCCTTCGCGCACCCTTACCGACGACGATGCCGACCGGGCCGTGGCTGCGGTGGTGCAGGGACTGACTGCCCGTTTCGGTGCTGAACTCAGGGGCTAGGGGATGACCACGCTGACCAAGGCCGAGATGGCCGAGCGGCTTTTCCACGAGGTCGGGCTCAACAAGCGCGAGGCGAAGGAGTTCGTCGACGCCCTGTTCGAGACCCTGCGCGTGGCCCTGGAGCGCGGTGAGCAGGTCAAGCTCTCCGGATTCGGAAATTTCGAGCTTCGCCAGAAGAACCAGCGTCCCGGTCGGAATCCCAAGACCGGCGAGGAAATCCCCATTTCAGCCCGGCGGGTGGTCACCTTCCGGCCGGGCCAGAAGTTGCGCGCACGGGTGGAAACCTATGTTGGATCCGACCAGCAATGACGAGCTGCCGCCAATCCCGGCCAAGCGCTACTTCACCATCGGCGAGGTCAGCGAGCTGTGCGCGGTCAAGCCGCATGTGCTGCGTTACTGGGAAACCGAGTTCGCCAGCCTGAAGCCGGTCAAGCGGCGCGGCAACCGCCGCTACTACCAGCGCCAGGACGTGCTGATGATCCGGCAGATCCGCTCCCTGCTGTACGAAGAGGGTTTCACCATCGGCGGCGCCCGCCAGCGCCTGGAAGGCGAGCAGGGCCGCATGGAGAACTCCATCGTCCAGCAGCTCGCCCGGCAGCTGCGCCTGGAACTCGAGGAAGTCCTGCAGATCCTGCGGCGCTGAGGTTGCGCTCGGCGCCGGTGGCGGCGTCGGCCGGCGCGGTCCGGTCTCGGGCCCCAGGACGCGGGACGGCCGGCAGGACCGAACTCTGCCGGGTTCCCGCCGGCGGCCGCGAAGGATGTGCGGCCGAACTTCCGGCCGATGCGCCGGTCCATCGACCTCGCCAGGCGCCACGATGCCGGCCGCCCCACGGTGCGGCCGGGCCGCGGCGCCGTCCGAACCGACCCGATCGAGGAATCCCGATGACCGACCTCCGGCGCGCCACCGATCCGCGGATGACCGTGCTCCTGCTCGCCGTTGCGGCCTTCGCGCCGCCGCTCGCGGCCCAGTCCAGCAACCGGCCGGCGGTGCTCGAGGGGTCCGGGCGCTTCGTGTTCGGCCAGGTCAACGAACTGGTCGCCGACCAGTACATGCTGGACACCCAGACCGGCCGGCTGTGGCGGCTGGTCGACACCGCGGACGGCACCGGCAGCGTGCTGGAGCCGGTCCCCTATGCCCTGCCCGAGGGCGGCAGCCAGGCCTTGCCGCCGGAGCCGCAGGCGACGGCGCCGGACGCCGCCGGCCTGATTCCGCTGCCGCCGGCGGGACGCTGACGCGCGGCAGCCGTCGCAAGGCCGGACGCGCGGGCACCGGGCGTCGGCGAAATCGCGTGACCGCGCCCCGGGGGCTTTGCTAGACTTGCGCGCTGACCGGAACGTCGGGGCGTAGCGCAGCCTGGTAGCGCACCACGCTGGGGGTGTGGTGGTCGCGAGTTCGAATCTCGCCGCCCCGACCATTTCCGTCAAAGCCATCGCCCGCCAGGCCAGGACCGCGCGGCAACGCAGCGAGGACCGGCATGAGCGACGCGTACCGCCTGTACCCGGACATCGAGCCCTTCGACTCCGGCTGGCTGCAGGTCTCGCCGATCCACCGCATCCGCTACGAGCAGAGCGGCAACCCGCAGGGCAAGCCGGTGGTCGGCCTGCATGGCGGTCCCGGCGCCGGCGCCTCGCCGCGCATGCGCCGCTTCTTCGATCCGTCCCGATACCGCATCGTGCTGTTCGACCAGCGCGGCTGCGGCCGCTCGACGCCGCATGCCGAGCTGGCCGAGAACACCACCTGGCACCTGGTCGGGGACATCGAGGCGCTGCGCGCGCACCTGGGCATCGAGCGCTGGCAGGTGTTCGGCGGCTCCTGGGGCTCGACCCTGGCGCTGGCCTATGCCCAGCGCCATCCGGAACGGGTCGCCGAGCTGGTCCTGCGCGGCATTTTCATGCTGCGTCGCGCCGAACTCGAATGGTTCTACCAGCGCGGTGCCGACGCGCTGTTCCCGGACGCCTGGGAGGACTACATCGCCGCGATCCCCGAGGTCGAGCGCGGCGACCTGATGGGCGCCTACCACCGGCGGCTGACCGGGCCCGATCCTGAGGCGCGGCTTGCGGCCGCGCTCGCCTGGACGACCTGGGAGAGCCGGACCAGCTTCCTGCTGCCCGATCCGGCGCACGTCGCCGCCACCCAGGCCGACGCCTTCGCCCTGGCCTTCGCGCGCATCGAGTGCCACTACTTCGTCAACGGCGGCTTCTTCGAGACCGACGGCCAGTTGCTGCGCGACGTGGAACGAATCCGCCACATCCCCGCCACCATCGTCCAGGGCCGCTACGACGTGGTCTGTCCGGTGCGCTCGGCCTGGGACCTGCACCGCGCCTGGCCGCAGGCCGAGCTGCGCATTGTCGACGACGCCGGCCATTCGGCCTTCGAGCCCGGCATCGCCGCCGCCCTGGTCGAGGCCACCGACCGCTACGCCGGCAACTGAACCGGAGGCGGTCGCCGCGAGCGGCGCCGGCCGGCGGAGCACGTTGGCCGCTCGGGCGCGGCAGCACCCGACGCGCGGGGCAGGGCGGCACGGCAATGCCCCCGATGCCGCGGTGGCCTGCCGTGCAAGGCGCGCGCCGGTCGCGAGCTTGCCCGGGCGGGGGGCATCGAATGGCCTGCTAGGCTTGCCGGCCATGGACACGATCCCCGGCATTCCCGCCTTCCCGCCCGTTCCCGACGGCTTTGCCGGTCGTCTGGAGCGCCTGCGCGAACTGGTCGACGCGTCGCTGGTCCCGCTCGAGCCGCTGCTGCTGGCCGGCGAGCGCGAGGCGCTGGAGGCGGCCCTGCCGGCGGCCCGCGCGCGCATGCGCGAGGAAGGCTTCTGGCTGCCGCAGCTCCCGGTCGAGCACGGCGGCCAGGGCCTGGGCCTGTTCCTGCACGGCCTGGTCAGCGAGCAGCTCGGGCGCAGCCTGCTCGGCCACCTGGCCTGCAACTGCCAGGCGCCCGACGCCGGCAACATGGAGGTGCTGATCGAGCACGGCAGCGGCGAGCAGCAGGCGCGCTTCCTCGCGCCGCTGCTGGCCGGCCGCGCGCGCAGCGCGTTCGCGATGACCGAGCCCGGCCAGGCCGGCTCCAACCCGCTGCTGCTGGAGACCCGCGCGGTGCGCGACGGCGGCGACTACGTGATCGACGGCCACAAGTGGTTCACCACCGGTGCCGATGGCGCCGCCTTCCTGATCGTGATGGCGGTGACCGACCCGCAGGCGCCGCCGCACCGCGCCGCCAGCCAGATCCTGGTGCCGGTCGAGACCCCCGGCGTGCGCCTGCTGCGCAACATTCCGGTGATGGGCGAGGCCGGCTGGGGACCGTTCTCGCACGGCGAGCTGCTGCTCGAGGGCGTGCGGGTGCCGGTCGGCAACCGCCTGGGTGGCGAGGGCGAGGGGTTCAGGATCGCCCAGCAGCGCCTGGGTCCCGGCCGCATCCACCACTGCATGCGCTGGCTGGGCATCTGTGCGCGCGCCTTCGAGCTGATGCTGGACCGGGCGCGCCGGCGCGCGCTGGCGCCCGGCCGCGTGCTCGCCGACGAGGGCGTGGTGCAGGCCTGGCTGGCCGACAGCCGCGCCGAGATCGACGCCGCCCGGTTGCTGGTCCTGGCCACCGCCGCGCGCATCGAGCGCGAAGGCCAGAAGCCGGCCCGCGATGCCGTGTCGATGATCAAGTTCCATGTCGCCGGCGTCCTGCAGCGGGTGCTCGACCGCGCCGTGCAGGTGCATGGCGCGCTCGGCATGAGCGACGACACGCCGCTGGCGTTCTGGTTCCGCCACGAGCGCGCCGCGCGCATCTACGACGGCCCCGACGAGGTGCACCGGGCGGCGCTGGCGCGTCGGCTGCTGGCGGATCCGTCGTGACCGGCGAGGAGGTCATCGCGGTCCGCGCCGACGAACGCCTGGACGAGGCGGCGCTGGCGAGCTGGCTGCGCGGCGAAGGCCTGCTCGCCGACGGCGAGGCGCTGTCGGTCCGGCAGTTCGCCGGCGGCAAGGCCAACCTCACCTACCTGCTCGAGCTCGGCGGCAGGCCGCTGGTGCTGCGCCGGCCGCCGCTGGGACCGGTCGCGCCGGGCGCCCACGACATGGTCCGCGAACACCAGGTGCTGTCGCGCCTGCATGCAGGGTTCGACAAGGCGCCCAGGGCGCTGGCGCTGTGCACCGACCCGGCCGTGCTGGGCGCGCCGTTCTTCGTGATGGAGCACCGGCCGGGCGTGGTGGTGCGAGAGCGCCTGCCGGCGGCGTTCGCCGGCACCGACGGCGCGCCCGCGGCGATGGCCGGCGCCCTGGTCGACACCCTGGCCGAACTGCACTCGGTCGATCCGGCGGCGGTCGGCCTGTCCGGCCTCGGCCAGCCCGACGGCTTCATGGCCCGCCAGGTCGTGGGCTGGTACCGGCGCTGGCAGGCCGCTGCCGAAGCGCCGCTGGCGGCCATGGACGCGCTGCACGACTGGCTCGCGGCGCGCGTTCCCGTTCCGCAGCGCGTCGCCCTTGTGCACAACGACTACAAGCTCGACAACGTGGTGCTGGCCGCCGAGGACCCCGGCCGCGTGGTCGCCGTGCTGGACTGGGACATGTGCACGCTCGGCGATCCGCTCTCCGACCTGGGCGCGCTGCTGACCTACTGGACCGGTCCGGACGACCCGGCGCCGTTCCGCGCCATGGCGACCATGCCGGTCGATGCCCGCTTCCCGGACCGCGCGGCCCTGGTCGCGCGCTACGCGCAGCGGACCGGCCTGGACCTGTCCGGCATCGCCTGGTACCACGTGCTCGGCCTGTTCCGGCTGGCGGTGATCCTGGCGCAGATCCACGTCCGCTGGCGGCGCGGCCAGACCGCCGATCCACGCTTCGCGCGGTTCGGCGAGTTCGCGGCCCTGGCCGTGGAGTGGGGGCGGCGCCTGACCGGGCAGCAGGAGCGGGCATGACTGCTGGCCCGGCGTCGGCGGATGCCCTCGACGCGCTGATCGAGGGCCAGCTTCGGTGCGCCTGGGTCGAGCGCGAGGCCTGGCCGACGACCAGGGCGCCGGCACCGGCGGCCGATCCGGTCACCATCGTGGTGCCGGTTCACAACGGCCTCGCCCTGGCCCGTCGTTGCCTGGACGCGTTGCTCGCCCACACCGGTTCCGGGCACCGCATCGTCGTCGTCGACGACGCCAGCACCGATCCCGGGGTTTCCGCCTGGCTGGACGGCCTTGCCGGTTCGAGGCCGAATCTCGAGGTCAGGCGCAATCCGCGCAACCTCGGCTACCTGGCCACCGCCAACGAGCTGCTGGCCTGCCTGCCGGGCGACATCGTCCTGCTCAACAGCGACACCGAGGTCGCGCCGGGCTGGCTGGACGCGCTCGCGCGCGTCGCCCGCCGGCCGGGGGTCGGCATCGCCTGTCCGGTGACCGACCAGGCCGGACCGCTTGGCGTGTTCGCCGACGTCCCCGATCGCGATCTGGAGTCGTGCGCCGCAAGGGCGCGGGCGACGGCCGGCCCGGGGCCGGTCGCGCTGCCGGTAGCGGTGGGCTTCTGCATGTACCTGCGACGCCCGATGCTGGACGCCGTCGGACTGTTCGATGTCGCGTTCTCGCCGGGCTACGGCGAGGAGAACGAACTGTCGATGCGCGCCTGGCGTGCCGGGTTCGCGGTCATGGGTTGCCCCGATGCGCTGGTGCTGCATGCCGGCGGCGCCAGCTTCGGCGATGGCGAGGAAATCCGCCGGCGCCGCGCCCTGCATGCCCGACTGCTGGCCTCGCGCTGGCCCGGGCATGACAGCCGTATCCGCGACTGGTGGCGGGACTGGCCGCTGCGCCCGCAGGCCACCCGCCTCGCCACGGCCACGGAATCCGGACGCCCGCGCCTGCTCCATCTGCTGCATGCGATCGATCGCCTGGGCGGAACCGAGATCCACACCGCGGCGCTGGCGCGGGCGCTGGCGGGGGAGTTCGACTCCTCCCTGCTGGCGCCGCAGGATCTCGCCGGGCAGTGGACGGACCAGACCGTCGAGCAGGTCGCCGGCATTCGCGTCATCCGTCGCAACGGCGCCCACATCCGCCCGAACCAGAGGCTGCACGGCGGCGGCGTGGACCTGTCCGACCCCGGCGTCGAGCGTGGATTCCTGCGCCTGCTGGAGGCTGGTGCCTGGCCGCTGGTGCACGTGCACTCTCTCCTGAACTGGAACTCCCTGCTGCTGCCGGAACTCGCCCGGCGGGCCGGCTGCCGGGTGGTGCTCAGCCTGCACAGCCTGGAGGCCGTGTGCGCCGACTTCACCCTGGTGCCGCCGGCGCTGGGCAACTACTGCGGGCATCGCTACGGCGGCGACGACCCGGCATGCGAGACCTGCCTGGCGCCCAGGCTGCTTCGACGCCGCGGCGTCCAGGCGCCTTCGCCGGCCGCGCTGCTGGCGTCGCGACGCCATGCCTGGAAGCGGATCGCGCAGGGCGCCGACGCCGTGGTGGCGCCGTCGCGATTCGCGCTGGACCGGGTCGCGTCGGCCCTGGGAATCGACTTCGGCGATCGTGGCGTGGTGGTGCCGCACGGATTGCCCGCGCCGCCGGCGATGCTGCCGGCACCGGATGCCGATGCGCCTTTCACCGTCGGGTTCCTGGGTGGCGGTTCGCGCGCCAAGGGTTTCGACCTGGTGATGCGGCTGGCTGCCGATCCGGCGCTGGCGCACCTGAGTTTCCGGATCCACGGCAGGGTCGATCACGCGCTGCTGGACGCCCCGCCGCCACCGAACATCCAATTTGCCGGCCCCTATCGGCCCGACCGGATCGGCGCGGTCCTGGCGCCGCTGGACCTGGTGCTGTTGCCGTCGCAGAGTCCCGAGACCTTCTCGATCGCCCTTTCGGAATGCCGTGCGGCAGCGGTGCCGGTGCTGGCCAGCCGCGCTGGCGCGCTGGCCGAGCGCGTCGCGGACGGCGTCGACGGCTGGCTGCTGCCGGCCGGAGATCCGGCACCCTGGCGCGATCGCCTGCTGCAGCTGTCCGGGCCGGAGGGTCGGGACCGGCTGAGGCGGGTCCGCGAACACCTGCAGGGGCTGCCGGTGCGCACGCTGGACGACAATGCGGCGGCGTACGGGGCGCTCTATCGCCAGCTCCTGGCGACGCCCAGGCCGCGACCGGCTGCTGCCGCGCCGACCGTCGACCTGGCCAGCCGCCGGTTGCTGACGGATGCTCCGATGGCCGCGCCCGACGCCGGCCACGACCTGGTGGCGGACCGGCCCGGCACGTCCATGCCTGCGTTCGGCGTGCTGATGATCGTCGATTCCAGCGGCCAGTCCGGGGCCGGGCCCGGCCGGCCGGACCCGGCCGCCCCGATGCCGGGAATCGAGTGGCTCGTGATGGATCGTGGCCGGTCCGACGGGGTCGAACGCGACACCCTGCTCGCCAGGTTGCGGGAGGACGACCGGCGCTGGTGGCTGCTGCTGGAGGCGGGCGATACCCCGCTGCCCGGCCTGTCGGACCTGCTCGCAGATGCCGATCCGGACGTCGAGGTGCTGCTGCCGGATCTCGTGCTGGCCGATGGCGAGGGGCGCTGCCATGCGGTCCAGCAGGCGCCCGCGTCCGATCGCCTGCTTGCGCTCTCCGGCGCCGGACCACCTGCCGGCGTGTGCGTGCGTGGGCGCCTCTTCGAGACGGTCTCGGCGCACGGCCTCGGTTCGGTCGCCTTGCCGTATGCCCTGCTGCTGGCGGCGCTTCGCGCCGGACGCAGGGTCGATGTCCCGAACCGGATCGGCGTGCGTCGCGATGATCGGCACCTTTCGACCGGACAGTCGGACGCCGTGCTGGCCGAGCATCGCCGCCAGGCCGACCTTTTCCGCGGTGCCCAGGACCTCGCAGGCGCCATCGTCGGCAACGCCGACTCGCCCGGATGGCGGTTCCGTCCGGATCCCGCGCCGCGACGGTCGGTGGCTATCCGCATCCACGGGCCGGCGGCGGGAGCGGTGCAAGCGGCGCTGGAGCGGCAGCGCGAGAGCGTGCCGGGGACCCGGATCGATTGCGGCATCCTCTCGCACCACCCGCTGCCAGCAGGCTGCGAGCGTGTCGTGATCGTCCATGCCGGCGCGCACGCGCTGGGTGAGGAGGAGCTTTTCCAGCTCCTCGGCTGGCTGGAGTTCGATGGCATCGCCCTGGTCGCGCCCCGGCGCGTCGACCTGTCAGGCAACGCGCTGGCCTGCGGCTGGCGGTTCGACGGCCATCGACTGCGCGCGATCCCGGCGCCGGAGAGCGCCACCGGTTGCGACCCCGGTACCTGGGCGCCGGTGTCCAGGTCGTTTCCTGGGCTGGTCGGCACCTGCCTGGCGCTGCGTGCCGAGGGCGTGACCGAGCGGGACCTGATCGACCTGGCCGATCCGGACCCTTCCCGCAGCTTTCTGGCGCAACAGCGCTGGCGCATCGGCGGCAACCTGCTCTGGGTGCCGGAGCCCACGCTGCGCCAGGCCGGGGCGGATCCGTCCAGCGTCGACGTGCCCCCCGGCGTCCGGCGCGTACTGGGCGCCCAGGGACTGGACCGCAGGCGGCCCGCCGTGGAGTATCGCCGGCGCCCGACCCGGGGCGCCGGTCCAGATGAAGGACCGCTTCGGGTCGCAGCCGTGACCCGCGACTTCTGGGCACCCAGCCGCTACCGGATCGACCTGCCGCTCGCCGACCTGGCCCAGGCCGGCGAAATCGCCGCGCCCGCGGTCTGGCGACACGGACTGGAGCCTCTGCCCTCGCTGTTCGAACTCGCGGAGGCCTCGCCGGACGTGGTCCTGTTCCACGATGCCTACGATGACGCCGCCCTGGAACTCATGCTGGCGCTCAAGCGCCAGCTGCCCGGTGCGCGTCGTCTCGTCGTGATCGACGACCTGGTGACCGACCTGCCGCCCTGGCATCCCGGTCGGGGCAGGGTGGACCCGGCCCTGGCCGGCCGGGTTGGCCGGCTCTGCGCCACCGCCGACCTGCTGGTGGTGACGACCCCTGGCCTGAAGTCCGCCTTCGGGGATGCCGCGCGTTCCTGCACAGTGATCGGCAACGGTCTTCCGGAGCGGCCGTGGCTGGAGCTTGCCGACCTGACCGCGGCGTCGCGTATCGGAAGGTCCGGCGCGCCGGTGCGGGTCGGCTGGGCCGGTGCGCAGCAGCACGCCGGCGACCTGGCCCTGCTCGACGAGATCGTCGCGGCCCGCCCCCGACTGGACTGGCAGTTCCTGGGCATGGCGCCGCCGGCTGCCCCCCGCCTGGGACTGCGCGCCCGCCCGATGGTGCCGTTCGACGCCTATCCCGGGGCACTGGCATCGATGGCACTGGACATCGCGCTGGTGCCGCTGGCGGCCCACCCGTTCAACGACTGCAAGAGTACGCTCAAGCTCCAGGAGTTCGGCTTCCTGGGGACCGCGGTGATCGCCAGCGACCGCCCGGCCTACCGGGAGGCGCCGGTGGTCCGGGTCGAGGACCGTGCGCAGGCGTGGCTGGATGCGCTGGACAGCCTGGTGGCGGATGCCGATCGGCGTCGTCGCGAGGGCGAGCGGTTGCGCGACTGGGTGCGGGCAGGGGGTCTGGCCGGCCACCACCGGAGTCGCTGGCTGGCAGCGCTCCGCGGCGACGCCGATTGAGGCTGTATCGTCGCGTCTTGCCGGTAACGGAATCGGCGCCATCGCAACGACTTGAATTCGATACTTCCAGTTGCGATCATGGCGCCGCCTTCATCATCGCCGTCGTTGGAGCGACGACGGCGATGA
This sequence comes from Proteobacteria bacterium UBA2363, assembly GCA_002344355.1. Classification (GTDB taxonomy): domain Bacteria; phylum Pseudomonadota; class Gammaproteobacteria; order Xanthomonadales; family UBA2363; genus Pseudofulvimonas. The sequence continues at coordinate 54,517 of DDTN01000008.1, read as the reverse complement.
GCGCCCGCCGGCCTGCTTTCTTGCGGCGGACACCACCGGGAGCCCCGATCGTGCAGAAACGCCCCCTCGCCCTCGCGATCGCCCTGGCCTGCCTTGCCGCGGCCCCCGGTGTTGCCGCCGAAGCCGGTGGCATCCGCCAGGACGACGCAGGCAGCACCGACAGCGGAAGCAGCGGAGGGGATCCCCCGGCGCCCGCGGCGGACACGTCGACCGGGTTCGCGGATCCCGCGCTGGCCGGCCTGGTCGCGCTCGACGCCAGCCTGGGCGAGGACGTCCTCTACCTCGATGCCAACGATGTCGAGAGTGGCGGCGGGCAGTGTCCCGGCCCCAGCGGCTGCGTGGCCGACCTCGCGGTCGGCACGATCCACCTGCCCGAGTTCGGCGATGGCCTGCAGCTGCGCACGCAGGCCGCGGTGGTTGTCGTGGCCAACCGGCCGCACAGCACCATTGCCGGCGAGGACATCCGGGTGCGGGCGACCGCATCGGAAGGTTTCGAGCTGGACGGTCCGCGCTGCGATCCGGTGCCGGAGCTGCCCCGGACGGTCGAATGCCCGCTCGGGTCGCTGGCGGTGGGCGAGGAGACCTCGGTGCTGCTCCAGGTCCGCGATGTCGACCCCGATCAGCGCATCGGCTGGGTGACGGTTTCGGTGTCGGCGAGCACGCCCGACCCGATTCCCGAAAACGACAGCAGGTGGGCGGGCGTTGGCGCCGACTCCTCGCCCACGGTGGTGCGGCTTGCCGGGACCGATGCCAGCACCTGTCCCGACATGTCGCTGCATCTGAGCGCCACGACCCCCGCGGGGCAGTACCATCCGGCACCCCAACCCGGATTCGACGGGTTCACCCTGCTCGACAACGGCCTGACGCCCGCATCCGGTCCGGACCTTCTGCCGTCCGACCAGGTGCAGGTGTCGGCCGTGTACATCGTCGACGACAGCGCCGCCCTGGCGTCCTCCTTCCTCGACCTGCAGCTGGCCCTGGTCGCCGAGTCGGCGATGGCGTGGTACCAGCGCGCCGCCGCCAGCGGCTGGCCGGCGCCTGCGCTCGCGGTGACCTCGCTCAGCGCCGGGCTGCCGCCGGTCCTGGTGTCGGACTTCGACAGTTTCGAGGCGCAGCTTGACCTGATCGAACAAACGACCGCGCCGGGAGATGCGATCGCGCGCGCCACCGGGATGGCGCAGGCGCTCTCCGGTCGCCCGGGGCGCAAGGGCGTCATCCTGATGATGTCCGGCACCAGCGTGCCTGCGAATGACGCGCTCGATCCGGTCGCCGCCCTGATCGGCCCCTCGGTGCCGGTTCACCCGGTCGTCCTGGAGCCGTCGCTGGAGCCGCTGGCCGATCGCATCGCCAGCGTCACCCGGGGCTTCCGGCAGGTGGCCGCGCAGGGCAGTACCGGTGCGGCGCTCGACAATGCGGTACGTTCCATCGAGGACGCGACCACGATCGCGTGGCAGTCCCAGGGCGATGGTGCGCCGGCGCGCCGGCTTCTGGTCTCCGCCTTCGGTCCGTCCTTCAATGCGCTCATCAACACCTTCTATTCGCAGGCCGGCTCGCCCTGCGCCCAGGCCTGCGCGGTCGAGCGTGAGATCGATGCGCCGTCCTACTCCGCGGCCAGCCCGGCCCTGGTGAGGCTGCGGGTGGCCGCCTCGCCCGATCCCGCTCCGTTCACCCTCGAAGAACGTGTGCCGGACGGCTGGTCGGTCCTGGCAGTCGGGCAGGGGGGCGTGTACGACAGCAGCCTTCGCCGGATCCGGTGGAACGGCACCTCCGGTCCCGCGGCAGTGGAGTTCGCTTACGCCCTCACCGGTCCCCCCAGCGCGGGGTGGAGCATGTCGCCGGGCACCATGACGGGGGAGCTGATGCCTTCGTCCGGACCCGCCTCGCCGGTGTGCGGCGATACCCGGATCACCCAGATCCCCATCCATCCGGCGGACCTTCTCCACAACGGCTCGATCCTGTCCAGGGTGTTGCCCGCCTACACCGATGCCTGGCTCCATGGTCTGCCCTGGCCATCGGGCTGGGGCCTGGTGTCCGCCGCCCAGCTCACCCGTGCCGCCCAGATCTCCGCCCTCGGAAACACCTACATCCGGGTTGCTGCCGAGCTCCCGTGGCAGTCGGTACTGCACCCGCCAGGACCCTACATCGCCTCGGCAGTGCGCACGGCGCCGGCGGCATATGTCCCCGGCGAACCGGTCCGGGTCGAACTGCAGGTCCAGCCCATGCCGGGCAGTCATGCGGGTGCGATCGAGGAGGTGCCGCCGGCGGGCTGGCAGGTGACCGATGTGGGCCGCAGCGGCCGCTACGATCCGGTGACCCGCACGATCCGATGGGGCCTGTACCGCGCAGACCAGCCGGTACAGGTGTCCTACACCCTGCTGCCGCCGCCCGATGCCCAGGGCCTGGCCGGGTTTTCGGGGCGCTACTTCGTCGATGGCGAGTGGATGGCGTTCGCCGGCAGCGTGAGCCTGCTGCCCGGCGGGGACCCCTTGTTCGCCGACGGCTTCGAACCCCGCTGAGGCGGTTGCGGCGCAGCGCGCTGGCAAGCCGCCGCGAGCCGGGCGGCGGGGTTGCGTGCGCCTTCTTGGTCGCTGCAGGCACCGCGCGCGATTTGCGCGCGGCTGGACCTGGCAGCAGGAAACCCCCTCAGGCCGCCTGCTGCGCGTCCTGCGCCTTGCGCGGGCCTTCCAGCAGGGCCTTGCGGACGCCCTCGACCAGCAGGGCGATCTCCTCGCTGGTGACGTTGAAGTGCGGCGTGAAGCGCAGCGAGTTGGCGCCGCCGTGGATGACGCCCCAGCCGTGCTCGCGCAGGTACTCCTCGGTGCTGCCGGCGCCGTAGCACTTGAACTGCGGCGCCAGCTCGCAGGAGAACAGCAGGCCGGTGCCCTGCACGCGGGTGACCAGGCCGCCCAGCTCGCCGGCCAGCGCGGTCAGCCGCTGCACGGCCTCGCGGCCGCGCTCGACGATGTTGACGCGCAGCTCCGGGCTGAGGCTGGCGAGCACCGCGCAGGCGACGTCGAGGGCGCGCGGGTTGGCGGTCATGGTGTTGCCGTAGACGCCCTTGCGGTACAGGTCGGCGGCGCGCTCGGTCACCGCCAGCACCGACATCGGGTACTGGCCGGCGTTGAGCGCCTTGGAGTAGGTCTCCATGTCCGGCGCCTCCAGGCCCTCGAAGCCCGGATAGTCGACCACCGACAGCACGCCCTGGGCGCGCAGGCCGGCCTGGATGGAGTCGACCAGCAGCAGGGTGTCGTGGCGGCGGGTCAGCTCGCGGGCGGCGGCGTAGAACGCCGGCGTCAGCGCCTTGCCGGGGTCGCCTTCGCCCATCACCGGCTCGACGAACATCGCCTCGATGAACCAGCCCTCGGCATCGGCCTGGGCGAACACGGCACGCAGGGCGTCGACGTCGTAGGGCTCGACGGTCAGCAGCTGGGCGTCGTGGTGCTTCCAGCTCGCCAGGTGCTGGGCGTAGGTCTTGCGCGTGGAGTCCGAATACAGCGCCGGCAGTTCGGTGCGGCCGTGGAAACCGCCCTTGACCGCCAGGCGCTTGACCCGCTTGCCGGCATGACGGCCACCGGCATCGGTCTGCAGGCGGGTGTTGACGTCGGCGATGCGGCCGGCCAGCGAGACCGACTCCGAGCCGGAGTTCAGGCACAGGAAGCGCGCGTACGGGCAGGCGTCGCGGGTGTGGCCGATCTCCCGGCGCATCGCCTCGACGAAGCGGTGCTGGGAGAGCGAGGGCGTCATCACGTTGGCCATCACCTGCGGGCGGGCCATCGCCTCGATCACCTGGGCCGGCGTGTGGCCGAAGCCGAGCATGCCGTAGCCGCCGGCGTCGTAGACCACCGCGCCCTTCAGGGTGACGATCCACGGCCCGGCCGCGGCCAGCGCGACGTAGGGATTCACGGCGTCGTCCGGGTAGAAGTTGACGAAGCCGGCCTGCATGCGGCGCACCTGCTCGTGCTCGTCGAGGTCGGGCAGGTCCGAGCCTTCGGCGCGCAGCGCCTCGAAGGCGGCGACCGCGGCCCGGATCGCGTCCTGCAGGTCGCGGTCGTCGAGGAACGGCGCCAGCGCCTGCGCGGACAGGCCGACGGTACGGGCGGCGCCGGCGGAATCGCGCAACGGCTTGAGCTTGGCCAACAGGTCCATCGGATACCTCGCGGGAAGGGGCGTGGCGGCAGGACGGCCCGGCAGGGCGGTCGGCGCGGGGCACGAAGGCGGCCGCAACGCATTGATTCGGGGGCGCAAGTGTAGCATGCGCCCCTCCGGTGCCGGGCCACGGCGGGCTCGGGCTATGCTCCCGGGGCAGGTCGCGGAGCGGGGCCGACGCCAACGCCGAGGTCCGCCCGCGACCGCTTCCGGCCTGCGCCGCCGGGCGCCAGCCCCCGCGCCCCGATCACCCGTCCCCCGTGGAGTCCCGCCATGCAGTCAAGCTTCGATCTCAGCGGCAAGGTCGCCCTGGTCACCGGCGCCTCGCGCGGCATCGGCGAAGCGATCGCCCACGGCCTGGCCGCTGCCGGCGCCGCCGTGGTGCTGACCGCCCGCAGGCAGGGCGACCTCGATGCCGTCGCCGCGGCGATCGCCGCCACCGGCGGGCGCGCCCTGGCGGTGGCCGCCCACAGCGGCGACGAGGCCGCGGTCCGGGCCGCGGTGGCGGCCGGCGTCGAGGCCTTCGGCGGCCTCGACATCCTGGTCAACAACGCCGCGACCAATCCGCACTTCGGGCCCTTGCTGGCGGCCGACGACGCGGCCTGGGACAAGACCCTGGACACCAACGTCAAGGGCTACGTGCGCTGGGTGCGCGCGGCGCTGCCGGCGATGCGCGCGCGCGGCGGCGGCAAGGTGATCAACCTGTCCTCCATCCTCGGCCGGCGCGCCGCCCATGGCATGGGCGTGTACTGCGTCTCCAAGGCGGCGGTCCTGATGCTGACCCAGGCGCTGGCGATCGAGCTGGCCCCCGAGCAGGTCCAGGTCAACGCGATCGCGCCGGGTTTCGTCAGGACCCGTTTCAGCGCCAGCCTCTGGGACGAACCGCGGCGCGCCGCGGCGCTGGTCTCGCGCATCCCGCAACGGCGCATCGCCGAGCCCGAGGCGATCGTCGGCGCCGCCCTCTACCTGGCCAGCGCCGCCTCGGACTTCTGCACCGGCGCCACCCTCGAGGTCGATGGCGGCCAGCTGGCCGGCGCCCTGGCCATCCCCGGCTTCGCCGAGGCGGTGACGGCGATGGCGGCTGCGCCGGCCGCCTCCGGCGACGACGCCTGACCCCGGCGCCGGGCGCACCGGACGCTGCCGCGAGCGCCGCTACGGCCTCCGGCCGGTCGCGGCCGGGCGGCCCCGGCGCGGCGCCAGGCGCGCGCGCCAGTCCAGTTCCAGCAGCCGCAGCGACAACCCCGCCAGCAGGGCCCACAGCGCCCAGCAGGCGAACTGCTTGGCCAGGCCGGCAGCGCCCGCCGCCCGTGCCGCCAGCGTCGCGGCATCGCCGTCGGCCAGGCGGTCGAGCAGGCTGGCCGGCAGCTCGACAGCCATCACGAACCCCAGCAGGGCCAGGCCGGACCCCGCCGCCTGGCGCCAGCGGGCCGGCACCGCACCGGGTCGCAGCCAGGCCACCAGCAGCGCCGCCATCGGCAGCCACAGCACGAACCGGTAGTCGTAGCTGTCCTTGAGCAGGAACAACGGCAGCGCGGTCATCGCCGACAGCTGGAACGCCGCCAGGCGCCGGGGCCAGCGCGCCGGGTCGGGGGCCGGCCCGGGACGCAGCCATGCGAGCGTGGCGATCGCCGCCAGCACGCCGGTGGCGACGCCGGCCCAGCCCCACGCCGGGCCGGCCTGGCCGAACAGCCAGCGGGCGCCGGTCGAGAACCGGGTCGCGCCTTCGGGCGCACCGCCCGCCAGCACCAGCAGCTCCTGCGGGCCGACCACGGCGATCGCCGTGGCCAGCGCCAGCAGGCAGGCCGGCACGGTGACCCGCAACGGCGCCCGGGCCAGCAGCCAGGCGAACGCACAGGCGGCCCCGGTGTAGAGCTTCAGGACGGTGCTGGCGGCGAGCAGGGCGCTGCCTGCCAGCGCCCCGGGCACGCCCGGCCGGGCGAGCGCCGCCGCCGCCGCGCACAGCAGGGCGGCCACCAGCAGGTCGAAGTTGGCGCGCTCGACGGCGAGCTGGACCGCGGCGGTGGCGAACAGCACCAGGCCGAGCAGCGCCTCGCCGGCGCTGGCCGGCGACAGCACGCGCGCCCAGGCCAGGCAGAACAGCAGCACGGTCAGCCAGGCCACGGCCAGGGCCCGGACTTCGGTGTCCAGGCCCAGTCGGGCAAAGCTCAGCCACGGCTCCCAGGTCTGCGCGCGCGGCACCGCCTCGCGGTCGGGAATGAAGCAGGTGCGGCCATGCCACTGGCCATGGCCATCCAGGCAGTTCACCGGCGTCGCCAGGTGGATCAGCGCGTCCGAGAACGGGGTGCGGGCGGCGTCGACCGCCGGCACGCCCAGCCAGATCCAGCCGCGACTGGCATGCAGGACGAGCACCAGGCCCAGGCAGGCGAGCAGCAGCAGGAGCGTCCAGCGCCGGCGCTGGCGTGCCTGTCGGTGCGGGCTGGGGAGGGTCGGCATCGATGCGGGGCGCGGAGTCGGGGCCGGCCCGGGCGGGCGGCGATGCAGGATTCCACAGGCGCTGACAGCTGTCATTTCCGGCGACTGACCGCTGCCGCTGCCGGCCAGGGCCGGGCGACCGGACACTGGCGCCGAAGCCATGAGGAGTCGGGCGATGCAACCGGTACTGGCCGCCCTGCGCGGCATCCACAAGCGCTACGGCGATACGGTCGCCCTGGCCGGCGTCGACCTGGAGCTGCGCCGCGGCGAGCTGCTGGTGCTGCTGGGCGGCAACGGGGCCGGCAAGACCACGGCGATCGCCATCCTGCTCGGCCTGCTGCGCGCCGATGCCGGCAGCGTGGCGCTGTTCGACGGAACGCCGGTGCAGCGGGCGATGCGGGCACGGGTCGGCGCGATGCTGCAGACCGGCGGCGTCCCGGACACGCTGCGCGTGGCCGAACTCCTCGACCTGTTCGGCAGCTACTACCCGGCACCGATGCCGGTGGCGGAGGCGGCGGACCTGGCCGGCATCGGCGACCTGCTGCAACGTCCCTACCGCACGCTCTCCGGCGGCCAGCAGCGACGCGTCCAGTTCGGCCTCGCGGTCGTCGGCCGGCCCGAGCTGCTGGTGCTGGACGAGCCCACGGTCGGCCTCGACATCGAGGCCCGGCACGGATTCTGGGAGCGCCTGCGCGCCCTGGTCCGGGCCGGCACCGGCGTCCTGCTGACCACCCACTGGCTGGAGGAGGCCCAGGCACTGGCCGACCGCGTGGCGGTGCTGGCCCGCGGCCGCGTCGTGGCGCAGGACAGCCTGGCCGGCCTGCAGGCTGCCGATGGCCTGCGCCGGATCGCCTGCCGGACCGCGCTGGCGCCGGCACGGGTGGCGGCCTGGCCCGGCGTGGTCGCGGTCGAGCGTGGCGACGACGGCCTGCTGACGCTGCAGGCGGCGGACGCCGAGGCGGTGGTCCGGCGCCTGCTCGAACGCGATCCCGACCTGTCCGATCTGGAAGTCCGCCGCACCGGCCTCGCCGAGCGCTTCCTCGAACTCACCACGGAGGCGGCATGACCACCCTGAGCCCCGGCGCTGCGGCGCCCCGCAACCCCTGGCTGCGCGAGGTCCGCTACGAGTTCCTGCGCCTGCTGCGCACGCCCGGCTTCGCGCTGCCGACCCTGCTGTTCCCGCCGATGTTCTACGTGCTGTTCGCCCTGCTCTTGCCGATGGGCCGCAGCGGCAATTGGCAGGCGGCCCACTACCTGCTGGCCACCTACACCGTGTTCGGCGTGATGGCGCCCGGCCTGTTCGGCTTCGGGGCCACGGTGGCGGTCGAGCGCGAGCAGGGCTGGCTGCGCCTGAAGCGGGCGGCGCCGATGCCCGCCGGCGCCTGGCTGCTGGCCAAGGCGGCGATGGCGGTCGCGTTCGCCCTGCTGGTGTTCGCGATCATGGCGGCGCTGGCGGCCGGTGCCGGCGGCGTGCGCCTTCCGGCGAGCGCCTGGCTGGCGCTGGCGGCGGTCGCCGGCCTGGGCGTGCTGCCGTTCTGCGCCGCCGGCCTGTGGATCGGCCTGGTCGCCAGCGCCCAGGCGGCACCGGCCATCGTCAACCTGGTGTACCTGCCGATGGCCTTCCTGTCCGGACTGTGGTTTCCGCTGATGCTGCTGCCGGCGCCGGTGCAGGCGATGGCGCCGCTGTGGCCGGCGTATCATCTCGGCCAGCTGGCCCTGGCGGCGGTCGGCCAGGGCAGTGCCAGCGCGCCGGCACTGCATGCGCTTGCGCTGTTCGCCTTCGGCGCGGCGTTCGCGGCGCTGGCGGCCCGGGCGTTGCGCCGGGCGTGAAGGAGACGCTGGCCGGGCCGGGAGACGGCTACGGAACCGCGAGGGAGGGCAGGGCGATGTCGGCGGACGGCGGGAACTCACTCGGGTTGCGGCTGCGCGCGTGGCTGCTGCCGGCGGCGGTGGTCGAGACCCTGGGCTGGATGCCGCTGCTCTGGCTGGCCTACCTGGGCTTCCTGTTCGTGCTGCCGGTCGCCACCGGCTTCGACGACACCCGCATGTGGCAGGCGACGGTGGCGACCGTGCCGCCGTTCCTGTGGCTGTACTTCCGCGCTTTCCGGTACCAGGGCTGGCCGTTGCTGCCGTGGCTGCTGGCGATCGCCGCGCTGGCCTTCGCGCTGACGCCGCTCAATCCCTTCGGCAACAGCTACCTGATCTACGCCGCGGCATTCGCGCCCCTGCTGGGCTCCCTGGCCCGCGCCCTGGCGGTGCTCGGCGTCGTGCTGGCGCTGTACGCGCTGCAGGCCTGGTGGCTGTCGACCGGCTGGATCCCGCCGCTGATCGCCCTGCTGGTCGGCACCTCGGTCTGCCTCGCGAACCATTTCTACCTGGTCAAGCACCGGCAGGACGGCGAGCTGCGAATGGGGCTGGAGGAGGTCCGGCGGCTCGCCGCGGTGGCCGAGCGCGAACGCATCGGCCGCGACCTGCACGACCTGCTCGGCCATACGCTGTCGCTGATCGCGCTGAAGAGCGAGCTGGCCAGCCGCCTGCTGCCGAGCGACCCGGCCGCGGCGCAGGCGGAGGTGGCCCAGATCGAGCAGGTCGCGCGAGACGCCCTGGCCCAGGTGCGTCGCGCGGTGACCGGCATCCGCGCCGCCATGCTGCGACCGGAGCTGGCGTCGGCGCGCCTGCTGCTGGGCGGTGCGGGCGTCGAGCTGGATGAGCGACTCGACGGTCACGAGCTGCCGCCCGACATCGAGACCTGCCTGGCGCTGGTGCTGCGCGAGGCGGTCACCAATGTGCAGCGCCACGCGCGCGCCACGCGCGTCGAAGTCAGGTTGTCGCAGGCGGCCGGCGCGGTCGTGCTGGAGGTCGCGGACGACGGCCGGGGCGGCGCACGCCGGCGCGGCAACGGTCTGGACGGCATGGTCGAACGGCTGGCCGCACTGGGCGGCAGCCTCGAGCTGGATTCGCCATCCGGGGGCGGCACCCGCCTGCGGGCGCGGGTGCCGCTGGCGACGGCCCTGGCGTCGCCGCTCGACGCCCAGCGGAGCGCGGCATGATCCGCTTCATCCTGGCCGAGGACCAGGGAATGGTGCGCGGTGCCCTGGCGGCGCTGCTGCGCCTGGAAGCCGACCTCCAGCTGGTCGCCGAGGTCGCCGACGGCGAGGCCGCCTGGCGTGCGGTGCGCGAGCAGGCGCCCGATCTGCTGGTCACCGACATCGAGATGCCAGGGCTGACCGGGCTGGAGCTGGCGCAGCGGATCCAGCGCCACGGCCTGGCGACGCGGGTGGTGATCGTCACCACCTTCGCGCGCGCCGGCTACCTGCGCCGGGCGCTGGACGCCGGCGTCGCCGGTTACCTGCTGAAGGACGCGCCGGCCAGCCAGCTCGCCCAGGCCCTGCGCCAGGTCCACCGCGGCGGCCGGGCGATCGATCCGCAACTGGCGGTCGACGCCTGGGGCGAGCCGGACCCGCTGACCGAGCGCGAACGCCAGGTGCTGCGCCTGGCCGGCGAGGGCCTGGGCGCCCACGACATCGCCGCCCGCCTCAACCTCTCGCACGGCACCGTGCGCAACTACCTCAGCGAGGCGATCGGCAAGCTCGGCGCCGGCAACCGCATCGAGGCCTACCGGCTGGCGCACCAGAAGGGCTGGCTGTAGCGGCGGGAGGGCGCCGGGCACCACGCCGGGAGCGGCGCCCCGGTCGCCTGCCGCTCGCCCTGGCCGGCGCAAGGCCGCGGCCGGGGGGCAGCGCGGCTTTCCCCGGCGCCGCGCTGCGGGCATCATCGCGGCGCAATGAAGCGCGCCGACTTCCACTTCGTCCTGCCGCCGGCGCTGATCGCCCAGGCGCCGCTGCCCGGCCGCAGCGATGCCCGCCTGCTGCACCTTCCCGCCGCCGGCGCCGTGGCCGACCGGGCGGTCCGCGAGCTGCCGTCGCTGCTGGCGCCGGGCGACCTGCTGGTGTTCAACGACACCCGCGTGCTGCCGGCCCGCCTGCAGGCGCGCAAGCGCACCGGCGGCGCCGCCGAGATCCTGGTCGAGCGCCTGCTCGGCGGCGCCGAGGCCCGGGCCATGCTGGGCGTCAGCAAGAAGCCGCGGCCCGGGGAATTCCTCGACCTGGAGGACGGCAGCGCGGTCGAGGTGCTCGACCGCGACGGCGCCTTCTTCCGGCTGCGCTTCGCCGACGACGCGCCGCTGACCGAGCGCCTGGAGCGCCTCGGCCGCATGCCGTTGCCGCCCTACATCACACGCGCCGACGACGCCGGCGACCGCGAGCGCTACCAGACCGTGTTCGCCCGCGCGCCCGGCGCGGTGGCGGCACCGACCGCCGGCCTGCACTTCGACCAGGCGTTGCTGGAGGCGTTGCGCGCGCGCGGCGTCGAGACCGGCACCGTGACCCTGCACGTCGGCGCCGGCACCTTCCAGCCGGTGCGCGTGGACGACATCCGCGAGCACCGCATGCACAGCGAGTGGTTCGAGGTCGATGCCGCCCTGTGCGAGCGGCTGGCGGCGACCCGCGCGCGCGGCGGCCGCGTGGTCGCGGTCGGCACCACCGTGGTGCGGGCGCTGGAGTCGGCGCGCCAGGGCGGGCCGGCACCGCGGCCGTTCGCCGGCGACACCGCCATCTTCATCCATCCCGGCTACCGCTTCGCCAGCGTCGATGCGCTGTTCACCAACTTCCACCTGCCCGAGTCGACCCTGCTGATGCTGGTCAGCGCCTTCGCCGGCCGCGAGCGGGTGCTGGCCGCCTACGCGCACGCGGTTCGCCAGCGCTACCGATTCTTCTCGTACGGCGACGCCATGCTGGTCGAACACCTGGGGTCGGCGTGAGCGGCGCCTCGATCCGGATCCTCGCCGGCAACCGGGTCGCCCCGCACCTGGACGACCTGGCGCGCCTGCGGATCGCCGTGTTCCGCGACTATCCCTACCTGTACGACGGCGATCCCGACTACGAGCGCCGCTATCTGGCCACCTATGCCGGCCATCCGGGCAGCGTGTTCGTGCTGGCCATCGCCGATGGCGTCGTGGTCGGCGCCAGCACCGGCGTGCCGATGGCCGGCGAACCCGAGGCGGTGCAGGCGCCCTGGCGATCGGCCGGTGTCGACCCGGCCGGCGTCTTCTATTTCGGCGAATCGGTGCTGCTGCCGCGCTGGCGCGGCCAGGGCATCGGCCACGCCTTCTTCGATGCCCGGGAGGCGCATGCGCGGGCCCTGGGCGGCTTCCGCCTGACCAGCTTCTGCGCGGTCGAGCGCCCGTCCGACCATCCGGCCCGGTCGCCGAACTGGCGGCCGCTGGACGGCTTCTGGCAGTCGCGCGGTTACCGCCGGCACGACGGGCTCGCCTGCACCCTGCACTGGCGGGAAGTCGGCGACGCGGAGGACACGCCGCATCGCCTGGCGTTCTGGTCCCGGCCCCTGCCCTGAATCGGGAACCGGGGCCGATCCGTTCGCCCGCGATGCCGCGTTCACCGGGATCGTGCTGCGATGGTGTCATGGCAGATTCCCGCACCCTCGGCGCCCTGACCGACGCCCTGCCGCCGCACCTGGCCGAACGGGTGCGCGAGGTGGCGCCTGGCGAGGTCGGCTCGCGCGGCGAGTTCGTGCTGCTATGGCTGCACCACGCCTGCCGCGACCACGACAACGCCGCGCTCGACGTCGCCCTGCACCTTGCCGACACGCTGCGCCGTCCGCTGCTCGCCTACCAGGGCCTGGCGGCGGGCCACCGCTACGACAACGACCGCCACCACGCCTTCATCCTGCAGGGCGCCCGGGAACTGGCGCCGGCCCTGGCGCGGCGCGGCGTGCGCAGCGTCTTCCACCTGCCGATGACGGAGCCGGAGGGCAGCGCCACGGTGGCCGCCGTCGCCTCGCCGCTGCCCGCGCTGGCCCGCCGCGCCTGCGTGGTGGTCACCGACGACGTGCCGGCGCCGCCCTGGCCGCGCTGGCTGGCCGGCCTGGCTGCGAAGGCGCCGGCGCCGCTGCTGGCCGTGGACAGCGCCTGCATCGTGCCGATGGCGCTCAGCCGCCGCCCGCCCGCGCGCGCGTACGCCTTCCGCGAGCGCCTGTGGGGCGAGCTGCAGGCGCGCCTGGACGCCGACTGGCCGGCGGCGCCCGACGGCCGGCCGTTCGAGGGCGATCCCGGATTCGCGCCGTTCGACCTGGACAGCGATCTGGCCCGGGCGATCGGCCGCTGCCGGATCGACCACCAGGTGGCGCCGGTGGCGCACACGCCCGGCGGCAGCGCCGCCGGCTACCGGCGCTGGCAGGCGTTCCGCCAGCACGGCCTGGCCGACTACCACCGGCTTCGCAACGACGCCGCGGTGGCCTTCCCGCGCGGCGTGTCCCGGCTGTCGCCCTACCTGCACCACGGCATGGTCTCGGCGCGGCGGATCGCCGCGCAGGCGCGCACGACCGGCGGCGAAGGCGCCGCCAAGTTCCTGGACGAGCTGTGGACCTGGCGCGAGCTGGCCTGGCACTGGTGCGCGGGCACCGGGGATCCGGAATCGCTGGCGGCGCTGCCGGACTGGGCCGGCGCCAGCCTGCGCGCGCACGCCGGCGACCCGCGCCGGCACTGGCGCGACCTCGACACCCTGAGCGGCGCCCGCAGCGGCGTCGCGCTCTGGGACCTGGCGCAACGCAGCCTGGTCCGGCACGGCGAGCTGCACAACAACCTGCGCATGAGCTGGGGCAAGGCCCTGCTGGAGTGGTCGGCCGACCCGGCGCAGGCACTGGCGCGCCTGGTCGAGCTCAACCACCGGTTCGCCCTGGATGGCAGCGACCCGGCCTCCTACGGCGGCCTGCTCTGGTGCCTGGGCCTGTTCGACCGGCCGTTCCCGCCCGCCCGGGCGGTCACCGGCACCGTGCGCACGCGCTCGCTGGCCGCGCACGCCGCCCGTCTCGACCTGCCGGCGCTGGCGCGGCGGGTCGGGGCGCCCCCGGCGGCCCGGGCGCGCACGGTCGCGATCGTCGGCGCCGGCATCGCCGGCGCCGCGGCGGCCCGGGTCCTCGCCGATGCCGGGCACCGGGTCTGCGTGCTGGAGAAGTCGCGCGGTCCCGGCGGCCGGATGGCGACCCGGCGCGAGCAGTCGCTGGCCTTCGACCATGGCGCCCAGTTCCTGACCGTGCGCGACCGCCGCTTCGCCGCCCAGGTGCGGCACTGGCGCGAGGCCGGCCTGGTCGCGCCCTGGCGGCCGCGCCCGGCGCATCCCGACCAGGGGCGCGAGCGCCTGGTGGCGGTGCCCGGCATGAATGCGCTGGCGCGCCACCTGCTGGTGGACATCGAGCTGCGCACCGGCACCCGGGTCGCCCGCGCGGTCCGGGAGCCGGGCGGCTGGCGCCTGGACGGCGACGACGGCACCGTCCTGGCGCGTGCCGATGCCCTGCTGGTCACGGCGCCGGCACCGCAGGCCGCCGAGCTGCTGCGCGGGCCGGCCCCGGCGATGGCGGCGGCGCTCGACGCCGTCGCCTACGATCCGTGCTGGGCGGCGCTGCTGGTGCTGGACCGGCCGGTGCCCGGCGTGGACTGCCTCCACGGCGGTGCGGAGCAGCCGCTGGCGTTCGCCAGCGCCATGGCCAGCCGACCCGGCCGCACGCCGGAACCGGCCTGGGTGGTGCACGCCGGGGCAGGGTGGTCGCGGCGCCACCTGGAGGCGACGCCGGCGCAGGTGCTGCCGGTCCTGGTCGATGCCTTCTGCGCGGCCAGCGGCCTGCCGGCCGGCGCGATCGGCCCGGCGCAGGCGCATCGCTGGCGCCATGCGCTGTGCACCGCACCGCTGGCGCGTCCGGCCCTGCACGACGCCGCTGCGGACCTGGCGGTCGCCGGCGACGGCCTGCTCGGCGGCCGCGTCGAGTCGGCCTGGCTCAGCGGGGTCGCGGCGGCGGCCAGCCTGGTCCGACACTGGCACCTGGAGCCGGCCGCCGCGGGGCCCTGAACCGTGGCCGGGCCGGGCCGGCCTGGGCAGGGCGGACGCGGCTGTCACACGGGTGCAATGTTTCGGCCATGATGCGTACACCGCACGCCGCTAGCGTGCAGCAAACCGGCCCGTCCGCATGCACGTCTGCCTCGTCACCGAAACCTATCCGCCCGAGGTCAACGGCGTCGCCCTGACCCTGCAGACGCTGGCCCGCGGCCTGCGGGCCCACGGCCATGCCGTGAGCCTGGTGCGGCCGCGGCAGCCGGGGGTGGCGGCGGAGGCCGAGTTTCCCGAGCTGCTGGTGCCCGGCGCCCGCCTGCCGCGCTACCCGGACCTGCGCTTCGGGCTGCCCTCGCCGGGCCGGGTGCGCGCGTTCTGGCGCCAGCACCGTCCGGACGTCGTCTATGCCGCAACCGAGGGGCCGCTGGGCTGGACCTGCCTGCGGGCGGCGCGCGAGATCGGCGCCCCGGTGGCCACCGGCTTCCACACCCGCTTCGACGACTACTTCGGCCACTACGGCCTGCGCCTGCTGACGCCGCTGGCGTTCGCCTGGCTGCGCCGCTTCCACAACCGCGCGCACGCCACCTACGTGCCGACCCGGGAACTGGCCGACTCGCTGTCGGCGCGCGGCATCCGCAACGTGCACCTGCTGCAGCGTTCGGTCGACGTCCGCCGGTTCGACCCCGCCTGGCGCGACCCCGCCCTGCGTGCGCGCTGGGGACTGGCGCCGGACGACCTGGCCGTGCTCTATGTCGGCCGGATCGCGCCGGAGAAGAACCTGGCGCTGGCGGTCCGGGCGTTCCGTGCGCTGCAGGCGGTGCGTCCCGAGGCCCGCTTCGTCTGGGTGGGCGACGGCCCGGCCCGCGCCCGCCTGGCCCAGGACAACCCCGACTTCGTGTTCGCCGGCGTCCAGCGCGGCGACGAGCTGGCGCGGCACTACGCCAGTGGCGACCTGTTCGTGTTTCCGAGCCTGACCGAGACCTTCGGCAACGTCACCCTGGAGGCGATGGCCAGCGGCGTCGCCACGGTCGCCTTCGACTACGGCGCCGCCCGCGAGCACATCGATCGCCCCGAGCTGGGCTGCGCGGTCGCGAGCGGCGACGAGGCCGCGTTCGTGGCCGCGGCGGTCGCCCTGGCCGCCGACGACCGGCGCCGGCGCGCGATCGGCGCCAGCGCGCGGGCGGCGCTGTGCCGGCGCGAGGGCGCCGGGGTGGCGGCGCGCTTCGCCGACTTGCTCCATGATCTGCACGCAAGGCATGCCGCATGAGCCAGGCCACCTCGGTGAAACCCGCGCAACTGCCCGAACCGCCGACCGGCGAGCTGCGCCTGACCCTGGCGGTCAACCGCTGGGGCGCGCACCGCCCGGTGCTGCTGCTGTTCCGCACGGTCAGCCGGCTGGGCGACGGCGTGTTCTGGTACACGCTGATGGCGGTGACCGCCCTGCTGGGCGGTGCCCAGGGCCTGCGCGCGGCGGTGCACATGGCGCTGACCGCCCTGTTCGTGGCCGCCCTGTACCGGGCGATGAAGGGGGTGGTGCGGCGGCCGCGGCCGTTCCGGCGCCACGGCGACATCGTCGCCCGGGTCCGGCCGCTGGACGAGTTCAGCTTCCCCTCCGGGCACACCCTGCACGCGGTGGCGTTCACCCTGGTGGTGCTGGCCTACTACCCGTTCCTGGCCTGGCTGCTGGTGCCGTTCGCCCTCCTGGTCGCCGCCTCGCGGGTGGTGCTCGGCGTCCACTACCCGTCCGACGTGCTCGCGGCGATCGCCCTCGGTGCGGCGATCGCCGCCGGTTCGCTGGCGCTGGTGCCGGCCCTGGCCTGAGCGGCCCAGGGGCGCCTCCCGCAGGGCTCAGGCGATCTCCAGCCGGAAGCCCAGCGCCTTGACGTGCTTGCGTTCCTGGTTGAGATCGAGCGCGGTCAGCGGATGGCCCTCCAGCCAGCGTCGCGGCAGGTCGAGGGTCAGCAGGCGGTCGTCCACCGACAGGCGCAGCCGGGGCATCGGCTCGGCGCTGCGCGGCCGGTGCAGCAGGGCCGCCAGGCGCAGCAGCAGGGTCAGGCGCACGGCCGGGTAGAAAAGCCGCTCGGGCAGGGCCTGGAGTGCGTCGACCGGGATCGCCCGGCGATGGCAGCGCACCAGCAGGGCCAGGACCTCCTGCTCGCCGCGGGTGAACCCGGGCAGGTCGGAATGGGCCAGCAGGTAGGCGCCATGCACGTGGTGCGAACTGTGCGCGATGGCCAGGCCGACCTCGTGGACGCGCGCCGCCCAGGCCAGCCAGTCGTGCTCGGCCTCGCCCAGGTGCCAGGCCGGCGCGACCTCGTCGAACAGGGTGAGCGCGGTGGACTCGACGCGTTCGGCCTGGGCGGCGTCGACGCTGAAGCGCTGGGCCAGGGCGTCGATGGTCGCCTGGCGCGGGTCGCGGTGCTGGGCGCGGCCGAGCAGGTCGTGCAGGACGCCCTCGCGCATCGCCGTCTCGCAGATCTGCATGCGGTCGATGCCGAGCACCTCGAAGGCGGCCTCGAGCACCACCAGGCCGCCGGCGAACACCGGCCGGCGGTCGTTGCTCAGGCCCTCCAGCGCGACCGCCTCGACGGTCTCGAAGGCGAGCAGGGCATCGCGGATCGACGCCAGCGCCTCCGGCGTCAGGCCGCGGTCGTACCAGCCGTTGGCGCGCGCGACCTTGCCGGCCGCCTTGATGGTGCCTGACGAGCCGATCACGTCGCTCCAGCCGCGCATCAGGTAGTCGGCGGCGAACTGTTGCAGTTCCGCCGAGACCTCGGTGACCGCCGCGCGCCAGCGCTTGCGGCCGAGCCGGCCATCCCCGAAGAAGTGGCGGCTGGAGGCGACGCAGCCCATCTGCAGGCTTTCGGTCTCCAGCGCCAAGTCGCCCTCGCCGATGATGAACTCGGTGGAGCCGCCGCCGATGTCGATCACCAGGCGTCGCCGGCCGGTCTCGCGGATGCCCTGGATCACGCCCTGGTAGATCAGGCGCGCCTCCTCGCGGCCGGAGACGATCTCGATGGGATGCCCGAGGGCCTCCTCGGCGGCGGTCTGGAAGGCGCGCGGCGAGCGCATCTGCCGGAACGTGTTGGTGGCCACCGCGCGCACCCGTTCGGTGGGCAGGGCGCGCAGGCGCTGCCCGAAGCGCGCCAGGCAGGCCAGCGCGCGTTCGCGCTTGACCGGGTCGAGGCTGCCGTCCGGCATCAGGCCGGCGGCGAGGCGGACCGGCTCGCGCAGGCTGTCGATCACCTTGAGCTGGCCGAGATTGTGCCGGGCGACGATCAGGTGGAAGCTGTTCGAGCCCAGGTCCACCGCCGCCAGCAGCTCGCCGTCCAGGATCTGGCTGCGGGCGGGCGGGCTGCGGTTCGGCATGGTCGGCCTCCACGGGGACGCGACAGTCTAACCAGCCGCGCCTTGCGGCAGGTGACAGGTGCGCGGGCGTCGAACGTGAACTGCGCCGCCGGCGGGCGTGATGGCGGCCACGGAAGCGCGGTCACGACTGTGACGATTGCGCGCGGAAGCGCCCGGCGCACGCCGGGCGCGCGATACTTGCGCGATGCCGCCCGTCCCCCGCCCGCGCCATCCCCGGCCATGACCGAAGCCGACAGTCCGGCCCGGCGTGCCGCCGACCTGCGCGCGCGGATCCGGGAGCACGACTACCGGTACCACGTCCTCGACGCCCCGGCGATCGCCGACAGCGAGTACGACCGCCTGGTCCGCGAGCTGGAGGCGCTGGAACGGGCGCATCCGGACCTGGCCAGCCCGGACTCGCCGACCCGACGGGTCGGCGCCCGCCCGGACCGCGGTTTCGCCGAGGTCCGCCACGCGCTGCCGATGCTGTCGCTGGCCAACGCCTTCGACGACCCGGCCGCGACGGACGACGCCGGTCGCTTCCGCGAGGTCGCCGACTTCGTCCGCCGCATCGAGGATGCCCTGGACCTGCGCGATCCGCTGTTCTCGGTGGAGCCCAAGCTGGACGGCCTCGCGGTCAGCCTGCGCTACGAGGACGGCCTGCTGGTGCGCGGCGCCACCCGCGGCGACGGCGAGACCGGCGAGGACGTGACCGCCAACCTGCGCACGGTCAGGGCGGTGCCGCTGCGCCTGCGCGGCGAGGACTGGCCGGCACTGCTCGAGGTGCGCGGCGAGGTGTTCATGCGCCGCGCCGACTTCCTGGCCTACAACCAGGGCGCGATGGCGCGCGGCGAGAAGCCGATGGCCAACCCGCGCAACGGCGCCGCCGGCTCGCTGCGCCAGCTCGATCCGGCCGTCACCGCCGCCCGGCCGCTCAGCTTCTACGCCTACGGGACCGGCGTGGTGGAGGGCGGCACGCTGCCGCCCCGGCATTCGCAGACCCTGGCGCGCCTGCGCGACTGGGGCCTGCCGGTGTCGGCCGAGGTCGACACCACCCGCGGCCTGGCCGGCCTGCTCGACTACTACCGGCGGATCGGCGAGCGCCGCGACGCGCTGCCCTACGACATCGACGGCGTCGTCTACAAGCTAGACGCCTACGACCAGCAGCGCGTGCTCGGCTTCGTCTCGCGGGCGCCGCGCTGGGCCCTGGCGCACAAGTACCCGGCGCAGGAGGAGACCACCACGGTCGAGGCGGTCGAGGTGCAGATCGGCCGCACCGGCACCGCGACGCCGGTCGCGCGGCTGGCGCCGGTGCACGTCGCCGGCGTCACCGTCACCAATGCCACCCTGCACAACGCCGACCAGGTCGCCCGCCTGGACCTCCACGTCGGCGATACCGTGATCGTGCGCCGGGCCGGCGACGTGATTCCCGAGGTGGTGCAGGTGGTGCCGGAACGCCGCCCGCCCGGCGCCTCGCCCTGGACGATGCCGGCCGATTGCCCGGTCTGCGGATCGGCCCTGGTCCGCCAGGACGGCGAGGTCGCCTGGCGCTGCTCCGGCGGCCTGTACTGCCCTGCCCAGCGCAAGGAGGCGCTGCGCCACTTCGCCTCGCGCCGGGCGATGGACATCGAGGGCCTGGGCGAGCGCTTCATCGACTCCCTGGTCGAGTTCGACTACGTGCGCACCCCGGCCGACATCTACCGCCTGCGGGTCGAGGACCTGCTGGCGATGAAGCAGCGCGCCGACGAGCGCGACGGCACCGTGCCGGAGACGGTCAAGGCCGGCAAGGTCGCCAGCAAGTGGGCGCAGAACCTGGTGGAGGCGATCGACGCCACCCGCGCGGCGCGCCTGGACCGCTTCCTGTTCGCCCTGGGCATCCTGCAGACCGGCGAGGAGACCGCCAAGGCGCTGGCCCGGGCATTCGGCGACCTCGACGAGATCCGCAGGGCCGACGCCCTGGTGCTGATGGCGGTGCCCGACGTCGGCCCGAAGGTCGCCGAGTCGATCGCCACCTTCTTCGCGCAGCCGCACAATGCCGAGGTGATCGACGCCCTGCTCGCCGCCGGGGTGAAGGTCGGCGATGGCCATCCGCCGGACCCGGGGTTCGCCGCGGCGCTGACGCCGGGCGCGCTGCTGGCGGCCGCCAAGCGCCTGGGCGCCCCGCTGGACGGCGTCGGCGAGGAATCCCTTCAGCGCATCGGCGCGTCGCTGGCTCGCCTGGCCGACCTGGCGAGCCTCGATGCCGGCCGCCTGGCGCTGGCCAGCGAGGTGCCCAGGACCCGCATCGAGGCGGTCCAGGGCCTGCTGGCGGGCGCGCCCGGATGGCCTGAACGGCTGCTCGCGGCGGACGCCCAGGCCGCGCGCCTGCGCGCCCTGGCGCCGGCCGGTGCCGGCGCCGAACTGCCGCTGTCCGGGCAGACCGTGGTGCTGACCGGCACCCTGGCGACGATGACGCGCGACCAGGCCAGGGCGCGCCTGGAAGCGCTCGGCGCCAAGGTCGCCGGCAGCGTGTCCGGGCGCACCGCCTTCGTGGTGGCCGGCGAGGCCGCCGGCAGCAAGCTCGACAAGGCCCGCGAGCTGGGCGTCGAGATCATCGACGAGGCCGCGTTCGGCGCCCTGCTGGAACGCCATGGATGACGACCTGACCCGGGCGCTGCGCCTGCGCGCCAAGTTGTACGCGCTGATCCGCGCCTTCTTCGCGGAGCGCGCCGTGCTCGAGGTCGACACCCCGGTGCTCGGCCAGGGCGCCAGCACCGATGCGAACATCGACAGCTTCGACACCGGCTTCACCGGCCCGGCCGGCGCCGGCAACCGGCGACGCTTCCTGCGCACCTCGCCGGAGTTCTGGCACAAGCGGCTGCTGGCGCAGGGCCTGGGCGACTGCTACGAGCTCGGCAAGGTGTTCCGCAACGGCGAATACGGACGTCGCCACAATCCGGAGTTCACCCTGCTGGAGTGGTACCGGGTCGGCTGGGACGTGCAGCGCCTGATGACCGAGGTCGAGGCCCTGGTCCGCGCCGCGTTCGCCTTCGCCGGCCGCTCGGCCGGACCGGCCGAGCGGCTGAGCTATCGCGAGCTGTTCATGCGCCACCTGGCGACCGATCCGCTGACCGCCAGCGACGACGAATTGCGCCGGCTGGCGACCGGGGTCTGGGTGGACGTCGCCCGGCTCGACCGCGACGGCGTGCTCGACGTGCTGATGACGCACCGCATCGAGCCGGCCCTGCCGCCGCACGGGATGACCTTCGTGTACGAGTACCCGGCCAGCCAGGCGGCGCTGGCCCGGATTCGCCGCGACCTCGACGGCGAACTGGTGGCCGAGCGCTTCGAGCTCTACGTTGGCCGGCTCGAACTGGCCAACGGCTTCAACGAGCTGGCCGACCCGATGGAACAGCTCGGCCGCTTCGAGGCCGACAACCGCCTGCGCGTCGCCCGTGGCGGCGAGGCCCTGCCGATCGACCGCAAGCTCCTGGAGGCGCTGGAGGACGGCCTGCCGCCCTGCAGCGGCGTGGCGCTGGGCGTCGACCGGCTGCTGATGGCCATGCTCGAGGCCGAGGACCTGCGCGCGGTGCTGGCCTTCCCGTTCCCGGAAGCCTGACGGCCCTGCGCTCCGCCCGGCGGCGGGCGCGGCAGGGTCGCGCTGCCATCGCCGGCGCCGCCGGGCGGTCCGGTCCGAGGTCGAGGCCGCAGGCGGGCCGCCGGGCGGCCGTCGCCCGGCACAGGGCGACCGCGATGCCCCGAGGCAAGCCAAACCAGGAAAATCAGTCGCTTGCGTCGCCCCTGCGGCCCGCCACGATGCCAGGCCGCGCCGGGGCGGCGCCCGCGGCCTGCGCGTTTGCGGCAGATCCCCCCCGGGTATACCGTTTCCCCAGTCGTACCGGCCGCCACCGTCCGGCGGCCGTCACCGGGGAGTCCGTCATGAACAACCGTCCCAGCCTCGCCCCGCGCGCGCTGCGCGCAGCCATCCTCGTCCTGCCGCTGGCCGCCCTCGGCGGTCTGATCGCGGTGGCGGCGCCGCCCGCCGCGACCCCGCCCGAAGCGGCGACCGCACAGGCCAACCTGGTCGAGCCGGCGGGCAGCAGCGGTCCGGGCATCTACATCGTCCAGCTCGCCGATCCCCCGGCAGCCACCTACGACGGCGGCAAGCCCGGCCTGCCGGCGACCGCCCCGCGGAGCACCGGCGCGCGCAAGCTGCGCGCCGACGACCCGGCGGTGCAGGCCTATGCCGCGCATCTCGAAGCCGCGCAGGACGCCCTGCTGGCGCGCATCGGCCAGCGCCTGGGCGGCGTGCCGCCGGTGCGCTTCCGCTACCAGCACGCCTACAACGGCATCGCCCTGGAACTGAGTCCAGGCCAGGCGCGCGAGGTGGCCGGGCTCGACGGCGTGACCCTAGTGTTCCGCGACGTCGAGCACTGGCCGGACACCGATACCGGCCCGGCCTTCGTCGGCGCCCCGGCGATCTGGAACCACCCGTCCCTGGCCAGCCGCGGCGAAGGCATCATCGTCGGCGTCCTCGACACCGGCATCAACCACGACCACCCGGCCTTCGCCGCGACCGACGCCGACGGCTATACCCACACCAACCCGTTCGGGGCGGGCGTCTACCGCGGCCATTGCGTCGGCAATCCTTCGTTCTGCAACGCCAAGCTGGTCGGCGCCTGGGCGCTGCATCCATCGTCGACCAACCCGGAGGACCCCAACGGCCACGGCAGCCACACCGCCGCCACCGCCGCCGGCAACCGGCTGGTCAATCCCCAGTTCGTGGCGCCGACCGCGACCTTCGGGTTCGCCGGCGCCAGCGGCGTGGCGCCGCGCGCCAACCTGATCGCCTACCAGGTCTGCGTCCCCAGCTGCCCGACCTCGGCGACGACGGCGGCGGTGAACCAGGCGGTGATCGACGGCGTCGACGTCATCAACTACTCGATCAGCGGCGGCACCAGCCCCTGGGTCGAGACCACCGCGGTCGCGTTCCGCAACGCGGCCGCCGCCGGCGTCGTGGTCGCGACCTCCGCCGGCAACGCCGGCCCGGGCGCCGGCACCGTCGGCCACCAGGCGCCGTGGGTGATGACGGTGGCCGCGGGCACCCACGACCGCGCCGTGCTGGCGCGCCTGACCGGGCTGACCAGCACGGCCGGCAGCCATCCGGACATCGACGGCGAGGGCGCCAACATCGGCATCGGTGCCCGGCCGATGGTGTACGCGGGCAACCCGCCCTGGAACAACCCGCTGTGCAACCCGTTCCCGGCCGGCAGCTTCAGCGGCCAGATCGTGGTCTGCGACCGCGGCGTGATCGGCCGGGTGCTGAAGGGCCAGCACGTCCTCGACGCCGGCGGCGGCGCCATGGTCCTGGCCAACGACGTGCCCAGCGCCGCCAGCCTCAACGCCGACGGCCACGTGCTGCCGGCCATCCACATCAGCCATGCCGACGGCGTGGCGCTGAAGGCCTGGATGCAGAACGGCAGCGGCCACGCCGGCGCCATCGCCGGTGGCGTCGTCGACTACGGCGACCACGGCGACCGCATGGCCTCGTTCAGTTCGCGCGGGCCGGCCGGCGGCACCGTCGCCGCCCTGCGCAACACCATCAAGCCCGACCTGACCGGACCGGGCCTCAACATCCTGGCGGCCTACAACACCGCCGGCAACCCGCCGCCGCCCGAGTTCAACATCATCAGCGGCACCTCGATGTCGAGCCCGCATGCCGCCGGCGCCGCCGCCCTGATGGTCGCCCTGCGCCCGACCTGGACGCCGGCCGAGATCAAGTCGGCCCTGGTCACCACCAGCGCGCCGGTGCTGGTCAAGGAGGACGCCAGCACGCCTGCGACGCCGTTCGACCAGGGCGCCGGCGGCCTCGACCTCGCGGCCGCCAGCAACGCCGGCCTGGTGATGGACATCGCCCCGGCCGACTACGTCGCCGCCAACCCGGCCACCGGCGGCCAGCCGGGCCTGCTCAACCTGCCCAACCTGGCGAGCGACCAGTGCAACGGCCGCTGCACCTGGACCCGCACCGTGCGCAGCACGTCCGGCCAGTCGCAGCAGTGGCAGGCCGACGTGATCGCGCCCGGCGGCGGGCTGACCGGCTCGGTCACGCCGGCCAGCTTCACGCTCGCCGCCGGCGCCAGCCAGGTGCTGCAGATCGAGGTCGAGGCCGCCGGCCTGGCGATCGGGCCCTGGCACTTCGGGCGGGTCGAGCTGGTCGCGATGGGCGCCGGCGCCCCGGCGACCGCGCAGATGCCGGTGGCCGTGGTGTTGACCGACCTCATCTTCGCCAGCGGCTTCCAGACCGGCAACTGAGGCGCCTGCGCCGGCGCCGCTGGCCCGCTCGGTCCGGCTGGCGTCCGGCTGGCGTCCGGCTGGCGTCCGGCTGGCGTCCGGCGCCGGCCCGGGCGTGCCGCCGCCGGCCGCCGCTGTGGCGGGCGGCCGGACCGGCAAGGCGGCCGGCACGCGCCATCCGGCCGCCGGGGCGATCGGCTCAGTCGTCGAGCCAGGCGGCGGCGAGCTGGCGACCCCAGTCGTCGAGGCGGTCCAGCACGGCCTGGCCCGGTCCCGGCGCGACCTGGGCGCGCAGCGTCGCGATGCCGGCGTGGTAGTCGTCCAGACCGTGCGCGGACAGCGGATGACTGCCGCGCAGGCGCGCCGCCATGAACTCGCGCCAGCGGCCGCGCTCGCCGGCGGTCAGGGTCTGCGGGAAATGCCGGCCGCGATGGCGCCAGAGCAGCTCCCGGTGGCGTTCCTGCTCGAAGCCGCCGGCCAGCGCCGCAAGGCTCGCCGGCGGCGTCCTGCGCACCGCATCCAGGCGCGCCCGCTCGGCCCGGCTTGGAAAGCCGCCCCGGTACAGCGACAGTTCGGCATCGGCGGCGGGCGCCGCATCCGCCGGGCGTGCCATCAGCGCAGCCAGCTTCTCGCGGATGCCCGGGGCCGCCAGCAGCCGTTGCCGGTGCCGTTCGCAGCGGTCGGGATCGAGGCCGATGCGGACCAGGTCGACGCCGGCCAGCACCGAGACCGGCGCCAGCATCGGGCAGCGGTTGCCGTAGACGGTCTTCACCGCCGGCCGCGCGACGCCTTCCGGCAGGTCGGCCCGCGGCGTGTACAGACGGTCGCGCAGTTCCTCGAGGTCGATCTCGATCAGGGGCGCCGGATCGGCCATCAGGTCGACGACATGGACGCCGTGCTCGCTGTCTGCGCTGGGCGCGATCGGCAGCACCAGGGCGGTGCAGCCGCGCTCCGCGCCGTACTTCTCGGAGGCATGCAGCACCGCGGTGCCCTGGCGCCAGTCGAGCAGTTCGCGCACCCGGTGGCGGTCGCGCAGGGTCAGGGCGAACCGCCACAGCCGTGGTTGCCGGTCGCGCAGCAGCCGGGCCAGGCCAAGGGTCGCCTCGACATCGCTGAGGGCGTCGTGGGCGCGGGCCTGGTCCAGGCGGTTGGCGCGCGCAAGGTGCTCCAGGCGGAAACTCGGGCGGCCGTCGTCGCGCAGCGGCCATTCGATGCCCTCCGGACGCAGGGCATGGCAGAGCCGGGCGAGGTCGATCAGGTCGAAGCGCGAGTTGCCGTCGCGCCATTCCCGGGCGTAGGGATCGTGGAAGTTGCGCCACAGCAGGTGGCGGGTGAAGGCGTCATCGAAGCGGATCGTGTTGTAGCCCAGCGAGCAGGTGCCGGGTTCGGCCATGGCTTCGTGCACCGTGGCCGCGAATGCCGGCTCCGGCAGCCCCCCTTCGAGCAGATCCTGGGGGGTGAGGCCGGTGACCAGGCAGGCCTCCGGGTGCGGCAGCCGGTCCGCGACCGGCAGGCAGGTGACGTCGATCGCTTCGCCGACCGGATTCAGGTCGGCATCGGTCCGGATCGCGGCGAACTGCGCGATGCCGTCGCGCGCCGGATCGGCGCCGAAGGTCTCGTAGTCGTGGAACAGGAAGCTGGCCGTCATCGGGACGAGGCGGCGCTGCCCGCGGGGTCCGCGACGGCCGGCATCACAGGCCGGCGACCTCGCCGGGGTCGGGCACCAGGTGCAGGCGCCTGCGCGTGGCCTGGGCCGGCGTGCTGCCGTCCGGGTCGCTCGAGGGCAGGTTGGCCAGCAGCAGGGCGAGCTCGCCCGGCGAGCGGCTGACACCGCGATCCCAGGCCGATGCCAGCTCAGGCTCCAGCACACGCAGGTCGTCCAGGCGGCCCTGGCCGGCCGCCAGCGCAGGGACCAGCGGCCGCATCTGGTCGCGCTCGCTGCGCGCCAGGTCCGCTGGCACGCGCAGCGCCAGGAGTTGCTGGTACAGCGCTTCCGGGAAGCGGTCGATCAGGCTCGACCAGGGCTCGGCCGCCAGCACCAGCGGCAGGCGGCCGTGCTCGCTCACCGCCAGCACCAGGCGGGCTGGACGCAGCAGCACCAGGGTCGCGGTCCACGCCCCCAGGTGGTTGTCGCCGGGCGCGGCGGCCTGCGGCGCCAGTTCCAGGCCGTCGAGCAGGGCGCGGGTGCAGAACAGGGTGGTCATGGCGAGGCTCCGGGTCGCCTTGCCAGCCTAGCAGGCCGCCGCGCGCGTGGCGGCGAGCGCCGCCAGGAGCCCTGGCCAGGGCTCGCGACATGGTCGGTGCGAAGCCCGGTCCGGCAGGTCGGGCCGCCGCGACCGACCCGGCGATCGCCGGGTCCGGGCGGCGGGCGCCGGGGCGCATCCGCGACCGCTGCCGGACCGGCGGCGGGGTGCGCCGGCGGTCCAGCCCGCCGGCAACGACGGTTACTGGCAGATGCGGGTGCCGATCGGCGTCACGCAGCGGCCGCCATCGGGGCCCAGGCTGAAGTCGAAGATCTGGCGATGGCGGGTCCCGGCGACGGCGCCCTCCGGCACCGCGAAGCGCCAGCGCCGGAACGCCTCCAGCGCCGCCTGCTCGAACGCGGAAGCGGGGGGCGAGGCGGCGACCACCTCGACCGCGACCGGCTGGCCACGGGCATCGACCGAGAAGGCGAGTTCCACGCTGCCCTCCAGCCCCTGCAGGCGCGCCACCCGCGGATAGGCCGGCTGCACCCGGCGCAGGACGCGTGGCGTCGGCGCCGCGGCCGAGGTGGTCGCCTGGGCGGCGGCGAGGCTGGCGCCGGCCGCGGGCACCTCGACCAGCGGCATGGGCAGCGGCTCCGGCTCCGGCAGCGCCATGGCCGTTGGCGGCGCCGGCGTGGCCAGGGCCGCGGCCGGCGGTTCGGCGGCGGCCGGCGTCGTCGCTGCCGCCGCGAGCGCGGCGGTCGGGGCCGGCGCCGCGTCGGCTTCGAGGCGGTTGGCCGGCACCGACAGCGTCGGCCGCAGCGGTTGCGGGCGGGGCAGCGCCATCGGCGCGACCGCCAGCGGCGCCGGGGCCTGGCTGGGCGCCAGCACGCGGTACAGCGCGACGAAGTCGGGTCGGGCCAGATCGCGGGCCGGGTCGGGTCCGAGCAGGTTGACGCCGGCCATCGCGGTGGCCGCGAACGCCAGGGTGATCACCAGCGGCGCGCGATCGCGGCGCTGCTGGCTCCGGCCGTCGTCGATGTGCAGGATCCGGTGCACGCGCTCGGTCAGCTCGCCGCCGGTGGCGGTCAGCAGCGGCAGCGGCACCGCCTGCCGGAACTGCTCGGCCATGCTCAGCGCCCGCGCGTACTTGATCGGATCGACCTTCAGGCCGACCACCAGGTCGTCGCACAGGGTCTCGCGGGTGCGTTCCAGCTCGCGGCAGACCAGGTGGACCACCGGGTGGAAGTAGAGCAGGGTGCGCGCCACCAGGATCAGCACGTTGCTGACCAGATCGGCGCGGCGGATGTGCGCCAGCTCGTGCAGGATCAGGGTCTCGACCTGGTCGCGGGGCAGTCCCAGCGCCAGGGCGGTCGGCAGCAGGATCACCGGGCGCAACAGGCCGTAGACGCCGGGTGCGCTGATCCGCGCGGTCAGCCGCAGGCGGACCTTGCGGGTGATGCCGAGCAGTCGCATCTGGCTGTGCATGATCGCCAGCAGCGCCGGTGGCGGCTCGCGACCCTCGCGCAGGGCGCGGCGCAGCAGGCGCCAGTCGGCCAGCAGGCGCAGGGAGGCGAGCAGGGCGCCGAGCAGCCAGAGGGCGACCAGGGGCAGCGCCCAGGGACTGCGGCCGGTGGCCGCCGCCGCGG
Organism: Proteobacteria bacterium UBA2363; assembly: GCA_002344355.1. Taxonomy (GTDB): domain Bacteria; phylum Pseudomonadota; class Gammaproteobacteria; order Xanthomonadales; family UBA2363; genus Pseudofulvimonas. The sequence continues at coordinate 26,587 of DDTN01000008.1, read as the reverse complement.
TTGTCGCGGTCGCCTCGATGGCCGCCGCGTCGACCGTCGCAGGCGCGGTCGTGCCCTGGGCGCCGAGGGCCGCGGTCGGCGGCACGGCATCGGCGCCGGACAGCATCGACACCGTGGCGACCGGCGCGGCCAGGCAGGCGACCAGGGCCGCCAGCGCACAGCCGTGGCGCCAGCCGTGCGACGCCGACAGGCGTCGCAGCAGCAGCCATGCGGCGCCGATCAGCAGGCCCTGCCAGACGAAGTGCAACAGGGTCCACGCCACGGTGTGGGCAAAGGCGATCAAGGTGTCCGGCAAGGGCATGGCCAGGGCGCTCCCTCAGGGCTTGTTGTCGATGTCGAGTCGGTCGAGCAGGGCGCGGATCTCCGCCAGCTCCTCGGCGCTGGCCGGCGGCGCCGAGCCCAGCGCCTGCAGCACCAGTTGCGAGCTGGAGCCGTTGAACACGCGGTCGACGACGTCGCTGAGGAAGCGCTTCTGGGTGCTGGCCTGGCTGACCGCGGCCCGGTAGCTGTGCGCGCGCTGGGATTCGTCGCGCTCGACCAGGCCCTTGCCGTGCATGATCTGCAGCAGCTTGAGGGCGGTCGTGTAGCTGGTCTCGTCGGGCTGGTAAAGCGCCTCGAAGATCTCGCGCACGGTGCACGGGCCCTTCAGCCACAGCACCTGCAGGATGGCCAGCTCGGCCTCGGTGGGTTTGTTGCTGGGGGTTCGGCCCATGGTGTCCTGTCCGGCCCGGGACGGGGCCCTACGGGGTGATCGTACGATGATCCTCGTAAATGTCAAATGGACGAGGCCGGGCCGGCGGCCCTGCGCACGCCGTATTCGATGCCGGGCCGCAGCCTCCGCCGGCCGGCCGGGCGGTCAGGCGGTGTCGGGCGCCTGTGCCGCCAGCCGTGCGCTCAGGGCCCGGCCGGCACGGCTGCCGTTGCCGCGCCCGAGCACGCCCGAGATCCAGTCGCCGGTCGCCGCCAGGCGCTCGAGGTCGACGCCGGTGGCCAGGCCCAGGCCGTGCAGCAGGTAGACGACATCCTCGGTGGCGACGTTGCCGGTGGCGCCGCGCGCGTAGGGGCAGCCGCCCAGGCCCGCCACCGAACTGTCGATGGTGGCGACCCCCTCGTCCAGGCAGGCCAGGATGTTGGCCAGGGCCTGGCCGTAGGTGTCGTGGAAGTGCACGGCGAGCTGCGCGACCGGCACCTGGGCGGCGACCGCCCGGACCATGGCCGCGGCCCGGCGCGCGGTGCCGACGCCGATGGTGTCGCCCAGCGACACCTCGAAGCAGCCCATGGCGTGCAGGGCGCTGGCGACCCGCACGACATCGGCCAGGGGCACCTCGCCCTGGTAGGGGCAGCCCAGCACGGTCGAGACATAGCCGCGCACCGGCACCCCGGCCTCGGCGGCGCGCGCCATCACCGGGGCGAAGCGTTGCAGCGACTCCTCCACCGAGGCATTGGTGTTGCGGCGGTTGAACGCCTCCGAAGCGGCGGTGAACACCGCCACTTCCCGGGCGCCGGCGGCCAGCGCCCGCTCCAGTCCGGTGAGGTTGGGCACCAGGACCGGGTAGGACACCCCCGGCCGCGGCACCAGACCGGCCATCACCTGTTCGGCGTCGGCGAGCTGCGGCACCCACTTGGGGCTGACGAAGCTGGTCGCCTCGACCTGGCACAGGCCGCAATCGGCCAGGCGGTGGATGAGCTTGACCTTGGTCGCGGTGGCGACCAGGGCCTTCTCGTTCTGCAGCCCGTCGCGCGGGCCGACCTCGACGATGCGGATGGCGGGTTCGGACATGTCCGAAGCCTAGCAGCGCGTGCCCCCGGCGGGCGCGACCGGTCCGGGCGGACCGGTCGCGCGGGTCGGGTCAGTCGACCCTGACCCTGGCCATAGGACCTTGCCGGATGGTCGGTATGACCGGCTTGGCCATGAAGTCGCGCGCGCGCCACTGTTCGATCTCGCGGTCCTCCCGCGACAGGCACTGGACGGTGACGATCCGCGACCCGAGCGGCTTGACGCGCTGGCAGACCATCGGCGACTGCCCGGACTCCCGGGTGATCGCCGGGCCCAGCGCGCGGTTCACCCGCACCTGCAGGGCGCGCAGGGCGTCGCGGTGGCGATCCGGTCCGTCGGCGAGCAGGCGCTCGATCTCGAGCAGTCCCCGCTCGACCTGGTTGCGGCGGGCGTTGCTGAGGTGCTGGGGCGGGATCACCGGAAGACTCTCTCGGATCAGGGCCGCGGCCTCCGGGAAGGTCTCCGGCGTGAGCTGGTCGTCCGTGATCAGCAGGGTCCTGGCGTCGCTGGCGGTCGCCGCGACCAGCGCAAGTGCGGCCAGAAGGCCGGTGCAGCGCGATTTCGTGGACATGTGCTTGCTCCTGCGTATGCCACAGAGCGTGGCAGGACAAACATACGACACGTGTCGTACGAAAACAAGGTTAGATCCGTGGATGCCGCGGTTGGCTTGGACGGCGCCGTCACGGCGCCTCGCGGGCGAAGGCCTGGCCCGGCGCCGGACCCTGGCCGGCCCGCGACCTGTGGAAGGCGGGGCGGGCAGGGCAGGTCCCGGGCGGTGCGCAGGGCGGACCGGGCCGGGCAACCGGGCCGAGCGCGGCTCGGGATTCAGCGCCGCTGCGACGCGCTCGCGTCGGATCGGCGTGGCCGGTTCCGTCCTGTCGTCGATGCCCGTCGACGGAGGGCGTCCCGGACCCGCCGCCGCGAGCCCCGTCGACTTCGCCCGTCGGGGTGCGCTGTGCACGTGCCAGCGCAGGGGGCTGCGGGTACGGCAGGCCTCCGGCGTCGCGGCAGGCCGCTTCGCTGCGGCGGGCGGCCTCTGCCGCCGGGGCCTGACCGCCGGCGCTGCCCGCGGTGCGGCGATTCCGGACGAAAAAAAAGCCCGGAGGTCATCCGGGCCCTTTCGTGAGTGGTGGAGGCGGCGGGAATCGAACCCGCGTCCGGAAGCACTCGACCCCAGGTCCTACATGCTTAGCGCGCCGTTTGATCTCGCCCCCCGGCAACACGGCGCGCAAAGCGCACCGGCGGGCCAGCCTGCTTGGTTTAACCCGGCGCCGGCAGGCGGCAGCATCGGGCGGTCCTGTGACAGTGACCCGGACTCCGCAGGCACAGGCACGAGCGGGTCCGGGGCTTAGGCCTTAAGCGGCCAGGGCGTAGTTGTCGTCGTTGGCAACTATGGATTTGCCACTGGATTAACGAGGAAAGTAGCCCCCTCGGCATGCACCCAGCGATGTTGCGACCCCCGTCGAAGCCAGGTCGCCCCCGTTGGACGTCGCCAGTATGGGGGTGGCGCAGGGGGTGGGCAAGGGCCGCGGCGCCGGCGGACAGCCGCCGTTCGGTCCGGCGCCCGGGCGACGCCGGCATGCCCGGACGGCGCGGAATGTCCGCGCCGTCCGGGCTGCGCCCCGCGAAGGGACGCGGGTGGCGTCGTCAGCTGCCGTCGAGCGACTGCAGGTGCTGAAGGCGGAAGATCTCTTCCTGCGCCGCCTGCTTGTCCAGTTCGCGCTGGGCGCGGGTCCGGCAGTCGGTGGTCGGGATGTTGCTGCCGACCGCGCGGATCCGGCGGCACACCACATCGTTCTCGGCGCGTCCGTCGCGCGCCACCTTGGGTGCCAGGAGGGCATTGAAGCGGATCTGCTCGGCGCGGATCCGGCCTTCGTTGCGGGAACCGTCCTGGCCGACCCACTGCTCGAGGCGCTCCAGCGAGCGCAGCGCCTGGCGCTGTTCGGCCGAGCTCAGCGTGCGGGGCTCGGCGGCACGATGAAGGTTGGCGCGGATCGACTCGGCGACCGCCGGGAAGATCTCCGGGTCGAGTTCCTCGTCGGTGATCAGGAAGGTGTTGGCGTGGGCGCCGGCCGCCAGCAGCAGGGAGGCGGCCAATGTGGTCAGGGTGCGGATCATCGCGTTCTCCAGGATGGGGACTACCAGTGGAATGGTCGGAAGTTTACATCGAGCGGCGACGCTGCTCGTCCGACAGGGCTTCGCGGGCAGCCGCCTGCTCGGCGGCGAGCTGCTCGCGGGTCTTGCATTCGGTGACCGGGATGTTGGATCCGACCGGGCGGACCCGCTTGCACACCAGGTTTGCGCGGTCGTTGCCGCGGCTGGCCACCTGCGGCGCGATCAGCGCGTTGATCCGGCGTTGCTCTGCGTGGATGCGGGGCTGGTTGCCGGAAGCGTCCTCGGCCAGCCAGTCCTCGATGCGGGACAGCGACTGCAGGACGCGCTCGCGCTGGCCGTTGCTGAGCCCATGGCGGTCGGCGCCGTCCAGCTGCAAGCGCAACTCGGCGGCGACCGCTGGAAAGCGGTCCGGGGCGAGGTCGGCCTCGGCCAGGGCGTTCAGGCCGCTCGCCAGCAGCGGCGCGGCGAACAGCACGGTGCCGAGGACGGCGGCGAGCATCGAGGAGCGCGTCATGGGATTTCCTTCTGGTCGGACTGGGACGGTCATACGATTGTGTTCGTAGCAAGTCAACGGTGCTGCCGGCAGGCGAGTGAGCGACACGCCAGGACGAGTCCGGTGACAGCGGCACCCGGCGATGGGGGTGGGGCGCTGCCTGCTGCCCCCGCCCGTCGCCGCCGGGACGCTGTCAATACGAACATCGTCGTATTTCAGCCCGAAGGATTACGAAGCAATTCGTCGTTGTCAAGTGCCCCAGGTCAGGGGCTGTCGCTGGCCGATGGCGCGTGCGGAGCGTCGAGCACGCCCGCCGGGCGCGCCTCCTCGCCGCCGGCCACGGCGGCGACCGGTGCGGTGCCTCCGCCGGCCAGGGCGGCCAGGGCCAGCCAGCCGCCCCGGCCGTCGGCCACGGCATCGGCCAGTTCGCCCAGGTCGCGACCGGCGTCGTCGAGCACGCGCCAGCCGCCCTCGGGGGCGGCTCCGGCCCCGGCCACCAGGGCCGGGGCGCGCCGGCTCTGGCCCAGGTAGTGGATGCGCGCGACGATCTCCTGGCCGGGGTAGCAGCCCTTGCGCAGGCTCAGAGCAGGAAGGCGTTCCAGGCCCAGCCACTGCGGCACGAAGCGGCCGCTGGCCACGCCGCCCGGGCGCAGCCAGGGCAGGCCCATGCGCAGGTCGGCGGCGTGCCAGGCATCGACGGCGACGCGGTCGCCGGGCGCAACGGTGCTCGCCACGAGGCGCAGGTGGCGGGGACCGAGCTGCGCGTCGGCGGGCAGGGGCAGCACGCCCGGACCGGGGGATGCCTCGCCACGCACCGCCACCAGGGTGCGCGCCGTATCGGGCTGGATCTGCACCTTGCTGCGGAACCGGAACCGCGACAGCGCCACGGCCAGGGTCCCGGCACCGCCCGCGGGCAGCCAGGCCAGCAGCCGCTGGTCGTCCTCGCGGAGCAGGCCGAACAGGGCCTGCAGGCGGCCCTTGGCGTCGAGCCAGCCGTTCCAGTGCCACTGGCCGTCGGCGAGGGCGTCGACGTCGTTGGTGAACTGCGCCTGCGCGAAGGTCGAGGCGTCCGGGCCCGTGATCGCCAGCAGCTCGGCGTCGGGCAGGGCGAAGGCGTGGTCTGGCAACTGCGCTCCGGTCATCGGCATCTCCTTGGCTTCGCACCGCCTGCACGGCGGCGCACCGACCATTGGCCAAGGGCGGCGCCCGGATTTGCCGGGGGTGGCCGCCCGGCATTAACATCCACAGGCGTTTGCAAGGCCATCATGCACGAGCCCGACCCCCGCGACGAGACCGCCACCGAGTCGGAACCCGACCGGGACGACGCCGTGCGCCCGGTGGAGATCGGCGGACGCAGGGGGCCGGAACCGACGCGCTACGGCGACTGGGAGAAGAACGGTCGCTGCATCGATTTCTGATGGGCCCGGGCACGGCCGTTCCGGCCGCGCCGCAGCCCGCTCAAGGACGGAGTGAACAGCCCATGCGCGAACGACCCTTGTCGCCGCATCTGCAGGTGTATCGCTGGCCGCTGTCGATGGCGCTGTCCATCCTGCACCGCGCCTCCGGCGGCTTCCTGGCGCTCGGCAGCGCCATGCTGGTGTGGTGGCTGATGACGGTCGCCTCCGGCGGCGAGGCGCACGCCCGGTTCCTGGCCTTCGCCGGCTCGGCGGCGGGGCAGGCCCTGCTGCTGCTGTGGACCGCCGCCCTGGTCTACCACCTGCTCAACGGCGTGCGCCACCTGGCCTGGGATGCCGGCTGGGGCTACGAGAAATCGCGCACCCGGGCGACCGGCATCGCGGTGCTGGCCGGGACCGTCGCGTTGACCGCGGCGATCTGGCTGCTGGCGCGCGGGGGTGCGGCATGAGCGCGCGGGCCAGGCAGTTGCGCACGCCGCTCAAGCGCGTCAAGGGCCTGGGCGCGGCCGGCAGCGGCGGCACCCGGCACTTCTGGCTGCAGCGGCTGACCGCGATCGCCCTGGTGCCGCTGTCGCTGTGGTTCGTGTTCACCGTCGTCGCCCTGGTCGGCCAGGATCCCTTCGTGGTCCGCGCCCGGCTCGCCGAGCCGGTGACGGGCATGCTGATGATCGCCTTCATCGGCGCCCTGTTCTGGCACGCCCAGCTCGGCCTGCAGGTGATCGTCGAGGACTACGTGCACACCCGCTGGCTGGAAGTGGCGCTGCAGGTCGCCATCAAGTTCGCGGCGCTGGCCGGCGCCCTCCTGGCGGCGCTGGCCGTCATCCGCATCGCATTGGGCAACTGAGCGCATGGACGCCTACAAGATCCACGAGCACTTCTTCGACATGGTGGTGGTCGGCGCCGGCGGCGCCGGCCTGCGCGCCACCTTCGGCCTGGCCCAGAAGGGCCTCAACACCGCCTGCCTGACCAAGGTCTTCCCGACCCGCTCGCACACGGTCGCGGCGCAGGGCGGTGTCGCCGCGGCGCTCGCCAACATGGGCGAGGACGACTGGCGCTACCACTTCTACGACACCGTCAAGGGCTCGGACTGGCTGGGCGACCAGGACGCCATCGAGTACATGTGCAAGGAGGCGATTCCGGCGATCATCGAGCTCGAGCACTACGGCGTGCCGTTCTCGCGCACCGAGGACGGCCGCATCTACCAGCGCCCGTTCGGCGGCATGACCACCCGCTTCGGCGAGGGACCGCCGGCGCAGCGCACCTGCGCCGCCGCCGACCGTACCGGCCACGCCATCCTGCACACGCTCTACCAGCAGTCGCTGGCCCACGACGCCCGCTTCTTCGTGGAGTTCTTCGCGCTCGACCTGATCATGGACGACGAGGGCGCCTGCCGCGGCGTGCTGGCCCTGGAGATGGCGACCGGCGAGCTGCACCTGTTCCGCGCCCACGGCGTGGTGCTGGCCACCGGCGGCTACGGCCGCGCCTACTTCTCGGCGACCTCGGCGCACACCTGCACCGGCGACGGCGGCGGCATGGCGCTGCGCGCCGGCCTGGCCCTCCAGGACATGGAATTCGTGCAGTTCCACCCGACCGGCATCTACGGCGCCGGCTGCCTGATCACCGAGGGCGTGCGCGGCGAGGGCGGCATCCTGCGCAACGCCGCCGGCGAGCGCTTCATGGAGCGCTACGCGCCCAGCGTCAAGGATCTGGCGCCGCGCGACATGGTCAGCCGCTCGATGACCATCGAGATCCGCGAGGGCCGCGGCTGCGGCGCCGACAAGGACCACATCCTGCTCGACCTCACCCACCTCGGGCCGGAGGTCATCCACGAGCGCCTGCCCGGCATCGCCGAGACCGCCAAGATCTTCGCCGGCGTCGACGTCACCCGGCAGCCGATCCCGGTGCTGCCGACCGTCCACTACAACATGGGCGGCATCCCGACCAACTACCACGGCGAGGTCGTGCAGCTGCGCGGCGGCGACCCCGATGCCGTGGTCCCCGGCCTGTACTCGATCGGCGAGGCGGCCTGCGTCTCGGTGCACGGCGCCAACCGGCTGGGCAGCAACTCGCTGCTCGACCTGGTGGTGTTCGGCCGCGCCGTGGCCAACCGCTGCGCCGCGACGCTGTCGCCGGGTGCCGCCCACCCGAAGCTGCCGCGCTCGGCCTGCGATGCCGCGCTCGACAACCTCGACCGCCTGCGCAGCGCCCGCGGCTCGACGCCGACCGCGCAGATCCGCCTGGACATGCAGCGGGTGATGCAGGCCGACGCCGCGGTGTTCCGCACCGCCCAGACCCTGGCGCAGGGCGTCGAGCGCATCGGCAAGGTGCACGACAGCTTCTCCGACGTCCGGGTCAGCGACCGTTCGCTGGTGTGGAACTCCGACCTGATCGAGACCCTGGAACTGCAGAACCTGCTCGGCCAGGCGGTGGCGACCATGGTCTCGGCCGAGAACCGCACCGAGTCGCGCGGCGCACACGCCCGCGAGGACTTCAAGGACCGCGACGACAGCAACTGGCAGAAGCACACGCTGTGCTGGGTCGACGCCCGCGGCAAGCCGACCATCGACTACCGCCCGGTGCACATGAACACCCTGACCGCCGACGTCGATCCGGTGCCGCCCAAGGCCCGCGTCTACTGATCCGCGCACCCGACCCAACGCCCCGGCCGTCGCGGCCGGGGGCCACAGGCAGAGGACACCATGGCTGAGTTCACCCTACCCAAGAACTCGAAGATCGGCCCCGGCAAGACCTGGCAGGCGCCCGCCGGCGCCGGCAACGTGCGCCGCTTCAAGGTCTACCGCTGGGACCCGGACGGCAACGGCAACCCGCGCACCGACACCTACGAGATCGACATGGACAGCTGCGGCCCGATGGTCCTGGACGCGCTGATCAAGATCAAGAACGAGATCGACCCGACCCTGACCTTCCGGCGCTCGTGCCGGGAGGGCATCTGCGGCTCGTGCTCGATGAACATCGACGGTCGCAACACCCTGGCCTGCACCAAGGCCATCGAGGACATCAAGGGCGAGGTCCGGATCTATCCGCTGCCGCACATGCCGGTGGTCAAGGACCTGGTCCCGGACATGACCCACTTCTACGCGCAGTACGCCTCGATCCAGCCCTGGCTGAAGACCGACACGCCGGCGCCGTCCGGCCGCGAGCGCCTGCAGTCGCCGGAGGACCGCAAGAAGCTCGACGGCCTGTACGAGTGCATCCTGTGCGCGAGCTGCTCGACCGCCTGCCCCAGCTACTGGTGGAACGGCGACCGCTACCTGGGCCCGGCCGTGCTGCTGCAGGCCTACCGCTGGATCGTCGACAGCCGCGACGAGGCCACCGGCGAGCGCCTGGACCAGCTCGAGGACCCGTTCCGGCTGTACCGCTGCCACACCATCATGAACTGCACCGACACCTGTCCGAAGGGCCTCAATCCCGCGCAGGCGATCGGCGAGATCAAGAAGCTGATGGTCGAGCGGCAGGGCGCGTGATGGAGCCGCAGGCGCAACCGGCCATGCACGTGGTCGTCCGCGCGGCCGCCGGCTTCCTGCTGCTGGCCGGCCTGGCCGCCCTGGGGCTGGCCGCGAACGCGATCGTCAACGCCGAGGGCGTGGTCGCCGTGCTCACCGGCATCGCCCTGGCGATCAACGGCCTGGCGCTGACCCTGCTGGGCTTCTCGCCGGCGATCCTCGGCCATCCGCCCCGGCACTGGTCGGTGCTGATCCTGGCGTTCGCGGTGTCGGCGGCGCTGGAGATCGTCAAGCGGCTCCTGTGAGCCGGGCCGCGGCCGACGCCGATCCCGCCGCCAGGGCGGCGCGCCTGCGCTGGCGTTGCCGGCGCGGCATGCGCGAACTCGACCAGCTTCTCGGCCGCTGCCTGGAGCGCCTGCTGGCCGCCGGCGACGAGGCCGGCCTGGACCGCTTCGAGCGCCTGCTCGACTGCGAGGACGACCAGCTCTGGCGCTGGTGCCTGGGCCAGGGCCGTCCCGACGACGCCGGCCTGGCCGGCCTGGTCGATGCACTGCGCGCCGACCCTGCGGCTTGAGCCGCGGCCCTCGCGCTGGCAGGCGCTGGCCGCGGCGCTGCTGGCGCTGGCCGTGCTGGCGGTGCCGCTGCTGTCGCCCTGGCCGGCCGGGCTGCGCCTGGCGATCGCCCTGGTCGTGCTGGCGGCGCTCGCCGGCCTCGCCTGGCGGCATCGGCGGGCGCCGCGCTGGCGGAGGCTGGTCTGGGACGGCGCGGGCGCCTGGCAGGTCGACCTCGGCGAAGGTCCGCGTCCGGCGCGCCTGTGCGCGACCCGACAGGCCGGGCCGCTGCTGGCGCTCGACCTCGAGGTCGGCGGACGCCGCCATCGCCTGGTGCTGTGGCCGGACAGCCTGCCGGCCGACGACATGCGGCGCCTGCGCATCCGCGTGCGCCGGGAGGGCGCCGCGCAGGGCGATGCCGGTTGAGCCCGGCCCGGACCTTTCGGGTTAAGCTCCGCAACCGCTCCTGCCCCCGATCGACCGGATGTTCCGACCGCTCGCCCTGTGCATCGGCCTGCGCTACACGCGCGCCAAGCGCCGCAACGGCTTCATCTCCTTCATCTCGGCCGCCTCGGTGCTGGGCATCGCCCTGGGGGTGACCGCCCTGATCACCGTGGTCTCGGTGATGAACGGCTTCGAGAAGGAGCTGCGCGCGCGCATCCTGGGCATGATCTCGCACGCCACCATCGCCGGCGTCGGCACCGGCCTGGCGCGCGAGGAATGGCAATCGGCGCTGGACGAGGCGATGGCCGACGCCCGGGTCACCGGCGCGGCGCCCTACGTCGAACGCGAGGCCATGCTGCAGGGCCAGCAGGTCGCCGGCGCCATCGTGCGCGGCATCGACCCGGCGCTGGAGATGACCGTCTCCGAGGTCGCCGGGGACGTCAAGCAGGGCAGCCTGGACGCGCTGCGGCCCGGCGAGTTCGGCATCGTGCTGGGCCAGGAGCTGGCCTGGGTGCTGGGCGCCCGCCTGGGCGACCGCGTGACGGTCTACGCGCCGGAGGTGCGCGCCACCCCGGTCGGCGCCATGCCGACCCTGCGCAGCTTCACCGTGGTCGGCATCTTCGAGGCCGGCATGCAGGAGTACGACCGCGGCCTGGCCCTGGTGCACCTGGCCGACGCCCAGCGCCTGTACCGGATGGCCGACCAGGTCAGCGGCGTGCGCCTCAAGCTGGTCGACCTGTTCCAGGCCTGGCACGTGGCGCGCGACCTCGCCGACCGCCTGGGCGGCCTGTACCGGGTGCGCGACTGGAGCCAGGAGAACGCCAACTTCTTCGAGGCGGTGCGCATGGAGAAGCTGGTCATGTTCATCATCCTGTCGCTGATCGTCGCGGTCGCGGCGTTCAACCTGGTGTCCAGCCTGGTGATGCTGGTCACCGACAAGCAGAGCGACATCGCCATCCTGCGCACGCTGGGCTTGACGCCGCGCCAGGTGATGGCGGTGTTCATGGTGCAGGGCTCGATCATCGGCGTGTTCGGCACCCTGCTGGGCCTGGCCGGGGGGCTGGCGCTGTCCTACAACGTCGAGCGCCTGGTGCAGTGGCTGGAGCGCGTGCTGGACCGGCAGTTCCTGTCGCCGGACATCTACTACATCAGTTCGCTGCCCTCGGACCCGCAGGCCGGCGACATCGTCACCACCACGATGGTGGCCCTGGCGCTGGCGGCGCTGGCCACCCTCTATCCCGCCTGGCGCGCCTCGCGCGTCGATCCGGCCACGGCGCTGCGCTATGAGTGAAGCCATCGTGCTGGCCGGCCGCGGCCTGGCCAAGACCTACGCCGAGGGCAGCATCCGCACCGAGGTGCTCAAGGGCGTCGACCTGGCGGTCCGCCAGGGCGAGACCCTGGCCATCGTCGGCGCCTCCGGCTCGGGCAAGAGCACCCTGCTGCACCTGCTCGGCGGCCTGGACTCGCCCAGCGCCGGCGAGGTCGAGGTGCTCGGCCAGCCGATGTCGCGGCTGGGCGATGCCGCGCGCGGCCGCCTGCGCAACCGGGCACTGGGCTTCATCTACCAGTTCCACCACCTGTTGCCGGAGTTCACGGCGCTGGAGAACGTGGCGATGCCGCTGGTGATCGGCGGCCTGGCGGTGGGTCCCGCCCAGGATCGCGCCCGCGCGCTGCTCGAGCGGGTCGGCCTGGCGGCGCGCAGCCACCACAAGCCCGGCGAGCTGTCCGGTGGCGAGCGCCAGCGGGCGGCGGTGGCGCGGGCCCTGGTGACCCGGCCGGCCTGCGTGCTGGGCGACGAGCCGACCGGCAACCTCGACGCGCGCAACGCCGCCGCCGTGTACGAGCTGATGCTGGAACTCAACCGCGAGTACGGAACCGCCCTGGTCCTGGTCACCCACGATCGCGACCTGGCGGCGCGCACCGGCCGCGTCCTGGAGATCGCCGACGGCCGCCTGCTGCAGGCGGGCTGACCGGGGAGCGGGGACCGGGGACCGGGGCGCAGAGAGCAGGGCGCGAAGGGCAGGGCGCGGAGGGGGAGGGCGCGGAGGGCAGGGCGCGGAGGGCAGGGCGCGGAGGGCAGAGCGCGGAGGGCAGAGCGCGGAGAGCAGGGCTCCGGAGGAGGAGCGCGATCCAGGCGCAGCCAGCCTCCGGCCTGACTGGTGTCCGATCCCGGCCCCTCTCGACAACCAGGCCATCCCCCTGACAATCGCGTGCCGGCCGTGCGAAGGCACCGCACTTCTCCCCTCCCCCGCCTGCGGGGGAGGGGCGGGGGAGAGGGCCGGCGCTGGCCATGACCTCCACGACGATCGGCCGGCCCCGTGCCGGCGCCCGGCAACCCGCGGCCTGCGCCCCGCCTCAGCGGCCCTGCACCCGGAACTGCGCGGAGCGGCGGGCGGTCATGCGCAACAGCAGGCGCTCCGGCAGCAGCTTGGTGAGCAGGTGGATGGCCTTGTACTGCACGCCGCTGACCTGCACCACCTTGCCGCGCAGCACGGCATCGACGCCCTCGCGGGCGACGCGGTCGGCCTGCAGCCACATCCAGCCCGGCAGCTTGTCCATGATCGGCCGGCTGCCGTTGACGTCGTGGAATTCCGACCAGGTGAAGCCGGGACAGACCGCGCAGGTGTGGACGCCGCGTCCCCGGTATTCCAGGGCCAGCGACTGCGAGAAGCGGATCAGGAACGCCTTGGCCGCCGCGTACAGGGTGTGCCCGGCCGAGCCGGGGATCAGGCCGGCCACCGAGGCGACGTTGACGACATGGCCGCGGCCGCGCTCGAGCATGCCCGGCAGCAGCCGCCAGGCGAGCTCCACGGGCGCCTCGACCATGATCCGCAGGAACCGCGCGTGGGTCGGCCAGTCCGGGTCGAGCAGGTAGCCCGGCACGCCGTAGCCGGCGTTGTTGACCAGCATCTCCACGGCCAGGCCGCGCCGGTCCAGTTCCGCCGCCAGCAGGCCCGGCGCGTCCGGCTGCTCCAGGTCCGCGGGCAGGACCGTGCAGGTCGTGCCATGGCGGTCGTGCAGTTCGGCCGCCAGCGCCTGCAGGCGTTCGGCCCGGCGCGCGGTCAGCACCAGGTCGTAGCCGCGACCGGCCAGGTCGCGGGCGAAGGCGGCGCCGATGCCGGCGGAGGCGCCGGTGACGAGGGCGAGGGGACGGCGTTCCATGGCGGCGGTTCCGGGGGCGGCGGGCTGGCGCCGACTGCGCGATGGTACTCGACGACGGACGCCGCCCTTGGCACACTGCCGGCCCCGCCCCCGGAATCCCAACATGTATACGCCGCCCGGATGGCGCGCGGCCGCCATCGCCCTCCTGCTCGTCCTGCTTGCGGGCAGCGGCGCGCCGGCCCGTGCCGAGTGGCAGCTCGCCGGCGGCCTCACCGACGAGATCGACGGCGACCAGGCGCCGGTGGCGACCCTGGGCTGGCTCAGCGCGCACCGCTTCCCGCTGGAACTGGTCGGCGGCTACATCGGCCCGCGCCGGACCCGCAACCAGGGCGTCGAGGAGACCCTGTTCCTGGGCGCCGCGCTGCGCTGGACCGGACCGTGGTGGTTCCTCGGCGGCGGCGTCGCGGCGGTCGGCGAGACCAGCGAGGTGCTCAGCAGCGACTGGCAGTTCATGACCCTGGCCGGGGTGCGCGGACAGCGCCTGGTGCTGACCCTGCGCCATCTCTCCAATGCGGGTACCGGCGGGCGCAACCGCGGCGAGACGTTCCTGACCGCCGGCTGGGCTTGGTAACCTGCGCCCCCGCGCCGGCCCCGGCGCCGACGGAAAGGAGGCAGCCGATGCGCAGGCCGATGGTGGCAGGCAACTGGAAGATGCACGGCGATCTCGCGCTGGCCGGCGCGCTGGCGACGGCGGCGGCGGCCGCGGCCCGGCGCGCGCCCGGCGTCGAGGTGCTGCTGCTGCCGCCGGCGCTGCTGGTCCCGGCGGTGGTGGCCGCCGCCGACGGCCTCGTGGCGGTCGGCGGCCAGGACCTCAGCCGGCACCGTCAGGGCGCCTACACCGGCGAGATTTCCGGCCCGATGCTGGTCGAGGCCGGTTGCAGCCACGTGCTGGTCGGCCACTCCGAGCGCCGCCAGTACCACGGCGAGGACGATGCCCTGGTGGCGGCGAAGTTCCAGGCCGCCCAGGCCGCCGGCCTGGTGCCGGTGCTGTGCGTCGGCGAGACCCTGGAGGAGCGCGAGGCGGGCCGCACCGGCGAGGTCGTGGCCCGGCAGCTCGATGCGGTGATCGCGGCCGCCGGCGTCGCCGCGCTCGCACGGGCGGTGCTGGCCTACGAGCCGGTCTGGGCGATCGGCACCGGCCGCACCGCCAGCCCCGAACAGGCGCAGCAGGTCCATGCCCTGCTGCGTAGCGAAGTGGCGCGCCGGGATGCTAGAATCGCGGCCGCGCTTCGCATCCTGTACGGCGGTAGCGTCAAGCCCGACAACGCCGCTGGCCTGTTCGGGCAGGACGACATCGACGGCGGCCTGGTCGGCGGCGCCTCGCTGGTTCCGGACGATTTCGCCGGGATCATCGCGGCCGCGGCCGGGCTCGCCGGGACCGATACGAAGCCCTGACCGGCGCCAACTCCGCGCCCCAACCCATTCCGCCCGCCGCCCCCGGTGGCGGGCAAGGACCGCAAAACATGCTGTTCACGCTTCTGATGGTGCTGTACGTGGTGCTGGCGATCTTCATGATCGGCTTCATCCTGATCCAGCGCGGTGCCGGCGCCTCCGCGGGCTCCGGGTTCGGCGCGGGCGCCTCGGCGACCGTGTTCGGCGCCCGCGGCGCGGCCTCGTTCCTGACCAAGGCCACCAAGTGGCTGGCGATCGCGTTCTTCGTGCTGACCCTGGGCATGGCCATGTACGTGCAGCGCACCGGTCTGGTCGGCAGCCGCGCCGCCACCGAGGACGCCGGCGTGATGTCGGGCGTCGAGGTGCCTGCCGCGCCGTCCGCCTCCGAGGTCCCGGCGGCGCCGCCGCTGCAGCTGGCCCCGGCCGGCGACGTGCCGGCCGCGCCGGTGCAGGCGCAGCCGGAAGCCACCCCGGAACCGGCCGAGGAAGACGACGGCAACTGATCCATTTCGCGGATGTGGTGGAATTGGTAGACACGCTATCTTGAGGGGGTAGTGGCGCAAGCTGTGTGGGTTCGAGTCCCACCATCCGCACCAGACAAGGCCAGGCCGGGACGTGATCCGGCCCGGCGCAGGCAACCGGAATCGCCGCCGACATCGGCGGCGATTTCGCTGGCAGGGGGTCCGGCGGTCGCGCCGGGCGCCGGCCCAGGCAGGTCGTCGCGAAGGATCGCGCCGCCTGCCGCCCCGGCCTCGACGGGGGACGACAATGGATGCCTGGGCCACGGAAGGTCCGGGTCGTGGTCAGGGATGATCGTCGCTGATGTGCCGGCGGGCCGGCGCGGAGGTTGAAGTGCTAGCAGAGTATTTTCCGATCGCGGTGTTCCTGGGCGTCGCCACCGGCCTCGGCCTGGTCCTGCTGGCGATCGGCCAGCTGATCTCGCCGAAGCGTCCGGAAGCCGAGAAGGGCTCGCCCTACGAGTGCGGTTTCGAGGCCTTCGAGGATGCCCGCGCCCGCTTCGACGTGCGCTACTACCTGATCGCGATCCTGTTCATCGTGTTCGACCTCGAGATCGCCTTCCTGTTTCCCTGGGCGCTGGTGTTCGACGCCATCGGCATGGAGGCGATCGTCGCCATGGCCGTGTTCCTCGGCATCCTGGTGATCGGTTTCGTCTACGAATGGAAGAAGGGGGCGCTGGAATGGGAATGAGCGACCACCGGACCCCGGACGCCGCCGTCTCCACCTCGTTCTGGCGCAACCCCGAGCCGACCGGCATCGTCGACGACATCCTGCGTCCCGACGGCCTGCTCGCCGAGCAGGGCTATACGACGACGACCATGGAGGCGCTGGTCGCCTGGGCGCGCACCGGCTCGATGTGGCCGATGACCTTCGGCCTGGCCTGCTGCGCGGTCGAGATGATGCACGCCGGCGCCGCGCGCCTGGACCTCGACCGCTACGGCGTCGTGTTCCGGCCCAGCCCGCGCCAGTCCGACGTGATGATCGTCGCCGGCACCCTGGTCAACAAGATGGCGCCGGCGCTGCGCAAGGTCTACGACCAGATGCCCGACCCCAAGTGGGTGATCTCGATGGGCAGCTGCGCGAACGGCGGCGGCTACTACCACTATTCCTACGCCGTGGTCCGCGGCTGCGACCGCATCGTGCCGGTGGACGTCTACGTGCCCGGCTGCCCGCCCACGGCCGAAGCGCTGATCTACGGCATCCTGCAGTTGCAGAAGAAGATCCGGCGCGGCAACACGATCAGGCGCTGAGGAGTGCAGGCGTGACAGACGCGAACAGCGACGGCCTCGCAGGCCGCCTCCAGGCTCACTTCGGCGCCCGTCTGCTGGGCCTGGCCGAGGCGCGCGGCGAGACCACCATCGAACTGGCGCCCGGCGACTGGGCCTCGGCCGGCCGGGAACTGCGCGACGCCTTCGGCTTCGAGCAGCTGGTCGACCTGTGCGGCGTCGACTACCTGGGCTACGGCGAGGGCGAGTGGGACGTCGCCGACGTCAGCGCCGAGGGCTTCTCGCGCGGCGTCGAGGGCATCGCCGGCCCCGGCCGCTTCCGCTGGGAGGACCGCCCGGCCGCGGCCACGGCGCCGCGCCGCTACGCGGTGGTCGCCCACCTGCTGTCGGTGTCGCGCAACCAGCGCCTGCGCATCCGCTGCTTCGCGCCCGACGACGCGTTGCCGGTGGTGCCGTCGCTGTGCGAGGTGTGGCCTGGCGTCAACTGGTTCGAGCGCGAGGCCTTCGACCTGTACGGGGTGGTCTTCGAGGGCCATCCGGACCTGCGCCGCATCCTCACCGACTACGGATTCATCGGCCACCCGTTCCGCAAGGACTTCCCGCTGATCGGCAACGTCGAGGTCCGCTACGACCCGGAGAAGGGCAGGGTGGTCTACGAGCCGGTGACCTCGGTGGAGCCGCGCGTCGGCGTGCCGCGCGTGGTCCGCGACGACGCCCGTTTCGAAACCGCCCGCGCCGAGTCGGTCGCGCGCCGCGCCGCCGGGGACTGACGATGGAGATCCAGAGCTACACCATGAACTTCGGGCCGCAGCATCCGGCGGCCCACGGCGTGCTGCGCCTGGTCCTGGAGATGGAGGGCGAGACGGTGCTGCGCGCCGACCCGCACGTCGGCCTGCTGCACCGCGCCACCGAGAAGCTGGCCGAATCCAAGCCGTTCAACCAGTCGATCGGCTACATGGACCGCCTCGACTACGTGTCGATGATGTGCAACGAGCACGCCTACGTGCGCGCCATCGAGGCCCTGATGGGCATCGAGGCGCCGGTGCGCGCCCAGTACATCCGCACGATGTTCGATGAGATCACCCGCATCCTGAACCACCTGATGTGGGTCGGCACCAACGGCCTCGACCTCGGCGCCATGGCGATGTTCCTGTACGCGTTCCGCGAGCGCGAGGAACTGATGGACTGCTACGAGGCGGTCAGCGGCGCGCGCATGCACGCCACCTACTACCGGCCCGGCGGCGTCTACCGCGACCTGCCCGACGCCATGCCGCGCTACCGCGAGTCGCCCTGGCACAAGGGCAAGGACGTCAAGCGCCTGAACGCCTGGCGCGAGGGCAGCCTGCTCGACTACCTGACCGCGTTCACCGACGATTTCCCGAAGCGGGTCGACGAATACGAGACCCTGCTCACCGACAACCGGATCTGGAAGCAGCGCACGGTCGGCATCGGCGTCGTTTCGCCGGAGCTGGCGCTGGCCTGGGGCATGACCGGCCCGATGCTGCGCGGCTCCGGGATCGCCTGGGACCTGCGCAAGAAGCAGCCCTACGCCATGTACGACCGGGTCGACTTCGACATCCCGGTCGGCGTCAACGGCGACTGCTACGACCGCTACCTGGTGCGCATCGAGGAGATGCGCCAGTCCAACCGCATCATCCGGCAGTGCGTGGACTGGCTGCGCGCCAACCCCGGCCCGGTGATGCTGGACAACTACAAGGTCGCGCCGCCGTCCCGCACCGAGATGAAGGACGACATGGAAGCGCTGATCCACCACTTCAAGCTGTTCACCGAGGGCTATTCGGTGCCGGCCGGCGAGGTGTACAGCGCGGTCGAGGCGCCCAAGGGCGAGTTCGCCGCCTACCTGGTCAGCGACGGCGCCAACAAGCCGTTCCGCCTGAAGCTGCGCGCCCCCGGCTTCGCCCACCTGTCGTCGATGGACGCCGTGGTCCGCGGCCACATGCTGTCCGACGTGGTCGCCATGATCGGCACCTATGACGTGGTGTTCGGGGAGATCGACCGATGATTGCGACGGGATCGCGCCCGGCAGGTTGCGCGAGCGGGACCCGGGACCCGGGACCCGGGACCCGTGCCTGGCCCAGACCCGACCGCTGTGCGCGGCGGGCCGCAGCCGCTGTCAGGGCGATGCGTCCCAGTGGTCGCGAGGGCTGCTTTTCCCCGGGTCCCGGGTCCCGGGTCCCGGGTCCCGCTTCCCCCACCCACCGTTCCACCCGACGCACGGCAGACCGCGCATGAAAGCCACCGGCAACTTCGAAGCCGTCAAGGACGTCGACCCGGCGCAGGTGCTGTCGGCCGGGACCCGCGCGCACATCGACCACTGGCTGGCCAAGTTCCCGCCCGACCGCAAGCGCTCGGCGGTGATCCAGGGCCTGTTCGCCGCGCAGCAGGAGAACGGCGGCCACCTGACCGACGAGCTGATCGCCGCGGTCGCCCGCTACCTCGAGATCCCGCCGGTCTGGGCCTTCGAGGTCGCCAGCTTCTACTCGATGTTCGAGCTGGCGCCGGTCGGCCGCCACAACGTCGCGATCTGCACCAACATCTCGTGCTGGCTGAACGGCGCCGAGGACATCGTCCGCCATTGCGAGGGCAGGCTGGGCGTGCGCCTGGGCGAGAGCACCGCCGACGGCCGCATCTACCTCAAGCGCGAGGAGGAGTGCCTGGCGGCCTGTTGCGGTGCGCCGATGATGGTGGTCGACGGCCACTACCACGAGAACCTGACGCCGGCGAAGGTCGACGAGATCCTCGACGGTCTGGAGTGATGGCAAGCATGGCGCAGCACGAATCCCGCGGGCCGGTCGGCCCGGCCCCCCAGGCCCACAACGTCGTCTACACGACGTTGCACTTCGACACGCCCTGGAGCTACGACAGCTACCTGAAGGCCGGCGGCTGGCAGGCCTGGCGCAGGATCCTCGCCGAGAAGCCCGACCCGGCCTGGGTGATCGACCAGGTCAAGGCCAGCGGCCTGCGCGGCCGCGGCGGCGCGGGCTTCCCGACCGGGCTGAAGTGGAGCTTCATGCCGCGCAGCGCGCCCGGCCAGAAGTACATCCTGTGCAACTCCGACGAGTCCGAGCCGGGCACCTGCAAGGACCGCGACATCCTGCGCTACAACCCGCACGCGGTGCTCGAGGGCATGGCGATCGCCTGCTACGCCACCGGCTCGACGGTGGCCTACAACTACATGCGCGGCGAGTTCCACCACGAGCCGTTCGAGCACATCGAGCAGGCCCTGAAGGACGCCTACGCGCACGGCTGGCTGGGCCGCGACATCCAGGGCTCGGGCATCGACGTCGACATCTTCAACGCGCTCGGCGCCGGCGCCTACATCTGCGGCGAGGAGACCGCCCTGATGGAATCGCTGGAGGGCAAGAAGGGCCAGCCGCGCTTCAAGCCGCCGTTCCCGGCCAACTTCGGCCTGTACGGCAAGCCGACCACCATCAACAACACCGAGACCTACGCCTCGGTGCCGGCGATCATCCGCAACGGCGCCCAGTGGTTCCTGGAGCTGGGCAAGCCCAACAACGGCGGCGCCAAGGTGTTCTCGGTGTCCGGCCACGTCGCCCGCCCCGGCAACTACGAGGTGCGCCTGGGCACGCCGTTCGCCGACCTGCTGGAGCTGGCCGGCGGCATGCGCGGCGGCCGTGCCCTGAAGGCCGTGATCCCGGGCGGCTCGTCGATGCCGGTGCTGCCCGGCGAGGTGATGATGGGCTGCACCATGGACTACGACTCGATCCAGAAGGCCGGTTCCGGCCTCGGCTCGGGCGCGGTGATCGTCATGGACGAGACCACCTGCATGGTGCGCGCCTGCCAGCGCATCGCCCGCTTCTACTACGCCGAGTCCTGCGGCCAGTGCACCCCCTGCCGCGAGGGCACCGGCTGGATGTACCGGATGCTGACCCGGATCGTCGAGGGCAAGGCGACCCTCGCCGACGTCGAAATGCTGCGCGAGGCCGCCGGCCAGATCGAGGGCCACACCATCTGCGCGTTCGGCGAGGCCGCCGCGTGGCCGGTGCAGGGTTTCCTGCGCCATTACTGGCACGAGTTCGAGCACTACGTGCGCCACGGCCGCTCGATGGTCGAGGGCGCGGTCGGGGTGGCGGCATGAACGCGCAGGTCACGCAGGCGCCGGACCTGGTCACCATCGAGGTCGACGGCCGCCCGGTCGCGGTGCCCAAGGGCAGCATGATCATCCAGGCGACCGACAGCATCGGCGTGCCGGTGCCGCGCTTCTGCTACCACAAGAAGCTGCCGATCGCCGCCAACTGCCGGATGTGCCTGGTCGAGGTCGAGAAGTCGCCGAAGCCGATGCCGGCCTGCGCGACGCCGGTCATGGACGGCATGAAGGTGTTCACCCGTTCCGAGCGGGCGCTGAAGTCGCAGCGCAACGTCATGGAGTTCCTGCTGATCAACCACCCGCTGGACTGCCCGATCTGCGACCAGGGCGGCGAGTGCGAGCTGCAGGACGTGGCGATGGGTTACGGCCGCTCGGTCAGCCGCTTCGCCGAGCGCAAGCGCGTGGTCGCCGACGAGGACCTGGGTCCGCTGATCGCCACCGACATGACCCGGTGCATCCACTGCACCCGCTGCGTGCGCTTCATGACCGAGATCGCCGGCACCACCGAGCTGGGCGGCATGGGCCGCGGCGAGCACCTGGAGATCGGCACCTACGTCGGCAAGTCCATCGAGTCCGAGCTGGGCGGCAACATCATCGACGTCTGCCCGGTCGGAGCGCTGACCAACAAGGTGTTCCGCTACCGGGCGCGGCCCTGGGAGCTGGTCGCCCGCGAGTCGGTCGGCTACCACGACGCCCTGCATTCCAACCTGTTCCTGCACGTGCGCCGCGGCGAGGTGCTGCGCACGGTGCCGCGCGACAACGAGGCGGTCAACGAGACCTGGCTGTCCGACCGCGACCGCTGGTCGCACCAGGGCCTGTACGCGGCCGACCGCGCGACCGCGCCGCTGCTGCGCCGCGACGGCGTCCTGCACGAGGTCGACTGGCCGACCGCGCTGGCGCACGCCGCCGACCTGCTGCGCGACGCCCCCCTGGGCCAGACCGGCTTCCTGGTCGGCCCGGCGACCTCCTGCGAGGAGGGCACGCTGCTGGCGCGCCTGGCCGGCCACCTGGGCAGCCGCGGCATCGACCACCGCCTCGGCCAGGTCGACTTCGCGGACGACGGCACGCGCCAGGCGCGGGCCGGCTTCGCCCTGCCGCTGGCCGACATCGAGCGCGCCGGTGCCGTGGTCCTGGTCGGCTGCGATCCGCATCGCGAGGCGCCGCTGCTGGGCCATCGCGTGCGCAAGGCCGCGCGCAACGGCGCGGCGGTGGTGTCCGTCAACCCCTTCGAGTTCCCCGCCACCTATCCGCTGGCCGGACGACTCGTCGCGCCGCCATCGGCCCTGGTCGGCCGGCTCGCCCGCCTGGCGGGCGCGGTCCTGTCGGGTGCCGGAAAGCCGGCACCGTCCTGGCTGGCCGGCCTGGCGGGCGGCGCGCCCGACGCCGACGACCAGGCCCTGGCCGGCGCGCTCGCCGCGCGCCCCGGCGCCGTGGTGATCGTCGGCGACCAGGCCAACCGCAGCGGCCAGGCCTCGGCCCTGCGCGCCCTGGCCCGGCTGCTCGCCGACGCCCTGGGCGGCGCCTGCAACGTGCTGCCGGCCGGCAGCAACGGCGTCGGCCTGGCGCGCGCCGGCGTGCTGCCCGGCAACGCCGACGGCCATGTCGCCGCCCAGCTGGCCGCGCCGCGCCCGGCCTACGTGCTCTACAACGCCGACCTGCTCGATTTCGCCGAGCCGGGCCGTGCCCGCGCGGCGCTGCGCCAGGCCCGCACCATCGCCTTCTGCGCGCATGCCGACGAGGCCCTTCGTGAGGTCGCCGAGCTGATCCTGCCGATCGGCCTGCTGCCCGAGATCGACGCCACCATGGTGAATGTCGACGGCCTGCAGCAGCAGGTGGTGGCCGGCGGCCGGCTGCCGGGCAGCGCGCAGCCCGGCTGGCGCCTGCTGCGCGCGCTTGCCGAACTGCTGCAGGCGCCCGGCTTCGACTTCGAGGACCTGGCCGGCCTGCGCGCCGGCATGGCGCTGGACGCCGCGGCGCCCGCCCGCGAGGCCGGCGCACCGACGGCGCCGGCTGGCGCCGGCGAGGGGCTGGAGCGGATCGCGCCGCTGCCGCTGTACCGCGCCGATGCCGTGGTCCGCCGCGCCCCCGCCCTGCAGGCGACGCCGCTGTCGCTGCCGCCGGCCATCGTGCTGGCGCCCGCCGAGGCGGCCCGGCTGGGCCTGGCCGACGGCCAGCCGGCGCGCGCGTCCGCCGGCGGCGAGGCCGTCGAGTTGCCGGTCCGCATCGATGCCGCGCTGCCGGAGGGTGCCGTGCGCATCGATGCCGGCTTCGTCCAGACCGCCGCGCTGCCGGCCGCCGGCCGCGTGCGCATCGAGGGAGCAGGGCCGTGATCGAGGCGATCCGCGAGTTCTTCCTGGGCTTCGGGGCGTTCGGCCTGCTGCTGTGGACCCTGGTCAAGATCCTGGCCATCGTCCTGCCGGTGGTGCTCGGCGTCGCCATGTACGTGCTGTTCGAGCGCAAGGTGCTGGGCTGGATGCACGTCCGCCACGGCCCGGTGTACGTGGGCCGGATCTTCGGCATCGGCTGGATCCAGCCGTTCGCCGACGTCGTCAAGCTGCTGCTCAAGGAAGTGGTGCGGCCGACCAACGCCCACGGCTTCCTGTTCTACCTGGCGCCGATCCTGGCGCTGGCGCCGGCGCTCGCCGCCTGGGCGGTGGTGCCGTTCGACGACGGCGTGGTGCTGGCCGACATCAACGCCGGCCTGCTGTACCTGCTGGCGATGACCTCGATGGGCGTGTACGGCATCATCCTGGCCGGCTGGGCATCGAACTCGAAGTACGCCTTCCTCGGCGCGATGCGCTCGGCCGCCCAGGTGGTCAGCTACGAGATCGCCATGGGCTTCGCGCTGGTCGGCGTGCTGGTCGCCGCCGGTTCGCTCAACCTCAGCACCATCGTCCAGGCCCAGGACGGCCCGGGCGGCGCGCTCAACTGGTTCTGGCTGCCGCTGCTGCCGCTGTTCCTGGTCTATTTCATCTCCGGCGTCGCCGAGACCAACCGCGCGCCGTTCGACGTCGCCGAGGGCGAGTCGGAGATCGTCGCCGGCTTCCACGTCGAGTACGCGGGTTCCGCGTTCGCGCTGTTCTTCCTGGCCGAATACGCGAACATGATCCTGATCGCCTTCCTGACCGCCGTGCTGTTCATGGGCGGCTGGCTGTCGCCGTTCCCGGAGAGCGTGCCGGTGCTGGGCGCCGACGGCTGGTGGTGGCTGGCGGCCAAGGCGGTGTTCTTCATGTTCACCTTCCTGTGGCTGCGCGCGACCTTCCCGCGCTACCGCTACGACCAGATCATGCGCCTTGGCTGGAAGGTGTTCATCCCCATCACCATCGTCTGGATCCTGGTCGCCGCGCTGCTCGTGCACTACGGCGTCCTGGTCCAGCAGCAGGCCTGACCGACATGTCCCGGCTGATCCACTACTTCAAGAGCCTGATGCTGCTGGAGCTGTTCCAGGGCATGGGCCTGACGCTGCGGTACTTCGGCAAGGCCAAGTACACCATGCACTACCCGGAGGAGAAGATCCCCAAGTCGCCGCGCTTCCGCGGCCTGCACGCGCTGCGCCGCTACCCGAACGGCGAAGAGCGCTGCATCGCCTGCAAGCTGTGCGAGGCGGTCTGCCCGGCGCTGGCGATCACCATCGATTCCGAGCAGCGCGCCGACGGCAGCCGCCGCACCACGCGCTACGACATCGACCTGTTCAAGTGCATCTATTGCGGATTTTGCGAGGAAGCCTGTCCGGTGGACGCCATCGTCGAGACCCGGACCTTCGATTACCATTTTGAAAAGCGCGGCGAGCACATCATGACCAAGCAAAAATTGCTCGCGCACGGCGACCGGTGCGAGGCGCAAATCGCCGCCGACCGGGCCGCCGACGCCGCCTATCGCTAGCTTGTCGACCGAACCCAAACAGGTCTGCTCATGGGATTTGAAAAGTTTTTGTTTTATCTGTTCGCCGTGATTCTGGTGGTTGCGGCGGTGCGGGTGATTACGGTGCGCAACGCGGTGCACGCCGCGTTATTTCTGGTNNCTGGTTTACGTCGGCGCGGTGATGGTGCTGTTTTTGTTCGTGGTGATGATGCTCGATCTTAACGCCGCGCCGGCGCGCGAGGGGTTCATTCAGTATCTGCCGGTCGGGGCGACCATCGCCGCCGTCATCGTCATCGAGATGGCGCTGGTGGTCGGTTCCAACTACTTCAGCTCCGATCAATACCAACTGAGCTCGCGCGCCGCGGAGTACAGCAACACCAAGGAGCTGGGCAGCGTCCTGTATACCTTTTATGTTTATCCGTTTGAAATCGCCTCGGTGATTCTGCTGGTGGCGATCATCGCCGCCATCAGCTTGACCCTGCGCCGCCGCGAAGGCACCAAGAGCCAGAATCCGAGCCAGCAGGTTCGGGTGTCGCGCGACGACCGGGTGCGGCTGGTGCGCATGGCGGCGGAGAAAAAGTAAAGCAACAACCGGCGCCTGGAACCGGACCCGACGGCAGCGCCGTCCCGGCCGGCATAACGAACTCCAATCATTTCAATACGTCAAGGCGGGGGATAGATGATCGCGCTGACTGATTATCTCGTGCTGGGAGCGATCCTCTTTTGTCTCAGCGTGGCCGGCATTTTTCTGAATCGGAAGAACGTCATTATCCTGCTGATGTCGATCGAGCTCATGTTGCTGGCGGTCAATTTTAACTTCATCGCCTTTTCGCGGTTTCTCGATGACACCATCGGCCAGATCTTCGTCTTCTTCATCCTGACCGTGGCGGCGGCCGAATCGGCCATCGGCTTGGCCATTCTGGTGGTGCTGTTCCGCAACCGGCGCACCATCAACGTAGCCGACCTCGATACCTTAAAGGGTTAGCCGGCATGCAAAACGTCTATCTCGGGATTGTGCTGGCGCCGCTGTTCGGCGCGCTGGTCGCCGGTCTGTTCGGCCGCAAGATCGGGCGCGCCGGCGCTCATTGGGTCACCATCATCGGCGTGGCGGTGGCCTTTCTGCTGTCGCTGGTGGTGTTGCGCCATCACGTTTTCAACGGCGCGGAGCCGTACAACGGCACGGTTTACACCTGGATGATGATCGAGGGCATCCGCCTGGAAGTCGGCTTTCTGGTCGATAACCTGACGGCGGTGATGATTTCGACCGTTACCTTCGTGTCCTTGATGGTGCATATCTACACCATCGGCTACATGCACGACGACGACGGCTACCAGCGCTTCTTCAGTTACATCGCGCTGTTTACCTTCTCCATGCTGATGCTGGTGATGGCCAACAACTTCCTGCAACTGTTCTTCGGTTGGGAAGGCGTGGGCTTGGTGTCGTATTTGTTGATCGGCTTTTGGTACAAGCGCGAGAGCGCGATCTTCGCCAACATGAAGGCCTTCCTGGTCAACCGGGTCGGCGATTTCGGCTTCCTGCTCGGCATCGCCGCCGTGCTGATGGCCTTCAACAGTCTGGATTACGCCGATGTGTTCGCGGCTGCCCCGCTGATGACCGGGGTGACCGTGGAAGTGATTCCCGGCCTGGATTGGTCGTTGATGACCCTGATTTGCATTCTGCTGTTCATCGGCGCGATGGGTAAATCGGCGCAGGTGCCGCTGCATGTGTGGCTGCCGGATTCGATGGAAGGCCCGACGCCGATTTCCGCCTTGATCCACGCCGCGACCATGGTGACCGCCGGCATCTTCATGGTGGCCCGCATGTCGCCGCTGTTTGAGCTGTCGGAAACGGCCTTGAGCTTCGTCTTGGTGATCGGCTCGATCACCGCGCTGTTCATGGGCTTCCTCGGCATCGTCCAGAACGACATCAAGCGGGTGGTGGCTTACTCCACGCTCTCGCAGCTCGGTTACATGACCGTGGCGCTGGGCGTGTCCGCGTATCCGGTCGCGATTTTCCATCTGATGACCCACGCCTTTTT
>DDTN01000005.1:27359-27845 GCA_002344355.1 Proteobacteria bacterium UBA2363 | reverse complement strand
GACAGCGGCTCGGCCTACCTGGCCAAGCGCCCGAGCGTGACCACCAACCTGGTGATCGCCCAGGCTGTTCGCTGATCGCCCAGCACCCGCGCCAACCCAGCAGACGCCGCGGATCTGGCTTTGCCAGTCCGCTGGCGTCGCCCCCTTGAGGGGGAGGCGGCCGCAGGCCGCTTCGGGGGTGGGCCTTCACCCTCGCAGTTCGCGACGCAGGATCTTGCCCACCGGCGACTTCGGCAGGTCGTTGCGGAATTCGACGACCTTCGGCCGCTTGTAGCCGGTGAGGTTGGCCTCGCAGTAGGCCCGGATGTCGGCCTCGGTGATGGCCGCGTCCTTCTTCACCACCACCACCTTCACCGCTTCGCCGGCCTTGGCGTCGGGCACGCCGATGGCGGCGCATTCCAGCACCCCGGGCATCTGCGTGATGACGTCCTCGACCTCGTTCGGGTAGACGTTGAAGCCGCTCACCAGGATCATGTCCTTCTTGCG
>DDTN01000005.1:0-27289 GCA_002344355.1 Proteobacteria bacterium UBA2363 | reverse complement strand
CCAGTAGCCGGCCATCACCTGCGGGCCGCGGATGGCAATCTCGCCCGGCATGCCCGCCGGCACCTCGTGCCCCTCGTCGTCGAGCAGGGTCAGCTCGGTGCTGGGCATGGGCAGGCCGATGTTGCCGCTGTAGGCCGTGCTGTCCACCGGGTTGCACGTGGCCGACGGGCTGGTCTCCGACAGGCCGTAGCCCTCGCAGATCGGGCAGCCGGTCTTCTCGAGCCAGAGCTTGGCCGTGGCCTGCTGCACCGCCATGCCGCCGCCGACGCTGATCTTCAGGTGGCTCCAGTCGACCTTGTCGAAGTCGGGGTGGTTGGCCAGCGCATTGAACAGGGTGTTGACGGCCGGAAAGCTGTGGACGCGGTGCTGCGACAGCTCCTTCAGCACGGCGCCGAAGTCGCGCGCATTGGGCAGCAGCAGGTTGCAGCCCCCCATGCGCATGCCCAGCATCATGTTGGTGGTGAAACCGAAGATGTGATACAGCGGCAGCGCGCAGACGGTCACGATCTGCTCACCGGGCGGGATCTTGCGCAGCGCCGGCTGATACCAGGCCTCGGCCTGCAGCACGTTGGCGACCAGGTTGCGATGCAGCAGCACCGCCCCCTTGCTGACGCCGGTGGTGCCGCCGGTGTACTGCAGCACGGCAATGTCGTCGGGGCCCACCTTGGCCGGCCGCAGCGGCTTGTTGCGGCCGGTGGCCAGCGCGTCGTTGAAGCGCAGCGCGCCGGGCAGCTTCCAGGCCGGCACCATCTTCTTGACGTTGCGCACCACGTGGTTGACCAGGGTGCCCTTCAGGAAGCCCAGCATGTCGCCCATGGCGGCCACGACCACCTTCTTGGCGGGCACCACGTCGGCCACCTGCTGCAGCGTGGCGGCAAAGTTCTCGAGGATGACGATGGCCTTGGCGCCGGAATCCTTGAGCTGGTGCTCGAGTTCGCGCGGCGTATACAGGGGGTTGACGTTGACCACCACCAGGCCGGCGCGCAGGATCCCGGCCACCGCCACCGGGTATTGCGGCACGTTGGGCAGCATCACGGCCACGCGGTCACCCGGGGCCAGGCCGCTGGCCTGCAGGTAGGCCGCGAAGGCACGCGAATGGTCGTCGACCTGGCCGAAGGTGAAGGCCCGGCCCATGAACAGGTAGGCCTTCTGGTCCTTGTACTTGCGGAAGCTCTCTTCCAGCAGCGCCACCAGCGAGGGGTAGAGATCGGTCTTGATCTCGGCAGGGACCCCCGCCGGGTAATGCTTCAGCCAGACCTTCTCCATCCAGGGCTCCGTCCGTTGCGAACGATTCTGACCGACGGCCGTCGGCACCAGCATCAGGGGATTCGATGACCGGCGCCGGGGGCCGTCCGGCCGTGGTCCGGCCTCCCCGAAACCCCGAATCCGGCCACCAACCCCCGCAAACAGGTGGGCCCGGCGTCCCCTCGGCAGGGCCCGGCGCTAACGCTTGGCTAACGGTCGCTGCCGATGCTCACCCGCAACCACTTGGGGAGCGTTGAATGAGCACCAACCACCGCCTGCGCACGCGCAAGTCCGCCCTGGCCCTGGCCGCCACCGCCCAGGCCGCCACCCCCGCCGGCCATGCGCCGCTGACCCAGGCCGAGGTGCAGGCCGCCCAGCGGGCCTGGTGCGCCGCCCTGGTGGAGATCAGCCAGACCCACGCCCGCGACGGCCACGACGCCGCCCGCGCGCTGGCCGCCCGGGTGATCGACCAGGCCTACGGCTACGGCCACGGCCCGGTGCTGTTCAAGCCGACCCTGACCACCGCGCCGCAGACCTTCCGCACCACCCGCGAGGGCGCCCTGGCCTATTTCGTCGGTGGCGACCCGGCGTTCCCGAAGGACGACGGCTTCGCGCTCAAGGGCTGGACCGCCTGCGAGGTCGACAACGCCGCCGTGCAGATCCACGGCAACCTGGCGCTGACCATGGGCAATGTCCGGGTCACCGACGACGACGGCGACGTCACCACGGTCGACAAGACCTGGAGCTTCCTCAAGGACGACGCCGGCGCGCTGCGCATCGTCCTGCACCATTCCTCGCTGCCGTTCGGCGAGGGCTGAGCCCCTTCGCCTGCCGCGGCGGGGCCGGCTGGAGCCCACGCCTGGCTCGGGGCCGCCGTCGGCGCCGGGCGACCGTCGGCACCGCCGCGGCAGCACCTCTTCAACCCGACCGATGCCGTGTTGCTGCCAGCCGCCACTGCCCGGATCCTGCCCAGCCCCGCCCGGGCGCCTACCTGGAGCAGCCACGGTCGGGATCCCGGCCAGCTCCGGCCCTCTCCCCCCGGGACGCGAGGGGAGAGGGCCGCCCCCGCCAGGGCGCGCGACCCATCGAGCAACGACCCAGCGAATGGCCGGCCCCGGCCAGGGCGCGCTCCCGGCACCGGCCCGGGTGGCGATGCCGTCCCCCGTTCACGCACACTTGCCGCCCCGGCCGCTTTGCTGGCCGGCTGTTGACCGCTGAGCACCGATGATCCGCACCCGCCTCGCCCTGGCCTTCGCCCTGGTCGCCCTGCTGGCCGTGGCCCAGGCGCTGGCCGCCTGGTGGGGCGCCAACGCCGCCGCCGACTACGCCGAACGGCGCCTGGCCGCGACCCTGATGTGGGGCGAGTACCTGGCCCTGGCCGGCGACAAGCAGCGCCTGAAGGTGTGGTTCGCCCAGGACATGCTGGCCGGCGATGCCGACCCGGCGCAGCGCGACCGCCTGGTCAAGCAGATGCGCGGCAGCCTGGCGCGCCTGCGCGAACTGGCCGGGCAGGGCGCCGGCTCGCCCGGCCACGCCCAGGACCTGGCCGGCCTGGACCTGGTCGACCGCAACATCGAGGCCCTGCGCCAGGCCGTGCTGTCCGCCGAACGCCCGGCCGCCGGCGGCGACGCCGCCGCGCAGTGGCGCAGCGTGATCCGCGCCTTCGACGACCTCAGCGGCCAGGACATGCGCGAGATGCTGCGCGAGGCGGTGGTCCACAAGCAGGCGGTCAGCGAGGTCGAGAACCGCGGCCTGGCCGCGACCCTGGCCGGCGTGCGCCAGGGCAACGCCGGCCTGGCCCTGGGGGTGCTGCTGCTGTGCGCGGCCGCCGTGGTCTACTTCGTGCGCACCCTGGACCGGCCGTTCGCGGCCCTGGCGCGGCTCACCGGCCAGCTCGGCCGCGGCGACTTCCAGGCGCGCAGCGGCCTGGCCGGCCGCGACGAGTTCGCGCGGATCGGCCGCCTGCTCGATTCCATGGCCGCGCGGCTGGCCCAGGCGCAGGCCGACAGCGCCGCCCTGCAGCAGCAGCTCGACGCCCTGGTCGGCGAGCGCACCCGCGCGGTCAGCCAGGCCTACCAGGCGCTCACCGGCGCCGAGGCGCGGCGCCGGCAGTTCCTGGCCGAGCTCAGCCACGAGCTGCGCACGCCGGTCACCGTGATCCGCGGCGAGGCCGAGGTCGCCCTGCGCCAGCCGGCCGGCCAGGACGAAGGGCGCGCCGCGCTGGCGCGCATCGTCGATGCCGCCACCGAGCTGGGCGGCCGCGTCCAGGACCTGCTCGACGCCGCCCGCGCCGGCGCCGCCGACTACGCCTTCGAACGCCGGCCGCTGGCGCTGGCGGCGATCGCCGAGCGCGCCTGCGCGCAGATGCAGGCGGTGGCCCGGCACCGCGGCGTCGCCCTGGACTACCGCCCGCCCGCCGACGCCGCCTGGGTGGAAGGCGACAGCGAACGCCTGCAGCAGGCCCTGGCGGTGGTGCTGGACAACGCGGTGCGCTACTCGCCGGCCGGCGGCCGCGTCGAGGTGCAGGTGCTGGCCGAGGACGCCGGCTGGCTGCTGCAGGTCGACGACGAGGGCCCGGGCCTGGCCGAGGACGAGATCGAGCAGGCCTTCCAGCCCGGCTTCCGCGGCCGCGCCGCCGCCGGCCTGGACCCCGGCGGCACCGGCCTGGGCCTGTGCATCGCCCAGCGCATCCTCGCCGCGCACGGCGGCAGCATCGCCCTGGAGGCGCGCGCCGGCGGCGGCCTGCGCGCCACCCTGGCCCTGCCGGCCCTGGCCGAGGCGGTGCCGGCATGAGCGCGCGGCTGCTGGTCGTCGAGGACGACGCCCGGGTCGCCGACTTCCTGGTCCGCGGCCTGCGCGCCGAAGGCTACGCGCCCACCGCCGTGGCCAGCGCCGAGGAGGCGTTGCCCTTCCTGCGCGCCGGCCCCTTCGAGCTGGCCCTGTTCGACGTCATGCTGCCCGGCCAGTCCGGCCTGGAGCTGTGCCAGCAGGTGCGCGCCGAGCGCATCGGTCTGCCGGTGCTGATGCTGACCGCCATGGGCGCGGTGCAGGACCGCGTCGCCGGCCTGCGCTGCGGCGCCGACGACTACCTGGCCAAGCCGTTCGCCTTCGACGAGCTGCTGGCCCGCATCGAGGCCCTGCTGCGCCGCCCGCGCGCCCTGGTCGAACGCGACGCCGTGCTGCGCGTCGGCGCCCTGGCCTTCGACCGCGAGCGCATGGAGGCCCGCCTGCACGGCCAGCCACTGGCCCTGACCGCCCGCGAGCTGGCCCTGCTGGAACTGCTGATGAGCGCCCCCGGCCGCCTGTTCAGCCGCGAGCGCATCCTGTCCAACGTCTGGGGCATCGACGCCGACCCGCTCACCAACGTCGTCGACGTCTACATCCGCCGCCTGCGCAGCAAGCTGGACGCGCCGGGGCAACCGTCGTGGATCACCACGGTGCGGGGATTGGGGTATCGGTTGGAGGGGGTGGCTGGCGGCCAGTGAGCCGCTGCTGGGATCCCGCGCATTCCCGCCGCCTGAGGGGGCAAGACGCTGGAGCAGGGCGCCCGGCCAAGGGGTGTCGCTATGCTTGCCCTCCTCCCGACCAGTGCACCCGTCCATGAGCCGCTGGAACGCTGCTGTCCGCCACCTTTTTCTCAGTGCCGTTGCCGGCGGCGTCTTGCTGGGACTCGCCCTGTGGCTCTGGTATCCCGCCGCCCTGATGCAGGCCACCGGTGCGGCACGCATCGCCGGGCTGGTCGCGCTGGTGGCCCTGCTGTCCGGCCCACTGCTCACCCTCCTGGTGTTCCGCGCCGGCAAGGCCGGCATGCGCTTCGACCTGGTGGTGATCGCCCTGGTCCAGGCCGGGCTGCTGGGCTACGGGCTCTACACGCTGGCGCAGGGCAGGCCGGTGTTCGTCGTCGGTGCAGTCGACCGCTTCGAGGTGGTGCGGGCCAACGAGCTCACCCACGCCGACCTGGCGCAGGCGCCGGAAGCCTTCCGCGGTCCCGGCTGGACCGGCCCGCGCTGGGTCGCGGTGCAGCTGCCGGACGAACCGGAGGCCCGCGAACAGGCCGTCTTCGAGAGCCTGTCCGGCCGCGACCTGCACCTGCGGCCGCGCTACTACGTGCCGGTCGCGCAGGCGATCACGGACCTGCGGGCGCGTGCGCTGCCGGTCGCGAACCTGCTGCCCCACTTGCAGGCGAACGATCGGTCGCGCCTGCTCGATGCTCTCCGCGGCGGCGATCCGTCGGCGATACGCGCGCTGCCCGTCGTCGCCGGGTCCGAATCGGTGCTGGTCCTTCTGGGGAACGAGGAAGAGCCCGGCCCGCTGGTCAGGGTCGACCCCTGGGCCGCGCAAGCGGCTGCCGGAAGCGCAGTTCCTGCAACACCTTGATTCGAAAAGTGATGGACATCACACAGTGACGTTCCGCCGGTCACTTGCTGACGCGCAGCGTCACTTATGGACCTTTCCCGTCGGGCGGGCACAGACCGGCGACCTGCGGGTGCCGGCAATTGTGTCGGGGGTCGCCCCGACGAGGGTGCAAATGCAAACTGCCGTGACACCTGTCTCGTTGCTGAAGTTGGCACGGGGCATGCAACACTCTCCGCGCCGGCGCGGGCGAATCACCGCCCGGCGCCAAAGTTCGTTGCCCCAAACCAGTTGCTACTCCAAGGAGAGTCACCATGCAGAACATCCGTCAGGTCAAGGGCTTCACCCTGATCGAGCTGATGATCGTCGTCGCGATCATCGCCATCCTGGCCGCCATCGCGCTGCCGGCCTACCAGGACTACACCATCCGCTCGCAGGTCTCCGAGGGTCTGAGCCTGTCCTCCGGCGCCCGCACCGCGGTGGCCGAGTTCTATTCGAACCGCGGCAACTTCCCGACCAACAACGCTTCGGCCGGCCTGGCCCTGTCGACCAGCATCAAGGGCCAGTACGTGACCCAGGTCGCCGTGGCCAATGGCATCATCACCGCGACCTACGGCAACAAGGCCAACGCCAAGATTGGCGGCAAGACCCTGCTGCTGTCGCCGACCGACCAGACCGGTTCCGTCGAGTGGGTGTGCCCGTCGGCTGGCGGCACCGTCGACCCGAAGTACCGTCCGACCTCCTGCCGCTGATCTAGCGTCTGGTCTGACCCGGGGAAGGCCGCCATCATGGCGGCCTTCTTCGTTTCCGGCCCTTGCTCATGGTGCTGTCCGCCCGGGTGTTGATCGCCGGCCTGGCGCTGGCCCTTGCGGTGCTGGGACTCTGGACCTTCGCGCCGGCCCTGTCCGGCGACTTCCTATTCGACGACTACGCCAATCTGGCGACTCTGGGCAGCCACGGCGGCGTACGCGACCTGGAATCCCTGCTGCTCTACCTGAGCAGCGGCATCGCCGATGCCACCGGCCGGCCGGTCGCGGTGGCCAGCTTCCTGTTCGATGCCCGCGACTGGCCGGCGGCTCCGGGGCCCTTTCTGCGCACCAATCTGGCGATCCACCTGGTCAATGGCCTGCTCGTGCTGGCCCTGGCCTGGCAGCTCCTCGGTCATGCCACGACTGCGGTGGCGCCCACACGGCGCGCGCTGGTCGCCAGCCTGGCAACGGCCTGCTGGCTGGTACACCCCCTGCAGGCGGGCATCGTCCCCTACATCGTGCAGCGCCATGCCACCCTGGCCACCGGCTTCGTGCTGCTGGGGCTGCTGGCCTGGCTGGCGCTGCACCGGCGACTGGTGCTGGAGCAGCCCGGCCGACGCTGGCCCTGGGCGCTGGCCTTCGTCGCATCCCTGGGACTGGCGACGCTGAGCAAGCCGATCGGCCTGCTGCTTCCGCTGCTGGTCCTGGTGCTTCACGCCACCGTGCTGCCATTGCCCTTGCCGCAGCGGGCGGCCGCGCTGCGACGGGCCCAGGCCTGGTTGCTGTGGCCCCCGATGCTGGCGCTTGGCGCCTATCTCCTGCTGCAACTGCCAGACGCGATCGAGTCCAGCCGGCAGCTGCGCGAATACAGCCTGGGCGAACGCCTGCTCAGCCAGCCGCGCGTACTGCTGGATTACCTGCGCCGTCTGTTGCTGCCCCTCCCTGGCGACGACGCCCTGTTCGTCGACCAGTTCCAGCCATCGCGTGGGCTGCTGACGCCCTGGACCACGCTCCCGGCCGCAGTGCTGGTCATCGGCGCAGGCTGCCTGATGTGGCTCACGCGCCGGCGTTGGCCGCTGCTGGCGCTGGCCGGGCTGTTCTTCCTGGCCGGGCATGCGCTGGAATCGGGGCCTGTCAACCTCGAACTGGCGTTTCCGCACCGCAACTACCTGCCGGCAGCCTTGCTGTTCCTGCCGATCAGCGCCGTGGTGCTGGGTCCGAGAATGCCGGCCGCCCTGGCGGGACTGATCGCCGTGGTGACGGTTGCCGTGCTGGCCCTCGCCAGCCACCAGCAGGCACGGTTGTGGGGGAATGCCGAGGCGCTGGCGATGGACTGGTCGGCTCGCTTCCCCGAGTCGGCACGGGCGCAGGTCCATGCGGCGACCTGGGACGTCTGGTGGTCGCGACCGGAGCCTGGCCTGCGCCGTCTCGCGCCCTGGCGGCAGCGGCGTCCCGAGGTCCAGGTGGCGCTGACCCTGATCGACCTGGAGTGTCTGCAAGGCGCCGTGGCGGAGCCTACGCTCGACTATGGCCGACGCGCCCTGTCCCAGGACCGCCGGGGGGCCAATCTGGCGGTGGCCTGGCTGCGCCAGTCCCCCGATCGCCTGATCAGTTGTCGGCAGCAGGCGACGGCGATCGCCCACGCCCTGTTGCAGGCCGCGCTGGCCAACCCCTGGTGGCAGCGCAACCCGGCGCAGGTGCGCGATCTCGCCGTGGTGGAAGCCGGGCGGTGGCTGCAGGCCGGGAGGGGCGACGCCGCCTGGCGCCGGCTCGATGCCGCGCTTGGCCTCTCGCCCTCGGCCGAAGTCACCCTGGCTGCCTCGGCAATGATCGCCACCGCCGGCAGGCCCGACCTGGCCTTGGCGCTGCTCGATGCCCATTGGTCGCCGGGCCTGGCCGCCGGGCCGTCGGGGCGGGGCATGGCCGCGATGCAGCACCGTCTCAAGCGGTGGCTGGGAACGCTGGTGCGGGAGCACGCAGCACTGCGAGGCAAGCTCGTCGCCGAGCTTGAAGCACGACGCTCTATGCCGTCCGGCTGACCGCTCAGTCCTGCCGAAACCCGGCCGGCGCCCGGACTTCCCTCGTACTGTGCGCCAGCACCCTCTGGCTAGAGAGGCACGTCCGGCCCGGCATCGGCCAAAGCCAGCAGCAGGCTGCGCAACTGCCCGGCACTGCCCCGGGCAGGTACCTGCTCGCCCAGGCGTTGCTCGGCCGCGGCCACGGCGGCCCAATCGCCTCGTCGGGCGTGGGCGAGCAGCACACCCGACAGCGCAAGCGCGTCCGCTTCCGGCAGCGAGATCGGCCGCCGAGCCTCGATCCCGGCCAGCCAGGTGTCGCCAAGGGCGATCATCGCATCGGGATCGCGTCCGGCGTGGGCCCCGATCAAGGCGAGAAGCTCGGCGATCGCGGGTGGAAGCGCTTCGCATTGCACCCAATCCGGTGCGATCCAGCTTTCCCGAAGCTCGGTTGCGGCCAGGTAAGGCAGGGTCAGCTCGGCCACCTGGACGAGTTGCCGGCCGATCATGGCCTGTTGCTCGGGATCGTTGGCGAGGGCGCAATCGGCCAGCAGGGTGCGCAGCAGCAGCGCCGGCGTCATCGACACCGCGGGCGTGCCCGCCGGGACCTCGTAAGGCATGCCACGCAGGGCCGGCAGCATCAGGCGCGCGACGATGCTTCTTTCGTCGGCGGGGAAATGCCCGAACGGCGGCACCGGAACCGCTGCCGGAATCGGCTCGCGCACGCCAAGGAACTCAAGGACCGGCTGCTCCCGGAAGGGCAGCGTGAAGAGCGCCTGGGCGCTGGTGTTCATGTACCGGGTGCGCGGCGCCTCAAGGCTCAGGATCGGATGGAAATCCGAGTTGGCCCGGTCTCCGTGCAGGCGGCCCAGGGCACGAAGCAGCCGGGCATCGGCAACCTTGCGGAACGCGAGTTGGCTGGCCTCGGTCAGGCCGAGCCTGGCGAGGTCGTCGCCGAGCTGCCCGGACAGCACGCGCTCGAATCGCGCCTGCGGCAGGGGGCCGTGCGGGCTGGCGATGATCAGCAGGTCGCTGTGGTTGGACAGGTAGGCCGCATAATCCTGGAACGCCGGGGTCAGCGCATTCAGTACCGAGGCGACCAGCTCCTCGTTGATCTCGTAGAGCTGGATCCACTGCACCATCAGGCCGTCATCGGCCAGGTGCCGCGGCACGAACTCGTAGAACTCGCGCGAGAACAGGGCGCCGACGCCGCTGATCCAGGGATTCGACGGTTCCGAGACGATGATGTCGTACTTGAGCTGCTGGCCCGCGAAGACGCTCTTGGCGTCGTCGATGATGATGTTGGAGCGCGGGTCCAGGTAGGCGCGCTCGACCTTTTCGCCAAAGGCCTTGGCGCCCTCGACCATGGCCGCCTCGATCTCGATGGTGTCGACCCGCTCGATGCGCGGATCGGCTAGCAGGGCGTGGGTGGTGAGTCCGGAGCCGAAGCCGATCACCCCGACCTGGCGCGGGTTGTCGTGCATGGCCAGCGGAAGGGCGGCGGCCAGCACCATGGTCGGTTCGTCCAGTTGCGGCGGCCGGCCCTCGATCAACGAGATCGAGGCGTCGACCTTGCCGTTGGTGGCGATCCGGACGTAGCCGGCCGGCGACGCGACCACGGAAACGCTCGCCGTCTTGCCGTCGCGATAGAAGACGATCCGCTCATCGGGATCCAGGGTGGCGTGGCCCGAACGGTAGACGCCCGAGGCTAGCCGCATGGGGTCGAACGGTACCCGGGTGATTGCCAGGGCCAGGCCGATCACCGCCAACGCGCCCGCCGTTGCGAAGCGCAAGAGCACTGGCCGGCTGGCCGGGCCGCGCCGCAACAGCACGAGGCCGATCGTCATATCCACGGCCGCGGCCACGCATAGTGCCAGCTTGAGGCCGAGGCCCGGAATCAACAGATGGATGGCGGCGAACACACCGACGATCGCGCCCATGGTGTTCCAGGCGTAGACACGGCCGATCGCGCGCTCACCGGCCCCGGCGCGCAGCAGGGCCACGGTGAACAGCGGCAGGGTGGTGCCGGCAAAAAACGCGCTCGGCAGCATGATCAGCATCGCGATCCCGGCCGTTCCGGCGTTGAAAAGCGCATAGCCGGCGTCGGAGCGGCCAAGGGCCTGCATCAGCCAGCCGACCCAGCCGAAGGCATTGGCGTAGAAGACCAGCGAGGCCAGCGCCGTGAGGCCCATCCAGACCTGCATCCAGCCGACCATCCGCAGCGGATCGGCGGTGCGGTCGGCACGGTGGCGAACCCAGAGGCCGCCGAGGGCGATGCCCAGGATGAAGGAGGCCAGCATCAGCTCGAAGGCATGCAAAGTGCTGCCGACGGCGAGACTCAGCATGCGGATCCAGACGATCTCGTAGACGAACGAGGCGGCGCCTGACAGGGCGGTGCCCAGCAGGACCAGGCGCAACAGCGGCCGGGGCGCGCCGGGCCCTTGCGCAGAGACCGCGACAGGGCGCGGAGCGGGCTCGGGATCGCGGGCCAGCCACCAGGCGAGCGCGGCGACCGCCAGATTGATCAGTCCGGCCGCAGCGGTGGCGCCGGGCAGGCCGACCCATGGCAGCAGCACGAAGGCGGTGGCCAGGGCGCCGATCGCCGCACCCAGGCTGTTGGTGAAGTAAAGGCCGCCCAGCATGGCGCCGTCCTGGCCGGGGAAGCGGCGGATCAGGCCGCCGCTCATCAGCGGGAAGGTCATGCCGAGCAGGATGGTCTGCGGCAGGATCAGGGCCGCGGCGATGAGCCATTTGGCCAGGTTGACCGCCCACGGCGCCCCCAGTGCCGGAATCAGCGTGTCGTAACTGAAGCCGACCACGCCGACGAACACATAGTGGAACAGCAGTCCGAACACACCGATGACCACCTCGACCACGGCGTAGCCGCGGACCAGGTTGCGCCAGCGTTCGCCGCTGCGCGCGATCCAGGCCGCCCCCAGCGCCATGCCGCCCATGAAGATGGCAAGCACCAGGGCCTGGGCAAACGCCGCATGACCCATGAACAGGCCGAGGTAGTGCGACCAGATCGACTGGTAGATCAGTCCGGCGAAGCCGGACAGCACGAAGATGGCCAGCAGCAGGCGCTGCTGGCGACGGCGGATCGGGTCCACGCCGGACTCCCTGGGACGAGACTGCGATGCAGGATGACCGAAGGCAGGCATGCGTACAAGGCAGTGCCAGCTGGCCGGCGTTGGCACGGCAGTTGCAGCTCTACCGCCGAACCGGCATGGAGCCCTGAGTCATGGAACGCACCCGCACCCCCGTTTCCGCCCGCGGTTTCACGCTGATCGAGCTGATGGTGGTGGTGGCCATCATTGCCATCCTGGCCGCGCTGGCGCTGCCCGCGTACCAGGACTACACCGTACGCGCCCAGGTTGCGGAAGGCCTGAGCATCGCCGGGACCGCCCGGGCGGCGGTGTGGGAGTACGCCTCCAACCGCGGCGTGCTGCCCGTCGACAATGCTCAGGCAGGGCTGCCGCTGCCCGGATCGATCACCGGCCCCTACGTGGCCCAGGTGGAGGTGACCACCACGGGCATCGAAGTCACCTTCGGCAACAAGGTCAACTCCGCGATCTCGGGCGACACGCTGGTACTTGCGCCCAGCCTGATCGCGAACGATTCGGCGGTCAACTGGACTTGTACGGGCGGCTCGCTTGCCGACAAGTACCGAGCCACGGCCTGTCGGGGACCCTGACGCGCGAGGGCAGGTTTCTGCCTGCCGCGGTCGCTTCCTGACGCAGCGGGTCCATGTGTGAGAGAGTTCACAGATCCTCGGCCGGCGGCCTGATCGGCCCCCGATCCTGCGTCGTACTCGCCCGAGTTCCTTGTGTGGGCCAGAATGGCCCCTGGTGATGGTCGCGCCGCCAGGGGAATCCCATTTGAAGTCCGCCCGAATCCGTCTGGTCCTGGCGCTGGTCCTGCTGGCCTCTGCGGTCGTCTACTGGCCCGGCCTGCGGGGTGGCTTCGAATTCGACGACTTTCCGAACATCGTCGATGCCACGGCCCTGCATGTCGAGTCGCTGTCCCTCACGGAGCTGTCGGCGGCCGCCTGGGCATCGCCCGCCAGCGACTTCCAGCGACCGCTGGCGTCCCTGAGCTTCGCGCTGAACCACTACTTCACCGGTCTGGCTCCGGGGCCGATGAAGCTGACCAACCTGGCCATCCATCTGCTCAACGGCCTGCTGTTGTTCGTTCTGTTGCGGCGCCTCCCCGGGCTGGCCGCGCCCGGCAAACCCGCGACCTCGGCATCCGGGGAGATGCTGGCCCTGCTGGTCACCGCCCTGTGGCTGCTGCACCCGATCAACCTGACCGGGGTGCTGTACGTGGTGCAGCGCATGGAGAGCCTGGCGCAGGTGTTCGTCCTGCTGGGGTTGATCCTCTATGTGGAGGGCCGCAGCCGCCTGGCCGCCGGCACGCCTGGCGTTCCCTGGCGGTTGTGGCTGGGCGTGCCCGCCTGTGTGGTGGCGGGCGCAACGGCCAAGGAGACCGCGGTCCTGCTGCCGGTGCTGACCCTGGTGCTGGAGTTCACGCTGTTCCGCGCTCGCCCTGGTGGCCGCCAGATGCTGGCGTTCCACATCGTTTTCCTGGTGTTTCCCGCCGTGGTCGGACTGTCCTGGCTGCTGCCCAGGACCATGGACTCGCCGGCCTGGATCTTCCGCGACTTCACGATGATGGAGCGGCTCCTGACCCAGCCCGGCGTGCTGCTTTCCTATCTGGCGTGGACGGTCCTGCCGTTGCCAGGTTTCTTCGGTTTCTATCGTGATGCCTGGCCGGTTTCCACGGGTCTGCTGCACCCCTGGACAACCCTGCCGGCCCTGGCCGGCCTGACCTTGCTGGTGGCCGCCGTGTTCGCGCTGCGCCGACGCCGCCCCCTGGTGGCGTTGGGACTGGGCTGGTTCCTCGCCGCGCACCTGTTGACCGCGACCATTCTGCCCCTCGAGCTGGTGTTCGAACACCGCAACTACTTCGCGTCGGTTGGGGCATTGCTGGCACTTGTCGCCCTGCTCTGGCCACAGGTCGAACCCGGTGCGCGATTCAACGCCGTTCGAACCGGCGTCCTGGCGGGCATTCTGGTACTGGCCGGCACTACCCTGCTGCTGCGCGTGCTGGAGTGGGCCGACCCGGTTCGGCTGGCGGTGGCAGAGGCCGACCGCAATCCTGCGTCTAGCCGCGCCGCCTACAACCTGGGCCGCACCCTGGTGGTGTTGGGAGGGTACGATCCGGATTCGCCCCTGACCCGCGAGGCGGCGGGGGTGTTGCGGCGCGCGATGGCGCTGGACGGCAGCGGGCTGTTGCCGCCGGTCGCCCTGTTGATGCTTGCCGATCGCACCGGGCAGACCGCCCCGGCGGATGCCTGGGCCGCGATCGAGCAGCGGCTGCGCAGTCGCGGCCTCACGCCAGAGGACTCCACTGCGATCAGGACGCTGATCGACTGCCAGGTCGAACAGCGTTGCCGACTCCCGGACCAGGCGATGCTGGAAATGTTGGTGCTGGCCAGCAGCAAGGAGCCTGCTGATGCCATGGTGCTCTACGCGTTCGCGCGTTTCGCCTACAACCGCCTGGGCGACGAGCCGCTCGCGCTGACCCTGGCGCGCGACGCTGCCTCGGCCGGCGACCCGCAGTACCAGCTCAATCTGGTCGAATTCCTGGCCGCGACCGGCCACCGAGAGGAGGCGCTGGCAGAGTTCGGCCGGTTGCGGGACCGGGTGCGCGCCGGCCAGTTCGCGGCGCAGATGGCAAGGATCGAGCAACGCCTGGACTGCATGGCAGGTGAGGGTGCGCCCGCCGAGGCGGGAGCCGACACGAATCTCGGACACCCCCGGGGCAATGGCGACGACGAACCAGGCGTTGCCGGAACGCCATGCAGGGACCTGGACTGAGAATCCATGAACGGCTGGTCGTTCCGACCCGATATCGAGGGCCTCAGGGCGGTTGCCATCCTGCTGGTGGTGTCGGCACATGCGGGGCTGCCAGGCCTGGCCGGGGGATTCATCGGCGTCGATGTCTTCTTCGTGTTGTCCGGCTACCTGATCACCGGCCTGCTGGTGACCGAACATGCCGCCACCGGGCGCATTGGAATGCTGGCCTTCTATGCGCGCAGGTTCCGGCGACTGTTGCCCGCCCTCGCCATCATGCTGGTCGTCACCGCGTGGCTGGCCTGGCAGCTGATGGTCCCAGGGCGAATTCCGGAGCAGGCGGTCTCCGGCGCGGCGGCTTCCTGGTGGCTGAGCAATCTGCACTACGCGTTTGCCCAGCTCGACTATTTCCAGCCGGACCAGGCGTCGAACCTTTACCTCCATACCTGGTCGCTGGGCGTCGAGGAGCAGTTCTATCTCGTGTGGCCGGCCATGCTTTCGTTGCTGCTGGGCGCGCGGGCATGGGGCTTGCCCGGTTTGAAGGCAGCCTTGTTCGGGCTTCTCCTGCTGAGCCTGTTGGCCTGCCTCTGGTTCACCCAGTCGTCTTCCATGCTGGCCTTCTACCTGACGCCGTTGCGTGCCTGGCAGTTCGCTGCCGGTGCGCTGGTGTTCCTCTTGGCGCCAGGGCCGCGATCGACCGTCGGAACCCCCGCTCCAACCCCTTGGAGCGCTGCAACCGTTCGGATACCCATGGCGGGCCTCGGCCTGACCCTGGTTCTGGTCGCGGCGATGCTGCTGGACGAGCACACGCCGTACCCGGGAATGTGGGCGCTGGTGCCAACCCTCGGTACGGCCCTGGTGCTGGCGGTCGCACCCCGGCGCTCGCCCACGGGCAGGCTGCTGGCGGCACCCCCCATGCAATTTCTGGGGCGAATCTCCTATGCCTGGTACCTCTGGCATTGGCCACTCCTGGTCCTTGGCAGTGAGGTGTTCGATACCGAGCGAACCGGAGTCCGATTGGGCCTCGTCCTTGCCGCCCTGCCCCTCGCGTGGCTGAGCCTGCGCTTCGTCGAGGCGCCGGTACGCAGTTCCAGGCTGGTTGCACGGTATCCGGGAGCCACCGTGGTTGCCTCGCTGGGACTGATGATCGCCTTGGCATGGATGTTCTTGGCGATCCAGAGTAGAGCGATGAATGACTCGCTCTCTTGGAGCGGCGCGCACGGCGAAGTGACTTCACCGGTGATCTACGAGATGGG
Organism: Proteobacteria bacterium UBA2363; assembly: GCA_002344355.1. Lineage (GTDB taxonomy): Bacteria > Pseudomonadota > Gammaproteobacteria > Xanthomonadales > UBA2363 > Pseudofulvimonas. The sequence continues at coordinate 11,816 of DDTN01000005.1, read as the reverse complement.
CTGCGACGAGTGGTACCACTCAGATACCTTGCGGCCTTGCTTCTTCGAAGGCGAAGGTGAAGCGGGCGCGACCATCCTTCTGGTCGGCGACAGTGTCGGTCTGCAGTGGTTCCCCGCCTTCCACGCCATCGTGCAATCGGCTGGCTGGAGACTGATCGTATTGACCAAGTCAGCCTGCCCGATGGTCGACGAGGAAATTTACTACTCCCGTATCGGTCGCGACTATGTGGAATGCAGTCGCTGGCGTGAGCGCGTGCTTGACAACGTCGGGACCTTTGGTGCCGACCTGGTGGTGGTGGGGTCCAGCGGTGGCTATGAGCTTGACGATGAACGATGGCGGGAGGGATCGCGTCGGGTACTGGAAAGGCTGGCGGCGAGCGTGCCGCGCGTGGCTGTTCTGGCGCCCACGCCGGTGCTGCCGTTTCACGCGCCGGAATGTGAGTCCCCGCGAGGCTGGTTGCACAGGCTTCTGGCCAGCCCGGAAAGATGCAGCTTCCGCCTCGAGCGATCGCGCGCTCCCAACGTGACTCGAATCCTGGAGGAGGCGGTGCGGGGCATGGGCAGCGCGCGGGTTGTCGATCTGAACGACGCGGTCTGTCCGCAGGGCAGTTGTCGGGCCCGGGTCGACGGCCTGCTGACCTTCCGTGACCAGCAGCATCTCAACGGCCGCTTCGCAGAGTCGCTTTCGCCCTTGTTGGCGGAGCGCCTGGGATTGCGCTGGGTGGAGACTGGAGAAGTCCGTGCAAACGAATGAGGTCGCGGGATGCGCAGGCGCCCCGAGGCATCGGACCTGTCACTGTGCGGGCAAAGGTGTCTACAGACGGGCGAGAATCTGGTTTGGGCGCGCCAGGGGGGCATAGATGCGAATCCTGATGGTCAGCACCTCGTATCCCTCAGGCTCGGGTGACTGGCGCGGCCTGTTCATCCGCCACCTGACCTGGGCCCTGGCCCGGCGGCCGGACATCGCCCTGCGTACCTGGTCGCCGCCCGGCGAGTTACCGGACAACGTGGTCGATGCCGCGACATCCGCGGAATCGGCCTGGCTGGCCGAGCTCATGGCGGCCGGCGGCATCGCCCACCTGGTGCGGGCCGGCGGGCTGCGCGGCGTGTGGCAGCCGCTGCGTCTGCTCGGCCACCTGCGCCGCCTGTACCGGCGCGAGGCCGGCCTGGACCTGCGCCATGTCAACTGGCTGCAGAACGCGCTGGTGTTGCCGCGCGACCGCGTGCCCCTGCTGACCACGGTGCTCGGCACCGACATGCAGTTGCTGCGTCTGCCGGGCATGACCGCGCTGCTGCGCCGCGTGTTCCGGCGGCGCGCCACCGCCATCTGTCCCAATGCCGACTGGATGGTGCCGGAACTGGAGCGGCGCTTCGGCGATGTCGCCCAGGTGCGCTTCGTGCCGTTCGGCATCGATCCGTGCTGGTTCGAACTGGTGCGCGCGCCCTCAACGCCGGCGCGCTGGCTGTGCGTCAGCCGCATCACCCGCGGCAAGATCGGCACCCTGTTCGACTGGTGCGCGCCGCACTTCCAGGACGGCCGTCGTGAGCTGCACCTTTTTGGTCCGATGCAGGAGGAGATGACCCTGCCGCCCTGGGTCGTCCACCATGGCCCGGCGACGCCCGACCAGTTGTGCAAGGACGCGTTTCCCGCGGCCACGGGCCTGGTCACGCTCAGCCAGCATGCCGAGGGGCGCCCGCAGGTGATGCTGGAGGCGATGGCCGCCGGCTTGCCGATCATCGCCTCGGACATTCCCGCGCACCGCGACCTGCTGCGCCATGGCGAGACCGGCTGGCTGTGCGATGGCGCCGAGGGGCTGGCACCTGCCTTCGCGACGCTGGAGCAGGCGCCGCGCAACCGCGCGATCGGCACGGCGGCACGCGACTGGGTGCGCGCGCAGATCGGCACCTGGGACGACTGCGCCGCGCGTTACGCTGCGCTGTATCGGCAACTGCTGTCCGGAGCCCGCGAATGAGGATTGCCGTACTGGGTGCCGGGGGCTTCATCGGGCGTGCCCTGTGCGCGCGCCTGGCCGGTGCCGGCCATGAGGTGCTTGGACTGGTCCGGCGGCCGGCGCAGGGCCTGCAGGTGCCGACGCGGGTCGACGCCTTCACCGATCCAGCCGTCTTCCGCGATGTCCTCGCCGGCTGCGACTGGCTGCTGCACGCCGCCGCGGCTAGCACGCCGGGCAGCACCCTGGGCCAGCCCCGCGCCGAGATCGACGCCAACCTGGCGGTCTCCCTCGCCCTGATCGAGGCCATGCAGTCGGTGGCCGGCTGCGGCCTGCTGTACCTGTCCTCGGGCGGCACCGTGTACGGTGACTGCGGCGCCGCGCCGGTGACCGAGCAGCAGGCGCTGCGGCCGCGCTCCTACCACGGCGCCGCCAAGGCGGCGGTCGAGCTGTTCCTGTCGGCCTACGCCGGCCAGTACGGTGGCGCCGTGGTGGTGCTGCGGCCGAGCAACGTCTACGGTCCGGGCCAGGACCGGCGCGGCGGCTTCGGCATCGTGCCGACCGCCATGGCGGCAGCGCTGGCCGGCGAGCCGGTCACCCTGTGGGGCGATGGCTCCACCGTCCGCGACTACCTGTACATCGACGACCTGCTCGACCTGGTGCAGGCGGTGGTGGGCGCCGGGGCATTCCCCGGCTTCGCCGTCTACAACGCCGCCAGCGGCCAGGCGGTGAGCCTGGTCGACCTGCTCGACGTGGTCGACGCCGTCACCGACCGGCCGCTGCGCCGGGACTTCCTGCCCGGGCGCCGGGTCGACGTGCAGGCGATCGCGCCGTCCCCGGCGGCCGCGGCCGCGACCTTCGGCTGGCATGCCGCGACCTCGCTGGAGCAGGGGCTGCGCGCGACCTGGGCGTGGTGGCAGGATGATGCGCAGCCCGCGTGCGGACCCGCCTGAACCACGACGTCGCTGGAGGACACGCCTTGGACAGTCGAAGCCAGCCATCGGTCGCCCGGTGCCCCGCCTGCGGCGGTGATGCGCCGCCGCGCCGGCCGGCGACGGATCATCGTGCCCGTCACAACGCGGTGCGCTACACCCTGCAGGCCTGTCCGGCCTGCGATCTCCAGTTCTGGACGCCGCTGGTGGCCGACCCCAGCGTCTACGAAGGCGAGGGCTTCGAGGCCTACGCCGACTACCACGAGGGGCGTCGACCCTTTCCGCGCTGGGCCGAGCCGCTGTTCGCGCTCGACCTGGTGCCCGGCCGCAGCCTGGACGTCGGGTGCGGTGATGGCGCGGTTCCGGCCCGACTGTCCGGCATCGGCTTCGAGGCGCATGGCCTCGACCAGGATGCCCGCAGCATCCGGGTGGCGCGCGACAAGTACGGCCTGGACACGGTGCAGGCCCTGCCCCTGCAGGCCTTCGTGGCGGAGTCGCTGGCCGCCGGGCGTCGCTTCGACCTGGTGACCTTCTTCGAGGTACTTGAGCACCAGGACGCCCCGCGGGAGTTCCTGGCCCTGGTCGCACGGATTGCCCGGCCGGGTGCGCAGATCGCCGGCAGCGTGCCGGCGCGGGACCGGTTCCTGGCCGGCCTGGACCGCAGGATGAACGAGGGCGACCTGCCGCCGCACCATTTCCTGTGGTTCTCGCCGCGCGCGCTGCGCAGCCTCCTCGTTGCCGCGGGCCTGGTCGACGTCGAGGTCCGGCGGGCAGGTGGCATGGGCTATGCGGAAGTGATGCGGCGCATCGGCGCGCTGGTCGTCCGGCGAACCCGGCCGCTGCCGTTGCCACTGGCCTGGCCGCTGCGCGGACTGGCGGCCCTGTCGGCACCCCTGTTCGCCCTGCCGGTCTGGCTCGGACTGCGTCGCCGGCCATCGCATCTGTTCTTCCTGGCCAGGACGCCCGAGGGGGCGGAGCGGGCGTGAGCGTCACCGGCGCCACGCCAGCGCCACCTGCCGATAATCGACGGTGGCTCGTCCTGCTTCGCCGGGCCTGGCTCCTTGCGTTCCTGCTGGCAGCCGGACTGCTGGCGATGCGTCATGGCGGCGGCCTGCTCGCCTCGGTGCCGGTACCGGCGCTCTGGCAGCCGGGCTGGCTGTTGATGGCCTTGTTGCTGCAGTGCCTGGTCTGGCTGGCCCTGGCCCTGGGCTGGCGGGCCGTGCTGCGCGATGGCGGCGGCCACGCGCCCAGGCTCGACCAGGTGCTGGTGCATCAGGCGGTAATGGCGGTCGGGAAGTACCTGCCCGGGAAGGTCTGGGGTCTCGTCGCCCGGGGCGGCCTGCTGGCGCGCCAGGGCGTCGGCACCGGCCAGGGCGCTGTGCTTGCCGTGGTCGAGCAGGGCCTTGTCTTCCACTCGGCGGCGCTGGTCGCTTCGTTGTCGGCGGCCCTGGTTCCGACCTCGATGGGATGGTCGCCATGGTGGAGTCCTGTCCTGCTGGCCGCCGCCTTGCTGCTGTTCGTGTCGGCGCGCGCCGTGGTCTCGGGCGTCGCCCTGCCGCTCGCGGCGCTGGTCCGCCGGATCCCTGGCCAGGGTGAGCGGGAGCCCTGGCACGGTGCCAACCTCGACCGCTACCGGCATTGGCTGCTCTGGTATGCGGCCGGCTGGGTCTGCCATGGCCTGGTCATGGTCGCCCTCTACCTGACCCTGCACGGGGGTGAAGGCGTCGACCCGGGGCTGCTGGGACTCATGCTGCTGGCGAACACGGCAGCGATGGTCCTCGGATTTCTGGCTTTTTTCGCGCCGGCCGGGATAGGCATCCGCGATGTGACCCTGGTCGGCTTGCTGGCATTGCTGCTGCCGACACCGGAGGCGGTCACGCTGTCGGTGGCCATGCGCCTCTGGACGACGGCGACCGACCTGGGCTTGGGCCTGCTCGCGACCGGCCTGCACCTGCGCCGCTGAGGACCTGCCGGCTCAGCGCGTGGCCAGGAACCTGTGCCCCGCGGTCAGGTCCGGCCAGTCCGCCAGCAGGCGTGCGCAGAGCCAGGCGAACAGGTTGATCAGCGGAACCAGCGGCAACAGCAAGGGTGCCAGCAGGATCCCGGCATGGCGTTTGCGCCAGCCCTGCAACACGCAACCGCTCAGCGCAAGATTCGCGATCAGGCCGGCGCTGGCGGCAGCGTGAAGGCTGGGTTCGACCTGGCTCAGGCGCAGCCCGGCACGCTCCACGGCCTCGGCCAGTCCGTGCCGCGTATAGCGCTGGTAGTCGTGGGGCGCATCATGCACCGGATAGAGGAAGGGCATCGAGGCCAGCAGCACGCCGCCGGGGCGCAGCACGCGGCGGATCTCGGCAAGCGCCGCGGCCGGCTCACGCAGGTGCTCCAGCACCTCGGCCAGGATCACGGTGTCGACGCTGGCATCGGCGAATGGCAGCCGTCCGGCATCGGCGAAGACGTCGGGTCGCGCGCCATAGAGCAGGCCCCCGGTGGCAGGGTAGTCCAGGCCGACATAGGTACAGGCCGGATCCAGCCAAGGATGCACCCAGCGGTCGGCGCAGCCCACGTCGAGGACGATGCCGCGGCTGTGCCGGCCCAGCCATCGACCCAGTCCGCGCCGGTCGCCCAGCAGCCACTGCGGGTGCAGCGGCGTGCGCCGCAGCGGCGCCAGCAGCCTGCGCGCGAGGCCGCCGACGCTCATTCGCGCTCGTCGCGCCGGTAGGTCAGGCTGGTGATCTGCTCGGACACCAGGCCGACCAGGAACACGATCACCGCGGCGCTCAGCAGCAGGGCGCTCATGTTGGTGAAGCGGCCCTGGGTGGCGAAGGTGTAGGCGTAGTGCCCGAGGCCGAGCGCCGCGAAGGCGAAGGCGGTCGGCACGAACAGCTTCAGCGGCGAATACAGGGTGGCGATCTTGAAGATGATCAGCAGGAAGCGCAGGCCGTCCTTGATCGGCCGGATATGGCTGGTGGTGCCCTCGCGGCGGGCCACCGGCACCGGCACGTAGGCGACCGGGAAGGCGCTGCGGAAGAACGCCATGGTGATGGTGGTGGGGTAGCTGAAGCCGTTCGGCAGCAGGTGCAGGAACTCGCGGAAGCGGCCGGCGCGCACGGCGCGGAAGCCCGAGGTCAGGTCCAGCACCGGGTGGCCGGTCATCCAGCTCGCCAGGCGGTTGTACAGGGCGTTGGCCAGGCCACGGTGGCGGCTGGCCTGGCCGCTGCTGTCGCGGGCGCCCACCGCCATGTCGTAGCCCAGGTCCAGTTTCGCCAGCAGCGCCGGGATATGCGTCGGGTCGTGCTGGCCGTCGGCGTCCATGAACACCAGGACCTCGCCGCTCGCCGCGCGGGCGCCGCGCTTGATCGCCGCGCCGTTGCCCATGGAATAGGGCGCCGACAGCACGGTGGCGCCATGGCCCCGGGCCACCGCCGCGGTATCGTCGCTGGAGCCGTCGTCGACCACGATCACCTCGGCGTCCGGCAGCATGGCGCGCAGGGCCGGCAGCACCCGGGCCAGGCCGACGGCCTCGTTCTTGGCGGGCAGGATGACGCTCAGCTTCATTCAGGGCTCCCCGGGCTGGGGCAAGGTTAAACGAATCCCCGCCCACCGGTGGCGGGGTGGCGACCCAGCGAGCCGAGCACGGGGGGGCAAGGGGGGGGGGCGGGAACAGACCGTGATGGCGGTCCGCTTTCGCGGGTCCAGGACCGCCCGGAACGCGTCAGGACCTGTGCCGGCGTCCACATTCCCGCCGGAAGTCCCTGAGATTGCTTGCCTGGCGCCGGGGGCTCGGGTAAAAGGGCAGTCTCTATCCGAGTGTCTGTGGGGAGACATTCCCGTGGCGACAGCGACTGCAACCGGCCGGGCCACCGTGTCCCAGATGGGCACCTTCCTCTGGCAGGGCAAGGACAAGCGCGGCAAGGTCCTCAAGGGCGAGATCCAGGGCAAGAGCGAGGCCCTCGTCCGTGCCGAACTGCGCAAGCAGGGGCTTTCCGGCGTCAACGTCAAGAAGAAGACCAAATCGGTCTTCAGCCTGGGCAGCAAGCCGGTCAAGCCGCGCGACATCGCATTCTTCTCGCGCCAGATCGCCACCATGATGGCCTCGGGCGTGCCCCTGGTGCAGAGCCTGGACATCCTGGCCAACGGCCAGAAGAACCCGCGCTTCCGCAAGCTCATCGAGGACATCAAGCTCGATGTCGAGGGCGGCGCCACCCTGCACGAGGCCCTGGGCAAGCACCCGGTCCAGTTCGACGAGCTGTATGTGAGCCTGGTCAAGGCCGGCGAGGGCGCCGGCGTGCTCGACACCATCCTGGCGACCATCGCCGACTACAAGGAGCGGATGGAGTCGATCAAGGCCAAGGTCAAGAAGGCCATGTTCTATCCGGCCATGGTGCTGGCGGTCGCCATCATCGTCACGGCCATCCTGCTGATCTATGTGATCCCGCAGTTCCAGGAGTCCTTCCAGGCCTTCGGCGGCGACCTGCCGGGCTTCACGCTGCTGATCATCTCGATATCCGAATGGATGCAGGCGCACGGCGTCTGGCTGTTGATGGCGGTCGTTGGTGCCATCGCCGGCCTGATCTATGCCAAGAAACGGTCGCGAAACGTCGCCAGGACCCTGGATCGTCTGCTTCTCAAGATCCCGATCATCGGGCCGATCATGCACAAGTCGGCGATCGCCCGCTTCGCACGCACCCTGGCGATCACCTTCAAGGCCGGCGTGCCCCTGGTCGAGGCGCTGGAGTCCGTTGCGGGTGCCACGGGCAACATCATCTACGCCGAGGCCACCGAACAGATCCGACAGGACGTGGCGGTGGGCCACGCCCTGAACCTGTCCATGCAGCAGGTCGGCATCTTCCCCCACATGGTCATTCAGATGTGCGCCATCGGCGAGGAGGCCGGTGCCCTGGACAACATGATGGTCAAGGTCGCCGAGTTCTACGAGGAAGAGGTCAACAACGCCGTCGACACGCTGAGTTCGACCCTGGAACCGCTGATCATGGTGGTCATCGGCGGCATCGTCGGCACCCTGGTGGTGGCCATGTACCTGCCCATCTTCAAGCTGGCGGCGACGGTCTGACCTCCTGAGTGTTTCGCTTGGTACCGCACGGGGCGCCTTCGGGCGCCCCGCTGCGTTTCGCGACCTCATCCCCCGCGCCGCCGAACCTGCCGGTGCACCCCCATCCCGATCGCCATCCCCGCGTGCACCAGCGTGGTCCACAGCGCATCCCCGGGCCGCGCGATCCGCCAAAGCGCCGCGCCCAGCACCACGGCGCCGACCAGCGCCTTCCAGTGCGGGTCGTTGTCGCGGTCCAGCACGAAGGCCGCCGCCAGCACCAGGGCGGCCCAGACCGCGATCAGCGAGTAATCGACCATGGCGGCAGTGTGCCCGGGCGGGCGGCTGACCCGCCACCATGGCGTGCAGGGCGGACGCATGGGCCCGGGACAGGTCCGCAGGGGCAGGGCGGCGGGCGGGACGGTCGGCGGCCTGCCGACGCCCGGGCAGCCAAGTCAAGGGCCTGGATCAAGGCACCCCGACCGCCCGCGGCCGACACTGGCGCCCCTCCTGAACGCGCCCCGCCCCAGCCGCCATGTCCGACGCCTACGACGACCTGCAAAGCAGCTACGGCCGCGCGCTGCGCGGCGGGCCGGTGATCGAGGCCTTCTACCGGCGCTTCCTGGCCAGCCATCCGGACATCGCGCCGATGTTCGCGCGCACCGACATGGGCCGGCAGCGCATGGCGCTGCGCCGGGGACTGAGCATCGCCATCGCCCATGCCGGCGGCAGCGCCCTGGTGCGGCGGCCGGTCGAGCACATGGCCGACGTGCATTCCCGCGCCGGCCACGCGCCGGTGCCGCCGCACCTGTACCCGTACTGGGTGGATTCGCTGGTCGCCACCCTGCGCGAGTTCGACCCCGGCTTCGGCCCGACCCTGGAGGCGCGCTGGCGCCAGGCACTGGCCGTGGTGGTGGCGACCTTCACGGCGCGCTGGTGAGGGGACATGCGCCGGGGCCGGGGCTGGGGTAGTCTTCACGGCTGCTTCACCGCCCGGACGACGGAGGGGTCGTGCATGAGCAGTCCAACAGGCCACCGGCGGCGCCGGTGACGGTGCCGCCCGCTGCCGCCTGCGCGACACCGGACGCGGCCGGCCAGGCCGCGGACGTGGCCACCGGCCCGGGCGACCTGGGCGCCGTCGCCGAGGGCACCTGCGCCAGCGTCGCCACCCTGCCCGGCGCCCTGCCGCACCTGGCGCAGGTCGCCGAACGCACCGGCATGGCGGTGCTGCTGACCGATCCCGACGGCCGCATCACCTGGTGCAACCCGGGCTTCACCCGGCTGCTCGGCTGGTCCGCCGCCGAGGTCCTGGGCCGCCCGGCCTGCGCCCTGCTCGACGACGACGCGGTGCCGGCGGCGGTGCGCGAGCGGATCGGCCAGGCGCGCCGCGACGGCGAGCCCCTGCACCTGATGGTCTGGCGCCGGCACCGGGACGGCGGCAGCCTGCCGCTGGACATGGACATGACGCCGCTGCGCGACGCCGAGGGCGCGCTCGGCGGCTTCGTGCACCTGGAGACCGACGTCTCGGCCCTGCTCGCCCGCGAGGCCGCGATGCGCTCGCTGGTGGCGGCCCTGCCGGCCGGCATGGTGGTGCTGGACGCCCAGGGCCGTGTGCTGCAGGGCAATGCCATGGCGCTGGAGATCCTCGGCCTGGCGCAGGGGCAGCTGCTCGGCCGCAGCGCCCTGGACCCGCGCTGGCAACTGGTCGACGGCGAGGGCCGGCCGTTGCCGCCCGAGCGCCACCCGGTCATGGCGACGCTGGAATCCGGCGAGCCGGTGGTCGACCTGGCGATCGGCATCCTGCCGGCCGACGGCGAACGCCGCTGGCTGCGGGTGAACTGCCAGCCGCTGCGGGCGATGGACGGCGGCATCGAGGGCGCGGTCGCCTGCTTCACCGACGAGACCCGGGCACGGCGCCAGGAACGCTGGCTGAGCCTGGCCATGTCGGCGGCGCAGATCGGCCTGTGGAGCGCCAACCTGGCCAACGGCCGCATCGAGGGCGACGAGCACTGGCATGCCCTGCTCGGGCTCGACCGGGACTCGACCGTTTCGCTGCGCTGGGACGACCTGATCGCCGCCGAGGACCTGCCGGGGCTGCGCGAGCGCCTGGATGCCTACCTCGGGCACGGCCGCGGGCTGTTCCAGGCCGAGTTCCGGGTCGCCGACCATGCCGACGGCGGCTGGCGCTGGATGCTCGCCTGCGGCGCCGTCACCGACCGCGACGGCGACGAGGTGCCGGCGCGCATGGCCGGCGTGCTGCTCGACATCTCCGGCCGCCGCGAGGCCGAGCTGTCGCTGCGCCGGGCCGCCACCACCGATGCCCTGACCGGCCTGAGCAACCGCGATGTCGTCACCATCCGCCTGCGCGAGGCCCTGGTCGCGGCGCGCCGGGCCGGCCGCTTCGGCGCCCTGGTGTTCATCGACCTGGACGGCTTCAAGGGCATCAACGACAGCTTCGGCCACCTGGTCGGCGACGAGGTGCTGCGCGAGGTGGCGCGCCGGCTGAGCGCCGCCGTGCGCAGCGGCGACACCGTCGCGCGCCTGGGCGGCGACGAGATGGTGGTGCTGCTGCCGGTGTGCGGCGAGTCCGCCGACGACGCCGAGCACACCGCGCTCGACCTGGCGCGCCGGCTGATCGAGGAGATCCGGCGCCCGTTCCTGCTCAACCGGCGCGCGTTCCGCCTGGACGCCAGCGTCGGCGTCACCGTGTTCCCCAAGCTGCTGGTCGAGAACCACGACGACCTGATCCGTGAGGCCGATACCGCCATGTACGCGGCCAAGGCGCGCGGCGCCGGCCGCGCCGTCGCCTTCCACCAGCAGATGCACGATGCCGTGGTGTCGCGCCTGGAGCTGGAGCAGGACATGCGCGTGGCGCTGGAGCGCGGCGAGTTCCAGCTGGCCCTGCAGCCCAAGGTCGACGGCGAGCGGCGGCTGTGCGGCGCCGAGGCGCTGATCCGCTGGAAGCACCCCAGCCGCGGCCTGGTGATGCCGGCCGAGTTCATCCCGCTGGCCGAGGAGACCGGCCTGATCGTGCCGGTCGGCGCCTGGGTGCTGGCCGAGGCCTGCCGGCTGGTCGAGGCCAGCTCGGTGTTCGGGCCGCCGGTGCCGCTGGCGATCAACGTCAGCGCCCGGCAGCTGCAGGAGGAGGGCTTCGTCGAGGCGGTCGAGCTGGCGCTGTCGCGCTACCGCATCGACGCCGGCTGCCTGACCCTGGAGCTGACCGAGGGCAGCATGCTCGACCACTCGCCGCTGATGCGCGAGCGCCTGCGCCGGCTGGCCGAGATCGGCGTGCGCCTGTCGCTGGACGACTTCGGCACCGGCTATTCCAGCCTGCTGCACCTGAAGAACCTGCCGTTCCACGAGGTCAAGGTCGACCAGGGCTTCGTGCGCAACGCCGACGCCGACCGTGGCGACGCCGCCATCGTCCGGGCGATCGTCCACATCGCCGACGAGTTCGGGCTGGTCGCGGTCGCCGAGGGCGTCGAGACCCCGGAGCAGTGCGAGCACATGCGCCGCGCCGGCTGCGGCGTGCTGCAGGGCTTCCTGTTCGCCCGCCCGATGCCGGCCGCCCAGTTCATGCAGAACCACCGCCTCGGCGCGCCGCTGTAACCCCGCCCGCTACGCTCCCCTCTCCCTCTGGGAGACCTGATTGGCGTCGTGTCCCAGCCCGCTGCCACGCGGCGGTTCCCACGAGCGACGGCACCGCACTTTGAACTGCCCCGGGAATCCCGGAGGCTTTTTTGTGTGAGTCACGCCGCTTGGGCGAGCTCACGGGTTTGCTGATAGTAGGCGGCTTCTGCTTCTGCCGGGGGTATGTCACCGATCGGCCCCAGGAGTCGCCGGTTGTTGAACCAGTCCACCCAGTCCAGGGTGGCCAGTTCGACCGCT
>DDTN01000007.1 GCA_002344355.1 Proteobacteria bacterium UBA2363 | reverse complement strand
GGCGAAACGCCCAGGGCGAAACGCTCAGGGCGAAACGCTCAGGGCGAAACGCTCAGGGCGAAACGCTCAGGGCGAAACGCTCAGGGCGAAACGCTCAGGGCGAAACGCTCAGGGCGAAGCCTGAAGCGTATGGACGCGTGATGTGCTCCCCTCGCCCGCGAAGCGGGAGAGGGGCGGGGGGGAGAGGGCAAGCGCGGAGCCGCCGGACGGAAGCTGGCGGCGCTCCGTTGCCGGAAGCCAGACCAGGCGCGCTCAGGGCAGCAGCTTGCCGGGATTGAGGATGCCGTCGGGATCGAAGGCCTGGCGGATCCCCGCCATCAGCGACAGCGCCACCGGGTCGAGTGCCTGCGGCATGAACGGCCGCTTGTCCAGGCCGATGCCATGTTCGCCGGACAGGCTGCCGCCCAGGGCGAGCACCTGCTCGAACAGTCGCCTCAGGGCCACCGGCGCGGCCGCGGCCTGTGCCGGGTCGGCCGGGTCGTACATCAGGTTGACGTGCAGGTTGCCGTTGCCGGCATGGCCGAAGCAGACGATGGCGATGCCGCTCTCGGCCTCCAGCACGTCCAGGAACGCGGTCAGTTCCGGCAGCCGCGGCACCGGCACCACCACGTCCTCGTTGATCTTCTTCGGCGCCACCGCGCGCAGCGCCGGTGACAGCGCCTTGCGCGCCGCCCACAGCAACTCGCGCCCGGCGCCGTCGGCGGCGGCCTGGAAGCGCAGCAGGCCATCGACCGAGGCGGCCGCGCGCAGGGCCTCGACCTGGTCGTCCAGCGAAGACGCCGGGCCGTCGACCTCCATCAGCAGCAGGGCACCGGCCGCCGGCACCGCGTCGCCGGCGCGGGCGCGGGCCAGCGCCAGCGACTTGCCGTCGAGGAACTCCAGCGCCGACGGCGTCGCCGGCTGCGCCATGATCCGGGTCACCGCCCGTGCCGCGGCGGCGACGTCGCGGAAGCTGGCCGCCAGCGCCCGGCTGGCCTCCGGGCAGGGCAGCAGGCGTAGCGTCGCCTCGACGATCAGCGCCAGGGTGCCCTCGCTGCCGACCAGCAGGCGCGCCAGGTCGTAGCCCATCGCCTGCTTGGCCAGGGGCCGGGCGGTGTCGAACAGGCGACCGCGGCCGTCGACCGCGGTCACCGCCAGCACGTTGTCGCGGCTGGCGCCGTACTTGACCGTGCGCGGCCCACCGGCGTTGCAGGCAAGGTTGCCGCCCACCGTCGACCAGGGCGCGCTGGTCGGGTCGGGCGGCCAGAAGAAGCCGTGCGCCGCCGCCGCCGCCTGCAGGTCGCCGTTGAGCACGCCCGGTTCGACGATGGCCAGGCGTCGCGCCGGGTCGATCGCCACGATCGCGTCCATGCGCTCGAACGACAGCACCAGCGCATCGTCGGCGGGCACCGCGGCGCCGGTGGTGCCGGTGCCGCGGCCGCGCGCGGTCAGCGGGACACCGGTGTCCCGGCAGGCCTGGACGATCGCCACCACCTGTTCGCGGCGTTCCGGCAGGGCGACCGCGCACGGCATGCCCTGGCGGCGGGAATTGTCGTAGCCGTAGGCGAGGCGGTCGGCCGGGTCGGTGCGCAGCGCCTGCACGGGGAGCAGTTCGCGCAGGCGGCGGACCAGGTCGGCGGGGTTGGCCATGCTCAGGCCTCGAAGGCCGCCCGCCGCCAGTCCAGGCGGGGCGCGCTTCGCGGGCCGTCCAGGGCGACCACGTCGAAGCGGCAGGGCAGGGCGGCCAGGCGCGGATGCGCCTGCAGGAACTGCGCCGCGGCGGTCGCCAGGCGGCCGCGCTTGGCCGCCGTGATGCTGCCCGCGCCGCCGCCGTGGCTGGCGCCGGCGCGGTAGCGCACCTCGACGAACACCAGGGTCTCGCCGTCGCGCATCACCAGGTCGATCTCGCCGTGGCGGGTGGCGAAGTTGCGCGCGACCAGGCGCAGTCCGGCGGCCTCCAGGTGGTCGCGGGCCAGCGCCTCGAACGGCTCGCCCTCGCGGTTCACGGCCGTACCGGTCGCGCCGCCGCTACAGCGGGTCGCCGAAGCTGAGCGCGCCCTCGACCGGCTCGGGCACGCCGCCCCGGAAGCGCGCCCAGGCCAGCTGCCTGCGCACCTGGCGCGACTCGTCGACGCTCAGCTCGCCGGTGGCGCCGTTGATGAAGGAGTACGGTCGGCCGGACAGCCAGTCGACATAGCCGAGCAGGCGGTAGGCGTCCATGCCGAACGCGAACAGCCGCAGCGCAGGGCCCTGCAGGCCGCGCAGCGCGGGCGCCAGCTCCACCCGGCTGGGCACGCCGCTGGCGGTGCCGACCACCCAGGGCGCGTCGGAGAACTCCAGGCCGTCGAGGTCGCGGTCCAGCGCCGGCATCGGCGAGCCACCGTACACCCGAGACATCGCCAGCCAGGTGCCGCCGACGCCGTTGGCCCGCAGTTGCGGCACCAGCAGGCGCGCCGGCTGCGCGCCGATCGCCAGGAACAGGCCGTCGGCGCCGGCATCGCCGATGCTCGCCGCCGGCCGGCCGAGGTCGAAGTCGCGGGCATTGATGCGCACCTCGCGCAGCACCTCGCCGCCGGCGGCCTCGTACTGGCTGCGGAAGGCGAGCGCCGCGCGGCCGCTCCAGTCCTCCTCGGTGAACACCACAACGGCGCGCAGCGCGCCCAGCCGCAACAGGCGATCGGCCGCCGCCAGGGCTTCCTCGTCGGGCAGCAGGCCGAACTGCACGCTGCCCTCCGGCGGCGCCACGCCGTCGGCGTGGTTCAGCGCGAGCAGCGGCACCGGCAGCAGCGGCTCGCGGAACAGGGCGCTGACCGCCTCCCGGGAGAGCGGCCCGACGACGCGCTCGGCGCCGCTTTCCAGGGCGCGCCGGTAGGCGGCGAGCGCGGTCTCCGGGGTGCTGCCCGAATCGATCACCTCGACCTCGGGACGCGGCGCGGCGCCGGCGAAATAGGCGCTCATGAAGCCGTCGCGCACGGCCTGGCCGGCGGCGGCGATCTGGCCGGTCAGCGGGACCAGCAGGGCGACCTTGCCGTACAGCGCGCGGCCGTCGGCGTCGGTGGGCGGCGGTTCGCGCGGCGCCATCGGGTCGCGGCCGCCGGCCAGCATCCGCGGCGGCGTCACCCCGCGCGCGCGCAGCGAGGCGTCGGTGGCGCCCAGCAGCGGGTCGTCGGCGGCCATGCCGGTGCGCTCGCGGTAGAGCTCACGCACCTCGACGCTGTCGAGCAGGCGGCGCAGCTGCTCCTGCAGCGAGGCCTGCTCCTCGGCGGCGGCGAAGCGCATCTGCTCGCCGCGCTCGCGGGCGGCGGCGAGCGGCTGGCCGAGTTCCACCAGCGCGCGCGCGCGCAGATCGTGGAAGCGCGGGCGCAGGCGGTCCGGGACCCGATCCGCCGGCAGCGTCAGCAGGTTCAGGGCACGCTCGTGCTCGCCCTCGACCACGGCCAGCTCGGCCAGCAGCAGGTCCAGGCGCAGCTGTTCGCCGGGCCGCAGGTTGCCGTGCAGGATGCCGTTGCTGACCTGGCGCACCGCCGCGTAGTCGGCCAGCTGGCGGTAGCTCTCGGCGGCGCGCAGGTTGAAGGCATCGGCCTCGGCGCCGCGGCTGCGGCCGGCGGCCTCGAGGTACTCCCTGGCCGCCTGCGCGAAGTCGCCGGCGGCGAACGCCGCCTCGGCGCGGTCGGCGGCACGGCTGCCGGTGCCCACGCCGGCGCAGGCCGTGAGGAAAAGGGCGACAATGAGCAGGCCGCAACGGGCGGCGAGCGCAGGGTGGAACTTCATGGGCGGGCCATCTCCTCCTGACCCGGCCATGATAGCCGGTCGCCCCGACCGCCCGGGCGCCCTGTTCGTGGTGGCGACCCCGATCGGCAACCTCGAGGACATCTCGGCGCGCGCCGTGGCGGTGCTGCGCGAGGCCGACCTGATCGCCGCCGAGGACACCCGCAGCAGCCGCGTCCTGCTGGAACGCCATGGCATCGGCACCGCCATGCAGTCGCTGCACGAGCACAACGAATCGGCGCTGGCGGCGCGGCTGGTCGATCGCATCCGGCAGGGCCAGCGCATCGCCCTGATCTCCGACGCCGGCACGCCCCTGGTGAGCGATCCCGGCTTCCGCCTGGTGGCGGCGGTGCGCGCCGCCGGCCTGCCCGTGCATCCGCTGCCCGGCGCCTGCGCCGCCATCGCCGCGCTCAGCGTCGCCGGCCTCGCCAGCGACCGCTTCGTCTTCGAGGGCTTCCTGCCGGCGCGCGCCGCGGCGCGCAGGGCGCGGCTGGCGGCGCTGGCCGCCGAGCCGCGCACCCTGATCCTCTACGAGTCGGCGCACCGCATCGTCGACAGCGTCGACGACATGGTCGCGGCGTTCGGCGGCGACCGTCCGGCGACCCTGGCGCGCGAGCTGACCAAGCGTTTCGAGACCCTGCTCGGGCCGGACCTGGCGGCGATCGCCGCGGCCCTGGCCGGCGATCCGGACCAGCGCCGCGGCGAGTTCGTCCTGGTCGTCGCGGGCAACCCCGACGATGGCGCCGCCGCCCTTGCCGAAGGGCGGCGCCTGTACGCGGCCCTGGCGCGCGAGCTGCCGCGCAGCCGCGCCGCCCGCATCGCCGCCGAGCTCAGCGGCGCGCCGCGCCGGACACTGTACGAGGGCGACGACTGAGCGCCCGCGGGCGCCGCGCCCGCGCCCTCAGGCGAGCTTCTTGAAGCGCAGCCGGTGCGGGCGGTCGGCCTCGGCGCCCAGGCGGCGCTTCTTGTCGGCCTCGTACTCCTGGTAGTTGCCCTGGAAGAACTCGACGTGCGAGTTGCCTTCGAAGGCCAGGATGTGGGTGGCGATGCGGTCCAGGAACCAGCGGTCGTGGCTGATCACCAGCGCGCAGCCGGGGAACTCCAGGATGGCGTCCTCGAGCGCACGCAGGGTCTCGATGTCGAGGTCGTTCGACGGCTCGTCGAGCAGCAGCACGTTGCCGCCCTGCAGCAGGGTCTTGGCCAGGTGCAGGCGGCCGCGCTCGCCGCCGGACAGGGTGCCGACCAGCTTCTGCTGGTCCTGGCCCTTGAAGTTGAAGCGGCCGATGTAGGCGCGCGACTGGATCTCCACGCCGTTGATGTTGAGGATGTCCGAGCCGCCCGAGACCTCCTGCCAGACGTTGTTGTCGCCGGTGAGCGCGCCGCGGCTCTGGTCGACGTAGGCCAGCTTGACGGTCTGGCCGATCTTCACCTCGCCCGAGTCCGGCTTCTCGGCGCCGGTGATCATCCGGAACAGGGTCGACTTGCCGGCGCCGTTCGGGCCGATGATGCCGACGATCGCGCCCGGCGGGATCTTGAAGCTGAGCTTGTCGATCAGCAGGCGGTCGCCGTAGGCCTTGCTGACGTCGACGAACTCGATGACGTTGTCGCCCAGGCGCTCGCCCGGCGGGATGAAGATCTCGTTGGTCTCGTTGCGGCGCTGGTACTCCTGCGAGTTCAGCTCCTCGAAGCGGGCCAGGCGTGCCTTGCCCTTGGACTGCCGGCCCTTGGCCGCCGAGCGCACCCACTCCAGCTCGCGGGCGATCGCCTTCTGGCGCGCCTTCTCCTGGTTCTCCTCCTGCTTCAGGCGGGCGTCCTTCTGGGACAGCCATTCCGAATAGTTGCCCTTCCACGGGATGCCGCGGCCGCGGTCGAGCTCGAGGATCCACTCGGCGGCGTTGTCGAGGAAATAGCGGTCGTGGGTGACCGCCACCACGGTGCCCGGGTAGCGCTGCAGGAACTGCTCCAGCCACTCCACCGACTCGGCGTCGAGGTGGTTGGTGGGCTCGTCGAGCAGCAGCATGTCGGGCTTCTGCAGCAGCAGGCGGCACAGCGCGACGCGGCGCTTCTCGCCGCCGGACAGCGGGCCGACCTTGGCCTCCCAGGGCGGCAGGCGCAGGGCGTCGGCGGCGACCTCGAGCTGCTGCTCCAGGGTGTGCGCGTCGTTGGTGGCCAGGATCGCCTCCAGGCGCGCCTGCTCGGCGGCCAGCTTGTCGAAGTCGGCGTCCGGCTCGGCGTAGGCCTCGTAGACCTTGTCCAGCGCGGCCTGGGCGTTGAGCACCTCGGAGACGCCTTCCTCGACCGCCTCGCGCACGGTCTTGTCGGGGTCCAGGGTCGGCTCCTGCTCCAGGTAGCCGACCTTGATGCCCGGCTGCGGCCGCGCCTCGCCCTGGAAGTCCTTGTCGACGCCGGCCATGATCCGCAGCACGGTCGACTTGCCGGCGCCGTTCAGGCCGAGCAGGCCGATCTTGGCGCCCGGGAAGAAGCTCAGCGAGATGTCCTTGATGATCTCGCGCTTGGGGGGCACGGTCTTGCTGACCCCCTGCATGGTGTAGATGTACTGCATGGCGTGTCCTGGTCCGGGCGTGCGCGGTCCCGCCGGGCTGCGGCCGCAGGGCGCGGCCGCGTCGCGCCATGGCCGGCGCGTCGTCGAGGGGCGGGACTCGGGAGCGGCGATTGTACAGCCCGGCGTGCACGCGGGCGCGGCCGATATACTGGCCGGTCAGCGGCCCGACAGCGGCCCGCCACCCGCCGGAGCCGATGACCGCACCGCCGTCCGCCGCCGACCATGGCCTTGCCCTGCTGCGCCAGGGCCGCGCCGGCGAGGCCGCCGCCGTGCTGCAGGCCCACCTTCGACAGGCGCCCGGCGACGCCCGGGCCTGGTACCTGCTCGGCCTCGCCGAACACGCCGCGCAGCGGCCGGCGGCGGCCCTGGCGGCCTTCGAGCGGTGTCACCGCCTGGGCGCCCGCGATCCGGCCCAGCTCGCCAACCACGCCGGCCTGTGCCTGGCCGCCGGCGATGCCGGGCGGGCGCTGGCGCTGGCCCGCGAGGCGCTGGCGACGGCCCCGGCGCTGGCCCCGGCCCTGCTCAACGGCGGCCTGGCCGCGCACGCCCTGGGCGACCACGAGGCCGCCGCCGCCTGGCTCGAGGCCGGCCTGGCCCAGCGCCCGCAGGCGCTTTCGGCGCGCATCGCCGCGGTCCGCTCGCTGCTGGCGCTGGCCCGCCCGGGCCAGGCGCTGGCCCTGGCGCTGGCGCCGGACCTGCTGGCGGAGGCGGAGCCTGCGCGACAGCTGGCGCTGGCATTCCCCCTGCGCGATCCGGACCAGACCCGGCTGGCGCTCCTGCGGGCGCTTGCGGCGCGCCACCCCGGCCACCTGCCGGTCAGCTTCGACCTGGCCGCGGCCCTGCACATCGCCGGCCTCGGCGGCGACGCCCTGGCGCTGGCGGAATCGGTGCTGGCAGGCGAACCGGACAATGCCGACGCCGCGCTGATGCTGGCCTCGGCCTGGCTGGAGCGCGGCCAGCCGGCGCCGGCCCTTGCGACCCTGCGCGCGCTGCTGGACCGGCGGCCGGACCACGACGTCGCCTGGGCCAACTACCTGGTCGCCCTGCACTACGAGCCGGCGCTGGACCAGGACGCCCTGCTGGCCGAACACCACCGCTGGGCGCGCGTGCGACTGGCCGGCATCCGGCCGCGGCCGCCGGCGGGCCTGGTCCGCGACCCGGACCCCGGGCGGCCCTTGCGGATCGGCTGGCTGTCGCCGCGCCTGGTGCAGGGGGCGGTGATGCAGTTCTTCGCCGGCCTGCTGCCGGCGTTCCCGGCAGGCCGCGCGGTCCATGTCGTCTACCACGACCATCCCGGCGGCGATGCGGCGACCGCGGCGGTGCGCGCCCAGGCCGACGCCTTCCATGCCGTCGCCGCGCTGGACGAGGCGGCGCTGGCGGCGCGGATGCTGGACGACCGCCTCGACGTGCTGGTCGACCTGGCCGGGCACGCGCCGAACAACCGCCTGCGCGTGCTGGCCGGCCGGGTCGCGCCGGTCCAGCTCAGCTGGTACGACTACGTCGACACCCTGGCGGTGCCGGCGATCGACGCCGTGCTGATGGATGCGGTGATGGCACCGCCCGGCAGCGAGCGCTGGCTCGCCGAACCGGTGCTGCGCCTGGCGCCCTGCCGGCAGGCCTTCGTGCCCCCGGACGACGCGCCGCCGCCGACCTGGGCGGGCGCCGCCGACGCGCCGTTCACCCTGGCCTGCTTCAACCGCATGCCCAAGCGCAACCCGGCGGTGTTCGACCGCTACGCCGCGGCGCTGGCGGCGCTGCCGCAGGCCCGCCTGCTGCTGCTCGACGCCGCACTGGAAGGGCCGCAGACCCGCGCCGCGGTCGAGTCCGCACTGGCCGCGCGCGGCGTCGACCTGGCGCGGGTCGAACTGCGCGGACGGCAGCCCTACCGCGACCTGCTGGCCGCCTACCGGGCGGTCGACGTCGTGCTCGACCCCTTCCCCTATTCGGGCTGCACCTCGACCTGCGACGCGCTGTGGATGGGCGTGCCGGTGTTCGGCACCCGCGGAACGACCTTCGCCGCCCGGCAGAGCGCGATGTTCCTGGAGACGATCGGCCGCGGCGACTGGCTGTTCGCGGACCAGCCGGCGCTGCTCGACGGCCTGGTCCGGCTGGCCGCCGACCCGGCACGTCGCGGCGGCAGCGCACGGAGCGCGTTGCGCGAACGCATGCGCGTGCAGGTCTGCGATCCGGCGCCGCTGGCGGCCAGCCTGGAGGCCGCGATCCGGGAACTGTGGCGACAGCGCTGCACGCAGGCGTCCGGCGCAGGCCCGGCCTGAGCGGGTCCGTGGCGGACGCTTGCCGGGCGGCGCCGCGGCCGTTCCCGGGGGCGCCGATGCCGCGCCGCAGCAGGCTTCGCGATACCATGCCGGTCCGATCCCCGACGGAGCGCCACCCCATGTTCGACCCGACCATGCGCATCGCCGGCTACGACGACGAACTCGCCGCCGCGATCGCCGCCGAGCGCCAGCGCCAGGAGGACCATGTCGAGCTGATCGCGTCGGAGAACTACGCCAGCCCGCGGGTCATGGAGGCGCAGGGCAGCGTGCTCACCAACAAGTACGCCGAGGGCTACCCGGGCAAGCGCTACTACGGCGGCTGCGAGCACGTCGACGTCGCCGAACGGCTGGCCATCGAGCGCTGCAAGGCGCTGTTCGGGGCCGACTACGCCAACGTCCAGCCGCACTCGGGCTCGCAGGCCAACCAGGCCGTCTACCTGGCGCTGCTGCAGCCCGGCGACACCCTCCTCGGCATGTCGCTGGCGCACGGCGGCCACCTCACCCACGGCGCCAAGGTGAACATCTCCGGCAAGCTGTTCCACGCCGTCCAGTACGGCGTCAACGACCAGGGCCTGATCGACTACGACGAGGTCGCCCGGCTGGCCCGCGAGCACCGCCCGAAGATGGTGGTGGCCGGCTTCTCGGCCTATTCGCGGGTGCTTGACTGGGCGCGCTTCCGGGCCATCGCCGACGAGGTCGGCGCGCTGCTGTTCGTGGACATGGCGCACGTCGCCGGCCTGGTCGCCGCCGGCGTCTACCCGAGCCCGGTGCCGCACGCCCACGTGGTCACCTCGACCACCCACAAGACCCTGCGCGGGCCGCGCGGCGGCATCATCGTCGCCAGCCACGCCGCCAACGGCGAGGGCGCCGCGGACCTCGAGAAGACACTGCAGTCGATCGTCTTCCCCGGCATCCAGGGCGGCCCGCTGATGCACGTTATCGCCGCCAAGGCGGTCGCCTTCAAGGAGGCGCTCGAGCCCTCGTTCCGGGACTACCAGGCGCAGGTCGTCGCCAACGCCCGGGCGATGGCGAAGGTGCTGGTCGCGCGCGGCTACCGGATCGTCTCCGGCGGCACTGACAACCACCTGATGCTGGTCGACATGATCGGCAAGGGCGTCACCGGCAAGGCCGCCGAGGAGGCGCTCGGCCGCGCCCACATCACGGTCAACAAGAACGCCGTGCCGAACGACCCGCAGAAGCCCTTCGTCACCTCGGGCCTGCGCATCGGCACCCCGGCGGTGACCACCCGCGGTTATGGCGAGGCCGAGTGCGCGGCCCTGGCCGGCTGGATCGCCGACGTCCTGGACGCGCCCGGCGACGACGCGGTGATCGCCGCGGTGCGCGAGAAGGTCTCGGCGCAGTGCCGGGCGTTCCCGGTCTACCGGTGACCGCAGCCGGCGACGGCATGGTCGCCCGGGCGACGTTCGCCGTCGTCGCCCTGCTGCTGGGTGCGCCGACCGTGGTCGTCGGCGGCTGGCTGGCCAGCCTGGGCCTGTTCTTCGGCCTGGCCGGACTCGCGTCGGGCGATGACCACAGCCTGCTGCTCATGGTGTGGGGCCTGGCCGGGCTGGTCGGCCTGGTCGCCGCGCTGGTCCTCTCGGTGGCCTATGTGCATGGCGGGCGCGCATCGCTGCGCCGGCGGTCCTGGCCCTGGTGGCCGGCCCTGCTGGCGGGCATTGCGGCCGCCGCGGTCTGGCTCCAGGCCATCGTTCCGCCGGGCCGGGGGGAATGGCTTGTCCTGGCGGCCGGCCCGCTGCTGATTCCTGTCGCGCTCGCCCTCCTCGTCCTGCGCTGGTCGGCCGACGGCGTCCCCCCGGTCCCCGGTCCCCGGTCCCCTGTCCCCTCCTGATGCACTGCCCCTTCTGCCAGCACGACGACACCCGCGTCATCGACTCGCGGCTGAGCGAGGACGGCAGCACGGTACGGCGCCGGCGCGAGTGCCCGGCCTGCGGCGCCCGCTTCAACACCCACGAGACCGCCGAGCTGAAGCTGCCGGCGATCGTCAAGCACGATGGCCGCCGCGAGGCCTTCGACGAGGCCAAGCTGCGCGCCGGACTGGAGCTGGCCCTGCACAAGCGTCCGGTGGCCGCCGATGCCGTCGACCGCGTGCTGGCGGGGATCGTCGACGCCCTGCGCCGCAGCGGCGAGCGCGAGGTGCCGGCGCGGCGGATCGGCGAATGGGTCATGGAGGCGCTGCGGCCGCTCGACCAGGTCGCCTACGTGCGCTTCGCCTCGGTCTACCGGCGCTTCGAGGACGTGCAGGCGTTCCGCGAGGAGATCGAGCGCCTGGAGCGCGACATCCCGGTGCTGGAGGGCAAGCAGCTGCCGCTGCTCGATGCCGGCAGCGGCCCCGGGCCCGCGCGCAGGAAGCCGTGAGCGTCGCCTCCGGCAGCGCGCGGTTCTCCGCCGTCGACCACGCGCACATGGCCCTGGCGTTGCGCCTGGCGGCGCGCGGCGGCCACACGACCCGGCCGAATCCCATGGTCGGTTGCGTGCTGGCGCACGGCGGGGAGGTCGTCGGCAGCGGCTGGCACCGGCGCGCCGGCGAGGCCCACGCCGAGGTCCATGCCCTCGCCGATGCCGGTGCCCGGGCGCGCGGCGCCACCGCCTACGTCACCCTGGAGCCCTGCGGCCGCCACGGCCGGACGCCGCCCTGCGCCGACGCCCTCATCGCCGCCGGCGTCGCCCGTGTGGTGTTCGCCTGCGAGGACGGCTTCCAGCACGAAGGCGACGGCCTGTCGCGCCTGCGCGCGGCCGGCATCGCGGTCGAGCAGGGCCTGATGCGGGGGCCGGCGCGCGAGCTCAACCGCGGCTTCTTCAGCCGCATCGAGCGCGGCCGGCCGTGGCTGCGCATCAA
Organism: Proteobacteria bacterium UBA2363; assembly: GCA_002344355.1. Taxonomy (GTDB): domain Bacteria; phylum Pseudomonadota; class Gammaproteobacteria; order Xanthomonadales; family UBA2363; genus Pseudofulvimonas. The sequence goes on along the minus strand of DDTN01000007.1, from coordinate 27,659 downwards.
GCTGGGCGCCAGCCTGGACGGCCGCACCGCGCTCGCCGACGGCCGCAGCCAGTGGATCACCGGCGCCGCCGCGCGCGCCGACGTGATGCGCTGGCGGGCGCGCAGCTGCGCCCTGCTGACCGGCGCCGGCACCGCCCGCCACGACGACCCCCGGCTGACCCTGCGCTGGCCGGCCGGCGACGCGCCCGAGCCGGCGCCGGCGCCGGTGCTGCGCGTGCTGCTCGATGCCGGACTCACCGTGCCGGCCGGCCACCGGCTGCTCGATGGCAGCGCCCCGACCCTGGTCGTGCACGCCGCCGCCACGACGGTGCCGCCACGCTTCCTGGCGCTGGAGCGCCTCGCGCTGCCCGCCGAGCACGGTCGACTGGACCTGGGGCGGGTACTCGCCGCGCTCGCCGCCCGTGGCTGCAACGAGGTCCAGGTCGAGGCCGGCGCCACCCTGGCCGGGGCCTTCGTCGCGTCCGGCCTGTGCGACGAACTGCTGCTCTACCTCGCGCCCCGGCTGCTCGGCGACGGCGGCCGCGGCCTGCTCGCGCTGCCGGCGCTGGCCGGCCTCGACGAGGCCCGCGCCTGGCGCTGGCACGATGTCCGCCAGGTCGGCGACGACCTGCGCCTGCTGCTGCGGCCGGCCTGAGCCGGCAGGAACCCAGGACCGCCATGTTCACCGGAATCGTCACCGCCATCGGCCGCCTCGTCGCCAGCACGCCGCACGACGGCGGCCTGCGTTTGGCGATCGATGCCTTCGGCCTGCCCGGCGAGGACCTGGTCCTCGGCGAGAGCATCGCCGTCGCCGGCGTCTGCCTGACCGTCACCGGCGCCGCCGGCCGGCGCTTCGACTGCGACGTCTCCGGCGAGACCCTGCGCCTGACCACGCTGGGGCGGCGGGCTGTCGGCGATGCCGTCAACCTGGAGCGCGCCCTGCGCGCCGGCGACCGGCTCGGCGGCCACCTGGTCAGCGGCCACGTCGACGGCATCGGCCGGCTGCGCGGGATCGCCGCGGACGGCCTGTCCGGGGTGTTCCGCTTCGAGGTGCCGGCCCCGCTGCGCCGCTACCTGGCCCCGAAGGGCTCGATCACCGTCGACGGCACCAGCCTCACCGTCAACGCGGTCGACGCCGAGGGCTTCACGGTCAACCTGATCCCCCATACGCTGGCGCACACCACCCTGGGCGCCCTGGCGCCGGGCGATGCCGTCAACCTCGAGGTCGACCAGGTCGCCCGCTACGTCGAGCGGCTGCTGGCCTGGCGCGACGCGGCACCCGCCCCGTAGCGGCACGGTCCCGCACCGCGCCGCCCGAACGACACCGGAACCAGTCGCCATGACCTTCGCCCCCGTCCCCGAACTGCTGGAAGAGCTGCGCGCCGGCCGCATGATCGTGGTGCTCGACGACGAGGACCGCGAGAACGAGGGCGACCTGCTGATGGCGGCCCAGCACGTGCGCCCGGAGGACATCAACTTCATGGCCCGCGAGGGCCGCGGCCTGATCTGCCTGACCCTGACCCGCGCGCACTGCGAGCGCCTGCGCCTGCCGCTGATGGTGCGCGACAACCGCAGCCGGCACAGCACCAAGTTCACGGTGTCGATCGAGGCGGCGAGCGGCGTCAGCACCGGCATCTCGGCGCACGACCGGGCCCGCACCGTGCGTACCGCGGTCGACCCGGCGAGCGGGCCGGACGACCTCGTGCAGCCCGGCCACGTCTTCCCGCTGATGGCCGAGGACGGTGGCGTGCTGGTGCGCGCCGGCCACACCGAGGCCGGCGTCGACTACATGCGCATGGCCGGCCTCGACCCGTCGGCGGTGATCGTCGAGATCATGGCCGAGGACGGCACCATGGCCCGGCGGCCCGAGCTGGAGCGGTTCGCGGCGCGCCACGGCCTGAAGATGGGCAGCATCGCCGACCTGATCCGGCACCGCCTGCAGCACGAGTCCAGCATCGACCGCGTGCTCGAGCGCGCGGTCGACACCCTGTACGGGCCGTTCCGCCTGGTCGTCTACCGCGACCGCATCGAGGGCGGCACCCACTACGCCCTGCTGCACGGCAGCCCGGGGCCGGACGACGTCGTGCTGACCCGCGTGCACGTGCAGACGCCGCTCAGCGACCTGCTGCACCTGCGCGACGACGGCGTCAGCGTGCCCTTGCACCAGGCGTTCGCACGGGTCGCGAAGGCGCCGCACGGCTGCCTGCTGATCCTCGCCGCGCCAGGCGGCGGCGACGCCCTGGCCGCGCTCACCGGCGGCACCGGCGACGACGCCGACCTGCTCGGGCAGTGGCGCCGGACCGGTCTGGGCGCGCAGATCCTGGCCGACCTGGGCCTGCGCCGGCTGCACCTGCTGGGCACGCCGCGCGCCTATCCGGCCTTGGCCGGCTTCGGCATCGAAGTGGTAGACTTCGCAGCCCCCTGACCGCCCCCGGCCGGCGCCTGGCGGCCGCGCGCCACCGGCGCGTGCCGGTCGCGCCCGAGCAGCCATGGCCACCCCACTTCCCGACGGCACCTTCGTGATCGTGCATTCCCGCTGGAACGACGCGGTGGTGCAGCCGATGCTGGCCGCCGCCCGCGCCACCCTGGCCGCGGCCGGCGTCGCCGTCGACGCCGTCGAGGTCGTCGAGGTGCCCGGCGCCTGGGAGCTGCCGCTGGCCGCCGCCCACCTGGCCGACCGCGAGGAGGTCGTCGCCCTGGTCGCGCTGGGCTGCGTGGTGCGCGGCGACACCCGCCATTTCGAACACGTCGCCGACGAATGCGCGCGCGGCCTGATGACGGTGCAGCTCACCTCCGGGGTGCCGGTCGCCAACGGCGTGCTGGCGGTGGAGCGCTACGAGGACGCGCAGGCGCGCGCCGGCGGCGCCCTCGGCAACAAGGGCGAGGAGGCCGCGCTGGCGGCGCTGGCGATGGCCCGGCTGGTCGCGGGGTTCGCGCGGTGAACGGCGCCCTCGACCGCAACCAGCGGCTGCTGCGCACGCGCGCGCGCCGGCGCGCCCTGCAGGCGGTCTACGCCTGGCAGCTCAGCGGCTACCCGATGCGCCAGGTCGAGCAGCAGTTCGCGCACGAGCAGGACGGCGAGACCGCCGACCTCGAGTACTTCCACGCCCTGATCGCCGGCGTCGAGCAGCAGCATGCGCAGCTCGACGCGCTGCTGGGCCAGGTGCTGGACCGCCCGCTCGCCCAGGTCGATCCGATCGAGCGGGCCGCGCTGCGCCTGGCCGCCTGGGAACTGGTCAACCGCATCGACGTCCCCTACAAGGTGGTGCTGAACGAGGCCCTGGAGCTGGCCAAGCGCTTCGGCAACGACCAGGGCCATGCCTACGTCAACGGCGTGCTCGACCAGCTTGCCGCGCGCCTGCGGCCGGCCGAATACCGGGCCTGAGGCCGCGCCCGGTGCCCGGACCGCGCCGACGTCCCGCCTCCGGCCGGCCGTCGCCGGCCGCGGAACCGAGCCGACGATGTCCGAGTTCGAGCTGATCGCCCGCCTGCGGCGGCGCCTGGGCGGCATCGGCGCCGACCGCCTCGACCTCGGGATCGGCGACGATGCCGCGCTCTGGCGGCCCGGCCCCGGGCTGCAGGTCGCCGCCTGCTGCGACACCCTGGTCCAGGGTCGCCACTTCCCGGACGGAACCGCGCCCTACGACCTCGGCTGGAAGGCGCTGGCGGTGAACCTCAGCGATCTCGCCGCGATGGGCGCGCGTCCGGCCCTGGCCCTGCTCGCCCTCACCCTGCCGGGCGATCCCGGCGAGGCCTGGATCGAGGACTTCTGCGCCGGCTGGGAGGTCCTCGCGCAACCGCACCGCCTGGCCCTGGCCGGCGGCGACCTGACCCGCGGGCCGGTGCTGACGGTCACCGTCACCTGTCTGGGCGAGCTGCCGCCGGGAACCGCCCTGCGCCGCGCCGGCGCGGCGGTCGGCGACGGCGTGTTCGTCAGCGGCACCCTGGGCGACGCCGCCGCGGCGCTGGCCCTGTGGCCGCGGCGTGCGGAGCCGTCGCTCGCACCGCTGCTGGCGCGGCTGACGCGGCCGACGCCGCGGCTGGCCCTGGGCCGGGCGCTGCGCGGCCTGGCCAGCGCCGCCATCGACGTCTCCGACGGCCTGCTCGCCGACCTTCGCCACCTGCTCGCCGCCAGCGGCGTCGGCGCCCGCATCGATGCCGATGCCGTGCCGCGCTCGGCCTTGCCGGAGCAGCTGCTCGGCGCCGACGCCGCGCGCGCCTGCGCCCTGGCCGGCGGCGACGACTACGAGCTGTGCTTCACCGTGCCGGCGGCGCGCGCCGAGGCGCTCCAGGCCGCCGCCGCCGCCGCCGCGACGACGGTGACCCGGATCGGCAGCGTGGTCGCCGGCCCGGGCCTGGAGGTGGTCGACCGGGACGGCGTCCCGGTGTCGCTGGATCGCGCCGGCTGGGATCATTTCCGGGCATGAACGCGCCCGCGCGCACCCTGCTGCGGCATCCGCTGGGCTGGCTGGCCACCGGCTTCGGCAGCGGCCTGGCGCCCTGGGCGCCCGGCACCGCCGGCTCCCTGGTGGCGCTGGCGCTGTGGCTGGCCTTCCTGCAGGCCGGCCCGTCGCCGGCCCTGCAGGCCCTGGCCGTGCTGCTGGCGATCGGTCCGTGCGTGCTGGCCGCCGACTGGGCGGCGCGCCGGCTCGGCCGCAAGGATCCCGGCTGTGTGGTCAGCGACGAGCTGGCCGGGCAATGGCTGGCCCTGCTCGCCGCACCGCCGGCCTGGCCCTGGTGGCTGGCCGCGTTCGTGCTGTTCCGGATCTTCGACATCGCCAAGCCCTGGCCGATGCGCGCCCTGGAACGCCTGCCCGGCGGGCTCGGCATCGTCCTCGACGACCTCGCCGCCGGCGCCTATGCCGCCGCGCTGCTCTGGCTGGCGAGTCGCGCGCTGTAGACGCGCGATCCCCGGCCGTCGCTGGTGCCGTCGCCGGCTTTTCCGGCCGCGGCGGTCCCGGCGGGGCGGCATCCACTACACTGCGCCCTGGAGTCGGCCGGACGGTCGCTGTCGCCTCACCGCGATGGAGGAAAGTCCGGGCTCCGCAGGGCAGGATGCCAGGTAACCCCTGGGCGGCGCGAGCCGACGGAAAGTGCAACAGAGAGCAGACCGCCGAACGGCGCCGCAAGGCGCGCGTGGCAAGGGTGAAACGGTGCGGTAAGAGCGCACCGCGAGTCCGGCAACGGACCGGCACGGCAAACCCCATCCGGAGCAAGGCCAAATAGGGACCCCATGACGTTGCCCGCGTCGGGTCCGGGTAGGCCGCACGAGGCGCACGGTGACGTGCGTCCCAGAGGAATGACCGTCCTCGACAGAACCCGGCTTACAGGCCGGCTCCAACCCTTTCCGTGCGACCGGCCGTCGCGGCACGGTCGCCGCGCCGGCCGCATGCACCGTCCGACGCGCCGGCTGCGGGGCCGGCACGGCGATCCCCTGCGGCCCGGCCGCCGAAGCGGACGCCGCGCGCGCCCCGGCTCAGGTGCGGATCACCAGCAGGCGCGGCTCGCTCATGTCCTCGATCGCGTGGCGGACGCCCTCGCGGCCGAGCCCTGACTGCTTGATCCCGCCGTAGGGCATGTTGTCGACGCGGAAGCTGGGCACGTCGCCGACCACCACGCCGCCCACCTCCAGCCGGTCCCAGGCCAGCATCGCGTGGGCCAGGCTGCCGGTGAACACGCCCGCCTGCAGGCCGAAGTCGCTGTCGTTGGCGCGCTCGATGGCCTGCTCGAAGTCGTCGAAGGGCTCCAGCATCGCCACCGGGCCGAACACCTCCCTGCGATAGAGGTCGCTGTCGCGCGGGACCTTCTCCAGCAGGGTGGCCGGCACCAGGTTGCCCTCGCGCCCGCCGCCGGCCAGGCGCTTCGCGCCCTGGCGTTCGGCGGCGGCGATCCAGGATTCGATGCGGCGGGCGGCGTCCTCGTCGATCACCGGGCCGATGAAGGTGTCCTCGTCGCGCGGATCGCCCGTGCGCAGCCCGGCGACCCGCTCCCGGAGGCGCTTGCGCAGGGCCGGGTAGAGGCTGGCGTGCACCAGGATGCGCTGCACGCTGATGCAGCTCTGGCCGGACTGGTAGTAGGCGCCGAACACCAGCCGGTCGACGACATGGTCGAGGTCGGCGCCGGGGTCGGCGTCGACGATGCAGGCCGCGTTGCCGCCCAGTTCCAGCGTGACCTTCTTGCGTCCGGCGCGCGCCTTCAGGTCCCAGCCGAGCAGGCTGCCGGTGAAGCTGAGCAGGGCGATCCGTTCGTCCTCGACCAGGAGGGCCGCGTCCTCGTTGGAACAGTTGACGATCGAGAACGCGCCCTCGGGCAGGTCGGTCTCGGCCAGCACCTCGCCGATGATCAGCGCGCCGACCGGCGTCTTCATGGCCGGCTTGAGCACGAACGGGCAGCCCGCGGCGATCGCCGGCGCCACCTTGTGGGCCACGAGGTTGAGCGGGAAGTTGAACGGCGTGATGAAGCTGCACGCGCCGATCGGCGTGCGCCTGACCATGCCACGGTAGCCGCGGGTGCGCGGCGACAGTTCGAGGTTGATGACCTCGCCGGGCGGACGAACGGCTTCCCCGGCGGCGATCCGGAAGGTGTCGATCAGGCGGTCGACCTCGCCGCGCGCATCCTTGATCGGCTTGCCGGCCTCGATGCAGAGCGACAGCGCGAGTTCGTCGTGGCGTTCGGTGAACCGCCGCACGCAATGCTCCAGCACGTCCCGGCGCGCATCGGGCGGGAACCTCGCCATCGCCCCGCGCGCCTGGTGCGCGGCCGCGATCGCCCGGTCGACCTCGGCGGCACCGACCAGCGGTACCCGGGTGGCCACCTTGCCGGTGAACTTGTCGAGGACATCGAGGTTCGCCTTCGCCGCGACCGGCCTGTTGGCGAGGTACCAGGGGTAGCTGGCGGGCAGGCCGGCCTTGCCCCGCCTTCCGTCCGTTGCAGTCTTGCCTTGCTTGCGATTGGCCATGGCGGTCTCCGTGTGTCGGCGGTCATTCGACCGCGGCGGCGAGCCTGGGGATGTCCTGGTTGAGCAGGCGGTCGTCGTCGGCGTAGGTGATCGGCACCTCGACGACGTGCACGCCGGGCGTGTCCAGGATCTCGCGCAGGCGTGGCGCGAAGGCGTCCAGCGATTCGATCCGGTGGCCGTGCGCGCCGTAGCTCTCGGCATAGCGCACGAAGTCGGGGTTGCCGGTGTCCATCCCGTACACCGGGTAGCCCTCGTGCTGCTGCTTCCACTTGATCATGCCGAAGGCGTCGTCCCTGAGGACCAGCACCGCCAGGTCCTGCCGGAGCCGCACCGCGGTCTCGAGTTCCTGGGAGTTCATCATGAAGCCGCCGTCGCCGCAGATCGCCAGCACCCTGTGCTCGCGGTCGTGGATGCGCGCGGCGATCGCCGAGGGCAGGCCCGCGCCCATCGTCGCCAGGGCGTTGTCCAGCAGCATCGTGTTCGGATGCCGGCAACGGTAGTTGCGCGCGAACCAGATCTTGTACAGGCCGTTGTCCAGGCACAGGCGGTCGCGCGGCGCCAGGATGCGCTGCAGCTCCGCCACCAGGCGTGGCACGGTCATCGGAAAACGCTCGTCGCGTCCGCACGCCTCGACCTGCTGCAACAGCGCGTCCCGGACCCTCCGGAACAGCGCGAAGTCCCAGTGCGGCTGCGGGTCGAGCGCGTCGGCCAGCTGCCAGACGGCATTGGCGATGTCGCCGACCACCTCGACCTGCGGGAAGTAGACCGCGTCGACCTCGGCGCTGCTGTAGTTGACGTGGACCACCGTGCGCCGCCCCTTGCGCATGAAGAACGGCGGCTTCTCGATGACGTCGTGGCCGATGTTGATGATGCAGTCGGCGGCGTCGATGGCGCGGTGCACGAAATCGTGGTCGGACAGCGCGGCGTTGCCCAGCCACAGCGGATCCTCCTCGTCGATCACGCCCTTGCCCATCTGCGTGGTGAAGAACGGGATGCCCAGCTTGCCGAACAGGTGGCGCAGGCTGATGGTCACCGTCTTGCGGTTGGCGCCGGCGCCGATCATCGCCAGGGGATGGCGCGCGCCGCGGATCGCGTCTACCGCGGCGGCGATGGCCTTGCCCTCGGCGACGGGCCGGCGCGAATACGACGCCGGGATGACCGTCGCCTCGCTGTCGTCGCCGGCGATGTCCTGCGGGAGCTCGAGATGGGTCGCGCCAGGGCGCTCTTCGGTGGCGCGCCGGAACGCCTCGCGGACCCGCGCGGGGATGCTGTCCGCGGCCACGATCTGCCGGGTGTACTTGGTCAGCGGCGACATCATCCCGACCGCGTCGATGATCTGGAAGTGCCCCTGCCTGCTGGTGCGGATGGGCTTCTGCCCCGTGACCATCACCATCGGCATCGCGCCCAGCTGGGCATAGGCCGCGGCGGTGACCAGGTTGGTCGCGCCCGGCCCCAGGGTGGACAGGCAGACGCCGGCCTTGCCGGTGAGCCGGCCGAGGGTGGCCGCCATGAAACCGGCCGCCTGCTCGTGGCGGGTCAGCACCAGTTCGATCGACGACCTGCGCAGGGACTCGAGCAGGTCGAGGTTCTCCTCGCCGGGAATGCCGAAGACGTGCTTCACGCCTTCGGCTTCGAGTGCGGCGACGAACAGGTCGGATGCCTTGGTCATGGGGCCGTGTCCTTCGGGGGATCGGGATCGCCGCCGCCCGCGGCGGCCGGGTGTCGACGGCAGGGCGCGTGCCGGCCCCGGCGATGGCGGCGGGTCGCCGGGCGAGGATCCCGGCAGCCCCGATCGGGGGCGCCGCGGTCGCCCGGGCGGCACCGGCGGGGCGCCTGCCCGGTGGCGCGCCGCCGCGCGCATCGTCGCGCTCGATGCACGGCCCGGCTGTCGCCAGTCCTGGCCATGGCGCGGCCAGGGAAGGCATGGGCCGGCGCGTTCACCGCATCGGGCAGGCTGCCATGAATGCCCACCTGCCCTGCGCGGCCAGTCTGGGGGGTGGGCTGTGGGCATGCAAGCGCGGCCCTGAACGCACCTCCCGGCGCACCGTGGCGCGTGCCGGCAGCGCGGCGCCGGATCGCGATCCTCGCCTCGCGCGGCGCCACGGCCGCGCGTGCCGGGACCCGCACCTGAGGCGTCTCCGGATTTCCGGTCAGTTCGGCGCGTGCACGGTGCCGCCGCCGTCGTCGTGGCTGCGCTGGGCGACCCGCGGATCGATCGGGGCGCCGCCGATCAGCTGCGAGTAGCGCACGTCCCGGGCCGACAGGTGCTGGGGCAGGGCGCCCGGGAACGGCTGGATGCCGGCGTTGCGTCCGAACGGGTCGGTGAACCACAGGGTCGGGCCGCCGGCGTTGTCGAGGTCGGCCGGCTGGAAATAGGCGCCGCGCTCAAGGCCGCGGAAGCCCGCGGCCGGATCGTCCCATTCGACGTGGACCGCGCCGAACTGCGTCGACCAGTCGCAGGCGCCGCCGCGCGCGCGGCGGCCCTGGCCGGCCAGGCTGTCGTCGCGGCACAGGTCCTGGCTGTAGCCGAGGTGGGTTCCGGCCAGCTCCGGCCGCACCAGGTGGTAGCCGCGCTGCAGTTTCAGCGGTTCCGGATAGTGGTAGCGGACCGCGTCCATCACGTCGAACAGCAGGTTCACGCCGGACACCAGGGCGCTGCCGTCCGGCCGGCGCAGCGACAGCGAGGCCGGCCAGGCCTCGTACATGATCTGCGACCACTGGCCGGGCGGCACCAGGAAGCCGGTCTCCACGCAGGCGCGATCGACGATCTCGCGATCGCCCTCGCCATCCGGATACCAGGGCGACCAGGGGCTCGGCGGCATCGCCACGAAGTCCTGCGGGTCGTTGCGCCGCGGCACGCCGCACATCGGCATGAAGCGGGTGAACCCGCCGCTGCGGCCGAACGGCTGCAGCACGGAGACGCTCATCGCGTGGTTGCGCGGGTGGAGATCGGGACACGAGGAAAGGTCGTCGGGGTCGCCGCAGGCGGCCAGGTCGTCGCGGTGCCGGCAGTCGGCCAGGTAGAGCACCTCGTGCAGGTTGTGGGTGAAGGCGTCGGCGGTGGACACGCCCTGGTGGGCCTTGGCCAGGAAGAAGCAGCGCATGCCGGTGTCCTGGGCCATCACGCCGTCGCCCAGCCGTCCGATCCAGACTCCGCCGTTGGCGGCGCTGCTCATGCCGTGGGTGGCGATGTCGGGTTCGCCGTTCGCCCACTCGATCTTGTGTCCGACGTGGTCCTCGTGGCGCATCGCCGGGATGCCCTGCGCCTGGAACCAGGCGTCGGCGGTCTCCGCGACCCAGCCGAACGGCACGCCGGCCAGCGCCGCCTCGAAGTCGTCCATCTCGCCGTTGCCGTTGGCGTCCCAGAAGTAGCTGCGCTGGATCTGCCCGGTCTTCCAGAGCTGCGACTGGCGCGGATCGCGGCCGTGCTCATGGCCGAACGTGCACGGCTGGCCGGTGGCGGGATCGGTCGTGGTGGGCGGATGCCAGGTCGGATAGCGGCGGCCGTCGGGGGCGACGACGAAGAAGCTGTCGTGGAACGCCTGCGAGCAGGTGTCGTGGACCGGGTGCGGATGCCAGCGCCCCATCGCGTGGCTGTCGGCCGCCAGGTCCAGCCACTCGAAGCCGGACCGGTGGACGCGGTCGGCCGGGCCGCCGGCGGCGGAGCCGTCGCACAGGGCGGGGTCGGGCAGCGGGACGGGCGCCCCGGCGCCGGCCAGGGCGGCGCCGAGCAGCCCGGCGCTGAAGGTGCAGGCGGGCAGGGCGAGAGCGAGCAGGCGGCTGGCCATGGTGCACTCCGTTCCCGGCAGGCCGGGCCAGTGTAGGCCAGCCCGCGCGGTCGCGCCGGATGACGCCCCCGGCCCGGCCCCGGGGCAAGGGTGGGCCACCCCCGCGTCCGCCAGGCGAAGCGGCGGCGCGCGGGGGGTGCCGGCCCGGAGGGGGCTGTGGACAAGTCTTTGGATGCTTTTCGCGCACGCCCACCATTTCAATCACTTAGGGCGCCTAGCTCATGTTGCCTCTCGGCAAGCTAAGTGTTTGCCGCCGCTTGCATTTTTCCTTGACAGGCCCTTGACCCGGGCGTAACGTGCGCCGGGTGGAGAAACGTGGGTTTCTGTGGGGATAAGTGGCGGGAATGATCCAGGGCGAGACCACCATCACAATCGACGACAAGGGTCGGATGGCCGTTCCCACGGCCTACCGGGACACCCTGGCCGGTCTGTGCGGCGGCCGCCTGGTGTTCGCCTACAACCCCTTCGATGCCTTCTGCCTGTGGCTGTTCCCCGCGCCCGAGTGGGAGCGCGTGCGCGACCTGGTCGCGCCGCTGTCCAGCTTCAACCCCGCGCACCGGGAGCTCAAGCGCAAGCTGGTCGGTTCGGCCTGCCCGGTCGAGCCCGACGGCCAGCACCGGGTCCTGGTGCCGCCCAGCATGCGGCTCGCCGCCGGCATCGAGAAGCGCGCGGTACTGCTGGGTCTGGGCGACAAGTTCGAGCTGTGGAGCGAGGAGGCGCACCTCAAGCGCATCGCCACGACCATCTCTGCCGAGGACATCACCGCCGAAATGCAGTCGCTCCGATTCTGACCCAGGAAGCCAAGCCGACCATGTGTGCCGTCCCGGCCGCGCTGCGCGATCCAAGCCACCTGCCCGTGCTGCTCGACGAGGCGGTGGCGGCGCTCGCCATCCGTCCCGACGGCCGCTACCTGGACGGCACCTTCGGCCGCGGCGGCCACGCCGCGCGCATCCTGGCCGGACTCGGCGAGCGCGGCGGCCTGCTGCTGATGGACCGCGATCCCGAGGCGATCGCCGTGGCCCGGGCGCGCTTCGGCGACGATCCGCGGGTGGCGATCCGGCAGGCGCCGTTCTCCACCCTGGCCGACTGGGACCTGGCGCGCAGCGGCCTCGACGGCGCGCTGCTCGACCTCGGCGTGTCCTCGCCGCAACTGGACCAGGCCGCGCGCGGCTTCAGCTTCGCGGCCGACGGACCGCTCGACATGCGCATGGATCCCGGCGCCGGCGAGCCGGCCAGCGCCTTCCTGGCCCGCGCCGACGAGGCGACGATCGCCGAGGTGCTCTGGCGGCTGGGCGAGGAGAAGCGCTCGCGCGCCATCGCCCGCGCCGTGGTCGCGGCGCGCGCGCAGGCGCCGCTGCTGCGCACCGGCCAGCTCGCCGACCTGGTCGCCGCCGTGCCGGGCACCCGGGACGGCCACAAGCACCCGGCGACGCGCACCTTCCAGGCGCTGCGCATGCACGTCAACGACGAGCTCGGCGAGGCCGCGCGCGGGCTCGCCGCGGCGCTGGACTGCCTGCGGCCGGGCGGCCGCCTTGCGGTGATCAGCTTCCACTCGCTGGAGGACCGCCTGGTCAAGCGTTTCATCGCCGACCACGCCGGTCGCAGCGAGGGCAGCCGCAGGCTGCCGGCCGCGCCGGCGCCGCCGGCACGGCTGCGTCCCCTGGCCCGGGTGATGCCCGGCGCCGCCGAGCTGGCCGCCAATCCGCGCGCCCGCAGCGCCGTGCTGCGGGTCGCCGAGGTGCCGGCATGAGCGCGCGCCTGCTGCTCTCGGGCCTGCTGCTGGTCGCCGCCATCGCCAGCGCGATCGCGGTCGTGCATGTCCGCCACGAGGGCCGCCAGCGCTACGTCGAGCTGCGCGCCCTGAACGCCGAGCGCGACGCCCTCGACATCGAGTACGGGCGGCTGCAGCTCGAACAGGCGACCTGGGCCGAGATGAGCCGGGTCGAGCGGGTGGCGCGCGAGGAGCTGGGCCTGGTCCGGCCCGAGCCCGCGCAGATCGTCGTGGTGCGCCGATGAGGCGGCGGCCGCGCAACAGCCTGCGCCTGCGCCTGGGGGTGGTCGCCGGCCTGTTCGCCCTGGCGACCTTCGCCCTGGTCGTGCGCGCGGTCGACCTGCAGGTGGTGCGCAAGGACTTCTACCAGCGCCAGGGCGACGCCCGCTTCCTGCGCGAGATCGCCATCCCGACCTCGCGCGGCCAGATCCTCGACCGCAACGGCGAGCCGCTGGCCGTGTCGACGCCGGTGGAGTCGCTGTGGGCGAATCCGCCGGTGCTGATGGAGCACGCCGAACGCATCCCGGAACTGGCCCAGGCCCTGGGCCTGGACGCGGCGGCGCTGCGCGAGCGCCTGGCCGACCGCGCCGCCAACCGCCGCGAGTTCGACTACCTGCGCCGCCACCTCAACCCCGAGCAGGCGGCGCGCGTGCTCGCCCTCGACATCCCCGGCGTCAACAGCCTCCGCGAGTTCCGGCGCTACTACCCGGCCGGCGAGGTGATGGCGCACGTGCTGGGCTACACCAACATCGACGACCAGGGCCAGGAAGGCCTGGAGCTGGCCTTCGACCACTGGCTGGCCGGCAAGCCCGGCAGCCAGCGGGTGATCCGCGACCGCCGCGGCCGGGTGGTGGAGAACGTCGAGCTGGTCAGGCCGCCCGAGCCGGGCCGCGACCTGCACCTGAGCATCGACCGCCGCATCCAGTACCTGGCCTACCGCGAGCTGACCGCGACCCTGCTCGAGCACAACGCCAGTTCCGGCTCGATGGTGATCCTGGACGTGCCGACCGGCGAGATCCTCGCCATGGTCAACCAGCCCTCCTACAACAACAACGCCCGCGGCGCCGCCGAGCCGTCGCAGCGGCGCAACCGCGCGGTCACCGACCTGTTCGAGCCCGGCTCGGTGATCAAGGCGTTCACCGTCGCCGCGGCGCTGGAGAGCGGCCGGTTCACGCCGGAGAGCGTCATCGACACCCACGGCGGCAACCTGCGGGTCGCCAACCACACCGTGCGCGACATCCGCAACTTCGGGCCGAGCGACCTGACCCGGATGCTGACCAAGTCGAGCAACGTCGCCGCCGCGAAGATCGCGCTCGAGCTCGAGAACCAGCAGCTGTGGAGCGTCTTCGAGCGCATCGGCATCGGCCAGGTCACCGGCTCGGGCTTCCCCGGCGAGGCCAGCGGCGTGCTGCCGCCGCCGCAGCGCTGGGGCACCCTGCACAAGGTCACCATGTCCTACGGCTACGCGATCTCGACCACCGCCCTGCAGGTGGCGCAGGGGTACGCCGCGCTCGCCAACGGCGGCGTCCTGCAGCCGCCGACCTTCGTCCGCGGCACCCGCCGCGACGCCCGCCGGGTGTTCGACCCGGCGATGGCCGCACGGATCGTCGCCATGCTGCAGACGGTGACCGAGCCGGAAGGCTCGGGCACCCGCGCGGCGGTGCCCAACTACACGGTGGCCGGCAAGACCGGCACCTCGCGCCGGGCCACCGCCGGCGGCTACGAAAGCCGCTACGTCAGCGTGTTCGCCGGCATGGTTCCGGCCAGCGCGCCGCGCCTGGTCGGCGTCGTGGTGGTCAACGATCCGCGCGGCGGCAGCTACTACGGCGGACTGGTCGCGGCGCCGGTGTTCGGCCGGGTGATGGCCGGCGCCCTGCGCCTGCTCGACATCGCCCCCGACCGCGTGCTGGCGGCGTTCGACGTCGGGCCGCCGGTGCACGGCGATGCCGCCGAGGCGATCCAGGACATCCCCGGCGAGCTCGCCGGCCTGGTGGAGCCGACGCCATGAGCCACGCGCTGCCGTCCCTGGCGGAACTGCTGGCCGGACTGATCGAGCCGCCGCCGGCGCTGGCCGGCCTGGTGCCCGCCGGGCTGCGCCTGGACAGCCGCCAGGTCGAACCCGGCGACGCCTTCCTCGCGGTCGCCGGCGCCAGCGGCCATGGCCTGGCCCATGCCGGCCAGGCGCGCGCGCGCGGCGCCAGCTGCGTGCTCTACGAACCGCCGGCGCCGGCCGACCTCGAGGACGCGCTGGCCGGGGCGCCGGCGCTGCCGGTGCCGGCCCTGCGCAGCCACCTCGGCCTGCTCGCCGAGCGCGCCTATGGCGCGCCCTCGGGCGAGCTCACCGTGGTCGGCGTCACCGGCACCAACGGCAAGACCTCCAGCGTGCACATGATCGCCCAGGCCCTGGCCGGCGCCGGCGTCGAGGTCGCGACCATCGGCACCCTCGGTGCCGGTCGCCCGGGGCGCCTGCTCGAGGGCGAGCGCACCACGCCCGACGTCCTGGCCGTGCACGCCCTGCTGCGCCGGTTCCTGGACGAGGGCGTCAGCCACGTCGCCATGGAAGTCTCCAGCCACGCGCTCGAGCAGGGCCGGGTCGACCGGGTGCGCTTCGCGGTGGCGGTGTTCACCAACCTCAGCCGCGACCACCTGGACTACCACGGCAGCATGGCGGCCTACGGCGCCGCCAAGGCGCGCCTGTTCGACTGGCCCGGGCTGTCGGCGGCGGTGATCAACATCGACGACGCCTTCGGCCGCGAGCTGGCCGGCCGGCTGCCGTCCGGCGTGCGCCTGCTGCGCTGCGGCCGCGGCGACCGCGCCGGCGGGCCGCTGCCGGAGTGCCGGGCCTCCGCGGTGCGCGCCGGCATGGCCGGCCTGGCGTTCCGCCTGCACCTTCCCGACGGCGAGGCCGATGTCCAGGCCGCCCTGCTCGGCCGCTTCAACGTCGCCAACCTGCTCGGCGTCGCCGGCACCCTGCATGCGTTCGGCTGGCCGGTCGCGCAGGTGGCCGCCGCGCTGTCCGGCCTGTCCAGCGTGCCCGGCCGCATGAACCACTACGGCGGCGGCGACCGGCCGCTGGTGGTGGTCGACTACGCGCACAGCCCGGACGCCCTCGAACAGGCGCTGCGTTCGCTGCGCGGCCATGTCGAGGGGCGCCTGCACTGCGTGTTCGGCTGCGGCGGAGAGCGCGACGCCGGCAAGCGGCCGCAGATGGCCGCGGTGGCCCAGGCCCTGGCCGACGCGGTGATCGTCACCGACGACAACCCGCGCCGGGAATCGGGCGACGCCATCGTCGCCCAGATCGTCGCCGGCTTCGCCCGCCCCGACGAGGTCCGGATCGAGCGCGACCGCGGCCGCGCGATCGCCGCCGCGGTCGCCGCCGCCCGTGCCGGCGACATCGTCCTGGTCGCCGGCAAGGGCCACGAGCCCTGGCAGGAGGTCAACGGCGAGCGCCGGCCGTTCGACGATGCCGCGCACGCCCGCGCCGCCCTGGAGGCCTGGTCATGCTGAGCGCGCGCCTGTCCGAGCTGGCGCTGTGGCTGGGCGGCCGGCTGGCCGGGGCCGACGCCCCGGTGCGCGGCGTCGGCCACGACACCCGCACGCTGGCGCCCGGGATGCTCTACGTCGCCCTGCGCGGCGCCCGCGTCGACGGCCACCTGCTGCTGGCCGACGCGGCCCGGGCCGGTGCCGCCGGCGCCCTGGTCGCCACCGCCGACCCCGCCTCGCCGTTGCCGCAGCTGGTGGTCGCCGACCCGCTGCTGGCCCTGGGCGAACTGGCCCGCCGGCACCGCGAGCGGATGCCGGCCCGCGTGGTCGGCATCACCGGCAGCAACGGCAAGACCACGGTGAAGACGCTCACCGCCTCGATCCTCGCCCAGGTCGGGCGCTGCCACGCCAACCCGGGCAACCGCAACAACGAGGTCGGGCTGCCGCTGGCGGTGCTCGAGCTGGCGCCCGAGCACGATTTCGCGGTGTTCGAGATGGGCGCCGGCAAGCCCGGCGACATCGCCTACCTGGCGGCGATCGCCCAGCCGCAGGTCGGCCTGGTCAACAACATCGGCCCGGCGCACCTGGAGCGCATGGGCTCGCTCGACGGCATCGCCGCCACCAAGGGCGCGCTGTACGCGGCGCTGCCCGCCGACGGCGTCGCCGTGATCAATGCCGACGATGCCTATGCCGCCGCCTTCGCGCGCCAGGTCGCCGCGCGCCGCACGCTGCGCTTCGGCCTGGAACACGACGCCGAGGTCGGCGCCGGTGCGGTCGAGCTCGGGGAGCGCTGCCGGTTCCGGCTGCGCTGCCCGGCCGGCGAGGGCGAGGTCGAACTGCCGCTGCCGGGCCGCCACAACCTGATGAACGCGCTCGCCGCGGCCGCCATCGCCTGCGCCCTGGAGGTGCCGTTCGCGGCGATCCGCGACGGCCTGGCGGCCGCCACCGGCGTCGAGGGGCGCCTGCGCCTGCTGCGGCAGCCCGGCGGCCACGCGCTGGTCGACGACACCTACAACGCCAACCCGGCCTCGGTCGCCGCCGCCATCGACACCCTCGCCGGCCTGCCCGGCGAGCCCTGGCTGGTGCTCGGCGACATGGGCGAGCTGGGCGCCGACGCCGCGGTCCTGCATGAGGGCATCGGCCGGCGCGCGCGCGCCGCCGGCATCGCCCGCCTGGACACGATCGGCGCGCTCAGCCGCGAGGCCAGCGCCGCGTTCGGCGCCGGCGGCACGCACCACGAGACCCTGGAGGCGCTGGTCGCCGCGCTGCAGGCCGCCCTGCATCCGGGCGTGGTCTGCCTGGTCAAGGGGTCCCGCTCGGCGGGCATGGAACGGGTCGTCGCGGCCCTGCGGAGGGACATCGATGCTGCTTGAACTCGCGCGTCTGCTGCAGGACCAGTTCGGTGCCCTCAACGTGTTCGGCTACCTGACCTTCCGGGCGATCATGAGCGCCCTGACCGCGCTCGGGCTGTCGCTGTGGCTGGGGCCGCGGGTGATCCGCGCCCTGCAGTCGCGCCAGGGCGGCGGCCAGCCGATCCGCAGCGACGGCCCGCAGACCCACCTGGCCAAGGCCGGCACGCCGACCATGGGCGGCGCGCTGATCCTGCTGGCCCTGGTCGCCTCGACCCTGCTCTGGTCGAACCTGGCCAACCGCTACGTGTGGATCGTGCTGGCGGTGACCGTGGCGTTCGGCTTCATCGGCTGGCTGGACGACTACCGCAAGCTGGTGCTGAAGAACAGCAAGGGCCTGCCGGCGCGCTGGAAGTACCTGCTGCAGACCGTGTTCGGCCTGGCCGCGGCGCTGGCCCTGTACCTGAGCGCCGACGTGCCGGCCAACACCCAGCTCTACGTGCCGCTGTTCAAGACCGTGGCGCTGCCGCTGGGCGTCCTGTTCGTGGTCATCGCCTATTTCATGATCGTCGGCTTCTCCAACGCGGTGAACCTCACCGACGGCCTGGACGGCCTGGCGATCATGCCCTCGGTGCTGGTCGCCTGCGCGCTCGGCGTTTTCGCCTACGCGGCCGGCCATGCGGTGTTCTCCAGCTACCTGCAGATCCCGCACATCCCCGGCGCCGGCGAGCTGACGGTGTTCCTGGCGGCGCTGGCCGGCGCCGGGCTCGGCTTCCTGTGGTTCAACACCTACCCGGCGATGGTGTTCATGGGCGACATCGGCGCCCTGGCGGTCGGCGCCGCGCTGGCGACCATCGCGGTGATCGTCCGCCAGGAGATCGTCTTCATCGTGATGGGCGGCCTGTTCGTGCTGGAGACGGTGTCGGTGATGCTGCAGGTCGCCAGCTACAAGCTGACCGGCCGGCGCATCTTCCGGATGGCGCCGATCCACCACCACTTCGAGCTCAAGGGCTGGCCCGAACCGCGGGTGATCGTCCGCTTCTGGATCATCTCGGTGATGCTGGTGCTGGTCGGCCTGGCGACGCTGAAGGTGCGCTGATGGCCCACGCCCGCCGCCACCACGAACTCGAGGGCCGGCTGGACTGGCAGCTGCTGCTGCCGGCCCTGCTGCTGGTCGCGCTCGGCGTGGTCATGGTCGCTTCCAGCTCGGTGGCGGTGGCCGAGGCGCAGACCGGCAACCCCTGGTACTACCTGAGCCGCCACCTGGTGTTCCTGGCGCTCGGGCTGCCCGCCCTGCTGGTGCTGTCGCGGCTGCCGCTGGAACGTCTGGAGCGGGTCGGCCAGGGCTGGCTGTGGCTGAGCCTGGCGCTGCTGCTGCTGGTCCTGGTGCCGGGCCTGGGCCATACCGTCAACGGCGCGACCCGCTGGATCAAGCTGGGCATCACCAATTTCCAGGCGGTCGAGGCGGTCAAGCTGTTCCTGATCCTGTACCTGGCCGGCTACCTGGTCCGGCAGTCGCACAGCGTCAGCCTGACCGTGCTCGGCGCGATCCGGCCGATCCTCGCGGTCGGCTGCCTGCTGGCCCTGCTGATGGTGCAGCCGGACTTCGGCAGCGCCGTGCTGATCGTGGTGGTGACCGTCGGCATGGTCTGGCTGGGCGGCGCGCGCTTCTCCAGCCTGGCGCTGCTCGCCGCCGGCCTGCTGCCGGCCCTGCTCTGGGCGGCGTTCTCCGAGTCGTACCGGCTCAAGCGCCTGTACAGCTTCCTGGACCCCTGGCAGGACCCGTTCGCCGACGGCTTCCAGCTGACCCAGGCGCTGATCGCGATCGGGCGCGGCGAGTGGTTCGGGGTCGGCCTCGGCGGCAGCGTGCAGAAACTGTTCTACCTGCCCGAGGCGCACACCGACTTCATCCTGGCGGTGCTGGCCGAGGAACTCGGCCTGGTCGGGGTGCTGGCGGTCCTGTTCCTGTTCGCCTGGCTGACCTGGCGCCTGCTGGTGGTCGGTTTCCGCTGCCAGCAGCACGGCCTGCGCTTCGCAGGCCACTGCGCGTTCGGCGTCGCCCTCTGGCTGGGTGCCCAGGCCCTGGTCTCGGTGGGCGTCAACATGGGCGTGCTGCCGACCAAGGGCCTGACCCTGCCGCTGATCTCCTCGGGCGGCTCCAGCCTGCTGATGACCTGCGCCGCGCTCGGCCTGGCGTTGCGCTGCGCGCGCGAACTGGACCAGGCCGAACGCCGCGGCGCCAGCGCCGCGGCGGCCCTGGCCGAGGAGGCCGCCGACGGCGATCCGGTCGACGCCGGGCCGCAGGCGGCGCCGCGGCCAGGCACGCGGCCCGCGACCGCCGGCGTCCCGTCCGGCCTGCCGGGCCGGCGCCGGCTGGAGCCGTCGCTGGGGCTGCCGGCATGAGCCGGCCGGTCCTGATCATGGCCGGCGGCACCGGTGGCCACATCTTCCCCGGTCTGGCGGTGGCCCGGGCGCTGCGCCAGCGCGGCGTGCCGGTGGCCTGGCTGGGCGCCACCGGCGCCATGGAGACGCGCCTGGTGCCGGAAGCGGGCATCGAACTGCACACCCTGGACATCGGCGGGCTGCGCGGCAAGTCGAGGCGGGCCCTGCTGCTGGCCCCGCTGCGGCTGCTGCGGGCGCTCGCCGGGGCCCTGCGCCTGTTCGGACGGCTGCGGCCGCGGGCGGCGATCAGCTTCGGCGGCTATGCCGCCGGCCCCGGCGGCCTGGCGGCGCGCCTGCGCGGCGTGCCGTTGCTGGTGCACGAGCAGAACGCCGTGCCCGGCTGGACCAACCGCCGGCTGGCCCGCTGGTCGGTGCGCGTGCTGACCGGGTTCCCGGACACCCTGCAGGGCGGCCAGTGGGTCGGCAACCCGGTGCGGCCGGAGATCGCGTCCCTGCCGCCCCCCCAGGCCCGCCTGGCCGGCCGCACCGGTCCCTTGCGCCTGCTGGTGCTGGGGGGCTCGCTGGGGGCCGGCGCGCTCAATGCGGCGGTGCCCTCGGCGCTGGCGCGGATGGCGCCCGCGGCCCGCCCGCAGGTGCGCCACCAGTGCGGCCGCGACCACCAGGACGCCACCCGCGCCGCCTACGCCGCGGCCGGCGTCGAGGCGACCGTGGAGCCGTTCATCGCCGACATGGCCGGCGCCTACGGCTGGGCCGACCTGGTGCTGTGCCGGGCCGGCGCGCTGACCCTGGCCGAGTTGTGCGCGGCCGGCGTCGGCGCCGTGCTGGTGCCCTATCCGCACGCGGTCGACGACCACCAGACCCGCAATGCCGGCGCCCTGGTCGGGGCCGGTGCCGCCGAACTGCTGGCGCAGTCGCGCCTGGATGCGCCGCTGCTGGCCGGCCGCCTGGCGGCCCTGGCCGGCGACCGGGTCCGGTTGCTGGCGATGGCGGTCGCGGCCCGCGGCCTGGCCCGTCCGGATGCCGCCGAGGCGGTCGCCGACGCCTGCCTGGAGGCCGCCCGATGACCGTGCAGCGTTTCGCCGACCGCGGCGGCACCATCCGCGCCTTCAGCCACGTCCACTTCGTCGGCATCGGCGGCGTCGGCATGAGCGGCATCGCCGAGGTCCTGCACACCCTGGGCTACACGGTCAGCGGCTCCGACCTGCACGGCGGCGGCGCCTGCGCGCGCCTGGCCGGGCTGGGCATCACCGTGCACACCGGCCACCGCGCCGAGCACGTCCACGGCGCCGACGTGGTCGTGGTGTCGAGCGCGATCGCCGCCGACAACCCGGAGCTGGCCTGGGCGCGCGCGCAGCGCATCCCGGTGGTGCCGCGCGCCGAGATGCTCGGCGAGCTGATGCGTTTCCGGCGCGGCATCGCGGTGGCCGGCACCCACGGCAAGACCACCACCACCTCCCTGGTCGCCAGCGTGCTCGCCGAGGGCGGCCTCGACCCCACCTTCGTGATCGGCGGCCAGCTGCTCAGCGCCGGCGCCAACGCCCGCCTGGGCAGCGGCAGCTTCCTGGTCGCCGAGGCCGACGAGAGCGACGGCTCCTTCCTGCTGCTGACCCCGATGATCGCGGTGGTCACCAACATCGACGCCGACCACCTGGAGCACTACGGCGGCGACTTCGAGCACCTGCGCCAGGCGTTCTCCGACTTCCTGCACCGGCTGCCGTTCTACGGCCTGGCGGTGCTCTGCGTGGACGATCCCGAGGTCGCCCGGCTGGCCGAGCAGGCGCCCCGGACCGTGATGTCCTACGGCCTGTCGGAGGCCGCCGACGTGCGCGCCAGCGGCATCGTCCAGCGCGGCATGCAGATGCACTTCGACCTGCAGCTGCCGCAGGCGCCGCCGCTGCCCGTGCAACTGAACCTGCCCGGCCGCCACAACGTGCTGAACGCATTGGCGGCGGCGGCGGTCGGCTGGCAGCTCGGCGTCGACGCCGCCCACATCGCCGCCGCGCTGTCGCGCTTCGCCGGCATCGGCCGCCGCTTCAACCTGCACGGCGAGGCCGAAATCGGCGGCCGCCGGGTGCTGCTGGTCGACGACTACGGCCACCACCCCAGCGAGCTGGCGGCGGTGTTCGACGCCGCCCGCGGCGGCTGGCCGGAGCGCCGCCTGGTGGTCGTCTTCCAGCCGCACCGCTACAGCCGCACCCGCGACCTGCTCGACGACTTCGCCCGGGTGCTGGCCGACGTCGACGCCCTGGTGCTGACCGAGGTCTACGCCGCCGGCGAGGCGCCGATCCCCGGCGCCGATGCGCGCGCCCTGGCGCGCGCAATCCGCGCCCGCGGCAAGGTCGACCCGGTGCTGGTCGACTCGCCGCGCGACCTGCCGGCGGCGCTGCCGCCGCTGCTGCACGACGGCGACCTGGTCCTGCTGATGGGCGCCGGCGACATCGGCCAGGCGTCCGCCCGACTGCTTGCCGCCAAGGACGCGCCATGAACCGCATCACCGACCCGCGCGCCTTCGGACGCGTCGCCGTGCTGCTCGGCGGCACCAGCAGCGAGCGCGAGGTGTCGCTGGATTCCGGCGCCAACGTGCTGGCCTCCCTGCAGCGCAGCGGCATCGACGCCTTCGCCGTCGACGGCATCCCGGCCCTGGTCGAGGCGATCGCCGCCGGCCGCGTCGACCGCGTCTTCAACATCCTGCACGGCACCCGCGGCGGCGGCGAGGACGGCATCGTGCAGGGCCTGCTCGAGGCGCTGGGCGTGCCCTGCACCGGCGCCGGGGTGCTGGGTTCGGCGCTGAGCATGGACAAGGTGCGCAGCAAGCAGGTCTGGCAGGCGCTCGGCCTGCCGACGCCGGCCTACCGTGCGGTCCGGCCCGGCGACGACGTGCTGGCGGCGGTGCGGGCCCTGGGCCTGCCGGTGATCGTCAAGCCCGCCCACGAGGGCTCCAGCGTCGGCGTCACCCGCGTCCATGCCGAGGCCGACCTGGAGCAGGCGGTGGCGCTGGCCGCCCGCCACGACGGCGAGCTGCTGGTCGAGCGCCTGATCGAGGGCGACGAGCTGACCGTCGCCATCCTCGACGAGGTCGCCCTGCCCAGCATCCGCATCGTCCCGGCCGGCGCCTTCTACGACTACCACGCCAAGTACGTCGCCGAGGACACCACCTACGTGTGCCCCGGCCTGGACGGCGCGGCCGAGCAGGAGCTGCGGGCGCTGGCCCTGGCCGCGTTCCGCGCGCTGGCGGTGACCGGCTGGGGCCGGGTCGACGTCATGCGCGACCGTGCCGGCGGCAACTGGCTGCTCGAGGTGAACACCGCGCCCGGCATGACCAGCCACTCCCTGGTGCCCAAGGCGGCCGGGGTCGCCGGCATGGACTTCGACACCCTGTGCTGGCGGGTGCTGGAAACCAGCCTGCCCGGAGGCGCCCGGTGAACGCCGGCGCCTGGATCCGGCTGCTGGCCTGGTGCGTCGCCCTGGGCCTGCTGGCCCTGCCCGTGGTCGGCCTGCTGAACGGCTCGTTCGCCTCCGACCGCTGGCCGCTGCGCCAGCTCGAGCTGGTCGCGGAGCAGGGCCAGGTCGCGCCCGAACAGGTGCGCGAGGTGGTCGCCCGGCATGCCGGGCGTGGTTTCTTCGCGCTGTCCCTGGTCGAGTTGCGCAGGGAGCTGGCGGCGCTGCCCTGGGTGGAGTCGGTCGAGGTGCGCAAGCGCTGGCCGGACACCGTGGTGGTGCGCCTGCTCGAGCACCAGCCCTACGCGGTGTGGAACGACCAGGCCCTGGTGTCGCGGGCCGGCGCGCTGTTCGTGGTGCCCGGCATCGAGGCCATCGACGACCTGCCGCGCCTGCACGGACCGGCCGCGCGCGCCGCCGAGGTCGTCAACTTCAACGCCCGCGCCGAGGCGGTCCTGACCGGCGCCGGCCTGGCCCTGGCGGGCACGCGCCTGAGCGAACGCGGCAGCTGGAGCATCGCGCTCGCCGGCGGCACCGAGCTGCTGCTCGGCCGCGACCAGGCCGAGCAGCGCCTGGTGCGCTTCGCCGCCACCGCGCCGGGCCTGCTGCGCGCGCGGCCCGATGCGCCGCTGCTGCGCGCCGACCTGCGCTATCCGAACGGCTACGCCCTGGCCTGGGGCGAGCCGCGGCCGCCGTCCGCGGACGGCGCTGCCACGAACCCGGCACCCGCCACCGCGGGCGCCAGCGAACAGGGCGACAACGCATGAACATGAAGGGCAAGTCCGACAAGGCGCTGCTGGTCGGCCTCGACATCGGCACCTCCAAGGTCGTCGCCATCGTCGCCGAGCACCAGCCCGGCGAGGCGATCGAGGTGATCGGGGTCGGCTCGCACCCGTCCAAGGGGCTCAAGCGCGGCGTGGTGGTCGACATCGAGTCGACCGTGCAGTCGATCCAGCGCGCCATCGAGGAGGCCGAGCTGATGGCCGGCTGCGAGATCCGCTCGGTGTTCGCCTCGATCTCCGGCAGCCACGTGCAGAGCCGCAATTCCCCCGGCGTGGTGGCGATCCGCGACAAGGAGGTCACCCCCGGCGACGTCGAGCGGGTCATGGACGCCGCGCGCGCGGTGGCGGTGCCCGCCGACCAGAGCGTGCTGCACGTGCTGCCCCAGGAGTTCGCGATCGACGAGCAGGAGGGCATCCGCGACCCGGTCGGGATGTCCGGCGTGCGCCTGGAGACCCGCGCCCACCTGATCACCTGCGCGCTGTCGGCGCGCCAGAACCTCAGCAAGTGCGTGAACCGCTGCGGCCTGGCGATCGACGAGCTGATCCTGGCGCCGCTGGCCAGCGCCGATGCGGTGCTGACGCCGGACGAGAAGGAGCTGGGCGTGTGCCTGGTCGACATCGGCGCCGGCACCACCGACCTGGCCATCTACACCCAGGGCGCGATCCGCCACACCGCCTCGCTGCCGATCGCCGGCGACCTGGTCACCAACGACATCGCCCAGGCGTTCCGCACGCCCACCCAGTACGCCGAGGAGATCAAGGTCCGCTACGCCTGCGCGCTGACCCAGCTCGCCGGCGCCGAGGAGACCATCCAGGTGCCCAGCGTCGGCGACCGGCCGCCGCGCCGGCTCGCCCGGCAGATGCTCGCCCAGGTCGTGCAGAGCCGCTACGAGGAGATCTTCTCGATGGTGCAGGGCGAGATCCGGCGCAGCGGCTACGAGAGCCTGGTCGCCGCCGGCGTCGTGCTGACCGGCGGCGCCGCCTGCATGGAGGGCGTGGTCGAGCTGGCCGAGGAGCTGTTCCAGATGCCGGTTCGGGTCGGCCAGCCGACCGGCGTCGAGGGCCTGGGCGAGGTCGTCAACAACCCGGTGCACGCCACCGGCGTCGGGCTGCTGCGCTTCGGCGCGCGCCATTTCGGACGCGGCCGCGGGCGGATCGCCCTGGGCAGCGCGGATTCCCCGTGGAACCGGCTGGTCGGCTGGTTCCGAAAGCAGTTCTAGTGCCGGCGGCCAGCGCCGCCGGCAGGCGATAGAGGCGGCCGCGAGGCTGCCAGGGAACGGTGGCCGCGGCCGCCGCAACGGGCAGGACCAGCAACACACAAGCAGGAGAGTCGCAGTGAAGACGGAAACCGCAAACATGTTCGAGTTGATCGACAGCGACGGCGCCAACGCCGCGATCAAGGTGGTCGGCATCGGCGGCGGCGGCGGCAACGCCATCGCCCACATGGTCGAGGCCCATGTCGAGGGCGTCGAGTTCGTCGCCATGAACACCGACGCCCAGGCGCTCAAGCGCACCGGCGCGCAGGTGCAGCTCCAGCTCGGCCCGAACGTCACCAAGGGCCTGGGCGCCGGCGCCAACCCCGAGGTCGGCCGCCAGGCCGCGCTCGAGGACCGCGAACGGATCACCGAGGTGCTCAAGGGCGCCGACATGGTGTTCATCACCGGCGGCATGGGCGGCGGCACCGGCACCGGCGCGGCGCCGGTGGTGGCGCAGCTCGCCAAGGAGATGGGCATCCTGACCGTAGCCGTGGTCACCCGGCCGTTCCCCTTCGAGGGCCGCCGGCGCATGCAGGTCGCGCACAAGGGCCTGGAGGAGCTGACCCAGTTCGTCGACTCGCTGATCACGGTGCCCAACGAGAAGCTGCTCAGCGTGCTCGGCCGCGAGGTGTCGCTGGTCAACGCCTTCCGCGCCGCCAACGACGTGCTGATGGGCGCCGTGCAGGGCATCGCCGACCTGATCACCCGGCCCGGCGTCATCAACGTCGACTTCGCCGACGTGCGCACCGTGATGAGCGAGATGGGCATGGCGATGATGGGCACCGGCACCGCCCGCGGCGACGACCGCGCGCAGGCCGCCGCCGAGGCCGCCATCAACAACCCGCTGCTGGACGACGTCAACCTGTCCGGCGCCTGCGGCATCCTGGTCAACATCACCGCCGGGCCGTCGCTGACCCTGCGCGAGTTCGACGAGGTCGGCCGGATCGTCTCCGAGTTCGCGTCCGAGGACGCCACCGTGGTGGTCGGCACCGCCACCGACATGGAGATGCAGGACGAGGTCCGGGTCACCGTGGTCGCCACCGGCCTGAACCGGGTGGCGGCGCGGCAGCCGGTCAAGGACGGGCTGCGGGTGCGGCCGACGCTGATCCGCGGCGGTGCCGAGTCGGCGCCGGCGATCCAGCCCGGCTACCTGCTGCGCACCGGCACCGGCCCGGCGGTCATGGTCGGCGCCGAGGGCGGGGCCGACGCCGCGGCCGGCGTGCCGTCGCCGGGCGGCATCGACTACCTGGACATCCCGGCCTTCCTGCGCAAGCANNNCGCCGCCCGCCCCGTCCCGCCGTCTCCTGCCGGCGGGACGGGGCGCGGCACCCCGACCGCGCCTCCGCGCAGACCAGGTCCGCGTTCCGCCGCCACCCGGGCAGGCCTGCGGCCGGCTGTCCTGGCCGCCTGCAGCGCCCGCCCCGGGCGACCCGTTCGGACCAGGCGACCCTCGCGCGTTCCCGCAGTGAGCCGTTGGCGCCGCTTCCGCCGCCCTGTGGACCGATGCCCGGACGGTCTGTCAAGCCCAAACCGTGCAGATTGCCAGTCACATCTGTGAATCAAATCACGGATTTAACCAATGTTTGCAATCTTCGACCTGAAACCTGTTGCCGGGCGCCGGGGCCGGCGTATGCTGCGCCTGCATAGCCGTTCGTCGGACCGACGAGCGGCAGGCCAGAACACAGGGGTGTGATCCGATGGTTGCCGCAGTTCAGACGATGATGGGCCTGCGTGGCCTGGCCCGACGGCTCGCCGTCGACGGCGTGATGGAAGAGAAGGCGGCGCTGGCCGCCCAAGAGGAGGCGGCCAAGCACCGGGTGCCGCTGCACCGCTACCTGGCCAGCAAGAACCTCGCCGATCCGGTGGTGGTGGCGCACAGCGCGGCCACCGAGTTCGGCCTGCCGCTGATCGACGTCGGCGGCATCGACCTCAAGCACGCGCCGTTCGACGCGGTCGACGTCAAGCTGATCGAGAAGCACAAGGCGATGCCGCTGGCGCGCCGCGGCAACGTCCTGTTCGTGGCCATCGGCGATCCCACCGACGTCCGCGCCGTCGACGACTTCGCGTTCCAGACCAACCTGACCATCCAGCCGGTGCTGGCGGTCGAGTCCCAGCTCGAGCGGGCGATCGAGACCGCCTTCGACCAGCGCCAGGCCAGCCTGCCCGACCTCGACCCGGACGGCGACAGCGGCCTCGAGGGCGTCAGCGTCGGCACCGACCGCGACGAGTCCGACAGCGCCGCCGTCGCCACCGGCGACGAGGACGCGCCGATCGTCAAGTTCGTCAACAAGGTGCTGNNGACATCCACTTCGAACCCTACGAGGGCAACTACCGGGTCCGCTACCGCCTCGACGGCGTGCTGCGGCCGGTGGCGGCGCCGCCGGCCAAGATGTCGCCGCGGATCAGCTCGCGCCTCAAGGTCATGTCCGGCCTGGACATCGCCGAGAAGCGC
>DDTN01000019.1 GCA_002344355.1 Proteobacteria bacterium UBA2363 | reverse complement strand
TCCGGGAAAGCCGGGGCGGTTCACGACTGCTGGTTGAGGCGCACCTGGTTATCGAGGCCCTGAAGATTGGCTTCGGGGCAAAGCGCTAGCCCCGCAGCACAAACGCGAGACGGTGCGCCGCATGCTCATGGTCACGTCCTTGAGCGAGCACCGGGCCTTCTACCTTGCGGGGTTGACCCGCGATGCCTACCGCCACCTGCCCGAGCAGGTGCCCGCAAAGCAATATGGCGCGGCCCACGCTCCCGCCAGTCCTTCAATCAAACCCATCCACAAACACCCCATCGATCACCGCCCCCACCTCCACCGCCCCGCTGTCGCAGTTGCCGCCGGCCGGGCGCAGGCCGCCGCGCTGGTCGTCGGGGAACAGGGCCAGGGTGCAGTTGGCGGCCGGGATGCGGTTGATGGCCGGGCTGCCGGCCGGCGGCGGGCGGGTCGGGGTGGGGCCGCCGTAGTCGCCGTAGGGCTGCAGGGGCAGGGCGATGGCGTTGGCGTCGCCGGTGGCGGTGAAGGCGCCGCCGCAGTTGGTGTCGTCGCTCAGGTTCCAGCCGGTGGAGGACAGCACGCCGGCGCAGTTGCCGCCGGTGTTGCCGGCCAGCAGCGAGCCGAACACCTGGACGCTGGAGCTGCCGGCGCCCTCGCTGGCGATGCCGGCGCCGTAGCCGGCGCTGTTGCCGCTCAGGGTGGAATAGAACACGAAGCCGGACGGCGTGCCGGCCTGGGCGATGGCGCCGCCGCCGCTGGCCGGGCCGCTGGCGGTGTTGGCGTGGAAGGTGCTGTTGCCGGTCAGCATCGAGGCCAGGCTGTACAGGGCGCCGCCATGGCTGCCGGACTGGTTGCCGTCGAACGCGCTGTTGTAGACGTTGACGACGTTGCCGTACACGCTGATCGCGCCGCCGGTGGTGGCCGCGGTGTTGGCGGTGAACCGGCTGGACTGCACGAACAGCGTGCCGTCCAGCGCCCAGATCGCGCCGCCGTCGCCGACCTGCGCCTGGTTGCCCTGCAGCAGGCCGTGCGCCACCGTGGTGGCGGTACCCAGGCTCTCGATGGCGCCGCCATAGCCGGCCTGGTTGGCGTTGAAGCGGCTGTGCTCGAAGCGCACGCCGGTGCTGCCGGCGCCGACGTAGGCGGCGCCGCCGTCGAAGGCGCGGTTGCCCTGGAAGCGGCTGTGCCGGATCGACGCCTGCCCGGCGGCGGTGCCGTTGCTGTAGACCGCGCCGCCGTTGCCGGGGAAGTTGCCGGCATTGACCACGTTGTTCTGGAAGTCGCTGTCCAGCACCAGCAGGCTGCCGCCGTCGTTGTCGATGGCGGCGCCGCGCGCCGGCGCGCGGTTGCCGATGAAGCGGCCGCGGGTGATCGTGGCCGTGCCGTAGTTCAGCACCACGCTGGCCAGGTTGTCCTCGGCGGTGACGCCGGTCAGCCGCAGCTGCCCGAAGTTCTCCAGCGGATGCGCGCCGTTGGCGGTGCCGCGGCGCAGGGTCAGCCGGCGCAGGTCCAGGCTCGCGCCGTTGAACACCTGGAAGAAGGCCTGGGTGTTGCCGCCGTCGAAGACGATGCGGTCGGCGCCGTCGATCGTCACCGACGAGGAGATCTGCCGGTAGGCGCTGAACACGATGGCCACCGGCGCCGCGCCGCAATTGAAGGTGATCGTGCCGCCGCCGGTGCCCTGCACCTGGTTCAGCGCCGCCACGAAGCCGGCCTCGTTGCAGTTGGCCGGGCCGACCACGGCATCGGCGGCGCCGGCCGGCGGCTGCCAGGCCAGTGCCAGGGCGAGGGCCAGCGCTGTCGCCAGCGGCCGGGTGGCGGCTGGGGCGATGCGGGTGCGGGTGCGGGGGTGGCAGGGCAGGTCCATGGCGGGCTCCGGGAAGGTTCAGGCGGAACGTAAGTCGGCTCGGGCGTTGATCCACTACAGCGGCAAAGGCGGCCGCTTACAGGCGCAACGACAGGAATGCCAAAACCGGGCCAGGGCGAACAGGGCTCCCGCCGGGAGCGTGTTCGCGTGTCCCGGGCCTGGGGCGGGCGCCCGGCATCGTGATCCCTGGCCGACCCCGCTCCCGTACGCCTGAGGGACGGCGCACAGCGCCAGCCGATCCTGTCCCCTGGAAACCAACGCCATGCTCCACTCGCGCCTGTCCATCCTGCTCGGCCTGCTGGTGCTGGCACCGCAGGTCGTCGCCGCCACCTTCACCGCCAACAGTTCAATCGATGCCCCGGACAACAACCCCGGCGATGGCCTGTGCCGCTCGGACATGCTGCCCGCCAGCACCTGCACCCTGCGGGCGGCGATCATGGAGGCCAATGCGCTGGCCGGTAGCCACATCATCAACCTGCAGTCCGGGCGCACCTACACGCTGAGCCGCGCCGGGGTCGACAACACCGCGGTCAACGGCGACCTGGACATCACCAAGTCGCTGATCGTGTGGTGCCTGAACTGCGGGCAGCGACCCGTGCTCGACGTCAACGGCCTGGATCGCGGCTTCGACATCCATGCCGGCGAGGTGCTGCTGTCGGGCTTCGACATCACCGGGGGCGTCGCCTCGTCGGGTGCGGAGAACCGCGGCGGTGCGGTGCGGGTCCGTGCCGGCGCCGGCACCACCACCCTGAGCCAGATGCGGCTGTACGACAACCAGTCCACCGGGCCGGGCGGCGCCTTCTACAACGAAGGGCCCGACACCGTGATCTTGACCAGCGAGCTGTTCGACAACGAGGTCACCGGCGACGCCAGCGGCACGGCCATCCTCAATTTCAACGTGCTGACCGTGCGCCGCAGCGCTGTCTTCGGCAATGCCGGCAACGCGCCCTTGCGGGCCGCGATCGCGACTGCGGCTTCCGATGGCATGCCAGGCCGGTTGACGCTGGAGAACACCACGGTCAGCAGCAACATCGGCGTCGGCGTGGCCGTCAACAACTCCGGTTTCACCCGCATCTTCAACAGCACCATCGTCGGGAACACCCTGCGCGGCCTGGAAGTGGTCGGCGCGACGCCGGCGGTGACCACCAACAACAGCCTCATCGCCCGCAACGGCAATCCGCAATGCGCCGTGAGCGCGCCGAACGGCGCCTTCGCCGGCGAGTACAACCTGTTCTCCGACAGCAGTTGCGCGGTGTTCGCCAACGCCAGCCTGCAGGGCGTCGCGCCGCTGCTGACGCCCCTGAAGCGGCGCAGCGGCGGGACCACGGTGACCCACCTGCACTGGCCGCGATCGGACAGCCCGGCCCTGAGCGCCGGTTCCGTGATGCAGGTGGGCGGCTGCCTCGACGTCGACCAGCTTGGCATCAGCCGGCCGCAGGGCCACAACGGCACCGTGCGCTGCGACATCGGCGCGGCCGAGGTGCCCGACGACGCCCTCTTCTTCGATTCGCTGGAGACCCTTTAGGCACCGCAGGAGCCGCCCTGCCCCACGGTTGCCGGCGCGCCGGCGTACCGGACGGTTGGACGCCTCGAACAGGTAGCCCTCCCGCCCGCGGCCATGGGATCGCCGGGGAAATGGTGTCAGGGACTTTTTCGCGCATCGCATGAGCCGCGATCGCTGTCGTCCTGGCCGTTCTGCACGGCTGCGTTCCCTAAGCGGGCGACCAACTCGAGAAATTGTCCCTGACATCCTTGCTCCCATGTGACACGAATGCCGGAAACGGGCCTGGGCGACCAGGACGCCCGCCGGGAGACAGGCCGCGCGTCCTGGGCCTGCAACGGGCGCCCGGATCGCCCGGGCCTGCCATTCCCCTACGCGGAATCGCGCTGCGGCCCGACACGGGAAAACCAGGGTCAGAGTCGATTTCTTCGGGTGACATCCCGAAAAAGTGCACTCTGACCCCGGTTTTGCAGGCGGGAATCACCGCACCGTGGCGAACTTGAGATCGAGGCCGGTCCAGCTCGACGTGCTGTTGCTCACATTGCACGCGCGCAACTCCATCACGCCGTTGCTCGGCACCCGGGTTGCCGTCAGGGTCATCCCGGCCGGCAGGGTCTGGCCTGCCTGCAGCGCGACAAGCGGAAAATCGCCCGCCAGCGCGCCGGCGATGGGAACGTTGAAGCTGGAGCACGCGCCTGCACCCACCGTCAGCGAGCCGATGCTGCCGTCGAAGTACACACCGGCAAGCCGGCTCATGGTCAGCGTACCGGCAGCAACCTTGGCATTGGTGACCGAATTGTTGCCCAGCTTCCCGTTGGTCACCGCACCGTCGGCGAGCTTCGCCGCGGTGACCGCGCCGTCGGCCAGCTTCCCGCTGGTGACGGCACTGTTGGCCAACCGGGTGGATGTAACCGCGCCGCTGGCGATGCTGGACTCGCCGATCGCACCTTCGGTCACGACCGCCGCCCTCTGCGCGTAGGGCGCGGGATTGATCCGCGTCAGCGGCGACAGGAACTCGTAGGCACCGGTCGAGCCAGCCGGTCGAATTCCGATCTGGAGAAAGCGCACGAAGTTGCCTGGAAACAGCGTCGTGCTCCCGAAGTTCAGCTCCACCGTGAACACCCCGTCCACCACATCGACGTCATCGCGAAGGTTGGTGGCGATCACACCTCCGCCAGTATTGATCAGCCGGAACTCGAAGTCGTAGTTGCCGCTGGCCGGCACCCCGCCATCTTCCAGGCTTCCCTGGTAGGTGAAGCTGGTACCCATGGCCAGGACCCGCCATGGCGTCGTGGCAAGAAGCCCGGTCAATGCCAGCAGGGAAATCAATCGGAACACGCTCATCTTGGTTCTCCACGCAGCGGGGATGAATGGGGCTGACGACCTGCAGTCACGGCGGACCGGTCCTGCGGCCGGACGGGATCAGGGGCAGGCAAGGGCGTCGAAGCCGTCGCAGAAGATCGAATCGGCGATCGGACCGGAGGGGCCCCTCGGGCCGTGGAAACCGCCGACCAGTCGAAAGCGCGGCCCCGCCGATACCGCCGCCCCGACCTCGGCGACGGTGCCGGTGAGTCGATACGGCCCGGCGCTCGACTCCCCGCCGGCGCCGATCGCCTGCTTGCGCAGCACGTAGCTGCCGCCGGCGGGCTGGGCATCGAGTGCAGGTACGACCAGCAGCAAAGCCGCCAGGGCGATCGCTGGAGGGGTCGGACGTAAACCATTCCTGTGCATCGGGGCTGCCCTCGTGTCGTTGGGGGATGGCGTCGGCGGAGCACACCGGTCGATGTCGCCGGCGTCTTTCGTCGGTCGGTTCGGAAATTCCGGCCGGCAGGGGCCAGGCGAGGTGCCGAGCCGCGGCGACCGTTTGACCGCCCGAGCCACGATGCGCAGGGGAAGGGCGGCCCGCCCCAGCCCCGGCCGCCAAGGAGGCTGAGCTTGCTGATCTCCGCCGAGGAACCGCCGCCGGGGCACCGATAGCCGCTCTCGATACCATGCTCGAGCCGGCAGGCGCGGGTGCCCCGCTTGCAGGTCGCCGCATGGCAGGACTGGCCGTCGATGCCGGCGAATGCCTGCTCCAGCGCTGCGGTGTCCTCGATGCACAGCGCGGTCTGCGCGGCGGCCGGCCATGGCCATGATCGCCGCCAGACCCACGGCCAGGACCAGCGCAGCAGCCCCCCGGCGCAGGAGGTACACGGCAATGGCGGACATGGGCGACTCCGGCGCGGCAGGGACTTGAACCCTCCACCCGCTTCGCGCCAACCAGGGGCCACGGCAAGACCGGGGTCAGAATCGAGTTTTTCGGGCGATGACGCGCAAAGTGCACTCCGACCCCGGTTTCGATCGGCTATCCTTCACGCCCTTTTCACCCCACCCGGTCGGAGATCCCCCGTGAAGTTCATCCTCTTCCTGCTGGTCGTTGCGGCTGCCTGGTTCGGCTGGCAGAAGTACGAGGAAAAGCGCCTGGAGGTTGCCCACCCCGCGCAGATCAGCGCGCCGGTCTATGCCGAAGTGCGCCTGAACGCCCAGATCGAGTCGCGCGAGATCGAGCAGGTCTGGTTCGTGGCGACCGCCAACGAGACCGAGTGCGAGCGGGCCAACAGCACCCTGCTGGGCAAGGTGCTCGCGGAGATCGGGCCGCGGGCGCGGATCACCACCTCGACCTGCAAGCGCGAGCTGGAGCCGCGCTACCAGCGCTTCTTCCGCAACGAACCCAGCCACGTCACCTATCTCAGCATGGGCCGCGGCGACCCCGGGGAGCGCGAGATGCGGATGATCACCTGGGGCGTCACCGCCGAGGAGAGCGCGCGGATCTGCGAGGTCGTGCTGCGCCAGCCCAGGACCTGGAAGGGTCCGGTGCAGTGCGTGCCGGCGCGCGCGAGCTGAGCGGCCGCGGTTCGCCGCTGCCTGGGGCAGGGCGGACCACCCCCGGTCTGCGCCGGTAAGCCGGTACGGGAGCAGGTGACATGAAGAAGTTCGTCGTCCTGGTCGCACTCGCGGGCCTTGCCTGGAGCTACCTGCACAAGCCCGCGACGCCGCCGCAGGACAGCCTGCGCATCGGGGCGCCACGCGCGGCCGATCCGGTCCGCAGGGCCGCGCCCGTGGCCCTCCCCGCCGCCGACGCATTCCGCTGCGATGGCCGGACGCACTGCTCGCAGATGCGGTCCTGCGACGAGGCCACCTACTTCCTGCGCAACTGCCCGGGGACGCAGATGGATGGCGACCACGACGGGGTGCCGTGCGAGCGGCAGTGGTGCGGCTGAGCCGCCGCGGCGTACGCCACCCGGCAGCGCCGCACCACCGTAACTGCCCGGGCAGGGCGCCACAGGGTCGCGGCGGGTCGATGCCGTCGCCAACGCGGGTCAGTGCCCCAGGCCGACACCCGCCGGCTTGAGCAGCATCCACACCGCCATCCCGATCATCATCAGGTTCTCGGTGAGGGACACGAAGCCGAGCGGCACCTTGCTGTCGCCGCCGACGCAGGCGCATTTCAGCTCGCGGCGGTCGATGTAGACGGCCTTGAACACCGATACCGCGCCGACCGTGCCGATCAGCAGGGCGATGGGGACCGACAGCCACATCAGGGCGCCGGCGGCCATCAGCACGCCGGCGACCGCCTCGCCGAACGGGTAGAGGTAGGCGTAGCGCACCCAGCGCTGCGCGAGCAGGTCGTAGCCCAGGAACATCGTCGCGAAGGCCTCGATGTCGCGCAGCTTCTGCAGGGCCAGCAGGCACATGGCCAGGGCGACGAACCACTCGGCCGCGGCGACGGTGGCGATGGTGCCATGGGCGGCCCAGCTGAGCGCCGCGGCCAGGGCAGCAGCCATCGCGAACAGGGCGATGACGGGGGCGTAGGTGGCCCCGTCCTTGTCGGGCGGCGGCTTGCCCAGGAAGCGCAGGGTGTCGTCGTGGCCGCCGATGCGCTGGCCGTCGATGAACACCTCGGGCGTGGTCTCGACGCCGTGCTCGGCCTTGAAGGCGTCGGTCTGCTCGCGCGATTCCAGGTGACGGTCGTCGACCGTGTAGCCGGCGCGCTTCAGGGCGTCCACCACCTTCAGGCCCCAGGGGCAGGTGTGCTCCGGGGTGACCATGCGGTAGACGGTGGCGTGCCTGGGGGTGGTTTCCGGCATGGCGGTGCCTCGCTGTGTTGCAGGATGGTTCGGGGCCACTGTGCGCCGGCAGGAGGGCTGGGGCAACGGCCGGCAGGGCAATGAGGTTTCCGGCCAGCCCCGGCCCTCTCCCCCGCCCCTCCCCCGCAGGCGGGGGAGGGGAGAAGTGCGGTGTCCCGGCACGATCGGAATCGGCGTTCCGAACGCGCGTGCGCTCGATCCGATATTGAGGAAACGCGACACGGAATCTGGAACCTGAAACGTCGGACTCGGGACTCGGGACTCGGGACTCGGGACTCGGGACTCGGGATTCGGGATTCGGGACTCGGGATTCGGGACTCGGGATTCGGGATTCGGNNCCCCTCTCCCGCGGCGCGGGAGAGGGGCTGGGGGAGAGGGCCGGAGCTACGCAGCGGGACGGCTGGCGTGCAACGGCCATGTCTGTCCCAAGCGGACCGGCGCTGCGAAGCGAAAGCTCGACAACGCATGGCCCCCGGTCAGGGCAGGTCGACCTCGGCCTTCTTGTCGCGATAGCTTTCCTTGGGGTCGACGCCGAGCAGCAGCTTGACGCCGGCCAGCAGGCTGGAGTCGTTCTCCCAGATGTGCGCGTGGTCGGGCGCGAAGCGCAGCAGGCGCAGCTTGGGGTCGGTCTTGCCGCCCTCGTACCAGGCGGCGACGAAGCGGTTCCACAGGCGGTCGACCATCGCCGGGTCGGTGTCGACCTGCAGGCTGCCGTCGATGCAGGCGAACAGGTCGTGGCCCTTGCCGGTGAAGCACATCCGCGCCGCGGCGGGGAACTGGCCGAGCTGCCGCACCAGGGCGGTGTCGGCGGCGGTGAAGATCCACAGCGTGCGGTCGTCGCCGTCGCGCAGGGCGGTCATCGGGCGCATCGGGTCGTCGCCGTCGGCCAGGCCCAGCATCACCGTGCGGTCGCTGTCGATGCCCTTCCAGAGGGCGGCTTCGAGTTCCTGGGGGGTGGGCATATCGGCTCTCCATGATCGGGTTCGATGGGAACCCCGGGTCCCGCAATGGCCGTGCCATCGGTCCGCCGCCGCGGCCACGATGCCCGCAGGCCGCCTGCTGCAAGGCCTGCCAGCCGGTTGCGGACGCGGCGCGGCGCGCAGGGGCAGGCGCGACCGCCTGCGCGATGCACGGTCCCCGCATGCAGGCTGCGCGATCCGCGAAGTCGGCCAGGCAAGTCGCGCAGACCCTGCGCCAGGATCGCCTCCGGGCCGACCGGACGACCCTGCCTGGGGGCAGCCGCTGGCGGCCGGAGACCGCT
Source organism: Proteobacteria bacterium UBA2363 (assembly GCA_002344355.1). GTDB lineage: Bacteria > Pseudomonadota > Gammaproteobacteria > Xanthomonadales > UBA2363 > Pseudofulvimonas. The sequence continues at coordinate 298,538 of DDTN01000019.1, read as the reverse complement.
GCGGACACCCCGCGGCCTTGCACCGCACAACGCCACTTCGTGAAATCCGTGTGAGAATCGACGCGTCGTGGCGTCCCCCTTGGCGCCCGTGACGGGAGTAGCGCATGCCGCCAGCCGCCACCGCCGACCGCGCCGGCCGCCGCCGTGAACTGGCCGCCTTCCTGTTCCTGACCGTGGTGCTGTTCCCGGTGCTGGCCGTGCTGCTGGTTTCTGCCTACGGCTTCGCGGTGTGGACCTGGCAGATGATCTTCGGGCCGCCGGGAGTGTGAGGCGATGACGGCGGACGCCCTGGCGCTGGCCTCGCGACGCGCGTTCCTGAAGGGCTGTCGCCCGGCGCCGGTGCTGCCCAGGCCACCGGGCGCCGTGGCGCCCGGCGAGTTCGAATCCCGGTGCACGCGCTGCGGCGACTGCCTGCGGGCCTGTCCCGACGGCCTGCTGGCCGCCGGCGAGGCTGGCTTCCCTGTGTACGAGGCGACCCGCGGCGAATGCAGCTTCTGCGGCGACTGCTCGCGCGCCTGCGGCACCGGCGCCCTGCTGCCGGAACGCATCGCCGACTGGCCCTGGCGGGCGCAGGTCGGGGCCACCTGCCTGTCGGCGGCCGGGGTGGTCTGCCTGGCCTGCCGGGATGCCTGCGCGCCGGCGGCGATCCGCTTTCCGCCGGGCGCCGGCCTGGGCGCGCCGGCCATCGATACCGGGCGCTGCACCGGCTGCGGCGCCTGCGTGGCGGCCTGTCCGGCCGCCGCCCTGTCCCTGCACCAGCCCGCGGCGGGCGCCGCGCCATGACCGCCGTGCTGCACATCGCCAGCCTGCTGGTGCAGCACCAGCCCGAGGCGGCGCAGGCCCTGGACGGCCTGCTGGCCTCCCTGCCCGGTGCCGAGCTGGCGCTGCGCGATGGCAGCCGCAGCGTGGTGCTGTGCGAAGGACCCGACGAGGCCGGCCTGCTGGCCGCCATGGACGCGATGGCGGCGCTGCCCGGCGTGGTCGGGGTCAGCCTGGTCCACCACCACGCCGAGCCGCTGCACGAGTTGCTCAAGGAGATCGACCATGACCACGCGCCGTGACTTCATCCGCCAGTCGGCGGTCGCCAGCGCCGCCGCGGCGGCCGGCATCCCGTTCGCGGCCGCGGCGCAGAACGTGCTGCTGGAACGGCCGGCCACCGAGCTGAAGTGGGCCAAGGCGGCCTGCCGCTTCTGCGGCACCGGCTGCGGCATCAACGTCGCGGTCAAGGACGGCCGGGTGGTGGCCACCCACGGCGACGTCCACAACGAGGTCAACCGCGGCCTGAACTGCGTCAAGGGCTACTTCCTGTCGAAAATCATGTACGGCAGCGACCGCCTGACCCGGCCGCTGCTGCGCAAGCGCGACGGCGCCTACGCCAAGGACGGCGAGTTCGAGCCGGTGTCCTGGGACGAGGCCTTCGACGTGATGGCGGCGCAGTTCAAGCGCGTGCTGCGCGAGAAGGGGCCCGGCGCGGTCGGCATGTTCGGCTCCGGGCAGTGGACGATCTGGGAGGGCTACGCCGCCAACAAGCTGTTCAAGGCCGGTTTCCGCAGCAACAACATCGACCCCAACGCCCGGCACTGCATGGCCTCGGCGGTGATGGGCTTCATGCGCACCTTCGGCATGGACGAGCCGATGGGCGTCTACGACGACATCGAGCAGGCCGACGCCTTCGTGCTGTGGGGCTCGAACATGGCCGAGATGCACCCGATCCTGTGGACGCGGATCGCCGACCGCCGGCTCTCGCACCCGCACGTCAAGGTCGCGGTGATGTCGACCTTCGAGCACCGCAGCTTCGACCTGGCCGACATCCCGATCATCTTCAAGCCGCAGACCGACCTGGTCATCCTCAACTACATCGCCAACCACATCATCCGGTCCGGCCGGGTCAACCGGGCGTTCGTCGACCGCCACACCCGCTTCATGCGCGGCAACACCGACATCGGCTACGGCCTGCGCCCGGAACACCCGCTGCAGCAGGCCGCCGTCAACGCCGACGACCCCGGCGGCGGCGAACCGATCGACTTCGACGCCTTCGCGGCCTTCGTGGCGCCCTACACCCTGGACCACGCGGTGGAGATGACCGGCGTCGACCGCGGCTGGCTGGAAAAGCTGGCCGAGTTGTACGCCGACCCGGCGGTCAAGGTCACCAGCTTCTGGACCATGGGCTTCAACCAGCACACCCGCGGCGTGTGGGCCAACAACATGGTCTACAACATCCACCTGCTGACCGGAAAGATCGCCACCCCGGGCAACAGCCCGTTCTCGCTGACCGGCCAGCCCTCGGCCTGCGGCACCGCGCGCGAGGTCGGCACCTTCTCGCACCGCCTGCCGGCCGACATGCTGGTCGCCAACCCCGAGCACCGGGCCAAGGCCGAGGAGATCTGGAAGCTGCCGCCCGGCACCATCCAGGCGCAACCGGGCTTCCACGCCGTCGACCAGAACCGGGCGCTCAAGGACGGCAAGCTCAACGCCTACTGGGTGCAGGTCAACAACAACATGCAGGCGGCCGCCAACCTCAACGGCGAGGGCCTGCCCGGCTACCGCAATCCGGACAACTTCATCGTCGTCTCCGACGCCTATCCGACCGTCACCGCCCAGGCCGCCGACCTGATCCTGCCGGCGGCGATGTGGGTGGAGAAGGAGGGCGCCTACGGCAACGCCGAGCGGCGCACGCAGTTCTGGCACCAGATGGTGAAGGCGCCCGGCGAGGCGCGCTCGGACCTGTGGCAGCTCATGGAATTCTCGAAGCGCTTCACCACCGAGGAGTGCTGGGGCGAGGAACTGCTGGCGGCCAATCCCGACTACCGCGGCAAGACCCTGTTCGAGGTGCTGTTCGCCAACGGCCAGGTCGACGCCCACCCGGTCGAGCAGATCGAGGACGGCTACGACAACGACGAGTCGGCGGCGTTCGGCTTCTACGTGCAGAAGGGCCTGTTCAACGAGTACGCGCGCTTCGGCCGCGGCAAGGGCAAGGACTTCGCGGACTTCGACACCTACCACCAGGTGCGCGGCCTGCGCTGGCCGGTGGTCGATGGCCGCGAGACGCTGTGGCGCTACCGCGAGGGCAGCGATCCCTACGTGCCGGCCGGCGAGGGTTTCCGCTTCTACGGCCAGCCCGACGGCCGCGCGGTGATCTGGGCGCTGCCCTACGAGCCGCCGCACGAGTCCCCGAACGAGGAGTTCGACCTGTGGCTGGTCACCGGCCGGGTGCTGGAGCACTGGCACTCGGGGTCGATGACCATGCGCGTGCCCGAGCTGTACCGCAGCTTCCCGCAGGCGCCGGTGTTCATGCACCCGGACGACGCCAGCGACCGCGGCCTGCGCCGCGGCCAGGTCGCGCGCCTGCAGTCGCCGCGTGGCGAGATCGTCGCCCGGGTCGAGACCCGCGGCCGCAACCGGCCGCCGCGCGGCATGGTGTTCGTGCCCTGGTTCGACGCCGGCGTGCTGGTCAACAAGCTGCTGCTGGACGCCAACGACCCGATCTCCCGGCAGACCGACTTCAAGAAGTGCGCCTGCCGGATCGTCGCCGCCGAGGGGAGGGCCTGACATGCGCGCATTGCTCCGCATCGCCGTCGTGCTGGCCCTGCTGTCCGGCGCCTTCGTGCTGTCCGCCCAGGACCCCGAGTCCAGCGCGCCGGCGCCGGCGCCCACCGAGTACCGCTCGCTGGATGCCCTGCGCCGCGGCGCGCCGCTGGAGGTCGAGCCGCCGGCGCCACCGATGGCCCGGGTCGAGAACCGCGACCTTCGCCGGCAGCGCGGCTGGCCCGAGCAGCCGCCGACCATCCCGCACGCCATCGACGGCTACCAGGTGACCACCCACGCCAACCGCTGCATGGTCTGCCACTCGCGCGCCGGCGCCGAGCAGTTCCAGGCGCCGATGGTCAGCGTCACCCACTTCATGGACCGCGACGGCCAGGTGCTGGCCCAGGTCTCGCCGCGGCGCTACTTCTGCAACCAGTGCCATGTCGTGCAGACCGACGCGCCGGCCCTGGTCGGCAACGAGTTCCTGGACGTCGACGCGGTGATCAGCCGCCAGCGGGAGCGCTGAGGTGGCCGGCCGCCTGCGTCAGCGGGTGCGGTCGCTGTGGGCGACGCTGCGTTCGCCCAGCGTGCATTTCAGCCTGGGCTTCCTGACCCTGGGCGGCTTCATCGCCGGCATCATCTTCTGGGGCGGCTTCAACACCGCCCTGGAGGCGACCAACACCGAGCGCTTCTGCGTGTCCTGCCACGAGATGTACGACAACGTCTTCGAGGAGCTCAAGCCGACCATCCACTACACCAACCGCTCCGGCGTGCGCGCCACCTGCCCGGACTGCCATGTGCCGCACGACTGGACCGACAAGATCGCCCGCAAGATGCAGGCCTCCAAGGAGGTCTGGGGCAAGATCTTCGGCACCATCAGCACCCGCGAGCGCTTCCTGGACCAGCGCCTGCGCCTGGCCCAGCACGAATGGGCCAGGTTGAAGGCCAACGATTCGCTGGAATGCCGCAACTGCCACAACTACGACTACATGGACTTCACCCGGCAGAGCCCGCGTGCCGGGGCCATCCACGAGCGCTGGCTGGGCAGCGGCGAACGCACCTGCATCGACTGCCACAAGGGCATCGCCCACGGCCTGCCGGACATGGCCGGCGTGCCACAGGGCTGACCGCTCCGGACCGAGGGCGCCCGGGCCGGGCGCGATGAGGACCTTGGCCGGCCCCGGCCCTCTCCCCCGGCCCCTCCCCCGCAGGCGGGGGAGGGGNNGGGGAGAAGTGCGGTGCCGCGGCAGGGAGAATGTGCGGTGCCGCGGCTGTCGGGACGTTCGGTGCCGCAGCTGTCGGGGCGTGGGGTGCCGCGGGTGCCAGAACGTGCGGAGTCGCGGCTGTCGGGGGGGCGGGGTGAAGGATTCGGGCTAGCGCGCGTCGGCCGGTTCCGGAGGGTTTGCGCGCTTCATGCGGCAGCCCTCTCCCCCGGCCTATCCCCCGCAGGCGGGGGAGGGGAGAAGTGCGGTGCCGCGGCCTGTTCGGGACACGGGGTTGGCGGATCGGCGCGTGATCAGCTCCCCTCTCCCCCCGGGAGAGGGGCTGGGGGAGAGGGTCGGGGCTGGCCATGATCTGCATCGTTGTCGGCGCGTCGGTGCGCGCTTGCCGGGGTGGTGCCTGCGGGGCAACCCTTCGTTGCCGTCGGCTGGCTGCATTCTGGCCGGGGCGGCCCGGGCGGCTGCTCGGTGCCGGGACTGGCTGGGCAGGGTGGCCGGGAAGGTATGCGCACGCAGGGCTCAGTCGCGCACCTCCAGGTGGCCGTGTTCGCCCGGTTCGGTCGGACCTTCGCCGGTGATCGCCTGCATCAGGCGCAGGGCCTGGCCGGTCAGGCCGGTGGTCGGGCGCCAGTACTCGGCGGACTCGACCTCGACGCACAGCACGCGCAGGTCCGGGTCGTCGGGGCCGCCGGGGAAGAAGGCGCGGGCCTGCGGCAACCACAGCTCGGCGGCCCGCTCGCGATCGTGCAGCACGCGGGCCCGACCGGTCACCGAGACGTACATGCAGGGGCGGTGCGCCGGCGCAGGTCATGTCGCTGCGCCGGCCGGGCGGCGGTCAGGCCGGATCGGTCCACTCCAGGGCGGCACCCTGCTGCCGGGTCAGCGTCTCGATCGCCACGCGGAGATCCTGGGCCGCGTCCTCGTCGGCCAGTTCGATCTCCAGGATGGCCGGCTCGCCGGTCGCGTTCTCCGCCAGGCCCGCGGAACTGGAGTCGGGATCGTCCATGTGCGGCACCAGGCCGGCCATCACGGTGGCGCGTTCCACGCCCTCGATGTCGGCGACCAGCTCGGCGATGCGGTCCGCGAGGTCGGGGGCGCCGGTGATGCGGCAACGAAGGGTCTGCATGGCGGTTCTACTGTGCGGGGCGGCGCTCAGCCGGCGATGTGGCCGCCGCCGTTGACGTGGATGATCTGGCCGGTGATGTAGCTGGCGTCGGCGCTGGCGAGGAACACGTAGGCGGGCGCCACCTCGGACGGCTGGCCGGGCCGGCCCATCAGGGTGTCGGCGCCGAACCTGGCGACGTGGTCGGCGTCGAAGCTGGCCGGGATCAGCGGCGTCCAGATCGGTCCGGGCGCCACCGCGTTGACGCGGATGCCGCGCTCGGCCAGCGATTGCGCCAGCGAGAAGGTGAGCGCATGGATGGCACCCTTGGTCGCGGCGTAGTCGATCAGGGTCTTGTGGCCGCGGCTGCCGGTCACCGACCCGGTGTTGATGATGCAGGCGCCCTCGCCCAGGTGCGGCAGGGCGGCGCGCACCAGGTGGAAGCAGGCGTAGAGGTTGCTGCGCACGGTGCGCTCGACCTGCGCCGGCTCGAGCTCGGCCGGGTCGTCGACCTCGTGCTGCTCGGCGGCGTTGTTGACCAGGATGTCCAGGCCGCCCAGCTCGGCCACGGTGCGCGCCACGGCGGCATCGGCCCGGTCGCGCCGGCCCAGGTCGCCGCGCACCAGCAGGCAGCGGCGTCCCTCGGCCTCCACCGCCTTGGCGGTCGAGCGGGCGTCGTCGTCCTCTTCCAGGTAGGCGATGGCGACGTCGGCGCCCTCGCGCGCGTAGTGCAGCGCGACCGCGCGGCCGATGCCGCTGTCGCCGCCGCTGATCAGCGCGACCTTGCCCTGCAGCCTGCCGCTGCCGGCGTAGTCGTCGCGGATCGATTCCGGCTTCGGGCGCATCGCGCTGCGCCGGCCGGGTTGCCGCCGCTGGGTCTGCGGCGGGTTGGGACGGGAGGCCTTCTTCTTCTCGCTCATGGCACGGTCCTCGAGGCACGTCTCCCGCATGCCGGGCAAGACCCGTGCCAGCGGCGTGCCTGCGCGCTTTGCGTGGCGCACGGCCCGCTCGCGCGATGCAGCCTGCGCGATGGGCGCGAGGCGACCTTGCAGGTCGCATGGGAACCGGAGACCAGGGACCAGGGGCCGGGGGGATCTGGAAGCTGTTGACGGGCGGCAGTGGCAGGCGGGCGCAGTCAGGTGGCGCGGAGCAGGGCCGCGGCCAGCGCGACGAGCACCAGGACGATGAGGGCGAGCACCGCGGCCCGCCTGGCGTGGCGGTGCATCATCGCGGACCGCCCCATGCCGGGTGGCGGCGGCCTCGGACCTGGCCGCCGGCGCAGCGCGGGCACCGGACGAGGTGCGCCGGGCGGGTGGCAAGGGGCTGGGGCGGGGCAGGCGGCATGGGCATCAGATCAGGTCGAAGCGTTCGGCGTACAGGTTGCGCGCGGGCAGGCCCAGGCCGAGCAGCACCGGCCCCGCGGCGTCGGCCAGGGCCGGCGGACCGCAGATGAAGCCGGCCATTCGCGACAGGTCGGCGGGCAGGTGCCGGCGCAGCAGGGCGGCGTCGATGTGGCCGGTTTCGCCCTGCCAGCCCGCGTGGCCCTCCTCCAGGACGTGCACCAGGGTCAGCGGCAACGCCGCGGCCAGGCCGTCCAGTTCCTCGCGGAACAGCACCTCGTCCCATGCGGGATTCCCGTAGACCAGCCACAGCGGCTCGTGGCCGCCGCGCGCACGCGCGCTGCGCAGCATGCTCATGATCGGCGTGATGCCGACGCCACCGGCGATGAACACCGCGCCGGCCGGGCAGGAACCGGGGCGCCAGGTGAACACACCGTAGGGCCCTTCCAGCCAGGCCGGCGTGCCGGGCTCGACATCGGCGATCGCGTCGGTGAAGTCGCCCTGCGCCTTGATGGTGAACGCGATGTTGCGCTGGCCGGCCGGCGAGGCGATCGAGAACGGATGCTGCTGCAGGCGCAGGGGCCGCTCGCCCAGGGTCAGCCAGGCATGCTGGCCGGGCGCGAAGCGCAGGCCGTCGTGGCCTTCGGGCGCCAGTTCCAGGCTCGTGCAGCCGGCCCGCTCGGGCCGCACCGCGACCACCCGCCAGGGCCGCCGGCGCAGCCGCCAGGGGCGCAGCAGACGCGTCTCCAGCACCAGGGCGATGCTGGCCAGCGCCAGCACGGCCAGGCTCGCCCGCTTCCAGCCCGCACCGGTGTAGTGGCCGGCCATCAGCGCATGGCCGAGGCCGCCGGCCACCACCGCCACCGCCAGCAGACCGTGCAGCAGGCGCCAGTGCTCGTAGGACAGGCGCAGCGCCAGCCGCCACAGCGAGGACGCCACCAGCGCCAGCAACGCCAGCGCGAGACCAGCCAGGGTGAGGGCGCGCAGCAGGCCGGCGCGGGGATCCAGCCAGGCCAGGAAGGCGCGGTCGCCGGCGAACATCAGCAGCGGATGGCACAGCAGCAGCACCACGGCGGCGATCCCGGCCACGCGGTGGAACTGCAGCAGGTCGTCCTGGCCCAGGCCTGGCGCGAACCAGCGCTGCCGTCCGGAGATCGCCGCCTGGGCGACCAGCACGCCCAGGCCGACCAGGCCCAGCATCCGGCCCAGCTCCTCGATCGCGCCGGCCGCCATCGGCCGCGGCGGCGCCAGCGCGATCGCCAGCGGCAGCGCCGCCAGGGCCAGCCAGGCCAGCCACCACAGCAGCGCGCGCAACCAGCCGAGGTTCATGGCCGCTGCCCCGGCGCGGCGTCGCGGTCCAGCCAGCGCAGCCCCAGCACCGCCAGCCACAGGCCACCGGCCAGGTAGGGCAGGGCCGAGGGGATCCACATCACCAGGCCGGCGAGCTGCTGGTCGGCCAGCGCATCCAGGCCCAGCATCGGCGCGCGCTCGACGTAGACCGGATACAGCGGTCGCGGCGCGAACACCAGCAGGGCGCCGAGCAGGCCCATCGCCATCATCACCGCAACGATCGACACCAGGCCGGGCCCGACGCTGACCTGGCGATCGCGGACGCCGTGCAGCAGCACCGACCAGTACCACAGCCCGGCCAGCAGGAAACTGCCGTGCATGGCCCAGTGCAGGCCCTCGTGGGCCAGCGCCGCCGCGGTGGCGGCGGGCAGGTGCCAGGCCAGCATCACCGCGCAATGCGCCGCCGTCGCCAGGGCAAGGCGCAGGTGCAGGTGGCGCACGGCGGGCGCGCCGGCCCGATGCAGGCGGCCGGGCCAGGGGCCGGGCAGGGCCTGGGCCCAGACCGCCAGCGGCCGGCCCAGCAGCAGCAGCGGCGGCGCCAGCGCCAGCAGCAGCATGTGCTGGCCCATGTGCGCGGCCAGCGACCAGGCGCCCAGGGCATCGAGCGGCCAGACCAGGGCCAGGAACAGCACGCCGATCCCGGCCAGGAAGGCCGCGACCCGCCCGCCGTCGAGGCCGCGCCCGATCCCGGCACGCCGCCACAGCCGCACCAGGCCGGTCGCGTACAGCGCCAGCAGCAATCCACCCGGCAGCAGCAGCCAGGGCGACAGGGTCCATGCGCCGGTGGCCGTCCCGCCGGACGGTGCATGCGCGGCTGCGCCGCTCGCCAGCAGGAGTCCCATGCCTGCCACCATGCCCCGCATCGGCGCCCGGCCGCTCACGCCGATACCCCGATGCCCGCCCAGGCGGATCGCTGGCTGCGCTGCGCGTGGCGCGACAACGGGCGTGCGGTGCCGGCGGGGGATGCGCGAAGGCCGCGCCCCAGCGGCCGCCAGTCCTCGCGCCCATCATCCACGTCCGTGCATCGCAGTGTTGCGCCGGCGCGAAGATCGCGGCGGCCCGGGCTTGCATGGCCGGCGCCCGCGGTCCACGCTGGCGGCCGACGAGGCGAATCCGGCGGACCATGCATTTCTGGCTGAAGTTCTTCCATATCGTGGCGATGACGGTCTGGTTCGCCGGGCTGTTCTTCCTGCCGCGCCTGTTCGTGGCGCACCGTCGCGGCGAGCCCGACGCCGACCCCGACTATTTCCTGCCGGTGGCGAAGACGCTGTTCTTCCGGGTCATGAGCCCGGCCGCGGTGCTGACCATCGCCCTGGGGCTGGTGCTGATCGTCTGGGCGCAGCCGGGCGCCTGGCTGGTGATGAAGCTGGCGGTGGTGGCGATGGCCGTGCTGCTGCACCTGTACCTCGGCGTCGTGCTCTACGACATGGGCCGCGACCGCGACCGGCATGGGCCGATGTTCCATCGCGTCCTGGGCATGGTGCCCCTGGTGCTGCTGCTGGCGCTGGCGGCGCTCACCGGCGGCAAGCCGGCCACCGCGCCGCCGCTGCCGGCACCGCCGGGCATCGAGGCCGCTCAAGCGCCCGGCGGCCTGCGGTCGGCGGTGGTGCCGACCGGTTCCTGGCCGCCGTAGACGCCGATGCCATGGCGGAACGACAAGGTGCCGCCCAGCCAGCCCGCCACCATCACCAGCAGCAAGGTCACGCCCGAAAGCACCAGGCCCCAGGGCCAGATCGCGGCCGCCGGATCGGGCCAGCGCAGCCACAGGCCGGCCGCGGCCAGGGCCAGCACCATCACCGCGGCGATGAAGTGGCTCCAGGCCGAGACGTGCCGGCGCACGGCGCGGATGCCGAGCAGGTCGACCATGCCGACCAGGCCGGCCAGCACGCCCAGGCCCAGGCCGGCGGCGTTCAGCCAGAACGAGGCCTCGGCCCAGAACGCGCCGCCGCGCCAGGCGTGCAGGGCGTCGGTGACCGGCAGCATGCTGAGGAAGGCGATCGGGTAGACCACCAGCATCGGATGCACGGGGTGCTTGAGCACCGCCATCCGGCTGGGCACGGTCTGCGCGGTCTGGGTCTCGCCGTCGATCGCGGTGTCGGGTCCGGTGGGCATCGGGCACGGGTCCTTGCAGGCTCAGGTCGCGCAGGGCGGCAGCAGCAGCGCCGGCGTCGCGGTGAAGACGATGGCGATCGCCGCCAGGATCGCCAGCGCCGTGGCGGCCATGGCGATCAGGGCGTGGCGGCGCTGTCGCGGATCGCCGGCCTGGTTGGCCGCGTGGCGTCGCCAGGCGCGGCGGGCGCGCAGGCCCAGGGCGACGACCGGCACCAGGACCAGCACCGTGAGCGCGACCAGGAGCACGCTGAGCAGGTTGCCGCCGGCCAGGGTGCGCGACTGCCAGCCGTGTTCGCAGCCCAGTCCGACCAGGCCGTAGACCACCACGAAGTGCAGCGCCCACAGCGCCATCGGCAGGGCCATGCCGGTCAGCCGTCCGGGCGCCAGCGGCGACAGCGCGCTCATGCCAGCCTCGGGAACAGGTGGATGACCAGCCAGGCGACCACGCCCTGGCCGACCGTGTAGCGCCACAGCGCGACCGCGATGCGTGCGTCCAGCCGCCGCTGCGCATCGACCAGGCCGTGCCGGGAGCGCAGCCAGGCGAAGCCCGAGCCGAGCAGGGCGACCAGCACGTGCACGCCATGGAAGCCGGCCAGGGTCCAGACCACCGAGGCGTAGGCATGCTGCTGGGGTGCGGCGAGCACCATGGCCAGCGCCGCGCCGTGCGCGACCAGGAAGCCGGTACCGAGTGCGGCGGCCGCCAGCAGGCCGCCGCGCAGCTGCGCGGGACGATCGCGGTCGTTGCCGCGCAGCGCGAGGCGCGCGGCCAGTCCGGCGCCGACCAGCAGGACCAGGGCGAGCACCGGCAGCGCCAGCGCGCCGGTCTCGCTGCCCGGTCCGGGCCACACCTCGGCGCCCAGCCACAGGTAGAAGTAGGCGAACACCAGGGAGGCGAACAGCGAGCCGTCGATCAGCAGCGAGATGACCAGGCCCCACCAGCCGGGCGCCTGGCTGCACGCGGCCTGGCTGGGCAGGGCGACGCCCGGCGCCGCCTCGATGCGCAGCGGTGCGTGGCGGTCGCCGGTGGTCCAGGCCCAGCGCAGGAACACCGCCAGCAGCGGCACCAGCAGGGCGGCCGCCAGCAGGTACTGCTTGGCGATGAAGCAGGCCAGCAGCACGGCGATGTTGGCGGCGGCGAGCAGCGGCAGCCAGGTCGAGCCGGAGATCCGGATCACCTGCTCGGGCGCGCCGGAGATCATGCCGGTGCCGAGCAGCTCGCGGCGGCCGCCGGCCGGGTCGCCGAGCAGGCCGGCGGTGCCGGCGCTGGCCTGTGCCAGGCCGGGATCGCGCCACAGCGGCTCGCGGTCGTCGACCACCGGGATCGAGGCGAAGTTGTAGGGCGGCGGCGGCAGCGGCAGCGCCCATTCCAGGGTGCCGGCCTGCCAGGGGTTGGCGGCGCTGCGCCGGCCGTGCCGGAAGTGCAGCCAGACATCGACCGCCACCGCCATCATGCCGACGGTCAGCACGAAGCCGGCCGCGGTCGACAGCAGGTTCAGCCACTCCACGCCCAGCGCCGCGTCGTAGGTGTATGCGCGCCGCGGCATGCCCAGCATGCCGGTCAGGTGCATCGGCAGGAAGGTCAGGTTGAAGCCGATGAAGACCAGCCAGAACGCCGTGCGGCCCAGGCTCTCGCCGGGCTGCCGGCCGGTCACCAGGGGCAGCCAGTAGTACAGGCCGGCGAACAGCGGGAACAGCATGCCGCCGATGGTGACGTAGTGCAGGTGCGCGACCACGAAGTGGGTGTCGTGCACCTGCCAGTCGAACGGCACCAGGGCCAGCATCACGCCGGTCAGGCCGCCCAGCACGAAGATGAAGAAGAAGCCCATCAGCCAGACCATCGGCAGGCGCAGCCAGGGCTTGCCCGACCACAGGGTGGCGATCCAGGCGAACAGCTGCACGCCCATCGGGATCGCCACCGCCATGCTGGCGGCGCTGAAGAAGCTCAGCGCCAGCAGCGGGATGCCGACCGCGAACATGTGGTGCACCCACAGACCGAAGCTGAGGAAGCCGGTGGCGACGATGGCGACCACGATCCAGCGGTAGCCGACCATGGTCCGGCGCGCGAAGGTCACCACCAGGGTCGAGACCATGCCCGCCGCCGGCAGGAAGATGATGTAGACCTCCGGGTGCCCGAACAGCCAGAACAGGTGCTGCCAGAGCAGCGGGTCGCCGCCGCGCGCGACCTCGAAGAAGGCGAAGCCGAACGCCCGCTCGATCTCAAGCAGGATGCTGGCCAGGATCAGCGGCGGGAAGCCGAAGGCGATCATGAAGGCGGTGACCAGGATCGCCCAGGCCATCAGCGGCATGCGCTGGATCGACATGCCCGGCGCCCGGGTCTTGAGCACGGTGACCACCAGCTCGACCGCGGCGGTGACCGCGGCGATCTCCGCGAAGGTCACGCCGATCAGCCAGAAGTCGGCGCTGATCCCGGGCGTGTAGGTGGCGTCGGTGAGCGGCACGTACATGAACCAGCCGCCGTCCGGGGCGCCGCCGAACAGGAAGCTGGAGTACAGGAACAGGCCGCCGAACAGATAGCACCAGTAGCCGAACGCGCTCAGCCGCGGCATCGGCAGGTCGCGGGTGCCCAGCATCTTGGGCAGCAGGTACATCGCGAAGCCTTCCAGGATCGGCACCGCGAACAGGAACATCATGGTCGTGCCGTGCATGGTCACGAACTGGTTGTAGCGGTCCGGGTCGAGCACCTCGTTGCCGAACCAGGCCAGTTGCAGCCGGATGAACATCGACAGCATGCCGCCGATCGCCAGGAAGGCGAAGCCGGTGGCGATGAAGCGCAGTCCGACCGTGCTGTGGTTGACCGCGGTGAGCTGGCCGACCAGGCCCGGGCCGTTCGCCCAGATGCGTTGCAGGGCACCCAGGCGACGCTGCTGCTCGGCGGCGTCGGGCGGCGCCGGGGCCGCCGCGTTGGCTTCGGTCATGGCGTACTCCCGGCGTCGCCGGCAGCGCGCCCGTCGAGCCAGCCCGCGAAGCTGGCCGGGTCGAGCACCTCGACGGAGAACGCCATGTGGGCATGCTCGCGCCCGCAGAACTCGGCGCACTGGCCACGCATCGCGCCGGCGACGTCGGCGCGCAGGCGCAGCCGGTTGCTGCGCCCGGGGATGGCATCGACCTTGCCGCCCAGGCGCGGGATCCAGAAGCTGTGGATGACGTCCTCGCTGCCGACCTGGAACTCCACCATCTCGCCCTGCGGCAGCACCAGCCGGTCGAGGCTGCGTGCCAGCACCGTGCCGTCCGGCGCCAGATGTTCGAACTGCCATTGCCACTGGCGCGCGGTGACCCGCACCACGCGGTCGGTGTCGACGCCGACGCCGATCACCGTGCGCCCGGCCAGCGTGCCGTAGACCAGCAGGGCGAACAGCGCGACGGTCGGCAGCACCAGGCCGCCCAGGACGATGAAGCGTTCCGGCCGGGCCATCGGCGGCGCCGGTTGCCGGCGCAGCATGGCCCGTGCGAGCAGGCCGAGCACCAGCAGCAGCACCGCCAGCGCCGCGCCTGCCATCAGCCACCAGGTGCGGGCGATGGCGGCGGCGGCCGGGCCGGCCGGGTCCAGCATCGACTGCGGGCCGCGGCAGCCGGCCGCCACGGCGGCGGCCAGCAGCGGCACCAGGCGGCGCATCGCGACGGCCTGGACCGCCAGGGCCCGCGCTGCCGTCGCTGCCCTCATTCGCCGGCCACGGGCAGGGCGAAGGCGACCACGCTGTCGCCGGCCCGGGTCTCCAGCCGGGCGTGGCCGCCGGCGGCGATCACCACGTACTGGCGGCCGCCGTGCTCGTAGGTCATCGGGCCGGCCTGGGCGCCGGCCGGCAGGCGGCCGTCCCAGCGCAGCTCGCCGGTGGCGGTGTCGAAGGCGCGCAGGAAGTCGTCCTGGGCGGCGGCGATGAAGGTCAGCCCGCCCGCGGTGGTCACCGCGCCGCCGATGTTGGGCGTGCCGATGCGGATCTTCAGGCGGGTCGGGATGCCCAGCGGGCCGGTGTCGTAGCCGGTGCCCAGCGGCTGGCTCCACAGCAGGGCGCCGCTGCGCAGGTCGGTGGCGGCCAGGTAGCCCCAGGGCGGCGACAGGCACGGCACGCCCAGCGGCGACAGCCACATCGGCCGGTCGACCCCGTACGGCGAGCCGGCCTGCGGGGCGATCGCCTGGTCCGGGCGCGCGCCGCCGTCGCCGATCGGCAGGTCCTCGACCGCCTCGCGCGAGTACAGCTGCACGCGGTTGGGCAGGCGGCTGTGGTTGGTGACCATGATCTGCCGCAGCGGGTCGACCGAGATGCCGCCCCAGTTGGGCCCGCCGATGGTGCCCGGGAACAGCAGCATGCCCAGGCCCTGGTCGGTGGGCGGGGTGAAGATGCCTTCGTAGCGCATGCGCCGGAACTGCAGGCGACAGTACAGGGCGTCCAGCGGCGTCAGGCCGAAGGCATGGCGCTCGTCGATGCGCTCCGGCGCCGGCCCCGGGGCACCGGCGAAGTTCGGGTAGTAGGGGCTGAGCGGCTGGTCGGGCGCCGTCCAGTCGCCGTCGATCGCGCCCTGCGGCGCCGGGAAGCGTTCCACCGGACGCAGCGGTTCGCCGGTCGCGGCGTCGAGCACGAAGATCGCGCCGGTCTTGGTGGCCTGCACGACCACGCGGCGGCTTGCGCCGTCGATGTCGAGGTCCATGACGGTCGGCTGCGCGCCCAGGTCGTAGTCCCACAGGTCGTGGTCCATGGTGCGGAAGTGCCAGCGCAGCGCGCCGGTGGCGGCGTCGACCGCGACCACGGCCGCGGTGAACTCCTCCTCGGCGGCGCTGCGGTCGCCGCCGTGGTGGTCGTTGGCGGGGTTGCCGGTGGCCAGGTAGACCAGGCCCAGCGACTCGTCCGCGGAGACCACGGTCCAGACGTTGGGCGTGCCGCGCGGCCAGGTCTCGCCGGGCGCCAGCGGCTCGCCGGGCCGGTCGGCGCGCTCGGCGTCGAAGGCCCAGCGCAGGGTGCCGTCGACGGCGTCGTAGGCGCGCACCACGCCCGACGGCGCATCGCGGCGCTGGTTGTCGCTGACCTGCTGGCCGATCACCACGAGATCGCCGACCACGGCCGGTCCCGAGGTCGACGAGGAGAACCCGGGCGCCTGGTTGGCCATGCCCGCACCGAGGTCGACCGTGCCGTCGCGGCCGAAGCCTGGGCAGGGCCGGCCGGTGCCGGCGTCGAGGGCGATCAGGCGGGCGTCGGGGGTGGCGACCAGCACGCGACGCGGACAGGCGCCGCCATCGTCGTCCCGCTGGTGCCAGCCGACCGCACGGCAGGCGACGGAGAACAGCGGTTCCATGGCGATCGCCGGGACCTGCGGGTCGAAGTGCCACTGTTGCGCGCCGGTGGCCGGATCGAGCGCGAACACCTGGCTGCTGGGCGAGCACACGTACAGGCTGTCGTCGATCTTCAGCGGCGTGTTCTGGAAGGCGTAGAACACGCGGTCGGAAGGCGGTTCGTCGCCGGTGCGGAATTCCCAGGCGCGTTCCAGGGAGGCGACATTGTCCGTGGTGATGAGTGCCGCCGGCGACCAGCGCTGGCCGAGGTTGGAACCGCCGAACGCCGTCCATTCGCCGGCGTCGCGCAGCAGGCCGGCGCGGCCGATGGCGGCCGGGACAGGCCCGGCGTTCGCCTCGTCGCCGGAAGTGGCTTCGCTGTCACGATCCGCTTCCGTCGCCGCGATCGCCTCATCGCCGGCGAGCGCCGCGTCCGGCTGCAGGCCGTGCGCCAGGGACGCGACCGCAGGCGTCCCGGCATGTGTTCCTGCAGCGCGGGCGGTTCCCTCCGGATTTCCCAGCGCCGTGGTGCGCGCCGGAGAGTCGTCAGAAGGTTTGGTGGCGCTCGGGCCACCGGCCAGACGCGCCACCGGCACCAGGGTCGCGGCCACCGCCAGGCTCGCCAGCGCCAGCAGCGCGCCACTGCGGCCGGGTCGACGAGGTGCCGACGCGCGACGGTCGCGCAGGCCGGTCGCCGCCAGCGCCATCGCCAGCACCAGGCCGGCCAGCAGGCCCGCACGCCCGGCCAGGTCGAAGCCCCAGGACGGCATCCAGCCCTTGCCATGGATCTCCAGCAGCGACCAGACGACGGTGAGTACGACGACGAGGCCGGCCATCAGCAGACCGCCGGTGATGCGACCACGCAGCAGGGCCACGCCCGCGGCGAACAGGAGGATGCCCGCCCCCAGGTAGTAGGCGGTGCCGCCCAGGGCGACCAGCCAGGCGCCGCCGACCGTCATCCACGCCCCGAGGCCGGCGGATACCACCGCCAGCGCGACCAGCAGCCACCACGCAAATCCCCTGCGCGACAGCGATGCGGACTCCAGACCTGGGGCATTCACCATGGTGGTCCCTTGTGCAGCGAAATGGATTGGTCGCACCGCGCGACCGCGGCCAGTCTGGACGTCCGATGCGGCGATGGCAAATGGGGAGCAGGGAGCAGGGAGCAGGGAAGCGGGAAGAAGAAGCTAGAAGAAGAAGCGGGGAGGAGAAGGTATCGGAGAGCCGGACTCGCCAGGCGGAGCGCGATCAGCTCCCCTCTCCCTCTGGGAGAGGGGCCGGGGGAGAGGGTCCGGGCTTGCCATGATCTGCATGGTCGCCGGCCCGGCGGCGCGCGCTGGCCGGGGCGGCCCTCTCCCCCGCCCCTCCCCGCAGGCGGGGGAGGGGAGAAGTGGGGTGCCGCGGCCAGGCGCGCGGCATGCCGCGCGCCCGCGAAGGCCGGCCACCTGCCAGCGGCCGGCGGGGCTTCCGCCCCCTGCAGGTGGCCTCAGACCTCGTTGCCGCGCGCGAGCTGGCGCAGGACGTCGTGCGCAGATGCCGCCGTGGTGGCTGAGCGGGCGCCGCTTGCGGCATGCCCTGCGGCATGCCGCGCGCCCGCGAAGGCCGGCCGCCTGCCAGCGGCCGGCGGGGCTTCCGCCCCCGCAGGTGGCCTTAGACCTCGCGGCCGCGGGCGAGCTGGCGCAGGACGTAGTGCAGGATGCCGCCGTGGCGGAAGTACTCCACCTCCTTCGGCGTCAGCAGCAGCACGCGGGCCTGGAAGCGGCGGACGTCGCCGTTGGCGGCGGTGGCGGTCACCTGGGCGACCTTGCCGCGGCCGTCGTCCAGCCCGGTGATGTCGAACTGCTCACCACCGGTCAGGCCCAGGGTCGCGGCGTTCTCGCCGTCCATGAAGGACAGCGGCAGCACGCCCATGCCGACCAGGTTGGAGCGGTGGATGCGCTCGAAGCTCTCGGCGATCACCGCCTTGACGCCCAGCAGGTTGGTGCCCTTGGCCGCCCAGTCGCGCGACGAGCCGGTGCCGTACTCCTTGCCGGCCAGGACCACCAGCGGCGTGCCCTCGGCCTTGTAGCGCATGGCGGCATCGTAGATGGCCATCTGCTCGCCGCTGGGCACGTGGCGGGTGTAGCCGCCCTCGACGCCGTCCAGCATCAGGTTGCGGATGCGGATGTTGGCGAAGGTGCCGCGCACCATCACGTCGTCGTTGCCGCGCCGGCTGCCGTAGCTGTTGAAGTCGGCCGGCTGCACGCCGCGCTCCACCAGGAATCGGCCGGCCGGCGAATCCTTCTTGATGTTGCCGGCCGGCGAGATGTGGTCGGTGGTGATCGAGTCGCCGAGCAGGGCCAGGCAGCGCGCGCCGTGGACGTCGGCGATGGCGCCGACCTCCATGGTCATGCCGTCGAAGTAGGGCGGGTTCTTGATGTAGGTGGAAGCGCCGTCCCACGCGAACTTCTCGCCCTCGGGCGAGGCGATCTGGTTCCAGCGGCTGTCGCCGCGGAACACGTCGGCGTAGTTGGCCGCGAACATCTCCGGGCCGATGGTGGCCGCGATGGTGTCGCCGATCTCCTTGTTGCTCGGCCAGATGTCGCGCAGGAACACGTCCTGGCCGGCGCCGTCCTGGCCGATCGGCTCGCGGCTGAGGTCGATGTCGACGCTGCCGGCCAACGCATAGGCGACCACCAGCGGCGGCGAGGCCAGGTAGTTCATCTTGACCTCGGCGTGCACCCGGCCCTCGAAGTTGCGGTTGCCCGACAGCACCGAGGCGACCACCAGGTCGCCCTGGGCGACGCCGGCGCTGACCTCGGTGGGCAGCGGGCCGGAGTTGCCGATGCAGGTGGTGCAGCCGTAGCCGACGACGTGGAAGCCCAGCGCTTCCAGGTCGTCCATGACGCCGGCCTTCTTCAGGTAGTCGGTGACCACCAGCGAGCCCGGCCCCAGCGAGGTCTTCACCCAGGGCTTGACCTTCAGGCCGCGCTTCACGGCGTTGCGGGCGAGCAGGCCGGCGCCCAGCATCACCGCCGGGTTGGAGGTGTTGGTGCAGGAGGTGATCGCCGCGATCACCACCGCGCCGTCGCGCAGCTGCACCTTCTTTCCGGCGATCTCGATCTCGGTGCAGCCGGAGGACAGCACGGTCTCGCGATTGCCGACCGCGGCGCCACCGCCCTCGTCCACGAACCGCGCCTCCTCGGCGGTGCGCTTCTCGCGCACGGTGGTCAGCGGCCCCAGGTTCTCGCGGAAGTTGTCCTTGACGTCGCTGAGCAGCACCCGGTCCTGCGGCCGCTTGGGGCCGGCCAGGGACGGCAGCACGCTGCCCATGTCGAGGTGCAGCACGCTGCTGTAGCTGGCCTCGGCGGCGGTGCGCCACAGGCCCTGGGCCTTGGCGTAGGCCTCGACCAGAGCGATCTGCGCCTCGTCGCGGCCGGACAGGCGCAGGTAGCCCAGCGACTCGTCGTCGATCGGGAAGATGCCGCAGGTGGCGCCGTACTCGGGCGCCATGTTGGCGATGGTGGCGCGGTCGGCCAGCGGCAGGTGGTCCAGGCCGGCGCCGAAGAACTCGACGAACTTACCGACCACGCCGTGCTTGCGCAGCATCTGGGTGACGGTCAGCACCAGGTCGGTGGCGGTGGCGCCTTCCGGCAGGCGGCCGGTCAGCTTGAAGCCGACCACCTGCGGGATCAGCATCGAGCTGGGCTGGCCGAGCATGGCGGCCTCGGCCTCGATGCCGCCGACGCCCCAGCCGAGCACGCCGATGCCGTTGATCATGGTGGTGTGGCTGTCGGTGCCGAACACGGTGTCCGGGAACGCCATCAGCGCACCGTCGACCTCGCGCGTCATCACCACCCGCGCCAGGTGCTCCAGGTTCACCTGGTGGACGATGCCGGTGTTGGGCGGCACCACCTTGAAGTTGTCGAACGCCTTCTGGCCCCAGCGCAGGAAGCTGTAGCGCTCGGCGTTGCGCTCGAACTCGATGCGGCCGTTGATGTCCAGCGCCTGCGGCGTGCCGAAGGCGTCGACCTGCACCGAGTGGTCGATGACCAGCTCGGAGGGGATCAGCGGATTGATCTGGCTGGCCTTGCCGCCCAGCCGGACCACGGCGTCGCGCATCGCCGCGAGGTCGACCACGCAGGGCACGCCGGTGAAGTCCTGCAGGACCACGCGCGCCGGCATGAAGGCGATCTCGGTGTCGGGTTCGCGCGCCGGGTCCCACTTCGCCACCGCCTCGATGTGCTCGGGGCCGACGGTCATGCCGCCGTCCTCGTTGCGCAGCAGGTTCTCGAGAAGGATCTTCATCGAGAACGGCAGCCGGGAGATGTCGAAGCGCTCGCCCAGCCTGGCCAGCGAATGGAAGGTGTAGGTCTTGCCGGCGACGTCGAGGGTGGCGCGCGTGGCGAAGGAATCGGTCATGTCGGACTCCTGGCGGGAGGCGGGGAGGGCGGCAGGCCGGCACCGGCGGGACCGGACGGCGTTGCGCGGGTGGGCCGGCGGACCGGCCCGGGAAAGCGCGCCATTATCGCCGATCGGGCGCCCTGCCGTCAGCCGGTTTGGCTGCGGAGGCGGCCGGTCCGGTCCGACGCCGCCCTGTGCAGCTCCCCCGGCTGGCTGCACGACCGACGTTGGGGCGGGGCAGGCGCCGGTGGCTGCCGCGCCGCGCGCCGCGCGCGGCGGAACCGGGCCCGGTCGGAGGCCGTCGTGTCATCGGCAGGGCCTGGCGGGCGCGGGCACCCGCGGCGCGCGTCGCCGCTGCCCCGGGGCGATGGCCGGATGCGGGGCACCGCCACGCCGACCAGGGCGCTGCCGGTTCGCGGAGGAACAGTGGAGTCGGGACCTTCGGGCGCCGGCGCACAGGCACCCGCCTCGGCGGTCGGGACGGCGCGGGCAGCGGCAGGGTGCGCCGCGCGCGACAGGCCTACTTCATGCGGTAGGTGATGCGACCCTTGCTGAGGTCGTAGGGGGTCATCTCGATCTTGACGCGGTCGCCGGTCAGGATGCGGATGTAGTGCTTGCGCATGCGGCCGGAGATGTGGGCGGTCACCACATGGCCGTTGTCGAGCTTCACGCGGAAGGTGGTGTTGGGCAAGGTCTCGATGACCTGGCCTTCCATTTCGATCTGATCGTCTTTCGACATCCGGGACTGTTCGCGTCTGGTGCGGGGGGCGCAAGGGCGGCGATTCTGGCACGTCGGCGCGGCCTTGGCAAAAAAACGACATCCCGGGCGCGACCGCCGGCGATGGGCCGCCGGCCGGGCGGCAGCGGCCGTCGCGTTGCCGCGCGGGCACGGCCGGCGCCGCCGGACACCGCCGCGCCGCGTCTCCGTTCGTGCCGGATCGGCATCCGTCAATCCGGCAGCAGGGCCTCCAGTCGCTCCCTCAGCACCGCCTCGCGCCAGCCGGCCAGGTCGGCCGGCCAGCGGCCGCGCGTGGCCATGGCATCGATCGCGCGGCGCGGGCAGAGCAGGCCGGTCGGCAGGTCGAGCTGGCTGGCGATCGCCTCGACCTCGTCGCGCAGGCGCCGGGCCAGCGCTTTCTGCTCGCCCTCGAGCGGGCCGGGGATCGGCTCGGTGGCGGCGATCTCGTCGCTGTCGGGCGGGCGCGCGACCAGCTCGACCAGCGCCTGGAGGCTGCGCCGCCGGCCCGGCGGGACCCCCGCCAGGCGGCTGACCAGGCGGGCGGCGCCATGGTCGGGTTCGATCGCGGCGGCCAGTGCGGTGTCGTCGTCCAGCACCCAGCGGCGCGGCAGGTTGCGCTCGCGGGCATGGTCCTCGCGCCAGAGCAGGACCCGGCGCAACTGCGCCTGGGCGGCCGGCGACCAGCGCCAGGCGCCGCGCAGCGCGCGCTGCGGCTGCGGGTCGGGTTCGGCGGCGAAGGCCGCGGTCGCCTGTTGCCGGCAGTCCTCGAGCAGCCAGTCGCGGTAGCCGCGGCCGGCCAGCCGCGCCTCCAGCTCGGCATGCATGGGCGCCAGGTGGCGGACATCGTCCAGGGCGTATTGGACCTGACGCGCGGTCAGCGGTCGTGCCAGCCAGTCGGAGCGGGTCTCCTGCTTCTCCAGGTGCACCCCGAGCAGGCGCTCGACCGCGGCCTGGTAGCCCAGGCCCAGGCCGAGGCCGGCGAACGCGCAGGCGATCTGGGTGTCGTACAGGCCGATCATCGGGCCGGGCAGCAGCGGCTGCAGGGCGACCAGGTCCTCGCTGGCGCTGTGCATCAGCACGGTGGCGGCGGGATCGGCCAGCAGCGGGCCGAGTCCGGGCAGGCCGGGGTGGTGCAGGGGATCGAGCAGGCCGCAGCGACCGTCGCGGGCGATCTGGACCAGGGCCAGGTTCGGCCAGTAGGTGCGCTCGCGCATGAACTCGGTATCCACCGCCAGCGGCGGCGCGGCATCGGCGAAGGCGGCGAGGTCGTCGGGCAGCCGCAGCCAGGGGCCATCGCCGGTCGCGGGTTCGATGCCTCGATTGGTTACCATGCGGTCATGAGCGAGCTGCGGAACGGCCCGGCATGATACGCCGGGCGCTCTCCATCCTGATCGGCCTGGCCGGCGCGCTGCTGCTGTGGAGCTGGTGGCAGCGCGGCCACGAGCCGCCTTCGGCGCCGTTGTCGGCGCCGGAAACCGTGCTGGCCGCGGCCGGACCGGAGGCGGTCACGGAAGGGCCGGAGGCCCCCGACGAAGCGCCGCCGGCGTCCGACGAGGCCGGGCCGCCGGCCGAACCGCCCGCCGCGACCGAGGAGAGCGCCAGCGATCCGGCCGCCCTGGCCCAGGTCGCCGCCGGCTGGACCCCGACCCGCGTCGAGTTCGACCAGTCCGACCGCAACGGCCACATCGTCCTGCTGCAGCGGGCCGATGCCGCCCTGGCCGACGGCCGGCTCTACCTGCCGCCGGGAGACAGTGCCGTCGACCTGTACTGGTCGGTGCTGGAGGCGGCGCCGGGCAATGCCAGGGCGCGCGACGGCCTGGCCCGCACGGTCGATCGCCTGATCGCCGACGCCCAGCGCGAGGCCGGTCGCGGCGACTGGCCGGAGCTGGCCAGGCTGCTGCCGGTGGTCGAACAGCTGCGAGCCGATGCCACGGTCCTGCCCGGGCTGCGCGAGCGGCTGGACGCGGCCGCGCCGACACGCCTGGCCCTGGAGCGGGCACGGCGGGCCCTGGCCCGCGACCGCCTCGACCAGGGCGAGCGCAATGCCCTGGGCTACTTCCGCCAGGCGCTGGCGGCCGAACCCGACAACCAGGCGGCGCGCGAAGGGGTCGCCCTGATCCGCACCCGCCTGCTGGAGCAGTCGGCGGCGGTCGCCGCCGCCGGCGACTTCGAGGGCGCCGAGGCGCTGCTGGCCAGGGCGGGGGCCGCCGACCCCGAGGCCCTGCAGGCGCTGGCCGATGCCGCCTCGGTGGTCGCCGAGGCCCGCAGCGCCGCCGCCGGCCGGTTGCTGGTGCAGGCCCATGCCCGGCTCGACGAGGGCGATGCCGATGCCGCCGAGGCGCTGCTGGCGGAGGCGCTCGCCATCGATGCCGAGGTGATCGGGCCGGGCCTGGTGCGCGAGCGCATCCGCAACGTGCGCCTGTACGGCGGCTTCGCCGAGGGCGAGCGGTTCAGCGAGCCCCTGGCCGGCGGCGCCGCCCAGGGGCCAGTCATGGTGGTGGTCCCGCTGGGCAGTTTCCTGATGGGTTCGCCGGATGGCGAGGCCGGCCGGCGGGCCAACGAGGGCCCGCGCTTCCGGGTCAACTTCGCGCGGGCCTTCGCGCTCGCCGAGGCGGAGATCACGGTCGCGGAGTTCGGCCGCTTCGTCGAGGCCACCGGCCACCGCAGCCGCGCCGAGCGGCGCGGCAGTTCGACCATCTACGACGAGCGTTCCGGCAGCATGCGCGAACGCGCCAGCGTCGACTGGCGCCACGACGAGACCGGGCGCCCGGCCGATCCGGCGCAGCCGGTGGTGCACGTGGCCTGGGCCGACGCCGCCGCCTACGCGCAATGGCTGGCCGAGCAGACCGGCCGGCCGTACCGGCTGCCCTCGGAGGCCGAGTTCGAGTACGCCCTGCGCGCCGGCAGCGTCAGCCGCTATCCCTGGGGCGACGGGGCGCCGGCGCAGCCGCTGGCGAACGTGTCCTCCACCGGCGACCGCTCGCGCCTGCGCCGGGAATGGAGCAATGCCTTTCCCGGCGTCACCGACGGCTGGTTCGGGATCGCCCCGGTGCGCAGCTTCCCGGCCAATCCGTTCGGCCTGCACGACATGGCGGGCAATGTCTCCGAGTGGACCGAGGACTGCTGGCACAGCACCTATTCCAGGGCGCCCAGCGACGGCCGTGCCTGGGTCAATCCCGGCTGTACCCGCAGGGTGGTGCGCGGCGGGTCCTGGGCGAGCGGCCCGGACCAGGTCCGTTCCGCCTACCGCCTCAACATCCCCGCCGACACCACCAGCCCCCGGGTCGGCTTCCGGGTCGCGCGCAGCCTGTAGGGGGTGAGCCCGGGACTCGGGACTCGGGACTCGGGACTCGGGACTTGGGACTCGGGACTCGGGAGCGGGGAGCGCTCACGCTCTGTCTGGGCGCGGTCGGGAAGAGCGAAGGGCGGTGCCGTGGGACGGGCGGCAGGCGTCGGACCGGGCGGAGGGGGCGGGCCGGATCCCTCCGGCGCGCCTGCCGGAGCGGATCGTCGCTACCATGGTCCGGTCGATCGGCCGGAGGCATGCACATGGCGGGCTTGCGCGTGGGGACGGGGGGTGGCCTGCGCTGGTGGCCGATCCTGCTGTTCGTGCTCTACCTGGGCTACTACTGGATCAGCAACCAGCACGAGGTGCCGATCAGCGGCCGCACCCAGCTGGTCGACCTCAGCCGCGAGCAGGAGTCGGCTCTGGGCCTGCAGTCCTACCGCCAGATCCTGGCCCAGGAGCGCGTGGTGCGGTCCGGGCCCCAGGTCGAGGCGGTGCGGGAGATCGGCCGGCGGCTGGTCGCGGCGGCCCGCGAGATCGCCCCCGAGGTGCCCTGGCAGCACTTCGAGTGGGAGTTCAACCTGGTCGAGTCCGAGCAGGCCAACGCCTTCGCCCTGCCCGGCGGCAAGGTCGCCATCTACACCGGGATCCTGCCGATCACCGCCAACGCCGATGGCCTGGCGGCGGTGATGGGCCACGAGATCGCCCACGCGATCGCCCGGCACGGCGCCGAGCGCATGGCCACCCAGCGCCTGGTGCAGCTCGGCAGCATGGCCGCCGGCATGTCCTTGTCGGACATGGATCCCTCGACCCAGCGCACGGTGATGGCGGCGATCGGCGCCGGCGCCCAGTACGGCGTGCTGCTGCCGTTCTCGCGCGACCACGAGAACGAGGCGGACAGCATCGGGCTGCTGCTCGCGGCCCGCGCCTGCTTCGATCCCCGCGAGGCGCCGCGGCTGTGGCAGCGGATGGCCCAGGCCGGCGGCGGCCGCCAGCCGGCCGAGTTCATGTCCACCCACCCCAGCCACGACACCCGGATCCGGCGCCTGGAGTCGGAGATGGACCGCGCCCTGGCCCTGCGCCGCGAGCACTGCGGCGCCGGTTGAGCCGGCGCGAGGCCGGCCGCGACCGCGGGTCGGGGAGGGCGCCGGCCGCGCCCCGCGCGGCACCGGCCGTTCAGCCGGGGCAGGGGGCGCGGCACCGTATCATCGTCGCCGATCCCGGGCCGCCGCCCGGAACCAAATGGCGCGCCGGGGGTCTGCCCCCGGTCGCGGCACCACTGCCGCAGGGGCGGGAATGAGCGAGCGTGACGTCGACCAGCAACTCGTGGAGCGCGTGCAGCGGGGCGACATGGCCGCGTTCGACCTGCTCGTGCGCAAGTACCAGCACCGCATCCTGGCCGTCATCAACCGCTACCTCAACGACTTCGCGGAGGCCCAGGACGTCGCCCAGGAGACCTTCCTGCGCGCCTACCGGGCGCTCGGGAACTTTCGCGGCGACAGCGCGTTCTACACGTGGGTGTACAAGATCGCCGTGAACACCGCCAAGAACCACCTGGTCGCGCAGGGCCGCCGGCCGCCGACCGACGACGTCGCGGTCGACGACGCCATGCACTTCAACGGCGAGTCGCAGCTCAAGGACCGGGCCACCCCGGAGAACGAGCTGCTCCGCCAGGAGATCGAGCGCAACGTGACCGCCGCGGTCGACGAACTGCCGGAGGAGCTGCGCACCGCGATCACCCTGCGCGAGGTCGATGGCCTCAGCTACGAGGAGATCGCCGAGGTCATGTCCTGCCCGATCGGCACGGTCCGTTCGCGCATCTTCCGGGCGCGCGAGGCGATCGACCGGCGCATCCGTCCCCTGCTGTCCGATTCCTGAGTGACCGCCATGACCACCGAGCACGCCCACGACCCGGTCCAAGAAGACCTGTCCGCCCTGGTCGACGGGGAGCTGGACCGCAACCGGACCGCCTTCCTGATGCGTCGCCTGGAGCACGACGCCGCGCTGCGTGCGCGCTTCGGCCGCTACCAGCTGGTCGGCGACTGCCTGCGCGGCCGCTCCGGCCTGCCGGTGGCCGGCGACGGCCTGGCCACGCGCATCGCCCGGGAGGTCGCGGCGGAGCCGCGGCCGGGCCGGCCGCTGCCCTGGCGCACCGGCCTGCAGTGGGCGGCCGGATTCTTCACTGCCGCGATCGTCGCCGCCGGCGCCTTCTGGTACGTGCAGCCGGTGCCGGGCGGCGAGGGCCTGGCCGGCACCGCGCCGGGCCAGGCATCGAGCGTGGCCAGTTCCGGCGTGCGCGCCGACGACCTGCGCCGGCAGTTGCCGCTGTTGCCCGTCTCGGCCCGGCAGTCCCAGCCGCTGCACGGGCAGTTCGCGCCGCGCCCCGACCCCGAGGCCTGGCAGCGCGCGCCGGTGCTGCCGACCCAGCTGCCGTCGACCCACTACATCATCCTGGTGCCCGGCCCGGCGCCCGCGGCCCCGGCGCCCGAGGCCTCCCGCTGAGGCCGCCGATGGCGTCCTGCGGCCGGCCCGACTGCTGCCGGCAGGTCCCGGGCGACGCGCCCGTGGCCGTCTTGCTGGCGGCCTTCGCGCCGCCCACCGCTGGCCTGCTCGGCGGCGCCGGCCTGGCCGCCTGGGCCGGCCTGGCGGCGCCGCTCGCCGCCCTCGCGGCGCTGGCCGGGATGGTGGCGGCGGCGGTCCTGGCCGGCCGGCGGCGACGCCGCCGACACGGACGGGCCGGCATGATCATTCCCCTACCTTGCGAGGAATCGCGATGAACCGTTTCACCGTGTCGTTCGCAAAGTTGCTGCTGCTGGCCATCGCGCTGCCGGCCAGCCAGTCCGCCTGCGCCAGGCAACAGGCGCCGGTGGCGGCCCAGGTCCCGGCGGCGGCGCAGGCGGTGGCCGCGGGCCAGGTCACCGGCCTGCCGGACTTCACCGCCCTGGTCGAGCGCAACGCGCCGGCGGTGGTCAACATCCGCGCCACCACCACCGCCGGCAGCGCCCGCGCGCAGCGCGGCATGCCACCCCAGGAAGAGGTGCCGGAGTTCTTCCGGCGCTTCTTCGGACCCGAGTTCGGGGTTCCCGGCGACCGCGACCGCGAGTCCGGCGGCTCCGGGTTCATCATCAGCGCCGACGGCTACCTGCTGACCAACAACCACGTGGTGCGCGGCGCCGACCAGGTCACCGTCCGGCTGACCGACCGCCGCGAGTTCATGGCCGAGGTGGTCGGCACCGACCCGGCCACCGACATCGCCCTGCTCAAGATCGACGCGACCGGCCTGCCGACCGTGCGCATGGGCGACTCCAACGCGCTGCGCCCGGGCCAGTGGGTGGTGGCGATCGGCTCGCCTTTCGGGTTCGACTACTCGGTGACCGCCGGCGTGGTCAGCGCCACCGGCCGCAGCGTCGGCGGCGGCAACCAGCAGTACGTGCCGTTCATCCAGACCGACGTCGCGATCAACCCCGGCAACTCCGGCGGCCCGCTGTTCAACCTGGCGGGCGAGGTGGTCGGCATCAACTCGCAGATCTTCAGCGGCACCGGCGGCTACATGGGCATCAGCTTCGCGATCCCGTCCGACGTCGCCCAGGACATCGTCGACCAGATCAAGTCCGACGGCCGGGTCCGGCGCGGCCTGATCGGCGTCCAGGTCCAGGAGGTCACCCGCGAGTTCGCCCAGTCCCTGGGCCTGGACCGTCCGGCCGGCGCCCTGGTCGGGCAGGTGGTGCCGGACGGCGCCGCCGAGAAGGCCGGCATCCAGGTCGGCGACGTCATCCTCAGCTTCAACGGCCGGCCGATCGAATCGCAGGCGGACCTGCCGCCGGTGGTCGGCACCACCCGGCCGGGCACCCGCGCCGAGGTCGAGCTGTTCCGCGACGGCCGCCGGCGCACGGTCACGGTGACGGTCGGCGAGGCGCCGGCGGACGCCGACGCCGTCGCCGCCGGCGGCCCGGAGCCGCGCGCCGCCGGGGCCGGCCGGCTGGGCATGGCGCTCCAGGATCTCGAGGCGCAGGAGCGCAGCGAGCTCGGCCTCGGCCGCGGCGAAGGCGTCCGCGTCACCCAGGTCGCCGGCGGCGCGGCGCGCCGCGCCGGGCTGCAGCGGGGCGACGTGATCCTGCGCGTCGGCCGCACCACGGTCGGCAGCGTCGCCGACTTCGACCGCGCCGTGGCCGGCGTCGCCGCAGGCGACTCGGTGATGCTGCTGGTCCGGCGCGGCGCCAGCACCCAGTTCATCGCCCTCAGCGTCCGCGAGGGCGACTGACGGGCGGGCGGGCGCCGGCGACCGCCGGCGCCCGGGTCCCGACCGGGCGGGCAAGGAATCTGCGATAATCCGGAGTCTTTGCCTGCCCACCCGCGGGCCGACCGCCCGAGCGCATGAAACTGATCCGCAACTTTTCCATCATCGCCCACGTCGACCACGGCAAGTCGACCCTGGCCGACCGCATCATCCAGCTCTGCGGCGGCCTCCAGGATCGCGAGATGGAGGCGCAGGTGCTCGACTCCAACCCGATCGAGCGCGAGCGCGGCATCACCATCAAGGCGCAGTCGGTGTCCCTGCCGTACAAGGCGAAGGACGGCCAGACCTACCAGCTCAACTTCATCGACACCCCGGGCCACGTCGACTTCAGCTACGAGGTCAGCCGCTCGCTGGCCGCCTGCGAGGGCGCCCTGCTGGTGGTCGACGCCGCCCAGGGCGTCGAGGCGCAGTCGGTGGCGAACTGCTACACGGCGGTCGAGCAGGGCCTGGAGGTGATCCCGGTCCTCAACAAGATCGACCTGCCGACCGCCGACCCGGAACGCGTCAAGAAGGAGATCGAGGCGGTGATCGGCCTGCCCGCCGACGACGCCGTGCTGATCTCGGCCAAGACCGGCGTCGGCATCGTCGACGTCCTGGAGGCGATCGTCGCGCGGATCCCGCCGCCGCAGCCCCGCGACACCGACCGCCTGCAGGCGCTGATCATCGATTCCTGGTTCGACAACTACCTGGGCGTGGTGTCGCTGGTGCGCGTCATGCAGGGCGAGATCCGCAAGGGCGACAAGATCCTGGTCATGTCCACCGGCCGCGCCCACGAGGTCGACCAGGTCGGCGTGTTCACCCCCAAGCGCCTGGTCAAGGACCGCCTGGGTCCCGGCGAGGTCGGGTTCCTGTGCGCCTCGATCAAGGACGTCCACGGCGCGCCGGTCGGCGACACCCTGACCCTGGCCTCGCACCCCGCGCCCGGACCGCTGCCGGGGTTCCAGGAGATGCAGCCGCGCGTCTTCGCCGGCCTGTTCCCGGTCGACGCCGAGGACTATCCGGACCTGCGCGAGGCCCTCGAGAAGCTGCGCCTCAACGACGCCGCGCTGCGCTTCGAGCCGGAGAGCTCGGAGGCGATGGGCTTCGGCTTCCGCTGCGGCTTCCTCGGCCTGCTGCACATGGAGATCGTCCAGGAACGCCTGGAGCGCGAGTACGACCTCGACCTGGTCACCACGGCGCCGACCGTCATCTACGAGGTGGCGACCACCGACGGCGAGGTCCTGACCCTGGACAACCCGGCCAAGCTGCCGCCGTCGCCGTCGATCGCTGAGATCCGCGAGCCGATCATCCAGGCCAACATCCTGACGCCGCCGGACTACGTCGGCAACGTCATCACCCTGTGCGAGGAGAAGCGCGGCGTCCAGGTCGGCATCAACTACCTGGGCTCGCAGGTGCAGATCAGCTACGAGCTGCCGCTGGCCGAGGTGGTGCTGGACTTCTTCGACAAGCTGAAGTCGGTGTCGCGCGGCTACGCCTCGCTGGACTACCACTTCCTGCGCTTCCAGGGCGGCAGCTTCGTGCGCGTCGACATCCTGATCAACGGCGAGCGGGTCGACGCCCTCAGCCTGATCGTGCACCGCAGCTTCGCCGACCGCCGCGGCCGCGACCTGGTCGACAAGATGAAGGAGCTGATCCCGCGGCAGATGTTCGACGTCGCCATCCAGGCGGCGATCGGCTCGCAGGTGATCGCCCGCTCGACGGTCAAGGCGCTGCGCAAGAACGTGCTCGCCAAGTGCTACGGCGGCGACGCCTCGCGCAAGCGAAAGCTGCTGGAGAAGCAGAAGGAAGGCAAGAAGCGCATGAAGTCCGTCGGCCGCGTCGACATCCCCCAGGAGGCCTTCCTGGCGGTGCTGCGGATGGACAAGTAGGGCGGGCGAGCGCGCCGGCCGACAGCCACGGAAAACTGACGAGATGAGAATGGACTTCGCCCTGCTGCTGGTCGCCCTGACCGCCCTGACCGGCCTGATCTGGCTGATCGACCGCCTGCTGTTCGCCCGCCGCCGCGCCGCCGGCGGCAAGGTCCCGGTGGTGGTCGACTACGCGCGGTCGTTCTTCCCGGTCATCCTGCTGGTGCTGGTGTTCCGCAGCTTCCTGTTCGAGCCGTTCAAGATCCCCTCCAGCTCGATGATGCCGACCCTGCTGATCGGCGACTTCATCCTGGTCAACAAGTTCGCCTACGGGGTGCGGCTGCCGGTCACCAACACCAAGGTGATCGCGGTCGGCGAGCCGGCGCGCGGCGACGTCGTGGTGTTCCGCTATCCGCAGGACCCCCGGGTCGACTACATCAAGCGCGTGGTCGGCCTGCCGGGAGACACCGTCAGCTACCGGGACAAGGCGCTCTACATCAACGGCGAGGCGGTGCCCCAGGAGGTGGTCGGCCGCTTCATCGGCGCCGGCCGCGGCGCCGACATGACCGGCGCCGAGGAGCGCCGCGAGCGCCTGGCCGGCGAGCATCCGCACCACCTGCTGGTGCGCCAGTCGCCGATGTACCAGCAGCCGGGCGAGGCGCGCTGGCAGGTGCCGGAAGGGCATTACTTCGTGATGGGCGACAACCGCGACAACAGCCAGGACAGCCGTGCCTGGGGGTTCGTCCCGGAAGCCAACCTGGTCGGCCGCGCCTCGGTGATCTGGTGGAGCTGGGATACGCAGAAAGACGGTATCATCGACTTCGGGCGGCTCGGGAATGTGATCCGCTAGTCAGAACCAGCTTGGGGAGCACGCGCCATGCGCAAGGGGCAGCACGGCATCACGTTGATCGGTTTCCTGTTCGTCCTGGCCATCGCCGGCCTGTTCGCCTACGTCGGCATGCGCCTGTTTCCGGTCTATTCGGAGTGGTACAGCGTGTCCTCGGCGATGAAGGGCCTGGCCAAGGAGCCCGGTATCGCCAACATGGCGCCGGACCAGATCCGGACCCTGTTCGACCGGCGCCTGTACACCAGCTACGTCGAGTCGGTGAAGCCCAACAATGTCCGCATCACCACGCAGGGCGGCCCGCAGATCCATGTCAAGTACGAGGTCAGGCGTCCGCTGTTCGGCAACCTCGACTTCATCGCGACCTTTGAGCGCGTCGAGCGGCTCAGCGGCAGCTGACAGCCTGCCCGGGCTGGGCCACCGGTTCGCCGACCCGGCCCTGCTGGCGCAGGCGCTCAGCCACCGCAGCGCCGGCCAGCCGCACAACGAGCGCCTGGAGTTCCTGGGCGACGGCCTGGTCGGGGCGGTGGTCGCCGAGATGCTCTACCAGGCCCACCCGAAGGCCTCCGAGGGCGACCTGACCCGGTTGCGCGCGCGCCTGGTGCGGCGCGAGAGCCTGGCCGAGCAGGCGCGCCAGCTCGAACTCGGCGACCATCTGCGGCTGGGCCAGGGCGAGTTGCGCAGCGGCGGCTTCCGCCGCGAGTCGATCCTGTCGGATGCCTTCGAGGCCCTGGTTGCGGCGATCTACCTGGACGCCGGCTGGGCGGCCTGCCGCGACTGGTTGCGGCATCGTTTCGCCGGTGCCGTCGCGGCCCTGGACCTGCGCGAGCTGGCCGACGCCAAGTCGCGGCTGCAGGAGTGGCTGCAATCGCGGGGGCGGCCGTTGCCCGAGTACCAGGTGCTGGAACGCAGCGGGG
The DNA here is from genome assembly GCA_002344355.1 of Proteobacteria bacterium UBA2363. Lineage (GTDB taxonomy): Bacteria > Pseudomonadota > Gammaproteobacteria > Xanthomonadales > UBA2363 > Pseudofulvimonas. The sequence goes on along the minus strand of DDTN01000019.1, from coordinate 266,292 downwards.
CGGAGCACGCCCAGCAGTTCACGGTCGCCTGCCGGGTCGAAGGCCGCGAGCAGCCGGCCCTGGGCCAGGCGGGCTCGCGCAAGCAGGCCGAACAGCGCGCCGCCGAGGCGATGCTGGCCCTCCTACAGGATCCAGGACGATGAATCATGAAACCTTCCGCAGCGGCCACGTCGCCCTGGTCGGCCGGCCCAATGTCGGCAAGTCCTCCCTGCTCAACGCACTGGTCGGCCAGCGGCTGTGCATCGTCTCGCCGAAGCCGCAGACCACCCGGCACCGCATCCTGGGCGTGGTCACCCGGGAGCGCGGCCAGATCGGCTACCTGGATACGCCGGGCCTGCACGGCGGCGGCGGTTCGGCCCTGAACCGCCAGCTCAACCGCACCGCGCAGGCCACCCTGGCCGGCGCCGACGTCTGCGTGCACGTGGTCGAGGCCGGGCGCTGGACCGCCGAGGACCAGGCGGTCGCCCGGGCGCTCGCCGAGGCCGGCGTGCCCTGCCTGCTGGCGGTCAACAAGATCGACCTGGTCAAGGACAAGTCGACGCTTTTGCCCTGGCTGGCCGAGGTCGGCGGCGCCGCGCACCTGTCCGGGGTCTTCCTGGTCTCGGCGCGGCGCCGGGACGGGCTGGACCGGCTGGAGGCGGGCATCGTCCAGGCCCTGCCCGAACAGGAGGCGCTCTACGACGACGACACCCTGACCGACCGCAGCGAACGCTTCCTGGCCGCCGAGCTGGTCCGCGAGCAGGTCATGCGGCAGCTCGGCCAGGAGCTGCCCTACGCCACCACGGTCGAGATCGAGCAGTTCGCGCTGGAAGGCCGGCTGCGCCGCATCCACGCGGCGATCTGGGTCGAGCGCGATGGCCAGAAGGCGATCGTGATCGGCGACAAGGGCAGCCGCCTGAAGGAGATCGGCACCCGGGCCCGGCTGGCCATGGAGCAGCTGTTCGACGGCAAGGTGCACCTGGAGCTGTGGGTCAAGGTCCGGCGCGGCTGGTCCGATGACGAACGCGCCCTGCGCGACCTCGGCTACGGCGACTGACCAGGGCACCGGCGGCCGGCCATGGCCCTGCGCCTGGACAACGAGGCGGCCTGGCTGCTCGAGGCCCGGCCGTACCGGGAGACCAGCCTGCTGGTCGAGGTGCTGACCGCCCGCCATGGCCGCCTCGGCCTGGTCGCGCAAGGGGCGCGCGGCGGCAGCCGCGGCCAGTCCCTGCGCCGTGCCCTGCTGGAGCCGTTCCGGCCCCTGCGGCTGTCCGCGGCCGGGGCCGGCGAGCTCTTGACCCTGGCCACCGTCGAGGCCGACGGCGTACCGCAGCGGCCGGTCGGCGACCGGCTGTTCGCGGCCCTGTACGTCAACGAGCTGGTCCAGCGCCTGACCGGGCGCGGCGATCCGGTGCCCGAGCTGTTCCGGCGCTACCGCGACTGGCTGGCCGAGCTGGCGCGGCTGCCGGCGACGCCGCCCGCGGCACTGGCGTGGTCCCTGCGCCGCTTCGAGCGCGACCTGCTGGCCCTGGCCGGCTACGCGCTGGTGCTGGCGCACGACGAGGACGGCGTCGCCCTCGACCCGGCGGCCGACTACGCCTTCGATCCCGACCAGGGCGCCCGGGCCTGGTCGCCGGCGAGTCCCTGGCCGCGCGTGCGCGGTGAGGTGCTGCTGGCCTGGGCCGGCGACCGGCAGCCGGCGCCGGCCCAACTCTCGGCCCTGCGCGCATTGTCGCGGCGGGTGATCGGCCACCGTCTCGACGGCGCGCCCCTGCGCAGCCTGCGCCTGGCGGCGCAGTGGCGCCTGCAGCCGGGGGGCGGCGAGGATCCCGGGGACTGAAGCACGGCCACAGCGGTCGGGCCGCGGTTGCGCCGGCCGCCGGTGGCACTACGATCGGGTCCGCGGGACGTCCGGAGACGGTCCCTCTGGCGTCCTGCGTCCGCCCGCCTGCCGCCGTCTTCCCTGCAACCGGGTCGCACGACCATGCCGATCATCCGCGCAGCCGACGATGCGCCCACGCTTGCGGTGCGCCTGGCCAGTGCCGCCCTGGCGCTGCTGGCCTGGGCGGCGCTGCTGCTGCAACTGCTGCTGTCGGTGCGGCTGGCCCTCGCCAACGGCCATGGCATCGGCCATGGCCTGCTGGTCTACACCGGCTTCTTCACGATCCTGTCCAACCTGCTGGTCGCGCTGGTCCTGACCGCCTGGGCCGGGGCAGGGCGGCGCGGTCGCCCGGGCTGGCTGCGGCGACCGGGCACCGCCGCCGTGGCCGCGGCAGGCATCGCTGTGGTCGCGATCGCCTACCACCTGCTGTTGCGGCAGGTCTGGGATCCCCGCGGCTGGCAGCTGCTGGCCGACCAGCTGCTGCACTACCTGGTGCCGGCCGGCTACCTGCTGTGGTGGTGGCGGGTGCCGGGCCGGGCGCGTCTGCGCTGGCGGCAGTGGCCGTGGTGGCTGGTCTGGCCGATGGCCTACCTGGTCTATGCGCTGGCCCGGGGCGAGCTCACCGGACTGTACCCGTACCCCTTCATCGACGTGCCGCGGCTGGGCTACGGCGCGGCTCTGGCCAACGCCGGGGCCATCCTGGTCGGCTATGGGCTCGTCGCGGCGGCCCTGCTCCAGCTCACGCGCTGGCGGAAAAGGGACTGAGGCGGGCGCGGCCGATGCGTGGCGGCGGGTACCGGCCCGCCGCACCAGGGGTTCCCCGGGTGCCCGCCTCAGGTGCCGCCGGCGTCCAGCCAGGCGCCGATCGCCGCGCGCAGGTGCAGCAGTTGCGCCAGCAGGCCGGGCCGCAGGCGGTCGGGATCGGGGTCCCTGACCAGCCGGGGCCGAAGCCAGTCCAGGTGCCGGGCCAGGGCCAGCGCCCCGCACCAGCGCGCGGCCGCCGCCAGCCGGTGCAGCTCGTCGTCGACGGCGTCGCGGCCGGCCGGCGTCCAGGGCCCGTCCAGGCGCGCCGGCAGCGTGCGAAGTTCCGCCGCCAGCAATTCGCGCAGGGCTCTGACCGTGGCGGTGTCGCCGCAGCTGCGCAGGGCCAGGTCGTCGTCGAGAACGGCGATCCCGGCGCCTGCCGGCCCTGCATCGGGCGGTGCGGCGCAGGCCATGGTCGCCGGCGGTGGCGGGGTCAGGCCGGCCAGGGCCGCGAGCAGGCGGTCGGACGTGCAGGGCTTGCCGAGCACCGCCGCGAAGCCGGCCTGCGCCAGGTGCCGCTGGCGGTCGGCATCGAGATCGGCGGTCAGGGCGATGGCCGGGGCGTGCTCCGGCCAGGCCAGCAGCTCGATGGCCGTACCGTCGGGCAGGTGCAGGTCGCACAGCCAGACATCGAAGCGCCGGGCCTGCAGGAGCGCGCGCGCCTGGCGCAGGTCGCGGGCCAGGCAGGTCCGGTAGCCGGCGGTCTCCAGCACGCTGGTCAGCCAGGTGGCGATCATCGTATGGTCCTCGACGATGAGGACGCTGCTTCCGTCCATGCCTGCTCCCCCGGCCGGCCCCCAGCGTGCGCATGAGCTCGCCGGGGGTCAAGCGGCGCCCGGCCGCCGGCGCGGCCACGTGGCCGCAGTCCGCTCGCGGTGGCTGGCCGTGCTGCTGGTCCTGGCGGCGATGCCCCTGCACGCGGCGCTGCCGCGCCACGCGGTGCAATTGCGCGTGGAGCGGATCGACCATGGGCAGATCCAGGTCGAGGGCCTGCGCCTGGCGCAGGTGCCGGCAGCCGAGGCCGCTGCGGGCGGCCACCTGACCCTGTCGGCACGGCGCCTGCGCCTGCCGGCGGCCGGGCTGGACCTGGCCGAGGTGCGGTTCGCCTGTGCCCTGGCCGAGGTGGCGGCCAGCGAGCCGCCGCTGTGGCAGTGCCAGGGCCCGCTGCACTGGCGGGACGGTGCGTCCGGCTGGCAGCTGACCTGGCGCGGCGACCTGGCCCTTGCGCAGGGACAGTTGCGCCTGGGCCGCGGCATCGCCGAGGTGCAGGTCGACCTGCCCCTCGCGGGGCGGGCGCTGGCCGTGCAGGCGCGGCGCATGCCGGCCGCCTGGCTGGCGCCGGTGCTGCCGGGCGTGGCCTGGCGCGACGGCCGCATCGACGGCCGGCTCGAGCAGGGACGGACGGGCACCGATACCCGCTGGCGCGGGCACGTCCAGGCCAGCGGTCTGGCGGCGGAAGCCGCGGCCGGCGCGGTCGCGTTCGAGGCGCTGGACCTGGCCGGCGGCATCGATCTGCGCATCGCTGCCGGCGGCGCCCTGGCGCTGTCCGCGCGACCGACGCTGGCTGCCGGCGATCTGCTGGTCGGACCGGTGTTCGTGAGCTGGCCGGCCGGCAGCGCGGTGGCGCTGACCGTCGATCTGCGCAGCGGCCCTGGCGGTGTCGAGCTGCGCGACCTGCGCCTGGTCGACGGCGACACCCGCATCGAGGGCTCGGCGGCGCCCCTGGCCGGTGTCGAGGGCTGGCCGGGCCGGGTACAGGTGTCCGGCCGGATCGATCTCGACCGCCATCGGGAACGCTATGTTGATGGCACCCTGGCCGGCCTCGGGCTGGCCGACCTGGTGGCCTCCGGCGCGCTGGAGGCCAGTGCGGTCTGGCAGTCCGGCCAGGGCCTGCTCAGCCTCGACGCGAGGCCGGCGGCGATGGGACTGCGCCACCGCGGCGGCGCCTACGCGATCGAGGGCCTGGCCGGCAAACTGGCGCTGCGTGCCTCCGGGCAGCCGCCGGCACCGGTGCAACTGGCCTGGCGCGGCCTGTCGCTGTACGGGCTGGCGCTGGGCCCGGGGCAGCTGCGTGCCCAGGCGGCGGACGGCGCGATCGCCGCGCAGGCGCCCGTGCAGCTCGGCCTGGCCGGCGGCGACCTGCGGTTGCGGGACCTGCGCCTGGCCGTGCTGGGGGGGCACCCGGTGCGACTGACCGGCGACATCGAGCTTGCCGATGCCCGTATCGACACCCTGGCCGCCGGCTTCGGCTGGCCGGCGTTCCCGGGCCGGCTCGATGGCAGCCTGCCGGAACTGCGTCTGGACAGCGGTCGGCTGGCGGTCGGCGGCGGCATCCGCATCGAGGCCTTCGACGGCGAGGCCCGGATCGAGGGCCTGGTGATCGAGCGGCCGTTCGGGGTGGCGCCGGCGCTGTCCGCCGACATCCACCTGCGTGGCCTCGACCTGGTCCCGCTCACCGAGGTGTTCGGATTCGGGCGCATCGAGGGTCGCCTCGATGGCGACATCGCGGGCCTGCGCCTGCTGGGCTGGCGCCCGGTGGCCTTCGATGCCCGCCTGCGCACCCGGGAATCGGGCCGGCGCCGGATCAGCCAGCTGGCCGTCGACCAGTTGACCCGGCTCGGCGGCGGCGGCTCCAGCGGCCTGCAGGGGCGCCTGCTCGGCGTCTTCGACAGCTTCGGCTACCGGCGCATCGGCCTGGACTGCCGGCTGGTCAACGAGGTCTGCACCATGGGCGGGCTGGACGACGCGGCCGGCGGCTTCACCCTGCTGCAGGGGGCGGGATTGCCGCTGATCACCATCCGCGGCTTCCAGCGACAGGTCGACTGGCCGGTCCTGGTGGCGCGTCTGCGGGCGGCAGTGGCCGGCCAGGCCCCGGAGGTCCGCTGAGACGGCACCGGCCCGGCGCCCGAGGCCCTCTGGCCTCGCGGCGCGGCACCGCCGCGCCCCCCGGCCGCCTCGCCGCGGGTGCCGGGACAGCCGCCGGTCATCGCGCTGCCGTACCCTTGGCCGGTCCGCCAGTCCAGGCCGAGCGCGGACCGGCCGCCGCCGCCAGCCCGGCGCGGCGCCGCCAGGGCCGCCATGGAGCCTGCAATGTCCCGACCGATCCGCTGGATCCTGCCCGCCGCCGCGCTGTTCCTGGCCGCGTGCGTGACCATCAACGTCTACTTCCCGGCGGCGCAGGCCGAGCAGGCCGCGCGCGAATTCGTCAACGACGTGATCGGCAACGGCGCCGACGATGGCGAGGCGCCGCCCCGGGGCAACCGGGGTGCCGGCGTCGACCTGCGCGCGCTGTTCCTGCCGGTCGCCAGCGCCCATGCGCAGGCCGACATCAACGTCCGCACGCCGGCGATCACCGCCATCCGCGAGCGCATGCGCGTGCGGTTCGAGACCTTGAGGCCGCACTTCGAGTCCGGCGTGCTCGGCATGACCCGGGACGGCCGGATCGCGGTGCGCGACGCGTCCTCGCTGGCCCTGCGCGATCGCAATGCGGTCAACCAGGCGGTCGCCGAGGACAACCGCGACCGCGACGCGGTGTACCGGGAGATCGCCCTGGCCAACGGCCAGCCGGACTGGGAGGACGACATCCGCGCCACCTTCGCCCGGCAATGGATCGAGCAGGCGCGCGCCGGCTGGTACTACCAGGACGCCAGCGGCGCCTGGACCCGCAAGTAGCCGGCGGACGGCGGCCGCGGCCGGGACCGCGGCATCTGCGACAATGGCGGGCCCGGCGTCTCCGTCGGGCTTGCCCACCCCCGCCAGAAGCAGGAAGACCCTTCATGCGCACGGACGCGCCGCCGTTCGAGACCCTGATCGACGACCTCAGCCACGAGGGGCGCGGCGTCGCCCGCGTCGACGGCAAGGTGGTGTTCGTCGAGGACGCCCTGCCCGGCGAGCGCGTGCTCGCCCGGCGCAGCCGGCGCGGCCGGGACTACGACGAGGCGGTGCTGGTCGAGGTCCTCGAGGCCTCCCCGGACCGGGTCGAGCCGCGCTGCCGGCACTTCGGGGTGTGCGGCGGCTGCGTGCTGCAGCACCTCGCGCCGGCGGCGCAGATCGCCGCCAAGCAGAAGCAGCTGCTCGAGAACCTGCGACGGATCGGCGGCCTGCAGCCGGACCGGGTGCTGGCGCCGCTGGTCGCGCAGGCCTGGGGCTACCGGCGCAAGGCGCGGCTGTCGGTCAAGGACGTGCCGAAGAAGGGCAGGGTGCTGGTCGGGTTCCGCGAACGCCAGCCGCGCTTCATCGCCGACGTCCGCGACTGCCCGGTTCTCGACCCCCGGGTCGGGCCCCTGGTCGGCGCGCTGGGCGAGCTGGTCGGTCGCCTGCAATCGGCCAGCCGCATCGCCCAGATCGAGGTCGCCGCCGGCGACGGCATGCCCGCGCTGGTGTTCCGCAATCTCGTCGACCTGGGCGAGGCTGACCGGAGCCTGTTGTCCGAATTCGGCCGCGAGCACGGCCTGGCCATCTACCTGCAGCCGGGCGGCGCCGACAGCGTCCGCCTGCTGTGGCCGGCCCAGCACGCGCTGGCGTTCACGCTGGCCGCCGAGGGCCTGAGCTACCGGTTCGAGCCGCTGGACTTCATCCAGGTCAACGGGGCCCTCAACGAGGCGATGATCGGCCAGGCGCTGGCGCTGCTGGCGCCGGGTCCGGACCAGCACGTGCTCGACCTGTTCTGCGGGCTGGGCAACTTCAGCCTGCCGATCGCCCGGCGCGCCGGGCGGGTGACCGGCATCGAGGGCGATGCCGGCCTGGTCGCCCGGGCAGCGGCCAATGCCACGGCCAACGGCATCGGCAACGCGCAGTTCCTGGCGGTCGACCTGGCCGGCGACCTGCGCGATGCGCCCTGGGCGGGGCGCGGCATCGACGCGGTGCTGATCGATCCGCCGCGCACCGGCGCCCAGGCGGTGCTGGAGCAGTTGCGCTTCCCGGACGCCGCGCGGCTGGTCTACGTGTCCTGCCATCCGGGCAGCCTGGCGCGCGACGCGCGCCTGCTGGTCGAGCGGCACGGCTACCGCCTGGCCGCGGCCGGCGTCATGGACATGTTCCCGCATACCGCGCACGTGGAATCGATCGCGCTGTTCGAGCGCACCTGAGGCGGCCATGGCGACCGAGATCGAACGCAAGTTCCTGATCGCCGGCGAGGGCTGGCGGCAGGACGTCGAGCGCAGCATCCGGATCGTCCAGGGCTGGCTGGGCGGCGATGCCTGCTCCGTCCGTGTGCGCCTGAGCGACGGCGCCGGCAGCCTCAACATCAAGTCGCGCAGCCTGGGCCCGCTGCGCAGCGAGTTCGAGTACCCGGTCCCGGCGGCGGATGCCGGCGAGTTGCTGGCGCTGTGCGCCGGACCGCTGCTGGCCAAGACCCGGCACATCGTGCCGGTGGCGGGCCACCGCTTCGAGGTCGACGAGTTCGAGGGCGACAACGCCGGGCTGATCGTCGCCGAGCTCGAGCTGGCCCGTGTCGATGCCGGGTTTCCGCGGCCGCCCTGGCTGGGGCGCGAGGTCACCGACGACCCCCGCTACTACAACGTCAACCTGGTGCGCGAGCCCTACTCGCGCTGGAGCAACCGAACATGCTGATCATCGGCATCGAGACCACCACCCTGGCGGCGCACGAGCAGCGCTGGCTTCAACATCCCGTGGTGGCCGGCGTCATCCTGTTCGCCCGCAACATCGCGGACCGCGCGCAGGTCGGGGCCCTGGTGGCGCAGCTTCGCGAGGTCCGCGAGGCGCCGCTGCTGCTGTGCGTCGACCAGGAGGGCGGTCCGGTGCAACGGTTCCGGGACGGCTTCGGGCCGCTGCCCGCGCTGGCCCGGATCGGCGCGCTGTGGGCCTCCGAGCCGGAGCGCGCGTGCGCCCTGGCGCGCGACCACGCCTGGCTGATGGCCTCGCAGATGCGGGCGCTGGACATCGACCTGAGCTTCGCGCCGGTGCTCGACCTGCGCTGCGGCAACCGGGCGATCGGCGAGCGCGCCTTCGACGCCGACCCGGAGGCCTGCGCGGCGCTCGCCGCCGCCTACATCGAGGGCATGCACGCGGCGGGCATGGCGGCCACCGGCAAGCACTTCCCCGGACACGGTTCGGTGCTCGAGGACACCCACCACGATGCCGCGATCGACCGGCGGCCCTGGGCGACCCTGGAGGCCTGCGACCTGGTGCCGTTCCGCGCCGCGGTCCGCGCCGGCGTGGACGCCATGATGATGGCGCACGTCACCTACCCGCAGGTCGACGCGCTGCCGGCGGGCTACTCCGAGCGCTGGATCCGCCACGTGCTGCGCGACGCGATGGGCTTCGACGGTATCGTGTTCAGCGACGACATCGCGATGGTCGCCGCCGAGGGCGTCGGCGCGGTCGGCCAGCGCGTCCGCCAGCACCTGGAGGCCGGCTGCGATGTCGTCCTGGCCTGCCAGCCCGGCCAGGTCGAGGCGGCCATCGATGCCGTCCCCCACGACCACGTCGACGAGACCAGCGAGCGCCTGGCCGCCCTGGCCGGCCGCCCGCCGGCGTCCGGCGCGGATGCGCTGGCCGCGCGTCACGGCGAGATCGTGGACGCGCTGACGGCGTTGTCCGCCTGACCGGCCATGGACGGCTGGCCGCCATGCCGGACAGCGCCGCGGCGCGCGCAGCCGCCGGCCACGCCGCAGCCGCGCGCGGGGCGGCGCGGCCCCGGTACAGTGCCGGCCTGGCGTGCGCGCCGCCGCGCCGCGCTGCGCAATTCCCACAGTCCGCTCCAATGGAGGCCAGCATGAATCCGCCGACCACGTTCCCCGAGGTGCTGGCCAGCGCCGACTGCATCCACGACGCCGCCGCCGTGGCCGCGGCGATCGCCTCGATGGCGCGCCGCATCGATGCCGACTACCGCGCTGCGGTCCGCCCGGTGTTCCTCACGGTGATGCACGGCGGGCAGTTCTTCGCCTCCGGCCTGGCGCTGGCCTGCGCCACCGACTTCGACTTCGACTACGTGCATGCCAGCCGCTACCGAGGCACCGAGGGCGCCGCGCTGAACTGGCTGCGCCGCCCGGTGGTGGCCATGGGCGGCCGGCACGTGCTGCTGGTCGACGACATCCTCGACGAGGGACACACGCTGCTGGCGATCCGCGACCACTGCCTGGCACAGGGCGCGGCAAGCGTGCGCATCGCGGTGCTCACCGAGAAGCACCACGACCGGCGGGCGCCGGGCATCGACGCCGACTACGTCGGCCTGGTGGTGCCCGACCGCTACGTGTTCGGCTACGGCATGGACTGGCATGGCCACGGCCGCAACCTGGCGGCCATCCATGCGATGGCGGAGGAGCCGGCATGAGCGCGGTCGACCTGGCGATCATCGGCGGCACTGGCGTGTACCGGCTGGCGCGCCTGCAGGACGTGCAGCGGCACCTGGTGGAGACCCCCTACGGCCCGCCCAGCGACGCGGTGGTGTCCGGCGTGCTGCACGGCCGGCGGGTCCTGTTCCTGGCGCGCCATGGCGAGAACCACGTGCTGGCGCCGCACGAGATCAACTACCGCGGCAACCTTTGGGCCCTGCACTCTCTGGGCGCGCGCCGGGTGCTGGCGGTCAATTCCGTCGGCGGCATCGGCGAACGCATGCCGCCGCAGGCGCTGGTCGTTCCCGACCAGCTGATCGACTACACCTGGGGCAGGGCGCACACGTTCGCAGGCGGCGGCAACCCGGTCGAGCATGTCGACCTGTCCTGGCCCTACGACGCCGGCCTGCGCGCCGCGCTGCTGGACGCGGGCCGCACGGCGGGACTGGACCTGGTCGACGGCGGCACCTACGGCGCCACCCAGGGCCCGCGCCTGGAGACCCGGGCGGAAATCCGCCGGCTGGCCGCCGACGGCTGCGACCTGGTCGGCATGACCGGCATGCCGGAGGCGGCGCTGGCCCGGGAACTGGGCATGGCCTACGCCTGCGTGGCGGTCGTCGCGAACTGGGCGGCGGGCTGTGGCGGCGACGCCGAGATCACCATGGCCGACGTGCTCGGCAACATGGAACAGGCGACCGCCCGGCTGCCGGCGCTGATCGACGCCCTGCTGGCGTCGTTCTGAGAACTGCATCACGAAAAATGTTGTCGGGACGCCCCATTTCCTGACACACATGCAAATCCGGAGCTGCTAATGTCCGGCTCGACGCGGTCGCGCGATCCGTCCTGGAGGGAGGGTCGCGCCGGTGCTGGAGGGCGCCGGTCGCCGCGTCGGGTCATGGATGGCCTAGCCCCGTCCGACCGCGTCGGTCGGGGTCCATCACGACACATCATCCGGAGGGAGTCACCGATGCAATCCAACCCCGCCCGCGGCCCCGGTCGCGCGCTCGCCCTTGCGTTCGTCCTCGGCGCCGCCTTCAGTGCCGGCGCCCTGGCCAGCCCGACCGCCTCGCGCATCAACACCAGCGCCCTGGCGCCGGGACAGCAGTACGAGGGCTTCATCGTCCATTTCCACGCGGGCACCCGCGCCGCCAGCGACCCGGCCGCCGTGCAGGCGCTCGCCGACCGCGTCGGCGGCCGCCTCGGCGCGCGCGCCAGCCATGTCCGCCAGCTGGCGGCCGGCGGCGAGCTGATCGACTTCGGCGGCGGCAACGCCAGCCGCCTGGACGCCCTGTCGATCATGGAGATGATCGCCGCCGATCCCGACGTCGCCTACGTCGAGCCGAACGCCATCATGCAGCGGGCGCTGACGCCCAATGACACCCGCTACGGCGAGCAGTGGCACTATTTCGAGGCCGCGGGCGGCCTCAACCTGCCGCAGGCCTGGGACATCGCCACCGGCGCCGGCGTGGTGGTCGCGGTGCTCGACACCGGCAGCACCAGCCACCCGGACCTCAACGGCAACACCGTCGCCGGCTACGACTTCATCAGCAGCGCGACCACGGCGCGCGACGGCAACGGCCGCGACGCCAATCCGCAGGACGAGGGCGACTGGATCACCGCCAACCAGTGCGGCTACGCGCATTCGGCGCAGAACTCGAGCTGGCACGGCACCCATGTCGCGGGCACCGTCGCCGCGGTCACCAACAACTCGACCGGCGTCGCCGGCGTCGCCTTCGGCGCCAAGGTCCAGCACCTGCGCGTGCTCGGCGCCTGCGGCGGCACCCTGGCCGACATCGCCGACGCCATCGTCTGGGCCTCGGGCGGCAGCGTCTCGGGCGTCCCGGCCAACGCCACCCCGGCCAAGGTCATCAACATGAGCCTGGGCGGCGGCGGCAGCTGCGGCACCACCTACCAGAACGCCATCAACTCGGCGGTCGGGCGCGGCTCGGTGGTCGTGGTCGCCGCCGGCAACGAGAACCAGAACGCCAGCAACTCGCGGCCTGCCAACTGCAACAACGTGGTGGCGGTGGCGGCGGTCGGCCGCAACGGCGGCAAGGCCTCGTACTCCAACTTCGGCACGGTGGTCGACGTCGCCGCCCCCGGCGGCGGCGGCACCGGCGTGCTGTCGACCCTCAACACCGGCACCACCACGCCGGGCAGCGCCAGCTACGCCTTCTACCAGGGCACCAGCATGGCCACCCCGCACGTCGCCGGCGCCGCCGCGCTGATGCTGCAGGTCAACCCGTCGATGACGCCGGCGCAGATCGAGTCGACCCTGAAGTCGACCGCTCGCGCCTTCCCGGCCACCTGCTCGGGCTGCGGCACCGGCATCGTCAATGCCCTGGCCGCCGTGCAGGCCGCCGGCGGCGGGACGCCGCCGCCCCCGCCGCCGCCGCCGTCCAACGTGCTGAGCAACGGCGTGCCGGTCACCGGCCTGTCCGGCAGCACCGGCACCGAACTGCGCTTCACCATGGAGGTGCCGTCCGGCGCGACCAACCTGGTGTTCCAGATCAGCGGCGGCACCGGCGACGCCGACCTCTACGTCCGCCAGGGCACGGCGCCGACCACCAGCACCTACACCTGCCGGCCGTACCTGTCCGGCAACAACGAGACCTGCACCATCGCCGCCCCGGCGGCGGGCACCTGGCACGTCATGGTGCGCGGCTACTCGGCCTTCTCCGGCGTCTCCCTGGTCGGCAGCTTCACCGCCGGCGGCGGTGGCCAGCAGAGCTTCTTCGAGAACACCGCCGACTACCAGATCCGCGACCTGCAGACCACCGAGAGCCCGATCGCGGTCAACCGCACCGGCAACGGTCCGTCGTCGCTGACCGTCAACGTGCGCATCATCCACACCTACATCGGCGACCTGCGCGTCGACGTGGTGGCGCCGAACGGCACCAGCTGGCGCGTGCACAACCGCACCGGCGGCAGCGCAGACAACATCATCACCAGCTACACGATCAACGCCTCGGCGGTACCGGCCAACGGCACCTGGCGGCTGCGCGTCTACGATGCCGCCAACGGCGACATCGGCTACATCGACAGCTGGAGCCTGCAGTTCTAGCAGGCGGCCGGGCATCACCCGGGCGGCGTCCGACGCCGCCCGGGACAAGCCATCAAGCCGGCGGCGGACCTCGACCCGCCGACGGTGCGACCAGGCCACCGGGATCCGTCCCGGTGGCCTTTCCGTTTCCGGCACCCGCCCGCGCGCCGCGGCACGCAGCGGCACGCGGGCGCGACCGGCCGGCCCCGCCTGCGCGCATCCCGAGGCCGCCGCAGCGGCATCGGCGCGGGTCCGGTCCGGTCCATGGCGATCGTGCGATACGGCTAGGGTCCGGAGCGCAGCCGGGTGCGCGTCCGCATGTGCGACGGGGAGGCCGAGGCGTTCCCGGCACCCGGCGGCACCGGGGCGCCGGTCGCCGGTCGCGCCCCGGGGGGCGCGGAAGGGACTCAGCGGGGCAGGCGCAGCAGCGCGTGCTGCTTGCGGCCCTTGCGCAGCAGGACGTGGCCGCCGGCCAGCAGGTCGTCGCCGGTGATCCTGCGCCCGGGGTCCTGGCAGCGGACGTTGTTGACGTAGACGCCGCCCCCCTCGATGTCCCTGCGCGCCTGGCCGCGCGACGGGCACAGGCCGGCCTGCACCAGCAGCTCGGCCAGGGCCAGGCCGTCGCCGTCGAGGCTGGCGCGATCGAGGGCGACGCTGTCGATCTCGCCGGCCAGGTCGGCGAACACCGCTTCGCCGGCATCCTCGATCGGCGCGCCGAACAGGATGCTGCCGGCGCGCAGCGCCGAATCCAGCGCCTCGCGGCCGTGCACCAGGACGGTGACCTCGTCGGCCAGCGCCCGCTGCGCCGGGCGGGCGCCGGGATCGGCCGCCTGCGCGGTCTCCAGCGCCTCGATCCGCTCGCGCGGCAGGAAGGTGAACTTGCGCAGGTACTCGCCGACCTTCGCGTCCTCGGTGTTGAGGAAGAACTGGTGGAAGCGGTACGGGCTGGTGCGCGCGGGATCCAGCCAGACGGCGCCGGATTCGGTCTTGCCGAACTTGCTGCCGTCGGCCTTGGTGATCAGCGGGAAGGTCCAGCCCCAGACGGTGGCGCCCAGCTTGCGGCGCACGAACTCGGTGCCGGCGGTGATGTTTCCCCACTGGTCGGAGCCGCCGATCTGCAGCTCGCAGCCGAGGGTCCGGCGCAGGTGGCAGAAATCGTTGGCCTGCAGCAGCTGGTAGCTGAACTCGGTGTAGCTGATGCCGGCCTCGCTGCCGATGCGCGTGCGCACCGATTCCTTGGCCAGCATGGTGGTCAGCGGGAAGTGCTTGCCGACCTCGCGCAGGAACTCCAGGAAGCCCATCGGCGCGGTCCAGTCGGCGTTGTCGACCAGCCGGGCCGGATTGCCCGGCGCCTCGAAGTCGAGCAGTCGGGCAAGCTGGCGCTTGATCGCCGCGACATTGTGGTCGAGCTGCTCGCGGCTGAGCAGGTTGCGCTCGGCGGACTTCCCGGACGGGTCGCCGATCATGCCGGTGGCGCCGCCGGCCAGCGCGATCGGGTGGTGGCCGGCGAGCTGGAAGCGGCGCAGCATGAGCTGGCCCATCAGGTGGCCGACGTGCAGCGAGTCGCCGGTCGGGTCGAAGCCGCAGTACACCGTGATCGGCCCTTCGCGCAGGCGGGCGGCTAGCCCGTCCAGGTCGGTGCAGTCGGCCAGCAGGCCGCGCCAGGTGAGGTCGTCGATCAGGTCCATGGGCGTGCGCGCGTGGCCGGGGGCCGGTTCGGGGGACCGCGAAGCTTATCAGCGTCGGGCATCCGGCGATCCGGTGGTCCGGGTCGGCACGGTCCGTGCCGAGGGTCTCCGGCGTCCCTGACGGCCCGGGCCTCCAGTCAGGCCGGACGAACCGCTCACTCGATCACCTGGAACCGTGCGCTGGCGTGGCGTCCGGCGGCATCCAGCACGACCAGGCGGTGCCGGCCGGGGCGTTCCAGGCGCAGGTCCAGCGCAAGGCCGCTGGCGCGCTCGGCGAGCAGGCGATCGTCGAGCAGCCACCACAGGCGACCCTCGCCGCCGTCGGCGACCAGGCGCAGGTTCACCGAGCCATCGCCGCCGGGCGCCGGCTTCAGCGTCGCGCCGTCGACCACGCCGGCCAGGCGGAGCTGGCCGGCGGCCCGGTGCGGGGGCTGCCCGCAGCCGGGCGCCCACGGCGGCGGACGCGCCGCGCGCTGCCGCTGCGGGTCGAGCCAGGGCTGGGCGAGCAGCGGCCACCGCGGCAGGCGCCTCGGCGTGAGCGCCTGGCCCTGCGCGCAGTCCGGGCGGCGCCGGCGGCCGTCGGCGTCGAGCAGGATGGCGAGCTCGGCGCCGGCGCCGGGGGCCAGCCGGTCGGGCAGGGGCGGCGGCCGCTGTCCGGCCAGCAGCAGGGCCGGCTGCCGTTCCGGGCAGGGCGCCTGCGGGTCGGCATCGGCCGGCAGTCCCGAGGGCCAGCACACCTCGAGCCGCTCGACGCCGGCATCGTCCTGCCAGCGCGCGCCGGGCCGGCGCGGCAGGGCGGCCGCCACCGACTCCAGCAGGGGCAGGGAGGTGATCGCCCCGAACTGTCCGGGTTGCGGGGTGCCATCGGGCCGACCGATCCAGATTCCCAGGGTATGGCCGGGGAGCACGCCGATCGCCCAGGCATCCCGGTAACCCCAGCTGGTCCCGGTTTTCGCGACCAGGCCCGGCGGGCCGGTCGGCGCGCCGCCCGCCGGCGTCGGCGCGACCAGCATCGCGCGCACCAGGCTGGCGGCCCCGGGGCTCAGCAGGCGGCGCTGCTCGATCGGATCCTGGCTACGCAGCCGCGGCCGGCCGGCGAGGCCATCGTGCGCCAGGGCGCGATAGGCGCCGACCAGTTCCTCCAGCGAGGTGGCGGTGCCGCCCAGCACCATGGCCAGGTTCGGGGTGGCGGCACGCGGCAGGTCGAGGCGCAGGCCGCCGTGGCGCAGGCGGGCAGCGAAACGGGCCGGCCCGACCCGGTCGAGCAGGTCCACGGCCGGCACGTTGAGGGACAGCCGCAGCGCCTGCGCGGCCGTGACCGGGCCGCGGAAGGCGCTGTCGAAGTTGCCGGGCCGGTAGCCGTCGAACGCGAAGGGCGCATCGACCAGCAGGCTGCCGGTGTGGATCAGGCCGTCGTCGATCGCCAGGCCGTACAGGAAGGGCTTGAGCGTCGAACCGGGCGAGCGCCGGGCGCGCACCATGTCGACGTGGCCGAGGCGCTCGGGATCGCCGAAGGCGCCGGAGCCGACGTAGGCCCGCACCGCGAGGTCGTGGTTGTCGATCACCAGCAGCGCCGCCGAGGTGCGCGGCGGCAGCGGCCGCAGCCACTGGCGCACGCGTTCCTCCAGGGCAGCCTGCAGGTCGGCGTCGACCAGGGTCGCGATCACCGGCGCGGCCGGATCGCGGCTGCGCAGGCGTTGCGCGAGCAGGGCGGCCTGCGTGGGCGCGCGCAGGCGGCGCGCCAGCACGGGCTCCTGGCGCGCCTCGGCGACCACGCCGGCCGGCCAGGTGCCGGTGTCGGCCAGCCGTGCCAGCACCTTGTCGCGGGCGGCGCGGGCCCGTTCGGGGTGGCGGTCCGGCCGGTTCCGCCCCGGGGCCTGCGGCAGCACCACCAGCAGCGCCGCTTCGGCGTGGCTGAGCTGGCCCGGATCCTTGCCGAGCCAGGCCCAGCTGGCCGCGCCGACGCCTTCGACCGGTCCCCCGAACGGCGCGTGGTCGAGGTACAGGCCGAGGATCGCCGCCTTGTCCAGGCGCCGTTCCAGTTGCAGCGCGCGCAGCGTCTGGCGCAGCTTGGCGGCCAGCGAACGGCGCCGCTGCGGCGGCTCCAGGATGCGCGCCACCTGCATGGTCAGCGTCGAGCCGCCCGACACCGGCCGCCCGGCGCGCAGCGCCTGCCAGGCGGCGCGTGCCATGGCCACGGGGTCGACGCCGGGGTGCCAGTGGAAGCGCCGGTCCTCGTAGGCGAGCAGCGCCTCGAGGTAGCGTGGCGATACGGCGGCGGCGTCGACCGGCCGCCTCCAGACGCCGTCGCGACCCGCGAAGGCGCGCAGCGGCCGGCCATCGGCCGCCAGCACCACCGCGCCGCCGTCGGTGCCGGGCATCGGCGGCGGCAGCGCCTGGTCGAGCGCCGCCAGCGGCGCCAGCAGCCAGGCGCTGCGCATCAGCCAGCGCGGCGTCCGCGCGCGCCGTGCCGGTCCGGCCGGCGGCGCGGCGGGACTCACGGTCCGGTCTGGCCGCGTCCTTGCGGCGGCAGCACCCGCAGCCGGGATCCGCCGGCGCCCACCGCGCGCAGCCAGGGCCGGTACATGTCCTCGGCCTGCACCGGCGGCACCGCGTACTCGCCCGGCGACACCGCGCGCACCACGTACCAGAGCTGGCCGGTCTGACCCGACCACAGGCGCAGCACCGCGCTGTAGCGGTCGTCGCGGTACTCCTCGTGCCGGATCGTCTCGCTGCCGCCCCGGTCGGCCAGGGCCTGGCCTTCGATCACCAGGGTCTGCAGCAGCCGGGCATCGAGCAGGTTGAGGTTCTCCACTTCCAGCCCGCCGGGCAGGGGGTCGACCACCACCAGGTCCTCGACCTGCTCGAGGGCCTCGACGGTGAGACGGACCACCAGGCTGTCGCCCTCGCGCAGCTCCCCGCCGCGGAACGGGCGGCCATCCGGGGTGAACCAGTCGCGCCGCACGGCGATCCCGGCACTGTCGGCGGCAGGCGCCGACAGCGGCGTGCCGACCCGTTCGCGCAGCAGCCACAAGGGTCCATCGCCTTCGTTGCGCAGCTCGATGCCGGCCGCCAGGTCGCGCTCGTCGTACAGCGCCGTCCACAGTCCGGCCCCGGCGACCGGCGACGCCTGGTCGCCGCGGACCAGGCGGGCGCGCATCGGTCCGGCGTCGGCGGCCAGCAGTTGCCGGCCGAGCCGGAACACGGCCAGCTGTTCCTGGGTGGTCAGGGCCATGCCGCCCCGGCGGCCGTCGCGCGCCGCCAGCTCGCGGGCCAGGGCCAGCAGCTCGCCCTCGGCGGCCTCGACCGCCAGGCCATGGCGGGCGACCAGGGCCAGGGCCAGCGCCCGGTCGCGCAGTTCGCTGCCGTAGTCGCCCAGCCAGCCGGGCCGGCGCGGCGGCGCGGCCAGGGCCGACTGCACGGTGGCCAGGCCGCGGCGCTGGTCGCCCTGCAGGTGCAGGGCCAGGCCCAGGTGCACCAGCGACAGCAGGCTGCCGGCCTGCTCGCGTTCGTGGTCGAGCATGGCGCGCAGGGTGCCCAGGGGCGCGCGGCCCAGTCGCGCCAGGACATAGCCGGCGTGGGCGCGGACCGCGAAGCGCAGCGCCTGGCCGTTCTCGTAGGCGTAATAGCGGTCGCCGCCGGCCAGCAGGTCCTCGGCCAGGCGCGTCAGCGCGCGTTCCAGCACCTGCTCGGGAATCGCCTCGCCGGCCTCGCGCGCCTCGACCAGGAACTCGGCGACGAACGGCGTGAGCTGGGTCTGCGCCTGGCCCTCGCCGGCCCACAGGCCGAAATGGCCGTTGCCCAGCTGCATCGCACCGATCCGTGCGAAGGCATCGTCGAGCGCGCGCCGGCGCGCCGTCGGTGCCAGCGCCGGCAAGGCCATGCGCTCGCCGGTCGGCGCGTCCAGCAGGGCCAGCGGGAAGGCGCGCGAGACGGTCTGCTCCAGGCAGCCGTACGGATAGCCGAGCAGGCCGTCGACCGCGCTGGCGAACGGTACCGGCGGCCGCGCCGAGACCGCCAGTCCGATCCGTCCGCTGCCCTCGAACAGGCCGTCCAGCGCGCCGCGGTCGAGGCGCACCTGGCCGCCCGGCGGAACCTGCTCGAGGCTGCCGTCGCGCAGCGGCGCCCAGCCCGGCCGCACCACCAGCTCGAACCGGCGCTCCAGGTCGATGCCCTCGCCCTGCACCGACAGCCCGATCCGCCCGACGCCTTCGCCGGAGAGCGCCCGCAGCGGCAGCGACAGGGTGCGCCGGGCGCCGTCCTCCAGCACCAGCCGCTGGCTGCCTTCGGCGAGGGCCAGGGGCGGCTCGGCGCGCGCCACCAGCGCCAGCGATTGCCGCTGGCCGCTGAGGTTGTGCAGGTCGATGCTGAGCACGGCGCTGTCGCCCGGCGCCATCACCCGCGGACTGGACACCTCGGCGACCAGGGGCGCGCGGACCTCGATGGCGCCCTCGGCATGGCCGTGGCGATGGTCGTCGAACACCAGCACGGCCAGTCGCAGGCGACCGTTGAAGTCGGGCAGATCGATGGCGACCTCGGCCTGGCCGCCGGCGTCGAGGTCGACCGGGCCGTCGAACAGGTCGACGGTGGCGACCCGCGCGGTGGGCCGTCGCGCCTGCGCCAGCACCGCCAGCGCCAGGTCGCCGCCGTAGCGCAGGCGCGCCTGGTGGCCGTCGATGTGTTCGATGACGCGGCCGTACAGGTCGTGGGCGTCGACCGCGTAGCGGCGCGGCGCGAAGAAGTGCGCGCCGGCGTCGGGCACCCCGTAGCGGGTGATGTTGAGGATGCCCTGGTCGACCAGGGCGACGGTGGCGCGGGCGCGGCTGCCGGCCAGCGCCGGCGCCGACAGCTTCACGCGCACGGTGTCGCCCGGCCGCGCCCGGTCCGGGAGGCTGGCGCTGACCTCGACCCGGCGGCCCTCGCGCGCGATCGGCAGGTGGACGATGCCCAGCGCGCGGTTCGGCGTGATCTTCTCCGGCGCCGAGCCCGGCCGGAACACCAGGGCGGTCAGGTAGACGTCATGCCGCTCCCATTCGGGCGCCACCGTCAGGCGCACCTGGGCGCCCGCTGCGGCGTCGATCGGCTGGCTGTGCAGCAGGGTGTCGCCGGCCTCCACCAGCAGCAGGCCGGGACCGGGATGCGGCGGCGTCAGGGTCAGCAGCAAGGGGTCGCCGGCGCGGTAGCCGGTGCGGTCCAGGGTCATGCGGACGCGGTCGGGTCGCGCCGCCTCGCCGCGGTTGCCGTCGTCGCCGCGCCAGCCGGCATGGAAGGCCAGCCGGGTCGCCGGCGCGCCGGCGCCCTCCGGCGTCAGTTCGAGGCGGTAATCGCCCCAGTCGAGCTCCGCCTCGAAGCGCACCGGTGCCTGCGCCGACAGCGACACCGTGCGCGCCGGACCGACGGCCCGCCAGTTCGAGGTGTATTCGGCGCGCCAACCCAGCGCCAGGTCGTGCGTCCACACGACCTCGCGGTCATCGCGCAGCAGCTGGGCCCGGACCGTGCCGTCGGAAAGCCTGCCGTCGGCATCGGCGAGGACCAGCTCGAAGGCCACCGTCGCCCGTGCCGGCGCGCCGTCGTCGACGTCGAACAGGGGGCGGGCGCCGGGCAGCGCCTGGTCCGGCCAGCGCAGTTGCCGGACCGTCCGGCTGACCGCCCGGCCGCCCGGCTCGAACACGCTGCCGCGCGCGAACACCGCCACCGGCGTCGTCGCGGGCAGGGTCTCGGGCAGCGCCAGCGACAGTTCGGTGCGGCCGTCCGCGTCCAGCGCGCCATCGAAGGCGGCATCGCCGGCGCCCGGCAGGGCCAGGCCCGGGTCGCCGAAGTGGAAGCCGGGCAGGCCGTCCAGCCCGGTCGGCGCATGCTCGTAGCTGAGTTCGGCCAGGAACCGCAGGCCCGCCGCTGGTGCCCCGTAGAGCCAGGCCGACTCGGCGCGCAGCGCCAGCGCCTGGCCGGCGGGTGCGGCGGGCGGGGCCGCCAGCTCCAGCTTCAGCCGTTCAGGCAGGAACTCCTCGACCCGCAGGGCGAGCATGCCGACGGCATCGCCCTCCGGGCTTGCTGCCGCCTCCAGCCGCCAGCGCCCGGTGGCCGCCTCGACCGGTAGCTCGCGCACCAGGCTGGCGTAACCGAGCTCGTCCGGCAGCACCGTCTGCTCCATGTAGATGCGGCCGTCGGGCTGCCGAAGGCGCAGGAACACCGGTGCCGGCGCCATCGCCCGGCCGTCGGCGTCGCGCGCCAGGGCATGCACGCGCAGGGTCTCGCCGGGCCGGAACAGGTCGCGTCCGGCCCACAGGAACACCGAGGACGGCGCGCTGGCGTTGCCGGCGGGCAGGTCGAACGCGCTGAGGTCGAGGGCCGGCTGGCCGAACGGCAGCAGCGAAAGGTCGTTGCCGTGGCGGGCCAGCAGCAGATGCTCGCGCGCAGGGCGCATGGCCAGGGTGGCATTGCCTTCGCGGTCGCTCTCGACGCTGGCCAGGCTGCCGCCGCCGGCATCCAGCAGGCGCAGCTCGACGCCGGCCAGCGGCCGTCCGCTGGCCAGCGAGGCGACGTGCACGAACAGGCCGTCGCGGTGCTGGCGCGCGTGCACGCCGATGTCGCTGACGAAGTAGAGGGCGGTGGCATAGGTGTCCTGGAAGCGGCCGGCCGCGCGCATCACCGCGAAGTAGGCGCCCGGCGCGGCCAGGGCCGCGTGGCCGTCGACCGGTATGTGGTTCACGGTGCGCCGGTTCGGTTCCGCACGCAGGGCGAAGCGGCTCGACCAGACGCTGTCGGCCAGCTCGGCGATCTGTTCCATCTCCCAGCTGCCGCGCTGGCCGTTGCGGTGCCAGCTCGCCAGGAAGGCCGGCAGGGCCGACTCGCGCACGCGCAGGAACTCGACGTCCGCCTCGGCGACGTTGACGGTGACCACCGGCAGCCCGGCGCTGTCGCGGCCGGGCAGGACGTGGCCCTGGCTGGCGAAGCCCAGCAGCGGCGGCTGCGGGCCGGAGTAGACCTCGACCTCTAGCGGCGCCGGCAGGCCGGCGCCGCTGGCGGCGGCCAGCGCCGGGTCCACCCGCAGACGGTAGCGGCGGTCGGCCTCCAGCCACGGGAAGGTCAGGGTGCGGTTGTCGTCCTCCAGCTGCCAGCTGCCGTTGGGGCGGGCGCCATCGGCGTCGACGAGGTCGAGCAGGCGGTCGAAGTCCTGGGCCGGGGCCAGCGGCTCGGCGGCGACCAGCCGCAGCGAGGGCCGGCCCCAGCGGGTGTAGCCCTCGATCCGCGCGATGTGGAAGCCGCCGGCGTCGGCGGGGGCCTGCCACTGCGTGGCCGGCTCCGGCGCTTCGGCGCCGGCACGCTCGGGGTCGGCGTCGCGACCGCCGCAGGCGGCCAGCAACAGGAGCACGGTCGCGGTCCAGGCCAGGTGCGCCGATCTCATCGCGACTCTCCGGGGTCGTTGGGTGGTTGCCGGCATGATAGCGGCGCGCGCTGGCCGCGCCCGCCCTGCACGCGGGCGCGACGGGGCCTGGCGCAGCCTGGCCCGATGGCCGATCCGCATGCCCGCCCCGCGCGCCTGTTCCTGCTGCTGGGCGACCAGCTCGATCCCGACGCGGCCTGGCTGGCCGACTTCGATCCCGGTCGCGACGCCGTGTGGATGGCCGAGGCGGCCGGCGAGGCGCAGCGGGTGTGGTCGCACAAGGCCCGCATCGCCCTGTTCCTGTCGGCGATGCGGCACTGCCGGGACGCGCTGCGCGCGCGCGGCTGGACCGTGCATTACCGGGCGCTCGATGCCGGCCACCAGGGACTGGACGAGGCCCTCGCCGTCGACCTCGGAACGCTGGCGCCGGCGCGCGTGGTCGGCTGCCGGCCCGGCGAGCACGGCGTCATGGCGGCCCTCGCCGCGACCTGCGCGCGGGCCGGCATCGCGCTGGCCTGGCGCGAGGACCCGCACTTCCTGGTCGAGCCCGGCGAGTTCGCCGACTGGGCGCGCGGCCGGCGCGGCCTGGTCATGGAACACTTCTACCGCTGGCAGCGCCGGCGCCTGGGCATCCTGGTCGATGCCGCGGGCGCCCCCGAGGGCGGCCGCTGGAACTTCGACGCCGACAACCGGCGCAGTTTCGGGCGCGAGGGTCCGGGCCTGCTGCAGGCGCCGCTGGCGTTCCCGCCCGATGCCCTGACCCGGGCGGTGCTGGACGAGGTGGCGCAGCGCTTCCCCGACCATCCCGGCGAACTCTCGGCGTTCGACTGGCCGGTGACCCCCGGCCAGGCACGCCAGGCGCTGGACGATTTCGTGCGCCATCGACTGCCGGCGTTCGGGCCCTTCCAGGACGCGATGTGGCAGGGCGAACCCTGGCTCTACCACGCCCGCCTGTCGGCGGCGATGAACCTCAAGCTGCTCGACCCGCGCGCCGTTGTCGAGGCGGCGCTGTCGGCGTGGCGGTCCGGGGCCGCGCCGCTGGCCTCGGTCGAGGGTTTCGTCCGCCAGGTGATCGGCTGGCGCGAGTACGTGCGCGGCATCTACTGGCTGCGCATGCCCGGCTACCTGGAGATGAACGCGCTGGGCGCCGAGGCCGGCCTTCCGGCGTTCTACTGGACCGGCGACACCGACCTGGCCTGCCTTCGCGACGCGCTCGGCCAGCTCCTGCGCCACGGCTACAACCACCACATCCAGCGGCTGATGGTGACCGGCCTGTTCGCGCTGCTGCTCGGCGTGCGGCCCCGGCAGGTGCACGAATGGTTCCTGGCCATGCACGTCGACGCCGTCGAGTGGGTGGAGCTGCCCAACACCCTGGGCATGGGCCAGCACGCCGACGGCGGCCTGCTGGGCTCCAAGCCCTATGTCGCCAGCGGTCGCTACCTGCAGCGCATGGGCAACCACTGCCAGGGCTGCCGTTACCGGCCGGAACGCGCCGAGGGCGCGGACGCCTGCCCGTTCACCACGCTCTACTGGGATTTCCTGGACCGCCACCGGCAGCGCTTCGCCGGCCATCCGCGCACGGCGCTTCAGTGGCGGGCACTGGACCGTCTGGCGCCGCAGGCGCTGGCGGCGATCCGGGACCACGCGGCCGAGCTGCGCGCGCGGTACGGGGCCGGACCTGCGGTGTCCGGGTCCGGCGCGCGCTGAGCGCCGCGCCGGCCGGCCGGCGCCCCTGCCGCCGGGCGCCGGGCCCGCGCGCGCGGCTCAGTCCTCGAAGCCGAAGCGCAGGATCGTCTTGGTCCGCCAGTTGGCGACCACCGGCCCGACGTTGCGCATGTTGCGGGCGTTGTCGCGCTGGTCGGCGATGCCGGTCGGCGTGCCCATGTAGCTGATGTCCGGGTTCGACCAGTACGGGCGCCGGGTGCAGCCGTTGGTGCAGGGGTTGGAATAGGACATCACGGTGCGGAACCGCTCGTTCGCCGGGGTGGCGGCGGTTCCCGTGTACCAGTGGCCGTAGGAATAGGGGTAGGCGGCGCTGCCGGCGTTCTCCGGGTTGTGCGCCATGCCCATGTTGTGGCCGTGCTCGTGGGCGTAGGTCAGGTTGCCGACCGCGCAGCTCCGCGCCGTCACCTGGAAGGCATTCGGCGCGAAGCCCGGCCCGACGTTGGTCATCAGGTAGCCGATGCCGCAGCCGCCACCGCCGTTCTCCACCAGCAGGCCGGCCTGGTCGGCCAGGAAGGCGTCGCGGGCCGCGTTGGCGGTGGCGTTGGCGCGGAACGCCGACAGGTCGGTACTGGCGTTGCCGCTTTCGGTGAACGCCAGCTCCAGCGCCGCCACCAGCCGGAACCGGTGCGGCAGGGCGCTCTGCGCGAACGCGGTGTTGGCGTTGTCGACCGCGGCCTGGGCGGTGGCCTGGATCTGCGCCTCGCCGCCGGCGCCGGCACGGGCGGCCGCGGTGTAGAAGATGATCACGTCGATGTCGTCGAAGCGGTCGAGGAAGGGCGACGGCCCCCCCAGCTCGGCTTCCGCGGGCGTCTCGTCGCTGGTCGGCACCGGCACGCCGCCGGCGCACTCGGGAAACGCGGCAGGGTCGATCGCCAGCAGGTCGGCCAGGCCGTCGCCGGCCGGGACGATCTCCCAGGTCGCATCGGCCAGCGAGACCAGGCCGGCGAGCGCGCCGTGGTGCAGGGTCAGGGTGGCGACATGGTCGGGATCGCCCTCCACGTGGCCGCGCCACAGGGCGCCTCCGGCACGCTGCTGGTGGTCGACCCGCCGCACCACCACGTCGCCGCCGGGCAGCGGCAGGCGCAGGCGATCGGCGGCCAGGGCCTCGCTCGCCAGTTCGATACGGTGGCCGTGCCTGGCGGCCGGCGAGGCCAGCTCGGTCGAGGCGAGGGCGGCGCCCAGGCGCCACGCCGCCGGCGCCGTGTCCGCGGCGACGACCGGCGCGGTCGCCGCCAGCGCAAGGACGGCGGACAGGTGGATTCGTGCAGTCATCGATCGGTCCTCCCCGGATGAATGCCGGTGAGGGTAATACAGTCCGCTCCTCACGTCCGTGCACGGGGTCCTGACGCCAGGACCGCGACCATCAGGCCATAGCCGACGAGCGATCCCGATGAGCCTAGCCCTGGTCTGGTTCCGCCGCGACCTGCGCCTGGACGACCATCCGGCCCTGCATGCGGCCCTGCGTGCCGGCCATGCCGTGCTGCCGGTGTACGTCCACGCGCCCGACGAGGAGGCGCCCTGGGCGCCGGGCGCGGCCTCGCGGTGGTGGCTGCATCATTCCCTGCTGTCGCTGGACGCCGACCTCCGGCGACTGGGGTCGGGCCTGGTGGTGCGCGCAGGCGCCAGCCTCGAGACGCTGCTGGCGCTCGCCCGGGAGAGCGGGGCAGGGGCGGTCTACTGGCACCGCCGCTACGAGCCCGCGGTGGTCGCGCGCGACACCGCGATCAAGCGCGAACTGCGCGCCGCCGGCCTGCACGCGGAAAGCCTCAATGGCGCGCTGCTGGCCGAGCCCTGGGAGATCGCGACCGGCCAGGGCGACCCGTACCGGGTGTTCACGCCGTTCTGGCGCAACCTGCGCGCGCGCCTGGATCCGCTGGCCCCGCTGCCGGCGCCGACCTCCCTGCCGGGACCGCCACGACCGCCGGCGGGCGTGCCGGTCGCCAGCCTGGGCCTGCTGCCGCGGATCGGCTGGGACGCCGGGTTCGCGGATCTCTGGGCGCCAGGCGAGCAGGGCGCGCAGGCACGGCTCGCCGGATTCCTCTCGCAAGGCGCGGCGGACTATGCCGATGCCAGGGACCGTCCCGACCAGGACGGGACCTCGCGGCTGTCGCCGCACCTGCACTTCGGCGAGCTCTCGCCGCGCCGCGCCCTGTCCGAGGCGCGCCGGCGCGGCGGCGACGACGAGGGCACCGAGGTGTTCGTCCGCGAGCTCGGCTGGCGCGAGTTCTCCCACCACCTGCTGCACCATTTCCCCGACACCCCGACGGCGCCGTTGAACCCGCGCTTCGAGGCCTTTCCCTGGCGGACGTCCGACCGCGACCTGGCCGCCTGGCAGCGCGGCCGCACCGGCATTCCCCTGGTCGACGCCGGCATGCGCCAGCTCTGGCACTGCGGCTGGATGCACAACCGCGTGCGCATGGTGGTGGCCTCGCTGCTGACCAAGAACCTGCGCATCCACTGGCTGGAAGGGGCGCGCTGGTTCTGGGACACCCTGGTCGACGCCGACCTCGCCAACAACACCCAGGGCTGGCAGTGGACCGCCGGGTCCGGTGCCGACGCGGCGCCCTATTTCCGGGTGTTCAACCCGGCCAGCCAGGGCGAGCGGTTCGATCCCCGCGGCGACTATGTCCGGCGCTGGCTGCCGGAACTGGAACGGCTGCCGGCGCGCTGGCTGCAGCGTCCCTGGGAAGCGCCGCCCGGCCTGCTCGACGAGGCCGGCATCGACGCCGCCAGTGCGTACCGGCGGCCGATCGTCGACCTGAAGGAGAGCCGCGCGGCGGCCCTGGCCGCCTGGCGCACGCTCTGACCGCGCCGCCGCGGTCCGGGCCAGAACGCAACCCTGCCGCCGATGCCGGAGTCCGGCCCGGACCCGGCGCGCGGCCGGGGCTGGGCGCGCGGGCTCGCTACCGGCTGCGGCGCCTGGCGCTGCTGCGGACCGGCGGGGACTTTCCGGACGATCCGGCGACCGGCTTCTTCGCCGGGGTCGTGGTTGCGGCCTTCTTCGCAGCCTTCTTCGCGGCCTTCCGGGCGGGCGTCTTGCGGGGTGCCGCGCCGGCCGCCGGCTTGGCGGCCGGCGAACGCGGCGCCGACTTGCGGGCCGGTGCCGCGGCCGGCGCCGCCGCTGGCGCAGCCGCGCCATCGCCGCCGGTCAGGGTCGCCAGCAACTGGGCGCGCATCGATTCCATCTGCGCCATCAGGGTCTCGAAATCCTCCCGGGAGGGCACCGCCATGCGTTCCACGGCCTGCGCGACGCGCGCGTCGACCAGGCCCTGGATCTTCTTCATGCTGGCCTGGCCGCTGCTGCGCAGGCGCTGCACCGTGCCCTCCATCTGGTCGCGCAGGCTGGCCAGGTGCTCGTGGGTGTACTTGCGGGTCCGCTTCTCCAGTTCGGCGCCGTCGACGATCAGTTGGTCGAACAGCCGCGAACCCTCGGCCTGCGCCTTGGCGAAGGCGCCCAGGCCGGCGAGCCAGATCTGTTGCGCCGAGTCGGCGATGGCCTTGGCGGCGGACTTGCGTTCCTGCTTGCTCATGGCGACGTTCCTGGCGTGGTGGCGCATCGAGTCTAGCCCGTACCGCCGCCGGCCGACAGCGGCCGCCACGGCGCCCGGTCGGCTGCGGTTTTCCGTTTTTCCGCTACGCTGCGCGCGATGATCGAACAGCTTCGCCTTGCCGACGGCACCCAGATGCCGCTGCCGCCGCCCGGGCAGCGCCTGGCGCTGGCCGCCGCCGAGCTGGAATCCGACCCGCCGGGCGCCTGGCTGACGGTGCTCGATGCCGGTGCCGGCGTCGTGGTCAATGGCCGCCCGGTCCAGGCCCTGGCCTGGCTGCACGCCGGCGACCGCGTCTGCGTCGGCAGCCTCGCGTTCGACCTGCTCGGCGCGCCGCCCCCGGATACCGCCCTGCCGGTGCGCAGCTTCCTGCTGCGCCGGCGCGGCGGCGCCGGCGCCGGCAGCCTGATCGACGGGCCGGTGCTGAGCTTCGACGGCGAAGGCCAGCCGGTTTCCGCGGCGGCCGCGGCATTGACCGTGGCGCTGTCGGGCGGCCGCATCGGGGTGGCCGGCACGGGCGCGCCGGCCTGGCTCAACGGCCACCCGCTCGCGTCGGACGCGGTCCTGGTGCCGGGCGACCAGCTCCGGATCGGTCGCGCGCGCTACCTCGTCGAGGCGCTGTCCGAACCGATGCCCGAACCGGTCACCCGACGCCTGCCCGCCGCCGACCCGGCGCCCCCGGCGACCGGCGGCAACGCCTCGGGTCTGGGCTGGCTGATCCTCCTCGCCGCGGTGCTGGCTGCGCTGATCGCCGCCCTGATCTATGTCTGAGTGCCGCGCCGGGTGATCGCCCGGGCCAGCGGCGGCAGCCGCAGGGCCAGCAACAGCAGGGCGATGCCCAGGTGGATCGCCGGCTCGCGCCAGTCGGCCTTGACCAGCCAGAGGAAGTGCAGGCAGGCCAGCACCGCGGCCGGGTAGACCAGCCGGTGCAGGGTGCGCCAGCGGCGGCCGAGCCGGCGCTGCATCGCCCGCGTCGAGGTCAGCGCCAGCGGCAGCAGCAGGGCCAGCGCGGCCGCGCCGACGGTGATGAAGGGTCGCCGGACGATATCCTCGAGCAGCTGCGGCCAGTAGGCCTGCAGGTCGAGCGCGACATAGACCAGCAGGTGCGCGGCGGCATAGGCGAACGCGAACAGCCCGATCATCCGGCGCAGGCGCAGCGGCCAGGGCGAGCCGGTCAGCCGCCGGAGCGGCGTCATCGCCAGCGAAAGCAACAGAAGGCGCAGGGCCCAGATGCCGGTCTCATGGGTCAGGCGGGCGACCGGATCGGCGCCCAGGTCGCCGCGCAGCAGTTGCAGCGCGAGCCAGAGCAGCGGCGCAAGGCAGGCCAGGAACACCGCGCTGCGGATGGCCGCCGCCGGCCAGGCAGCGACCGCTGCCGGCGCCGGCATCAGTAGAAGCGGCGCAGGTCGAGCCCGGTGTACAGCGCGCCGACCTGCTCGGCGTAGCCGTTGAACAGCCGGGTCGGGATGCGCTCGGCGAACACGCTGGTGCCGCTGCCGGCGATGCGGCGCTCGCTGCGCTGGCTCCAGCGCGGATGGTCGACCTCCGGATTGACGTTGGCGTAGAAGCCGTACTCGTGCGGTGCCGAGCGTTCCCAGCTGGTCAGCGGCTGTTCGGCGAGGAACTCGATGCGGACGATCGACTTGATGCTCTTGAAGCCGTACTTCCAGGGCACCACCAGGCGCAGCGGCGCGCCGTTCTGGTTGGGCAGCTCCTGGCCGTAGACGCCGGTGGCGATGAACGCCAGCGGGTGCATGGCCTCGTCGATGGTCAGCGCTTCGACATAGGGCCAGTCCAGGATGCGCCGGCGCTGGCCGGGCATCCGCTCCGGATCGAGCAGGGTCCGGAAGGCGACGAAGCGTGCCTGCGAGGTCGGTTCGAAGCGCCGCAGCAGGTCGGCCAGCGGGAAGCCGATCCAGGGAATCACCATCGACCAGCCCTCGACGCAGCGCAGGCGGTAGATGCGCTCCTCCAGGGGATGCGGCGCCAGCACGTCCTCCAGGTCGAAGCGCCCGGTGCGGTCGGCGGCGCCGGCGACCTCGACCGACCAGGGTCGCGGTCGCAGGGTGTGGGCGTGGCGGGCGGGGTCGTCCTTGCCGGTGCCGAATTCGTAGAAGTTGTTGTAGCCGGTGACGTCGGCGAAGCGGGTCAGCGCCTCGCCGCCGGTGGTGTCGGTCTGGCGCACGATGGACAGCGGGTTGCCGGCCGGCGGCGGTACGGCCTCAGGTTGCCTGCAGGCGGGCAGCAGGGGCAGGGCGGCCAGGCCGCCAAGACCGGCGAGCAGGCGCCGGCGTTCGCGCCATACCGGTTCGGGCGTGATCTCACTGGCCGCGGGCTGGGGAAACCGATAGCGGGGCATCGCTGGCTCCTGGCAGGACACCGCCATCGTGCCACCGACCCGGTCAAGACGAGGTCAGGCCGTCCGGCGCCCCGGTGGAACGCGCCTGCGGCAGGTGGTGTTGCGCTGCGGCATAATCGCCGGCAACTCCCTCCCAGGCCCGTCACCGCCATGTCCCGAGCCCACAACTTCAGCGCCGGTCCGGCCGCGCTTCCCGAGGCCGTCCTGGAGCGCGCGCGTGCGGAGCTGCTGGAATGGGGCGGGGAACGCGCCTCGGTGATGGAGGTCTCGCACCGGGGCAAGGCGTTCGAGGCGATGGCCGCCCGTGCCGAGGCCGACCTGCGCAGCCTGCTGGCGGTGCCCGACGACCATGCGGTCCTGTTCCTGCAGGGCGGCGCCACCCAGCACTTCGCCCAGGTGCCGATGAACATCGCCGCCGGCGGCCGCGCCGACTACGTGCTGACCGGCCACTGGGGCGTGCGCGCCATGGCCGAGGCGGCCCGGGTCTGCACCGTGCGCGTCGCCGCCAGCAGCGAGGCCGGCGGCTTCCGCGACCTGCCCGACCGGATCGACCTCGACCCCGGCGCCGCCTACGTCCACGTCACGCCCAACGAGACCATCCATGGCGTCGAGTTCCATGCCCCGCCCGACACCGGCGGGGTGCCGCTGGTGGCCGACATGTCCTCGACCCTGCTGTCGCGACCGGTCGATGTCGCCCGCTACGGGGTCATCTACGCCTGCGCGCAGAAGAACATCGGCCCGTCCGGCCTGGTCGTGCTGCTGGTGCGGCGCGACCTGCTGGCGCGGGCGCCGGATTCGCTTCCGGACATCTTCCGCTACGACCGCCACGCCGCCAGCGGCTCGCTGCTGAACACGCCGCCGACCTTCGCCTGGTACCTGGCCGGACTGGTCTTCCAGTGGCTGCACGAGCAGGGCGGCCTGGCGGCGATGGCCGCCCGCAACCAGGCCAAATCGGCGCGCCTGTATGCCGCCATCGACGGCTCCGGCGGCTTCTACCGGAACCAGGTGGCCGCCTCGGCACGGTCCTGGATGAACGTGCCGTTCCAGCTGCACGACGCGGCCCTGGATCCGCTGTTCCTGGCCGGCGCCGAGGCCGCCGGCCTGATCGGCCTCAAGGGCCATCGCGCCGTCGGCGGCATGCGCGCCAGCCTCTACAACGCCATGCCGATGGCCGGCGTCGAGGCCCTGGTCGACTACATGGCGGGCTTCCAGCGCGACCACGGCTGAGCTCCGCCGCGCGCCGCGCCGGCAAACGGGACCGTTCTGGTACGATTTCGCCATGATCCACGTCGACGCCAGGGCCCAGGCCTACTTCCGAACCCTCCTCGCCCGCCAGGGCGACGACATCATCGGCATCCACCTCAGCGCCGTGGCGCCCGGCACCGCGCGCGCCGATGTCGCGCTGCGCTATTGCGAGCGCACCGACCTGCTCGGCGACGAATGGCAGGTCGATGTCTGCGACGGGCTGACCTTCTACGTCGATGCCGAATCCGCGCCGTTCCTCGACCAGGCGGAGATCGCCCTGCGCAGCGAAGGCACCGGCGAACAGCTCAGCATCCGGGCGCCGGCCCTGCGGGCGGCGGCGCCGGCGGCCGATGCCGGCCTGGTCGAGCGCATCCGCTGGCTGCTGGAGAACGAGATCAACCCGCAGCTGGCCGGCCACGGCGGCCGGGTCGCCCTCGAGGAGGTCACCGCGCAGGGCGAGGTGGTGCTGCGCTTCGGCGGCGGCTGCCAGGGCTGCGGCATGGTCAGCGTGACCCTGCGCGAGGGCATCGAGCGCACCCTGCGCGAGCGCATCCCGGAAGTCACCGCGGTGCGCGACGCCACCGACCACGCCAGCGGCGCCGCACCGTACTTCGCGTGAACCGGCGCGGCAGCGGGCCGGCGGGTGTTGGCCGCGCAGGGCGCGGCCGGCACCCTGCGGCGGCTGCGCGATCGCGCCGCTACTTGAGGTCGCGCAGGTCGGTGAGCGGACCGGACTGGGCGGCGTAGAAGGCGGACAGGTCGCGGATGTCCTGCTCGCTCAGGGTGGCGACGAAGCCCTGCATGATGACGTTCTGGCGCTCGCCGGTGCGGTAGGAGCGCAGCGCGTGGGCGAGGTAGTCGGCGTACTGCCCGGCCAGCACCGGGTACTGAGGGTCGCCGACGCCGTTGCCGTCGGGGCCGTGGCAGGCCTGACAGACCACCGACTTCTCGCGGCCGCGCTCGACGTCGCCGGCCTGGCCGATGGCGGGAACCATGACGGCCAGAACCGCCAGGGTGGTGAGGACGCGGATCATCGGCGGGCGCTCCCGTGGTTGGCCAGGAAGGTGGCGATCTGCTCGATCTCCGCCTCGCTCAGGCTCTCGCCCTGGGCGCGCATGGTCGGGTGGGCACGTTCGCCGGACTGGTAGGCGCGCAACGCAGCCACCAGGTATTCCCGGGTCTGGCCGGCGATGCGCGGCACGTGGTAGTGGGGGTACACGTTCTTGTAGCCGGGAATGCCGTGGCAGCCGGTGCAGGTGTAGGCGAGCTGCCGGCCCTCGTCGCTTTCGGCGGCCAGGGCGTTGCCGGTCGCCAGCGCGGCGAGAACGGAAAGGATGAGCGGGATGGGCTTCATGCTCCGGAACCAGGGGCGAAACGAGGGGCGCGAGTATAGCAGCCGCCGCCAGCGCGCCCAGCCCCGGCACCGCGGCAATGGCGAGGGCGCCCGCGCTTGCCCCGCGAGGGTGCCGCCGGCGCGGTCCGTGGCGCTGACGGTGGCTGCACATTCGTGCAGGTGGCCTGCACCTGGCCGCGACGCCAGGGCCACACCGGCGCGCGCAGTATCGCCGCAAGCCGGACGCTTCCGGCCCTCATCCCCCTGGAGAACGCCGACCCATGAACGCCCTTCGCATCCTGTCCATCGCCCTTGCCTCCTCCCTGGCCACCGCCTCCCTGGCGCCGCTGGCGCAGGCCCACAACCACGGCGGCGCCAGCCAGGCCCAGCCGGTCGGCGACATCGTCGCGGTGGCCTCGGGCGCCGGGCAGTTCAACACCCTGGTCGCAGCCGTCCAGGCCGCCGGCCTGGTCGAGACCCTGCAGGGTCCGGGCCCGTTCACCGTGTTCGCGCCGACCGACGCCGCCTTCGCGGCGCTGCCGGCCGGCACCGTCGAGGACCTGCTCAAGCCCGAGAACAAGGACCGTCTGGTCGCCGTGCTGACCTACCATGTCGTCGCCGGCAAGGTCACCGCCGAGCAGGTGGTCGGCCTCGACAAGGCGACCACCGTCAACGGCGCCGACGTCCGCATCGCCACCAGCGGCGAGGGCGTCACCGTCAACGGCGCGCGCGTGGTCAGCGCCGACGTGATGGCCAGCAACGGCGTCATCCACGTCATCGACCAGGTGATCCTGCCGCCGGCGAACTGATCGCCCTCCCGGCCCGGGCGCGGGGCGCCCGGCGGTCGTGCGGAACCCCGGCCGCGCTGCTATGCTGCGCGGCCGTTTTCCATCATCACACCGAGGAGTCCCGGCCATGGGCAAGGGCGACAAGAAATCCCGCCGCGGCAAGATCTTCCGCGGCAGCTACGGCAACGTCCGTCCCCAGGGCAGCGCCGCGACCGGCGCGGCCCCGGCCGCCCCCGCCGCCAAGCCGGCCAAGCCGGCCGCCAAGAGCGCGGCGCGCAAGAAGGCCTGACAGGCATCGACGGTCCAGGGCGACGGCCGGGGTGTCCCGGCGCGCCCCCGGGCGTCGCCAGGCCGCAGCGGACAGGGCGCCGGATTCCGGCGCCCTTTTCGTTTCCGGGTCCCGGTCAGCCCGGTGCCGGGCCCGCGAGGATCCGCCGCGGCTGCGGATGCGGGCCGATCCAGTACAGCAGCTCGGCGGGGTCGGACACCGGCCAGTGCAGCAGGTCGGCGCGCTGGCCCGGCAGCAGGCGGCCGCGCTCACGGTCCAGTCCGAGCGCCCGGGCGGCGTTCGTGCAGGCGCCGCGCAGCGCCTCGGCCGGGGTCAGGCGGAACAACGTGCAGGCCATGTTCATGGCCAGGCGCAGCGAGGGCATCGGCGAGGTGCCGGGATTGAGGTCGGTGGCCACCGCCATCGGCACGCCGGCCTCGCGCAGCGCCTGCACCGGCGGCAGCCGGGTCTCGCGCAGCGCGTAGAAGGCGCCGGGCAGCAGCACCGCGACGGTGCCGGCGGCGGCCATCGCGGCAATGCCCTCGGCACCCAGCCACTCCAGGTGGTCGGCCGACAGGCCGCGCCGCGCCGCCACCAGCGCGGCACCGCCCTGGTCGCTGAGCTGCTCGGCGTGCAGCTTGACCGGCAGGCCCAGCGCCGTGGCGGCATCCAGGCAGCGGGCGGTCTCCGCGGGGGTGAAGCCGATGCCCTCGCAGAAGGCGTCGACGGCATCGACCAGGCCTTCGGCGGCCAGGGTCGGCAGCCAGTGGTCGCAGACCTGGTCGACGTAGGCGCTGCGGCGCGTCGCGGATTCCGGTGGCAGGGCGTGCAGGCCCAGGAAGGTGGTGCGCACCTGGATGCCCAGGACCTCGCCGATCCGCCGCGCGACGCGCAGCATCCGCCGCTCGGTGTCGAGTTCCAGGCCGTAGCCGGACTTCACCTCGATGCAGGCGACGCCCTCCTCGGCCAGGGCGCGGGCGCGCGGCAGCGAGGCGTCCAGCAGTTCCTGTTCGCTGGCCGCGCGGGTGGCGCGCACGGTGGCGGCGATGCCGCCGCCGGCACGGGCGATCGCCTCGTAGCTGGCGCCCTCCAGGCGGGCCTGGAACTCGCCGCTGCGGGTGCCCGCGAACACCAGGTGGGTATGGCAGTCGACCAGGGCGGGCGTCAGCACGCCGCCGCCCAGGCGCACGACGCGTCGTGCCAGGCGCTCCGGCGGTGCCGGCAGGGCGGCCGCGGGGCCGACATGGGCGACGACGCCGTCGCGGACCGCCAGGGCGCCGTCCTCGACCAGGCCCCAGCCGCTGTCGCCGGCCAGGGTCGCGATCCGGGCGCCGACATACAGCGCATCCCAGGGTGTCGTCTCGGTCATGACGCAAGCATAGCGGTGCGCCGGGGCCGGGGCGTCCGGGATCGCGGCGGCGACGGCGCGCGCCGACGCCTCACAGGCCGAGGGCGAACAGCCCCAGGCAGAGCACCAGGCCGGCCAGCGGCACCAGCACGGTCAGGGCGGCCATGGCGCCATAGGCGGCGCGGTGGCTCTCGCCGCAGATCGCGCGGATGGTGGTGACCACGTAGCCGTTGTGCGGCAGGGAATCCAGGCAGCCCGAGGAGATCGCCACCACGCGGTGCAGCTGCTCGGGGTTGACGCCCTGGGCCAGGAAATGCGGCGCCAGGATCGGCAGGGCGATCGCCTGGCCGCCGGAAGCCGAGCCGGTCATGCCGGCGATCAGGCTGACCGCGACCGCGGCGCTGACCAGGCCGCCGCCGGGCAGGTGGGTGACGAAGTCGACCACCTGCGAGAAGCCCGGCACCACCCTGGCCACGGCACCGAAGCCGACCACGGCGGCGGTGTTGCCGATCGCCACCAGGGCGCCGACGCTGCCGGCGGTGAACGCGGCGCCGGCGTCCTGCACGTGTCGCCACTGGAGCAGCCACGCGGCGAGGCAACCGCCGCCCAGGGCGACGATCAGCGCCGCGGTGCCGAGGACGTCGTGGAAGGCGAACGCCAGCGCCAGCACGATCGCCAGCGGCAGGCTGGACAGCAGGGGCGAGGGCAGGCTGCGCTCCGGCACCGCGGGGTCGTCGGCACGGCCCTCGAAGCGCTCGCCGCGGGCGCGGGCGCGGCGCAGCATCCAGGCCAGCCAGGCGTAGCCGGTCACCGCCATGAACACCGCGACCACCGCGCTGGCCTGCCAGGCCGCCAGGTGCGTGGTGCCCAGGTACTCGACCGGGATCCAGTTCTGGATCTCCGGCGAGCCGGCCGAGGTCATCGTGAAGGTCACCGAGCCGAAGGCCAGGGTCGCGGGGATGAAGCGGCGCGGCAGGTCGGCCTGGCGGAACAGGCTGAGCGCCATCGGATAGACCGAGAACGCCACCACGAACAGGCTGACGCCGCCGTAGGTCAGCACCGCGCAGGCCGCGACGATGGCCAGGGCGGCGCGCTGCACGCCGAGATGGCCGGTGATCCAGCGGGCGACGCTGTCGGCGGCGCCGCTGTCCTCCATCAGCTTGCCGAACACGGCGCCGAGCAGGAACATGAAGAACCAGTTGGCGATGAAGCCGGAGAAGCCCTGCATGTAGGCGTTCAGGGCGTTCGGCGCGTCGTCCGCCGCCAGCGCGGGCAACAGGGCGACGCCGCCGGTCACCGCCACCAGCACCGCGCACAGGGCGCTGGCCAGGAACAGGTTCATGCCGCGCATGGTCAGGACCATGAGCAGGGCCAGGCCCAGCAGCAGGCCGAACAGGCTCATCGCCGCGCGGCCGGGGTCGGGGGACGGGGCAGGGACATGCGGCCTCCTGGACGGCAGGGCGCCATTGGGCCCGTGGACGCCGGTCCTGGACACTGTACGAAGGTACGAGTGCCGGCCGCGGCCGCCGGGCCTACGCTTCCCGGCAGCCAAAACAGAAACGCCCCGGGAGGGCCGCGCCATCATGTCCACGCCCCGCTTGAACCGCCTGTCCGCCGCCCTGCTCGCCGCCCTGGTCTCCGCGCCGTTCGCCGTCGCCGCCCAGCAGGACGAGGCCGGCGAGGACCGCAGCCCGCAGGCGCGCGACGCCACCCGCCTGGATGCCGTCACCGTCACCGCCCGCCGCCGTGCCGAGGACATCCAGAAGATCCCGGTCGCGGTCACCGCCTTCGACCGCGAGGACCTGCGCGAAATGCAGGCGCGCAACCTGGACGGCCTGCAGGGTGCGGTGCCCAACGCCAACATCGTGCAGGGCCGCGGCTCGGCCTCCAGCGTCAACGCCTTCATCCGCGGCATCGGCCAGCCCGACGCCCTGCAGACCTTCGACCCCGGCGTCGGCATCTATGTCGACGACGTCTACTACTCGCGCATCCAGGGCGGCCTGTTCAGCCTGTACGACATCGAGCGCATCGAGGTGTTGCGCGGGCCCCAGGGCACGCTGTACGGCAAGAACTCGACCGGCGGCGCGATCAAGCTGGTCACCCGCCAGCCTTCCGACTCGCCGATGTTCGACGCCGAGTTCACCGCCGGCGACTACGGCCGGCTGGAAGGGCGCTACTACGGCTCCACGCCCCTGAGCGACACCGTCGGCGCCAGTGTCGCCGCCGTGCTCGGCCGCAACCACGGCTACGTCCGCGACGAGGTCAGCGACGCCCGCTACAACGACGACGACAACCGGGCGATCCGCTTCAAGGTCGCCGGCACGCCGTCGGACCGGTTCCGCTGGACGACCAGCTTCGACTTCACCAAGCAGGACAACGAGCTGAGCCTGGGCAACCCGGAGGCGCCGCTGGTGCAGTCCGACCTGGTGCTCGGCCCGGTGGTGCTGCGCCTGCCCGATCCGGGCGAGTACGACTTCCGCTCGCGCACCTCCTTCC
Source organism: Proteobacteria bacterium UBA2363 (assembly GCA_002344355.1). Classification (GTDB taxonomy): domain Bacteria; phylum Pseudomonadota; class Gammaproteobacteria; order Xanthomonadales; family UBA2363; genus Pseudofulvimonas. Next base: position 229,107 of record DDTN01000019.1, on the reverse strand, counting down.
AGCCGGGCCAGCGCCAGCAGCTCGAGCACACCGGCGGCTCGTTCGCCTTCGACTGGGGCCTGTCCGAGGCCTGGACCCTGAAGAGCATCACCGCCCTGCGCCAGCTCGAGACCTCGTTCTTCATCGATATCGACGCCTCCGAGTTCCAGCTCGGCGACGTCCTGGTCGAGCTCGACCAGAAGCAGCGCAGCCAGGAGCTGCAGTTCCAGTACGACGCCGGCGGCAGCGTCCAGGCCGTGCTCGGCCTGTACTACCTCAAGGAGGACGTGCCCTCGCACCAGGAGGCCTATGCCAACGACTTCCTGGCCCTGGCCGGCGCGCCGATCGACTTCCTGCGCACCATCGACGACGATCTCAGCACCACCAGCCAGGCGGTGTTCGGCCAGGCCAGCTGGCAATTCGCCCCGACCTGGTCGCTGTCCGCCGGCCTGCGCTACACGCGCGAGACCAAGGACTACTTCCGGACCACCAGCACCTTCTCCCGGGTGCTGCCGGTGCTGAACGGCACCTTCGCCTTCGAGATCGACGACAGCTGGTCGGCGCTGACGCCGTCGCTGAGCCTGGAGAAGTCGTTCACCGACAACATGCTCGGCTACGTTTCCGCCAGCCGCGGCTTCAAGTCCGGCGGCTTCAACGGCCGCGCCAACTCGGCCAGCGAAGTCAGCACCTTCGATCCGGAATACGTCTGGACCTACGAGGCCGGCCTCAAGATGAACTCCGACGATCGCCGGCTGGTCGGCAACGTGTCGGTGTTCCAGAGCGACTACCAGGACTTCCAGGCACGCGTCTCCGAGGTCCAGAACCCCGGCGCGCCGATCCCGACCTTCGCTTTCCCGGTCCTCAACGCCGCCGAGCTGACCATCCGCGGCGTCGAGTTCGAGGGCGTGGCGGTGATCGGCGAGGGCACCCGCCTGAGCGCCCAGGTCGGCTGGCTGGACGCCGAGTACGACCGCTTCGACGATCCCCGCGTCGACCTGAACCCGGCGCTGGCCGACCTCCACGCGTACGTGCCATTCTCGCCCGACTGGACCGCGCGGTTGGCGGCGACCCAGACCTTCTTCCTCGGCAACGGCAGCAGCTTCACCCTCGGCGGCGACGTCTCCTACCGGGGCGAGACCTGGCTCAGCGTGGACAACCGCGAGGTGCTGAGCCAGCGCGCCTACGCCCTGGTCGGCCTGTCCGGCACCTGGGATTCGCCGGAGGGCCGCTGGCAGCTGCGCAGCGGCGTGCGCAACCTGACCGACAAGGTCTACAAGGTCGACGGCCAGGAGTTCTCCAGCGTCGGCAACATCCAGACCGCCTACTACGGCTGGCCGCGTCACTGGTACGTGGCGGCGCGCTACAGCTTCTTCTGAGGCGGCCGCAGCCGGCCGGACCGGGGATCGGGCGCCAGCAGGCTGTCGGACAACAGCCTGCTGGCTGCGGCCAGGAATGGCCGCCCGGCGAAGCGACCGCGTTAGCGGTCGGTTCGACGGGAGCGCGAACGCACCTTCGCCGCACGGGCGACTCCAAAGACGACCAGGACGGTCGTTCTCCGACAGGCGGCCAGGGGCGCCCGGCCGACGGCGGTGCCGCGCTCAGGCGGCGGCGCCGAGGTCGATCGCCGATACCGCCTGGCGAACCGACAGCAGCGCCGACGGGTGCATCGACAGCTCGCGGATGCCCAGGCGCAGCAGGTGGCCGGTGAACTCCGGGTCGCCGGCCATCTCGCCGCATACGGCGACCGCCTTGCCGGCGCCGCGGGCCGCCACCGCGACCCGCTCGATCAGGAAGGCCAGGGCCGGATGGCCGGGGTCGTACAGGCCGGCGACGGCGTCGTTGTTGCGGTCGGCCGCCAGCAGGTACTGGGTCAGGTCGTTGGTGCCGATCGAGACGAAATCGGCCTCGGCCAGCAGGCCGTCGATGGCGATCGCCGCCGACGGCACCTCGACCATGGCGCCCAGGCTGATGCGCTCGCCGAGCTCGTAGCCGGCGCTGGCCAGGTCGCGGACGGCGGCCGCCAGCATGGCGCGCACGGCCCGCAGCTCGCGGACGTTGGCCACCATCGGCACCAGCACGCGGACCGGACCCAGGGCGGCGGCGCGGACGATGGCGCGCAGCTGGATCGCGAACACCTCCGGGCGCGCCAGCGACAGCCGGACGCCGCGCAGGCCGAGCGCGGGGTTGGGCTCCTGGGCCAGCGCCAGTCCGCTGCGATCGGCCTTGTCGGCGCCGATGTCGAGGGTGCGGAAGGTGACCGGACGGCCGCGCATGGCCCGCACCGCGGCGGCATAGGCGTTGAACTGCTCGTCCTCGTCGGGCAGGCCGGCACGCTGCAGGAAGAGGAACTCGGTACGGTACAGGCCGACCCCGGCGGCACCGAGTTTCCAGGCCTCGCGGATGTCCTCCTCGCGCTCGGCATTGACCCACAGGGCGACATCGGTGCCGTCGCGGCTGCGGGTCGGCGCCTTGCGCAGACGGCCCAGGCGCTGCGCGTCGCGGGCGACCTGCGCCTGCCAGGCCTGGAACCGGGCCTGGTCGTTCTGGTCGGGATGCAGGACCAGGCGCGGCGGCTCGCCCTCGATCAGGATGACGTCGCCGTCGTGCACCTGCGAAAGCGCGTCCTGGCAGCCGCACAGCATCGGCAGTTGCAGGTTGCGCGCGAGGATCGCCGAATGGGAGAGCGGGTTGCCGCCGGTGGTGACCACGCCGAGGATGCCGTGCTCGTGCCAGTTGGCGAGGTCGGCGGGCGAGACCTGGTCGGTGACGATGATCTCGCCGGCCAGGCTGGCGGGATCGATGCGTTCCTCGGCGTCGCGGTACAGCGCGGCGATCACGCGGCCGATCACCTGCTCGATGTCCTCGCCGCGGCTGCGCAGGTAGGGATCGTCGATCGCCTCGAACTCCGCCATCAGGCGGTCGCGCTCGCGCTTGAGGGCGGCGTGGGCGCCGACCCGCTCGCCGCTGATGCGCTCGCGCACGGCGCCGATGAACGCCGGATCCTCCAGCAGCAGGGCATGGGCGTCCAGCATCTCGCCCAGCTCGAGCATGAGCGGGCCGCTGAGCTGGTCGCGCAGCGCCGCAAGCTCGGCTCGGGCGTCGGCCAGGGCCTGCTCGAAGCGGCGGGTCTCCGGCGCCACGCGGCGCGGGCCGATCGGCGTCTCGTCGACCACGAAGTGCGCCGGGTGCACCAGCCGGGCCCGGCCCAGGGCCATCGCCCGGCTGCACAGCTGGCCTTCGAGGACGATTCGGCGACTGGCCATCGGCTAGCGCTCCGCGCCGGATGCCGGCGCCGGGGGCGGGCGCCGGCCGGCGTTGCCCGCGCCGGCGCCGGGCGCGGCGGAGGCGGTGCGGCGCTGGCGGGCGCGGCGCATCACTGGCCCTCGTCGAAGCGCCGCGCGAACAGGTCCGTCGCGGCCGCCATCGCCGCCTCCTCGTCCGGTCCGTCCAGGCGCAGGGTCACGGTGCTGCCGACACCGGCGGCCAGCATCATCACGCCCATGATGCTCTTGCCGTTGATCTCGCGGCCGCGGTAGGCAAGCACCGCGGCCGACCGGTAGCCGCCCAGCAGCTGCACCAGCTTGGCCGCGGCCCGGGCGTGCAGGCCGAGGCGGTTGACGATCTCGATCTCGCGTTCGATCACGCGGCCTCCGGGTCGAGGATGATGCCGCCGCGGCCGCCGTCCAGGGCGGTGCGGGCCAGCTCGGGCAGGGGCTGCCCGGCGTAGTTGAGCACCCGCAGCAGCATCGGCAGGTTCAGACCGGACACCCTGAGGGTGTGCCCGCCGAGGCGTTCGAGGCGGCCGCAGATGTTGCTGGGCGTGGCGCCGTACAGGTCGGTCATGACCAGGACGCCGTCGCCCTCGTCCAGCTCGGCGACCAGATGGCGCGCCTGCGCCAGCGCCTGGCCGTCGTCGCAATCGTTGGGCATCGACACCGCGCCGGCGCGCAGTGGCAGCTCGCCGACCAGGCTGCGCGCCACCCGGATCAGCTCGGCGCCCATGTCGCCGTGCGCCACCAGCAGCAGGCCGACGCTCACGACAGCTCCCGGTGGAACACCAGCACGCCGTCGCGACCGCCGGCACGGAAGTGCTCGGCCAGGCGCTCGACGATGTGCACCGAGCGGTGCCGGCCGCCGGTGCAGCCGATGGCGATGGTCAGGAAGGCGCGGTCGTCGGCGTCGAAGCGCGGCACGAAGTCGTCGAGCAGGTCGCGCACGCGCCCGACGTAGCTGCCGACCTGCGCGTCCGCCTCCAGCCAGTCGCGGACCTCGGGGTCGCGTCCGGACAGCGGCCGCAGGTGCGGCACCCAGTGCGGGTTGGGCAGACAGCGGGCGTCGAACACGAAGTCGGCGTCGCCGGGCACGCCGCGCTTGAAGCCGAACGACTGCAGCAGCAGGATCAGGCGCAGCCCGTGCCGGCCGACCTCGGCGCTGACCAGGCGGCGCAGCTGGTGCACGTTCATCTCGCCGGTGTCGATGGTCAGGTCGGCGATCGCCAGCAGCGGTCGCAGCAGCTGCCGCTCAAGGGCGATGGCGTCGGCCAGCGCGCGCCCGTCGCCGGCCAGCGGGTGGCGGCGACGGGTGTCCGAGAAGCGCTTGATCAGCACCGCGTCGGGGGTGTCCAGGAACACCAGCTGGACCTCGGTGCCGGCGCTGACCAGGCCGGACAGGATGCGCGGCAGCTCGGCGAGGTCCTCGGGGCGGTTGCGGGCGTCGACGCCGACCGCCACCCGCGGGTAGTCGGCGCGGCCGCCGCGCGCCGACTCCATGAGGTCGGGAATCAGCGCGACCGGCAGGTTGTCGACGCAATAGAAGTCGAGGTCCTCGAGGGCGCGCAGGGCGACCGTCTTGCCGGCCCCGGACAGGCCGGTGAGGACGACCAGGCGGGCGGCCTGGCTGGGCGGGCCGGCGGTCCCGGAAGCGTCGGGGGAGGTCGAGTTCACCATGGTCGCTGGTGCTTGAGCTGGTGGGCCTGGCGGTCGATGAAGGTCTGCGCGGGGTCGTAGCCCTTCAGGCGCAGGATGTGGTTGCGCGCGGCGGCCTCGACCAGCACCGCGAGGTTGCGGCCGGGCGCCACCGGCAGGGTCAGCATCGGCACGTCGACGCCGAGCACCTCGCGGGCGGAGGCGTCGCCGCGCAGGCGGTCGATCGGCTGGTTGTTGATGTCGCCGTCCAGGCGCTGCAGGTGCACCACCAGGCGCAGGTACTTGTTGCGCTTGATGGCGGTGTCGCCGAACATCTCGCGGACGTTGAGGATGCCCAGGCCGCGCACCTCGAGGCAGTCCTGGAGCAGTTCCGGGCAGGTGCCGTCGATCACGTCGGGGGCGATCAGGGTGAACTCCGGGGCGTCGTCGGCGATCAGCCGGTGGCCGCGGGTGATCAGTTCCAGCGCCAGTTCGCTCTTGCCCGAGCCGGAATCGCCGGTGATCAGCACGCCGATCGAGTAGACCTCCATGAACACGCCGTGCAGGGTGGTCCGCCGCGCCAGCGCGCGCGCCAGGTGGTACTGCAGGTAGGTGAGCAGCTCGTGGCCGCGCAGCGGCGATTGCCACAGCGGCGTGTCGGTCTCGTTGGCGGCCTCGCGCAGGTCGGTGGGCATCGGCTGGTCCTTGGTGACCAGCAGGGCGGCCGGGCGGTAATTGATGATCTTCTCGATCACCTCCCAGCGCTGGCGCGGGTCCAGGCCGTCCAGGTACTGGAGCTCCTCGGTGCCGATGATCTGCACCTTGTTCGGGAAGATCACGTTGAGGTAGCCGGCCAGCGACGGCCGGCGGGTGAGGTTCTCGCCCGGCTCGATCACCCGCTGCTCGCCGCGCTGGCCGGCGACCCAGCGCAGCTTCATGCGCTCGCCGACCTGGTCGAACAGCTCGCGGACGGTCAGGCGCGGGATCATGTCGCGTCGATCGCGGAAGCGGACCGGGACCCGCGGCATGCCGTCCGCGTCGCCCCGGTCGGCCGGCCGGGAGGCATGCGCTGGATCCCGGCCGGCACGGTCACTCCGCGTGGGCGCGGCGCGCCTCGGCCCGGTGGTGGTCGGTGAGCTTGCTCTTGTACTTGCGGACCTGCATCTCCATGCGCTCGACCATGCCGTCGATGGCCGCGTACAGGTCCGTCGCCTCGGCGTCCGCGAACAGCTGCTTGCCGGGCACGTTGACCTGGCACTCGGCCTTGTGCACCAGCTTGGTGTCGACCGACAGGATGATGTGGGCGCCGGTGGCCTGCTCGAACAGGCGGGTCAGGCGTTCGACCTTGCCGGTCGCGTAGTCGCGCAGCGCGGGGGTGACCTCAAGCTGGTGGCCGGTGACCTGGATCTGCATGGGTTCTTCCTCGCGTCGATGGCCCTGGGGGCCGGGAAACCATTGTAGCCATCCCCTGCGTGACCGCCAGATGTCCGGTTCCGGGGCGGCCTGGCCGGGGGCCTTGACTTTGCCCCGCCCGCACCTATCTGGCGGAGGTGGGCGCCCGACCCGGGCCGCCATCACGCAGACAAGGAGCGAACCATGAGTCTGAGCCGTTACAACTGGAGCCTGGCCCCGGCCATCCGGGACGAGTTCAAGCAGGCGTTCGACGTCTTCAACAAGCTCGCCACCCTGGACGAGTCGGACCAGTCCGACGTCGTCACCAGCCAGTGGGCGCCGCGGGTCGACATCAAGGAGGAGACCGGCCGCTTCGTGATCCTGGCCGACATCCCTGGCGTCGATCCCAAGGACATCGAGATCTCGATGGAGAAGGGCATCCTCTCGATCAAGGGCGAGCGCAGCAGCGAGAAGGTCGAGGAGAACCAGCGCTTCACCCGCATGGAGCGTTCGCGCGGCCTGTTCTACCGTCGCTTCGCGCTGCCCGACTCGGCCGATGCCGAGGGCATCCGCGCCAGCGGCCGCCATGGCGTGCTGGAGATCGTCATCCCCAAGCGCCCGGAGACCACCCCGCGCCGCATCTCGGTGGAGTGAGCCGGGCGGGGCGCCGGCCCCGTCCGGCCAGGCGGCCGGCACCGCCGCGGCACGCCGCCGCGGCGGCGCCGGGTGCCGTCCGCCACGGCCGCCGCCTGTGAGACCATCCTGCCATGCAGTTCCACGACTACTACCGGGAACTGGGCGTCCAGCCCGGCGACAGCGAGGCCACGATCAAGCAGGCCTATCGCCGGCTCGCCCGCAAGTACCACCCCGACGTCAGCAAGGAGCCGGACGCCGAGGCGCGCTTCAAGGCCATCAACGAGGCCTGGGAGGTGCTGCGCGACAAGGACCGGCGGGCCGCCTACGACGACCTGCGCACCGGCTACCGCGACGGCCAGCAGTTCCGGCCGCCGCCGGACTGGGACGGCGCAGGCTTCGGCGGCCCGGGCCCTGGCGAGGGCGCCGGCGACTTCAGCGACTTCTTCGAGAGCCTGTTCGGGCGCGGCCAGGGCCGCCCCGGCGGCGCCCGCACGCGGCCGCGCCGGCCGCCGGCGTTGCGCGCGACCCTGGAACTGCCGCTGGAACAGGTCGCGCATGGCGGCCGGCAGCGCATCACCCTGGCCGGCCGCACCCTCGACGTGCGCATCCCGGCGGGCATCGCCCCCGGCCAGAGCATCCGCCTGTCCGGACAAGGTCCGGACGGCGCCGACGTGCTCCTTGAGGTGGCGCTGGCGCCGCACCCGCAGTTCGAGGTCGACGGCCGCGACCTGCAGGGACGCGTCGCGCTGAAGCCGTGGCAGGCGGCGCTCGGTGCCGAAGTGGCGGTGCCGACCCTGGCCGGGCCGGTCAGCCTGCGCGTTCCGGCCGGCACGCCCAGCGGCCGGCGCCTGCGCCTGAAGGGGCGCGGCCTGCCTGGCGATCCACCCGGCGACCACTTCGTGCGCATCGAGATCGACGCGCCGGCGGCCGCCAGCCCCGCCCAGCGCCAGGCCTGGCTGGCGCTCGCCGAGGCCTACGGCGAGGCGGGCGAGCCCTGAGCGTCGCCGGCGCGCGACACCGCGCGCACGTCCAGCCGGCGCACGCTGCCGTCGGTGACCCGCCACTGGATCGACTGGCCGACGCGCAGGCCGATCAGGGCGGCGCCGATCGGCGTCAGCACGGAGACACGGCCGCGGTCGATGTCGGCCTCCGGCGGCCAGACCAGGTCGATCAGGCGGCTGCGGCCGGCATGGTGGTCGAAGTACTCGACCCGACGACCGACCGCCACGACGTCGTCGGGCAGGGCATCGTCGTCGGCCAGGCGGGCTCGCGCCAGCTCGACCTGCAGGGACTGGGCGAATTCCGGCTGCCGGTCGGCGGCGGCGTCGGCCAGGCCGACCAGTCGACGATGGGCCAGGCGGCCCAGCAGCAAGGGGGGACGGGAGCCGCCCGGGGCGGCCACGGTGTCGTTCATGGTCTTGGCTTCCAGCGCGGCCGGCCGCGCCTGCTCGGGCGCCGTTGCCGGCTCGGTGAATGAAGGAAACGGCGTCGGCGACGCCTCGTGCAGCGGTCCCCGGGGGCCTGCCGGCCCGGTCGGGGAGGGCGGGCGCCCGGGGTCAGGCGCGTACGGCCAGCGCGCCTGCGTGCAGTCGGTAACGGGGGAAGTCGGCGCGGGCGTCCATGGCCCGGCCATCATCGGCCGGGCCGGTGGCGCAAGTCAAATCGCGGCGTCGGCGCCGCCTTGCAGCGCGTTGGAGTACGACCGTCCTGGTCGATTCCAGGTCGCAAGTCCGGCGCATGTCCGGACGCGCTCCCGTCGGATCGGCCGCGTGCGCACCTGCTTCGCCGGGCCTCCATGGCCGCGGCCAGCAGGGCCTACACAGCCAGCCGGACCACGGTGCGGCCGAAGGAATCCCCGGCCAGCATCCGGTCGAACACCGCCGGCAGGCCGTCCAGGCCGGTCTCTCCGGTCACGATGCGGTCGAGGCGGGCCGGCTTCCAGGGGCCGGCCAGGCGTTGCCAGATTTCCCGGCGGATGCCGTAGTCGGTGCCCGCCGAGGCGATCCCGAGCAGGCTCACGCCGCGGATGATGAAGGGCATCACCGTGGTGTGCAGTTCCGCTCCGCTGGCCAGCCCGCAGCTGGCGACATTGCCGTAAGGCTGCACGACGCGGGTCAGCCAGGCCAGGGTCTCGTCGCCGACATTGTCGATGGCGCCGGCCCAGTGTGCGGTCTCCAGCGGGCGCTGGCCCATCGGCAGGGTGCGCCGGTCGAGCACCGAGACCGCGCCCAGCGCGGTCAGCGCGTCCAGCCGGTCGAACTTGCCGGTCAGGGCGTGCGGCTGGTAGCCGGCGCGGGCGAGGATGGCGATGGCGAGCATGCCGACGCCGCCGGTGGCGCCGGTCACCAGCACGGGTCCCTGTCCCGGCGACTGGCCGTTCTGCTCCATCCGGAACAGGGCCAGGGCGGCGGTGAAGCCGGCGGTGCCCAGCGCCATCGCCTCGCGCAGGTCCAGGCCGGCCGGCAGCGGCACCACCTGGTCGGCAGGCAGGCGCAGGTACTCCGCGTAGCCGCCGTCGCGGGTCTCCGAGAGTCCGCCGCCGGTCATCAGGACGGCGTCGCCCTCGCGATGGCGCGGGTCGGTCGAGGCGACCACGTGGCCGGCGACGTCGATGCCGCCGACCAGCGGGAAGCGGCGCAGGATCCGGCCCTTGCCGGTGCCGGCCAGGGCGTCCTTGTAGTTCACCGACGACCAGGCGACCTTGACGGTCACCTCGCCGGGACTGAGCCGGTCGAGTGCGACCTGCTCGACGCCGGCGCGGTAGCCGGCCTCGTCGTCGTGGATGCGGAAGGCGCTGAACTGCTCGGGTACGGTCATGGCGTGCTCCTGGCCGGTCGGCGACGCGTGCGGCGGCCGGCACCCGGGCCGGGCGCCGCGCCGCTGCCGGGGCGATCAGTTGCCCTTGTGGATGGCGCGCTTGTCGACCGCCAGGGCCGCCTCGTGGACCGCCTCCGACAGGGTCGGGTGGGCGTGCACGATGCGCGCCAGGTCCTCGGAGGAGCCCTTGAACTCCATGGCGACCACGCACTCGGCGATCAGCTCGGAGACGTTCGGGCCGACCATGTGCACGCCCAGGATGCGGTCGGTCTCGGCGTGGGCGATCATCTTGACCATGCCGTGCGGCTCGTTCATGGCCACCGCGCGGCCGATCGCCGCGAACGGGAAGGTGCCGACCCGGTAAGGCACGCCGGCGTCCTTGAGCTCCTTCTCGGTGCGGCCGACCCAGGCGACCTCGGGCTCGGTGTAGATCACCCAGGGCACGGTGTCGAGGTTGACGTGGCCGGGCAGGCCGGCGATCAGCTCGGCCACCGCGATGCCTTCCTCGCTGGCCTTGTGCGCCAGCATCGGGCCGCGCACGCAGTCGCCGACCGCCCAGACGCCCTCGACGCCGGTCCAGCAGTGGCCGTCGACCTCGATGCGGCCGCGCTCGTCGCGCCTGACGCCGGCGTCCTCGGCGAGCACGCCGTCGGTGGCGGCGCGGCGCCCGACGCTGACCAGCAGGCGGTCGAATTCCAGGGTGTGCTCGCCGTCCTTGTCGGCGTAGACCACCTCGACCACGGCCTTGCCTTTCTTCTTCTTCACCTCGGCGCGGGCGACCTTGGCGCCCAGGCGGATGTCGAGCAGCTTGTCGAACTCGCGCTTGGCGGCCTTGGCGATGTCGGCGTCGGCGGCGGCCAGGAAGCTGTCCATCGCCTCCAGCACCACCACCTCGGCGCCCAGCCGGCGCCACACGCTGCCGAGCTCGAGGCCGATCACGCCGGCGCCGATCACGCCCAGGCGCGCCGGTACCTCGCTGAAGTCCAGGGCGCCGACGTTGTCGACGATGTGCTCGCCGTCGAACGGGATGCCGGGCAGCTCGAAGGGCACCGAGCCGGTGGCGATGATGACGTTGGTGGCGGCCAGTTCGCTGACCTTGCCGTCGTGGCCGGTGACCTCGACCTTGCGGCCGGGCAGCAGGCGGCCGGTGCCGGCCACCGGGGTGACCTTGTTGGCCTTGAACAGCTGGGCGATGCCGCCGGTGAACTGCTTGACGATCCTGTCCTTGCGGCCAACCATCGTGGCGACGTCGATCGCCGGCTTGGCGGCGCTGATGCCGTGGTCCTTGAAGCCGTGCAGCAGGTTGTGGAACTGCCGGGAGGAGTCGAGCAGGGCCTTCGACGGGATGCAGCCGACGTTGAGGCAGGTCCCGCCCAGGGCCGGCTTGCCGTCCTTGCCCTTGAAATTGTCGACGCAGGCGGTCTTCAGGCCGAGCTGGGCGGCGCGGATGGCGGCGACGTAGCCGGCCGGGCCGGCACCGAGGATGACGACGTCGTAGGTTTCGCTCATGGGGCTCTCAGGGCGGTTCGGAATCGGGAGGCGCCGTTGGCGCGCCGCATCATTGTCCCATAGCCGGCCCGGGCGCGCCCGGACGCCATCGGGCAGCGCCGGAACGTGACCGCGGGCACTGGCGCCGGCCGGGCGTCGGCGTAGTGTGGGACTGCGGTCCGGTCACGGGTCGTGGCCGGTCCGCAGCCGTTTCCTTGAACGACCAGGGAGCCCATCATGCGCACCACCTTTGCAAGGATCAGCCTCGTCCCCGCCGCCGCGCTGCTGGCCGCCTGCGCCGGCAGCCCGGTGCAGACCGGCAAGGCGCCGCTGCGGCCCAACCATTACGAGATCGACCATGCCCGGATCGCCCAGGTCGAACGCTCGGCCCGGATGAACTGGGGCAGGGTGTACTGGCTCAGCCTGCCGACCCGCAAGGTCGAGCCGGCGGCGCCGGGGGGCGGCACGCCCTGAAGCCACGGCGCGGGCGCGGATCCTGGTCCGCCGCCGCGATGGCGGCGGTCCAGTAGGCCACGGTGCCGCCGGCTGCGGTCAGCGCGCGCGCAGCAGCACCAGGACCGCGCCGGTTCCGCCCTGGGCGGCGGGCGCCGAGGCGAAGGCCAGCACGTCGCCATGCTGGCGCAGCAGGCGGTCGACCAGGGCCTTGAGCACGGGGCCCTGCGGCGAGCGCAGCCCCTTGCCGTGCACGATCCGCACGCAGCGGCGGCGCTGCGCCGCCGCCTCGGCCAGGAACGTGCGCACCATGGCGCGCGCGGCCTCGGCGTTGACGTGGTGCAGGTCGATCTCGTCCTGGACCGCGAACTGGCCGCCGCGCAGGCGCCTGAGCAGACGCGGGTCGTGGCCGTCGCGCAGCCAGGACAGGGCCTCGCCGGCCTGCATCGCCAGCGCGTCCGCCGGCGCCGCCAGCAGCTCGTCGCGCACCCGCGCCTCGTCGGCGAGGAACTGCAGGGGTTCGTCGCTGGGTCGGGGCCGGCGCGCCGGGGCGCGGTCGTCCCGGGCCAGCGGCCGGACCTCGCCGACCGCCTCGCGGAACAGCCGGGCGTCCTCGGGCGTCGCGGGCGGTGTGGACGTTCGGCGGCGGTTCACGGCGTCGGCCATCGGCGGAGCATCGGGTTGTTATAGTGACGCGGCGCGCGTTCGTCGACTCCCGATCGCCGGCGCCATGGCGGCCCTGCCGGACATGGGCGCCGCGGCGGCCGCCGGCGCCCGTCGCCCGGCGCGCGCCGTCCCCTTCCCAGCCAATGCAGGCCATGCACGTCCTGATCTCCAACGACGACGGCGTCGACGCACCGGGCATCCGGATCCTGGCCGAGGCGCTCGGGCGCCTGGGCCGCGTCACCCTGGTGGCGCCCGACCGTGACCGCTCCGGCGCCAGCAACTCGCTGACCCTGGACCAGCCGATCCGCGTCTCGCGCCTGGAGGACGGCATCTACCGGGTCGCCGGCACGCCCACCGACTGCGTGCACCTGGCCCTGTGCGGCCTGCTCGACGACGACCCCGACATCGTCGTCTCCGGCATCAACAACGCCGCCAACCTGGGCGACGACGTGATCTATTCGGGCACCGTCGCGGCCGCCATGGAGGGCCGCTACCTCGGCCTGCCGGCGATCGCCGTGTCGCTGTGCAGCCGCGACCACCGGCCCCGCCATTTCGAGACCGCCGCCCGCGCCGTGGCCCTGATCATGGACCGGCTGCTGGTCGACCCGCTGCCCGCCGACACCATCCTCAACGTCAACGTGCCGGACCTGCCCTGGCTGGAGCTGCGCGGCTTCGAGACCACCCGCCTGGGCCACCGCCACCGCGCCGAGCCGTGCGTGCCGATGACCGACCCGCGCGGCCGCAAGGTGTACTGGATCGGCCCGGCCGGCCCCGAACAGGACGCCGGTCCCGGCACCGACTTCGACGCGGTCCGGCGCGGCTTCGTGTCCATCACGCCGATCCACGTCGACCTGACCCGGTTCCAGGCCCTCGACAAGGTCGCCGGCTGGGTGCAGTCGCTGGCCGCCACCGCCGGGACCGGCGCGCCATGAGCGGCCTGACCCTGCGCCACCCGGTCGACGAGGCCGGCCTGGGCCTGACCGGCCAGCGCGTGCGCGAACGCCTGATCGCGCGCCTGCTCGCCGAGGGCGTCGCCGACGCGCGCGTCCTGGAGGCGATCCGCAGGGTGCCGCGCCACCTGTTCGTCGACGAGGCGATCTCCGGGCGCGCCTACGAGGACACCGCGCTGCCGATCGGCAACGGCCAGACGATCTCCCAGCCGCTGATCGTCGCCCGCATGACCGAGGCGGTGCTGGCCGCCGGCCGGCCGTCCAGGGTGCTGGAGATCGGCACCGGGTCCGGCTACCAGGCCGCGGTGCTGGCCGGCCTGGTCGACCAGGTGTTCACGGTCGAACGGATCGGCCCGTTGCTGCGCCAGGCGCGCCGCAGGTTCCGCCAGCTCGGCCTCGACAACGTCCGCAGCCGTCACGACGACGGCCGCGCCGGCTGGCCGGAGGAGGCGCCGTTCGACGCCGTGGTGGTCACCGCGGCCGCCCGCCATGTCGAGCCGGCCTGGCTGGCGCAGCTCGCCGCCGACGGCGTCCTGGTGGCGCCGGTCGGCGAGCCTGGCGCCAGCCAGCGCCTGGTGCGGATCCGGCGCGAGGCCGGCGAAGACCGCCAGGACGACCTCGGCGCGGTGGTGTTCGTGCCGATCCTGCCGGGAGTGGGCGAATGACCGGCCGTGCCGTGGCCTGCCTGGCCATGCTGGCGGTCCTGGCCGGCTGCATGGAGACGCGGGTCGCCGTGGTGCGCACCAGCGCCGGCGGCGCCGCGCCGGCGCCCGCCATCCCGGCGAGCACCGGCGGCCACCAGGTGGCGCGCGGCGAGACGCTGTACAGCATCGCCTTCCGCAATGGCCTGGACTGGCGCGACCTCGCGGCCTGGAACGGGCTGGCCGCGCCGTACACGATCTTTCCCGGACAGCGCCTGCGCCTGGCACCGGGTGGGGCCGGGACCGCCGTGGCGGCCGGCCCGGGGACGCGGCCTGTGGCGGCCGGCGGCGGCCAGCCCCGGGCACCGGCGCCGCCCCCGGGCGCCGCGCCGCCCGCGGCATCGGCACCGCCGGCCGGGCAGCCGCCGGACCCGGACCGGATCGTGCCGGTGACCGCCGACTCGCCGCCGCCGAGCCCCGTCGATGCCACCCCGGCAGCGGGTCAGGCAGCACCGGCACCGGCATCGGGCCGGACGCCGGAGCCGGTACCGGCGCCGGCACCGACCGCGCCGGTCGCCGCGGTGCCGCCGCGCGCCAGCGTCGGACCGCCGCCCGGACAGTCCACCCAGGCGCCGATCCCCGGCGCCAGCGCCGCGGTCGCCGGCATCCGCTGGCGCTGGCCGACCCAGGGCGAGGTGATCAAGCGCTTCTCCGACGGCGACCTGGCCCGGCAGGGCATCCACATCGCCGGCCGCAGCGGCCAGGCGGTGGTCGCCGCCGCCGATGGCGAGGTGGTCTATTCCGGATCCGGCCTGCGCGGCTACGGCGAGCTGATCATCGTCAAGCATTCGCCGGAATTCCTCAGCGCCTACGGCCACAACCGGGTGCGCCTCGTCAACGAGGGCCAGCGTGTCCAGGCCGGCCAGCCGATCGCCGAGATGGGTCGCACCGGCGCCGACCGCGACAAGCTCCATTTCGAGATCCGCCGCAACGGCCGGCCGGTGGATCCGCAGCAGTTCCTGCCGCGTCGCTGAGCGCGCGCGTGCAGCGCCTGGCCGGCCTGGGTGCGCGCTGCCGCGATGCCGGCCTGGTCGAGCTGGACTGGCCGGACGGTCCGTTCTTCTGGGCGCCCCGGTTCTGGCCGCAGGCGCAAGCCGACCGCCTGCTGGACGCGTTGCGCGCCGAGCCGGCCTGGAGCCGGCACCGGGTGCGCCTGTTCGGTCGCGAGCACCCGGCACCGCGACTGTCGGCCTGGCACGGCGACCCGGGCGCAAGCTACCGCTACTCGGGGACACGGCATGCGCCCCAGCCGTGGACGCCGGCCCTGGCCGCCGTGCGCGACCGCCTGGCCGGGGCCCTCGGCGAGGCGTTCAACGCCGTGCTCGCCAACCGCTACCGCGACGGCGCCGACGCCATGGGCTGGCATCGCGACGACGAGGCCGAGCTGGGCGCGCAGCCGCTGATCGCCTCGGCCAGCTTCGGTGCCGCGCGACGTTTCCTGTTGCGGCACCGTGAGGGGCGCCGGGAGGCCCTGGAGCTCGGCCACGGCAGCCTGCTGGTGATGGCGGGGGACAGCCAGGCGCAGTGGCGGCACGCCCTGCCGCGGACCGCGCGACCGGTGGCCGAGCGTGTCAACCTGACGTTCCGGCAGGTCGGCGCGGCCGCGTGCTGAACCTTCGCCGCGTCCGGGCCCGCGGGCGCCGTGCGGCCAGGCCGGGCAGGGGCGGCGTGCCCCGACGCCCAGGGACCTCGCCGGACGCCGAGCGGAAGGCCCACGCGTCCTCCGGTCGCCCGGACCCGACGCAGCCTTGTGCGACCATGGCGGCCGTCCCGGCCAGCGGCCCCTGAGCCTACGCATGTCGCAACCCGAACACTCCAGCCTTGGCCGTCCGGTCGACTACCCGACCCGGGTCGACGCCGGCCTGCTGTTTCCGATCGAGCGCGAGCGGCAGCGGCGCGCCCTGCCCGCGACGGCCACGCTGCCGTTCCATGGCGCCGACCTGTGGACCGCCTGGGAGCTGTCCTGGCTGGACCGGCGCGGCAAGCCGCAGGTGGCGGTCGCCAGGATCGAGGTTCCCGCGCTGTCGCCTGCGATCTGCGAGTCGAAGTCGCTGAAGCTGTACCTGAACGGTTATGCCTTCGAGCGCTTCGAGGATGCCGGCGAGGTGCAGGTGCGGATCGAGACCGACCTGTCGGCCCTGTGCGGGGCCGCGGTCCGGGTCGAGCTGGTCGCCGGCGACGCGATCGAGACCTTGCAGGTGGGCCCCTTGCCAGGACGGTCGGTCGACGACCTGGAGATCGACGCGGTTTCCCTCGAGGGCCCGGACCCCGACCTGCTGGGCTGCCTGGACGAGGGCGGCGAGCCGGTCGAGGACGCGCTGGCGACCCGCCTGTTCCGCTCGCGCTGCCCGGTCACCGGACAGCCGGACTGGGCCGACGTCCTGGTCGCCTGGCAGGGACCGGCGATCGATCCGGCCCGACTGTTGCGTTACCTGGTCTCCTTCCGCGAGCACCAGGGCTTCCACGAGCACTGCGTCGAGCGCATCTTCATGGACGTCCTCGATCGCTGCCGGCCGGCGCGCCTGACCGTGCTGGCCTGCTTCACCCGCCGCGGCGGCATCGACATCGCGCCGTGGCGCAGCAACGACCCGCGCCACCCGCGCCTGCCGTTCAGCCGAACCGCCCGCGCCTGAGCCGCGGCCGCCTGCCGGTCCCGCCGGGGGCGGGGGGGTCAGTCCGGGTTGCGTGCGGCCAGCGCCTCGTCGCCGGCGCGCAGCACCCATTCGACCAGGGCCGGACCGACCTGCGCGACCGCCGCCTCGAAGGCCGCGACCACCTCGGCGATGCCGGTGCCGGTGGCGGCGACGTCGGCCCGGAATACGCGCCGACCGCGGATCCGTCGGTCGCGCGGGTCGACCAGGCGGGCGTGCAGCTCCAGCTCGACGGTCGGCAGATCGCCGCGGTAGCTGGCCTGGAACCGGGTCAGGTCGGAGGCCAGGATCAGGTCGGCGCGGACGCCGGTGCCGGCGCGGGCGGCGCCGGGCAGGCGGCCGTCGGCCTCGAGCGCGCGGATCCACAGGCCCTGCAGCATGGCCGGCGTGCGTTCGGTCCAGCGCGCGCCCTCGTAGACCTGCAGTTCGTTGCCGCCCGGCGCCACCACCAGCCGGAAGCCGTCCAGCAGTTCGGTGGTGTGCGGCTCCTCGACCAGCAGCTGCCAGTCGCGGGGGCTGCCGTCGCCGCGCGCCATCGGCGGATCCAGCGCGTACAGGGTGAAATCCTTGCGCGGCCCGGTCAGGGAGGCGCAGGCCGCGACCAGCAGCGCGCAGGCGAGAACGGCGAGTCGTGGCAGCTTCATCGTGGGCGGTATTCCCGGGGCTGGTCGCGTCCCAGCAGGAAGCCGGACGGATCGGATTCGAGTCGGCGGGTCAGCGATTGCACGCTGACCAGCAGGGTGCGCAGCTCGGTCAGCACCTGGCCCAGTTCGACCAGGCCCTCCTGGGCGAACTGGTCGATGGCGCCCCGGTTGTCGCCGAGGATGCCCTGGATGTCCTGGCTGGCCTGTCGCAACGCGGCCATCGCCTCGCTGACATCCTCGGCGAGCAGGCGGTCGGCGGTGCCGACGGTCGCCTCCAGCCGAGCCACCGTCGCGCGGATGCCCTCCAGCGTGGCGGTCAGCTCGCCGCTGGCGCGGGCGCCGTCGCGCAGGATCGTCTGGATCGATTCGCTTTCGCCGCCGACCGCCGCGGTCAGCCGGCCGAGATCGGCGATCGCCGTCGACAGGCGCTCGGCGTTCTCGTCGCTGAGGATGGCCGCGACCCGCTCGAGCACGTCGTTGACGGTGACCACGATGTCGGCGCCGGACTCGAACAGGCGCGCCAGGTCGGAGGGCTGCGCCCTGATCACCGCCACCTCGCGGCCCTCGCGCGGCATCAGGCGGGGCGACTCGGCGCTGCCGCCGGAGAGCTGGATGAAGGCGACGCCGGTCAGGCCCAGGTAGCCGAGCTTGGCCTGGGTGTCCTCCTTCACCGGCGTGCCGCCGGCGATCCGGATGCGCGCGATCACCCGGCCCGGGTCGACCCGGCTCAGGCGCAGGGCGGTGACGTCGCCGACCTGGATGCCGCTGTACTGGACCGGACTGCCCTTGGACAGGCCGGTCACGGCCTCCCGGAAGTAGACGTCGTAGTGGTCGTATTCGCGCTCCAGGCTCAGCTTGCCGGCCCAGAGCACGGACAGCAGCATGGCCACGGACAGCACGACCACGAAGGCGCCGACGACGACGTGCTTGGCTCGGGTTTCCATCGCCGCAGTCTAGCCCGGATGCCGGCCGCGGTTGCGCGCGGGCGCTGCCGGCTCGCCCTCGCGGCGACCGGGGCGGGACGGCGACGGCGGCCCGGACCGGCCGACTTCGGAGCGGGGCTGCGGGGATGCATCGGGCGCCGCTGCGGTGCTATGGTGCGGCGCACAACCGGAGTCGTGGCGCATGTACCGGATACTCACGCTCAACAACATCTCGCCGCAGGGGCTGGCGCGCTTTCCGGCCGGGCATTACCGGGTCGGTGCCGACATCGACCAGCCCGACGCAGTGCTGGTGCGCTCGGCCGACATGCACGGGCTGGAGCTGCCGGCCAGCGTCAAGGCGGTGGCGCGCGCCGGTGCCGGCACCAACAACATCCCGGTATCCGCGCTGTCGGCCCGCGGCGTGCCGGTGTTCAACGCCCCCGGCGCCAACGCCAACGCGGTCAAGGAACTGGTCCTGGCCGGCATGCTGATGGCGGTGCGCAACCTGCCGGAGGCGCTGGGCTTCCTCGCCGCGCAGGGCGACGCCGAGGGCCTGGGCGCGCTCATCGAGCGCGAGAAGAAGCGCTTCGTCGGCCAGGAGCTGGCCGGCCGCACGCTGGGCGTGGTCGGCCTCGGCGCGATCGGCGTGAAGGTCGCCAACGCGGCGCGCGCGCTCGGCATGCGGGTGCTCGGCCTGGACCCGCACATGACCGTCGAGGGCGCCTGGCAGCTCTCCGCCGACGTCATCAAGGCCGGCTCGCTCAACGAGCTGTACGCCGGGTCGGACTTCGTCAGCTTCCACGTGCCGCTGACCGACGGCACCCGGAACCTGTTCGACCAGGGCTCGCTGCAGCACGTCCGCAACGGCGTCGTCCTGCTCAACTTCGCGCGCGCCGGCATCGTCGACGGCCTGGCGCTGCGCACCGGCCTGGAGCAGGGCCGGATCTCGCGCTACGTCACCGACTTCCCGGTGCCCGGCCTGGCCGGCAGCGAGCGCGTGATCGCCCTGCCGCACCTGGGCGCCTCGACGCGGGAGGCGGAGGAGAACTCCGCGGTGATGGTCGTCGAACAGCTGCGCGACTTCCTCGAGAACGGCAACATCGGCAACGCCGTCAACTTCCCGTCGCTGCGCATGGCGCGCGCCGGCAGCGCCCGGATCTGCGTCGCCAACCGCAACCGCCCGAACATGATCGGCCAGCTCTCGCACGTGCTCGGCGAGTCCGAGCTCAACATCGCGCAGATGCACAACGCCTCGCGCGGGGACATGGCCTACACCGTGGTCGACGTCGATGCCGCGGTGCCGGAGAGCGTGGCCGGCGCGATCGCCGCCATCGACGGCATCCTCGCGGTGCGGGTGGTCTGAGATGGCGGCGCCGCCCGGCGGGCGCCAGGACGGGGCCGTCGAGACCGGCGCCGCGGCGCTGGCCGAGGTGCGCGCCCGCATCGACGCCATCGACCGGCAGATCCAGGACCTGATCGCCGAGCGCGCGCGTTTCGCCCACCAGGTCGGCCTCGCCAAGGGGCCGTTGCGGGCGGCGGTCGAGTACTACCGGCCGGAGCGCGAGGCGCAGGTGCTGCGCCGCGTCGTCGACCGCAACGACGGACCGCTGTCGGACGCCGAGATGGTGCGCCTGTTCCGGGAGATCATGTCGGCCTGCCTGGCCCAGCAGGAGCCCCTGAAGATCGGCTTCCTGGGACCGCAGGGCACCTTCTCCGAGCAGGCGGTGCGCAAGCACTTCGGACACTCCGCGCACGGCCTGCCGCTGGCCAGCATCGAGGAAGTGTTCAACGAGGTGGCGGCCGGCAGCGCGGACTTCGGCGTGGTGCCGGTGGAGAACTCCGGGCAGGGCACGATCCAGTCGACCCTGGACATGTTCCTGACCTCGGACCTGCGCATCTGCGGCGAGGTCGAGCTGCGCATCCACCAGCACCTGCTGTCGCGCACCGGCAACCTCGACGACATCGAGCGCGTGTACTCGCATCCGATGTCGCTCGCGCAGTGCCAGGCCTGGCTGCGCCAGCACCTGCCGGGTGCCGAGCGGATCCCGGTCAGCAGCAACGCCGAGGCGGCCCGGCGCGCGCGCCTGGCCGACGACGCCGCCGCCATCGCCGGCGAGTGGGCCGGCCACGTCTACCACCTGCGCCGGATCGCCGGGCCGATCGAGGACCGGCCCGACAACACCACCCGTTTCCTGGTGATCGGCCGCGACCTGCTGCCGCCCTCGGGCAACGACCGCACCTCCCTGCTGGTCTCGGTCAAGGACCAGCCCGGCGCCCTCTACCAGGTGCTGAGCCCGCTCGCGCAGCATGGCGTCAGCATGGCCAGGATCGAGTCGCGGCCGTCGCACGAGGGCCTGTGGCAGTACGCCTTCTTCATCGACATCCAGGGCCATGTCGAGGAGCCGGCGGTGCGCGCGGCGCTGGCCGAGCTGGCCACCTGCGCGGCGCGCGTCAAGGTGCTGGGCTCCTATCCGCTGGCGATCGCCTGAGCCCCGCCGGCATGGCCCTGCAGCCCTGGTCCGATGCCCGACTGCCGCCGGCGGTCGCCGCGCTGCGCGCCTACGATCCCGGCCACGACCTGGTCGCCTTCCGGGCGCGTTTCGGCAGCCGCCTGGTCGAGGTCGGCAGCAACGAGAACCTGCTCGGTCCGGCGCCGTCGGCGCTGGCGGCCCTGGCCGATCCCGGCGCCGCCGCCTGGCGCTATCCCGACCCGCGCGGCAGCGTCCTGCGCGACGCCCTGGCGCGCCTGCATGGCCTCGACCCCGACGCCATCGTGCTCGGCAACGGCAGCCACGAACTGCTGATGCGCATCGCCCAGGGCTTCGCGCCGGCCGGCACGCCGGTGGTGTTCTCGCGCCACGCCTTCGCGGTGTTCGCGATCGCCGCCGCCGCGGCCGGCGCGCGCGCGGTGGCGGTGCCCTCCCTGCCGGCCGACCACCCGGCGATGCCCCTGGGCCACGACCCGGAGGCGCTGGCGTCCGCCTGCGACGCCGATACCCGCGTGCTCTACCTGGCCAACCCGAACAACCCGACCGGCACCTGGTTCGAGCCGGCGGCCCTGGCACGGCTGCTCGCGGCGGTTCCGTCGACCACCCTGGTGGTGGTCGACGAGGCCTACCAGGAGTACCAGCCCGATGCCGCCGCCCGCAGCGCCCTGCGCCTGCTGCCGCGGTACCGCAACCTGCTGGTGACCCGCACCTTCTCCAAGGCCTACGGCCTGGCCGGCCTGCGGGTCGGCTGGGCCGCAGGCGACCCGGCGGCGATCGCCGTGCTCGAACGCCTGCGGGAGTCGTTCAACGTCAACGGCCTGGCGCAGGCCGCGGCGGCCGCCGCCCTCGACGACGACGGCCACATCGCCGCCGAGCGCGCCGCCGCCGACGCCGCGCGGCCGGTGCTGGCCGCGTTGCTGGCCGAGCTGGGGGTCGGGACGCTGCCCTCGCGCTGCAATTTCCTGCTGGCGGACTTCGGCGCGACCGATCGGGCCGAGGCGGTCGAGCGCGCCCTGGGCGCCGGCGGCGTGGTGGCGCGGCCGATGGCCGGATACGGCCTTGGCCGCTGCCTGCGCATCAGCCTGCCGCCGCCGGCGCGCCAGCCGGCGCTGCTGGCGGCGCTCGTGCAGACCGTGCGGGCGGCGACGCCGTGACCGGACGCCTGGACTGGCGGGCCTGGCCTGGCCGGCCGCTGCGCGGCAGCCTCTCGGTCCCGGGCGACAAGTCGGTGTCGCACCGCGCGGTGATGCTGGCGGCGGTCGCCACCGGCAGCACCCGCATCGAGGGTTTCCTGGAGGGCGAGGACACCCGGGCCACCGCCGCGATCCTGGCGCGGCTGGGGGTGCGCATCGAGGCGCCCGACGCCGGTACCCGGATCGTCCACGGCGTCGGCCTGCACGGGCTGCGTCCGGCCGACGGCCCGCTCGACTGCGGCAACGCCGGCACCGGCATGCGCCTGCTGGCCGGGCTGCTGGCGGGCCAGGCCTTCGACAGCGTCCTGGTCGGCGACGCCTCGCTGTCGGCCCGGCCGATGCAGCGGGTCACCGTGCCGCTGGCCGCCATGGGCGCGGCCATCGACACCGGTCCAGGCGGCACGGCGCCGCTTCGGGTCGAGGGCGGCCGGCCACTGGCCGGCGTCGAGCACCGGCTTGCGGTCGCCAGTGCCCAGGTGAAGTCGGCCCTGCTGCTGGCCGGCCTGTACGCCCGCGGCGCGACCCGGGTGCGCGAGCCGCACCCGACCCGCGACTACACCGAGCGCCTGCTGGCCGCGTTCGGCGCCGACATCGCGGTGGCCGGGGATGCCATCGAGTTGCGCCCGGGCCGCCCCCTGGTTTCCCCGGGCACCCTCCTGGTACCCGGCGATTTCTCCTCGGCGGCGTTCTTCCTGGTCGCCGCCAGCCTGGTGCCCGGATCCGACCTGCGCTTGCGCGGCATCGGCCTGGACCCGCGGCGCACCGGACTGATCGACTGCCTGCGCGAGATGGGCGCCGACATCGAGGTCGAATTGTCGCGGCCCGGGCAGGCCGGACCGGTCGGCGACCTGCGCGTGCGCCATGCGCCGCTGCGCGGGATCGAGGTGCCGCCGGCGCGGGTGCCGGACATGATCGACGAGTTCCCGGTGCTGTTCGCCGCCGCCGCCCTGGCGCAGGGCCGGACCCGGGTCGCCGGCGCCGCCGAGCTCCGCGTCAAGGAATCCGACCGGATCGCCGTGATGGCGCGGGCCTTGCGCACCCTGGGCGTGGCGATCGAGGAACTCCCGGACGGCGCGTGCATCACCGGCGGCGCGATCGCGGGCGGGCGGGTCGACAGCGCCGGCGACCACCGTTGCGCCATGGCGCTGGCGGTCGCCGCGCAGCGCGCGGCCGGCGAGGTGGTGGTCGGCGACTGCGCCAACGTCGCCACCTCGTTCCCGGGGTTCGCGGCTCTGGCACAATCGTCCGGTTTCGGACTGGCCGAGGAGGCCGTGTGAGCGATCGACCCGACCCCGGCGCCCCGGTGCTGACCATCGACGGCCCGAGCGGCTCGGGCAAGGGCACCGTCGCCCGCCAGGTCGCCCAGGCGCTGGGCTGGCACCTGCTCGATTCCGGGGCCCTGTACCGGGCGGTCGGCCTGCTGGCCGCCGAGCGCGGCATCGACGCCACCGACGTGCCGGCGCTGGCGGCACTGGCACGCGAGCTGCCGATCGCCTTCGCGGCCACCGACGAGGGCGTGTCGGTGCGCCTGGAGGGGCGCGCCCGCGACCACGACCTGCGTACCGAGGAGGCTGGCGCGGCGGCCTCGGCGGTGGCCGCGCTGGCGCCGGTGCGGGACGCCCTGCTGGCGCGCCAGCGCGCCTTCCGGCAGGCCCCCGGCCTGGTCGCCGATGGCCGCGACATGGGCACCGTGGTGTTCCCGGATGCCCCGTGCAAGGTGTTCCTGACCGCGAGCGCCGAGGAGCGCGCGCGGCGCCGGCTTAACCAGTTGATGGAAAAGGGTGTTGCCGCTACACTTGACGCCCTTTTGGCGGACATCCGGCTGCGGGACGCGCGCGACAGCGAGCGCAGCGTCGCCCCGCTGAGGGCGGCGGACGGTGCCTTGCGCATCGATTCCACCGGGATGTCCGTCGGGCAGGTGGTCGGGCAGGTGCTCGACTTCGTCCATCTGCACGGATTGCAGTCCTGACCCGATGACCGGCATGGCCGGGCCCCGGGCCAGGCAGCCCGGACCGGCCGCGGCGCCCCCGAGGGGGGCGCACGCGCGATGCCGTTCCGGTGCCGCGGTATCGGCCGGCCCGGCAACGGGCCGGCCATCGTTCCCGGCCGGCGCCCGCGCCGTCCGGGGTGTGTGCAACGGTGCCGGAAGGCGCCTCCAACCGGTGGACCGCGTCCTGCGGTCCGTGGATCAACTGGAATCTATATGTCCGAGAGTTTTGCCGAGCTGTTTGAGCAGAGCCAGGCCTTTGCCAAGCTCAAGCCGGGTGCCATCGTGTCCGGCGTGGTCGTCGACATCAAGACCGATGTCGTCATCGTCAATGCCGGCCTCAAGTCCGAGGGCGTCATCCCGATCGACCAGTTCCGCAACGATGATGGCGATCTCGACGTCAACATCGGCGACGAGGTGCAGGTCGCCCTGGAGTTCATCGAGAACGGCTTCGGCGAGACCATGCTCTCGCGCGAGAAGGCCAAGCGCGCCATGGTGTGGGACGAGCTCGAGCACGCCATGACCGACAACGCCACCGTGACCGGCCGCATCAGCGGCAAGGTCAAGGGCGGCTTCACGGTCGACATCAAGGACGTCCGCGCCTTCCTGCCCGGCTCCCTGGTCGACGTCCGGCCGGTGCGCGAGCCGACCTACCTCGAGGGCAAGGACCTCGAGTTCAAGATCATCAAGCTCGACCGCAAGCGCAACAACATCGTGGTGTCGCGCCGCGCGGTCGTCGAGAGCGAGTTCTCGGCCGAGCGCGAGCAGCTGATCGAGCGCCTGATCGAGGGCGCCAAGCTGAAGGGCGTGGTCAAGAACCTCACCGACTACGGCGCGTTCGTCGACCTCGGCGGCATCGACGGCCTGCTGCACATCACCGACATGGCCTGGAAGCGCGTCCGCCACCCGTCCGAGGTGGTCGAGGTCGGCCAGGAGCTCGACGTCGTCGTGCTCAAGTACGACAAGGAGCGCAACCGCGTCTCGCTGGGCCTCAAGCAGCTGGGCGACGACCCCTGGGTCAGCATCGGCCGCCGCTACCAGGCCAACAGCCGCTTCTTCGGCAAGGTCTCCAACGTCACCGACTACGGCTGCTTCGTCGAGCTGGAGCCGGGCGTCGAGGGCCTGGTGCACGTCTCCGAGATGGACTGGACCAACAAGAACGTCAACCCGGCCAAGATGGTCCAGGTCG
This sequence comes from Proteobacteria bacterium UBA2363, assembly GCA_002344355.1. Classification (GTDB taxonomy): domain Bacteria; phylum Pseudomonadota; class Gammaproteobacteria; order Xanthomonadales; family UBA2363; genus Pseudofulvimonas. The sequence goes on along the minus strand of DDTN01000019.1, from coordinate 204,045 downwards.
GCGACGAGGTCGAGGTCATGGTCCTGGACGTCGACGAGGAGCGCCGCCGCATCTCGCTGGGCATGAAGCAGTGCTCGGCGAACCCGTGGGAGACCTTCGCCGCCATCTACAAGAAGGGCGACAAGGTGTCCGGCCCGGTCAAGTCGATCACCGACTTCGGCGTGTTCATCGGCCTGGACGGCGGCATCGACGGCCTGGTCCACACCTCCGACATCTCCTGGCAGGGCGCCACCGAGGATCTGGTGCGCCGCTTCAAGAAGGGCGACGACATCGAGGCCGTGGTGCTGGCGGTCGACCCCGAGCGCGAGCGCATCTCGCTGGGCATCAAGCAGCTCGAGCAGGATCCGTTCGGCAGCTACATGGTCAGCCACCCGAAGGGCTCGGTGATCACCGGCACGGTCCGCGAAGTCGACGCCAAGGGCGCCCTGATCGACCTGGGCGACGGCATCGAGGGCTACGTGCGCGCGTCCGACATCGCCAAGCAGCGGGTCGACGACGCCACCCAGCATCTCAAGGTCGGCGACTCGGTGGAGGCGAAGTTCATCGGCATGGATCGCAAGGGCCGGCTGCTGCAGCTCTCGATCAAGGCCAAGGACGAGGCCGAGCTGGCCGAGGTCCTGGAGGAGTACCAGAACGCCTCGGCGGGCACCACCAACCTGGGTGCCCTGCTCAAGGAGCAGATGCGCAAGGGCGATTGACCGTCCTGTGCAAGGAAGCCGGGCCGGGCGGTGACGTCCGGCCCGGCGACGGTGGCCGGGCGCGGGGGAGCGTCCGGCCGTCGATCCCGGCGTTGCGCGAGGGAATTCCGAGCGCAGCGTCCGCCGGAGCGAAGGAGTCGCGATGACCAAGTCGGAACTCATCAACAGTCTTGCGGATCAGCTCCGGCACCTGGAACAGGCCGACGTCGAGCTGGCGGTCAAGCAGGTGCTCGAGCAGATGGCCGGCACCCTGGCCAGCGGCGGCCGCATCGAGATCCGCGGCTTCGGCAGCTTTTCGTTGCACTACCGGCCGCCCCGGGTGGGCCGCAACCCCAAGACCGGCGAGGCGGTGGCCCTGCCCGGCAAGCACGTACCCCATTTCAAGCCCGGCAAGGAGCTGCGCGAACGCGTCAACGCCTCCGATGCGGCGATCGTCGCGGCGCCGGCCGCCGATGGCGAGGACGGCGACGACGCCTGAGCGCCATCGCCCCGGGCCGCCCGCCGGCGGTCCGCTGCCGGCGCGGCAGGCTGCTAGCATTGCCGTCCCGTTTCCGGTGCAACGCCGTGCACGCGTGGTGTCCTGAATGTCCGAGCTAGGTCTGTTCTGGCTGCTGCTGCCGGTGGTCGCCGCCGCGAGCTGGTATTTCGCGCGGCGCGGCACCGAGATGGTCAGCGGCGCCCGGGTCGACCGCCTGTCCAGCGGCTACTTCAAGGGCCTCAGCCACCTGCTCAACGAGGAGCCGGACAAGGCCATCGAGGTGTTCCTGTCGATCGCCGAGCTGGACCAGGAGGCGGTCGAGACCCAGCTCGCGCTGGGCAGCCTGTTCCGCCGCCGCGGCGAGGTCGGACGCGCCATCAGGCTGCACCAGGACCTACTCAAGCGCGACACCCTGAGCCGGCGGCAGCGCACCGATGCGTTGTTCGAGCTCGGCGAGGACTACATGCGCGCCGGGCTCCTGGACCGCGCCGAGGGCCTGTTCGCGGACCTGGTCGCGGCCGAGGTCGAGGTCGCCGAGGCGCTGCGCCGGCTGGTCACCATCGCCGAGTCGGAGCGCGACTGGAACAAGGCGATCGCCCATGCCGAACGCCTGGAGCAGGTCTCCGGTCGCCCGCAGGGGTCGACGGTCGCCCACTACCGCTGCGAGCTGGCCGAAGGCGCCCGCGGCCGCGGCCACCTGGAGGTGGCCAGGGACGAGCTGCAGCAGGCGCTGCGGGCCGATCCCAACTGCGCGCGCGCCGAGCTGCTGCTGGGCGCCATCGAGCTGCACCAGGGCGAGCACGCCCGCGCTGCCCGGGCCCTGGAGCGCGCCGCCCGGATCGACCTGGACACGCTGCCGCTGCTGCTCGAGCCGCTGCTCGCCTGCTACCAGGCACTGGACGACGGCCGGCGGGCTCGCGAGTTCCTGGCCGAGATGGGCGCGCGCTTTCCGGGCGTGGCGCCGGTGCTGGCCCTGTCGCGCCTGATCGAGCGCGAGGAGGGCGAGGCGGCCGCCGAGGCGATGCTGACCAAGGAGCTGCGCCGCCATCCCACCGTGCCCGGCCTGCGCCACCTGGCGCAGATCGGCCTGCGCCGCGCCGACGAGTCGATGCGCCCGCTGCTGGCCGGCATCGCCGAGCTGGCCGAACGCATGCTCGACCAGGGCGCCGGCTACCGTTGCAAGCGCTGCGGCTTCGGTGCCCGCAACCACCACTGGCAGTGCCCGAGCTGCAAGGGCTGGGACACCCTGCGCCCGCAGCACAGGTTGCTGGCCGAATGATCCCGGCCGCCCTGCCGACCTGGATGCCGCCCCTGCTGGCGCTGCTGCTGGCCGCCGCGGTCAGCGCCCTGATCGCCGGGCTGCAGGCGCGGCACCGGCTGGGACCGCTGGACCTGCCCGGGCCGCGCAGCTCGCACCAGCGCCCGGTGCCGCGCACGGGCGGGCTCGGCATCGTCGTCATCGGCCTTGCCGGCATCGCCGCCCTGGCCCTGGCCCGGGCCTGGCCGACCCCCTGGCTGCTGACCCTGCCGGCGCTGGCCCTGGTCGCCCTGGTCGGCCTGCTCGACGACGCCAGGCCGCGCCCGGCGTTGCCACGGCTGCTGGCGCACCTGCTGGCGGCGCTGCTGCTGTCGGGTTCGCTGCTGGTCGGCGCCGAGGGACTGCGCGCGGCGCCCTGGCTGGCCCTGGCCTCGGTGCTGGCGATTGCCTGGAGCATCAACCTGCACAACTTCATGGACGGCATCGACGGCCTGCTCGCGATGCAGGCGATCTGGTACGGCGGCGCCTACGCGATCGCCCTGGGCCTGGCCGGGGAGTACGGGGCCGCCCTGTTCGCGGCGCTGGTGGCGGCCGCCGCGGCCGGCTTCCTGCCGTTCAACTTCCCGCGCGCACGCGTCTTCCTCGGCGACGGCGCGTCCGGATTCATCGGCGCCGCCGCCGCCTGGCTGCTGCTGTTCGCGGCCGTGCACGCGATCCTGCCGTTGCCGCTGTCCCTGGTGCTGATGTCGGCCTTCCTGGTCGACAGCGGCGCCACCCTGGCGTACCGGCTGCTGCGCGGCGAGCGCGTCTGGCAGGCGCATCGCTCGCACCTCTACCAGTTGCTGGTGCAGGCCGGCGCCAGCCATGCCCGGGTCAGCCTCGGCTACCTGGCCTGGAACCTCCTGGTGGCGCTGCCCGCGCTCCTGCTGGGCCTGACGATGGCGCCGGAGCGCCAGTGGCTGCTGGCCGTCGCGGTGCTGGCGGCGGCGGCCGGCCTCTGGCTGCTGCTGCGCATCGCGCTGTCGCGACGCCTGGCGAGCAAGGTGGCCGATGGCCCGGTTGCGTAGCCTGATGGCCCGCCTGCACCCGCGCCTGGCGGTGGTCGTGCACGACCTGCTGATGGTCTGCCTGGCCTGGTACCTGGCCCAGTGGCTGCGCTACTGGATGTCCGATGTCGGCTACATGCCGCCGGCACTGCTGTCGCGCGAGCTGCCCTGGGTGGTGCTGGCGCAGGGCCTGGTGCTGTGGTGGACCGGCCTGTACCGGGGCCTGTGGCGGTTCGCCAGCCTGCCCGACCTGTCCAACATCCTGCGCGCGACCGTGGTCGGCGCGCTGGCGGTCACCCTCGTGCTGTTCGTGGTGTACCGGCTGGAGGGCGTTCCGCGCAGCGTGCTGCTGGCCTATCCGTTCGTCGCCGCGCTGGCGCTGGCCGCGCCGCGCCTGGCCTACCGGTACTGGAAGGACAGCCGGCTCGACCTGATGCGGCGCGCCGGTTCGACCCGGGTGCTGGTGCTGGGCGCCGGGCGCGCCGGCGAGGCCCTGCTGCGCGAGCTCCAGAACGATCGGGCCTGGCGTCCGGTCGGGCTGCTCGACGACAACCCGGCGCTGCGCGGCGCCCGTATCCGCGGCCTGCCGGTGCTGGGCGGGCTGGACCAGATCGGCCGGATCGCGCGCGAGGTCGCCGCCGACCTGCTGGTGATCGCCATCCCCACCGCCAGCACCGCCCAGATGAAGCGCATCGTCGAACTGTGCGAGGACGCCGGCGTGCCGTTCCGCACGGTACCGCGCCTGAAGGACGTGATCGCCGGTCGCGCACAGGCCGGCCAGCTCAAGGAGGTGGCGATCGAGGACCTGCTCGGCCGCGAGGAGATCGAGCTGGACTGGCAGGCGATCGGCGCCGGCCTGGCCGGGCGCAGCGTGCTGGTCACCGGCGGCGGCGGTTCGATCGGCTCCGAGCTGTGCCGGCAGCTCGCACGCCTGGGCGTCGGCCGCCTGATCGTCCTCGAGCAGGGCGAGTACAACCTCTACCGGATCGAGCAGGAGCTGCGCGGCGCATGGCCGGACCTCCAGATCGACGCCGTGCTCGGCGACTGCTCGGATCCGGGCACCGCCCGCCACGTGGTCGAACGCTTCCGGCCGCAGCAGGTGTTCCATGCCGCCGCCTACAAGCACGTGCACCTGCTCGAGCAGCAGCTGCGCGAGGCCCTGCGCAACAACGTGCTGGGAACGCGGGCGATGGCCGAGGCCGCGGCGGCCGGCGGCGTCGAGGGCTTCGTGCTGATCAGCACCGACAAGGCGGTCAACCCCGGCAACGTGATGGGCGCCAGCAAGCGCATCGCCGAGCTGTACTGCCAGGCCCTGGCCGGCCGCACCGGCATGCGCGTCACCACGGTCCGGTTCGGCAACGTGCTGGGTTCGGCCGGCTCGGTGGTGCCGTTGTTCCGCGAGCAGATCGCCCGCGGCGGCCCGGTCACGGTCACCCATCCGGAGGTCGAGCGCTGGTTCATGACCATCCCCGAGGCCTGCCAGCTGATCCTGCAGGCCAGCGTGCTGGGCCGCGGCGGCGAGATCTTCGCCCTGGACATGGGCGAGCCGGTGCGGATCGGCTACCTGGCCGAGCAGATGATCCGGCTGGCCGGCAAGACGCCCGGCGTCGACATCCAGATCGCCTACACCGGCCTGCGCCCCGGCGAGAAGCTGTCGGAGGAACTGTTCCACCCGCAGGAGCGCTACATCGAGACCGCGCACCCGAAGATCATGCAGGCGCGCTCGCGCGCCGCCGACTGGGCGGTGCTGGTGCAGCGGCTGGACCTGATCGCGGCGGCGGTGCACGATCACGACACCCTGCGGCTGTCGCGCCTGATCCACGAGCTGGTCCCGGAGTTCGTGCGCGACGAATCCCATCAAGACAGGCAGATCGCATGACGTACAAGGTCCGCACCGCCGTGTTCCCCGTGGCCGGCCTGGGCACCCGCTTCCTGCCGGCCTCCAAGGTCGTGCCCAAGGAGATGCTGCCGGTGGTCGACATGCCGCTGATCCAGTACGCGGCCAACGAGGCGGTGGAGGCCGGCTGCCGGACCCTGGTGTTCGTGGTCAACCGCTACAAGCACGCGATCGCCGACTACTTCGACACCGCCTACGAGCTCGAGCACCGGCTCGAGATGAAGGGTCGGGCCGACCTCCTTGACCGCGTGCGCAGCACCCTGCCGGACGGCGTCCGCTGCGTGTTCGTCACCCAGAGCGAGGCGCGCGGCCTGGGTCATGCGGTCCTTTGCGCGCGCCCGGTGGTCGGCGACGAGCCGTTCGCGGTGCTGCTGCCCGACGACCTGATCTGGAACCGCGGCAAGGGCGCCCTGGCGCAGATGGTCGAGGTCGCCGAGCGCGAGCGCGGCAGCGTGGTGGCGGTCGAGGACGTGCCGCGCGAGAAGACCGGCAGCTACGGCATCGTGTCCCTGGCCGATGCCGGGCAGGCGCATGGCGATGCCCTGCGGATGGCTGCGATCGTCGAGAAGCCGGCGCCGGAGCGGGCGCCCTCGACGCTCGGCGTGGTCGGCCGCTACGTGCTGTCGGGCGGGATCTTCGGGGCCCTTGCGGCGACGCCGCCGGGCGCCGGCAACGAGATCCAGCTCACCGACGCCATCGAGGCGCTGATCGAGGCCGGCGACCCGGTCTGGGCCTACCGCTTCGCCGGCACCCGCTACGACTGCGGAAACAAGCTGGGCCTGGTCCAGGCGACCCTGCGCTACGCGCTCGACGATGCCGAGCTGCGCGCACCGACCCTGGCGCACCTGCGCGAGGTGCTCGATGGCAGCGGCTGAGCAGCAGCCGGAGATCGCCTGGAGCGATTTCGAGCGTGTCCTGATGGTCGCCGGCACCGTGACCCGCGCCGAGCCGTTCCCCGAGGCGCGCAAGCCGGCGCTCAAGGTCTGGGTCGATTTCGGTCCCTACGGCGAGCGCAAGACCAGCGCCCAGGTGGCCGCCCTGTACCGGCCCGAGGACCTGGTCGGCCGGCAGGTCGTGGGCGTGCTGAACTTTCCCCCGAAGCAGGTGGGGCCGGTGCGCTCGACCTTCCTGCTGACCGGCTTCCCGACCGCGGAGGGCGTGGTGCTCACCGCCCTCGAGCGGCCGGTGCCGAACGGCACGCGGCTGGCCTGAGCGCGATGTCCGGAGAGCCTGCGATCTCCCACGAGGAAACGCCCGAACAGCTGCGTTCGGTGCGGTTCGGGGGGATCGACCGCCTGTACGGCAGCGGCGCGGTGGCGCGCCTGGCCAGCCGCCAGGTGTGCGTGGTCGGCACCGGCGGCGTCGGCTCCTGGGCCGTCGAGGCACTGGCCCGTTCCGGCGTCGGTCGCCTGGTGCTGATCGACGGCGACGACGTCTGCCTGAGCAACACCAACCGCCAGTTGCCGGCACTGATGGGCGCCTACGGCCGCGCCAAGGTCGAGGTGCTCGCCGAGCGCGCCCGGGCCATCAACCCGGACCTGCGCGTGCAGGCCCTGGAACGCTTCCTGACGCCACCGACCCTCGCCGAGCTGCTCGGCGCCGGCCACGACCTGGTGCTGGACTGCTGCGACGCCTTCCGGGTCAAGGTCGAGACCATCGCCTGGTGCCGGCGCAACCGGGTACCGCTGGTCACCTGCGGTTCCGCGGGCGGTCGCGCCGACGCCTCGCTGGTGCGGGTGCGCGACCTGTCCGGTACCGAGCACGACGCCCTGCTCGCCCTGGTCCGCAAGAAGCTGCGCCAGGACTTCAACTTCCCGCGCAACCCCCGGCGCAGCTTCGGCGTCCCGGCCGTCTACTCGCTGGAGAACGTGCGCTACCCGCAGCCCGACGGCAGCGTCTGCGGCACCCGCCCTGCACCCGGCGGCGCCGGCCGGCTGGATTGCGACGCCAGCCTGGGCGCCGCCATGCACGTGACCGCCACCTTCGGGATGGTGGCGGTCGGCAAAGTGGTGGAGCGACTGCTTGCGCTGGCGCCGACGGCGGGCCCGGACGATCCGGGCCGACCCGCCGACCCGGGGCGGTAGCGGGGACCGGCGACCGCCGCACCTCCGGGTCGGCGCGCATTCCCGTTCGCTCAGCCCTGGCGCTGCTCGCCAACCGCTTCGGCGGCGGCGGGTGCCGCTCCCGGCGAATCGCCGGCCGTGATGGCGCCAGGGAGGGCCGGCGGCTCCGGCATCGCCGCCGGGTCCTCCGCGCCCTCGCTTGCGAACCCCATGCGTGCCAACAGTCCGTCGCGCCGCACCCAGCCGTGGTGCAGGGCGGCGCCGGCGTGCAGCAGGACCAGGCCGAGCAGCCCGTAGGCCAGCCAGGCATGCAGCTCGCGCAGCAGCCCGTAGCGGGCGAGGTCGGGCTCGACCAGGGCGGGCAGCACCCAGCCGGCGACCTGCACCGGCAGTCCCGCGGCACCCTGCATGGCCCAGCCGGTCAGCGGCAGCGCCAGCATCAGCGCGTACAGCAGGACGTGGCTGGCATGCGCGATGGCACGCTGCGCTGCCGGCATCCCCGCGGGCAGCGGCGGGGCGCGGAAGCGCAGCCGGTTGACCAGGCGAAGTACGGCCAGCGCAAGGGCGAGCAGGCCGAACGCCTTGTGCAGCTGGATGGCGCTGGTCGCCCACGGCTGCCAGCGGTCGACCATGGCGGCGCCCAGGAACAGCATCGACAGCAGCAGCGCGGCCATCGCCCAGTGCAGCAGGCGCGCGCTCGCCGGGTAGCGGCCGCTCATCGGCCGGCTCCCGCGCGCACCTCGGCAGCCCGTCGCCGCAGGCTCTCGGCATAGGCGGCGCGCCGGGCATGCAGGATCGGGTCGGCCGAGGGCCGGATACCGCGCGGCAGCACCAGGGGATCGAAGCTCAGGCCGTCGCAGGCGCCGCCGCCGGGGTGGGCGGCGGCCAGCTCCACGACGCCGGCGTCGACCTGCCGGCGGGACGGCGGCCAGGGCCGGCTCGGATCGTCCACGGCATCGCCCGGCTCGGCCAGCTGCAGGCGCAGGGTCCAGCGCACCGGGCCGCGCGCGAGACGCTCGAGGAACTCCCGGCTCAGCGCGTCCGCGGCATGCGGGCCTTCGGGCAGGGGCGCGCCGGCCTGTTCGGGCTCCAGCAGCCAGCGCACCGGCTGCCGGCGGCCCTCGGCATCGACCAGCACGAAGGCGTTGGCCGCGTGGTACCGGGTGGTGGCCCAGCTGTCGCTGGCCCGGTACTGCGCCTGCCAGGCGCGGAACGCCGCGCTTTCCGGATGCGCCGCGAAGAACCCGGCCAGGCGCTGCGGGTCCGGGCGCCCGGTCGCCGGGTCGGGCGCCATCGCCCGGAGCTGGGCGTGGAAGGCCTGCGGCGTCGCCACCGGCAGCACCGGCGGCGTGTTCATCGCCATCCGCCACTGCTGGCCGTCGGCCTGGGCGATCGCCAGGGCGAGGCTGCGCACGCCGGCGGTCGCCTCCGGCCCGGCCGGGTCGCCGCCGCCGACCGACAGGCGGCCGATCAGGGGCGACTGGCCGGGCGCGAACACCCGGGCGCTGGACAGCGCCGCCGCCTCGCCGGAGGCCAGGAACCGGCCGCTCACGCACAGGCCGCGGGCGTGGGCCCGTCGGACCCCGGCATGGCGCGGCTCGGCGCCGCCCTGCTGGGTGTCGACGATGTCACCGGGGCGGCTGTCCTCGGCCCTGCCGAGTCCACCGCGCACCCATGCGAAGGCAAGCGCGACGGCGGCCAGCAGTGCAGCGATCAGCGCGCTGCGCAGCAGGCGCGAGACCGCCGGCAGGGATGGCGGGGGGACTGCTTGCGCGCATTGCGCCGGTGCGCCGGACCGATCCACGAAGCCCTCCTTGGAGCACCAGGGGTAGATGACAGTACTGGTGTGAACGTTGCGTGGCGGTTGCCGACAGGTGGTCGACAGGGCGGGGCGAGGGATGAGCCGGCCGCCGGGCGCGCCCCCGCAATCCGCCTCAGGCCCAGCCGGCATCGCGAAGGGCAGCCGCCAGGCGGTCAGCCCAGGCGCCGGTCTGCTCGCGCGTGCCCAGCAGGTCGTTGCGCAGCTCAAGCAGGACGTGCCGCAATCCGCGCCGCTCGCCGTGCTGCTCGAGGGTATAGCCCATGGCGACATGGCCGTCGTAGGGTTCGTTGTCGCCCACGGCCAGGCCCTGGCGGGCCAGGGCGTCGATCAGGGCCGCCACGGGTTCCCGCTCGTGCTTCCAGAGCACGCCGGCGTGCCATGGCCGGGCGATGCCGCACCAGACGGGCGTGAAGCTGTGGATCGCGACGAGGGTCGGGGCGACGCCGCGCCCGGCCAGGTCGTCGAGATGGCGATCGATCGCGGCGTGGTAGGGCGCATGCCAGTCGGCGATGCGCGCGGCGCGCTCGGCGTCGCCGACCCGCAGGTTGCCGGGCACCATGCGGTTGTCGCTCTCGGCCAGGATCAGCTCGGACGAGGTCGGCGAGCGGTTGAGATCGACCACCAGGCGCGAGACGCCGCCGAGCAGGGCAGGGCAGTCCAGGCGCGCGGCCAGGGCCAGGGCGACCTCGCGCGCACCGGGATCCCAGGCGATGTGTTCCAGGCGGTCGACCGGGGTCAGGCCGAGTCCCCCCAGCGCGTCGGGGATCGCGTGGCTGGCGTGGCAGCACAGCACCAGCAGGTCCTCGCGGCGGCCGGCAATGGCCTGGATCGGGGCGACGTAGGGCTCGAAGCGCATGCCGACAGTCTGCCCGGGGCGGACCGCCCACCTCAATCCCGGCCGCGCCGGGCGGTCGGCGGCAGTGGCGCGCGGTTCAGCGCGCCAGCGCCTACCATGGCGGCATGGACCCGGATCATCCGCAGCCACCGACCGCAGCGGCCACCGGCGGCGAGACCGAGCGCGCCGCCTTCCTGGCGCTGCAGGCGCGCCTGCCGGGCCTGTTCCGCGAGGTGTTCCGGGATCCCGGCGCGCCGCGCACGGTGGTGGTGGTGCCGGGCCTGAGCCTGGACGCCGAGGTCCTGGCCAAGGTCGCCGGCGCCCGCCACTACGAGGAGCGCCTGCTCAGCATGCTGATGCTGCTGCGCCTGCCGCGCACCCGTGTCGTCTACGTCACCAGCGTTCCGATCGCGCCGGTGGTGGTCGACTACTACCTGAGCCTGCTGTCCGGGGTGCCCGCCGACCATGCGCGGCGTCGCCTGGTGCTGCTCAGCGCCCACGACGCAGGGCCGGGCAGCCTGACCGCCAAGCTGCTGGCGCGGCCGCGCCTGCTGGCGCGCATCCGCATGGAGCTTGGCGACCCCGACAGCGCCCACCTGTCGGTGTTCAACGCGACCGCCGACGAGGTCAGCCTGGCCGTGCGCCTGGGCATCCCGATGTACGCCTGCGATCCCGTGCATGGCCGCTGGGGCGGCAAGTCGGGCTCCCGGGAGGCCTTCCGCCGGGCCGGCATCGAGCTGGCCGCGGGCGCGGAGGATCTGGCGGATCTCGACGCCGCGGCCGAGGCGGCGGCCGGCCTGTTCGCGCGCGATGCCGGCCTGCGGCGGGTGGTGTTCAAGCTCAACGAGGGTTTTTCCGGCGACGGCAACGCGGTACTCGACCGCAAGGACGTGGTCGATCCGACCCGGGCAGCGAGCGTCCTCGAGGCCCTTCCGGCGGCCCTGCGCATGGAGGCCGAGGACCTGCCGCTGGCACGCTACGGCGAGCTGTTCCGCCGCCACGGCGGCATCGTCGAGGCCTGGCTGGACGGCGAGGGCAAGCGCTCGCCGTCGGTCCAGGTGCGGATCAACCCGCTGGGCGGCCTGGAGCTGATCTCCAGCCACGACCAGGTGCTGGCGGGGCGCAGCGGCCAGGTCTTCCAGGGCAGCACCTTCCCGGCCGACCCGGCCTATGCCGTGGCGATCCAGGAGCGCGCCCTGGCGGTGGCGGCGGTCCTGCGCGACGAAGGCGTGCTCGGCCGGTTCGCGGTGGATTTCGTGTCGGTTCCGGACGGCGACGGATGGCGCCACCGGGCGATCGAGATCAACCTGCGCAAGGGCGGCACCACCCTGCCGTTCCAGATGCTGCAGTTCCTCACCAACGGCGTCTACGACGCCGCCAGCGCCACCTTCCTGACGCCCCTGGGCCAGCCTCGCCACTACTACGCCACCGACAACCTCGTGCATCCGCGCTACCGGCGCCTGGTGCCCGAGGACCTGATCGACATCCTGGTGTGCAACCGGCTGCAGTTCGACGAGACCCGCCTGGAGGGCGTGGTCTTCAACCTGATCGGCGCGATGTCGGAGTTCGGCAAGCTCGGCCTGGTGTGCATCGCCGACCGGCCGGCGCGGGCCATGGCGCTGTACCGGCAGGCGGTGGAGGTGCTCGATCGCGAGGCCGGTGCCGACGACGCCCGCCCCTGCGCCTGAGCGTGCAGCGAGGGGCCTGCGGGGCGCGCGGCGACCGGCCCGCCCGATCCTCCGCCTCGTCCTGGCGCCCCTGCCATGGACGCAAGCGCCGCGGCCGGCCGTCAGCGTTCCACGAAGGCGCGTTCGAACACGTAGTGGCCGGCCTGGCCGATCTTCTGCGAGGCGCTGAAGCCGCGTTCGTCGAGCAGGCCGCGGAAGTCGGCCAGCATGGCCGGGCTGCCGCAGATCATCGCGCGGTCGCGGGCCGGGTCCAGCGGCGCCAGGCCGAGGTCGGCCTGCATGCGGCCGCTGGCCATCAGCTCGGTCAGCCGGCCTTCGTGCCGGAACGGCTGGCGGCTGACCGCCGGGTAGTAGCGGAGCTTGGCCCGGATCTCCTCCCCGAGGTAGGGGTGGCGCGGCAGCTCGTTCTCGATCCAGTCGCGGTAGGCCAGGTCGCGCGCCTCGCGCACGCCGTGGGTCAGCACCACCGTGTCGAAGCGCTCGTAGGTGGCCGGGTCCTTGACGATGGCCAGGAACGGCGCCAGCCCGGTGCCGGTGGCCAGCAGGTACAGGGTGCCGCCGGGATGGACGTCGGAGATCAGCAGGGTGCCGGTCGGCTTGCGGCTGAGCAGCAGGGTGTCGCCGGGCCGGACGTGCTGCAGGCGGGAGGTCAGCGGGCCGTCCGGTACCTTGATCGAGAAGAACTCGAGCTGTTCCTCCCAGTTGGCGCTGGCGATCGAGTAGGCGCGCATCAGCGGCCGGCCGTCCACCTCCAGGCCGATCATCACGAACTGGCCGTTGTCGAACCGGAAGCCGTCGTCGCGGCTGCAGGTGAAGCTGAAGTAGCTGTCGGTCCAGTGGCGGACGTCCAGGATGGTTTCCTGGATGAAGGCGGATACGGCCATCGGTGCTCGGGCGGACGGGAAGGAAGCGGCGGCGCCCATTGTCGCATCGCAGCACGGCGGTCGCTTGATGCAGGTCAAGCCTGGTCGGGCACCGGCAGGCCGAACAGGCGGCAGGCATTGGCCGTGGTGGTGGCGGCCAGCGACGCCGCCGTCTCGCCGCGCAAGGCCGCCACCTCGGTCGCCACCTGCGGCAGCCGCGCCGGCTCGTTGCGCTGGCCCTGGCTGCCGAACGGCGGCTGGTCCGGGCTGTCGGTCTCCAGCAGCAGCCACCGGGCCGGCATGGTCGCGACCAGGGCGCGCAGCCGTCGTGCCCGCGGATAGGTCACCGGGCCGCCGATGCCCAGGTGGAAGCCAAGATCCCACAGCGCCCGCGCCTGCTGCGGGCTGCCGGAAAAACTGTGCACCACGCCGCGCAGGCCGCCGATCCGGCGCAGCGCGGCGGTGACGGCGTCGAGGGCCTTGCGGGCGTGCAGCACCACCGGCAGGTCGAACTCGCGGGCCAGGCGCAGTTGCCCGTCGAGCAGGTCCAGCTGCTGCGCGGCATCGTCGCTGCCGTTCCAGAAATCCAGGCCGCACTCGCCCACCGCCACCGGCCGCTCGCGGGCCAGCCAGTCGCGCAGCAGGTCCAGGTGTTCGCGCCGGTGCCTGGCCAAGAACATCGGGTGCAGGCCGTAGGCCGGATGCAGGCCCGGCGTCGCAGCGCACAGCGCGCGCAGTGCCGGCCAGCCGGCGGCATCGGTCGCCGGCAGCAGCAGCCCATGCACGCCGGCGGCGTGGGCCCGCGCCAGCACCTCGTCCCGGTCGGCGTCGAACTCGGCGGCGTCCAGGTGGCAGTGGCTGTCGAACAGTCGGTTCATGCGCCGATGGTGCCACCGGACCGGCGGCGCTGCCGGCCCGTCGCCGTCGCGCGCCCCGCCGCGGCGAGTTTGCGGAGGCGCCCGCACGCCGCGGGCCGCCATCCGGCAGCCGGTTCCGTCGACGACGCCGTCGCGCCGGGTCGGCCCAGGCCCGATGCGCGACGCGATCTCGACGGACTCGCCACGCGTCCTCACCAACCATCCGGACTAGACTGGCGACCGGGTACGGCAAGGAGGCGCGCATGCGGGGACTGGTGATCGGACGCTACCTGGCGGTGCCGCTGAGCCTGGCGATGGCGGTGCTCGGCGCCTGGCTGGCGCTGCGCGGCGACGGCTGGGGCTGGTGGTTGCTGGCCGCGCTGGGAGCGTCCCTGCTGCTGCTGGGCATCCGCGACCTGACCCAGACCCGCCGGGCCGTGCTCCGCAACTACCCGGTGTTCGGGCGGTTGCGCTACCTGTTCGAGCACTTCCGGCCGGAGATCCGCCAGTACCTGATCGAGGGCGACAACGACGAGGTGCCGTTCTCGCGCCAGCAGCGCGCCCTGGTCTACCAGCGCGCCAAGGACCAGATCGACACCCGGCCGTTCGGCACCCAGCAGGACGTCTACGGCGACGACTACGAGTGGATCAACCACTCGCTGGCGCCGGCCGCCATCGAGGGCCACGATTTCCGGATCACCATCGGCCCGGGCTGCGCCCGGCCGTACTCGGCCAGCGTGTTCAACATTTCGGCGATGAGCTTCGGCTCGCTGTCGGCGGCGGCGATCCTGGCGCTCAACGAGGGCGCCCGGCGCGGCGCCTTCTACCACGACACCGGCGAGGGCTCGATCTCGCGCCACCACCGCGTGCACGGCGGCGATCTGGTCTGGGAGATCGGCTCGGGCTACTTCGGCTGCCGCACCCGCGACGGCCGCTTCGACCCGGAGCGTTTCGCCGAGCAGGCCGCCGACCCGCAGGTGAAGATGATCGAGCTGAAGCTCAGCCAGGGCGCCAAGCCCGGCCAGGGCGGCATCCTGCCAGGCGCCAAGGTGACCGCCGAGATCGCCGAGGCGCGCGGCGTGCCGGCGGGCGTCGACTGCCTGTCGCCGGCCCGGCACAGCGCCTTCGACACGCCGATCGGCCTGCTCGAATTCATCGCGCGCCTGCGCGAGCTGTCCGGCGGCAAGCCGACCGGCTTCAAGCTGGCGATCGGCCATCCCTGGGAGTGGTTCGCGATCGCCAAGGCGATGGCGCAGACCGGCCTGCGTCCGGACTTCATCGTCGTCGACGGCGGCGAGGGCGGCACCGGCGCCGCGCCGCTGGAGTTCACCGACCACGTCGGCGTGCCGATGCGCGAAGCCCTGATGCTGGTCCACAACACCCTGGTCGGACTGGGCCTGCGCGAGCGCATCCATGTCGCCGCCGCCGGCAAGATCATCACCGGCTTCGACCTGGCGCGCGCGCTGGCGCTGGGCGCCGACTGGTGCAACGCGGCGCGCGGCTTCATGTTCGCGCTCGGCTGCATCCAGTCGCAGACCTGCCACACCGGCAAGTGCCCGACCGGCGTCGCCACCCAGGACCCGCTGCGCCAGCGCGGCCTGGTGGTCGCCGACAAGGCCGAACGCGTGCAGCGCTTCCACGCGCAGACCCTGAAGGCCCTGCAATCCCTGCTCGCTGCCGCCGGGCTCTCGCATCCGGACGAGCTGGGCCCCGAGCACATCATCCGCCGTGTCTCGCCGTTCCAGGTGCGCTCGATGGCGCTGAACTACCGCTGGGTGGAGCGCGGCGCCCTGCTCGACGGCATACCGGAGCACGCCGTGTTCCAGCGCTTCTGGCCGCTGGCGCGGCCGGACACCTTCGCGCCCGGGCAGCGGCTCGGCGTCGGCTTCGCGGCCGGGGGCTGAGCGCCGGCACCGAGGCCGGGACGGCGCGGCTCAGGCGCCGGCGTCCGCCGCCAGGGCGCGGACCACCTCGTCGTCCCCGACCTGGCGGAAATCGAGGTAGAACTGCCCGACGCCCTCGAACCAGGCCGGGGCGGCCAGGCACACCAGGGAATCCACGAACGGCCGGACCGTCTCCAGCGCCTCGCGCGAGGCGACCGGCACCGCGCAGGTGAGCGAGGCCGGATGCTGCTGGCGCAGGGCGTGGACGGCGGCGCGCATGGTGGCGCCGGTGGCCATGCCGTCGTCGACGACGATGACGTCGCGGCCGCGCGCGTCCAGGGCCGCCCGCCCGGGCGTGTAGCGCGCGCGGCGCTGGCGGATCAGCGCGAGCTGCCGCGCGGCCTCCCGCTCCAGGTAGTCGGGGTCGGCGCCGGCCTGCGGCGCGTGGGGCGCGACGTAGAGCCAGCCCGACTCGTCGACCGAGGCGACCGCGAATTCCGGGTTGCCCGGCGCCCCGATCTTGCGCACCAGCACCACGTCCAGCTCGCCGCCCAGGCGGTCGGCGACCAGGCGCGCGATCGGCACCGCACCGCGCGGGATGGCCACGACCAGGGGCTGCCGACCGCGCCGGGCGGACAGGGCGTGGGCGAGCCGTTCCGCTGCCGCGGCGCGGTCCGGGAACGGCAGGGCGAGGCTCGATGGCAGGGTCATCCTGGCGGTCTCCCGGGGGGGCGGCGAGGGCCGGGGCTGCCGGCGGCAGGCGGGCGCGGCGGCCTGCCACCGGCTCCGACCGGGCCCTTCCTGCCGGCGCGTCGTCGCAAGGGTAGCAACACGGTCACACCGCGGCAGCGAGCCATGGCCACCCTCCCGATCCGGCCAGGCCGGGCCAGCGGGTCCTGCTGCACCGGGCTGTCGGCGCCGAGGCAGACAACCGGTTCGCGGCCCCGTAGCGCGAAGCCGACCACCGGGGACCCGCCGCCGCGAGGCGTGGCGCAGCGCCGGTCGCCGACCTGCCCGGGCAGCACGGGGACGACGCCTGACCCTTGAATCCTGCCCGGCAGCGCCATCCGCGCCCCGGCAGGCAGGTGCGGAAAGGCCCGTGGGTCGCCGTCGGGGAGGGCCGTCCGGCGAGGCGATGATGACTTCGCCCGGCTTGCCGGCCGCCCTTCCGGCCCTGCGAAGGACGGCCGCCCCGAAGCCGACCGGGCCGGTGGTTTCCAGGTTGGCCGCGGGTACCTCAGTGCATCTTTCCTCTCTGTCAGGCCGGTCGGCGTTCGTGCGTAGTCTGAAGGGGAAGACACCCGTCACCGTCGCCTGGCCAGGACGCGTCGACGCCCGGGTCTTCGACCCGCCCGGCCGCCGGCCCTCCCGCCGGTGGCCGGGACCCCCGGATCCCCTTCGTGGAGGAGGCAGGCATGCCCATGGCCATCGCAACACCCCTTCGACACCGTCGCCAGGCCGCGCTCCTCGCGGGCCTGGCCGCCCTCCTGCTGCCGGCCACCTCGGCGCTGGCGCAGGACCCTGAAAAGCCGGCGCGGCCGCCAACCCTCGCACACGCGGTCGCGGCCGCCGATGCCATCGTCCGGGGCACCGTCGCGACGGTCGCCTACCGCCTCTCCGACGACGACGAGCGAATCCCGCACACCTTCGTCACCTACCGGATCGAGGACACCCTGCGCGGCCGGGCGGATGGCGACCTGGTCACCTTGCGCTTCGTCGGCGGCACCGACGGGCGGGGCAGGTTCCTGAGCGTGGTCGGCGTGCCGATGTTCAGTCCCGGCGACCAGGACATCCTGATGATCCAGGGCAACGGCACCTCCGACTGTCCGCTGGTCGACTGCGAGGACGGCCGGCTCAGGATCTTCCGCGACCAGGTCTACGACGCCCACGGGCGGGCGGTGGTCGGCTACGAGGAAGGTCGCCTTCGCCATGGCGACCAGGTCGAGGCCGAGCTCCTGAAAGTCCGCTTCCCCGCACCCGCCTTCGACGAGCTGATGCGCAACCCCGAGGTCGCCCGGCAGGTCCGCGCCATGGGCCGCGAGGCGGACATCGACGAGCTGCGCCGTCGCTACGCGCAGGAGGCGCCCAGGTCGATCGAGCACGAGACCGGCGCGCCGGCGCGCGAGCGCCAGCGCAACAGCCTGGTCGGGGAGGAGGGCATCCAGGTCCGGATGGTCGAGCCGGAGCCGCGCGAGCGCACGGCGGTCGCCCTCGACCAGGTCCGCCGCTGGCTGGTCGAGGAGATCAGGCGCGCGCCGGAGGGCGCCGCCGGCACGCGGGTCGTCAGCGTGGATCCGGACACGCCGTTCAAGGCATCGACCCTGGCCGCGTCGCGTCCGCCGCGGGTCCGTCCGGAGGTGCTGCAGCGCGCCCGCCAGCGCGGCGACGAGAGCGCCGAGGAGCGGCGCGAGCGCGAGGCCGTGGAACGGCAGGAGTTCAACCCCGTCATCCGTCGTGACGATCGCCAGCCGGGAGCATGACCATGATCCGCATCGCACTGAAATTCGCCTGCGTCCTGTCCGCCGGCCTGTTCGCCGGCCAGGTCGCCGCCTATTCGACCAAGACCTGTCTTGGCGAACGGCTCAAGTGGGGCTCGAACAGCAAGCAGCTGCGTGCCTCGACCACCAGCTTCCCGGCCGGCACCTGGCGCAACACGCTGCAGGGCACGATCGACCGCTTCAACCTGAATCCGAGCAGGTTCACCTACAGCCTCGGCACCACCGGCAGCGTGCGCCGCGGCAACGGCACCAGCGAGGTCTGGGGCAGCACCGACACCGGCCTGCTGGCGGGCGCGCCCGCGCGCGCATTCCAGTACTGGACCTGCTACTGGTTCTTCGGCAACCACGTGAGCCTGGACGAGGTCGATGTCGTGTTCGACTACCGCTCGCCCTGGCAATGGGCGTCGTCCGAGGCCAAGGGCAACGTGACCGGCTACGGTGGCGGCACCGACGGCCGGCCGATGCGCTCGACCGGACTGCACGAGATCGGCCACGGCCTGATCCTCAACCACGAGAACCGCTGGTACAACATCATGGGCACCGACTTCACGCACCTGCACGCCAACGGCGGCATGGCGCGGGCCTACTTCGGCGCCGATGGCTCGGCCGCCGCGGTGTTCCTGTACGGCGCCCGTTCCCCGGCGCGCCGCGATCTCGGGGTCGTCCACTGGCGCTACGACGGCACCAGCGGCGAGTACAGCAGGCATCGCAAGACGCGGCTGTTCAACACGTCGGGCGCCGTGCTCGCCAGTTTCGACGACGCCGGGGAGACCCGCTTCCGGGTCAACCGCGGCCAGCAGGTGCGTGCCGAGTTCACCTACGAGAACATGGGCTCGCAGGCGCAGAACAACGTGCCGGTCGGGTTCTACATCTCCAGCAACGACCTGGTCACCACCGCCGATCGCCGGATCGGCGGCGGCAGCCTGTCGATCTCGGCCGGCGGCCACTTCACCGCCGAGGTCACGCTGACGATTCCGGCCAACCTGGACGCGAACAGGAACTACTGGCTGGGGGTGATCGTCGACGAGAACGATGCCATCGCCGAGGTCGTGGAGTGGAACAACGCGACCTACCTGCCGATCCGGACCAACTGAGGCCGAAGCGGGACCGGGGCGGTGCCGGAGGGGCTGGCCGGACCGCGGCCCGCCGCATGGCGCCAGGGTTCGACCGGCGCCATGCGGCGGCCGGGCGCACCGGCGGGCCGGGGAGCGCTGCCGGGGCGGCCACGACGCCGCCCGGCGCCCGTCGCCCGCGGGGCGAAAGCGCTCACTGCCTCGGCAGCGCCTCGACCGCCTCGACCGCCAGGTCGCCCAGTACCTCGACGCCGCCGTAGAAGCGCCAGGGGTCGCCGTCGCCGGCGTGCACCGCGATGCGCACTTGCGCCTCGCCGGGCAGGGCGGCGTCGAAGGCCTGCCAGGCCTTGCCGGTCCAGGCCGCCACCCAGGCGTGCGGCACGAAGGCGGGTCCGCCGTACTCGGTGGCGTAGGCCAGGCCGGTGACGACGCGCGCCGGGATGCCGGCGGCGCGCGCCAGGGCGGCCAGCAGGACGGCGTGCTCGGTGCAGTCGCCCTCGCGCATGCGCGCGGCATCGCTGGCGCTGGCGTAGCCGACCGCCAGCGTCTTGTCCCGGATATGGCGGCCGACCAGTTCGGTCAGGCGCGCCATGGCGAGTTTCGGCGAGGCCGGCAGGTCGCCGGGCAGCAGGGCCCGGACATCGGGGTCGTCGTGGTCCAGCCAGTCGGTGCGCGCCAGGTCGGCGTCCACCGGCGGCGGCACCGGATCGCCGCCGCTGCCGGCGCGCAGGTGCAGCGCCCAGCGCTCGCCGTCCAGCGCCAGCACCCGCTGGCCGTCGATGCCGGGCCAGTCGCGGGGCTGCCGCTCGCTGCGCAGGACCAGACGCAGCGGACCGCCGCGCTCGCGCGCGTCCAGCGCGCGCGGGACGGCGAGCAGGGCGGTCTCCAGGATCTCGGCGGGCTGGTTCGGCGCGGTCGCGCAGGCCCGGTCGCATTCGATCAGCTCCAGTTCCTGGCCGAGCAGGTCCATGGTCAGCCGGCGCAGGCGCAGCCGCTCGTCGAGCCAGCCGCGGCTGGCCATGTCGCCCTCGGGGAAGGCCAGCACCTGCCGGACCTCGGTGAGCTGGCGACGGCCCTCGGGGAGGTCGATCCAGGCCGGTCCGATGACGGTGTGCTCGAGCTCGACCGCTTCCTGCAGCATCGCCTGGAAGACGCGCAGGCGGGCGCTGGCGCCGGCGGCGGTCCCCAGTTCGCGCAGGCGAAGCTCGGCGCCATGCGCGAGCAGGGCGCCTTCCGGCCAGTCGAGCAGGCGGCTGGCGCCGTCGCCGTCGCCGCGGCCGGAGCGCACCGCGAAGCGGCCGTCGGCCTGGCGCCGGCCCGACACCGACATGGTCAGGCCGCTGATGGTGCTGGCGGCGAAGAAGGCCAGGGGCTCGCCGTCGTCGGTCTCCTCGTGGCGCTCCTCGATGCGCATGGCCACCGCCACGCCGGCACGGCCGAGCGACAGCTCGATCACCTGCCCGGTCACCACCGTGTCCTGGCCGCGGCGGGTGTGGAAATGCGCATGGCCGACCTTGCGGCCTTCCAGCACCACGCGCAGCCACTGCTCGTCCGGGGCGTCGTCGGCAGCGCCGGTGACGGTGCCTTGGACGGCAGGCGCCGCGGCCAGCAGGCCGGGCAGCAGGATCAGCAGCAGGGCCAGGCGCCGGGCCCTGGCAGGGCGGTGTGCAGGTCGATTCATGGCGGCATGATGGCACCCCCGCCGCTGCGCACGCACGCGGTCGGGGCCGCCGGCGGGGTGGCCGACCCTGGCGCCCGCGGCGCCGGCACTACACTGGCGCGCCCTGCCGGAGTCCGCCATGGTCAAGATCGGAACGCCACTCAGCGACGACGCCACCCGCCTGCTGCTGCTGGGGTCGGGCGAACTGGGCCGCGAGGTCGCGATCGAGGCGATGCGCTACGGCGTCGAGGTGGTGGCCGTGGACCGTTACGCCGACGCCCCCGCCATGCAGGTCGCGCACCGCAGCCATGTCGTGGACATGCTCGACGGCGCCGCCCTGCGCGCCGTGATCGAGGCCGAGCGGCCGCACCTGGTGGTGCCCGAGATCGAGGCCATCCACACCGCCACCCTGGTGGCGATGGAGGCCGAAGGCCTGCGCGTGGTGCCGACCGCGCGCGCCACCGCGTTGACCATGGACCGCGAGGGCATCCGGGTGCTAGCCGCCGAAACCCTGGGCCTGCCGACCTCGCCGTACCGCTTCGTCGACGACGAGGCGGCCTACCGCGCCGCGGTCGCGGCGCTCGGCCTGCCCTGCGTGGTCAAGCCGGTGATGAGCTCCTCGGGCAAGGGCCAGAGCACGGTACGCGATCCTTCGGAGATCGGCCCGGCCTGGGCGTACGCCCAGCGCGGCGGCCGCGCCGGCGCCGGCCGGGCCATCGTCGAGGGCTTCGTGCCGTTCGACTACGAGATCACCCTGCTGACCGTGCGCCACGCCGGCGGCACCGCGTTCTGCGCGCCGATCGGGCACCTGCAGGTCGATGGCGACTACCGGGAGAGCTGGCAGCCGCATCCGATGTCGGCGGTCGCGCTGGCCCGGTCGCAGGAGATCGCGCGGGCGGTCACCGATGCGCTGGGCGGGCGGGGCGTGTTCGGCGTCGAGCTGTTCGTGCGCGGCGACGAGGTGCTGTTCTCCGAGGTCTCGCCGCGTCCCCACGACACCGGGCTGGTGACGCTGGCCAGCCAGGACCTGAGCGAATTCGCCCTGCACGTTCGCGCCATTCTCGGCCTGCCGATCCCGGCGATCGTGCAGCGCGGGCCGTCGGCGTCGGTGGCGATCCTGGCCCAGGGCCACGGCCGGCCCGCGTTCGCCGGGGTCGATGTCGCGCTCGTCGAGGCCGACACCGAGCTGCGCCTGTTCGGCAAGCCGGTGGTCGAGGGCAAGCGCCGGGTCGGCGTCGCCCTGGCCCGTGCCGATGACCTGGAGGCGGCCCGTGCGAAGGCGCGGCGGGTCGCCGCCGCCCTCGCCATCGAGGTCGCCTGAGGCGCGCGGCTCAGGGCCGCACGACCGGTCCTTCCCAGCCGTCGCAGTAGATGCCGTCGGCGTGCTGCAGGGCACAGGGGTAGTCGGTGGGCACCGCGTGCAGCCGGCAGTCCGGGCGGGTCGGGTCGTCGGCGCAGGCCAGCAGGCGGCCGGCGGCATCGGGCACGGCGCCGCCGTCCAGCGCGAACAGCACGTCGAGCGGCCCGGGCGTGGCCGTGGCCAGGCCGGCGACCACGCCGATCCGCACCAGGCCGTCGTTGCTGCCGGCGGCCAGGCCGCCGTTGCGCACGCAGCTCACCTGCAGGCCGGTGGCGCTGCTGCCCTGGGCGCTGCAGGCGGCCGGTGCCGGCCACAGCACGCTGTGCTGGGGACGCCATTCGAAGCCGACCGGCAGCTGGACATGCACGGCCAGGCCGGCGCTGGCGGCACCGCCGCCGTTGCCGAAGCTGGCGTGCAGCTCGCCGTCGGCGCCGACCGTGATGCGTGCCGGCGCATGGCCGCTGCCGGTGAAGGCCAGCGCCGGGACCGGCGGCACGACGATGGCGCCGGTGAGGCGGTCGCACCAGGCCGGTGCCGGATCGGCCAGGCAGGCGACCAGGGTGGCGGTGTCGTCCGGCAGCCGGTCGTCGATCGCGGCGGTGAAGGTGGCCGGGCCGAGCGGCGCATCGGGCGCCGCCAGCAACCACAGGTCGACGCCGCTGCTGGCGTTCAGCGCATTGCCGTTGCCGGACAGGCCGGCGCCGGTGCAGCTCACCCGCTGGCCGGCGGCATCGGGCGCCGCCGCAGCGCACTGCACCCAGGCCGGCGCATAGCTGTCGGCGCGGTCGTAGACCAGGCCGGGCGGCAGCTGCACATGCACGGTGGTGCGCTCGTAGAAGGGGCAGGACTGGCCCGGCTGGCAGTTGCGGAAGCGCACCGCCAGCACGCCCTCGGCGCCGCGCTGGAACTGCGCGCCGCCGAGGTTGGTGCCGCTCATTTCCGCTCGCAGTTCGATGCTGAGCGTGGTGCCGATGGCGGCGGCGGTGCCGGGCAGCAGCAGGACCAGGGCGGACAGGCCGGACAGCAGGGCAGGGCGGAGGGTCATGGCGGCGGGCGATGGGCTGGGGCGGCGGCACTGTGCGCGCGGCGCGCCGGCGCCGCCATCCCCCGGATGGGGGGGCGGGCGTTCCTCAGGCCGCCAGTCCGGCGGCGTGGCCGCTGGCCCAGGCCCACTGGAAGTTGTAGCCGCCCAGCCAGCCGGTGACGTCGACCACCTCGCCGATGAAGTGCAGGCCGGGCACGCTGCGCGAGGCCATGGTCGTCGAGTCCAGGCCGCGGGTGTCGACGCCGCCCAGGGTGACCTCGGCGGTCCGGTAGCCCTCGGTGCCGCTGGGCACGATGGGCCAGTCGGCCAGCGCCGAGGCCGCCTGGCGGAGGTCGGCGGGTTGCAGTTGCCGGATCGGCCGGTCGGCCAGCCAGGCCTCGCACAGGCGATGCGCCAGCCGCTTCGGCAGCTGTTCGGCGAGCACCGTGGACAGCAGGGCATCCGGTCGCGCCTGGCGGCGCTGCGCCAGCCAGGCGGCGGCGTCGATCCCGGGCAGCAGGTCGATGCGCAGCCGCTCGCCCGGTTGCCAGTACGAGGAGATCTGCAGGATCGCCGGGCCGCTCAGGCCGCGGTGGGTGATGAGCATCTGGTTGTGGAAACGCGCCTTGCCGCAGTGCGCCTCGATCGGCGTGGCGACGCCGGCGAGATCGGCGAGCTGCTCCAGGGGACGGCCGCTCAGGGTCAGCGGCACCAGGCCGGCGCGGGTCGGCAGCACGGCGTGGCCGAACTGGCGGGCCAGCTCGAAGCCGAAGCCGGTGGCGCCCATGCGCGGGATCGACAGGCCGCCGGTGGCGACCACCAGGGAGGACGCGCTGAACGGCCCGCGTGCCGTGTCCACGGCGAAACCGCCGGGTTGCCGGCGGACCGCATGGATCGCGCAGCCGGTCTCGATGCGTACCTGGGCGTCGGCGCACTCGGCCAGCAGCATGGCCACGATCTGCTTGCTGGACTGGTCGCAGAACAGCTGTCCCAGTTCCTTCTCGTGCCAGGCGATGCCGTGGCGGTCGACCAGGGCGATGAAGTCGGCGGGCGCGTAGCGGGCCAGCGCCGACTTGCAGTAATGGGGGTTGGCCGACAGGAACTGCGCCGGCGTGGTGCCGGTGTTGGTGAAATTGCAGCGGCCGCCGCCCGACATCAGGATCTTCTTGCCGACCCGCTCGGCGTGCTCGAGCACCAGCACGCGGCGGCCGCGCCGCCCGGCGAACAGGGCGCACATCAGGCCCGCGGCGCCGCCGCCGAGGATGAGGACGTCCAGTGGCGGCGGCACGCTCATCGCCCGGGCTCGGCGGCCTGGCGATCGCGCGGGGCGACGGGCCGGCCGGTCGGGGAAGGGGCCGGCGCACGCACGTGCCCGCCGCGGATCAGCGCAACCACCACCACAGGCCACCGGCCACGGCGATCAGCGCCAGCAGGCTCCAGCCGATCAGGTCGATCCAGCGCAGCAGGCGGGTCTCGAACACCGGGCCGAGCGCCCGGCACAGCCAGGCGACCAGGAAGAAGCGCCCGCCACGGCCGATCACCGAGCCGACCACGAACACCGGCAGGGACAGGCCGACGGCGCCGCCGGCGATGGTGAACACCTTGTAGGGGATCGGCGTGAAGCCGGCGAGCAGGATCGCCCAGAAGCCGTAGTGGTCGAACCAGTCGACCGCGCGCTGGTAGGCGGGCAGGTAGCCGGCCCGCTCGACCACCGGAAGGATGGCGTCGATGATCAGCCAGCCGAGCAGGTAGCCCAGCAGCCCGCCGAGCACCGAGGTCACCGTGGTCAGCGTCGCAAGCCGCCATGCGCGTTCGCGCCGGGCCAGCACCATCGGCGCCAGCATCACGTCCGGGGGCACCGGGAAGAACGACGACTCGGCGAAGCTCAGGCCGCCCAGCCAGGCCTCGGCGTGGCGGTGGCGGGCGAGCTGGATGACCTTGTCGTAGAGGGCGGAAAACACGCGCATTCGGTGGGCAGCCGGCGGCCAGGCGGGCCGGCAGTCTAGCCCGGATCCTTCGCGAGTCCGCTGCTGCCGCCGCGATTTCAGCGGACCACGCGGGCCAGCCCGGTCCGCCCCGGCCGCCGGGCGGTTCGGAAAACTCCCAGGCCGCCGTGCGCGCGCATCCGACGACGGCGACCGGCACCGCCGGCGAGCATGGTCCATGACCCGCGCCGCCACCCAGGCCGCCCGGGCCGGCGCAGCCGGGGCGCGCCAGGCCTGGGCGGCGACCGTCCCCAACCTGCTCGCGTTCGCGCTCGGGACAGGCCTGCCGCTGGCATTGCCGGCGCTGCCGACGGTTGTCCAGCTCGCGGTCGCCGCGGCGGGGTCGGTGGCACTGGCCTGGCTGCTCGACCGGGCGCTGGTCCTGCGCGGTCGCCTGCTGCAGGGCGCGCTGTGCGCGCTGGCCGGCCTGGCCTGGTCCGCGTGGCAGGCGGGCCAGGCGTTGTCGGCGCGGCTGCCCGCGGATCTCCAGGGCATCGACCTGGTCGCCCAGGGGCGCATCGACGACCTGCCGTTGCGCGGCACCGACGGCCTGCGCTTCCGGTTCTGTCCCGAGCAGGCCTGGACCGGCACGCGGGAGGTGCAGGTGTCCGGTTGCTGGCGCCTGGCCTGGTATGCGCGCCGGGACTTCAGCGGCCTGCGCGAGCCGGAGGCGACCGCACTGGCCGCGCTGCCGGTGCTGGAGCCCGGTGCCCGCTGGCGGCTGCAGGTGCGGCTGCGGCGCCCGCGCGGACTGGGCAATCCCGGCGCCGTCGACCTCGAGCGCAATGCCCTGCAGCAGGGGATTGCCGCGGTCGGCCATGTCCGCGACGCGCCCGGGAACGCGGCGCTCTCGCACGGCGGCGGTATCGACGCCTGGCGCGACCGCGTCTCGGCGCGGCTGCGTGCCGCGGTCCCGGCGCCGCGCACTGGCGCCCTGCTGGCGGGCCTTGCGGTGGGCGATCGTCGCGGCTTCGACGAGCGCGACTGGACCACCCTGCGGCGGACCGGCACCAGCCATCTGTTCGCGATCTCGGGCCTGCATGTCGGCCTGGTCGCCGGCCTGGCCGGCGGCCTGGCCCTGGTCCTGGGCCGGCGCTGGCCGGTGCTGCTGCGGCGCGCCCCGGCGCGCCTGTGGGCGCTGCCGCCGGCGCTGGCGGCAGCCGCCGTGTACGCGGCCCTGGCAGGGTTCCAGGTGCCGACCCGGCGCAGCCTGGCGATGCTGGCGGTGGCTGCGCTGGCCCTGGCGCTGCGCCGTGGCTCCGGTGCCTGGCAGGCGTTCGCGCTGGCGCTGGCCGTGGTGCTGCTGCTGGATCCTCTGGCCCTGCTGGCGACCGGCGCCTGGCTGTCGTTCCTGGGCGTCGCCTTCCTGTTGCTGGCCGCCGGCGCCCGCTCGCCATGGTGGCAGGCGCTGCCGCGTGCGCAATGGGCGGTCGCCATCGGCCTGCTGCCCGCCGGCGTCGCCTTCTTCGGACAGGCCAGCTGGGTGGCGCCCCTCGTCAACCTGCTGGCGGTGCCCTGGGTGGCGCTGACGGTGGTGCCGCCGCTGCTGATCGGGGTGGGGCTGCTGGCGCTTGCGCCGGTGCTGGCGACCCCCCTGCTGGCGATGGCCGGCACCAGCCTGGCCTGGCTGATGGCCCTGCTGGACCGGATCGCCGCGGCACCGCTGGCCGCCAGCCCGTTGCCGGAGGTCGGACCGGTCGCCCTGGCGGCGGCGCTGGCGGCGGCCCTGCTGTGCCTGCTGCCGGTGCCGGCGCGCCTGCGCTGGCTGGCGCCGGTCCTGCTGCTGCCCCTGCTGCTGCCGGTGCGTGCCGGTCCGGCGCACGGCGAGTTCCGCCTGGACGCGCTCGACGTCGGACAGGGCACCGCGGTGCTGGTGCGCACCCGCCACCACGCCCTGCTGTTCGACACCGGCGCCCGCTTCCCCAGCGGCTACGACCTGGGCGAGGCGGTGGTGGTGCCGGCACTGGAGGCCCTGGCGGTGCGCCGACTGGACCTCATGGTGGTCAGCCATGCCGACATCGACCATGCCGGTGGCGCCGCCTCGGTGCAAAGGGCGCTGGCGGTGGACGCCGTGCTCGGCGGCGAGCCGGTGCCCGGCCTGCCGGTGCGGCCCTGCCACGACGCCCTGCACTGGACCTGGGACGGCGTCCGCTTCGAACTGCTGCATCCGCCACCGCGTTATCCGGCGCGTGGCAACGAGGTGTCCTGCGTGCTGCGGGTGCAGGGCCGCGGCGGCAGCGCCCTGCTCACCGGCGATGCCGGCGAGGTGGCGGAACTGCGCATGCTGGCGCTGTACCGGCAGCGGCTGGCCAGCGATGTCCTGCTGCTCGGCCACCATGGCAGCCACGGGTCCAGCAGCGCGGCCTTCCTGGACGCGGTCGCGCCGCGCCTGGCCATCGCCACCGCCGGCCACCGCAACCGCTTCGGCCATCCGCACCGCGACGTGGTGCAGCGTCTGGCGATGCGCGACATCGAACTGGCCAATACCGCCGAGCACGGTGCCGTGGCGGTGCGGTTCGGGCGACAGGGACCGGTGTGGCAGGGCTGGCGGGCGCGCCATCGGCGGATCTGGCGGGAGTAGCCCGGGCATGGAGCAGGGACCAGCAACCGTCGAAGGGCACAGGCGAAGGACCCAGTCGAAGGGCCCAGTCGAAGGGCATAGGCGAAGGGCACAGGCGAAGGGCACAGGCGAAGGGCACAGGAGAAGGGTGCAGGCGAAGGGTGCACGCGAAGGGTGCAGGTGGGGCTGCTTGCGGCGGCGCCGCACTTCTCCCCTCCCCCGCGGGCGGGGGAGGGGCCGGGGGAGAGGGTGCGTGGCGCACCGGTGAGGGCCTCCATGGCGTCGACCCGCAGAGCGCCGGTTCCATGCCGGCCATGGCGGTCCGGCACGTGATCGAGGTCGCAATCCGCGACCGGCACGACGCGGGTGGGGCGCGGCGCGCTGATATGATCCGGGCCGTCCATTCAGGGGTGGTCCAACGTGTTCGAACTGTTTGTTGCAGGCGGCTTCACCATGTGGCCGCTGCTGCTGCTGTCGGCCGCCATGGTCGGCATCGTGCTGGAGCGTTTCTGGTCGTTGCGGCGGACCACGGTGCTGCCCGGCGGCCTGACCGCCGAGGTCGTCACCCTGGTGCGCGGCCGTCGCATCGATGCCGAGCACATCGAGGCGCTGCGCCGGCATTCGCCGCTGGGCCGGGTGCTGGGCACCGTGCTGGCCGAGCGCCACCGGCCGCACGAATACCTGGTCGCGCGCGTCGAGGACGCCGGGCGCCAGGTGGTGCACGGCCTGTCGCGCTGGCTGAACAGCCTGGGCACCATCGCCATCATCGCGCCGATGCTGGGCCTGCTCGGCACCGTGTCCGGCATGATCCGGATGTTCCTGGTGATCACCGAGGTCGGCGTCGGCGACGCCAACCGTCTGGCCGGCGGCATCGGCGAGGCCCTGCTGTCGACCGCCTTCGGGCTGATCGTGGCGATCCCCGCCTACATCTTCCACCGCTACCTGCGCGGCCGCGTCCACGACTACGCGCTGGACCTGGCCCGCGAGGCCAACCAGGTGATGGAGGCGCTGGAAGCCGGCACCACCACCGCGGCGCCCTCGACGCCGCCGGCGAGGGCGCCACGGTGAACTTCACGCCCGCCCAGGACAGCGACGAGATCGAGTTCAACCTCGTTCCCCTGATCGACGTGATCCTGACCCTGCTGATCTTCTTCATGATCAGCACCACCTTCGAGCAGCGCTCGCTGCTGCGCGTCGACCTGCCCGAGGCCAGCGCCGAGCCGACCCCGGCCGCCAACCAGGGCCTGGTGATCGTGATCGACGCCGAGGGCCGCTATTTCGTCGACGGCCGCGAGGTGCTGGGCGGCGACGGCGCCGCGCTGCGCGCCGCGCTGGAAAGCCATGCCGGCGACGACCGCGGGCAGTCCGTGGTGGTCCGCGCCGACGCCGCCAGCAGCCACCAGTCGGTGGTCACCGCCCTGGACGTGCTCGGCCAGCTCGGCTTCGTGCGCATCGCGCTCGCCACCGTGCAGGCCGGGGAGGACGGTTGACCGCCTCCGTCCCGCGCGGCGCGGCCGGCGGCAGCCCGGTGCTGCACGCCTACCGGCGCCTGCTCGGCTACACCCGCCGGTTCTGGCCGGTGCTGGCGGCGGCCGTGCTCGGCATGCTGATCGAGGCCGCCGCCGCCGGCGCCTTCACCTGGCTGATGCGGCCGCTGATCGACGGCACCTTCGTCGACCGCGATCCGACCGTGCTCAAGTGGATGCCGCTGGTCGTGGTGCTGCTGTTCCTGGTGCGCGGCATCGGCGTGTTCATGGCCAACTACGGCATGGCCTACGTCGGGCGGCGCGTGGTCGAGACCCTGCGCGGCGAGGCCTTCGCCCACCTGCTGCGCCTGCCGGCGGCGTTCCATGCGCGCGAGAGCAGCGCGCACATGGTCTCGCGGCTGACCTACAACGCCGAGCAGGTCGGCGAGGCCAGCGCCGAGTCGCTGAAGATCATCGTCACCGACGCGCTGACCGTGCTGGCCCTGGTCGTGGTGATGCTGCTGCAGAGCGTCAAGCTGACCCTGACCCTGATGTTCATGATGCCGCTGATCGCGCTCACCGTCTGGGTCGCCGGCCGGCGCTTCCGCAAGCTCAGCCAGCGCATGCTGGGCACCGTGAGCGACGCCACCCGGGTCGCCGGCGAGACCCTGGCCGGGCTCGACACGGTCAAGGTCTACGGCGGCGAGCAGGCCGCCGAGGGCCGCTACCGGCAGCTCTCGGTGCTGCGCCGGCGTCTGCACCTGAAGGGCAGCGCCGCCAAGTCGCTGAGCACCTCGCTGGTGCAGCTGACCGCCGCGATCGGCCTGGCGGTGCTGATCCTGGTCGCCGGCCGCGAGGCCGGGCAGGGGACACTCACCGCCGGCACCTTCATCTCGATGATGATCGCGATGTCGGCGATGCTGCCCTCGCTGAAGCGGCTGACCTCGGTGCAGGACATGCTGCAGCGCGGCCTGACCGCCGCCGAGAGCCTGTTCGAGATCCTCGACGCGCCGCTGGAAGCCGACGGTGGCGGTCTCCGGCCGGCACGGGTGCGCGGCGAGGTGGTCTACCGGGAGGTGCGGATGCGCTATCCCGGTGCCGAGCGCGAGGCCCTGGCCGGCGTGTCGCTGGCGGCCCATCCGGGCACCGTGACCGCCATCGTCGGTCGCTCGGGCAGCGGCAAGACGACCCTGGTGCGCCTGCTGCCGCGCCTGGTCGAGCCGGACGCCGGCAGCATCACCCTGGACGGCCGGCCGCTCGCCGAGTACGCGCTGGCCGACCTGCGCCGGCAGATCGCCTGGGTCTCGCAGCACATCGTGCTGTTCGACGACACGGTCGGCGCCAACATCGCCTTCGGTGCGCTGGCCGGCGCCGATCCGGCGGCGGTGCGCGCCGCCGCGGCGGCCGCCAATGCCCTGGAGTTCATCGAGGCGCTGCCGCAGGGCTTCGACACGCCGATCGGCGAGGGCGGCAACCGGCTCTCCGGCGGCCAGCGGCAGCGCCTGGCGATTGCCCGGGCGATCCTCAAGGACGCCCCGATCCTGATCCTGGACGAGGCGACCAGCGCCCTCGACAGCGAGTCCGAGCGCCTCATCCAGGACGCCCTGGCACGGGTCATGCGCAACCGCACCACCTTCGTGATCGCCCACCGCCTGAGCACCATCGAGCACGCCGACTGCGTGCTGGTGATGGCCGACGGCGCCATCGTCGAGCGTGGAAGCCACGCCGAGCTCCTGGCCGCCGGCGGCGCCTACGCGCAGCTGCACCGCATGCAGTTCGCCGAAGGCTGACCGGTGGCCACGGTCGCCGCCCTGCACCGCGTCCCCACCCGTGCCGGCGCAGCGGCGGTCGCAACGGCCGCGCGGCTGCCATGAGCGCATCCCTGCAGCGCTGGCTGGAAGCGCGCTGGTGGCGGCAGGCGCCGGTGCCCGGCTGGCTGGCGGCGCTGTCGCGGCTGTACGCGGGGCTGGCCGCACGGCGGGCCCGGCGCGACGCGGCCCAGGCCGTGGTGCTGCCAGTGCCGGTGCTGGTCGTGGGCAACCTGACGGTCGGCGGCAGCGGCAAGACGCCGGTGGTGATCGCCCTGGCCGAGGCCCTGGGTGCACTGGGCTGGCGGCCCGGCGTGGTCAGTCGTGGCTATGGCGGCCGTGGGCGCGGCTGTCGCGAAGTGCCCGCGGACGGCGACCCGGCGCTGTTCGGCGACGAGCCGGTGCTGATCGCGCGCCGCACCGGCGTGCCGGTGGTGGTCGGCCGCGACCGGGTCGCCGCCGCCCGCGACCTGCTGGCCAGGCATCCGGTCGACCTCGTGCTGGCCGACGACGGCCTGCAGCATCACCGCCTCGCGCGCGATGTCGAGGTCTGCGTGGTCGATGGCCGGCGCCGCTTCGGCAACGGCCGCCTGCTGCCGGCCGGCCCCCTGCGCGAGCCGCCGGCGCGCCTGGCCGGGGTCGACCTGGTGCTTGCCAACGGTCCGGCGCAGCCGGGCGAGACCGCCTTCTCGCTGGTGCCCGGCGAACCCTGGCGGCTGGCCGACGGCCAGCGCCGGCCGCTGGCGGGCTTCGTCGACACGGCCGTGCACGCGGTGGCCGGCATCGGCGATCCGGCACGGTTCTTCGAGACCCTGCGCGGCCAGGGCCTGCGCGTGATCGAACACCCGTTCCCCGACCATCATCGCCACCGGCCGGACGACCTCGCCTTCGGCGACGGCCTGCCGGTGCTGATGACCGAGAAGGACGCGGTGAAGTGCGTGGCCTTCACGGGTCCGGACTGGTACGCGCTGCCGGTGGCCGCAAGCCTGCCCGAGGCCGCCGTATCCGGCCTGCACGCCAGGCTGGCGGCCTGCCGCCGGTCGTGACCGCGCCCACGGTCGCGCGGCGCTCAGGACCGCCGGGCTAGACTGCCGCCATGACCCTGCGCATCGCCATTCCCGCCCGCCATGCCGCCACCCGCCTGCCGGGCAAACCCCTGCGCCTGATCGCCGGCGAGCCGCTGATCGTGCACACGGTGCGCCGGGCGCTGGCCTGCGGCGCCGACGAGGTGGTGGTCGCCACCGACCACGAGGGCATCGCCCAGGCGGTGGCCGGCCTGCCGGTGCGCGTGGCGATGACGCCGGCGGAGCTGGCGACCGGCTCGGACCGCCTGGCCTGGTGCGCGCGCGAACTGGGCTGGCGCGACGAAGACCGCATCGTCAACCTGCAGGGCGACGAGCCGCTGGTGCCGGTGGCCGCGGTGCGGCGGCTGGTCGAGACCCTGGCCGGCAGCGATGCGCCGGTGGCGACCCTGGCGACGCCGATCGCCGACATCGCCGAAGCGTTCGAGCCCAGCGTGGTCAAGGTGGTGTGCGACCGCCGCGGCCACGCCCTGTACTTCAGCCGTGCCCCGATTCCCTGGCAGCGCGACGCCTTCGCCCGCGACCGCGGCGCCCTGCCGCCCGACGCCGGCTTCCTGCGCCATCTCGGCCTGTACGGCTATCGCGCCGGCTTCTTGCGCGAGTTCCCGGACCTGCCGGCCAGCAGTCTCGAGCAGGCCGAGTCGCTCGAGCAGCTGCGCATCGTCGCGGCCGGCATCGCCATCGCGGTGGCGGTGATCGCGCAGCGGCTGCCGCCCGGCGTCGACACCGAGGCCGACCTGGCCGCCGTCGAGGCGGTCCTGCTGGCCGGGGGCTGAGCGATGTCGCGGCCGTCCGCCTCCGTTCCGATGATCGCCTTCGTGTGCACCGGCAACATCTGCCGCTCGCCGCTGGCCGAGGCCCTGGCGCGCCACCATGCCGGCCTGGCGGGCCTGGCCGCGCAGGTGCGCTTCGAGTCGTTCGGCACCCACGACTACCACGTCGGCCAGGGCGCCGATCCGCGCACCGTCGCGACGGCGCGCCGCTTCGGCATCGACCTGTCCGGCCACCGCGCCCGCCAGGTGGATGCCGGGCACTGCCAGCGGGCGCGGCGGGTGTTCGCGATGGACGCCGGCCATCACCGCCACCTGCACCGGCTGGCGCCGTCGCTGCGCGGGCGCATCGAACCCTACCTGCCCTGGCTGGGCCTGGCCGGCGACGACGTGCCCGATCCCTACTACGGCGACGCCGACGGTTTCGTGGCGGTCCACCGCCTGCTCGACGAGGCCTCGCGTCGCCTGGTCGAGCGCCTGCCCGACCTGCTGTCCGGCGCCGATGACTGAGCCGGAACCCGGCAGCGCCTCCCAGGCGCCGGCGCTCGGCAGCCGCCAGGAGATCGCCGCCTTCCTGCGCAGTCTGCCCGGCGGCCCCGGCGTCTACCGGATGCTGGGCACCGACGGCGAGGTGCTCTACGTGGGCAAGGCCGGCAGCCTGCGCCGGCGCGTCGCCAGCTACTTCAGCCGGCCGCGCCTGGAGCCGCGCCTGGCCGCGATGATCGCCCAGATCGCCCGCATCGAGGTCACGGTCACGCGCACCGAAGGCGAGGCCCTGCTGCTGGAGAACCAGCTCATCAAGTCGCTGCGGCCGCGCTACAACATCCAGCTGCGCGACGACAAGAGCCACCCCTACATCCACCTGGGCGGCGGCGAGTGGCCGCGGATCGGCTTCCATCGCGGTGCCCGCCGCGAGCCGGGCCGCTACTTCGGCCCCTATCCGGGCGCCGGCGCGGTGCGCGAGACCCTCGACCTGCTGCACAAGCTGTTCCGCCTGCGCGGCTGCCGGGACAGCGTGTTCAACAACCGCACCCGGCCCTGCCTGCAGTACCAGATCCGCCGCTGCAGCGCGCCCTGCGTCGGCCTGGTGTCGGCGCAGGAGTACGCCGACAGCGTGCGCCTGGCCGGCCTGTTCCTGGACGGCCGCAGCGGCGAGCTGGTCGACGCCCTGGTCGCCGAGATGGAGGGCGCCAGCCGCGAGCTGGCCTTCGAGCGCGCCGCCCGCCTGCGCGACCAGGTCGCCCTGCTCAAGAAGATGCAGGCGCGCCACGCCGTCAACGCCGCCAGCGGCGACACCGACGTGCTCGCCTGCCGGGTCGAGCAGGGCCTGGCCTGCGTGTTCCTGGTCGCCTTCCGCGGCGGCGTCGGCATGGGCTCGCGCGGCTACTTTCCGGCGCTGCCGCCGGGCCGCGCCGAGCCCGCCGAGGTGCTGGCCGCCTTCCTGCCGCAGTACTACCTGGAGCGCCAGGCGCCGGCCGAGCTGGTGCTCAGCCATCCGATCCCGGACCAGGCGCTGATCGCCGAGGTGCTGTCGTCGCGGGCCGGACGCAAGGTCGAGATCCGCAGCCAGGTGCGCGGCGAGCGCGCGCGCCTGGTCGAGCTGGCCGACGAGAACGCCCGCCAGGCCCTGGCGATGCGCCGGGCCAGCCGCAGCACCGCGCTGCAGCGGCGCGCCGACCTCGCCGAGCTGCTCGGCCTGGACGAGCCGCCGGCCCGCATCGAGTGCTTCGACATCAGCCACACCCTGGGCGAGGCGACCGTCGCCTCCTGCGTGGTGTTCGGACCGGACGGGCCGAACAAGGCCCTGTACCGCCGCTACAACATCGCCGGCATCGAGCCCGGCGACGACTACGCGGCGATGCGCCAGGCGCTGTCGCGGCGCTTCCGGCGCAGCCTGGAGCACCCCGACGAGGCGGCCTCGGCCTTGCCCGACCTGCTGCTGATCGACGGCGGCCAGGGCCAGCTCGCCCAGGCGCGCGCCGCCCTGGACGAACTGGGCATCGCGGGCCTGCGCCTGGTCGGCGTCGCCAAGGGACCCGAGCGCAAGGCCGGTGAGGAGACCCTGTGGCTGGAGGACGGCGGCCGCTCGCTGCAGCCGGGCGCCGCGTCGCCGGCCCTGCAGCTGATCCAGCAGGTCCGCGACGAGGCGCACCGCTTCGCCCTGACCGGCCACCGCGGCCGCCGCGAGAAGGCGCGCCAGACCAGCCGGCTGGAGGAGATCCCGGGCATCGGCGCGGGCCGCCGCGCCGCCCTGCTGCGGCAGTTCGGCGGCTGGCAGGGCGTCGCCGCGGCCGGCATCGAGGAGCTCATGAAGGTCAAGGGCATCTCGCGCGAGCTCGCCGAACGCATCTACGCGGCCCTGCACGCCTGAGCCCGGGCCGGCCGGCGCCCGGCGCGTCCCGTGCCGGGGTGCGCGGTCCGCCCCGGACCGCGCTGTTACCATCGCCGCCATGGCCATCACCCTGCCGACCTGGCTGACCCTGGCGCGCATCGCGATGATGCCGGTGCTGGTCGCCTGCTTCTACCTGCCGGCCAAGGGCGGCAACGTGATCGCCGCCTTCCTGTTCGTCGCGATCGCCCTGACCGACTGGCTGGACGGCTGGCTGGCGCGCCGCTACGGCCTGACCTCGGCGTTCGGCGCCTTCCTCGACCCGGTCGCCGACAAGCTCACCGTGACCGTCGTGCTGTTCCTGATCGTCCAGCAGGACCCCACCGCGCTGATGGCTATCCTCGGCGCCATCATCGTCGGCCGCGAGATCTCGATCACGGCGCTGCGCGAGTGGATGGCGACGATCGGCCGGCATACCCACATCCGGGTCGCGGGCCTTGGCAAGTTCAAGACCATCGTGCAGATGGTCGCCCTGACCCTGCTGCTCTACCAGCACGACCTGTGGGGGATTCCGATCTACGAGATCGGCCGCTGGCTGCTCGGGGTGGCCGCGGTGCTGACCCTGTGGTCGGGCGGCGTCTACCTGAGGGCCGCCTGGCCGCACATGCGCGGCGACGCGCTGGTGCCGGTCGCGGCCGATCCGGGCGCGACGGCGGCCGCCGCCGTGGCGCCCCGGCCGGCGCCTGTGACGGGGGTCGCGCCGGACCCGGCCCGCGCCGACGGACCTTGACAGTCGCGTGGCAATGCGTATGATGCGCGCTCCCAGGCGGGAATAGCTCAGTTGGTAGAGCACGACCTTGCCAAGGTCGGGGTCGCGAGTTCGAGTCTCGTTTCCCGCTCCAGATTCTCGGCACGGCCCCGGTCACCCGGGGCCGCGTCGTTTCCGGGGCCAGCCTGGGTCGGGAACGGCACCTGCGCCGTTCCCCTGGGGCCGTCGGCGCGCTAAGCTTGCCGGCCCCGGCGACGCGACGTCGCCGATGCCTCCGGCCTGGTGGCAGAGTGGTCATGCAGCGGCCTGCAAAGCCGTGTACGCCGGTTCGATTCCGACCCAGGCCTCCAGTTCCACGACGACGCCGCGGCCTTCCGCGGCGTCGTCGTTTCCGGCTGCGACGCGCCCTCGCTGTTCAACCGCGCGACCGGCGACCCGCACGACCATGCCGCCGCGCCGGTCCCCGGCTACCATGCCTCGACACCCGCCCGGGTGGCGAAACCGGTAGACGCAGGAGACTTAAAATCTTCCGGCCGCAAGGCCATGCGGGTTCGAGTCCCGCCCCGGGCACCACTGGGCACCTGCGCGGCAATCGCCGCTGCTCAGTCCTCGAAGTCCCACGCGAACAGCACGTCGTCCGGCGCGCACTCGCCCAGGTGCAGGCAGGCGGCCCAGTGCGGGTGGTCGACGAAGGGGTTGCGGTTGCCCTGGAAGCTGTGGACGACGTCGTTGCGCAGGCGCTCGTGTTCGTCGACCGGGTCGGCCTCGTGCCAGGCGATCAGCACGCTGAGCCGGCCCATGTAGGCACGGCCGGTGGTGTTGCCGCCGGTGGTCTGCACCAGGGACATCTCGTCGGTCAGCACCAGGTCCGGCTCGGCGTGGCCGGTGACGCCGTGCTGGCCGCCCTCGTAGCGCAGGTCGAGGTACAGCAGCGAGCGCGCGACGTCGCCCTGGCGGCCGCGCCAGACCTGCCAGAGCTGGGCGTTGGTCCAGTTGCTGTTGCCGGGAAAGGCCTGGCTGCCGCCGCCGCTGCCGTTGGTGGCCTCGGTGATGTATTCGCTGCAGCCCGGCGCGCACAGTCCGAACGGCTTGTTGCCGCGGGCGCCGTTGTAGCCGCTGTTGGACAGGCGCAGGGCGTGGGCGTCGGTGTAGGGGTAGTTGCCGTTGCCGTCGTCCGGGAAGCCGTAGCTCTTCGGCCAGGTGTGCTCGCGGTCGTAGAAGCTGTTGCCGCCGCCCTGGCGGGCATAGCTGGCATTGCGGTAGACGTCGACGATGCGGCCGGGGTCGGCGGGGTCCTGGTCGGCCAGCTCGAGGATGTCCCAGGTGTCGGTGGCGCCGCTGGTGTACGGGAAGCGCTGGTGGTCGTCGATGACCTCGTGCAGGGTCGCGCGCAGGCTGGCGGACGAGGTGGCGTCGACGGCGTCGTAGTAGTCGCCCGGGCCGAGGGCGGCGGCGCAGGGGGCGAAGACGGCCAGCAGCAGGGCGGTCCCGCAGCGGCGGAGCAGGGCAGGGGTCATCGGGGCGGTCGGCGGGCGGCGCAAGGTACGCCGGAAAGGGCGCCAGCATAGCGGGAGGGCGGGCGCGGAACGACTTTCCTGACCTGGGTCAGCGCCGCGCCGGCGCGGCGGCGCGACACTGCCGGCATCGTGGCCCCGCCACGCAGCCGACCGCGACGCCATGGCCGCCCGCAGCCCCCTCCTCGTCGTCCTGCTGTTGCTGTCCGTCCCCGCCGCCGCGGCGCTGCCCGGCACCTGGACGCTGGACGTCCGCCTGCGCCTGGAGCAGGTCGACGATGCGGCGTTCGCGCGCGAGGCCACGGCGCTCACCCTGCGCACCCGGCTGGGCTGGCGCAGCGGCGCCTGGCGCGGCTGGTCGCTGATGGTCGAGGGCGAGGACGTGCGGGCGCTGGTGGACGACTACAACTCGACGGCCAACGACCGCAGCGCCTACCCGGTGGTGCTCGACCCGCAGGGCGCCGAGCTCAACCAGGCCTGGCTGGGCTGGGATGCGGCGGCCGGCCACCAGGTGCGTATCGGTCGGCAACGCATCGCCTTCGACAACCAGCGCTTCATCGGCAACGTCGGCTGGCGCCAGAACGAGCAGACCTTCGACGCGGTGTCGGCGGCCTGGCGGCCGACGCCGGCCTGGACGCTGCGCTGGGCCTGGCTGGACCGCGTGCACCGCGTCGCCGGGCGCGGCCATCCGCAGCGCCTGCAGGCGCGCCAGGACCTCGACGCGCACCTGTTCAACCTGTCCCGGGCGCTGCCAGCCGGCACCCTCACCGGCTATGCCTACCTGCTGGAGAATCAGGACCTGCCTGCGCAGTCGACCCGCAGCCTGGGGCTGCGCCATGCCGGCGAGCACGCCCTGTCCGATGACGTCGCGATGCTGCATGCGGTCGACTGGGCGCGGCAGTCGGGCTGGCGCGACGCGCCCGACACCGGCACGGTCGGCTACCTCGCCCTCGAGGGCGGCGTGCGCTGGTCGGGACATGCCCTGCGCCTGGGTGCCGAGCGCCTGGGCGGCAACGGCACGCGCGCCTTCCAGACGCCGCTGGCGACCGGCCACGCCTTCAACGGCTGGGCCGACCGTTTCCTGGTGACGCCTGCCGATGGCCTGCGCGACCGCCACCTGAAGGTCGACGGGCCGCTCGGCCCGTTGCGCTACCTGGTGGCCTGGCACGATTTCCGCGCCGACCGCGGCACCGCCCGCTACGGGCGCGAGCTCGACCTGCAGCTCGCCTGGCCGGTGGCGCCGGGCTGGACTGTGCTCGCCAAGTACGCCGACTACCGCAGCGACGGCTTCGGCAGCGATGTCCGCAAGGGCTGGCTGTCGGTCGAGTACCGGCGCTGAGCGCGGCGCTCCGATGCGCCGTCGTCCGCTCCTGCTCTCGGCCGCCCGGCTCGCCATCGACCAGATCGACGATGGCCTGCTCTTGCTGCTGGCGGCACGCCGCGGCGTGGTGGCGGTCGCCGCCCGCAGCAAGCAGCGCGGCGGCGTGCCGGTCCACGACCCCGAGCGGGAGGCGCGGGTGCTGGCGCGCGGCGCCCGCCTGGCCCGGCGCCTGGGGCTGGCGCCAGGTTCGGCGAGGGCCGTGCTGGCCCTGGCGATCGAGGACGGCCGCGGCCTGCAGCAGCGGCCCGCGCCGGCGCCGGGCCCGACCGCCTCCCTTTCCCGCGACGAAGCCACGCAGGCCGAGCCCATGAACGACGCGACTTCCCACCCCGTCCCGGATGCTGACCGCTCCGGCATCGACCGCTGGCTGGCCCTGCTGCCGCCGCCGCGCCGCCTGGCGCCGCTGCTCGCCCTGCTGCCGACGGCGCCACGCAACCGCGTGTTCGCCCGGGTCCTGGGCCGGGCGCTGGCCCCGGCGGCGGCGAGCGGCGCGCTGGCGTTCCTCGAGGGCCGACGCATCGGGGTGGACGCGGTCGATCTCGGCCTGTCGGTCGCGATCGGCATGCGCGAGGGGCGCCTGCTGGTCGACGACGGGCCGGTGGAGGCCTCGGTACGCGGCAGCACCTGCGACCTGCTGGCGCTCGCCGGCCGGCTCGAGGATGCCGATGCGCTGTTCTTCCATCGCCGCCTGCAGGTGACCGGCGACACCGAGCTGGGCCTGACCGCCCGCAACGTCCTGGACGGGCTGTCCTGGGAGGACCTGCCGCTGCCGCTGCGCGTCGTGCTCAACCGCACGGCGCGGATGGCGCGGCGGGCGCGAGCCGCCCACCAGGTCCGCCAGGGCGTCATGGCGGCGCCCTGATCCACGTCAGGGCGGGGCCGGCGCGGCTGCGCGACAGTCGCCGTCTTCCCCGTACCGGAACCGACCATGCCCGACACTGTCGACCTGCCTGCGCGTTTCGAGCGGGACCAGCTGCTGGCCTGCGCCCGTGGCGAGCTGTTCGGCCCCGGCAATGCCCGCCTGCCGGCACCGCCGATGCTGATGTTCGACCGCATCACCCATGTAGGCGCCAGCGGCGGTCGCCATGGCCGCGGGCTGCTGACCGCCGAGCAGGACATCCATCCCGGGCTGTGGTTCTTCGACTGCCATTTCCAGGGCGATCCGGTCATGCCCGGCTGCCTGGGACTGGACGCGCTCTGGCAGCTCGCCGGCTTCCTGCTGCCCTGGCTGGGCGAGCCGGGACGCGGCCGGGCGCTCGGCGTCGGCAGCGTGCGCTTCTCCGGCCAGGTGCTGCCGGACGCCCGCCGGGTGGACTATCGCGTCGACGTCAGGCGCGTGTCGCGCGGCCGCGTCCCGCTGGTCATCGCCGATGGCACGGTGTCGGTGGACGGCCGCGCCATCTACGAGGCCAGCGACCTGCGCGTCGGCCTGTTCCGCCAGGTCGGGGAGGCCTGAGCATGCGCCGGGTCGTGGTCACCGGACTGGGGATCGTCTCCTGCATCGGCTCCACCCTCGCCGACGTCGAGGTGGCCCTGCGCGACATGAGGAGCGGCATCGGGCAGCGGACCGACTGGGCGGCGCTGGGACTGCGCAGCCAGGTCGCCGGGACGCCGGTGCACGGGCCGGACGCCCGCCTCGACCGGCGCCAGGCGCGCTTCCTGGGCGATGCCGCCGGCTTCGCCTGGACCGCCATGGCCGACGCCATCGCCGACGCCGGGCTGGCGCCCGAACAGGTCAGCCACCCGCGCACCGGCCTGGTGGCCGGATCCGGCGGCGGCTCGGCGCAGTGGCAGGTCGAGAGCGCCGACCTGCTGCGCGCCCGCGGCGTGCGCCGCGTCGGGCCCTACATGGTCTCGCGCACGATGTGCTCGACGGTATCGGCCGGGCTGGCCACCGGCTTCGGCATCCGCGGCACCAGCTATTCGATCGCCTCGGCGTGCGCGACCTCGGCGCACTGCATCGGCGCCGCCGCCGACCTGGTCCGCCATGGCGCGCAGGACATCGTGTTCGCCGGCGGCGGCGAGGAGCTGCACTGGGCGATGACCTGCCAATTCGACGCCATGGGCGCGCTCTCCACCACCCGCAACGACGATCCGGCCCGCGCCTCGCGGCCCTACGACCGCGACCGCGACGGTTTCGTCATCGCCGGCGGTGCCGGCATGGTGGTGCTGGAGTCGCTGGAGCACGCGCGCCAGCGCGGCGCCCGGCCATGGGCGGAGCTGGTCGGTTTCGCCGCGACCTCGGACGGTGCCGACATGGTGGCGCCGAGCGGCGAGGGCGCGGCGCGCTGCATGCGCCAGGCCCTGGCCGGGCTGGACCGCCCGATCGACTACGTCAACACGCACGGCACCTCGACCCCGCAGGGCGATCTCGTCGAGCTGGCAGCCCTGCGCGAGGTGTTCGGCGCCGACGTCCCGCCGCTGTCATCGACCAAGGCGCTGACCGGGCACGCCCTCGGCGCCGCCGGGGTCCACGAGGCGATCTACAGCCTGCTGATGATGCGCGGCGGCTTCATGGCCGGCTCGGCCAACATCGACACCCTCGATCCTGGCGCCTCCGGCTTCCCGGTGCTGCGCGAATCGCGGCCGGCGCGGCTGGACGCGGTGCTGTCGAACAGCTTCGGCTTCGGCGGCGTCAACGCCAGCCTGGTGTTCGCGCGCATCTGAGCGGTCGCCCGGCGGTTGCCGGCTGCCCGCGCCCGCTGGCGGCCGCGGCCCGGCTGTCAGGGGCCGGCAGCCACCATGCCCTGCTCGCCGTGCCAGTAGCCGTTGCGTGCCCCGATGGCGACCGGCGCCGCCTGCCCGGACAGGCAGCGGGCGTAGTGGGCGACGACCTCGGCGGTGCCCTCGTGGCGCGGCTGGACCCGGAACAAGCCGACCCCGAGGCGGCGCAGCGCCGGCAGTTCAGGACCCAGGTCGGTGATCTCCTCGCCCTGCACCTGGACGCCGTTGATGCGCAGGAACGGCTTGCCCTCGCGGGTCGCCAGAGGCAGGCCGTCGGGATGTTCGATGCAACGGAAGCCGCACTGGTCCTTGGCCAGGTCGAGGGCGCGGGCGGTGAAGCAGCGCGCCGACCAGGCCAGCGGCAGGCGGCCGTGGCCGACCACCTCGAGCGGCGGCATCCGGCGGCCGGCCGCGAGGTGGCGCCCGCGGATCTCCTCGATCAGGGCCAGGCCGAGCTCCACGCCTGGCACCCAGCGGCGCAGTCCGTCCTCCTGGAGCAGGGCGAGGGCCTTGTGGTTGTAGACGTTGAGTGCCGGGCCGGCGACGAAGCCCCTGCCGCGCTCGCGGCACAGCTGCACGGCGGTCAGGTCGTTGGCCTCGACCAGGAAGCGGTCATCGCCGACCAGGCGGGCGAGCGTGGCCACCTCGGACTCGGCCTCGATCAGCGCCAGGCCGGCCAGCACCACCTCCTTGCCGGCGGCGGCCAGCTCGCCGGCCAGGTCGATCCATTCGGCGGTGCGCAGCTCGCGCCGCTTGCCGCAGACGGTCTCGCCCAGGCAGACGACGTCGACCGGCCAGCCGGCCACCTCGCGGTAGAACGCCAGGGTGCGGGCGCGCGGCCAGAAGTACTGCAGCGGCCCGAGGCTGATCGCCATGCCGGTCATCGTCGCGTCCTCAGTGCCAGGCACGGTGGTAGGGGCCGAGCGTGGTCTGTCGGCCTTCCGACTGCGCCGCCAGGGCCGCCTGCCAGGCCGGCCGCGCGGCCCAACCCGCCGGGTCGGCGCGATGGCGGTCGATCGCCTCGCGCCAGGTGCGCACCACGGCGTCGACGTAGGCGACGCCGCGCTGCCGGCCCTCGATTTTTATCGCGACGACGCCGGCGGCGGCCAGCTTCGGCAGCAGGGCGAGCGTGTTCAGGCTGGTCGGTTCCTCGAGCGCGTGGAAGACCTCGCCGAGCACCTGGTAGCGTCCCTTGCAGACGGTCGGGTAGCCGGCCGGCTCGTCCTGCGCGAAGCGGTCGACGAGGACGCCGTTGAGGCGGACGCTGCGCTCGCCGTCGTCGTGCTCGCGCCACTCGACGAAGCGCGCCGGCGAGCAGACGCCATGGCGGTTGGGGGACGCGCCGGTCACGTAGCTGGAGAGCTGGCAACGGCCCTCGACCATGATGCACAGGCTGCCGAAGCCGAACACCTCGATGGGCACCGGGGCGGCCGCGCAGAGCCGCTCGACCTGCTGCAACGACAGCACCCGCGGCAGCACCGCGCGGCTGATGCCGAAGCGTTCCCAGGCGTAGCGGAGCGCCGGCGCGCTGGTCGCCGATCCCTGCACGGACAGGTGGCGCGGCAGTCGCGGGTGGTGGCGCGCGGCATGGTCGAGGACCGCGGCCTCGGCGGCGATGATGGCGTCGAAGCCCAGTTCCGCGGCGCGGTCGACCGCGGCCAGCCATTCCGGAAGGCGGCGGGCATCCGGATAGGTGTTCAGCGCGAGGAACACGCGCCGGCCATGGCGGTGCGCGTGCTCCAGGCCCATGCGCAGCTCGTCGCCCTCGAAGTTCAACCCGGGGAAGGCGCGGGCATTGGTCTGGTCCCGGAAGCCCAGGTAGATGGCGTCGGCACCGGCGGCGACGGCGGCACGCAGCGCCGGCAGGTTGCCGGCCGGACTCACCAGTTCCATGGTCCCCCCCTCGTGGTTGCTGGCCGCCCGCCAGGCGGCGCGCCAGCGCCTGACCGGGTACGGCGGTTGCGCGGCGCGGCGACCCGCGCGGCCGCGCCGGGCCGGGCCCGGCCGATGCACCGCAGGCGCCATCATCGCCACGGCCGGCCGGGCCGTCGCTGACCTGGATCAGGGGCGGCGGGGTTCGGCGGCCCTATGCTGGCCGTGACCCGCAATGACGGAGAACCCCATGCAACGCAAGCTCCTGGCCGCCCTGTCGGCCACCGTGCTGGCCGCCGGCGCCACCCTGGCGGCGGCGCAGGAACCGCCGGCCGGTCACCACCACGACCACGCGCCGGCCACCACGGTCGACGCGTCCGCCTGGCCGCGGCCGCCGGCCGGCAGCCGCTGGAGCGCCGATGCACCGCTTCGCGAGGGCATGGCGCGCCTGCACGCGTCGGTGGACGCCCTGGAGGGCCTGGCCACAGGTGGCCGTCTCGGGGTCGACCGGGTCCGCGCCGAGGCCGCCGCGATCGACGACGCGGTCGCCTACCTGTTCGCCAACTGCCGGCTGGATCCGGAGCCGGACGCCGCTCTCCACCACCTGCTGGCGGCGGTGCTGGAGGCGTCCGCGCGCCTGCGTGCCGACCCAGGCGGGCTGGCCGCGGTCGCCGACCTTCGCGAGGCACTGTCCCACTACCCGCACCTGTTCGCCGACTGAGGACCGGGCGCCGGCGCGCCGTCGGCAGCGGCGCTCAGCGCGGTGGCGGCGCGCCGGGCAGGCCGCCGCACAGGACGTCGGCAAGCGCTTCCATGCGCCGCGCCACCTGCGAATCCGGGACGATCGGCGTGCTCCACGCCCGGCGGGTCTCGCCGGGCCACTTGTGGGTGGCGTCGATGCCCAGCTTGCTGCCGACGCCAGGCTCGGGCGAGGCGAAGTCCAGGTAGTCGATCGGCGTGCCGGCGACCACCAGGGTGTCGCGCGCCGGGTCGACGCGCGTGGCGACCGCCCAGGCCACCTGGCCCCAGTCGCGCACGTCGATGTCCTCGTCGGTGACGATCACGAACTTGGTGTAGGTGAACTGGCGCAGGTAGGACCACACCGCCATCATCACGCGCCGCGCGTGGCCGGCGTACTGCTTGCGGATCGACACGACGGCGATCCGGTAGGAGCAGGCCTCCGGCGGCAGCCAGAAGTCGACCACCTCGGGGAAGACCCGCTGCAGGATGGGGACGAACACCTCGTTCAGCGCCGAGGACAGCACCGAGGGCTCGTCGAACGGCGCCCGGCCCATCCAGGCCCCCTGGTAGATCGCGTCGGCGCGCATGCGCATGCAGGTCACGGTCAGGACCGGGAAGGACGCCTGCGCGTTGTAGTAGCCGGTGTGGTCGCCGAACGGGCCCTCGAGCGCGGTGTCGCCCGGGGCGATGTGGCCCTCGAGCAGGATCTCGCTGCCGGCGGGCGCATCCAGGCCGGTCGCCTCGCTGCGCCAGATGCGGGTCCGTTCGCCGCGCAG
Organism: Proteobacteria bacterium UBA2363; assembly: GCA_002344355.1. GTDB lineage: Bacteria > Pseudomonadota > Gammaproteobacteria > Xanthomonadales > UBA2363 > Pseudofulvimonas. Next base: position 159,265 of record DDTN01000019.1, on the reverse strand, counting down.
CAGACCGGCGAACTCGTGCTCCGAGAGGCTGTCGGGGACCGGGGCCACCGCCGCCAGCGTGCTCGCCGGGTCGGCGCCGATCGCCACCAGCACCGGGAATGGCCGGTCCGGGTGCGCCTGGCACCAGTCGCGATGGTCGAGCGCGCCGCCGCGGTGCGGCAGCCAGCGCATGATCAGGCGGTTGCGGCCGATCACCTGCTGCCGGTAGATGCCCAGGTTCTGGCGCTCGCGGTGCACGCCGCGGGTCACCACCAGGCCGAGGGTCACCAGCGGCCCGGCATCGCCCGGCCAGCAGGTCTGCACCGGCAGCACGCCGAGATCGACGTCCTCGCCGCTGCGGACCTCGTCGTCGAAGGCGGCCCGGGCGACCCGCCGCGGCGCCACCACGGCGAGCTGGGCCAGTTCCGGCCAGCTGTCGAGCGCCTCGCGCAGGCTGCCCGGCCAGCGCGGTTCCTTCAGCGCCGCCAGCAGTTGCCCGAGCTCGCGCAGCGAGGCCAGCGGCCGGCCGGCCAGGGCCGCCTCGATCCGGCGACGGTGCCCGAACAGGTTGCCGAGGAACCCGTGCCGGGAATCGTCGACGCGGTTCATCAGCAGGGCCGGTCCCTGCCGGCGCAGGGCGGCCAGCGCCAGCGCCGTGCTCTCCAGCCGCGCCGACACCGGCTGCGCCACCTCGGCGAGGTCGCCGCGGCGACGCAGGGCATCCAGGAAACTGCGCAGGTCGTGGTGGGCCATGTCGTGCCTGGCTGGGCGAAGCAGGGGCCTGCATGGTCGCCGGCGCCGCCGGCGCGCGCCCTGACCGGGATCAGCACGCGACCGGCCTGGCGGGCGGCCCGGCGCGCGGCCTCAGGCCGGATCGCTGCCCGGGTTGCCGGCGGCTGCCGCCAGCAGGGCGTCGAGGGCGACCCGGGCGGCGTCGTCGAGGCCGGTCCGGCGTTGCTGCGCGCCGTAGCGGCGTTGATCCACCAGGTGGTCGCTGACGGTCAGCAGGGCGGCGGCGGCGACCCGGTGTTCGGCCGCCAGCGCGAACAGGCCGGCGGCCTCCATCTCCACGGCCAGGATGCCCATGCGGTCCAGCAGCCCGGGCAGGCCCGGTGGCCCGCCATGGAAGAGGTCGGTCGAGAACACGGTGCCCGTGGCCAGCGGCAGGCCGCGACGGCGCGCCGCGCCGGCGATCGCGGCGGTCAGGCGGAGGTCGGCCGCGGCGGGGAGATCCATGCCGCCGAAGCGGTGCCGGTTCACCGCCGAATCGGTGCCCGCCGCCGTCGCCAGCACCAGGTCGCCGAGCCCAAGCGAAGGGGCGATCGCGCCGCAGGTGCCGAGCCGGACCAGCCGACGCACCTGGTGCAGCTGGATCAGTTCGGTGGCATAGATCAAGGTGGAAGGGATGCCCATCCCGGTGCCGAGCACCGAGACCCTCAGGCCCTGCCATTCCCCGGTGAAGCCCAGCATGTTGCGTTCGCCGTTCACCCGCAGCGGCCGCTCCAGCAGCGTCGTCGCAATGTGTTCGGCGCGCAGCGGGTCGCCCGGCAGCAGCACGGCGTCGGCGATGCTGCCCGCGGCGGCGTCGAGGTGGATGCTGCTCATGCCGCGCCCCGCGCGGCCTGCGGCTGTTCCGCTGCGGCCAGCGCCGCGGCCGGCCGGCGCCAGCCGTGCACCAGCGGCGGCGGCACGCAGGGCGCCGGCGCCACCTGGAAGCTGCCGGCCAGCTGGGCGCGCGCCTGCGCGAGCCGGTCGCGGTCGGCGCCGTGCAGGCGCAGCAACGGCTGGCCGGCGGCCACCGGGCTGCCGATCGGCAGCACCTGGTCGATGCCGGCCGACGGATCCTGGCGTCCGTCCGCGCCGCCTGCGAGCAGGGCCACGGCCTCGCCGAGGCGGCGGGTGTCGATGGCCGCCAGCCAGCCAGCCGCCGGCGCCACCAGCGCTTCGAAGACCGCCGCGCGCGGCAGGTGGCGATCCGGGCGGTCGAGCAGGTCCGATGGCCCGCCCTGGCCGTGCACCATCGCCGCGAAGCGCTCGGCGGCGTGACCACCGGCCAGGACCCGCACCACGCGGCGCCTGGCCCAGGCCAGGTCCGGCGCCAGCCCGGCGAGCAGCAGGGCGCGCGCGGCCAGCGCCACCGTGAGCCAGTACAGCCGGCTGTTGCGGTCGTGGCCGGACAGCACCGCCAGGGCGGCCGCGACCTCCAGCGCCGCACCGGCGCCGTCGGCCAGCGGTTGCGACATGTCGGTCACCGCGGCGGCGGCGAGCAGGCCGAACGGTGCCGCCACCGCCAGCAGGCGTCCCGCCAGCCGTCTTGCCTCGGCCGCGTCCCGGCACCAGGCGCCGTTGCCGGCCTTGACGTCCAGCACCAGGGTGCCGACACCGGCGGCGAGCTTCTTGGAAAGGATGGAGGCGACGATGAGGCCGGGCGAGTCGACGGTGGCGGTGCGATGGCGGACCGCGTAGAAGCGTCGGTCCGCCGGCGCCATGTCCGGCCCGGCCGCGAAGATCGCCAGGCCGTGCCTGCGGACCAGCGCCGCCACCCGCGGGCGCGAAAGGTCCGTGCGCACGCCGGGTATCGCCTCAAGCTTGTCGAGCGTGCCGCCGGTATGGCCCAGCGCGCGTCCGGACATCATCGGTACGAAGCCGCCGCAGGCGGCCAGCACCGGCGCCAGCACCAGGCTGGTGGCGTCGCCGACGCCGCCGGTCGAATGCTTGTCCAGCACCGGGCCGGGCAGGTCCAGGCGCCGCCAGTCCAGCACCGGTCCGCTGTCGCGCATGGCGCGGGTGAGGGCGACCGTCTCGCCGACGTCCAGGCCGCGCAGGCGGATCGCCATCGCCATCGCCGCTGCCTGCGCGTCGTCGACCGCGCCGTCGGCGAGGCCGCGTACCAGGCCGGCGATCGCCTCGTCGGCGAGCCTGCCGCCGTCGCGCTTGCGGGCGATCAGGCCGGACGCGTCCATGCGGTCTCGGCCGGGGTGGGCGGCGCCGTGATGCCGACGACATCGGCGATCTCCTTCCACAGGCCGCTGGCGCCGATGCGGAAGCGTGCCGGGGTCGGCCAGGACGGTCCCAGCACCCGCTCGGCCAGGCGCAGGTAGTCGCCGGCCGCGGCGACGGTGCGGATGCCGCCTGCGGCCTTGAAGCCGGCCCGGCCACCGCGGCTGGCGATCGCCTCCAGCAGGACCCGGGCGCTGGCCGGATCGGCCACCTGGCCGTCCTTGCCGGTGGCGGTCTTGAGCAGGTCGGCGCCGGCGTCGAGGGCGAGCAGCGCGGCGGCGCGCAGGCGCGCCGGATCGTCGAAGCGCCCGCACTCCAGGATCACCTTGAGCGGCGCGGCGCCGCAGGCGTCGCGCAGCGCCGCCAGAACCGCCTGGACGCGCGCGGCCTCGCCGGCCAGGAAGGCCCGCCATGGCAGCACCGCGTCGATCTCGCCGGCGCCGGCGGCGAGCACGCGCCGCACCTCGCGCCGCACCCGGTCCGGATCGTCGCCGCCGTCGGGGAAGTTGACCACGGTGGCGACCGGGATGCGCGGGCGCGCCGGCAGCAGCCGTCGCGCGAACAGCACGAATTCCGGATACACGCACACCGCCGCGACATCGCCTGCCGGCGTGCGGGCACGGGCCAGCCAGCGCGCGATCTCCGCAGGCCCGGCGTCCTCGTCGAGGCAGGTCAGGTCCAGGTGGCGCAGCAGGCGGCGCGCCATGGCGGTATCGGTGCCGCTCATCGATGGGCTCCTCGGGCCAGTGCAGCTTGGCGGGCGCGGATCGCCGGCGCGTTGATCCGGATCAGCCGCGCTGCGGACGGCGGCGCGGCCTGCTAACGTCGCCGCGACCAGGAGGACGCCATGGACCGCGGCGAGAGCTTGCACGAACTGGCGCGCGCCGCGGCGGCGCGCGCCCATGCGCCCTATTCCGGCTTCCGGGTCGGCGCGGTGGTGCGGCTGGCCGGCGGCGGCAGCCACGTCGGCTGCAACGTCGAGAACGCTGCCTTCCCGCTCTCCGGATGCGCCGAGCGCCATGCCCTGGCGGCGGCGGTCGCCGCCACCGCCGGCCGCCCGGAGATCGAGTCGGTCACCGTGGTCGCGCTCGGTCCGGACGGCGTGGAGGTGCCGGCACCGCCCTGCGGTGCCTGTCGGCAGCAGATCGTCGAGTTCGGGCCGGCGATCCGGGTCGGCTTCATGGCGAGCGACGGCCGGCGCATCGAGCTGCCGGTGGCCGAGCTGTTGCCGCATCCGTTCCTGCCCGCCGCCCTGCGCTGAACCGGCGGCGCGGTTGCCCGCTGCCCGTCCGCGACCCGGCCCGGCGCCGGTGCCGGCCCCGCGCGGCCGCCTCGAGGCCGCCGCCTGCCGTGCCGCAGGAGGGAGCGCGCAGTCCGGCGCCGGGGTTGCGGCATGCGAACCGCGAACCCCGAACCCGGAACCGCGAGGGTGCCGGGCACGCTCAGTCGAAGCCGACCTGCAGGATCACCTCGTCCAGCACCAGCTGGCGCGTCGCCATCGCGATCGGCGCGCCGCGCCCGGTCTGCATCCACAGCGCGTGGAGGGTCTCTCCCCAGTGGTCGGTGTGGTTGCCGTCGCGCAGGTGTTCGATGTATGACTTCGGCAGGCTCTGGTAGTAGAGGGTCGCCTCGACCCGTGCCGTGCCGGGCGGCATCGGGTAGGTGCGCGCGTGCCAGTGCTGGCCGTCGGCGTAGGCGTGCGCGACCACCGGCGCGCCGCCGGCCTCGAAGGCCGCGTTGGCGAAGCCCATCGGCGGGATCCGGCTGTCCTTGACGATGGTGTCGGCCAGGGCCATGTGGCCGGTCGGCCCGGCCGGCAGCCCGGTGGCCGCGGCGGCGTCCTCGCTCAGGCCGACCAGCATCTCGTAGACGGTGGTGGTGGACTCGTCCAGTTCGGCCTGCGCCTCGTCGTAGTGGCCCTGTTCGCCGAGCAGGCCGCCGGCGCCGTCGAGCCAGCGGATGTTGAGCCAGACCCGGCGGCCCTCGATGTGGCCGGTCGGCAGCTTGTGGCCGCTGTGGTTGACCACGCGGGCGACGACGGCGCCCTCCTCGCGGCGCAGGTGGACGCTGGCGGCGCGCTGCAGCATGTCGACGGCGCGCGCCCGGCCGGCGGCGATCGCGCCCTTGTCGACCGTGGGGTCGCCCTGGGTGTGGGCGGCGATGAGGTCGAGCGACTGCGCCGCGGCGCCCGCGAAGGCATGGCTGGCGACGTCCTGGCGCTCCGGCCCGAACACGCAGGCGCGCGCCACGACGCCGGGCATGTGGCAGTCCTGGCAGCTCGACACCAGTGGTCCCCGGGTGCCGCCGAAGCGGCCGCCCATGTCGACGCCGCCCTGGCCGAACGCCGACAGCTTCCACTCGGTGTAGGTGCGCTCGAGGGGGAACTGCATCCACGGATCGGCCTCCGGGGCCGGCGCGTCGATGGCGTTGTAGCGCCACGAGCCGTCCGGCAACCGGATGGTGGCGACGTTGCCGACGTCGTGGCAGCTGCCGCACAGGGCGCTGTCGGTGTGGTAGGGCGAGTGCAGGCTGCCATGCGGCGGCTGGGCATCGGCGCGCGGGCCGCGCCGGCGGTCCTCGGGGTCGAGCACGAACATGGCGTTGCCGGTGGCCGGCGGCACCTCGTCGAGGGCCGCCAGGATCGCCTCGTCCTCGGGCGGGCTGATCCCCTCCCGGTAGTCCGGGTCGACCAGCGTGTGGCAGAAGTGGCAGCCGACGCCCTCGAGGTCGCGGCCGTCCAGCGCGCTGCCGTCCGGCGGCACGACATGGCCGGTGATCACGGCGTTCGGGACGTGGCAGCGCAGGCAGTAGCTGCCGACGTTGTCGACGTCCTGGTTGGCGGTGCTCATCTGCGCGAAGAACAGCGGGTCGCGCCCGCCCAGCGCCATGAGGCTGCCCGCCCAGGTCGACCAGGGATCGGTGGCCGGGTCGATGTCGCCGTGGCAGACCCGGCATTCGGCGGCCGGCCGCATGACCTGCGGATCGACGTCGCCCGGTTGCGTGCCCGGTACCCGGAAGTCGAGCTGGGTCAGCGGCAGCGGCAGCGGCAGCCCCGCGGCAAGGACGGCGCCGGCGAGCGCCAGCAAGGACAAGGCAAGGCGCAGGGCCGTCCTGGTGGTCATCCGCTCAGCTCCCTCGGCCGCCGTGGCGGGATCGCCCGACACTGCCACGCGGTCGCCCGGGGTGCCCTGATCCAGATCAGTCCGGGTCGACCGGGGGCGGCTCGCCGGCCGGCCAGTCGGCCGGGCGGTTGAGGTTGGCGAACTGCGCCTGGTCCAGCCATGGCGGTTCCAGCACGCTCGCCGCCAGCGCCTGCTGCAGGCCGAGCAGGGCGCGCGGCCCGGCCGGGTCGGCCAGCCAGCCGGCCAGCAGGTCGCGCACGGCGGCATCGACGCGCAGGCGCATCGGCAGGGGCTGTCCGCGGTAGTGCAGGCAGGCCGCCCTGGGAACCTGCCGCAGCAGGGCCACCAGCCGTGCCGGCGCCAGCATCGGCATGTCGACCGGCACCACCAGCAGGCGGCAGTCGGGCAGGACGGCGGCGGCCGTCGCCAGCCCGCCCAGCGGCCCCTGGCGGGGACGCCGGTCGGGCAGGCCATCGTGTTCGGGACGGTCGCCGCTGACCACGCTGCGCTCGACCCCGGCGGCGGCCAGCAGGGCCAGCATGTGGTCGAGCAGGGTCCGGCCCTGCCAGGGCAGCAGGGCCTTGTCGCGGCCCATGCGCCGGCTGGCGCCGCCGGCCAGCACCAGGCCGATGGCGGGCAGGTGGCCGGTGGGCGCCCGCGGGGTCACGCCGGTCCGGCGGGCACCGGGGCGGCGTGCGCGTCGCCGCCGCACAGCGAGCAGCCCTCGCTCCAGGCGCTGTCGCCGTCGGCGTAATGCTCCTGCTTCCAGATCGGGGCCTGGTGCTTGACGGCCTCGATGACCGCCCGGCAGGCGCGGAAGGCCTCGTCGCGGTGCGGCGTGCCGGCCGCCACCACCACCGCCACCTCGCCGACCGCCAGGCGGCCGCGGGCGTGGGCGACGTACAGGCGGATCGCCGGGCCGAACGCCGCGGCGGCCTCCTCGCAGGCGCGCCGGAACACGTTCAGGGCCAGCGCGTCGTACAGGTCGTAGCTCACCCCGACCACGGCGCGGCCGTGGTTGAGGTCGCGGATGGTGCCGACGAACAGGGCGGTGCCGCCGAAGCCGGGCGCCGCCACGTGACGCAGGGCGACGGCCGGGTCGGGCAGGGCGCCGGCCGCGGCGTCGGCGATCGCGCAGGCGAGGGCGTCGGCCATGCTCATCCGCCGCTGACCGGCGGCAGCACCGCCAGTTCGCCGTCGCGCGGCACCGGTTCGTGCTCGCGCAGGACGCGCTCGGCGCTGGCGAACACCGAGACCGCCAGCAGGCCGGGCTGGAACGCCGGCCAGTGGCCGCGGCCATGGGCCTCGAGGGCGGCGCGCAGCGTCGCGACGCTGGCGTCGTCGGGCAGGGGCAGCTCGACCACGGCCGCCGGGGCAAGGTCGCGGAAGGCGCCGAACAGGCGCACGGAGACGGTCGCGGTCATGGGCGGGTGGCGGGTGGCGACGGGTCGGGCCAGGCATCGGCGGGTGCCAGCGGGTACACCGCCACCGGCGTGCCGGCCGCCAGCGACTCGCCGTCCTCCGGCAGCACCGCCCAGGCGTTGGCGCGCGCCAGGGGCGCGATGCGGAAGGACTCCTGGCCGGGCAGCAGGTCGACGGCCAGCGCGCCGTCCGGCTGCTGGAACACGCGTGCCTTCTGGAACAGGGTCAGGCCGGATTTCTTGCGCGCCTCGCGGCTCAGGCGGGCCTGCAAGGGCCGCTCCCCGGGCACGCCGAGCAGCGCCTGCAGTGCCGGCAGCACGAAGAAGCGCAGGCCCACCGCGCTCGACACCGGGTTGCCCGGCAGGCCGAAGAACAGGGCACCGCCCGGCAGCACCGCGAACAGCAGCGGCTTGCCCGGACGCATGCGCAGGCGGTGGAACACGGTCCGTGCCGGCAGGGCGGCCAGCACCTCGGGAATGAAGTCGTAGCGGCCCATCGATACCGCGCCAGTCGAGACCACCAGGTCGGCACCGTCGGCCAGGGCCGCCACCAGCGCCGTGCCGAACGCGGCCGGATCGTCCGGCACGCTGGCGGGGCCGGGCAGCACCCGGGCGCCTGCCGCGGCCAGGGCGGCGCGCAGGAAGGGCCCGTTGCTGTTGCGGATCTCGCCGGAGGCCAGCGGCTGCCGCGGGTCGTCGACCAGTTCCCGGCCGGTGCACAGCACCGCCACCGCCGGCCTGCGCCGTACCGGGGCGGCGTCGACACCGAGGGCGGCCAGCAGCATGAGCTGGGCCGGACCGATGCGGGTGCCCGCGGACAGGGCCGGCGTGCCACGGACGAGGTCCTCGCCGGCCCGGCGCACGTGCTGCCCGGGGCGCACGGCTGCGGTCAGGACGATGCGTGCCGGACCTTCGCCGGTCCCGGGGTCGGCGGGCCGGGTGTCCTCGATGGGCACCACGGTGTCCAGCCCGTCCGGCAGCCGGGCGCCGGTCATGATCGCGCAGGCGGTCGTGCTGGCACGGGCCGGGTCGCCCGCCGCCTGCTCGCCGGCGACCTCGAATTGCTCGCCCGCGTGCGCCGACCGGTCCGCCAGCGCGAGGGCGTAGCCGTCCATGGCGGCGTTGTCGAAGCCGGGCAGGTCGCAGGGCGCGTCCACGTCGGCGGCCAGCACGCGCCCGGTCAGGACGTCCAGGGCGGCCGGCTCGGCCGGCAGCGGGGCGCAGCGGGCCAGGACCTCGGCGAGCGCCTGGTCAACCCGCACCGGGCACCTCCATGTGGCCGTGCGCACCGCCCGCCGGCTGCGGCGTCTGCGGCTGGTAGCGCGCGCGTTCATCGCCGTCCATGCCGTCCGGGTGCAGCCACAGGCCCTTCTTGCCGCCTTCCTTGAACAGCAGGCGGATGCCGGAGATCGCCAGGGCCGGCTGCACCGGCTTGGTCAGGTCGTACAGGGTGAGCAGGGCGGCGCTGACCCCGGCCAGCGCCTCCATCTCGACGCCGGTGCGTGCAGTCGTCGCGACCTCGCAGTAGATCCGCACCGCCTGTCGCTCCGGCAGCAGCCGCCAGTGCAGGTCGACGAAGTCCAGCGGCAGCGGATGGCACAGGGGCATCAGCTGGCTGGCCGACTTGGCGCCCTGCAGGCCGGCGACCTGCGCCATCAGCAGGGCGTCGCCCTTGGGCAGGCGGCGCGCGGCGATGTCGTCGAAGGCATCGCCGGCGAGCAGTTCGCCCGTCGCCACCGCGCGCCGCCGGGTCGCCGGCTTGCCGCGCACGTCGGCCATCTGGAATCCGGTGCCCTTGTCCATGGTCAGCCTCCGATCGACGCCAGGTGGGGCACCAGGCCGGTGCGGCCTTCGTGCAGGGCATGGCTGGCGGCCTTCAGGCCGAGTTGTGCGACCAGGGTCGCCTCCAGCTCGGCGGCCTGGTCGTCCGATTGCAGCAGCGGGCGCAGCGGGATGCCGGTCTCGCCGAACAGGCACAGGCGCAGGTCGCCGCCGGCGGTCACCCGCAGGCGGTTGCAGCCGGCGCAGAAGTCCGGCGCGTAGGGCGCGATGATGCCGATCCGGCCCTGGTAGTCGGGGTGCCCCCAGTCGACCGAGGGGCCGGCATCGAAGGCGCGCGGCTGCGGCCGCCAACCGCGTTCGCGCAACTGCGCCTCCAGCACGGTGGCGCGCACGTGGTGGCGGGCGAAATGGTCGCCGTTGTCGCCGGTGCGCATCAGTTCGATGAAGCGGACGTCGAGCGGCCGCTCGCGCACGAAGCCGATGAACGCCGGCAGCTGGTCGTCGTTGAGGCCGCGCAGGAGCACGGCGTTGAGCTTGACCGCGCGCAGGCCGGCGGTCAGCGCGCGTTCGACGCCGTCGAGGATCTGCGGCAGACGGTCGCGACCGGTGATCGCCGCGAAGCGCGCGCGGTCCAGGGCGTCGACGCTGACGTTGAGGTGGCTGAGGCCGGCCGCGCGCCAGGCGTCGATGCGGCGCGCCAGCAGTTCGCCGTTGGTGGTCATCGCCACCTTGGCGATGCCCGGCACCGCCGCGGCGAGCGCGATCACCTCGGGCAGGTCGCGGCGCAGGCTGGGTTCGCCGCCGGTCAGGCGCAGCTTGCGCATGCCCAGCCGCGCGAACGCGCGCAGCAGCCGGCCGATCTCGTCCAGGCGCAGGTCGGCGGGCTTTCCGGGCAACGGCCGATGGCCGTCCGGCAGGCAGTAGCCGCAACGGAAGTTGCAGGCCTCCAGCAGCGAAAGCCGCAGATAGGGGAAACTCCGACCGTGGCGGTCGGCGAGGGACGGCATCGCACACTCCTTTCCGAAGAGTGGGAGGCCGCCGGGTTTCCCCGTCGACCCAGGTGGCGCACCGGGCGCCACGGTCGGCCGCCGTTTCCGTTGCCGGAGGCAGGCGGTTCGACTTCGGAGTGCCGCGGCTGTGGCCGCGACGTCGTGACTATAGCCCAGCGCCGCGCCGGCGTGGCGCGGCGGTCGGCGTTCAGCCGGCCGCGGCGGCCCGTTTCTCGTGTTCCTCGCGCAGTTCGCGGCGCAGGATCTTGCCGACGTTGGTCTTCGGCAGGGCGTCGCGGAACTCGATCTCGCGCGGCCGCTTGTAGCCGGTCAGGTTCTCGCGGCAATAGTCGAGCAGGGTCTCCTCGTCGAGCGCCGGGTCCTTGCGCACCACGACCAGCTTGACCACCTCGCCGGCGCGCTCGTCGGGGATGCCGATCGCCGCGACCTCGAGCACGCCCGGGTGGGCGGCGACCACGTCCTCGATCTCGTTCGGATAGACGTTGAAGCCCGACACCAGGATCATGTCCTTCTTGCGGTCGACGATGTAGACGAAGCCGCGCGCGTCCATGCGCGCCATGTCGCCGGTCCGCAGCCAGCCGCTGCCGCCCAGCACCTTGTCGGTCTCGTCGGCGCGCTGCCAGTAGCCCTTCATGACCTGCGGGCCGCGCAGGCACAGCTCGCCGACCTGGTCGAGGCCGAGGTCGCGGCCCTCCTCGTCGCGGATCGCCGCCTCCGTGGAGCAGATCGGCAGGCCGATCGAGCCGTTGTACTCGGGCAGGTTCATCGGGTTGATGCAGGCCGCCGGCGAGGTCTCGGTGAGCCCGTAGGCCTCGATCAGCGTGCAGCCGGTGGTCTTCTTCCAGCGCTCGGCGACCGCGCGCTGCACCGCCATGCCGCCGCCCAGGCTCAGGTGCAGGCCGGAGAAGTCGAGCTGGTCGAAGCCCTCGGTGTGCAGCAGGCCGTTGAACAGCGTGTTCACGCCGGTGATCACCGTGAAGCGCCAGGGCTTGAGCTCCTTCACGAAGCCCTTCATGTCGCGCGGGTTGAGGATCAGCAGGTTGCGGCCGCCGATCTGCATGAACACCAGGCAGTTCGCGGTCAGCGCGAAGATGTGGTACAGCGGCAGCGCGGTGACGATGATCTCGACGCCGGGCTTGCAGTGCCCGCCGATCCAGGTCTTCACCTGCAGCATGTTGGCGACCATGTTGCGGTGGGTCAGCATGGCGCCCTTGGCGACGCCGGTGGTGCCGCCGGTGTACTGCAGGAAGGCGACCTCGTCGCCGGTGATCGACGGCTCGTCGAGGTGCAGCCCGGCGCCCTTGCGCAGCGCCTGCCCGAAGCGGACGGTGTCGCGCAGGCCGTGCCGCGGCACCATGCGCTTGACGTGCTTGACCACGAAATCGACCAGGCGGCCCTTGAAGCCGGGCACCAGCTCGGCCACGGTGGTGAGGATCACCTTCTCGACCTTGGTGTCCGGCAGCACCTTCTCGACCGTGTCGGCGAAGTTCTCCAGCACCACGATCGCCCTGGCGCCGGAGTCGATCAGCTGGTGGCGCAGTTCGCGCGCGGTGTACAGCGGGTTGGTGTTGACCACGGTGAGGCCGGCGCGCAGCACCCCGAAGAGGGCGATCGGGTACTGGTGCACGTTCGGCATCATCAGGGCGACGCGGTCGCCGCGGCGCAGGCCCAGGGTTCCGGTCAGGAAGGCCGCGAAGTCGCGGCTGAGACGGTCGATGTCGCCGTAGCTGAAGGTGTGCCCGAACTGGGTGAACGCGGGACGGTCGGCGAAGGTGCGGCAGGCTTCCTCGAGGACCGCGGGAATGGAGGGATAGGCGTCGGCGTCGATCTGCGCCGGCATGCCAGGCGGATAGCTGGCGAGCCAGGGGCGGGCGGCGTCGGTCATGGGTCCCTCCATTCGCTATCGAATGGCCGATTCCAGCACACGGTTCGAGCGAGCGGCAAGGCGCGCTGCACCACGGCAGGGGCGGGGGCGGGCGCCTTCACGGGGGCTGCACGCGGGCGCCGGCCCGGGCGCTCGTCGCCGGCGGCGCCGGGCGGGGCGTCGCGGCTCAGCCGGCGTGGCGGTGGCGGTCGCCGGCCGCCACGGGCGGCGGGCCGTCCGGGGCATCCGGCAGGCCGCGTGCCACCAGCCAGTCGCGCGCGTCCTCGGCGTCGTGCTCGAACCAGGCGCGGGCGCTGCCGAGGCGGAAGCTGTAGCCCCAGGCGTCCATGTCGGCCATCAGGCGCGCGCGGCCGACGCCGGCCAGGCGGTCGGCCAGCACGATCTGCAGGTAGCAGGCGGCGTCCTCCTCGGCCAGCGAGTCGGTGGCGTCGGTGTGCACGCGGGCGCGCCGCTCGGGCGGCAGCACGATCAGGTGGCAGGCCTCGTGCAGGAGGGAATGCACGGGGGTGTCGGCGCGGGCATGGACGCACGAGCCGATGACGCCGGCCTCGTCCTCGCCCCAGTAGCTGCCCGGGATCGCCTCGCCGTCGGCGACCGGCACCAGGCGCAGGCCGTAGCCGGCCAGGAGCCGGGCGACCTCGCCGGCGTCGATCTCGCGCAGGCGCAGCACGTCGGCCTGCCGCGACCGGTCAGGGGTCGCCGGCACCCTGGCGCTCGGGCAGGATCACGTTCATCTCCAGCACCTCGTGGTCGCCCTCGGTGGCCAGGCTGACCTCGACCGCGTCCGGATCGACGTGCACGTACTTGCGGATCACCTCGAGCAGCTCGCGCTTGAGCATCGGCAGGTAGTCCGGCCCGCCGCGCTCGGCGCGGCCCTGGGCGATGATGATCTGCAGGCGCTGCTTGGCCAGCGACGCGGTGTTCTTCTGCTTGCTGCGGAAAAGGTCGAGCAGTCCCATGGCTCAGCCTCCGAACAGGCGCTTGAGCAGGCCCTTGCGCTCGGCCTCCATGAAGCGCAGCGGGCGGTCCTCGCCGAGCAGGCGCGCGACCGCGTCGTCGTAGGCCTGGCCGGCCGGGGACTCGGCGTCCAGGATCACCGGGTTGCCGGAATTCGACGACTGCAGGACCTCCTCGGACTCCGGGATGACGCCGAGCACCGGGATGCCGAGGATGTCCTCGACGTCCTTCAGGCTCAGCATGTCGCCGTCGGCGACCCGGCGCGGGCTGTAGCGGGTCAGCAGGAGGTGCTCGCGGACCTTGCCCTCGCCGGTCTCGGCGCGCCGGGTCTTGCTGGCGAGCAGGCCGAGGATGCGGTCGGAATCGCGCACCGAGGACACCTCGGGATTGACCACGACGATGGCGCGGTCGGCGAAGTACATGGCCAGGAACGCGCCCTTCTCGATGCCCGCGGGGCTGTCGCAGACGATGTAGTCGAAGTCGGCGCGCAGCTCCCCGAGCACGCGCTCGACGCCGTCGCGGGTCAGCGCGTCCTTGTCGCGGGTCTGCGAGGCGGCCAGGATCGACAGGTTGTCCTGCCGCTTGTCCTTGATGAGCGCCTGCTTGAGCGTGCACTCGCCGTTGATGACGTTGACGAAGTCGTAGACCACCCGGCGCTCGCAGCCCATGATCAGGTCCAGGTTGCGCAGGCCGACGTCGAAGTCGATGACCACGACCTTGTGGCCGCGCCGGGCCAGGCCCATGGCGATCGAGGCGGAGGTCGTGGTCTTGCCCACGCCCCCCTTGCCGGAGGTGACGACGATGACTTCGCTCAACGGAGTGCTCCTGGTGCGGGGCGGGCCGGGGCCCGCCGTTGGCTTGCGATCATAGCGGCTCGAACAGCAGGCGCTCGCCGTCCAGCCGGACCTGGACCGCCTTGCCGTGCAGCGCCGCCGGGGCATCGTCCAGGACGCGGTAGTGGCCGGCGACGGCGACCAGTTCGGCGGAGAACTCGCGGCAGAACACCCGCGCGGCGGAGTCGCCGGCGGCGCCGGCCAGCGCGCGTCCGCGCAGGGCGCCGTAGATGTGGATGTTGCCGTCGGCGATCACCTCGGCGCCGGCGCCGACGCTGCCGACCACGGTCAGGTCCTGGCCGCGCGCGTAGACCTGCTGGCCGGACCGGACATGGCCCTCGTGCAGGCGGATGCCGGTGGCCGCCGCCTGCGCGGGCGGGCCGGCGGTCCGGGCCGGCTCGGGGGGCGGGCCCGCGGCCGGCTCGGCGGCGGGCGACCGGCCGTCGCCGGCCTCGAAATTGGCCCGGAATCGGCTGAACAGCGGCAGCTCCAGGCTGCGCGCGAGGGCGTCGATGTCGCTGGCGCCGTAGGTGAGGCCGATCGGCAGCAGGCCGGCGCCGCGCACGGCGGCCAGCAGTTCGCGCACCGCCTGCAGCGGCGGCGCCCCGGTGAAGGCGTTGAGGTCGACGATCACCCCGGCGCGCTCGAGCAGCTGCGGGGCCGCCTCGACCTTGGCGCGCAGCTCGGCGGCGATCGCCGCGGCGTCGAGCCGGCGCAGCTTGAGGGTGGCGACGCCGACCTGGCCGACGCGCAGGTCGCAGGCCGCCTCGGTGCCGGCCGCCACCTCAGCCGCCCACCGCGGCGCGCCGGCCGGGCTCGGCCGCCGGCAGTTCGCGGCCGCGCAGCCAGGGCAGGCCCGGCAGCTGGCGGGCGCCGCTGGCCAGGTAGGTCTCGTGCACCCAGGGGAAGCTGCACAGTTCCCGGGCCATGATGCAGGCGCGGCCCAGGCCGGGCACGGCGACCTGGCCGGCCTCGCGGAAGCCCAGCGAGGCATGGAACAGCAGGGCGGTGTCGTCGCGCGGTTCCAGGGCGACCTGGCAGCCCAGCACCGGCACCCTGAGCTCGGCGAAGCTGATCAGGTCGGCGTACAGCACGCGGCCCAGGCCCAGGCCGCGGAAGCCGGAGGCGACCACGATGCGGTCGACGTAGAGGAAGCGATCGTGCCTGGCCCGGAACCAGTGGTAGCCGGGGTTGCCGTCGCCGGAACCGGCATCGAGGGCGACCAGGAAGCCGGCGACCGCGCCGTCGAACTCGGCGATGCGGAAGTAGGGGGCCCGCTGGAAGCGCCACAGCAGATCGTCGGCGCCGAGCGGGGCGACCGCCAGGCCGGCCTCGTCGTTGAGGGCGGCGACCCGGGCAAGGTCGTCGGCCAGTGCGTCGCGCAGGCGCAGGGTCATCGTTTCTCCAGATCGGCCGCGCCGGGGCGGGCGCGGGCAAGGGCGGCATTATCCCGGAGCCCGGTCGATTGCGCGACACCGGCGCCCGGCGGGGCGCCCGTGACTTTAGGCGGCTGCGCCGGTCGGGTCCGGGCTCTAGCATGGCGGCCATGCCGACGGTCCGCCTCAGTTCCGCCCTCATGCTCCGCTACGCCGGGCTGTTCACCTGGGCCTGGGTCGGGCTGCCCCTGTTCTTCGCCGGGGCGGGGCCCCATTCCTGGCAGTACCTGGCCTGGTGGGGCTGCTACCTGGCCTTCGGAGGCGCCTACTGGCTGGTCTCGCGCGATCTCGGGCGCGCCCCCGGCCTGTTCCGGCTGGCCGCCCTGGTGGTGATGAGCGCGGCGCCGGCGGCGATCAGCCATTTCAGCGAGACCGGCCTGGGCGGCGCCCTGCTGCTGGTCAGCGCCGGGGTGCTGCCCTGGCTGCTGTCGCCGGCGGTCGGCCTGGCCTGGCTGGTCGCCCAGAACCTGGTCATGGTGCCGGTATTCGCGGCGCGCGAGGACTTCACCGTGCTCGACGCCCTGCTCCAGGTCGGGCTGTTCTTCGGCTACACCAGCTTCACCTTCGTCACCTCGATGGTCGCCAAGCGCCAGGCCGAGGCCCGCGACGAGCAGCGCCGCCTCAATTCCGAGCTGCGCGCGACCCGCGCCCTGCTGGCCGAGTCCAGCCGCGCCAACGAGCGGGTGCGCATCTCGCGCGAGCTGCACGACCTGCTCGGCCACCACCTGACCGCGCTGTCGCTGAACCTGGAGGTCGCCGCCCATCGCACGGAAGGCGACGCCCGCGCGCACGTGCGCCAGGCGCAGTCGCTGACCCGCCTGCTGCTGGCCGACGTCCGCGAGGTGGTCAGCGTGCTGCGCGCCGATACCGCGATCGACCTCCGCGAGGCCCTGGAGCGGCTGGTCGAGGGCGTCCCGGGCATCCAGGTCCACCTGGAGCTGCCGGGCGATCTCGCGGTGGAGGACGCCGAGCGCGCCCAGGTGCTGCTGCGCGTCGCCCAGGAATCGATCACCAACGCCGTCCGCCACGGCCACGCCGGCCACCTGTGGCTGCGCTTCGCGCGCGACGATGCCGGCCACATCGAGGTGGTGGCGCGCGACGACGGCGTCGGCTGCGATGCCGTCGCCGCCGGCAATGGCCTGCGCGGCATGGCCGAGCGCCTGCGCCGCTATGGTGGCGAGCTGAGTTTCGAAACCGCGGTCGGGCAGGGCTTCCGCCTGCGCGCCGTCCTGCCTACAGGAGACCTGCCATGATTTCCGTGATGCTGGTGGACGACCAGACCCTGGTCCGCCAGGGTGTCCGCAGCCTGCTGGCGCTGTCGGACGCGATCGACGTGGTCGCCGAGGCGGCCGATGGCGACCAGGCGATCGAGATGGTGCCCAAGGTGCGGCCCGACGTGGTCCTGCTGGACATGCGCATGCCCGGCAAGTCCGGACTCGACGTGCTGCGCGCGCTTTCGGCCAGCGGCGAGCTGCCGCCGACCATCATCCTGACCACCTTCGACGACGACGAGCTGGTGCTCGCCGGACTGAAGGCCGGTGCCCGCGGCTACCTGCTCAAGGACGTCAGCCTGGAGCAGCTGGTGGAAGCGGTGCAGACCGTGGCGGCCGGCGGCTCGCTGGTGCGCCCGGCGGTCACCGAGCGCCTGCTCACCGGCCTGGACCGCATGCAGAACAGCTTCGCCAGCCTCGACCAGCCGGACCCGCTGACCGACCGCGAGACCGAGATCCTGCGCCTGATGGCCGGCGGCTACAGCAACAAGGAGATCGCCAACTCCCTCAATGTCGCCGAAGGCACGGTGAAGAACCACGTCTCCAACATCCTGTCCAAGCTAGGCGTGCGCGACCGCACCCGCGCCGTGCTCAAGGCGTTCGAGCTGGGTCTGGTCTGAGCCCGGCCGGCGCCGCGGGCGGCCCCGGCGCCGGCCGTCGCGGCTGATCGGGGCGCGATCCTGGCGTGCCGGCGCCGGGAGGATTGCCCGACAAGCGGTTGATTCCGCTGGGGCGGCCGGCGAGCCTGGGCCGCCGCCAGACGCAGCGCCGGCGTCGCACCCGCCGTCATGCCGACCGCCGGCGGACCCGTTGCCGGTTCGCCGGCCTCCGGCAACCGTCCGGGTCCGGTGCGGGTAATCCGCGACACCCGGCCGCGCGCGGCGTTTCGCCTGCGGCGGGGCGATCCGGCGCCGCGTTCAGCGACCGTTGGCAATCGACCCCCCGCACCGCTACCATTCCGGGTCGCTCGATCCAACGCACCCGGAGAAGACCTAAATGCGTTTCATCAAGGAGTTGCTGCTTGCCGCGATCTTCACCGCGGTCTTCTTCGTGGTGCTGATGGCGCTGCTGCCGAGCAAGGCGCGGGTCGAGCGTTCGCTGGACATCCACCACCCGCCGGTCCAGGTCTACGACGTGGTCAAGTCGTTCCGGCAGTTCCCGACCTGGTCGCCGTGGCGCAAGCGCGATCCGGGCATCAGCTACACCTTCAGCGAGGCCAGCAGCGGTCCGGGCGCCCGCGCGTCCTGGGTCAGCAGCCGCGATCCCTACATCGGCAGCGGCAGCATGGAGGTCGTCGAGCAGCGCGAGGGCGAGCTCATCCGCTACAGCCTGGACGCGCCGTTCCGCGGCGAGACCAAGACCGTCGACCTGCGCCTGCGCGAGAACGAGACCGGCGGCGTGCTGGCGACCATGGTCATGGAAGTCGACTACGGCTGGGACCTGATCGGCCGTGTCCACGGCATGTACCTGGAAAGCCACGTCGGCGACGACCTGCTGTTCTCCCTCGCCCAGGTCAAGACCCGGGTCGAGTCGCTGCCCGACGTCGACTACTCCGACGACTACGAGGAGACGCCGCCCGTCCTGGTGACGATGAATCCCAAGAACGTCATCCAGATCAACGGACAGGCCGCCACCAACCAGCCCTACTCGATCCAGCCGACGGTCCGGCAGTTCACCCAGACCCTGGTCGCCCTCATCGACATCCAGCGGCTGACCCGGACCGGCCCGCGCCTGGCGGTGCTCAACCGCTACGGCCAGAACTACGACTTCACCGCCGCGATCCCGATCGAGGAGACCGAGGCCGACCTTCCCGAGAACGTGAGCTTCGGCGTGATCCAGGGCGGCAACTACCTCAAGGTCGCGCATGTCGGCGCCCGCTGGGACCTGCCGCGCCAGCGCGACATGCTGATGGCCTGGGCCGGCGCCAACGGCTACCGCACCAACGGCAGCCTGTTCGAGGAGTTCCTCAACGACACCGGCGGCGAGGGCGAGAACGGCCTGCGCGAGGCCGACCTCGAGACCAATCTCTACCTGCCGGTGCACTGACCGGCCCGGTCGCGCCGTCCGCCGCGCCGCGCGCGGCGGACGGGCCTGGCGGGCCCGGAGGGGCGATATTCCAGGCGGCGGACCGCGCCAGCCGTCGCGCCCTCGAGTCGTCGCCCCGCGCGCGCCGGCGGGAACTTTTCCGGCGCCCCATGTTCATTGCCGATCGCCGGCGGCGCCGACCGCCGGATGATGCCGAGTTCCGTCCGCGCCCAGGGGTGGTCCGGACCGGCGGCCTGGCCGCCCCCGATCCGCGCCCGACGGCATGACGCCCTTGGCCAGCTTCACCGCATTGCCCTCCATCGGGAACAGCGCATGATCGAGATCAGCCACCTCAGCAAACGATACGGCCAGCTGCTGGCCGTCGACGACATCAGCTTCCGGGTCGAGCCCGGCCAGGTCCTCGGTTTCCTGGGGCCCAACGGCGCCGGCAAGTCGACGACCATGAAGATGATCGCCGGCTTCCTGGCGCCCAGCGCCGGCACCATCAGCGTCGCCGGCCACGACATCCAGGCCGAGCCGCTCGCCGCCAAGCGCCTGATCGGCTACCTGCCGGAAGGCGCGCCGGCCTGGGGCGAGATGACCCCGCGCCAGTTCCTCGGCTTCATCGCCGACATCCGCGGCCTCGACGGGGCGCTGCGCGCGCGCCGGATCGCCGAGGTCGTCGAGCGGCTGAACCTGCAGCGCGTGCTCGACCAGTCCATCGAGACCCTGTCGAAGGGCTTCAAGCGCCGGGTCGGGCTGGCCCAGGCGATCCTGCACGATCCCCAGGTGCTGATCCTCGACGAGCCGACCGACGGCCTGGACCCGAACCAGAAGCACGAAGTGCGCTCCCTGATCCAGGCGATGGCGAAGGACAAGATCATCGTCATCTCGACGCACATCCTCGAGGAGGTGCATGCCGTGTGCACCCGCGCCATCGTCATCGCCGGCGGCCGGCTGCTCGCCGATGCCACGCCGGCCGAGCTGGAGCGCCGTTCCCGCTTCCACGGCGCGGTGTCGCTGAGCTGCGCCGACACCCCGGCGCTGGTCGCCGCGCTGCGCGCCCTCGACGAGGTCGCCCAGGTCGAGGTGGATCCCCAGGACGGCCGGGTCACCGCCTTCCCCAAGGCCGGCAAGCCGCTGTTCCCGGCGGTCAGCGCCCTGATCCGCGACCGGGGTTTCGCGGTCGACGAACTGGCCCTGGAGTCGGGCCGCCTGGACGAGGTCTTCCGGCAGATCACCCTGCCGGTGCACAAGGAGGGGGTGCGCCGATGAGATCGCCCGTCATCAGCCTGTTCCGGCGCGAGCTGGCCGGCTACTTCGCGACTCCGGTCGCCTACGTGTTCATCCTGATCTTCCTGATCCTCGCCGCCGCCATGGCGTTCTACCTGGGCGGCTTCTTCGAGCGCGGCCAGGCCGACCTCGGCGCCTTCTTCACCTTCCACCCCTGGCTGTACCTGTTCCTGGTCCCGGCGGTGTCGATGCGGCTGTGGGCCGAGGAGCGCAAGTCGGGCACCATCGAGCTGCTGCTGACGCTGCCGGTGACCATGGGCCAGGCGGTGCTCGGCAAGTTCCTGGCGGCCTGGGCCTTCATCGCCATTGCCCTGGCCCTGACCTTCCCGGTCTGGATCACCGTCAACTACCTTGGCAGCCCGGACAACGGCGCCATCCTCGCCGGCTACATCGGCAGCCTGCTGATGGCCGGGGCCTTCCTGGCGATCGGCTCCTGCCTGTCGGCGGCCACCCGCAACCAGGTGATCGCCTTCATCCTCACCGTCGTGGTGTGCTTCCTGCTGCTGCTGGCCGGCTACCCGCTGGTGCTCGATGCGTTCAGCGGCTGGGCGCCGCAGGCGCTGGTCGACGGCATCGCCTCGCTCAGCTTCCTGACCCACTTCAACGCCATCAGCAAGGGCGTGATCGACCTGCGCGATCTCGTCTACTTCGGCCTGATGATCGCCGCCTGGCTGTACGCCTGCGCCATCGTGGTCGAGATGAAGAAGGCCGACTGAGGACGCCACCGCCATGAATCCCGCCAACCGCCGTTCCGCCACCGTCGGCACCCTGGTGCTGCTGGGCATTGCGCTGGTCGCCGTGCTGCTGGTCAGCAACCTGCTGCTGCGCGGCCTGCGCGTCGACCTCACCCAGAACCGCCTGTTCACCGTCTCCGAGGGCACCCGCGAGATCGTCCGCGGCATCGACGAACCGATCACGCTGTACTACTTCTTCTCCGACCGGGTCAGCGCCGACCTGCCGCAGGGCCAGCCGCTGCGGGCCTACGCGACCCGGGTGCGCGAGCTGCTTGAGGAACTCGCCGGGCTGTCGCGCGGCAAGCTGGTGCTGCGCGTGATCGACCCGCTGCCGTTCTCCGAGGAGGAGGACCGCGCCACCAGCTTCGGCCTGACGCCGGTGCCGGTCGGCCGTTCCGGCGAGAACCTGTACTTCGGCCTGGCCGGCACCAACGCCACCGACGGCCAGGCGGCGATCCCGTTCTTCCAGATGGACAAGGAGGCGTTCCTCGAGTACGACCTCGCCAAGCTGGTCCACGAGCTGGACCAGGTGAGCAAGCCGGTGGTCGGCCTGATCAGCTCGTTGCCGATGTCCGGCAGCTTCGATCCGGCGATGCGCACCATGCCGGAGCCCTGGGTGGCCCTCTCGGAGCTGCGCCAGCTGTTCGACGTCCGCGAGCTGACCGCCACCGGCCTGACCGCCATCGCCGAGGACATCGGCGTGCTGCTGCTGGTGCATCCCAAGGAGCTCGCCGACGACACCCTGTACGCGATCGACCAGTTCGTGCTGCGCGGCGGTCGCCTGGTGGTGTTCGTCGATCCACTGGCCGACGCCGACGAGTCCGGCAACGACCCGCAGAACCCGAGCGCGGCGATGTTCGCCAACCGCAGCTCCGACCTGGCGCGCCTGTTCCGCGCCTGGGGCGTCGAGTACGACCCCGGCAAGGTGGTCCTCGACGCCCGCCATGCCGCCCAGGTGAGCATGCAGGCCGGTCGGCCGCCGGTCAGGCACCTGGCCATCCACGCGCTGGGCCGCGAGGCCCTGAACGACGCCGAGGCGATCACCGGCGTGCTCTCCTCGGTGAACGTGTCGGCCGCCGGCGCGATCGGCCTGGCCGAGGGCAGCCCGCTGCAACTGGTGCCGCTGATCCAGTCCAGCGGCGAGTCGGCGCTCGCCGATGCCGAGCGGCTCAAGTTCATGCCCGACCCGGCCGCCCTGTTCGACGGCTTCCAGCCGAGCGGCGAGCGCCACGTCCTGGCCGGCCGCCTGCATGGCGTGTTTCCCACCGCCTTCCCGGAGCGCGCCGGCGACGGCCACCGCTCGGAATCGGCCGAGCCCGGCAACGTCGTGGTGTTCGCCGACACCGACCTGCTGACCGACCGGCTGTGGGTGCAGGTGCAGAACTTCCTCGGGCAGCGGCTGGTCAACGCCTTCGCCAACAACGGCGACCTGTTCATCAACACGGTCGACACGCTGACCGGGTCCAGCGCCCTGATCGGCGTCCGCGGTCGCGCCACCTCGAGCCGGCCGTTCACCACGGTCGAGGCGATCCAGCGCCGCGCCGAGGAGCGCTTCCGGGACACCGAGCGCCAGCTCCAGGACGAACTCGGCGAGACCGAGCGCCGCCTGAACGAGCTGCAGACCCGGCAGGAGCCGGGCCAGGCGCTGATCCTGAGCGCCGAGCAGCGCGCCGAACTGGAGCGCTTCCGCAACCGCCAGCTGGAGATCCGGCGCGAGCTGCGCCAGGTCCGCCGCCAGCTCGACGCCGACATCGACCGGTTGGGCAGCTGGCTCAAGTTCATCAACGTCTGGCTGCTGCCGGTGCTGCTGACCCTGGCGGTCGCCGGCCTGGTCTGGTGGCGGCGGCGCCGGCGCGAGGCCGGCGCGGCGGCGGCCTGAGCGGAGGAAACCCGACATGTCACCATCCCGCTTCTCCCTGGTCGCCGCCGCCGCCCTGGCCGCGGTGCTGCTCGCCGTCCTGATGGTCGCCCAGCGGGCGCCGGAGTCGGAGGGCAGCCTGCTCGGCGAGCCCGCGCTGCCCGGATTGTCGGATCGCCTCAACGACGTCACCGCGCTGCGCTTCAGCGGCGCCGGCGGCGTGCCGCTGGCCAGCTTCCGGCGCGACGGCGACACCTGGACCGTGGCCGAGCGCGACGGCTTTCCGGCCGCCGCCGACAAGGTCCGGCTGGCGCTGCTGAACCTGGCCGAGTCGCGCGTCCTCGAGCCCAAGACCGCCAACGCCGAGCGCTACGCCCAGCTCGGCGTCGAGCCGATCGAGGCCGAGGGCGCCAGCGGCGTGCTGGTCGAGGTCGAGTCGGCCGGCCACAGCGACCGCCTGATCGTCGGGAACTTCGCCGGCCAGCAGGGCGAGGGCACCTACGTGCGCCGCCCCGACGAGCAGCGCAGCCTGATGGTCAGCGGCAACCTGGTGCCGGACCGCAATGTCGGCGCCTGGCTGCGGCGGGAGCTGCTCGACATCCCCTCCAGCCAGGTCCGCGAGGTGGCGCTGACCGGTCCGGAGGGCGCCGTGCTGCGGGTGGCCAAGACTTCTCCGGACCAGGAGAACTTCAGCGTCCTCGATGTGCCGCGGGGCCGCACCGTACAGTCGGAGTTCGTCGCCAACGGCCTGGCATCGACCCTCGCCGGCCTGGTGCTCGACGACGTCGCGCGCGACGCCGGCGACGCCGGGCCGGCCAGCCATCGCGGCCGCTACCAGCTGTTCGACGGCCGCATCGTCGAGCTGCGCGGCTGGCAGGGCGGCACCGACGCCGCCGGCAATGCATTGCCGTCCTGGCTGGCCATCGAGGTCGCGCTCGACGAGGCGCTCGCCCGCGACGCCATCGTCGCGCAGCTTCGCGCCGAGGCGGCGGATTCCGACGCGGCGGCCGCGGGAGACGCCGGCGATGATGCGGCGTCCGGACCGGGCGACGGGGGCGACGAGTCCGGCGGCGTTGCCGCCGCCGAGGCCGGTCCCGATGCCGTCGACGAGGCGGCGGTGGCCGCGCGGCTGGACGCGCTGCGGGCCGAAGTGGCGGCCCTGTCGGAGCGCCTGGCCGGCTGGCGCTACCAGGTGCCGGCCTTCAAGTTCGCCAACCTCGACAAGGGCATGGAGGACATGCTGCAGCCGCGCGACTGACGCGGCTGCGGGCGTCCGCGCCGGCCTCAGGCGCCGGCCAGCAGGCCGGCGAAGTCGGCCGCCGGCTGCGGCCGGCCGATCAGGTAGCCCTGCGCCTCGTCGAAGCCCAGGCCGCGCAGCAGCGCGAGCTGGCGGCTGGTCTCGACGCCCTCGGCGACCATCCGCAGGCCCAGCCGGTGGCCGAGGCTGACCATCGCGGCGGCGATCGCCGTGGCCCGCTCGTCGTCGAGCAGACTGGCCACGAACACATGGTCGATCTTGAGCCGCTCGACCGGGAACCGCATCAGGTAGGACAGGCTGGAATAGCCGGTGCCGAAATCGTCGAGCGCGGCGCCGACGCCGCGCTCGCGCAGGCCGGCGAGCACCTCGACCGCCTGCGCCGGGCGGTCGAACAGGACGGTCTCGGTGAGCTCCACCTCGAGGCGGTCGGCGGCCAGGCCGTGGCGGGCCAGGGCGGCGTCGATGGTTCCGGCGAGGTCGTCGTCGTAGAACTGCGCCGCCGAGACGTTCACCGACACCGGCAGGGGCGGCAGGCCGGCCTCGTCCCAGGCCCGCATCTGCCGGCAGGCCTCGTCGACCAGCCAGCGGCCGATCGGGACGATCAGGCCCAGCGCCTCGGCGAGCCGGATCACCTCGCCGGTGGGCAGCAGGCCGCCGTCGCCGTCGTCGACGCGGAGCAGGGCCTCGGCGCCGTTGATCCGGTTGCCGGCGAGCGCCAGCCGGGGCTGGTAGTGCAGGGCCAGGTCGCCGCGCGCCAGGGCATCGCGGAGCCGGCGCTCGAGCCTGAGCGTGTGCTGCACCGCCTGCGCCATCTCCTCGGTGTACAGGAACACGCGGTCGCGGCCTGACTGCTTGGCCCGGTACATGGCCAGGTCGGCCTCGCGCACCAGCGACTCGGCATCGTCGCCATGGTCGGGGAACAGGCTGATCCCGACGCTGGCGGTGACGTGCAGGGCGCCACCGGGGCGGTCGATCGGCGGCCGCAGGCAGTCGCTCAGTTCGCGGGCGACCGCGACCGCCTCGTCGGCGCCATGGATGCCCTCCAGAAGCACCAGGAACTCGTCGCCGCCGTAGCGCGCCAGCAGGTCGTTGCCGCGCAGGCGGCCGCGCAGGCGGCCGACCACCTCGGCCAGCACCTCGTCGCCGACCGGATGGCCGAGGCTGTCGTTGATCTGCTTGAAGCGGTCGAGGTCCAGGAACAGCACGGCGACCCGGCCGCCGGTGCCGCGGGTCCTGGCGATCGCCTCGGCCAGCTCGACCTGGGCCCGGCGCCGGTTGGGCAGGCGGGTCAGGCTGTCGTGATGGGCCAGGAAGTCGAGCCTCGACTCCGACTCCTTGAGGGCGCTGACGTCGGTGGTGACCGCGACGAACTGGGCCGGTCGGCCGTCGTCCCCCGGGATCAGGCTGGCGCTCAGCCACTGCTGCACCAGGCTGCCGTCGCCGTGCCGGATCAGGCACTCGCCCTGCCAGTGGCCGTCGTCGCGCAGGGCGAGGGCGACACGCTGGTCCAGCCCGGCCTGCGCCGGAACCTCGGCCAGCAAGGTCTTCCAGGACTGCCCCAGCAGGACACTGCGGTGGTAGCCGCAGGTGCGCTCCAGCGCCGGGTTGACGTCGACGATGGTGCCATCCAGGTTGGCCACGATCAGGCCGTCGCGGGTGCTCTCGAACACCCGTGCCGCGCGGCGCAGCCCGGCCTCCGCGCGACGGCGCTGCAGGGCCGCGCCCAGGCTGGCCGCCAGCAGCTTGAGGACGTCCTGTTCGACGGTCGTCCAGGTGCGCGCATGGCGCACCGAGTCCAGCCCCAGGAAGCCCCACAGGCGGTCGTCGAGCAGCACCGGCACCACCAGGATCGAGACGATGCCCTGGGGATCGAGCAGGGCGCGCTCGTCGGGCGAGAACGCATCGATGTCGCCCGACACCGCCTGGCCGCGCTTGAGCAGGGCCACGAAACGGGGATACACCGCATCCATGTCCAGCGCCTTCAGGGCCGGGTTGTCGATCTGCGGCTCGATGCCCTCCGCGACCCACTCGTGGGTCTGCGTGCAGACCAGGCGATCGGTTCCGTTGCTGGCCAGGCGCTCGAACAGGTAGACCCGGTCGACGCCGGTGCCCCGGCCCAGGCCGGCAAGCGCGGCGTCGATGGTGCGGTCCAGGCTGCCGGCGCCCAGCAGGGCGGCGGCCAGCCCCGCCGAAAGGCCGAGCAGCGCATCGTGGCGTGCGAGGGTGTCGCGCAGCCCGGCGCCCTCGCCCTGCGTGCCGGTGTCGTACCGGTGCTCGTCCGCGGTCACCGCGCCTCCATTCGCAGCCCCTCGCGACCTTAGCACCTCGGCGGCCGCAACCGGCGGCGGCCGCGCGCTCGCGGCGGCGCCCAGGCGCCGGGACGCGGCCTCAGGGGCTGGGCAGCAGCAGCTGCGGGTCGACCCTGACCTCGAACCAGTTCATGCCCCAATGCATGTGCGGCCCGGTTGCCCGTCCGGTCGCCCCGACCGCGCCGATCACCTCGCCCTGCTCGACCCGCTCGCCGACCGCGCGGTCGATCCGGCTCAGGTGGATGAAGGTCGAGGACACGCCATGGCCATGGTCCAGGGTGAGCGTGCCGCCGGTGAGGTAGAAGTCCGGCTCGGCCAGGATCACCAGGCCGGCGGCCGGGGCCCGGATCGGCGTGCCGGTCGGCGCCGCGACGTCCAGGCCGTAGTGCGGATTGCGCGGCTCGCCGTTGAGGATGCGCTGGCTGCCGTAGACGCCGCTCACGCGCCCCTGGACGGGCCAGGCGAAGGCCTGCAGGAAGTCGGTGCGATCGTCGTCGCGCTCGCGGGCCGCGCTGACCCGGGCCTGCTCGCTTGCGATGCGGCGCGCCAGCGCCGGATCGGGACTGACGGTGGCTGGCGGCAGGCCGTCGACCCGTTCGATCCGCCAGGCCCGTTGTTCGACCGCCACCTGCGCCAGATGCCGGCTGCCGTCCGGGAAGCGCGCGTGCAGCTCGATCCCGGTGCCGTGGTCGCGGCCGACGCCGAACACGAACCAGCCGTCGGGCGCCACCCTCAGGGGCCGCTCGCCCAGGTGGACGCTGCTGCCGGGTGGCACACGGCCGGTGACCAGTGCCCCCTGCACGACGCTGGCGGGCAGTTCCAGGCGCGGATCGGCGACCGCGGCCGGCGTCGCGAGCTGCAGGAGAAACACGAGCAGAACCAGAAGTTTGAATGGCATTTCTAAGCGTCTTCATCGGGAGGGGGGCGGCCCGGGAACAGGCGGAAATCCTCGGGTACCGGGTCGTCGCCACCGGCCGACAGCGGATGGCAGCGCAGGATCCGCCACAGCGCCAGCCAGCCGCCGCGCAGGCTGCCGTGGCGCGCCAGCGCGGTGCGCGCGTAGGCGCTGCAACTGGGATGGAAACGGCAGTGCGATCCCAGCAGCGGACTGAGCCAGCGCCGATAGCCGTCGATGAGGCGACGCAACAGACGGTTCAAGCAGGGGTCGCAGGGGGTCGCAGGCGGCCGCGGAAGTTGCCGCAAAGTGGCGCTTAGGCTATAACACGCGGCCGCGACGCCTCAAGGCATGGGAAACAAGAACGCCATGGCCAAAACCCCGGCCAAATCCAAGACCAAGACGGCCGCCAAGGCCAAGCCCGCGGCCAAGACGGCCGCCAAGTCCGCGAGCAAGGCCGCCGGCAAGGCGAAGCCTGCGGCGAAGAAGCCTGCGGTGGCGAAGAAGGCCGCCGGCAAGACGCCGGCCGCCAAGCCGGCACCGGCCAGGAAGGCGGCGGCCAAGCCGGCGCCTGCGAAGAAGACCGCCGCCAAGGCGCCGGCCAGGAAGGCGGCACCGGCGAAGCCGGCCGCCAAGCCGGCGCCGGCAAAGAAGGCGGCTGCCAGGCCCGCACCTGCGGCGCCGGCCAAGGCGGCGAAACCCGCCAAGCCCGCCAAGCCCGGCAGGACGGCGCCGGTGAAGCTGGCCCAGGCCCGACCTGCGGCAGCCGAGCCGACCCGGCCATCGACCCGTCCGGCCGGGGCCGCGCGGCCGGCGGTCGTCGCCACCGCCCGTGTCGGGCGCGCCGGCACGCCGTCGGACGAGCTGCCGACGCCCGCGCGCAAGCGCGAGGTCGCCGCCGGACCGGTGAAGTTGCCGGCCGGCTATCGCCCGCTGGCGTCCGAGGAGTACATGTCGCCCCGCCAGATCGAGTACTTCCGGCAGAAGCTGCTGACCTGGCGCGCCGATCTGATCGAGGAATCCAAGCAGACCATCGACAACCTGCGCGACGAGGTGCGGGACGTCGGCGACGAGGCCGAGCGGGCCGCCCGCGAGACCGAGAACTCGCTGGAGCTGCGCACCCGCGACCGCTACCGCAAGCTGCTCGCGCAGATCGACAAGGCGCTCAAGCGCATCGAGGACGGCGAGTACGGCTACTGCGAGGAGACCGGCGAGCCGATCGGCATCGAGCGGCTGGAGGTCCGGCCGATCGCCCGCTTTTCGATCGACGCCCAGGAACGCTGGGAGCTGCGCCAGAAGCACATGGGCGAGTGACCGGCGCCGGCCACCGCGCGGTGGCCGGCTCCTGACGGCCCGGCAGGCCCTGCCGGGCCGTCGCGTTTCCGGGTCCGGGCGGGGCCGCCGGCAGCCGGCGGCGTCGCCAGGCGGCGGCGCACCGGCCGTACCGACGCGGCTCAGGCCGGCGACGTGTCCAGGTAGCGGCGGAACCAGATCTCGGTCGACAGCCAGGTCCACAGCCCCGGCAGCTTGCCGCTGCCGGCGCGCCACTGCGCGAACGCGGCATCGGTCGCCGTGGGATCGAAAACCCCGCGCTCCCGGAAGCTGCGCGAGGCCAGCAGGTCGCCGGCGTACTCGGCGCCGTGTTCGCGCAGCCAGGTCTCGCCGGGGGTCGGATAGCCCTGCTTGTCGCGGCGGTCGACGGTGATGTCCGGCAGCAGGCCGCGCATCGCCTTGCGCATCACCACCTTGGTGGTGCCCGCCTCGATCTTCTCGTGGGCGGGCAGGGCCAGCGCGAATTCCACGAACCGGCGGTCCAGGAAGGGCACCCGGCTCTCGATCGAGAACGCCATGCTGAAACGGTCCTCGGCCTGCAGCAGTTCCGGCAGGCGGGTCGCGGTCAGGTCGCTGAGCAGGTGGCGGTCCAGGGAGACGAAGGCGCGGCGCGCCAGGGCCTCGGCGGCCGGATCGCCCGCCTCGCGCAGCGCCGGCGCCAGGAAGCGGTCGTCGTAGGCCTGGCCGCGGCCGGCCAGGCGCGCGCCGCGGCGCAACCAGTCCGGCCAGAACGGCGTCGCCAGGTCGCGCAGCAGGGCGGCGCGCGACAGCCCGCCCTGCTGGCGGCGGAAGCCCTCGAAATTGCGGACGAAGGAGGGCCAGCGCCCGGTCAGCAGCAGTTGCCGGAGGTAGGTGGGGTAGTAGCGCGGATAGCCGGCGAGCAGCTCGTCGGCGCCCTGGCCGTTCAGCACCACCTTGATGCCGCCGGCGTTCACCGCCTTCATCACCTGCCACCAGGAATACACGCTGTGGCCCCACAGCGGCTCCTCGTAGTGCCAGGTGGCGCGCTCCAGGACGTCGACCAGGTCGCTGCCGTCCGGGCTCGACTCGCTGGGCGCCAGGTTGCGCTCCTGCGCGGTCAGGGCGTGGATCCAGCGCGACTCGTCGAACGGCGTGCCGGGGTAGGTCACCGAGAAGGTGCGCAGGGGCGTGGCCATGCGCCGGGAGGCCAGCAGGGCCAGGGACCCCGAGTCCAGGCCGCCGCTCAGGCAGGCGCCGACCGGCACGTCGCTGCGCAGGTGCGATTCGACCGCCTGGCCGAGCTCGTCCAGGAACCGGGTCGCGAGATCGGGGCCGCGCCAGTCGCCGGGGTCATGCGGCGCGCCGGCGTCCCAGTAGCGGTGCAGCGACAGGCGTCCGTCCTCCAGCACGGCGTTGTGCGCGGGCGGCAGTTGCGCGACGCCTTCGAAGCAGGTGGCATCGTTGGCGGTGCGCGCCCGGTAGACCAGTTGCAGGCGCAGCGCGGCGAGGTCGGCGCGCGCCGGCACCACGCCGCTGGCGAGCACCGCCTTGATCTCCGAGGCGAACGCGAAGCTGCCGCCGGCCAGCGCGTAGTAGAAGGGCTTGATGCCCAGCCGGTCGCGCGAGCAGAACAGCCGGCGGCGCGCCGGCTCCCAGATCGCGAACGCCCACATGCCCTCGAAGCGCGCCACGCAATCCTCGCGCCACTGCCGGAAGGCGGCCAGGATCACCTCGGTGTCGGTCGCGGAGCGGAAGCTGTGCCCCAGGCCCTCGAGCTGCCGGCGCAGCTCGGCATGGTTGTAGATCTCGCCGTTGAAGACGATCCAGGCGGCGCCGTCGGCGCTGGCCATCGGCTGGTGGCCGGCCGGCGACAGGTCGACGATGCTGAGCCGCCGGTGGCCCAGGCCGACCGCGCCGTCCAGGTGCACGCCGGCATCGTCCGGCCCGCGGTGGGCGATCAGGTCGGTCAGCCGGCGGATCTCCGAAGCGCGAACGCTGGCCCCCCTGGGGCGCACGATGCCTGCTATGCCGCACATGGTGTCCGCATGCTCCCGGGAAGGTCGGCCTGGAGCCGGTGGTCAGGAATCGAATTCACGATAGCGCACCTCGACGATGCACACCCGCGTGCGCCCGACCGGCAGCTCGACCTCGAGTTCGTCGTCGACCCGGCGTCCGAGCAACGCCCGGGCCAGCGGCGAGTCGACGCTGATCCAGCTGCGCCGTGCATCCGTCTCGTCGGGGCCGACGATGCGGTGACGCGCGATCGCGGCGTCCGCGCAGCCGGGCGCCGGCGTCGCCGGGCCGGCGACGGCGGAGTGCTCGATCTCGACCCAGGCGCCGAACCAGACGCGCCCGGGATCGGCCGGCGCCGCCTCGGCGACGCGCAGGGACGGCAGTCGCCGCCCCAGGTAGCGCACCCGGCGGTCGATCTCGGCCAGCTGCTTCTTGCGGTAGATGTATTCGGCGTTCTCTGAGCGGTCGCCCTCGGCCGCGGCCGCGGCCAGGGCCCGAACCACCTCCGGCCGCTGCACCCGCCACAGCGCGTCGAGCTCGGCCTGCAGGCGCAGCAGGCCGTCGCGGGTGATCAGCGCGGTCGCGCGCTCCGGCGGTGGCCGCCAGCGGCCCACGGGCCGTGCCGGCGGCCTCAGGGCACGACCGCGGCCGCCGCGGCGGGCACGTAGTCGAGCGGCGCATCCGGTCCGATCGGCAGGCCGAACGCCAGCCAGATCGCGAACATCGCCGACCAGCCGATCAGGAACACGATCGAATAGGGCAGCATCACCGCGACCAGGGTGCCGATGCCGGCCTTCGGCTCGTAGCGCTGGAAGAAGGCGATGATCAGCGCGAAGTAGCTCATCATCGGCGAGATGATGTTGGTCACGCTGTCGCCGACGCGGTAGGCGACCTGGGTCAGCTCGGGGGAGTAGCCGAGCAGCATGAACATCGGCACGAACACCGGCGCCATCAGCGCCCACTTGGCCGAGGCCGAGCCCATGAACAGGTTGACGAAGGCGGTCAGCAGGATGAACAGAACGAACAGCGGGATCGCCGACAGGCCGGCCGCCTGCAGCGAGGCGGCGCCGTTCACCGCCAGCACCAGGCCGAGCTGGGTCCAGTTGAAGAAGGCCACGAACTGCGCGGCGAAGAACACCAGCACCAGGTAGCTGCCCAGGGTCGCCATGCTGGCGCTCATGCCCTTGATCACGTCGGCATCGCTGCGGATGGTGCCGGCACCGACGCCGTAGGCGACGCCGGCGACCACGCCGTACATGAATATGATCGCGACCACGCCGGACAGCACCGGCGCCAGCGAGCGCAGGGTGTCGGCCTCGCCGGCGATGCGCAGGAAACCGGCGCCGGGGACGGCGCCGATCGGCAGGGCGCCCCAGGCCAGCAGCAGGGAGAACGCCAGCGTCGCGTAGATCGCCCAGCGCAGGCCGCGGCGCTCGGCGGCGCTCAGCCGCTGCGCCTGCGGGTCGTCGGCGCTGGCGGCGCCGGTGCTCGGCGTGTCCGGGAAGCGCGGCGCCACGATCTTCTCGGTCACCAGCCAGCCGAGCAGGGTGACCAGCGGCGTCGAGACGATCATGAAGTACCAGTTCGCCAGCGGCGTCACCGTGTAGTCGGCATCGATGATCCGCGCCGCCTCCTGCGACAGGCCCGAGAGCAGCGGGTCGATGGTGCCGATCAGCAGGTTCGCCGAGTAGCCGCCGGAGACGCCGGCGAAGGCGGCGGCCATGCCGAGGATCGGGTGGCGTCCCGCCGCGATGAAGATCAGGCCGGCCAGCGGCACCAGCAGCACGTAGCCGATCTCGCTGGCCATGTTCGACATCACGCCGGCGAACACCAGGATCGGGGTCAGCAGGAACTTCGGCGAGGACAGCACCAGCAGGCGCAGGGCGGCGCCGATCAGGCCGCTGTGCTCGGCGACGCCGATGCCGATCAGCGCGACCAGCACGGTGCCCAGCGGCGCGAAGCCGGTGAAGTTGGTGACCAGCCCGGTCATGATCCGGTGCAGGCCCTCGACGCTGAGCAGGTTGAACACCTCGACGGTGTCGCCGGTCTTGGGGTGCTGCACCGAGACCCCGGCCATCGAGGCCAGCCAGGAGGCGACGATCACCAGCACCGCCAGGATCGCGAACAGCGTGGCCGGGTGGGGCAGGGCGTTGCCGCCGCGCTCGACGATGTTGAGGAACCGGTCGATCGCCGAGCGGCGGACGGGCGGGGCGGGCGGCTGCGGGTCGGCGGCGGTCATGCGGGCGTCATCGGGCGGTGCAGCGCCGGACTATAGCCGCCGGCCGGGCCGTCCGGTACCGGCCGCCCCGGCCGGGCCCCGGGGGAGCCCGGGCCGGGGCCGGGGGGGACGGGACGGGCGCCGCCTGTTCGGCGATACTCCGCTGCGACGTCCAGGGGAGACCACGATGGCAGGTCCGGGGGCACGCCCATGAGCGGCACGTTGTTCGCGATCGTCCTGCTCGCCCTGCTGGCCTGGGCGGTGTGGCTGTTCAACCGCCTGGTCCGCCTGCGCAACCAGGTCCGCACCGCCTGGTCGGACATCGACGTGCAGCTGACCCGCCGCCACGACCTGGTGCCGCAGCTGGTGACCACGGTGCGCGCCTACGCCGACCACGAGCGCGCCACCCTGGAGGCGGTCACGGCGCTGCGCCAGCAGGCGATGGCGCTGACCAGCCCGGGCCGCCTGGGCGAGGTCGAGGGCCAGCTCGAGCAGGCGCTGTCGCGCCTGTTCATCCTTCGCGAGGCCTACCCGGAACTGCGCGCCAGCGAGAACTTCGAACGCCTGCAGCGCGACCTGGTCGATGTCGAGAACCACCTGCAGTACGCGCGCCGCTTCTACAACGGCGCGGTGCGCGACCTCAACGACGCGGTCCAGCGCTTCCCGGACCTGATCGTCGCCCGCGCCGCCGGCTTCGGGCCGGCGGAGTTCTACCAGGCCGGCGCCGGCGAGCGCGCGGCCGTGGCCGTGGAGATCGACCGATGACCCGTCTGCTTCTTGCCGTCCTGGGCCTGGCGCTGCTGGCGGTCGCGCCGGCGCGTGCCGACGAGCGCATCCTGCGCTACGACGTCGACATCGCGATCCAGGCCGACGCCAGCCTGGAGGTGGTCGAGACCATCACGGTACGCGCCGAGGGCCGCAACATCCGGCGCGGCATCTACCGGGACTTCCCGACCCGCTACCGGGATCGCGCCGGCAACAACGTGGTGGTCGAACTGCAGGTGCTGGGCGTCGAGCGCAACGGCCAGACCGAGCCCTGGTTCACCGAGCGGGTGGCGAATGGCGTGCGCATCAACACCGGCAACGACGACTTCCTGCCGGTGCCCGCCGAGCACACCTACACCCTGCGCTACCGGACCACCCGCCAGCTCGGCTTCTTCGAGGCGCACGACGAGCTCTACTTCAACGCCATCGGCCACGGCTGGATGTTCCCGATCGACGGCGGCCGGGTGGACGTGCGGGCACCGGCCGCGGTGCCGGCGGCCGACCTGCGGCTGGATGGCTACAGCGGCCCGCAGGGCGCCCAGGGCAGCGACTTCACCCAGGAGATCGTCGGCCCCGGCCATGCCCGCTGGAGCCTCACCCGGGGACTGCGGCCGCAGGAAGGCCTCACCGTGGTGCTGGGCTTCCCCAAGGGCCTGGTCGCGGAACCCACGCAGGCCCAGCGCATCGGCTGGCTGCTCAAGGACAACCGCGGCGTGCTGATCGCCCTGGCGACCCTGGCGCTGCTGCTGGCGTACTGCATCCGGCGCTGGCACCAGGTCGGCCGCGACCCGCCGCGCGGCGTGGTGATCGCCCGCTACGAGCCGCCCGAGGGCCACACGCCGGCAGGCCTGCGCTTCATGCGCAGGATGACCTACGACATGCGCTGCTTCTCCAGCGACGTGCTGTCGATGGCCGTCGCCGGCGCCTTGCGCATCGAGCGCGACAAGAAGCTGGTCAAGGACGAGTGGAAGCTCGAGAAGCAGGCCGAGGACCGGCCGCTGGCGGACAGCCAGAAGGCGCTGTTCTCGCGCCTGTTCCGCGGCAACAGCCGCACGCTGGTGCTGCGCAACACCAACGCCTCGACCGTCCAGGGCGCGCAGATGGCGCACAGCAAGGCGCTGACGACGCGCTACGAGCCGGCCCTGTTCAAGCGCAACCTGGGCAGCGTCGGCATCGCCTGGCTGATCGCCGTGGCCGGCATGGCCGCGGCCGTGCTGCTGTCGGGCGGCGCCGGCATCGCGCTGATGATCGCCATCGGCGTGCTCATGCTGGTGGTGCTGGCGGTGTTCGCGCGCCTGGTGCGCGCGCCGACACCGGAAGGCCGCAAGCTGCTCGACGAGATCGAGGGCCTGCGCCGCTACCTCAGCGTCGCCGAGCGCGACGAGCTGGCCGCGATGCCCGGCCCCGACCAGCCGCCGGCGCTGGACGCGGCCCGCTACGAGGCGCTGCTGCCCTATGCGGTGGCGCTGGAGGTCGAGGACGCCTGGTCGAAGAAGTTCACCCTGGCGGTCGGCGCCGCGGCCGCCGCGGCGGCCACCGCCGGCATCGCCTGGTACCGGGGCGGCGGCGTCAGCGACCTGGGCAGCCTGAGCCGCGCCGTCGGCAGCGGCCTGAGCAGCTCGATCGCCTCTTCGTCGCGACCGCCGGGCAGCTCCTCGGGCGGCGGTGGCGGTGGCAGTTCCGGCGGTGGCGGCGGTGGCGGCGGCGGTGGCGGCCGCTGAGCGCGGCGGACCGGCCGCGGCCCTCGCCCTGCTGCTGGCGCTGGCGGCGGCGCCGGCGCTCGCCGGCGCCCCGGTCCATTACGTCGCCCCCGATGGCGTGGACCAGCCCGGCGGCGGCAGTGCAGCCCAGCCCTGGGCCAGCATCACCTATGCGCTGGACCGTGTGCCCGCCGGCGCCACCATCCTGGTCCGGCCGGGCACCTACACCGGCCGCATCCGCATCCGCGGCCAGTTCGACCCGCCGGTGACCATCCGTTCCGAACAGCCCTACCGGGCCCGCCTGCGCCACGACGCCACCGTGCTCACCGTCTACGACGGCAGCGTCGGCGTGCGCGGCATCCGCATCGAGGGCTTCGACATCGCCCATACCGGCACCGGCGCCGGCGCGCTGGTGGTGCAGGTGCAGGCGCTTTCGGGGCAGCCGGCCAGCGACATCGTGCTGGCCGACAACGTCATCCACGACAGCCACAACAACGACCTGCTGAAGATCAACAATGGCGCCACCCGCGTGCAGGTGCTCGGCAACCTGTTCTACAACCAGCACGGCAGCGACGAGCACATCGACATCAACAGCGTCGAGGACGTGCTGGTCGAGGGCAACGTGTTCTTCAACGATTTCGCCGCGTCCGGCCGGCCGGTCGGCAACGACACCTCCAGTTTCATCGTGGTCAAGGACTCCAACGGCAACGACGACGGCCTGGTCGGCGCCCGCGACGTGCGCATCCGGCGCAACCTGTTCCTGAACTGGCAGGGCTCGCCCGGCTCGACCTTCCTGCTCTGCGGCGAGGACGGCAATCCCTACCACGAGGCCTTCGACGTCGTGGTCGAGAACAACCTGTTCCTGGGCAATGCCGGCAACCCGATCCGCGCCGCGTTCGGCAGCAAGGGCTGCCGCGACGTGCTGTTCCGCGCCAACACCGTATCCGGCAACCTGCCGGGCACCGCCTTTGCGATGCGGCTCAACACCGAGGGTGCCAACCCGCCGAACCAGGGCATGGTGTTCCGCAACAACGTCTGGAGCGACCCCACCGGCACCATGAACCGGTTCAGCACCACGCCGGCGGGACAGACCACCAGCTTCGTGCTCGATCGCAACCTGTACTGGAACGGCGGCGCGGCGCTGCCGAACCATCCCGCCGAACTGGTCAACATCGGCAACGACGCCCGCGCCTTGGTCGGCAACCCGATGCTCGCCGACCCGGCCGGGCTGCCGCGGCCCTGGTGGGATGCCGCGGCAGGGCAGTTCAACGGCGGCCATGCGCGCATCGCCGACGCCTTCGCGGCGCTGGCGCTGGCCTGGGGCGTGCCAGGGCAGGGCGGCGCCGGCATCGCTCAGGCCGACCCGGCCTTCATGCCCGCCGACGACCTGGTCGGCCGGCCGCGCCCGCCGGCGCCGTCGCTCGGCGCGCTCGAGCCCATGGCCGACACGATCTTCGCCGACGGCTTCCAGTAGGGAACCGGCGACCGCCGGGTCGCGGGCGGGCGCTGGCGGATCCCTCGCCGGTCTTGCTCAACGTCGTGTCCCTGCCCGCTGCCGGGCGGCGCGTCGCCAGTGCGACGGCACCGCACTTCGCCCCCGGCCCCGCTCCCGCAGGCAGACCTGACCAGCGTCGTGTCTCAGCCAGCTCCCAGGCGGCGACTCGACAGCGCGACGGCACCGCACTTCGCCCCTCCCCCGCCTGCGGGGGAGGGGCGGGGGAGAGGGCTGCCCCGGCCAGCGCGCGCCGCTGGGCCGGCAATGATGCAGATCAGGGCAAGCCCCGGCCCTCTCCCCCGACCCCTCTCCCACAGGGAGAGGGGAGCACAGCGCGCTTCGCTCACCGAGCGCCGAATCCCGGCCCTCGGTCCCCGGTCCTGAGTTGAGACACGACGCTAGCCAGGGCAGGGAGAGGGGAGCACGGCGGGCTCCGCTCCCCGAACCCCGCGTCCTGGCCTTTGTTCCCTGATCCTGAGCCGAGACAGCACGTCAATCGGGTCGGCCGGACAGGGTACGGTGAGGTCAGCGCTTGCGGCCGCCGGCAATGCCGCCGAGGACGCCGCGCAGGATCTGGTTGCCGAGCCTGGTGCCGACCGTGCGCATGGTCGACTTGGTCATCGCCTCCAGCGCGCCCTGCCGGCGCTTGGTGCCGAACAGCCAGTCCTTGACCGTGCCCATCACGCCGCCGCCGCCGGGTTCGCCGGCGGGCGGCGGCGCGGTGGGCGTGGTCGGGGCCTTCTCGGTGGCGGCCTGGGCGGCGGCCATCAGCTTCTCGTAGGCGGACTCGCGATCGACCGCGGTGTCGTACTTGGCGCCGACCGGCGAGCGCAGTCGCATGGCCTGCCGTTCCTCCGGGCTGATCGCGCCCATCCGGCAGCGCGGCGGCGCGATCAGCGCCTTCTGGACCGGCGTCGGCACGCCCTTGGCGTCCAGGGTCGAGACCAGGGCCTCGCCGGTGCCCAACTCGAGAAGGGCCTTGGCGACGTCCAGGTTGGGATTGGCGACGAAGGTCTCGGCGGCGCTGCGGATCGCCTTCTGGTCGCGCGGCGTGAAGGCGCGCAGGCCGTGCTGGATGCGGTTGGCGAGCTGGCCCAGGATCGGGCCGGGCACGTCGTCGGGAAGCTGCGAGCAGAAGTACACGCCGACGCCCTTGGAGCGGATCAGGCGCACCACCTGCTCGACGCGCTGGACCAGGGCCGACGGGGCGTCGTTGAAAAGCAGGTGGGCCTCGTCGAAGAAGAACACCAGCTTGGGCTGGTCGAGGTCGCCGACCTCGGGCAGGTTCTCGAACAGCTCGGACAGCAGCCAGAGCAGGAAGGTCGAGTACAGCCGCGGCTTCAGCAGCAGGCGCTCGGCGCACAGCACGTTGATGATGCCGCGCCCGGACATGTCCTGGCGCATCAGGTCGACCAGCTCCAGGGCCGGCTCCCCGAAGAAGGCCTCGGCACCGTCCTGCTCCAGGCGCAGCAGGGCGCGCTGGATCGCCGCCAGCGAGGCCGGGCTGACCAGGCCGATCGCCCGCGAGATCGTCTTGTGGTTGTCGGCGACATGGGTGAGCAGGGCGCGCAGGTCCTTGAGGTCGAGCAGCAGCAGGCCCTCGCGGTCGGCGACCTCGAAGGCGATCGCCAGCGCCCCGGCCTGGGTGTCGTTGAGCTCCATGATCCGCGCCAGCAGGGTCGGCCCGACCTGGCTGACCGTGGTGCGCACCGGGTGGCCGAGTTCGCCGTAGAGGTCCCAGAACACCACCGGACTGGCCTCGTTGCGGTAGTCGGGCAGGCCGATGGTCTCGACCCGGGCCGCGATCTTCTCGTTCATGGTGCCGGCCTGCGACAGGCCGGCCAGGTCGCCCTTGACGTCGGCCAGGAACACCGGCACGCCGAGCCGCGAATAGTGCTCGGCGAGCACCATCAGCGACACCGACTTGCCGGTGCCGGTGGCGCCGGCGATCAGGCCGTGGCGGTTGCCGTAGCGGGGCAGGAACTCGACCGGGGCTTCGCCCATGCCGATGCGCATCGTCTGCATGCCGGACTCCAACGTGGGAACGGTCCGATTCTATCCGGCCGCGGTCGCCGCGAGCGTCCGGCGGTGTCGGAGCATCGGGACCGCCGGCGCGACGCCGCTACACTGGCCGCCATGGACGATTTCCTGCTCCACCGCGGCGATGCGCCCCTGCTGGTCAGCCTTCCGCACGACGGCACCGGCTTGCCCGACGGCCTTGCGGAGCGCCTCACCGACAGCGCGCGCCGGCTTCCCGACACCGACTGGCATGTCGGGCGCCTGTACGGTTTCGCACGCGAGCTGGGTGCGTCGGTCATCCGTCCGCACTGGTCGCGCTACGTGGTCGACCTGAACCGCCCGCCCGACGACGTCTCCCTGTACCCGGGGCGCAACACCACCGGCCTGCTGCCGCTGCGCCAGTTCAGCGGCGAGGCGGTCTACCGGGCCGGACGCGAGCCCGATGCCGCCGAGGTCCGGGCCCGGGTCGAACGCTACTGGCGGCCTTACCACGCCGCCCTGGCCGGCGAGATCGAGCGCCTGCGCGCGCGCTTCGGGCGCGTCGTGCTCTGGGAGGGCCATTCCATCCGCAGCGTGGTGCCGTTCCTGTTCGAGGGCCGGCTGCCGGTGTTCAACCTCGGCACCGCGGCGGGTTCCAGCTGTTCGCCGGCCCTTGCCGCCGGCCTGACCGCGGTGCTGGCAAGCCAGGGCGACCACGACCACGTCGTCGACGGCCGCTTCCAGGGCGGCTACATCACCCGCCACTACGGCCAGCCGGTGGCAGGCGTCGAGGCGGTCCAGCTCGAGCTGGCGCAGCGCGCCTACATGGACGAGGACAGCGGCGCCTACCTGCCGGAACGTGCCGGACGGGTCCAGCCGGTGCTGCGCGCCCTGCTCGAGGCGTGCCTCCGGCACGCCGGCATCGACGGGGCGCCAGGGACGCCCTGAGGGCTTTGCCAGGCGCCAAAACGTGATGGGCGTCACGTTTCCGGTGCAGCTTCGCTACACTGGCCGGGCATCGAGGAGTCCGCAATGCCCAGATCATCCGGCCGGTCATGGCCCACGCCCGGCAGGATCCTGGGCGTCCTGCTGTGCCTCCTGCCCGCCGCGCCGCTGCCGGCGCAGGTGCCGCCCGACCTGCAGCTGGTCGAGGTCGCCTCCGGCCTCGGCCGGCCGGTCGCCGTGCGCCATGCCGGCGACGGCAGCGCCCGGCTGTTCGTGGTCGACGTCGACGGCCGCATCCGGGTGATCCGCAACGGCAGCGTCCTGGCCACGCCCTTCCTTGCCATCGACGGCAGCAGCGCGCCGCCGCCGTACGGATTCGGGCTGGGCGGCGAGGGCGGCCTGCTGGGCCTGGCCTTCCATCCGCAGTTCGAGGCCAATGGCCGGGTCTACGTCTACTACACCGACGCGCAGTCGGATGGCGTGCTGGCCCGCTACACCGTGCTGCCGGGCAACCCCGACCGCCTCGACCCGGCCAGCGTCCAGGTGCTGCTGCGCATCGATTCGGACACCACCTACCACAAGGGCGGCGACCTGCACTTCGG
Organism: Proteobacteria bacterium UBA2363; assembly: GCA_002344355.1. GTDB lineage: Bacteria > Pseudomonadota > Gammaproteobacteria > Xanthomonadales > UBA2363 > Pseudofulvimonas. The sequence continues at coordinate 119,168 of DDTN01000019.1, read as the reverse complement.
TCCGGACGGCTATCTGTACCTGTCGGTCGGCGACGGCGGTGGCGGCATCAGTCTGGACACCTGCAACCGGGCGCAGTCGCTGTCGCCGGCCGACCTGGCAGCCAACGACGGCAACGACCCGGACTGTCCCGCCGACGCCGGTTTCACCGGCACCGGCGGCAACCCGGATTCGCGCGCGCTGCAGGGCAAGCTGCTGCGCATCGACATCGATGCCGCGACGCCGGCGGGCGGCAACGAGCTGTGCGCGGCGGCGGCGAACGGCTCGACCGGCTACGCGATCCCTGCGGACAACCCGTTCGCCGGCACGGCCGGTGGTCCGGGCCGCTGCGACGAGATCTGGGCCTACGGCCTGCGCAACCCCTACCGTTTCAGCTTCGACCGCCACACCGGCGACCTGCTGGTCGGCGAGGTCGGCGAGGGCGAGCGCGAGGAGATCAACTGGCTGCGCGCGGGGCAGGGCGGCCACAACTTCGGCTGGCCGATGTGCGAGGGCAGTCTGGGCAACTGCCCGGGCACCGTCGCGCCGGTGCTCGAGTACAGCCACACCGCCAATGGCGCGCCCTGTTCCTCGGTGACCGGCGGCTACCGCTACCGCGGCGCCATCAACGGCCTGCGCGGGCTGTACGTGGCCAGCGACTACTGCACCGGCCGCCTGCGCTACGCCCGGCGCGGCAGCGCCGGCTGGCAGTTCGTGCAGACCGGCGCCGCCGGCCCCTTCCTCGAGCACGCCGGCTTCGGCGAGGGCGAGGACGGCGCGCTCTACCTCGCGCTGATAGAGAGCGGCAAGCTGTTGCGCTTCAGCGCCACCGGCCAGGACGGGCTGTTCGGCTACGGATTCGACTGAGCGCCGGCGGCATGCGCCGCGCCGGGACCAACGGCCCATGCGGTGGCCGGGCGCCTGTGCCAGTCTGGCGCGCATCCTCCGGAGCGCTGCCATGAACGTCCTGGTCGTCCTGCTGCTGTGGGCCATCGTCCTGGTGCTGGCCTGGCCCCTGGCCCTGCTGGTCCTGGTGCTGTGGCCCGTGCTGTGGCTGCTGTCGATCCCGTTCCGCATCGTCGGTTCGCTGATGGAGGCCCTGCTCGCCTTCGTCCGGCAACTGCTGTTCCTGCCGGCCCGCCTGCTCGGCCACCGCGACCGGCGCTAGCGGAACCCGGGTCCCGGGACTCGGGACTCGGAGCCTGATCTGCTCCCCTCTCCCGCGCCGCGGGAGAGGGGCCGGGGGAGAGGGTGGCCCGCGCAGGGCGCAGGTCCGGTCGCTCGCCGCGCGCCTCCTGCAATCCAACGGCTTTGCCGATCCCGTGGTACTCCCTCCGGCCCGCCTCCTGATCTGTCAGGAGTCGGGTGGGAGCGGGGTGCAGCGTGCCGTTGCCTCCTGGTGCCGAACGTGGCGACACGTCATGCGCACGTGGGAGAGCAAGGCACGCTGCAGCGTCATTATGCATCCTGTGCCCTCCCCTGCGTCCGCCGCGCCATCCATTCCGCCCGGCGCGTGGCGGTGCCGCGCACGGTCGCCGCCGCTTGACAACACCGCCGCACCTTCCTACGCTATGCAACGTATTAACGCACTATCACATTACCTTCATGAAACGCCGCTCGCTGACGCCCGAACTCCCGGAAGACGACGCCGAAGCCCGCCTGTGCCGGGCTTTCCTGTCGTTGCGCACCGTCGCCGAAGTGCGCGCCTTCCTGGCCGACCTGTGCACGCCGGCCGAACGCGAGGCGATGCGCGACCGCTGGTCGGTCGTACCGCACCTGCTTGCCGGCGAGCCCTACCGGGAGATCCACGAACACACCGCCGTCAGCATCACCACCATCGGCCGCGTCGCGCGCACCCTCGCGGGGGGTGCCGGCGGCTACCGGCTGGCGGCGACCCGCGGCAAGCCGCGCGCCGTCCGCGCCTGACCTGGAACCTGCCGCCATGAATCCTTCCCGCGATCGCCTGCGCATCGCCGTGCAGAAATCCGGCCGCCTCTCGGAGGCGTCCCTGGACCTGCTGCGCCGCGCCGGCCTGTCGTTCCGCGCCAGCCGCGACAAGCTGTTCCTGTACGGCGAGAACCTGCCGGTCGACGTGCTGCTGGTGCGCGACGACGACATCCCCGGGCTGCTGCTCGAAGGCAGCTGCGAACTGGGCATGGTCGGCCGCAACGTGCTCGACGAACAGCGCCTGGCCGGTGCCGGCGCGGTCTCGCCGCAGGTGTGCACCGCGCTGGGCTTCGGTCAGTGCCGGCTGGCCATCGCGATGCCCGCCGAACTGCCCTGGGACGGCCCGGCCAGCCTGGCCGGACGGCGCATCGCCACGTCCTATCCGGGCCTGCTCGGCCAGTGGCTGCGCGAGCACGGCATCGAGGCCGAGGTGGTGGTCCTGAACGGCTCGGTCGAGATCGCTCCGCGCCTGGGCAAGGCCGAGGCGGTCTGCGACCTGGTGTCGACCGGCGCGACCCTGGCCGCCAACCAGTTGCGCGAGGTCGAGACCGTGCTGGAGAGCGTCGCCGTGCTGGCGCAGTCGCCGCGGCCGCTGCCGCCGGCCCTGGCCGGCATCGGCGACAGCCTGGTGGCGCGCATCCGCGGCGTGCTCGGCGGCGACGGCGCACGCCTGCTGATGCTGCGAGCGCCGCGCTCGGCCCTGGCCGAGATCGCCCGCCTGCTGCCCGCGCGCGAGGCGCCCAGCGTGCTGCGCCTGGACGACGCGCCCGATCAGGTCGCCCTGCAGGCGCTGTGCGGGCGCAGCCTGGACTGGCAGCACCTGGAGGCGCTCAAGCGCCTGGGCGCGCACGGCCTGATGGTGCTCAACGTCGAGCAGGTGCTGGCATGAGGACGATCGACTGGCAGGCCCTGGACACCGCCGGGCGCACCGCGGCCCTGGCCCGGCCGGCGCCGGTGCGCGACACCGTCCTGATCGCGGACGTGCGGGAAATCCTGCAACGGGTGCGTACGGAAGGCGATGCCGCCCTGCGCGACCTGACCCGGCGCCTGGACGGCGCCGACCTGAACCGCTTCGAGGTCGATGCCGCGCAGATCGACGCCGCCGAGGCCGGCGTCGACCCGGCGGTCCGCGCCGCCATGGAGCGGGCCATCGACCGCGTCCGCCGGTTCCACGCGCCGCAGGTGCCGCAGCGCCTGCGGGTGCGCACCGAGCCCGGCGTACAGTGCGAGTACCTGGTGCGGCCGATCCGCCGGGTCGGCCTGTACGCGCCGGCCGGCAGCGCACCCCTTCCGTCGACCGTCTGGATGCTGGCGGTACCCGCGAAGCTGGCCGGCTGCCCCGAGGTCGTGCTGTGCACGCCGCCCGGCCGCGATGGCCGGGTCGACCCCCTGGTCCTGCTGGCGGCGCGGCTGTGCGGCGTCGACCGTGTGTTCGCCCTGGGCGGCGCCCAGGCGATCGCGGCGATGGCCTATGGCACTGCGCAGGTGCCGCGCTGCGACAAGCTGTTCGGTCCCGGCAACGCCTGGGTCACCCAGGCCAAGCTGGAAGTCGCCGGCGACCCCGCAGGCGCCGCCATCGACATGCCGGCCGGACCGTCCGAGGTGATGGTGATCGCCGACGACAGCGCCGACCCGGTGCTGGTCGCCGCCGACCTGCTCGCGCAGGCCGAGCACGGCGCCGATTCCCAGGTGGTGCTGCTCAGCCCCGACGCGGCACTTATCGAGGCAGTGCAGGCGCAGTGCCGCGCGCAGGCCGCCAGCCTGCCGCGCGCCGACATCGCCGCCGCGGCGCTGGCCCATGCCCGGTTCATCCGGGTCGCCGACCTCGAGCAGGCCGCGCAGGTCGCCGAGGACTACGCGCCCGAGCATCTGATCGTGCAGACCCGCAGTCCGCGGGCGCTGCTGCCGCGCATCCACAGTGCCGGCAGCGTGTTCCTGGGCCCGTGGTCGCCGGAGACCGTCGGCGACTACTGCGCCGGCCCCAACCACGTCCTGCCGACCCTGGGCTTCGCGCGCGCCTGGAGCGGCGTCGGCGTGGCCAGTTTCGTGCGCCGGATGAGCGTGCTGGAACTCAGCGCCGACGGCCTGGCGCGGATCGGCCCGGACGCCGCCGTGCTGGCGCGCGCCGAGCGCCTGGAGGCGCATGCCCGCGCGGTCGACCTGCGCCTGGCTCGGGACGGGCAGGGGAGCGCCGCGGCATGAGCGTGCTGGAGCGCATCCGGCCGGACCTGGCCGGCTTCGTGCCCTATGCCTCGGCGCGCCGCGCCGGGCACCGCGCCGGCATCCGCCTGGATGCCAACGAGGCGCCCTGGCTGCAGGCCGGCGACGGCAGCGGACTGAACCGCTACCCGTCGCCGCAGCCGGCCGATCTGCTCGCGGTGCTGGCCGGCCTGTACGACGTGCGCGCTGGCCAGGTCTACGCCGGCCGCGGCAGCGACGAGGCCATCGACCTGCTGGTGCGGCTGTTCTGCCGGGCCGGCCGCGACAACGTGGTGACCCTCGCGCCGACCTTCGGCATGTACCAGGTCGCCGCGTCCCTACAGGATGTCGCCCTGCGCCGGGTGGCGCTCGACCCGGAACAGGACTTCGCGCTCGATCCGCAGCGCCTGCTCGACCTGGTCGACGACGACACAAGGCTGGTGTTCCTGTGCTCGCCCAACAACCCCACCGGCACCGACTTCCACGCCGAGGTCGAGCCGCTGGCGCGCGCCCTGGCAGGGCGCGCCCTGCTGGTGGTCGACGAGGCCTATGTCGAGTTCGCCGGCCACGCTGGCGCCGCCGGCCTGCTCGACCGCCACGAGAACCTGGCGATCCTGCGCACCCTGAGCAAGCTGCACGCCCTCGCCGGTGCCCGGGTCGGCGCCCTGCTGGCGGCCGAGCCGCTGGTCGCGCGGATCGCCGGGATCGCCGCACCGTATCCCCTGCCGGCGCCCAGCGTCGCCGCCGCGCTGGCCGCGCTGGCGCCGCCGGCGCTGGCGCGCACTCTGGCCCTGCGCGACGGCCTGCTCGCCGAGCGCGAAAGGGTGCGTGCGGCGCTGGCCGCGCTGCCCGGCATCGACCGGGTCTGGCCCTCGGCCGGCAACTTCCTGCTGCTGCGCTGCCACGATGCCGCCGCGACCTTCGCGCGCGCGCTGGCCGGCGACGTGCTGCTGCGCGACGTCTCCGGCCAGCCCGGCCTGGCCGGCTGCCTGCGCGCCAGCATCGGCACGCGCGCCGACAGCGACGCCCTGCTGGCCGCCCTGGCCGTCGGGGGGGCGGCATGAGCGCACCGGCCGTGCTGTTCGTCGACCGCGACGGCACCCTGATCCAGGAGCCGCCGGACCAGCAGATCGACGCCTACGAGAAGTTCGCCATGGTGCCCGGCGCGATCTCGGCGCTGCGCCGCCTGCGCGAGGCCGGCTACCGGCTGGTCATGGTCAGCAACCAGGACGGCCTGGGCACCGCCAGTTTCCCGCAGGCCGCGTTCGAGGGGCCGCAGCGCCTGCTGCTGGACATCCTGGCCAGCGAGGGCGTGCTGTTCGACGAGATCCTGATCGACCCGACCCTGCCGGACGAGCACGCCCCGACGCGCAAGCCCGGCGTCGGCCTGGTCCGCCACTACCTGGGTGCCGACGGCATGGACCGCCGGCGCAGCGCGGTGATCGGCGACCGCGCCACCGACCTGGAGTTCGCCGCCAACCTCGGCATCGCGGGCTACCGCCTGGGGTCGGACCTGGACTGGCCGGCGGTGGTGCGCGCCCTGCTGCGGCCGGCCCGCCACGCCCGCGTCGAGCGGCGCACCCGGGAGACCGACATCGTGGTCGAGGTCGATCTCGACACGCCGGCGCGGCCGGCGGTGGCGAGCGGCATCGGCTTCTTCGACCACATGCTGGAGCAGCTCGGCGTCCATGGCGGTTTCGCGCTGGCGCTGCGCTGCAAGGGCGACCTTGAGATCGACGAACACCATACCGTCGAGGATTGCGCCCTGGCCCTGGGGCAGGCGCTGCGCCAGGCCCTGGGCGAGCGCCGCGGCATCGGCCGTTACGGCTTCACCACGCCGATGGACGAGGCGCTGGCCCAGGCCGCGCTGGACCTGTCCGGGCGCGCCGCCTTCGTGTTCGAGGGCGGCTTCCGGCGCGAGCGGGTCGGCGGCCTGGCCACCGAGATGGTGCCGCACTTCTTCCGCAGTCTGGCCGAGGCGCTGGGCGCCAGCCTGCACCTGTCGGTGCGCGGCGACAACGACCACCACCAGGTCGAGGCCTGCTTCAAGGCGACCGGCCGGGTCCTTCGCCAGGCGTTCCGCCGGGACGGCGACGAGGCCACGGTGCCGAGCAGCAAGGGCGTGCTGTGAGCGCCGCGCCCGACCTGGTCGTGGTGCCGGTGGGCGGCGCCAACTTCGGTTCGCTGGCGCGTGCCTTCGAGCGGGTCGGCGTCGTGCCGCGGTTCAGCGCCGAACCGGCCGACCTGCGCCGCGCCTCGCACGTGGTGCTGCCCGGCGTTGGCGCCGCCGCGGCGGCGATGCCGGCGCTGCGCAGCCAGCGCCTGGCCGATCTTCTGGCCGGCCTGCGCGTGCCCCTGCTCGGCATCTGCCTGGGCATGCAGCTGCTGTTCGAGCACAGTGCCGAGGGCGAGGTGCCCCTGCTCGGCCTGCTGCCCGGGCGCGTCGAGCGCCTGCCGGCGGCGCCGTCCTGGCCGCACATGGGCTGGACCACGCTGACGGCCACCGCGTCCGGCCGCGGGCATCCGCTGCTGGCCGGCATCGGTGCCGACGACTGGTTCTATTTCGTGCACGGTTATGCCGCCTCGACCTCGTCGTCGACCCTGGCCAGCGCCGACCACGGCGGCGCCTTCAGCGCCGTGGTCGGTGCCGGCAACCGGCTGGGCGTGCAGTTCCACCCGGAGAAGTCCGCGGCGGCCGGTCGCCGCCTGCTGCGCAATTTCCTCGACCTGTGATCATCCTGCCTGCCATCGACCTGCGCGGCGGCCGCGTGGTGCGCCTGAGCCAGGGCGACTTCGCGCGCGAGCGCCGCTTCGACACCGACCCGGTGCGCCTGGCCCGCCTGTACGAACAGGCCGGCGCGCGCCGCCTGCACGCCGTCGACCTGGACGGCGCGCGGGCCGGCGAGCCGGCGCAACTGCCGCTGCTGCAGGCCCTGGCCGATACCGGCCTGGCCGTGCAGTGGGGCGGCGGCGTGCGTTGCCAGGCCGACATCGAGGCGGTGCTGGCGGCCGGCGCCAGGCGCGTCGTGGTCGGCAGCATGGCGGTGCGCGAGCCCGGCCGCTTCGCGCAATGGCTGGGCCGCTACGGCGACCGTCTGGTGCTGGCCCTGGACCTGCGCACCGACGATGCGGGCCGCTGGCAACCCACCGCCGACGCCTGGCAGACCAGCGTCGAGCGCGACATCGAGGCCCTGCTCGACGGCTTCGCCGCCGCCGGCCTGCGCTGGGTTCTGAGCACCGACATCGCCCGCGACGGTATGGCCGGCGGCCCCAACCTCGACCTGTACGCCTGGCTGGCCGGCCGCTGGCCGACGTTGTCGGTGATCGCCTCCGGCGGTGTCCGCGACCAGGCCGACGTGCAGGCCCTGGCCGGCACCGGCGCGGCCGCCTGCGTCGCCGGCACCGCGTTGCTGGAAGGCACGCTGCCGACCGCGACGCTGGCCGGCCATGCCGGCCCGGCCTGGGCGGACTGAAGGCCCGGCCATGCCCGCCCTGCGCCTGATTCCCTGCCTGGACGTCGCCGACGGCGTGGTCGTCAAGGGCGTGCGCTTCCGCGACCACAAGGTGGTCGGCGACATCGTCGACCTGGCCCGTCGCTATGCCGCCGAGGGTGCCGACGAGCTGGTCTTCTACGACATCACCGCCAGTCCCGACGGCCGCCGCGTCGACACCGCCTGGGTGCGCCGGGTCGCCGACGAGCTGGACATCCCGTTCTGCGTGGCCGGCGGCATCCGCAGCGTCGACGACGCCGCCGCGGTGCTGGCGGCCGGCGCCGACAAGATCTCGGTGAACAGCCCGGCGCTGGCCGAGCCCGGCCTGATCGACGCGCTGGCGGCGCGCTTCGGCAGCCAGTGCGTGGTGGTCGGCATGGACGTGCGCGACGGCGGCCTGGCCCGCGACAGCGGCCGGCCCGAGCGCAGCGGCGACAGCGGCCGGCGCCTGCTCGACTGGGTCGCCGAGGTCGAGTCGCGCGGCGCCGGCGAGATCGTGCTCAACTGCATGCGCGCCGACGGCACCCGAGCCGGCTACGACCTCGAGACCACCGCCGCGGTGCGCGCCGCCACCCGCCTGCCCCTGGTCGCCTCTGGCGGCGCCGGCTGCGCCGCGCATTTCCTGGAAGTGTTCCGCCAGGCCGGCGCCGATGCCGCCCTGGCCGCCAGCGTCTTCCACAGCGGCGAACTGCCGCTGCCGGTGCTGAAGCGCGAGCTGGCCGCCGCCGGCCTGGCGATCCGTCCCGTGCCCGTCCAGGAATCCCCGACATGAGCCGACCCGCGTTTGCCCCCGGCCTGCCCGAGCGCCTGGATTTCGCCAAGGGCGGCGGCCTGCTGCCGATGATCGTCCAGCACGCCCACGACGGCCGCGTCCTGATGCTGGGCTGGATCGACCGCGCCGCGCTGGACGCCACCCTGGCCACCGGCCAGGCCCACTTCCATTCGCGCAGCCGCCAGCGCCTGTGGCGCAAGGGCGAGAGCAGCGGCCACGTGCTCGAGGTGCGCGCCCTGACCGCCGATTGCGACAACGACTCCGTGCTCTGCCTGGCGGTCCCCGCCGGCCCCGCCTGCCACCGCGGCACCGCCACCTGCTTCGACGGCGAGCCGCCCGTGCAGCCCTGGCTCAACGCCCTCGAGGACCTGATCGCGCAGCGCCAGGCCGCGGGCGGCGAGGGCAGCTACGTCGCCCGCCTGTTCGCCGCCGGCCTGCCGCGCATCGCCCAGAAGGTCGGCGAGGAGGGCGTCGAGACCGCCCTGGCCGCCGTCACCGGCGACGAGGACGCCCTGCTCGGCGAATCCGCCGACCTGCTGTTCCACCTGCTGGTCCTGCTGCGCGCGCGCGGCCTGACGCTGGCGCAGGTGGTGGCGGAGCTGGAGCGCAGGCACCGCTGAGCACGATGGCGGGAGTCGCCTTAGGCACGCGTTCAATCGCTTCGGTTGCGTTTGGATACGCTGCGCAACATTGGTTGATGCAACACACGGGCAGGAATGGGATACAGTCGACCTGACTGAGTGACGCAAAACCACGCGGGTGGCGGAGCCGATCTCTCGCGGTCGAGCGATCCCGAGCCCAGGCAGGAGGCGGTGCGCGGTTGAAGCATGGAGGGTGCCATGGCTGCATGCAGCCCCGCCGTGATTCGATCCGGTTCCGGGCGTGACAGGCTTCACCCTGAAGCGGGTCGGCCGTGGCGATCCTGGACGAACCCATGTCGGCAGACGCGTTGATCACAGGCTACTGGCTGAGCGTCGCTGGCGCGCTGGCCTGGCCGCTGCTGCAACTGCTTGCCCTTGCCAATGCCAGGCGCACCTGGCAGTTCGTGGCCGCACTCCTGCCCATTGCCCTTATCGCCTTCTGGCTGATAGACGCCTTCCTGGGCGCCTGGGCCATGAACCTCTTCGTTCCGGGCCTGCCCGTGGCGCTGGTGCCGGTCAACCTCTGGCTGATCGGCGTGATCCTGGCGGGCGCGCTCACCGCCCGCGGCGAGGCGTCGGACGCGCGGCGGGGCGACTGAGGCGCCGGTCAACCCCACCCCCGCCCCCCGCGCGTTGCTACCCTGCATCGCCACCAGGTGGGGGAAGCGCATGCGGCGCTGGCTGATCGGGGGGCGGCGGCGGGCGACGCCGCCGCCGGGAGTTTAAGTCCACCATTGATCGCCTGACGGTTGCGCATTGTGGCAAACGGTGGGAAAGTGGCGCTGCTGGTCCACTACCTCGAGGTCGATGTCCTGGCCAACATCGTCGCCATCACGCCCGAACCGGGGCAGACGCAGGAGGCGGCCCGCCACTACGGGTACGATGCGCTGTCGCGGCTGACCGAGGTTCGCGACGCCAAGCAGGCCCCGATCGAGGCGTTCGGTTACGACCCGACCGGCAACCGAACCACCAAGACCTGGCAGGGCGCCCAGCAGTCCTATGTATATGCCCCCGGCAGCCACTGGCTGCTCGACACCGGCTCGGACCAGCGCATGTACGATGCTGCCGGCAATATGGTGCAGCGCACGGAGGGCCGCACCGAGTTCGGCTACGAGCATGGCGCCCACAACCGTTACCAGCGCCATCTCGTCAACGGTACCGAGATCGCCCGCTACGTCTACAACGGCCACGGCGAGCGCACCTGCGCCTGGGTCGGCGAAACACTGACCCGCTTCGTGTACGACACCGGCGGACGCCTGCTCGGCGAGTACCAGGCCAGCGGCAAGCCGATCATCGAATACGTCTACCTGGGCGATCTGCCGGTCGCCGCCTTCGCTGCGCAAGGACTGGTCTACATCGAGACCGACCACCTGGGCACGCCCCGGGTGGTGGTCGATGCCGCGACCAATGCCACGCTGTGGCACTGGCCGCTGACCGGGCGGGCGTTCGGCGAGCACGACCCGGTGGCGCCGGCCCAGGAGGGCACTGCGCCGTTCGTGTTCGGATTGAGGTATCCCGGGCAGCGGGCGGATGGCGAGTCGGGGCTCAACTACAACTATTTCCGTGATTACGAGTCTGGCACCGGGCGATACATTCAGTCAGACCCAATTGGGTTGACGGGAGGGGTTAGCACCTTCAGCTATGCACTGGCCGCGCCCTTATTACTGCTCGATCCTTTGGGATTGCAGTCTTGGTACTGCCGCCGGCCGCTGGGTAGGCCACCCGGGGGGCGGAGAGTAGATCCGGTGTTCCATCATGCTTATTTATGCACAACAGAAGAAAACGGGAGGATTTCTTGCGGGGGGCAGACGTCTAACGGCGGGCCATGGGACCAAGGTCGTCCAACGAACCCCAATGACGAAGACGACTACTTTCATCCGCAGGCGTGCGAACAAGTTGATAATGATGACAATCGATGCGTTGAGGATTGTCTCTTGGATCGCTTTGGCCGCCCAAGGCCAAATTACGGAATTGTTGGTCCGGGAACTAACTGTCAAGAATGGGCAAAAGATAGTCTGACAGAATGTCGTAGTCAGTGCTCAGATCGAGCCCGTGGGTTTGGTTGGCCATGAAGGGTGAAGCCGGCAGTACACCCCAAAATCGTTACTTGGCGGTTGTTTTCGGGGTCGGGGTGGCTTGGGCGTCGCTACTTGCGTGGTGGCTGTGGTGGTCGGCCGGGGCGACGGGGGGTGCGCCGGTGGAAGTGGAGCTCATGTTCATCGGGGTTGCGACGATTCTCGGGTTTCCATCCAGCCTTATGGCGTTGGCGGTGATCTACCTGGCTGGCGAGCTTGTTGACGCGGCGCACGCCGGGTACCCGTACGCGGTAATCGGATACTGGCTGGTATTCCTGGCTTTTTCCTTGCTGCAATGGATGGGGATCCTCTGGTGGCTGGATCGTCGCCAGGCTGCGCGGAGTGCGCGATCCTGACCTGCCAGGCATCTCATCCGCCTTCGCGTTCGCATCGCCGGCGAGGGGCCAAAGACAGGGAGCGCAAATGTACCGTCACGGATCGCGGTTTAGCCTCCTGATTCTGGCTTCGTTGCTTCTTGCCTCATGCGCGAAGCGCATCGTCTGTGCGGACATCGCGGAGGAGGACCTTGGCGAGCTGGTCGCAGAGCTCCAAGCGACACTGGAGCAGCGCAACGACGAAGAACTGCAGGAGTGGATCGACACCACAGTCAAGGCCGCACGCGAGCGCAAGAATCATGCTTTGCGTTGCATGCCCGAGTGCGATCAGAAGCAGCGGCAGATGTTCTGGGATCGCTGGTATGTGTACGGGAGTCTGGAGAGCCTGATCGGTGACTTTTCGGATCCCGCGCTGACCGAAGTCGACGTGCAGTCCAGTGCGGGGCGTGAGGAGATCGTCAGGCGCCTGGAGTTCGTGTCCGAAATTGTCGGCGACCTGGAGAGAGCGCGACAGCGTGGCGAGTACTCCCTTGGACCGACCTGTCCCGATGGGGTGCCCGACTGATCCCGAGTCGGGTTGGCCCCGGTAGACCGGCAAAGCAGGTTCCGCAGATCGTGGTCCGCAACCCCACCCCCGGCCCCCGCGCGTTGCTACCCTGCATCGCCACCAGGTGGGGGAAGCACATGCGTCGCTGGCTGATTGGGGTCGTGGGGTGGGGTGCGCTGTGGCTGGGCGCGGCGGCGGTGCCGGCGCAGCCGGCGGTCGAGGTGCCGGCGGTGCTGACGCCGTGGACGGCCTGGGTGCTGGATGGGCATGAGCACCGGCGCTGTCCGTTCGTGCTGGGCCAGGCGCCGGGCGGAGCCGGACAGCATGCCTGCGCCTGGCCGGGAGTGCTCGATCTTGCAGTGACCACCGAGGGTGCCCGCTTCAGCCTGGGCTGGCGGGTGCTGGCGCCGTCGTGGGTGCCGCTGCCGGGCGAGGCGCGGCATCCGCCGCTGGCGGTGACCGTCGATGGCCGGCCGGCGGCGTGGCAATGGCGGGGCGGGGTGCCGATGCTGTGGCTGGCCGCCGGCGAGCACCGCGTCGAGGGGCGCCTGGACTGGACGCGGCGGCCGGAGCGGCTGGCGGTGCCGGAGGCGATCGCCCTGCTGGCGCTGCGCCTGGACGGCGAGGCGGTGCCGGTGCCGGAACGCGCCGGCGGCCAGCTCTGGCTGGGCCGGCGCCAGGTCGAGCAGGCGCAGGACAGCCTGGGCCTGAAGGTGTTCCGTCTGCTGACCGACGGCGTGCCGCAGCGGCTGGAGACGCGCCTGCAGCTCGAGGTCGGCGGCCGCGCCCGCGAGACCGTGCTGGGGCCGGCCCTGCCGCCGGGCTTCGCGATCACCGCGCTCGACGGTCCGCTTCCCGCGGCGCTGGACGGTGAGGGCCGGCTGCGCGTGCAGGTGCGGCCGGGCACCTGGATCCTGACGCTGCACGCGCGCGCCATCGAGATCGCCGCGGGCTTCGTCGCCGTGTCCGCACCGGCACCCTGGCCGGCGCAGGAAGTGTGGAGCGTGCAGACCGATCCCGGCCTGCGCGTGGTGCAGCCGGAAGGGACGCGGCCGGTCGATCCGGGCCAGGCCGGTTCGCCCTTCGACGTCAGCCTGCCGGCCTTCCTGGTCGACGCCGACGGCGGCCTGGCGCTGGCCGAGCGCAGCCGCGGCCGGCCGGTCGGGGCGCCGCACCGGCTGTCGCTCGAGCGGTCGCTGTGGCTGGACTTCGACGGCCGCGGCCTGGTCGCGCGCGACCGCATCGCAGGCCAGCTGGCGCAGGGCACCCGTCTGGACATGGCGCCGCCCTGGCGGCTGGAACGCGCCAGCGTCGACGGCCAGGACCAGTTGCTGACCGATGCCGGGCAGGGCACCGGCGTCGAGCTGCGCCGGACCCGCCTGGACCTGGCCGCCACCGCGCGCCTGGCCGGCTGGCACACGGTGCCGGTGGCCGGCTGGCGGCACGCCTTCGATGGCGCGTCGCTGAGCCTGCAGCTGCCGCCCGGCTGGTCGCTGGCGCATGTCTCCGGCGCCGACCGGGTGCCGGCGGCCTGGACCGCGCGCTGGCGCCTGCTCGACGTGTTCCTGGCCAGCCTGCTGGTGGTGCTGGCGCTGCGTGCGCTGGGGCCGCTGCCGGCGGTCGGGGTGCTGGCCTACCTGCTGCTGGGCTACCACAGCGTCGGGGCACCGCTGTGGACCCTGGTGGCGCTGCTGGTGCTGGCCCTGGTGCGCGGCTGGCTGCCGTCCGGGCGTGTCGACCGGGCCGCGGTGGTCACCGCCGGTGTCGCCTTCGTTGCGGCGGTGCTGGTCGCCCTGCCGTTCGCGGCGGGCCAGGTGCGCCTGGCGCTGTACCCGCAGCTCGAGCAGGACCGGGTGCTGTCCGGTCAGGAAGCGGCGCTGGCGCGCCTTCGCCCGGCCCGGCAGGAGATGGTCGAGGCGGTGTTCATGGAGCCGCCCACGGAGAGCGCCGAGGCGACGCTCGACCGGGTCGAGGTCACCGGCAGCCGGGTACAGGCCCTCCGGGCCCCGGCGGCGCCGCCTGCGCCGCCTGCACCGCCCGTGCCGCTGGAGCCGGCGCCCGCTCTCGACGAGTATCCGGCCGACACGGTCCTTCAGGCCGGGCAGGGCGACCCGGACTGGCACTGGCAACAGGTCGACATCCTGCTGTCCGGGCCGGTCGCCGAAGACCAGACGCTGCGGCTGTGGCTGAGCCCGCCCTGGCTGACCCGCCTGGGCCGCCTGGCCCTGGTGGTGCTGCTGGGCTGGCTGCTCTGGCGCCTGCGGCCGGGCCAGGAAGCCCGGGCCCTGTTCCGCGGCCTGCGCTGGCCGGGATCCGGCCGCGCCGCGGGGGCAACGGCGCTGCCGGCGGCCCTGCTGGCGCTCGCGGGCCTGCTGCAGCAGGCGCCGGCACTGGCGCAGCCAGGCGGCCTTCCGTCGCCGGAGTTGCTGGCCGAACTGCGCGAGCGCCTGCTGCGGCCACCGCCCTGCGTGCCCGATTGCGCGCGCCTGGACCGGGCGGAGATCGAGCTCGACGGTCGCCGCCTGCGCCTGCGCCTGGACTTCGATGCCGCAGCCGACGTGCTGGCGCCGCTGCCGGAAGGCGGCCGCCTGAGCGCCCCGGTGGCGGTGCGGGTCGGCGGCAGCCAGGCGCCGGTGCTGCGCCGCGATGGCCAGATCTGGCTGCGCCTGCAGCCCGGTCGCCAGCAGGCCGAACTGGAACTGGTGCTGGCCGCCGGCGACACCGTCGACCTGCGCTTCCCGCTGCCGCCGGGCCGGGTCGCGGTGCGTGCGCCGGGCTGGGACGTGTCCGGCCTGGACGGGCCGCGCCTGCAGGGCGACAGCCTGCAGCTGTCGCGGCAGCGCAACGCGGCGCCGGCCGGCGCCACGGACGCCGGCGAGGTCGCGGCCGGCGTCGAGGCGGCGCCCTACGTCCAGGTCGAGCGCACGATCCACCTGGGCCTGGACTGGACCGTGTCGACGCGCGTGCTGCGGGTGGCGCCGTCGTCGGCGGGCTTCACGGTGGCGGTGCCGCTGCTGCCCGGCGAGCGCCCGCACGACGATCGCCTGGAGGTCGATGACGGCCAGGTGCGCCTGGCCTTCTCGCGCGGCCAGCAGCAGGTGGCCTGGCGGTCGTCGCTGCCGGCGACCCCGCAGCTGCGCCTGGAGGCACCCCCGCTGGCGCAGCGCGCCGAGCGCTGGCTGGTGGTGGTCGGGCCGTTCTGGCGGACCGGATTCTCCGGCACGCCGGCCCTGGCCAGCGGCGATCCGGGCAGCACCTGGCACTTCGCCCCCTTCCCCGGCGAGCACCTGGTACTGGAGGTCGCCCGGCCGGGGGCGTTCGCGGGCAGCAGCCAGGCCATCGACCGCGCCCACCTGCGGGTCACCGGCAATCCCCGGCTGACCGAGGCCCGGCTGAACTACGTGCTGCGCGCCACCCGTGCCGGCCAGCAGAGCCTGCGCCTGCCGGCCGATGCCGAACTGTTGTCGGTGGCCATCGATGGCCGCGTGCACCACCTGCTGCCCGAGGACGGCGCACTGACCCTGCCGGTGCTGCCTGGCAGCCGTCGCGTCGAGCTGCTGTTCCGCCAGGCCGGCGGCGTCGGGCCGTGGTGGCGCAGTCCGGCGGTGGACCTGGGTGCGCCGGTCGCCAACCTCGATCTCGAGATGGCGCCCCCCGCAGGCCGTTGGCTGCTGTGGGCGCACGGCGGCGGGGTCGGTCCGGCGGTCCTGTACTGGCCTTACCTGGTCGTGCTGCTGGCGGTCGCCGTGGCTCTGGCGCGCACCGGCCTGACGCCGCTGGGCACCGGCGCCTGGCTGCTGCTGGGCCTGGGCTTCTCGACGGTGTCCTGGCAGGCCGGCGCCTTGGTCGCGGCCTGGCTGCTGGTGCTGGGCTGGCGCGGCCGGCAGGCGGACCTGGCCGGCCATCGGGCGTTCGTGCTGCTGCAGGTGGGCCTGGTGGCCCTGACCGCCATCGCACTGCTCAGTCTGCTGGCGGCGATTCCTGTGGCCCTGCTCGGCCAGCCGGAGATGCATGTCGCCGGCAACGGCTCCAGCGCCGGACTGCTGCGCTGGTTCTTCGACCGCGCCGGCGATGGCCTGCCGCAGGTCGGCGTGCTCAGCCTGCCGCTGTGGCTGTACCAGCTCGCCATCCTGGCCTGGGCGTTGTGGCTGGCCAATGCCCTGCTCGGCTGGCTGCGCTGGGGCTGGGGCTGCCTGGGCCGGGGCGGGCTGTGGCCGCCGCGCGCGTCGAAGGCGACGGCCGGTCCGGATGCTCCGCCGCCGGCCGAAACGGCGTCCTTGCCATGAGCTTCGTGCTGTCCTGGAGCGGCGGCAAGGACAGCGCGCTGGCGCTGGCGCGGGCGCGGCAGACGCTGGGCGACGACGGCATCCTGCTGACCATGTTCACGGAAGGGGGCGAGCGATCGCGTGCGCACGGCTTGGCGCGCGCCATCCTCGACGCCCAGGCGAACGCGCTGGGCCTGCCCCTGGTCACCGGCTCGGCCAGCTGGGACGACTACACGCCGGTGTTCGTGCGCACCCTGGCTGGCCTGCGCGAGCGCCACGGCGTCACCGCTGCGGTGTTCGGCGACATCGACCTGCAGGCGCACCGCGACTGGTGCCTGCGCGCCTGTGCCGAGGCCGGCGTCGACTGCCTGCACCCGCTGTGGGGCGAGCCGCGCGAGGCGCTGGTGCACGAGGCGATCGCACGCGGCATCGAGGCGACCGTGGTGGCGGTGCGCGCCGACGTGCTGGCGCCGGGCCTGCTCGGCCGGCGCCTGGACCATGACCTGCTCGCCGGGTTTGCGGCGGCCGGCATCGACCTGGCCGGCGAGCAGGGCGAGTACCACACGGTGGTGACCGGCGGGCCGGGCTTCGCCGCGCCCCTGGTCCTGGTCCCGGGCGAACGGGTGCTGCGCGACGGCTACTGGTTCCTGGACCTGGCGCTGGCCGCGCCGTGAGGGCGGCGATCCCGCCGCTGCGCCTGCTGGCGGCGGGGCTCGCCCTGGCCGGCTTCGCCGCCAACTCGCTGCTGTGCCGGGCCGCGCTGTCCGGCACCGGCACCGATCCGGCCAGCTTCACGGCGCTGCGCCTGGCCAGCGGCGCGGTGGTGCTGGCGCTGCTGGCCTGGCCGCGGACCGGCGGCCGGCCGGCCGGCGACTGGCGGGCGGCGCTGTGGCTGTTCGGCTATGCCGCGCTGTTCTCGTTCGCCTACCTCGGGCTGACCGCGGCCACCGGCGCCCTGCTGCTGTTCGCGGCGGTGCAGGTCACGGTCGCCGGCGCCGGCCTGCTGGCCGGCGAGCGGCCCGGCGCGCCGGGCCTGGCCGGGCTGGCGCTGGCGCTGGCCGGCGTCGTCGTCCTGCTGCTGCCCGGCCTGGCCGCACCCCCGCCAGCTGCCGCGCTGGCCATGCTCGCGGCCGGCGTCGCCTGGGGCCTGTACACCCTGCGCGGCCGCGGCAGCCGTGCGCCGCTGGCCGACACCGCCGGCAACTTCCTGCGCACCCTGCCGATGGCGGCCGTGCTGCTGGCGCTGGCCTGGCCCGGCCTCAGGCTGGATGCCGGCGGCGCCCTGCTCGCGGTGCTGTCCGGCGCGCTGGCCTCCGGCCTGGGCTATGCGCTGTGGTACGCGGCGCTGCCCTGGCTGCGCGCGGTCACCGCCGCCAGCCTGCAACTGCTGGTGCCGGTGCTCACCGCCGCGGCCGGCGTCGCCCTGCTGGGCGAGCCGCTGTCGCCGCGCCTGCTGCTGGCCGGCGCGGCCGTGCTGGCCGGCATCGCCCTGGTGGTCGGCCACGGTCGGCGCTGATCCGGGGCGCCGCCGGGATCGCGCCCGCCGCGGTGTTCCCCTGCACCCGGGACACCTCGCGCCACCCCGGCAGCGGGACGCGGCACGTCCCGGTCGGACCGCTGCGGCGGTGCGTGCCGCAGGCGGGAAATCGGGGGAGGAACGGCCGCGCAGGGCGCAACGAAGAACGGCGGGCCTTGCGGCCCGCCGTCGTTGCCAACACCGGACCGGCTGCGGCGATCAGTCGAACTCGATCACCAGCACGCGGCCGTCAAGGGCGCTGACCTTCAGCTCGACCTGGCGACCGTCGCCATCGTTGGCGTCGACCTCCCAGATCGCGTCGTCGAGGTCCATGTCGCGCACCTGGGCATAGCCCTGGGCCTCGACGGCGGCACGGACCTGGTCGGCGGTCATCAGGGCGGCGCCGCCGCGGGCGTCAAGCACCTGGCCGGTGGCCGGATCGACGTGGATGTCGTACCAGCGGCCGTCGGCACCGCGGACCTCGGCCTCCCACAGACCGTCGTCCTGCTCGATGTCGCGGATCTCCGCGTGGCCGGCCTGCTGCAGGGCGGCGCGGACACCGGCGGCGTCCTGGACCTGGGCGAGCGCCAGACTGCCGGCCCCGAAGGCGGCGGCGACGGCGAAGGCGAGGGAAAGGGTCTTGTTCATGGCGTTGCTCCTTGGCTTCGGACTGGATTCGGAAGGGAGCCAGGGCTCCCGTGGCCGCCACTATCCACGAGGTCGCTAACCGGGCGATGAGTCGCCCGTTCATGGTGGTGTTAGTCCCGGGCGCGATGCTGGTCGCCATGGACGCCCGGCCCCGCCACCTCGAATCGACCGTGCTGTCGGCGCTTCTGGCCGCAGCGCTGCTGCTGCCGGCCGCGCCGGGGCCCGCTGCTGCCACCGACGACGGCCGGCGCGCCCGCGAAGCCGTGCAGTCCGGACGTCATGTCGGCCTGGAGGCGATCCTGGAGGACGCCCTGCGCCGTTTCCCCGGTCGGGTCCTGGACGCCGAGCTCGACGACGACGAGTACGAAGTGGAGATCCTCACCCTCGACGGTCGCAAGATCGAGCTCGAGTACGATGCCCGCACCGGGCGCCTGCTCGAGGTGGATGTCGACGACTGATGCGCGTGCTGCTGGTCGAGGACGACGAGCGCCTGGCCCAGGCCCTGCACGCCTCGCTGGCCGGCGCCGGCTTCGCGGTCGACCGCGTCGCCGACGGCGTCGAGGCGGAGTTCCGCGGCCAGACCGAGGACTTCGACGTGGCGGTGCTGGACCTCGGCCTGCCCGGCATGGACGGTGTCTCGGTGCTGCAGCGCTGGCGCGAGGCCGGCCGCGCCATGCCGGTGCTGGTGCTCACCGCGCGCAGCCGCTTCCACGACAAGCTGGCGGCGTTCAACGCCGGCGCCGACGATTACCTGACCAAGCCCTTCCATCCCGACGAACTGCTGCTGCGCCTGCGCGCCCTGGTCCGGCGCAGCGCCGGCCATGCCTCGCCGGTGCTGCGCGCCGGCGCCATCGAGCTGGACGCCAACGCCGGCCGCGTCCAGGTCGACGGCCGGCCGGTCGAGCTGACCGCGCAGGAGCTGCGCATCCTCTCCTACTTGGTCCACCATGCGGGCGAGGTGGTCAGCCGCACGCGCCTGGGCGAGCACGTCTACGACGCCGGCTACGATCCCGAGTCCAACGTCATCGACGTCCTGATCGGCCGCATCCGCCGCAAGCTGGGCGACCCCGGGCTGATCCGCACCCTGCGCGGCCGCGGTTTCCTGGTCGGCGACGAGGCCGCTTGATGGGCGGCGCCGGTCACCCGGCGACGTCGTTGCGCCGGCGCCTGTGGCTGGCCGGGCTGGGCGCGGTGCTGCTGACCGGCGCGGTGTCCGGCCTGGTGCTGGGCGCCGCCTACGGACGAGGCCTGATGGAAACGTTCGACCGTCGCCTGGACGAGGACCTGATCAGCCTGGCGCGGCTGGTCGGCGCCGACGGCGACGGCAGCCCGCGGCTGCGTTCGCAGCCGCTCGACGAGCGCTACGCGCGGGTCTACTCGGGCCACTACTGGCGCATCGCGCATGCCGGCGGCGAGCAGCGTTCGCGCTCGCTCTGGGATGCCGCCCTGGACGTGCCGGCGGCGACACCCGGTGCGCCGGCCCGCGTGGTGCAGCTCGACGGGCCGCGCGGCCAGCGTCTGCGCGGCCGCCTGCAGTCGGTGACCGTGCCGGGCGTGCAGTCGCCGGTCGAGCTGCTGGTGGCCAGCGACGCCGGACCGGTACGCGCCTCGATCGCCCGCTTCCGGCTGGTCGCCGCCGGCATCGGCGCGGCCCTGTCGCTGGCCCTGCTGGCCCTGCTGGCCAGCCAGGTCGGCTACGGCCTGCGGCCGCTGCGGCGACTGGCCCAGTCCCTGGAGGCGCTGCGCAGCGGCCAGCGGCGACGCCTGGATGCGAACGGGCTTCCCGCGGAGGTCCGCCCCCTGGCCGAGGAGATCGATGCCCTGCTCGAACAGCACGAGCGGGCGGTGGATAGGGCCCGGCGCGCCGGCGACGACCTGGCCCATGCGCTCAAGACGCCGCTGGCCGTGCTGTCGGCCGCCGCGGCCGGCGCTGCGCCGTTGCCGGCCGCCGAGGTGGCCGACCAGGTCGGACGCATGCGGGCCGCCATCGAGCGGCAACTGGCCGCGGCCCGCGTCGCCGATCCGCGGCAGCGCACGCCGGTGGCGGAGGTGGCCGCGGCCCTGGCGACCATGCTGCGGCAGGCCGGGGCTGCCGGCCGGGTGGCCATCGCGCTGGAGGTTCCGGCGGGACTGCGCTTCCACGGCGGCCGCGGCGAACTCGAGGACATGCTCGGCAACCTGATGGAGAACGCCTGCGCCTGGGCGCGCAGCCGGGTCCGGGTGCGTGGCGTCCTCGAGGAGGGGCGGCTGGCCATCGAGGTGCGCGACGACGGCCCCGGCATCCCCGACGCTGAACTCGAGGCGGTCCTCGCGCGGGGTCACCGCCTGGACGCGATGCGGCCGGGCAGCGGACTGGGCCTGGCGATCGCCGCAACGGTGGCCGAGGCGCATGGCGGCAGCCTGGCCCTGGCCAACCTGCCCGGCGGCGGACTGTGCGCGCGCCTGGACCTGCCCGGTTCGTCGGGATGAGGCGGCGGCTCAGGGGCCACGCAGCGCCGGCGGATCGGCGTCGGTGAAGTCCTCGACCACGCCGCGGTTGTCGTTGGCCATCCGCGGCGGCGACACCGCGCCGGCGCCCAGGCCGCGCTGCGCGAAGCCGGCGCGGCAGCGCCGGTAGTCGTCCTCGCCGCCGGCGCGCACCGCCACCAGGACGGCATCGCGCGCCTCGGTCCAGGTGGCGTCGACCGGGAACAGCTTGAGCGCCGCGACCAGGCTGGCCAGGAAGCGCCGGTGCGCGGCCTCGAACCCGCGATCCGGCGTGGCAGCAAGGATGTTGCGGGCGCACTGCCACAGCGCCGACGCCCAGACCTCGCCGGCGGTGTGGATCTCGTGCTGGGTCAGCGAGCGCAGCTTCCAGTCGAAGATCGTCAGGCCCGCCGGCAGCGGGTGCTCGGCGCTGATGTGGCGGAAGGTCAGCGGGTTGATCGCCATGCTCGCCGAGTACGGCAGCCTGCGGATGCCATGCCAGTGGGCGTGGTCGGGATAGCCGGGCGAGCCGGCCGGCGGATAGGGGTCGCCGGGGAACTCGTAGTCCCGGTTCCAGTAGGCGCCGACCGGATAGGCGCCATGGAAGTCGCCGGTGCCGGGCGCAGCGTGGCGCTGGCTGGCCTGCACCCCGACGAACATGCCGATGAAATCCGCGGTGCCCTCGTTGATCGCGCCCTGTTGACCCTGGTAGCGCATGGTGGTCAGCCGCGAGAACATCGTGTGCGCCCACTCGTGGGCGAACACGCCCAGGTCGAACCCGCTGACGTCGCGGTTGCCCAGACTGAAGGTGTTGAGGCCGACGCTGATCGCCGGGCTGGTGCCGTCCTCCGGCACGAAGGCGAAGGTGTTCGGAAAGCCGGCATGGACCAGGAGGCGGTCGCCGGCCAGGCCGCCGCGTCCGAAGTTGTCGTGCTGCATGTTGCCCGCCGGCTCGTCGAAACCTGCGTCGTAGAAGACGTCGTGCAGCCAGTTGGCGGCATAGAAGGACTGCACGATCTTGGCGCGCAACTGCGGCGAGCCGGAAGGCACCGGCGTGTCGGCCGACGTGCCGGGAATCTGGAAGTAGTCCTGCGGCGCGGCGCCGACGTCGTAGTGGTAGTCGAAGGCGCCCCGGCCGGCCAGCGGCGCCCGGAAGTCGCCCCTGGCGGCGTCGAAAGCCGGCCCCCAGCTTGCGAACAGGTCCGGGTGGTAGCGGCCGCCCTCGACGCGCAGGCCATGGAAGAAGGCGTCGACGTTGTTGCCGACCGTGGTGCTGGCGTTGGCGGGCAGCCATGGGTCGCCCTCGCCCTGGCGGGCATGGCGCAGGTACACCAGCCGGCTGCCGGCCGGCGTCGCCGGCAGCCAGGGCGTGCGCCGGCCTTCCGGGTGCGGGCTGGTGCGGCCGTAGGGATCGGTCCAGGGCACGCCGCGGCGATCGGCCATCACGCGGTAGCCGAACACGGCGCCAGCGCAGTCCGCAATGCAGTCCTGGCCACGGGCCTGCGGACGCAGGTCGTGCAGCAGGCCCTGTCGGCGCAGCACGCGGCCATCGTCGGCGGCCAGCCACAGCGACTGCGCGACCATGCCGCCGCGGAGGCCGTCGTGGCCGACCAGCTCGACCTGCCAGGCCGGCACCAGCCCGGTGTCGGTGGCGAACCACCAGGCGCGCAGGCGCGCCGGCAGCTTCGCCGTGAAGCCAGCGGCGGGGTCGATCGCGATGCGCTGCCAGGGACCTTGGCCGTCGAGCTTGCGCTGTGCGGCAGCGGCGCTGGCCGGTCGTCCGGTGGCCGCGCCCAGCGCCGCAGCCACGGCGCCGGTGGCATCGAGACGGAACGCGCCGGTCGCCACCGGCGCCTGCCGCAGGTCGGCCAGGACGAGGGTCGCGGCCCGAACCGTGCCCTCGGTGTCGTGCAGGGTGGCGGCACCGGCGCCGAACACCGGGATCCCGTCGTGCCACTGCCGCCAGTGCCGCACCGGCAGGGCCGCGGTTCCGGACAGCGCCTGCGGCTCGAGTCCCTGCAGCGCCGCGAGGACGACCTCGGGCAGGGCGGGGCGGGTCGATGTCGCGCTGCGCCTGTGTGCTTCGTCAGGCGCCTCGCCCAGCCAGACCAGGCTGCGCTGCAGCCCGGAGGGGGTATCGCCGGCCGGGATGCCGGGTGCCGTGCCGGTGCCGCCGGCGGCACCCGCCAGGCCAGCCAGGCAGGCCAGCAGGATCATGCGCGCAGTCGCGCCAGGCGTCCCGGTCATGAAGCCACTCCGACATCGGTGAGCGGCCACGATAAGACGAATTCACTCGTAGTTCCAGGCCGGCGCGCGGAAGCGGGCCTCGGGACTCGGGACCGGGGAGCAGGGAGCAGGGCCAGCGAACGGGACCAGCGAACGGGTCCGGGGGCCGGGAGGGTCGGGACTGGGCGGGTTACAGGGTGCTGGCGAAGAAGCGCGGGCCGTCGCCGCCGACCAGGGGCATGGCCACGCCGGCCTCGATCTCGATGTCGACGAACCAGGTGATCCGCGCGCGCAGGCCCAGGCCGACACTGGCATAGGCGCTGCGCTGCGGCTCGTCGAACACGTTGCGGCGGGCGCCCGCGACCTCGACGTTGGCGAGCAGGCGCAGCCAGTCCCAGCGCAGCGGCCGCAGGTACTCGCCGGAGAGATACCAGTAGGAATCGCCGCGGATGGTGTCGCGGTCGTAGCCGCGCATCCGCGAGGAACCGCCCAATTCGAAGGCGTTGCGGCTGCGCGGGCCGCCGGTGAGCACGCCGCCGGCGGCGATGAAATGCACGGTCTGGTGCTCGCGGCTGCCGAAGGCGCGGTAGTCGCGCCAGGTCGCCTCCAGGCGCTCGTAGCCGTAGTCGGAGCCCAGCCACCCGTCGCCGGCGTACTCGGCACGGGCCACCAGGCTCTTGCCGGTCTGGCTGTACAGGTTGAAATGGAAGTCCTGGTACTCGGCGGTGGCGACCAGGGCGGTCGCGTGGCCGTCGGGCGGCGGGGCGAACTGGCCCCGGGTCTCCTGGTGCTGCCAGAACACGCCGCCGCCCAGGATCCAGCCGCGCCGCGGCCGGGTGTCGCGCAGGTCGTAGGAGGCGAGCGCCTGGAACTGGTGGAAGTTCTCGTCGAAGGCGCGCTCCTGGCGGTCGAGGGTGACCTGCTCGGTGCGGTTGACGTACAGGCCCACGGTCCAGGGCGTGTCCCAGACGTAGGGGGCGGTGTAGGAGACCCGCGCCGAGCGCTCGCGGTCGCGGTCGGCCTCGGAGTTGATCTCGCCCTGCTCGACGTAGGCGACCATGCGATGGTTGAGGCCCCAAAGGTTCGACCAGCGCAACTGCGCGCCGTAGCTGTAGTCGCCGTCGGAGTTGCCGTCCAGGCGCGGAATCGGCAGCAGGTAGCGCTTCTCGCGGACCGCCACCACGAGCAGCACCTGGTCGCCCTCGACCACCTCCTCGACCACCACGCGACGGAACAGGCCGAGATCCTGGATCGCCTGGCGGGTGTCGGCCAGGGCCTGGGCGGTGGCGACGTCGCCGATGCCCAGGGCCAGCTCGCGGCGGATCACGCGCTCCTGGGTGGTGTCGTTGCCGGTGATGCGGATGGCGGTGATGCGCCGTTCCGGTTCGGTCGTGCCTTCCTGGGCAGTGGCCGGCAGGGCCAGGCCGAGGGCGATCAGTTGAACCAGCAGTCGTGTGCGCATGGTCGCCAGACTCGCCGGAATCGGCGCGGCTGGCAAGCCCTGCCGACCCGCTCGGGGATTCCCCCTTCAGGTTCGTCCTCAGGTCCCGTACAGCCGCGCCCGCGCTTCCGCCTGTGGCCGGATGCCTGCGCGGCATTCCCGGCGACCCGGGCCGGAACCCGGGCAAGGTCCTTCGGCTGTGCCGGGATCAGCGGGGCAGCACGATGGCGTCGAAGTCCGGCCAGGCCGGATGGCCGTTGCGGTCGGCGACCGGGCCGTCGCGCTCCAGCAGGCCGGTGTGGAGCCCGGCCTCGCGTGCGGCATCGAGTTCCGCCACCACGTCGGACAGGAACAGCACTTCGTCGCCGCTGCGGCCGATCTCCTCCAGGATGGCGGCATAGGACCCCGCCTCGCGCTTGCCGCCGATGGTGGTGTCGAAGTGGCCGTCGAACAGGCCGGACAGGTCGCCGGCCTCGCTGTGCCCGAAGAACAGCTTCTGCGCTTTCACCGACCCCGAGGAGTACACGTAGAGATCGAGTCCGTCCGCCTTCCAGGCCGCCAGCCGGGCCGGCACCTCGGGATAGACATGGGCGCGGAACTCGGCGCCGGCATAGCCGGCGTCCCAGATCATCCCCTGCAGCGCCTTCAGCGCGGTGTGCTTGCGGTCGATGTCGATCCAGTGCAGCAGGGTGTCGAGGACCTCGGGGGCATCGGGCCCGGTGCCGATCTCGTCGGCCACGTCCTGCAGCCAGCGCCGCACCTCGGCATCGTCGCGGTGGCGCGCCACGAAGCCGGGCAGGGCGCTGCGCGCGTAGGGGAACAACACGTCGTGCACGAACGAGATCGAGCTGGTGGTGCCCTCGATGTCGGTGATGATGGCGCGCAGGGCCATCTCAGCCGGCCTGCCCGGGTTCGTAGCGCGGATACCTGGCGGCGATGTCGGCGCCGGTGAAGTTGGCGACCCAGCCGGCCGGATTGGTGAACAGGCGGATCGCCACGAAATGCGGCGCCGGACCCATGTCGAACCAGTGCCGGGTGCCGTCGGGCACGCCGATCAGGTCGCCGGCCTCGCAGCGCACCTCGTAGACGCGCTCGCCGACGTGCAGGGTGAACAGGCCCGAGCCGGCCACGAAGAAGCGCACCTCGTCCTCGCTGTGGGTGTGCTCGTCCAGGAACTTGCGACGCAGCGCCTCGCGATCGGGATGGTCGGGCGACAGGCTGATCACGTCGACCGCGTGGTAGCCGCCCTCGGCCTTGAGCCGCTCGATGTCGGCGGCGTAGGCGGCCAGCACCTTCTCGGGCGCATCGCCCGGCTGCACCGGCTGGCCGGCCTGCCACCGCTCGAAGCGCACGCCGATGCCGGCCAGGGCGCGGGCGATGCCGGCGTGGTCGTCGATCACCTCGACCGGGGTGGCCGGATCGGCCTCGGTGAAGATGCGCAGGCGGCTCATGTCCGCAGTCTCCTCAGGTCCAGTTCGCAGTCCAGCAGGAATTCGAAGGCCTCGACGTGGCGCATCGCCTCGGCGCAGTCGGCGCCCCAGGCGTACAGGCCATGGCCTTCGATCAGATAGCCCCAGGCCGGGCCGCCGCCGTCCAGCCAGGCCTCGACGCGTTCGACCAGGTCGGGCATGTGCTGGGTGTTGGCGAACACCGGCAGGTCGATGGCCAGCTCGTGGCTGGCGTTGCCGGCCAGGGCCTTGAGCATCTCGTAGCCGGCCAGGCGCACGCCGCCCTGGTCGGCGAACAGCCGCGAGGCGACCGTCTGGACCTTGGAGTGGGTGTGCAGAACGCAGCCGATCGCCGGGTCGCGCCGGTACAGGTGGGTGTGCAGCAGGGTCTCCGCCGACGAACGGCGGGCGCTGCCGACCGCATGGCCGTCGAAGTCGACGGCCATGAAATCGTCGCGGCCCAGGGCGCCCTTGTCGCGGCCGGACACGGTGATCGCCGCGTGGCCTGCATCCAGGCGCAACGAGAAATTGCTGCTGGTCGCCGGCGTCCAGCCGCGCCCGGACAGCCAGCGGCCGGCCGCGGCCAGGGTGTCGGCGGCGGCGTCCAGGCGGGCGGGGTCGAAACTCGGCATCGGCGCGGCGTCCGGCAAGGGGGCGGTGGCGACCCCGGCAGGATTCGAACCTGCGACCTTCCCCTTAGGAGGGGGACGCTCTATCCAGCTGAGCTACGGGGCCGGGAGCGCGGATTCTCGCACAGGCCCGCGTCCGTCCGGCGTCATCGCCGGCGCAGGCCGGGCGCGGGTCAGGGCGCGCCCGGCGGCGGCGCCTGCCCTCGCGCGCAGATGGTCATGGGCCACCGGGGCCCTTCCGGCCGCCTTCCGCTGCGACAGGGCGGGAAGCGGCCTACCATGCGCGAGAGCAGGAGGATTGCGATGGCCGAGGGCGAACGCTGCTGGTGGTGCGGGGACGATCCGCTCTACGTCGACTACCACGACAACGAATGGGGCCGGCCGCAGGGCGACGACGTGCGGCTGTTCGAGAAGCTGTGCCTGGAAGGCTTCCAGGCGGGCCTGAGCTGGATCACCATCCTGCGCAAGCGCGAGAACTTCCGGCGCGCCTTCGACGGTTTCCGTCCCGAACGGGTGGCCCGCTACGGCGAGCCGGAGATCCGGCGCCTGCTGGCCGACGCCGGCATCGTCCGTCACCGCGGCAAGATCGAGGCGGCGATCGGCAACGCCCGGCGCGCCCTCGAGGTGGTCGAGCGGCACGGTTCCCTGGCCGCCTTCCTGTGGCGGTTCGAGCCCGATCCTGCGACCCGGCCGGCGCGGATCGACCGCGGCACGGTGGTGACCCTGGTCACCAGCCCGGAATCGGAGGCGATGTCGAAGGCGCTGCGCAAGGAAGGCTTCCGCTTCGTCGGGCCGACCACGATGTATGCGCTGATGCAGTCGGTCGGCATGGTCAACGACCATCTGGAAGACTGTCCGGCCAGGGCGCCGGCGCTGGCGGCACGCGCGGCGTTCACGGTACCGGCCTGAGTCCCGGGTCGGCGACGCCGGCATCGTGCAGGGCGCACGATGCCGGGTGGCGCGCCGGGCAGGCTGCGCCGGCAGGGGCGGGGCGGAGGCGTCGGCCGGACCGCGCGAAGCACGACCCGGCGCCGTGCGGCCTCGGCCTGGACCGGTTGGCACGGCAGCTGCAAGGAAACCAGGGTCCGGGCCATGTCGGCCCCTTGCCCAAGGAGTTCCCCATGTTCCGACTGATCCGCAAGGTCGCCGTGCTCGCGATCATGGCCCGCCTGGGCCGCTGGTGGAAGGCCTCGTCGCGCAGCGCCGGCCGTCGCCGCCAGGCGGCCCCGGCGCAGTCGACGCGCCACGCGCGCTGACCCGTCGGGGTGACACGGGGCGCCCCGGCCCGACCCGGGCCGGAACCGTGCCCCGCCCGCGCGGCGCCCGGCCCGCCCGGCCCGGCGCCGCAAACGAGAAGGGCCGGCATGCGCCGGCCCTTCTCGTGCGTGTCCTTCGACTGATGGTGGAGCGGAGGAGGATCGAACTCCCGACCTTCGCATTGCGAACGCGACGCTCTCCCAGCTGAGCTACCGCCCCACGACAGGCGCGGAAGTGTAGCGGCGGCCGCGGCGGGCGCGCAAGGACGGGCCGTTGCTTGCGTCCCGGGCGACGAACGGGCGCGACCGCGGATGCGGGCGAGGGCCGAACCCGGACCGGCCAAGGCGGACCGCCGTCGCGCTCAGCGCGGTGGTCGCGGCCGGGACCGCGGGGCCGGGCGTCGCGCCGCCCCGGGGCGCCCGCGATCGGGGACCTGCTCGGGCTTCGCCGGCTGCGCCGCAGCCTCCCTGCGCAGCCAGTGGCAGCGCCAGCCGGCGCCGCGGTCCTGCGCCAGTTCCCTGGCCAGCCACGGCAGCCAGCTGCTGGCGGCCTCCTGGTCCAGCTTCCAGGGCGGGTTCAGCACCGCCAGGCCGCTGCCGTTCATGCGCAGGGGCGAATCGGTGGCGCGCACCCACAGCTCCAGGGTCAGCGCCGACTTCACGGGCAGGTCGCCGAGCTGGCGCAGGAAGTGGGCCACGGCGCTGGCCTGCTTGATCGGGTACCAGATCGCGTAGACGCCGGTCGGGAAACGGCGCAGCCCCTCGCGCAGCGCCGCGATGATGGCGTCGAACTCGGCCTGCTGGGCCTCGTAGGGCGGGTCGACCAGGACCAGGCCGCGCCGCTCCGGCGGCGGCAGGTGCGCCTTGAGCGCGTGGTAGCCATCGCCCTCGACCACCTGGACGCGGCGGTCGTGGCCGGCCAGGCGCCGGCGCAGGGCCTCGGCGACCGCCGGCTGCGCTTCGCACAGCAGCAGGCGGTCCTGGCCGCGCAGGTGGTCGGCGGCCAGCCCGGGCGAGCCGGGATAGCGGTGCACGACCTTGCCGCCCTCGTTCCAGGCGGCCACCGCCGCCAGCCAGCGCGCCACGGCCGGCGGCGCCGACGACGCCCCCCACAGCCGGCCCACGCCCTGCCGCCATTCGTCGGTGCGGGCGGCGTCGCCGCCCAGGTCGTAGCCGCCGGCGCCGGCATGGGTGTCCAGGTAGAGCAGGGCGCCGTCCTTGGCGGTGAGCAGGCGCAGCAGCTCGAGCAGGGCGACGTGCTTGAGCACGTCGCCGATGTTGCCGGCGTGGAAGCTGTGGCGGTAATTCATGGGTCGGCAGGGTCCGGGCGTGACCTTTGGGGGGTGGCGCCGGGCGCCGGGTCGGCTAGCTTAGCGGGCGCGCGCGCCGCCACGGCGCCGGGAGGACCCCAGATGACCACTGCCGCCACCCCGACCGTCGCCCGCCGGCGACGCCCCTGGCCCCTGCGCCTGCTGAAGTGGCTGGCGCTCACCGTGCTGGTGGTGCTGGTGCTGGGCGCCGGGTTCGCCTGGTGGCAGTGGAAGACCGACCGCCCGCTCACGGTGCGCTGGCTGTACGAGCGGATCTTCTTCGAGTACGCGCTCGACGATCCGGAGATGCTGTCCTACCTGCGGGTGCTGCCGTCCTGGATGGACTTCTACTCGCACCGCCTGACCGACGCCTCGATGGCGCGCGCGGAGGCGATGCGGGACAAGCTGCGTCGCGACCTGGCCTCGCTGCGTTCCTACGACCGCGACACGATGGGCCCGGACGCGCGCCTGTCCTACGACATCCTCGAGTACTTCCTCGACCAGCAGGTGCGCAACGAGCGCTGGCAGTACCACAACTTCCCGGTCAACCAGCTGTTCGGCGTGCAGAGCACGCTGCCCGACTTCATGGTGCAGATGCACCAGGTCGCCGACGCCCGCGACGCGCGCAACTACGTGGCCCGCCTGGAGCAGTTCCCGGTCAAGTTCGGCCAGGTGCTCGAGGGCCTGCGCCACCGCGAGTCGATCGGCGTGCTGCCGCAGCGCTTCGTGGTCGACAAGGTGCTTGCGCAGATGCGCGAGTTCATCGCCATGCCGCCGGAGGAGCACCTGCTGTACACCAGCCTGGTGGAGAAGCTCGACGGGCTGGACGGCAAGGTGGCCGGCCAGGAGCGCGTCGAGATCCTGCACGACGCCCGCGAAGCCGTGTCGGGCCGCGTCTACCCCGCCTACCGCGAGCTGATCGCCCACTTCGAGCACCTCGCCGGCAAGGTCTCCGGCAACCACGGCGCCTGGGCGCTGCCCGACGGCCTGGCCTTCTACGACGACCAGATCGAGGTGCACACCACCACCCGCATGAGCGCCGACGAGATCCATGCCATCGGCCTGGCCGAGGTCGAGCGGATCGGTGCCGAAATGGACGCCATCCTGCGCGGCCAGGGCCTGGAGGAGGGCAGCATCGGCGAGCGCCTGCAGGCGATCAACCAGCGACCCGACCAGCTGTTCCCGGACACCGACGAGGGCCGCCAGCAGATCCTGGACGAGTTCCAGCGCATCATCGACGAGATATCCGAAGGCCTGGGCGACTATTTCGACGTGCGCCCCAGTGCCGGCGTCGAGGTCCGCCGGGTCCCGGAGTTCGCCGAGAAGACCGCGCCCGGCGCCTACTACCAGGGGCCGGCGATGGACGGTTCGCGGCCGGGCGTGTTCTACGCCAACCTGCGCAACGTCGCCGAGATGCCGCGCTTCGCGATGCGCACCCTGGCCTACCACGAGGGCGTGCCCGGCCATCATTTCCAGATCGCCATCATGCAGGAGCTCAAGGGCGTGCCGACCTTCCGGCGCCTGCTCGGCTTCACGGCCTACGCGGAGGGCTGGGCGCTGTACACCGAGCAGCTCGCCTGGGAGGCCGGCTTCCAGGACGACCCGCTGGACAACCTCGGCCGCCTGCGCGACGAGATGTTCCGCGCCGTGCGCCTGGTGGTCGACACCGGCATGCATGCCAAGCGCTGGACCCGCGAGCAGGCGATCGACTACATGCTGGCGCACACCGGACAGCCGGAGACCGACGTCGTCGCCGAGATCGAGCGCTACCTGGTCAACCCCGGGCAGGCGCTTGCCTACAAGGTCGGCATGCTGAAGATCCTGGAACTGCGCGAGCGGGCGCGCAGCGCGCTCGGCGAGCGCTTCGACATCCGCGAGTTCCACAACCAGGTGCTCACCCACGGCGCCATGCCGCTGGCCCTGCTCGAGCGCATCGTCGACGACTGGATCGCGCGCAGCCGCACCGCCTGAGCGCGGCGGGCGGGCAGGGCACCCGGCGGGACCTGGTGCGGGCTCCGCCCGGTCGCCCCGGGCGTGCCGGGCCCTGGTCGGCAGCGCCAGGCGAAGCCGATCCCGCACCGCGCGGTGCCGGCCGCGTGCGCTAAGCTTCGCCGCCCATGGATTTCCAACTGCTCGCCACCGACGGCGCCGCGCGCCGCGGCCGACTGACCCTGCCGCACGGCGTCGTCGAGACGCCGGCCTTCATGCCCGTGGGCACCTACGGCACGGTGAAGGCCGTGCTACCCGCCCAGGTGCGCGACCTCGGCGCCCAGATCGTGCTGGGCAACACCTTCCACCTGTTCCTGCGCCCGGGCCTGGAGGTCATCGAGGCGCACGGCGGCCTGCACGGATTCATGCGCTGGGACGGTCCGATCCTCACCGACTCCGGCGGCTTCCAGGTCTGGAGCCTGGCCGACCGCCGCAAGATCACCGAGGAGGGCGTGCGCTTCGCCTCGCCGGTCGACGGCGCCCGCGTGTTCCTTTCGCCCGAGGAGTCGATGCGCATCCAGCGCGTGCTGGGGTCGGACATCGTCATGATCTTCGACGAATGCACGCCGTACCCGGCCACCGAGCGCCAGGCGCGCGATTCGATGGCGCTCAGCCTGCGCTGGGCCGAGCGCAGCCGGCGCGGCCACGAGGGCAACGCCAACGCCCTGTTCGGCATCGTCCAGGGCGGCATGTACCCGGACCTGCGCCAGGCCTCGGCCGAGGGGCTGAAGGCGATCGGCTTCGACGGCTACGCGATCGGCGGCCTGTCGGTGGGCGAGCCGGCGGCCGAACGCGAACGCGTGCTCGACGCCACCGTGCCGCACCTGCCGGAGAGCGCGCCGCGCTACCTGATGGGCGTCGGCCGACCCGAGGACATCGTCGAGGCGGTCCGCCGCGGCATCGACATGTTCGACTGCGTGATGCCGACCCGCAACGCCCGCAACGGCCATTACTTCACGGCTGACGGCGAGATCCGCATCCGCAACGCCCGCCACGCCCTCGACACCGGGCCGATCGAGGCGGGATGCGACTGCCCGGCCTGCGCCGGCGGGTTCTCGCGCGGCTACCTGCGCCACCTGGACCGCTGCAACGAGATCCTGGCCTCGACCCTGGCCACCCTGCACAACCTGCGCCACTACCAGCGACTGATGGCGGATCTGCGCACGGCGATCGCCGAGGGCCGGCTGGAGGACTACGTGGCCGCCTTCTACGCACGCAGAGCCGGCGCCGTCGCCAGGGCCACCGCCTGACCGTCGCGCGCCGGCCGGGACCGCGCGAGGGGCGGTTCCGGCCCGCCCGATATCGGCTTCGCCGGCCGGCCGGGGAGGCGACCGACGGGGCGCCGTCGCGGGGCCGCCGGGGGGCGAGCGAAGACGGCCGCGGCGCCTGGCTGTGCCATAATCGCCGCCTTTGCGGGCGCCAGCCCGCGCCTGCCAAGAGAGCCCACCATGGACTTCCTGATCGCTTCCGCGCATGCCCAGGCGGCGCCTGCCGCCGGCCCCTCGGCGATGCAGCCGCTGATCATGATGCTGATCTTCATCGCGGTGTTCTATTTCCTGCTGATCCGGCCGCAGATGAAGCGCGCCAAGGAGCACCGGGCGATGGTCTCGCAACTGGCCAAGGGCGACGAGGTGATCACCAGCGGCGGCATCGCCGGCCGCATCACCGACGTCGGCGACGCCTTCGTGACCATTGAGATCGCCGACAACGTCGCCATCAAGGTGCAGAAGCACGCGGTCGGCAACGTCCTGCCCAAGGGCACGCTGAAGGCCGGTTGATCCGCCTCCGGCGGCCGCACGCACCCCATCCACCCCGACTGCCCGAGCTGCGATGATCAATTTCCCCAGATGGAAGTACGGCCTCGTCCTGGCCGTGATCCTGCTGGCGGCGCTCTACGCGCTGCCCAACCTCTATCCGCAGGACCCGGCGGTCCAGCTCCAGGCCAACCGCGGCAGCGTCGTCGACGAGGCGCTGCGCGAGCGCGTGCAGGGCGTGCTCGAGCGCAACCAGGTGCCGTTCACCCGGATGGCGATCGAGGACGAGCGCCTGCTGGTCCGCTTCCCTGACACCGACACGCAGCTGCGGGCGATCGAGCTGGTCCGCCAGGAACTGGGCGAGCAGTACGTCTCGGCGCTCAACCTGGCCTCGACCGTGCCCGACTGGCTGACCGCGCTGGGCGGCCGGTCGATGGTGCTCGGCCTCGACCTGCAGGGCGGCGTCCACTTCACCATGGAGGTCGACCAGCGCGCCAGCATCGAGCAGCAGGAGAACCGCTTCGTCGAGGACATCCGCGTCCTGCTGCGCGACAAGCGCGTGCGCTACCAGAACGTCAGCCGGACGCCGGCGGGCATCGTCGTCAACCTGCGCACGGAACAGGACCGCGAGCGGGCCTATGCCGAGATCGCCGCCGACCTGCCCGAGCTGGTGCTCGAGTTCGGCCGGGGCGGCGACGACGGCTGGCTGATCAACGGCCGGATCAGCGAGGCCACGCTGAACGAGATCGCCGCCAACGCCATCGAGCAGAACGTCTCGACCTTGCGCAACCGCGTCAACGAGCTGGGCGTCGCCGAGCCGATCATCCAGCGCCAGGGCGAGTCGCGCATCGTCGTCCAGCTTCCCGGCGTCCAGGACACCGCCGCCGCCAAGCGCATCCTCGGCGCCACCGCCACCCTGGAATACCGGGCGGTCGACGAGTCGGTCAACCCGTTCGAGGTCCAGCAGACCGGCAACGTGCCGCCCGACTCGGCCCTGTACACCGACCGGCGCGGCAACCCGGTGGTCCTGAAGAAGCGCCTGATCGTCTCCGGCGACCAGCTGGTCAACGCCGCCAGCGGCTTCGATTCCCGCGACGGCAGCCCGATGGTGTCGGTGCGCCTGAACGCGGCCGGCGCGCGGCGCATGCAGGAGTTCACCAACGACAACGTCGGCAAGGGCATGGCGGTGGTGTTCGTCGAGCGGATCCCCGACGTGCGCACGGTCGACGGCCGCGAGGTCCGCAGCACCCGCATCCGCCAGGAGGTGATCTCGATCGCCACCATCCGCGAGCCGTTCGGGCGCAACTTCCAGACCACCGGCCTGGACAGCGCCGCCGAGGCCAGCGAGACCGCGCTGCTGCTGCGCGCCGGCGCCCTGGCCGCGCCGATCGACATCGTCGAGGAGCGGGTCATCGGTCCTTCCCTCGGCCAGGACAACATCGAGCGCGGCATGCGGGCGATCGTGATCGGTTTCGCCGCGGTGCTGCTGTTCATGCTGGTCTACTACCGGATGTTCGGCCTGGTCGCCAACATCGCGCTGGTCGCC
Organism: Proteobacteria bacterium UBA2363; assembly: GCA_002344355.1. Classification (GTDB taxonomy): domain Bacteria; phylum Pseudomonadota; class Gammaproteobacteria; order Xanthomonadales; family UBA2363; genus Pseudofulvimonas. The sequence goes on along the minus strand of DDTN01000019.1, from coordinate 84,690 downwards.
AACGTGGTGCTGATCTTCGCCGCGCTGTCGCTGATCGGCGTCACCCTGACCATGCCCGGCATCGCCGGCATCGTCCTCACCATCGGCATGGCGGTCGACGCCAACGTGCTGATCTTCGAGCGCATACGCGAGGAGATCCGCAACGGCAACACCCCGGTCAGCTCGATCCGGGCCGGCTACGACAAGGCCTGGTCGACCATCATCGACGCCAACATCACCACCCTGATCGCCGGCATCTCGCTGCTCGCGTTCGGCTCCGGCCCGGTGCGCGGCTTCGCGGTGGTGCTGTGCATCGGCATCCTGACCTCGATGTTCACCGCGGTGACGGTGTCCGAGGCCATCGTTTCCCTGATCTACGGCCGCGGCCGCAAGGTCAAGGGCCTGAGCATCTGAGCGGACGGAGACAGACCCCATGTTCGAACTGTTCAACCCCGCCTGGAAGCTCCCGTTCATGCGCTGGAGCCGCGTCACGCTCTGGCTGTCGCTGCTGGCCATCGTCGTCTCGATCGTCGCCCTGGTGCGGCCGGGCCTGAACTTCGCCCTGGACTTCACCGGCGGCACCGTGGTCGAGCTCAGCTTCGAGCAGCCGGCCGACCTGGCCCGGATCCGCTCGACCCTCGCCGATGCCGGCTACGAGGGCGCCCAGGTGCAGTCGTTCGGCAGTACCCGGGACGTCCTGGTCCGGTTGCGCCCGGACGCCGACACCGGCGCCGAGGCCCAGGCCGAGAGCGAGGCGCAGCAGGAGGCCCAGGAGATCGGCCTCGCCCAGAGCGCCGGCGAGGCCGTGCATCGCCTGCTGATCGAGGCCGGCCTGCCGGCCGAGCTCAAGCGCAACGAGTTCGTCGGTCCGCAGATCGGCAAGGAGCTGGCCGAGCAGGGCATCATCGCGATCCTGGTGGTGATCGGCGGCATCCTCATCTACATCGCCGTGCGCTTCGAATGGCGCTTCGGCCTGGCCGCGATCGCCGGCGAGCTGCACGACGTGATCATCACCCTGGGCTTCCTGGCCCTGGTCGGCCGCGAGTTCGACCTGCCGGCGCTGGCCGCGGTGCTGGCCGTGGCCGGCTACTCGATCAACGACAAGATCGTCATCTTCGACCGCATCCGCGAGATGTTCCGGACCACCCGCAGGATGGGTCCGGAGGAGACCATCGACGTCGCCTGCAACACCACGCTGGCGCGAACCATCATTACCTCGTTCGTCACCCTGCTGTCGGTGCTGGCGCTTTACTTCATCGGCGGCGAGGCGCTGAAGAGCTTCTCGCTGGTGCTGATCGTCGGCATCGTGGTCGGCACCTACTCGTCGATCCTGTTCGCCGCGCCCCTGCTGAACCGCCTGGGCGTGACCAAGCAGGACCTGATGCCGAAGATGCGCGACGAGACGGAGTTGCAGCGGCGTCCCTGAGGTCGCGCCGCGCCCTCGACCGGTCCGCGACCCCGGCGGGCCGGCCAAGGCGCCGGGCACGCCAGGGTCTGGCCGGCCGCGGCCCGCGCTGCACAGCCCGACGCGTGCGCCCGGGATCCTGGTTCCGGAAGGGATCCCGAGCAGGGCGGATACAGGGCGGGAGCTGCACTGCCGCCGGACCAACGGCACGCGCCGGCCGGGGCAGCCCGTTCCCCGCCCCCCACAGGCCGGGGAGGGGAGAACTGTGGTGCTTTCGCAAGGCGGCATGCGCTTGCCAGTAGGAGGCGTGCCTGGCGGTCGCGGTGGCCGTGACAGGACGTTGATCAGTTGCCGCGAGCCGGAGACGTGCGCCTGCAGGCTGGACGGCCTCACGCAAGCGCCGCACGGCGAACGCCCGAAGACCCGGTGAACGCCCGCGATCGATCGGGGCAGGCCGCTGTGGGGATGCGCGTCCGAAGGCGGCGAAGGCGCCTGGGGGGTGGAGGATCCTGCCTCCGCGGCCGCGCCGGTCTGGCCACCGGGGCGTTGCCAGGTCCTGCCGGAGACGTGCCGGGACCGTCGTTCCGCGAAGGCGACGGGAGCGCCGCGCCGCGGCCACGACAGGACGGCCTTGCCGCGTCGACGACCGGGCCGCCGGGCAGAGGCGTCGACCGGACCGCTGTCCTGCAGGGACGAAAGATCCGCAGCGCTACGGAGACGATGGATCTGCCGTACTGCAAAGACCCGCGGAGTGTCGGGCTGCGCCGGTCCCGGGACCGGCATGCGCCATCCCTGGTGCCGTGCCGGGTCGCCGCACCCCTCCCCGTCCCGGCACGGCGGGGACGGGGGAAAGGGCGGTCCGGCCAGCGCGCGATGCCTGCGCTGCGACCGCCCGAGATCCTCAGAAGAACGCGCGCAGGCCGAAGCCCAGCGACCGACCCGGCAGCGGCGCCTGGTCCTTGAGGAAGGAGGTGTGCACCCGGGCCTCGCGATCGGTCAGGTTGCGGCCCTGCAGGAACAGCTCCAGCTCGGTGCCGCCGGCCATGAACGACCAGGCCAGGTCCGCGCCCACCAGGGTGTAGCCCTCGGTGGCCGTCTCGAATTCGGCCACCCGGTCCTGGGCGCGGTAGCGCGTCGCGTCCACGCCGGCGCGCCAGGCGCCCATCGACCAGGCGTAGCCGGCGCCCCAGCGTCCCGGCGCGATGCGCGGCAGGTTGCCGCCGTCGCGCAGTTCGCCGCGCACCGTGTCGGCCATCAGGCGCAGCTGGTGGCGACCGCTGGCGTTCTCGGCGACGGTCACCTTCAGCTCGGCCTCGGCGCCCTGGAAATCGGCATCGCCCTGCGACCACTGCCGGATCGGGAGCTCATCCTCTTCCTCGCCGGTGTCGGCCAGGAAGATGAAGTCGTCGAAGCGGGTGCGGTACACCGATGCCCGGAAGTCGACGCGCTCGCCGTGCCAGTGCAGGCCCAGCTCGATGTTGTTGGCGGTCTCCTTGCCGAGCTCGGCGTCGCCCAGCTCGATGGCCTGGGTGGCGACGTGCTCGCCGTCGGAGAACAGCTCCTCGGCGCTGGGCGCGCGTTGCGCGCGGTCCAGGCCCAGGCGCAGGTGCAGGCTCTCGGTGAACCGCCATTCCGCGGCAGCCGAGGCGCTGACGCCGGTGAAGCTGACCGAGCCGTGGTCGTCCGAGTCGGGCCGGATGCGGTTGCGCTCGACGCGTCCGCCCAGCTCGAGGTTGAACCGGTCCCACTCGCGCCGCTCGACCAGGAACAGGCCGATGTCGCTGCCGCGCGAGCCCGGCACGAAGGCCTCCTCGCCGACCGCCTCGAAGTCGCGGCGGCCGGCCTGGATGCCGTAGGCGCCGCGCCAGCCGCCGATCCGGGCATGGACCAGCTCGACGCGCGCCTCCAGCGCCCGGTTGTCGAACACGGTGCCGACCTCGTCGCCCTCGAACTCGGTGTGCGTGTAGTCCGAGTGCGAGACGCGCACGCGCAGCGCCTCGTGGCCGGCGAAGGGGTCGTTCAGGGCGCCCTTCAGGTCGGCACGGTTCTGCCGCATGTCCAGCGTCACCTCTTCGTGCTCGTCGTCGTCGTCGTCGTCGCGCACCGCGCGGACGCCGATCGGCAGGTCGTGCTCGTGATCGTCGTCGTCATGGTGGCCGTGGCCGGGCAGGCCGTAGCGGCTCTCGAAGCGGCTCAGGGCGAGGCCCAGGAAGCCGCGCTCGCCGACCCGGCTGACCGCCACGGCGCCGCCGCGGTTGCGCGTCGCACTGTTTTCGAGACGGCCGCCATGGTCGTGCTCGTGGTCGTCGTCGTCGTGGCCGTGCCCGTGGTCGTCGTGGTCGTCGTGGCGTTCGGCCTCGCCGGGAATCCGGTAGTCGTCGGTCCGGCGGTACCAGGCATCGGCGTGGAACACCCACGGTCCGTTGCCGGCATCGATGCGGAACATGCCGGCCCGCTCGTCGGCCACCGTATTGCCGCGGAGCTCCGCACGGCCACTGATCCCCTCCAGGGGCTGCTCGTGGATGCGGCCATCGACGACGTTGACCGCGCCGCCGATCGCGCCGGAGCCGTACAGGAGGGTGGACGGGCCCTTGAGCACCTCGATCTGGTCGGCCAGGAACGGCTCGATGGCCACGGCATGGTCGACGCTCACCGTCGAGACGTCCTGGGTGGCCAGCCCTTCGCTGAGGACCTGGACGCGCGGGCCTTCCAGTCCTCGGATGATCGGCCGGCCGACGCCGGCACCGAAATAGCTGGACTGCACGCCGGGCAGGCCGGCGACGGTCTCGCCCAGGGTCGCGGCGCGGCTGTCGTCGAGAACCGGACCGGTCAGCAGTTCGACCGGGCGCGCGGTCTCCTCGGTGATGTTGCGCAGCGGGATCGCCTGGATCACCACGGTGTCGAGCTCGCGCGCGCGTTCGGAGTGCGCCTGGGCCCAGGCCGGCAGCGGGAGCTGCGCGATCAGCACGGCGGCGATGGCGGTGGCCAGGGGACGGGTTCGCATGGCGCAGGCATCCTTGGTCAAAGAATGTTATAGCGTAACGAAAGTCGCCCGGAAAGCAAGGGCCCGGCATGGCCCGGTGCTCTGGCCGCTCACGGCCGCGATTCGCAAAGGCCTTGGCGCAGGTTCCGGGCGCCCCGGTCGGACCTGCCCGATGCGCCCTGGGCCGGCATGACCGGCCCGGTGGCGGGCCGGAATCGCGGTCAGGGCCGCTCAGGCGGTGCGCTGGGTCCGCCCGATGCGCTGCGCGCGGCGGCCCGCCTCAACCCTCGTAGAGGGTGACCTTGTCGGCAGCCAGCACATAGGCCGAGGCGGCGACGTCCTTCTGCACGGTCTCCACGCGCAGGGTGCCCTCGACCCAGAACGCGTCGTAGATGTCGGTGACGTCGATCGGCGTCGCCAGGGTCACGTAGACGATCTGGTTGGGCGGCGGCGGCGGCACGTGGATGCAGGCGCCGAAGTAGGGCACCAGGAAGAAGCTGGACATCTTCTGGGCGTCGTCGACGTCGACCGGCACGATGTAGCCGGGCATGCGGATCTTCTGCTGGTGCAGCGCCTGCACGGTCCGGAAGGAGCCCTGCTGCTCCATGGTGAACATGCCGCTGTGGTCCACCGGCGGCGCGTTGCGCAGCAGCTCGACCTCGTCTTCGGGCATCAGTTCAAGCCAGTCGAGCTCGCGCGGCGTGTCGCTGGCGAGGGCGGCAGCGGCGGCAAGCAGCAGGCAGGCGAGCAGGGCGGTCAGTCGAGTCATGTCAGATCCGTACGGTGAGGCCATCGCTGAGCGAGCGCCGGTAGGCCAGCAGGGCGGGCACAAGGCCGACGAGCAGGGCGCCGGCCAGGATGCCGGCCAGGGCGAGCAGTTCCGGTGCCGAGGGCGGGCCCATGCCCAGGAACAGGCCGAAGCGGGTCGCGGCCAGCTCGCGCAGGGCCGCGAGTATCGCATAGAGCAGGCCCAGCCCCAGCAGCAGGCCGGCGCCCGCCAGGGCGGTCGCCTCCAGCACCATCAGGCCGAGGATGGTACGCGGTCGGGCGCCGACCGAGCGCAGGATCGCCATCTCCCGTCGCCGTTCGTTCAGGGTGGTGAGCAGGGCGGTCAGCATGCCGAGCAGGCCGACCACCACCACGCAGGCGGCGACGATGCGCAGCGCGTTCTCCGCGACGCCGGTCAGGCTCCACAGCTGCTGCAGGGCGACGCCCGGCAGGATGGCGCTCAGGGCCTCGGCCCGGTATTCGTTGACCTGGCGCTGCAGGGTGAAGGTCTGCACGCGGTTCTCCATGCCGACCAGGAAGGCGGTGATCGAGCGCGGCGTCAGGTCCTGCTGCAGGGCCTCCTCGGCGGAGATCGCCCGGCCGGGCATGCGGGTGCCCGACTGCCAGTCCAGGTGGATGGCCTCGATGCCGGCCAGCGGCACGTGCACGGTGCGGTCGACCGGCGTGCCGGTGGCCGCCAGGATGCCGACCACCCGGAACGGCTTGTCGTCGTGCTCGGCGAAGCTGACCCGGCCGATGCCGTGCGCGACCACCAGTTCGTCGCCGACACGGTGGCTCAGGGCGCGCGCCACCTCGGCGCCCAGCACCGCCTCGTAGACGCCGTCGAAAGGCGCGCCGGCGCTGAACTCGAGCTGCCGGCGGCTGCCGTAGCGGTAATGTTCGAAGTACTCGGCGGAGGTGCCCAGGACCCGGTAGCCGCGGTGCGAGTCGCCCAGCGACAGCGGCACCGTCCAGGCCACCATCGGCGAGTCGGCGATGCGCCGGTAGGTCTCCCAGGACACGTTGGCGGTCGGCTCGCCCAGCCGGAACACGGTGTACAGCAGCAGCTGCACGGTGCCGGCGCGGGCGCCAACGATCAGGTCGGTGCCCGACAGGGTGCTGGCGAAGCTGCTGCGGGTCTCGCCGCGCAGCCGCTCGACGCCGACCAGCAGGGCGGTGCTGATGGCGATGGTGAACACCGTCAGCAGCACCGTGCCGCGGCGGTTGAGCAGGCTCTTCAGGGCCAGGCGCAGCATCTCAGGCGGCCTCCGTGGCGGCGGCGCGGTTGAGCGCCGGCAGCGACAGGCTGCGCGGGAACAGCGCGGCCAGCGCCGGATCGTGGCTGACGAACACCAGGGCGCTGCCGGCGCGCTCGACCTCGGCGAACAGCAGTTCCACGAAGGCGGCCCGCGCGGTGGCGTCCAGTGCCGAGGTCGGCTCGTCGGCGATCACCAGTTCGGGCGCGCCGATCAGGGCGCGCGCCGCGGCGACGCGCTGCTGCTGGCCGACGCTCAGGCCGGTGACCGGGCGGCGGTCCAGGGCGTCGACGTCCAGGCCCAGGGCGGCGACCAGGCGGCGCGCCTCGCGCGCCTGCGCCGCGGCATCGCCGAGCCGGGCCCGGCGCGCCGGCGAGAACCGGCAGCCCAGAGTGACGTTCTCGACCAGGCCCAGGTAGGGCACCAGGTTGAACTGCTGGAAGATGAAGCCGACATGGTCGGCCCGGAAGCGGTCGCGGGCGCCGGCGCGCAGGTTGGCGAGATCCTGGCCCAGCACGCGCAGCCGCCCCGCCCGCGGCACCAGGATGCCGGCCAGCAGGTTGAGCAGGGTGCTCTTGCCGCTGCCCGACGGGCCCTCCAGGAACAGCCGTTCGCCCGCCGCGATGCGCAGGTCGTCGAGGTCGAGCAGGTCGGGCTGGCCGGGCCAGCCGAAGCGGAGCGCTTCGAGGGCCACGACGGGCGGTTTCGTCTCGGACATGGCGGTGTCGATGCGGTCGTTCCAGGCAGTGATTGCCGAAGGATAGTCGACGCCGGTCAAGGCCTTGCGATGGACCGGCCGAACTGCGTGCCGCGCGCGCCCAGCCGCGCTGCGGTGGGTCGTCAGCGCGGTGCAGGGGCGGCTGTGGCGCGGCGGCCGAGGGGTCGGTTCAGTGCAGGTCGATGCGACCGCGACCCCCGGGCAGCTCGATGCGGTCCTGGCGGTCGCCGGCGATCAGGTCGACGCGGACCGTGCCCAGGCCGTCGAAAAGCCGGTCCAGCGACAGCACGGCATGGCCCGGCCGGCCGCTGCAGGTACCGCGCAGCTCGAGGTGGAATTCGCCGTGGCCATCGGCGTGGTCGTGTTCGCCGCCATGGTCGTGGCCGTCGTGGTGAGCGTGGCCGCCGTCGTGGCCGTGACCCTGCGCATGCCCGTGGTCGGCGTGGCGGTGGCCGTCGCTGGCGGGTTCCGCCGCGTGCGCGTGATCCTGGTGGCCCTGCCCGGGCCCGGCATCGGCGGCGGCCGCAGCCTTGTAGCCGTGGGTGTGGGCGGTCGCCGTGTCGATCACGCAACTGCCTTCCGGTTCGAGGGCGAGCCATTGCCCACTGGCCTCCAGCGCGGCCAGGGCCGAGTCGATGCGTGCCTGCTGGTCGGCGTCGCGCGGCGCGTGCTCGAAGCCGACCAGGTCCATGCCGGGCACGGTGAGCTCCAGTGCCAGCGTGCCGTCCGCGACCACGAGGGTCGCCTGTGCGACGCCGTGGACGTGGGCGCCGTGCTGATGCTCGACCTGGGCGCTGGCCGTGCCGGCGACCAGCAGGATCAGGGCGGTGGGGAGACGGGTCATGGCGGCGTTCCAGGAAGGAGGAGGGAAGGGCGATTCGACCGCCGGGAACGGTCACGGTTCCGCGGCGCACGGTCGGCGGCGGCGCATGGAAGTGTTATACAGTAACGCCGCCAGGCGCGGCAACCCGGCGGTGGCGGACCCATGGCCCCGTGGCGGATGCCGGTGACGGGCCCGGCCCCGTCGACGCGCCTACCCCTACAAGGCAAGCCTCATGCAGCAGACGCTGGACCGGATCGGGATGCTGTTGGCGATGGGCTGCGCCCTGCACTGCCTGCTGGTGCCCGTGCTGTTCGCCGTGCTGCCGGGCCTGGCCCTGGCCCTGCACAGTTTCCACGATCCCTTGCGGCCGCTGGCGATCGGCCTGTTGCGGCTGCAGGCCCTGGAAACCGTGCTGGTGGTTGCCGCCCTGGCCTGGGCCGGTGCCGCCCTGGCGCTGGGCTGGCGCAGGCATCGCCGCTTCCTGCCCGGCGGCCTGGCGCTGCTCGGCGCCGGCAGTTTCCTGCTGGCCCTGTCGCGCCTGCTGCCGGGGCGCTGGCTGCATGCCGGCCTGCTGGCGCTGGGCGGCGTGCTGCTGGCCCTGGCGCACTGGTGCAACCTGCGCGCCGTCGCCGGCGCCGCGGTCGGGGAGGACGACGCGTGAACCGGGTCGGTGCCGGCGGGATGCGCGAGCGTCAGATGCCGGACCAGGGCGGATGCCACCGCCAGTGCCATGGTTCGTAGGCGATGCCGTGGCGGTTGCCGCGCGGATAGCTGAGCCGGAAGCCGAAGCCCCGCGCGTGCCGTTGCAGCCAGGCGAAGGCCGCGGTCGCCTCGAAGGATTCCTCCAGCACCGGGCCGGCGCCGTGGTGCAGGTCCAGCGTGGTGCCCAGGTGGTGTTCGCTGTAGCCGGGCAGGGCATTGACCTCGAGCACCTGCGCCAGGCTCCGGCCGGCGGCCAGCTTGGCGCGCAGCAGGGTCTCCTGGCGCAGCACGCTGCGCCAGGACGACACCGCCTGCAGCCGCAGGCCCGCGGCCGCGGCGGCATGGCGCAGGCGCAGCCAGGCCTGTCCCGCCGCCGGCACCAGCCACACGGGACGGCCGGCAAGGTCGCATCCGAACGCGCGCAGCAGCGGCGGTTCCGGGCACGGCGCCAGGCCGCGCCGTTGCGGCAGGTCGGCGGCGATGCCGAGCCGGGCCAGCGCGCGCTCCGCCTCGGCGGCCCAGGTCGCCGGGCCCGGTGTCCTGCCGGACCGGGGCCGGCGATGCAGGCGCTCGCGCAGTTGGGCGAGTTCCCGCATCGCCGCGCGGGCCGGCTGCGGATGGCTGCGGCCCCCGGCATCGCGCCAGAGCGGGCGCCCCGTCGCCTTGTCCAGCAGCACGAACCGGGGGGGCGAGGCGCGCGGCACACCGGCCGTCCGCGAGACCTGCAGCGCGCAGCGCAGTCCGTTGAGGAGCAGGTCGGGCGGCGATGTCATGGCGCGGTCATGCACGCGGGCTAGTCTGCCAGCTTCCAACGTCAGGGACGGACGCGGGCGGCCGAAGGATGCGGTCGCCCGCGCGGCGGCGGCCCGCGCCGGCCGGCCGGCGCGCTTTGCGCTACTCTCGCCGCCTCGTCCGTTCGGTGCCCCCCATGACCTGGACCCTCCGGATCCTTCCCTGCGCCCTGCTGTTGCTGAGCGGCTGCGTACTGCAGGGACCCCGGCAGCCGCCGCTGGTCGAGGCGCGCTGGGTCAGCGAGGCCGCACCCGCCGATGTTCCCGACACGGTCGCGGTCTGGGTCACGCCCGCCGGCGACTGGCAACTGGTCGCCACCGCCAAGGGCGGCGGCCGCCTGCGCATCCACGATGCCGCCGACGGCCGGTTCCTGCGCCCGCTGGGCTCGGAAGGCGAGGGTGCGGGACAGTTCCGCTACCCCAACGGCCTGTTCGTGGCCGGCGATCTGGCCTTCGTGGTCGAACGCGACGGCGCCCGCGTCCAAGCGATCGACCTGGCCGGCAACCGGCCGCTCGGGAGTTTCGGCGAAGGCGAACTGCACACCCCCTACGGCATCTGGGTCTGGCCGCAGGGCGAGGGGCGCTACCGCGTCTACGTCACCGACAGCTATTACACGCCCGACCGCCAGGTGCCGCCCGACCCGGCGCTGGGCGAGCGGGTCAAGCTCTACGAGGTGACGGTCCGCGACGATGGCCTGCAGGCCACCTTGCGGCGCGCCTTCGGCGAGACCCGGGGCGAGGGCCGGCTGCTCAGGGTGGAGTCGATCCTGGGCGATCCGGCCCACGGCCGCCTGCTGGTCGCCGACGAGCACGACAGCCAGCGCAACATCAAGGTCTACGACCTCGAGGGCAACTACACCGGCCCGGTGATCGGCGACGGCCTTTTCCGGTTCGAACCCGAAGGCATCACCCTGGCGAGCTGCCCGGACGACCAGGGCTACGTGCTGGGCTCCGACCAGGACCTGCGCGACCAGCGCATCCTGGTGTTCGAACGGGCCAGCCTGACCTACCTGGGCGCCTTCCGGCCCGGCATCGGCCGCATGATCGACGGCATCTGGTTCCAGTCCGGAAGCTACGGTCCATTCGCGCAGGGCGCCCTGTTCACCCAGCACGACGACGAGTCGGTGATGGCCTTCGACTGGCGGGACATCGCCACCGCCATGGGCCTGCGCGAGGACTGCGGCGCCTGAGGGTTGGCGCCCGCTGGCAGCAACTCGAAGGCGAGTGGCCGGGCCCCTCCGGCGCGCGCCCCGGTGCGCGCATTTCCCCGGCTCGCTGAGGGCTGCGGTGTCCTCTTTCCCTGGCCCCGGTCCGCGGGCGCCGGGTTCCGGGTCGGGGGCAAGGACCGGCGGTTCGCCCTCGGCTTCGAGGTCGCGGACTGAGGATGCATGAAGCGCCCGCCGTCTGCGGCGGGCCGGCTCAGCGCGTCGCGGGCAGCCCTGCGATCCAGGCGGCCAGGTCCTCGATCGCCTCGGCCGCGACCGGCGCGCCACGCTGGTAATCGGCCGGATACGAGGGCCCCTCGCCGACGCCGAGCAGGTGGTCGAGCGCCGGCCAGGTGCGCACCGTCAGCAGCGCATGGCCGGCCAGGCCGGCCTGCCAGCCGGCCAGGTCGGCGTCGACGACCTGGTAGTCGCGGCCGCCGTGGCCGATGAAGATCGGCAGATCCAGTGCGCGCGCGGTTGCCACGGCGTCGTAGCCGGCCAGGTCGCGCCACCAGGTGGCCGGCAGGCCGAGCATCAGGGGTCCGGCGCCCGGGTCCTGGCCGGCGGCCAGGGCATCGATGCGCGCTGCCTGCCGGCGCAGCTCGGCGACCTGGGTGTCGGCGATGCCCTGCTGCGCCGCCAGGTGCTCGACCTGGGCGACCACGATCCAGTGCAAGGGCCGGCTGGGCGCGGCCAGCAGGGCGACGCCGGCCGGCGCGCTGCCGGCGTCACGGGCGCGTAGCGCGATGCGCGGCGCCAGCAGCGCGCCCAGGCTGTGGCCGACCACGACCCGCCGGGCGGCGTCGATCTCCGGGCGACCGGCGAGCAGGTCGAGCGCCGCCACGGCATCGTCGACCACCTCGTCATCGAGGGTCAGGTCCGGGTGGCGCGCCTGCAGGCGCGCCGGATGCACGCGGGTGCGCTTGTCGTAGCGCAGGCTGGCGATGCCGCGCAGGGCCAGGCCGTGGGCGAGGTCTCGGAACGGCGCGCGGGCGAACACGGTCTGGTCGGCATCGTTGGGTCCGGAACCGTGCACCAGCACCACGGCGGGGAAGGGCCCCGCACCCGCCGGCAGGGTCAGCCGGCCGGGCAGGGGCCAGCCGCCGGCATCGACGGTGAGGGGCAGCTCGCGGACGCCGGCGGGCAGGGCCGCCACGTCGTCCGCGGTGTCCGGCGCCGGCGCGACGCCCGGGCAGGGCGTGGCCTGCTGCGGGGGCACCAGGAAGAAGCCGCTGATGCGTCCTTCGCCATCGAAGGCGACCCGCGCATCCAGGGCGCCGCGCTCGTAGTCGAGCCGTTGCCAGACCGTGGCCAGGCCCTCGCTGCAGCCGTGCCGGACCGCTCCGCGGCCGCGCACTTCGCCCAGCTGGGCGGCCAGGCCCGCGCGGACTTCCGACAGGCGCGCCGGCGGCAGGCCGGCGCGCAGGCGAGCGTCGAAGTGCGCACCGGCCACGTCGTCGCGACCCTGGAGGAAGGCGTCCAGCAGCGCCGCGACGCGCTCCTCGCGCAAGGTCGCGGGGTCCGGCGCTGCCGCGGCGAGGCCGGGCAGCGCGAGCAGGGACAGCAGGACGGGCAGCAGGGCGGGCAGTGGCCGGCGCATGGTCAGTGCTCGCGCTTGAACACCAACACCACGCGGGTGCCGCGCAGCATGTTGACCAGCTCCCAGCCCTGCGCACCCTCGCGGTTGAGGATCGCATCGAGGTCGCGGGGCAGGCCGCCCAACAGGGTCGGCTTGAGTTCGATGGTGCGGTACTGCCAGCGTTTCATCGGCGTTTCCTGGGAATGTGCGGGCTTGAGAAGTGGGCGGTGCGCCGGATTGGCGGCGATGCGATGGCGGCGCTGGCCGTCGCTCGTTCCGTTCACCCGTCCCGGGCACGTCCCGACGGGCGCCCGGGGCAGCGACGGGACGCTCGCCACGCCGGGCGGTGTTCCATGGGCGCGGCCGGCCGGCCGACTGTCGTCGGCCGGTCAGCCGTCGTCCTCGACGGGTTCGGCCGGCGGCCGGGGCTTGAGCCGCCCGCTGCGCCGCAGCGCCTCGCGCAGCAGGAACTCGATCTGCGCGTTGACGCTGCGCAGGTCGTCGTCGGCCCAGCGCTGCACCGCCTCCAGCACGGCAGGCGAGATGCGCAGCGGATAGGCCTTGCGTTCGGCCATCGTGGCCCGGCTCAACCGGTGTGCAGGGTGCCGGTGTTGACCACCGGCTGGGTCGCCCGGTCCGAACACAGCACCACCAGCAGGTTGGAAACCATCGCCGCGCGGCGCTCGTCGTCCAGTTCGATCTGGCCGCCGGCGCGGATCTGGTCGAGCGCCATGTGCACCATGCTGACCGCGCCTTCGACGATGCGCGCGCGCGCGGCGATGATGGCGCCCGCCTGCTGCCGCTGCAGCATGGCCTGGGCGATCTCGGCGGCGTAGGCCAGGTGGCTGATGCGCGCCTCGATCACCTGCACGCCGGCGGTCGCCAGGCGTTCCTGGATCTCGCCGCGCAGCTCGCCGGCGATCTCGGCGCCATGGCTGCGCAGGGCGATCTCGACGCCCTCGTGCAGGTCGTAGGGATAGCGGGTGGCCATCTGGCGCAGCGCCGCCTCGGACTGGATGTGCACGAAGTTCTCGTAGTCGTCGACCTGGAAGCTGGCCTCGTAGCTGTCGACCACCTGCCACACCACCACCGCGGCGATCTCGATCGGCGAGCCCTCCAGCTCGTTGACCTTGAGCTTGCCGCTCTCGAAGTTGCGCACGCGCAGCGACAGCTTGCGCTTGCCGTAGAAGGGATTGGCCCAGCGCAGGCCGGGGTCGCGGGCGGTGCCGACGTAGCGGCCGAACAGGGTCAGCACCACGGCCTGGTTGGGCTCGAGCGTGAAGAACCCGGCGTAGAGGATGATCTGCACCACCGCGGCGACCGCGGCGCCCAGGGCCCACCAGGTCGAGCCGATCCGGACGCCGTGCACGAAGGCCCAGACGGTGACGGCGCTGGCCAGCAGCAGGAACAGCAGGACCGGCAGGCCGGCGGTTACTTTGACGAGGCGTTCGTGCGCCATGGCGGAGCTCCGGGGTGGGGTGGGCTGATGCGCAAACGATATCACGATGATATCTGACGTCAAGACCCCGAAGGGCATCCAGGCGCCCGGCCAGCGTCGCGTCGCCCGGCGTCGGACAATGGCTGCCATGCCCGCCGGTCCGCGTCGCCTCCCGCTCCTGTGCCTGGTCCTGCCGGTCCTGGTGCTGCTGGCCGGCTGCGGCGACCGCGCCGCGCCCTGGTGGCAGCTCGACGGCCACACCATGGGCACCACCTGGTCGGTGCAGTTGCGGGCCCCGGACGGCCTCGACCGCGACGCCCTCCTGGCCGGATTGCAGGCCGAACTGGACCTCGTGATCGCCCAGCTCAGCACCTGGCAGGCGGATTCGGACATCAGCCGCTTCAACCGCGCACCGGCCGGGACCTGGCAGGCGCTGCCCGAGCCCTTCAACGACCTGCTGGCGCAGGCCCTGGACCTGGCCGAGGCGACCGGGGGCGCGTACGACCCCACCGTCGGTCCGCTGGTGTCCCTCTGGGGCTTCGGCGCGGCCGCACCGCGCAACGTGCCGCCGGGGACCGACGAGATCCGCGCGGCACGGGCGCGGGTCGGCTGGCAGCGCCTGGTCCACGACCGGGACAGCGGCCGCCTGCTGCAGCCGGGCGGCGTGCAGCTCGACCTGGCCTCGATCGCCGAAGGCCATGCCGTCGACCGCCTCGGCCAGGCCCTGGAACGGCACGGCGTGCGCGACTACCTGGCCGGCATCGGCGGCGAACTGCGCGCCCGCGGCCGCCGTCCGGACGGCCAACCCTGGCGGGTCGCGGTCGCCGATCCGCTGGGCGGGCCGCCCGCGCTGGTCGTGACCCTGGCGGAGGCCTCGATCGCCACCTCCGGCGACTACCTGGCCCATTTCGAGCACGAGGGCAGGCGCTACGGCCATGCCATCGATCCGCACACCGGCTGGCCGGTGCGCCACGGCCTGGCCTCGGTCACGGTGCTGGCGCAGGACTCGGCCCGCGCCGGCGCGCTGGCCACGGCGCTGAGCGTGCTGGGGCCCGAGCGCGGGATGGCGTTCGCGCGCCGCCACCAGGTCGCGGCCCTGCTGCTGGTGCGCGGCGGCGCCCCGGACCGGCTGGAGCGGCGGGCGTCGCCGGCCTGGCGCGAGCGGACCGCGGCCGGGGCGGAACCCTGACCATCGCCGCGTCCTCTCGGCGCCGTCTTCACGCGGCGTACGCGAGACCGTCACCACGCTGCACCGGTCGGCGTCTGGCCGGCGCCGGGGTGGCAAGTTCGCGTGAGGGAAGGCAACGGAAGCAGCGCGGGACCCGAAGGCGACGCCGGCCTGCCCGCCCTGGTCGAGGCCATGGCCAGGCGCGACCAGGGCGCGCTCGGCCGCTTCTACGACCTCACCATCGATCGCGTGTTCGCCACCGTGGTCAGGATCGTGCGCATCGAGGCCGACGCCGAGGAGGTCGCCGCCGACGTCTACCAGCAGGCCTGGGAGCGCGCGGCCGACTACGACCCCGCCCGCGGCGGCGTGCTGACCTGGCTGCTGGGCATGGCCTGGAGCCGCGCGGTCGACCGCCTGCGCCGCGAGCGCCGCCACCGGCGCGCCGAGCCGCTGCATCCGGAACGCCATGCGCAGGCGTATGCCGGGTCCGATGCCGACCCTTCCGCCGCCATGATCGATGCCCTGGCCAGCGCCGGCGGCGTGACCCGCGCACTGGCCGCGCTCAGCGCCGCGCAGCAGCGCATGGTCGCGCTGGCCTTCCACGAGGACCTCAGCCACGCCGAGATCGCCGAACGCGAGCGGCTGCCGCTGGGCACCGTCAAGTCGCACCTTCGTCGCGGCCTGGCCAGCCTGCGCCGGGCCTTGCGCATCGACGAGGTGCGCCGCCATGACTGAGCGCCGCCGCGCCCTCACCAGCTGGCTGGCGGCGCGCCTGGCCGCCCTGATGCCGGTTCCGGCGATGCCGCCGGAGCGCCGTGCCGCGTTGCGCGAGCGGGTCCTGGCGCGCGCCGGGGCGGCGGGCACCCGCGTGCTGCGCGGCGACCAGGGCGAGTGGCGCGCCCTGTGCCCGGGCATCCAGGTGAAGTCGTTGCGCCGCGACCCGGTCGAGGGCAGCGAGACCAGCCTGTGGCGCCTGGACCCCGGCGCCCGCGTACCCAGCCATGGCCACGAGCGCGAGGAAGAATGCCTGGTCATCCAGGGCGCCGTGGAAGTCGATGGCCAGACCTATGCGAGCGGCGACTACCTGCTGGCCGGGCCGGGCGTCCGGCACGCGCCGGTCGCCGCCGCGCAGGGCGCCGTCCTGCTGATCCGCAGCGGGTTGCTGCCGCGCGGCGCCTGAGGGCGGCACCGCGCGGTCCGCGAATGCGCCGCGCAGGGTGCCCGCCCCGCGGCGCCCCGGGCGGCGCATCCTCGTGCGCCCCGTCCGACCCCGGCGCCCCGCTGCCATCGTCGTCGCGCTCCGCACCGTCCCGGTGGCGACCGACTCCACGCCGACTGCATCCGCTGCATCGGCACCTGCGTAGCCCTCTGTGCCGCACCGCACCTCGTCGCGTGCCTGCCTGCGTGCAGGCCATTCGGGCACGGGCCAGGGGCGGGACGGCACCGGACGGGGGGAGGGCCCGGCCGGGGTCGGTCGCGGGCCGGCGCGCCTGGTCGCCGGTCCGCGGCCGCTTTGCCGACGGCCGTGGCGATCGGCGCCGACTGCATCCAGCGTCGGGCCGGTTCGCGTAGGTACCGGCAGACCGCCCGCCGAGGCGGATGCCAGCCACCCCCTTTCGACGCCGGAGCCGCCATGACCCGTCCCATCCCCCTGCTGGCCAGCGCCTGCCTGGTGCTGGCCGCCAGCCTGGCGCCGTTCGCGGCCCAGGCCCGGTCCGGCGCCGGCAGCAGCGGCAAGCTGCTGCTGACCGGTGGCGTCAGCCAGGTCGAGGGCGCCGCCGGCGGCGGCCTGACGCCGTGGGCGATCATCGGCGGCCAGGGCACCCGGGACCAGATCGGCGCCAGCGCCTACTACACCCGGGTCGAGCTCGACGACTACCGCCTGGACAGCGCCGGCGTCCTGATCGGCTTCCACGACCGCCTGGAACTGAGCCTGTCCCGGCAGCGCTTCGATACCCGCGACGTCGGTGCCGCGCTGGGTCTGGGTCGCGGCTTCACGATCGGCCAGGACGTGTTCGGGATGAAGCTGCGCCTGTTCGGCGACGCCGTGCTCGACCAGGATCGCTGGTGGCCGCAGGTCGCCATCGGCCTGCAGGGCAAGCGCAACGACCAGCCGGGCCTGCTGGCGGCGATCGGCGCCCGCCGCGACCGCGACACCGACTTCTACGTGTCGGCGACCAAGCTCTACCTGGACCGCAGCCTGCTGCTGAGCGGCACCGTGCGCTTCACCCGGGCCAACCAGTTCGGGCTGCTCGGCTTCGGTGGCGATCGCCGGGACGGCTACCGGCCGCAGTTCGAAGGGTCGGCGGCCCTGCTGCTGAACCGCCACCTGGCGGTCGGCGTCGAGTACCGCGGCAAACCCGACAACCTCGGTATCGCACGCGAGGACAACGCCTTCGACGCCTTCATCGCCTGGGCGCCGTCCAGCCACCTGTCCCTGACCCTGGCCTACGTCGACCTGGGCAACATCGTCATCGCCGACGACCAGCGCGGCCTGTACGCCTCGCTGCAGGTCGGCTTCTGAAACCCGACGCGAGCGACGACCCCATGCGCATCCCGACCTGCCTCCTCCTCGCCCTGGTCCTGGCCGGCCTGGCGCCGTTCGCGGCGCGGGCCCAGATGGATCCCGCCCCGGCGCATCCGGAATTGCGCGGCGTGTTCGACGACTTCGGCGGCGAGCCCGGCCTGGTCGCGCTGATGGACGACTTCATGGCGCGGATGCTGGCCGACCCGCGGCTGCGCCCGTTCTTCGTCGACAGCGACCAGGCGCTGGTCAAGCGCCACCTGGTCGAGCAGTTCTGCGCCATCCTCGGCGGCGGCTGCGCCTACAGCGGGCGCAGCATGATCGAGTCGCATGCCGGCCTGGGCATCACCCGTGCCGACTTCAACGCCCTGGTCGAGGTCCTGCAGGAAGCGATGGCCGGGCGCGGCATCCCGTTCCGCTCGCAGAACCGCCTGCTGGCCGTGCTCGCGCCCATGCACCGCGAGATCGTCGAGCGCTGAGCGACGCCGGTCGGCCCGGCCCGGCCGGACTGCCGGGTCGCCGGTTTGCTGGCATGATCGCCCCGTGCCGGCGAGGCACGCGGATCGTCGCAGGCACGATCCGGGGCCAGGACGGCCGGTGCCGACCACCCGCGCCGTCGCCTGCGCGGCCCCGGAGGTTCCATGGAGACCGCGACAACCGACCTGCGCCCGCTGCGCCTGGGCCTTCTGCTGCTGGCCGCGACCAGCCTGCCGGCGCTGGCCTGTACCCCCGAGGACCTCTCGGCGGTGCCGCTGGGCTACAACATCGACTACGAGACCCAGGTCCAGCCGATCTTCGACCTGCGCTGCGACGGCTGCCACATCGGCGGCGCGTTCGGCAACCTCGCCCTCGACCCGGGTGCCTCCTACGGCAACCTGGTCAACGTGCCGGCCGACAATCCGGCGGCGCTGCGCGATCGCGTCGAGCCCGGCGACATCGACGCCAGCTTCCTGTTCCGCAAGATCAACTGCGAGAACCTCGACGGCGCCCTCGGGCTGCGCATGCCGCGCAACGGCCCGCCCTACCTGAGCGCCGTCCAGCAGGCGATCATCATGGACTGGATCAACGAGGGCGCCTTCCCGCTCGCCGACCCCGACCGCATCTTCGGGTACCCGTTCGATCCGCGGGCCAACGCCACACCGTTCTGAGGGGTCAGAGTGCCTTTTCCCGGCGATCTCTTCGTACTTCCCTGAGCCTTTGGCGGGAAAAGGCACTCTGACCCCTCTTTGCTCAGGTCACCAGTCGCAGGCGCGGGTCGGCGGCCGGTTCGTTGGCGGCGGCGGCAAAGGCGGCGCCCGAGGGCGGCTCCATGGCGCCGGCCAGCACCACCTTGTTGCGGCCGCCGCGCTTGGCGGCGTACAGCGCGGCATCGGCGCGCGCCAGCCAGGGCTGCCAGGGCTCGTCCTGGCGCAGCAGGGCGGCGCCGATCGACACCGTCACCGCGCCGCCGGGGGCGTGCAGGGTCAGGCCGACATGCCGGCGGACCTTCTCCAGGGCGGCGAAGGCGCCGGCGGCATCGACCTCCTCCAGCAGCAGCACGAACTCCTCGCCGCCGAACCGGTACAGGCGGTCGCGGCCGCGCACGCACTCGCGCACGCGGGCGGCGAAGTTGACGATGACGCGGTCGCCGGCATCGTGGCCGTAGGTGTCGTTGATGGCCTTGAAATGGTCGAGGTCGAGCAGGGCGACCGCCATGCCCGGACGTGCCGGATCGAAGCGCGCCGCGGCGTCGGCGAGGTCGGCCTCCATCTGCCGGCGGTTGCCGGCACCGGTCATCGGGTCGCGCCGCGCCAGGCCTTCCAGGCGGCCGTGCTGGCGGGCCGCGCGGTGGGCGAAGATGAAGGCGTACAGGCTGACCAGGCCGGCGGTGACCGCGAAGCTGGCGGCCTGCATCGGTTCGGCGAACAGCCCGGGTTGCGCGGCGACCAGCACCACCAGCGCCAGGCTGGTCGCCAGTGCCGGCAGCCGATCGACCAGGAAGTAGTTCATCAGCAGCACCGGGAAGGTCCACAGCACGCCGGTCATGCCCGCCATCAGGGTCAGCATGAACGCGCCGAGGTTGTTGACCAGGACCAGGAAGGCGCCCGGTCCGCGGGTGCGGCCGCTGCGCCAGGCATGGATGTTGGCGCTGGCGATGGCGACGATGACCAGGACATCCAGCGCCACCA
Source organism: Proteobacteria bacterium UBA2363 (assembly GCA_002344355.1). Classification (GTDB taxonomy): domain Bacteria; phylum Pseudomonadota; class Gammaproteobacteria; order Xanthomonadales; family UBA2363; genus Pseudofulvimonas. The sequence continues at coordinate 65,183 of DDTN01000019.1, read as the reverse complement.
CCAGCCATTCGCCGCGCCAGGCGCGGGTCAGCAGGAACGGCAGGATGCCGGCGATGGTGCACACGCCGCACAGCAGCAGCACGGCCAGGCGGAAGTCCTCGGCCAGGCGCAGGCGCAGGCGCGCAAGCAGACGGGGCTGCAGGTCCGGCAGGCGCGCACGCGGCGCCTTCACCGCCGGCTCCGGGCGCCGCGGGGCAGGGTGCATCGACGGGCGGCGATGGGCGGGTGGAGCGTATCGGCCTGCCATGGCATGGCGGACTCCGGGCGGGTGGTGACCACTTGAGCGTCGGCCCGGCGTCGTTGCGCCGGCCTGTTGTGGCGCCATTGCAGGGCAGCGCCGCAGCGGCGTCGGTGACGCCGTTCGCAGTTGCCCGGGATGGTCACCATTGTTCACGATCCGCCGCTTGACAGGCGGCGCCGGTGCCCGTTTACAACGTGCGCGCGATCACAGCCGCCAAGGGGTCAGAGTGCCTTTTCCCCCCCGAAGGCTCAGGGAATGGCGAAGAGGGCGCGGGGAAAAGGCACTCTGACCCCGGTTTCCGCCCGAAAGCTCAGGCAAGGGCGAAGAGGGCGCCGGGAAAAGGCACTCTGACCCCGGTTTCCGGGCGCCCGCCTGCCGGCATCACCAGTGGTTGTCGTACCCCAGGTCCAGCACCGGCGTCGCGACGCCGATCCAGGTGCTGCCGAAGACATGGTTGGACACGCTGTTGACGTCCAGCAGCACGCCATAGGTCGCGTTCTCGACCACCGTGCCGGCGAACACCGAGCCGATCGCCTTGCCCAGGTAGGGATCGTTGCCGACGTGGATGCCGGTGAACACGTCGCGCAGTCGGTTGTCGTAGACCTTGTGGCCGATGCTGTCGTGCGTCTGCGCCGGGTCCTGCTGGCAGCGGCCCTGCAGGGTGGCGCTGATGCCGATGCCGGCGCTGCCCTGGGCCACCTCGTTGTCGATCACCGTGTTGCCGGTGGAGGCCTCGACCACGATGCCGGCGCCGGTGTTGTGCAGGCGGTTCGCACTGATGTAGTTGCCGCCGCTGTGGTCGACGACATGGATGCCGCGCGCATAGGCGGCGTTGATGGTGTTGTGCTCTACCAGGTTGCCGCCGGCGGCGGCGCCGCACAGGGTGATGCCGGTGTCGACCTTGCCGATCACGTTGCCCGAGACCAGGTTGCCGCCGGACGGCAGGGAGGTGCCGACGGTGGGATCGATGACGCTGATCGCCTCGCCGGTGATGCGGAAGAAGCCGTTCCCGACGATCTTCGATTCGCTGCTGCGGTTGAGGATGACGCCGGCGCCCAGGTCGGCGAACTCGACGCCCTGCACCACCAGGCGGGCGGCGTCCATGGTGTTGACTCCGGCCCAGAAGCCGCTGATCCGGCCCGGGCCCAGGATGCGCACCTTGTGCTGGCCCAGCACGCGGATGCCCTGCAGGTCGGACGTGCCGGACAGGGTGTGGCCGTTCAGACGGATGGTGATGGCCGGCGCGCCCACCTCGAAGGCCAGCCAGCCGCTGCTGCAGTGCAGGTCGGCGGTCAGGGTGATCGAGTGGGTGAGGGTATCGCCGCAGGACTGGGCCCGGGCGGGGTCACCCGTGCCTATCAGGACGAGGGCGCACAGGACGAGGAACGGACGGAACGACATGCTGCGGTTCTCCTGACGTTGACGAGGCGGCGGACCTGCCGCCCCACCCCAGGACGCAAACCGCGCCAGGATCACGCCATGCCGGCCGCAGAGGGGTCAGAGTGCCTTTTCCCCGCCGGAACCGAGACCGGGGTCAGAGTGCCTTTTCCCGGCGACCTGTTCGCCCTTCCCGAGCCTTCGGAGGGAAAAGGCACTCTGACCCCTCTGCGGCGGTTCGGGAGGAAAAGGCACTCTGACCCCGGATCCTCAGCCGCCAGCAGGCGGCGCCGGCACCATCACCACGCCGTCGCGGACCGGCAGGCGCCGGCCGGGGTCGCTGGCCAGGCGCGCCGAGCCGGTTCGGCCGTCGTGGCGCCAGGTGACGTCGTAGCCGATCACCTCGTCGCGCTGGCCCATCACCAGGGTGTCGCCGGGCTCGCGCTCGGTGCGCATCGTGGCGATCACGCCGTCCAGTTCGTACTGCACGTCGTAGCCGACCACCTGCTCGCGCGGCGCAGATTCGGTTCGGCAGCTGCGCTCGGTGCGCACCTCGCTGCGCTGGTTGCGTGCCTGCTGGCGCTCCTGGACCTCGCGCCCCGCGAAGGCGCCGCCCACCGCGCCGGCGGCGGTGGCCACGCGCCGGCCGCTGCCGCTGCCGACCTGGTTGCCCAGCACGCCGCCGATCACCGCCCCGGCCACGGTGCCGGCGATGCGGTCGGGATCGCGTGGCGCGGGCGACTGGTAGACCACCTCGACGTCCTCGCACACCTCGCGGGTGCCGGTGACCGTGCGGGTGACCGGTTCGCTGGCCACCACCCGCGCCACCACGTCCACCGTCTGCGTGACCGGCTGCACGTCGATGACCTCGGCGTGCTCGCCGCGCGTGACCTGCCAGGCGGCGACGGCGCCGCCGGCGACCAGGACGGTGGCAAGGGCTGCTGCGATGGGGGTTTTCATGGCGTGATCTCCATGTGACGGGCTCGGGGTCCTGAAGCGACTCCCATTGCAGCAACGGCCCGCTGAACGGCGCGTGGAGAAGTGCGCGGCGACCATGCTGGTGTTCATCTTGTGCTTCGTGTCGCTGCGCGGACTCCCGCCGTTGACCCGCAGGCCTCGCAACAAGGGGGGGGGCGAATCGTCAGGCAATGCGTGTCTATCAATGCCAAGGTAGAATTCCGAAATCATTGCGTCCCTGGGACAAGTTGGCCTGATTCTCCGGTGAAGCCGCGGCCAAGGTTTGTGCGGACATTCGGATCGATATGGGAAGGTTGGGTAGGACTTCATGGCTCTAGGAACATGGTTGCTCCGGTGCGCGTTGCTGACCCTTGCAGGCGTCGCGACAACAGCGAACTCAGCCGACTGGATCTGGCGCTATCTGCCGCAGTTCCAGATGGATCAGGAACGCCCGCCGGTCCATCTGGACCTTGATGGAGACGGCACCGACGAGATCGTGCTTCGCAGCCCCTCCCATCAGGGACTGATCGGGGTGCTGGGTCAGACCGGAGACGGCCTGGCACTGGTGGATGTCCACGTCACATCAGCTTCCTTTGCACCATTCGTGGCCGTACCCGTGAGCGCGGGTGCGCCAGGCCGACTCCTGACCACTTCCCGGCATGCCATCTTGGACACGACGAGGTTGACCGAACTGAGCGGAGTGCCGTTGCGGGTGGTCGCGGAGAAGACGTTCGGGTTCAGGGTCCGGCCCTGGCTACTGGCCGACATCGACGGTGATGGCGATGAGGAGCTTGTCGATTTCGACACCGACGCGTCTCCGGCCGCAGTCAGGGTTTTCGATTACTCGACGGGGGAAATGGAATGGTCTTACCCCATGCCGCAGACCCCTGGCGGCTCGCTCTCCGCCCTGCAACTGGACGATGATGCAGCCCTGGAGATTGTCGTCGTCGGCAGCCTGCCCGGGCTGGTGCTCGACGGGGCTACTGGATCTCTTGAATGGAGTCATCCACAAGGCTTTGGCCGGGAGTTTCACTCGGGTCGCTTTCACGAGAAGGCGGACGTGCCGACCTTCGCAACGCGCGGAACGTCCGTACAGGTGTTCAGGGGACGACCCCTTGAGCGGCTGACAGAGTTCACCGTTTCCACCCTGCCGGGTGCGCACGGGTCGGGATCGGTCCATGACGTCAACGGCGATGGCGTGGACGACCTCGTCATGGCGCCCTACTTCCAGACCACCTCGTTCCGGGCCTTCGACATGCGCAGTGGTCAGCAGATCGGCGCCTGGCCTTCGGCTTTCCCCAACAGCACCGCTGCCGGGTTCGGCCGGACAAGTCCCGGTTCGCACCTGCTGCTCACTCATGGCTCGTCACCTCCGTTCGGTACCGGCGCCCTGGGCGTGGAAAGCAAGACCTTTCCGCATGGCGAAGTGCAGTACCGCAGGTCGCTGCAAGCCGGCCCCTTCAACATCGTCGCGGCAGGCGACGTGGATGGCGACGGGGAACGGGAGATCGTGCTTCTGGCGCGCAACGCCGCAAGTCACCCCGCGGCCGAGACTGCCAGTGTCGTGGTGTTCGAGAACGAGGAGTCGCAACCTTCCGCTGCGCTCCCGCTGTCTTACGCGGCGGCGCACATGACCCTTGCCGAGCTGAACGGGTTGCCAGGCGAGGAAATCGTGGTTGCCGGTCCTTTGGAGGTCGCAGTGCTGGACGGCGCGACCCTTGAAATGAACTGGGAGAGGCGGTTCGACGCCCAGACCGACCTGGCGGGCTTCACGCCAGTCGCCCTGTCCAGCACGGATTTTGATGGGGATGGGGTAGCGGACGTCGCCCTGCTGGTGGACGATGTCTGGGGAGGGAACCGCGTGGTTGCCCTGTCGGGCCTGGACGGGCACACGCTCTGGATCTCCCTGGCGATGCCCGGCATCGTTCACGAGCGGTCCCTGGTGATCGGTCAGTTCGATACCGATCCCGCCATGGAGGTGATCGTCACCAGTCAGATGACCATGCACATCTTCGACGCCATCAGCAAGCAGCAGCAATGGGTGATGCAACCGAACGGCTGGACCTTGAAGTCGGCGGCTCTCATCCATGAAGGACACGCCTGCCGGCTCGGATTGATCGGCTCGGAGTTGCTCCGGCTCTACGACTGCTTCACCCGCATCCTGGTCGGTTCAGTGACCCTTCCGCATTCGGTGGACGCCGTTCGACAACTGGATCCGACCAACGGCCTGCTCGTATACAGCGACATGGATCGGATCTTCGGCCTGAAGCGGGCTGCTGGGGGCTATTTCCGTTATCCACTGACTTCTCGCTCGGGAGCCCGTCTCAGCACCGTCACGGAGCGCATGGTCGCCGGTTCGACGGGTGATGGAAGCGTCGACCTGCTCGTGGGTACGCCTGGATTTCCGGCCATGATTCGCGTGGACCTGGCGGAGGTACTGATGCGGGGGGATTTCGAGGGCTGACGAACGGTGCGCCCTGGCCAACTGCCAGGCCGCAACCTGGCCACCGGGCCATTCCCGCCGCGACCCTCGGTTTGCCGGCCCACCGGCTACAATCGGGCGATCCCGCACCGCCATCGCCCCGCAGGGGAAACGACCGCATGAGCACACCCGCCAGCCAGATGCCGGCCAGCCAGGCGCAGACCGAGCGCACGCCGCTGCGTTTCGTCACCGCCGCCAGCCTGTTCGACGGCCACGACGCCGCCATCAACATCATGCGCCGGCTGATCCAGGCGCAGGGCGCCGAGGTCATCCACCTGGGCCACAACCGCAGCGTCGAGGACGTGGTGCGGGCCGCCCTGCAGGAGGACGCCGACGCGATCGCCCTGTCCAGCTACCAGGGCGGCCACGTCGAGTACTTCAAGTACATGGTNNNCTCGAGGCCTACGGCGTCGAGCGCATCTACCACCCCAACGACGGCATGAAGATGGGGCTGGTGGAGATGATCGAGGATGTCGTGGCGCGCGCCGCGAACAGCCGGGACTCGGGACCCGGGACCCGGGACCCGGTCCAGGATGCGATGCCCGGCCTGGATGACGAGATCGCCATCGGCCGAGTCCTGTCCGCCATCGAGGATGGCGCTTGGTCCGAGGCCGAACTTGCCCTGCTGCGCAAGTCCTGGGCCAGCGGTACGCATGCTTTTCCCGGGTCCCGAGTCCCGGGTCCCGGGTCCCGCCACGGGCGCCCCGCGCCTGTGATCGGCATCACCGGCACCGGCGGCGCCGGCAAGTCGTCGGTCACCGACGAGCTGCTCAACCGCTTCCTGGCCAGCTTCCCGCAGATGCGCATCGCTGTGATCAGCGTCGACCCGACCCGGCGCCGCACCGGCGGCGCCCTGCTCGGCGACCGCATCCGCATGAACTCGCTGCGCAGCCACCGCGTCTACATGCGCTCGATGGCGACCCGCCGCCAGCACGTCGCCACCAACGCCGTGCTCAAGGACTGCATCGGCTTCCTCAAGGGCCTGGGCTTCGACCTGGTGATCGTCGAGACCGCCGGCATCGGCCAGAGCGATTCGGAGATCGTCGACCTGGTCGACTTCCCGATGTACGTGATGACCTCCGACTACGGCGCCGCCAGCCAGCTCGAGAAGATCGACATGATCGACTTCGCCGAGCTGATCGTGCTCAACAAGTACGACAAGCGCGGCGCCGAGGACGCGCTGCGCGACGTGCGCAAGCAGTGGAAGCGCAACCGCACCGCCTTCCAGGTCAAGGACGAGGACATCCCCGTCTACCCGACCATCGCCAGCCAGTTCAACGACCCGGGCGTGTCGTGGATGTTCGTCAACCTGTGCCGGTTGCTAAGGGGTCAGAGTGCCTTTTCCCCCGAAGATGCCGGCAAGCGCGATGATCGCGACGGGAAAAGGCACTCTGACCCCGGTTTTTCGCCGCGCTGCGACTTCAAGCCCAACCTCGACACCTCCCTCAAGGAACCCCGCGCCACCGTCCTCATCCCCGGCGCCCGCGTCCGCTACCTGGCCGAGATCGCCGAGCAGGGCAGGGCGATCAACGCCGGCATCGTCAAGCAGGCCGAGGCCGCCGACCGCGCCCAGGCGTTCTGGACCGCCCTGGGCGAGCTCGACGACGGCAAGCGCCCCAAGGCCCTGGACCTCTACGACGAGGCCGACCTCAGCGTCCCCGGCGACCGCTCCCTGGCCACCCTGCGCCAGCGCTACAACGACGCCGTGCAGGCGTTGACCGCCGAGAACCTGCGCAACCTGCGCGCCTGGCCGGCGCGGCTGAAGTCGATCACCGACGCGGTCACCGAGTACGAGGTGCGCGGCAAGGCCATCCGCGTCGAGAACTACCGCGAATCGCTCAGCCACCAGAAGATCCCCAAGATCGCCGCGCCCGGCTACAAGAGCTGGGGCGAGCTGCTCACCTTCCTGGGCAAGGAGAACCTGCCCGGCAGCTATCCCTACACCGGCGGTGTCTACCCGTACCGGCGCACCGGCGAGGACCCGATACGCATGTTCGCCGGCGAGGGCACGCCCGAGCGCACCAACCGCCGCTTCCATTACCTGTCCGTCGGCCAGCCCGCCGCCCGCCTGTCCACCGCCTTCGACAGCGTCACCCTGTACGGCGAGGACCCGGCCGAGCGCCCGGACATCTACGGCAAGATCGGCAACTCCGGCGTCAACATCCCGACCCTGGACGACATGAAGAAGCTGTACTCCGGCTTCGACCTGTGCGCGCCCACCACCAGCGTGTCGATGACCATCAACGGCCCGGCGCCGATCATCCTGGCGCTGTTCATGAACACCGCCATCGACCAGCAGGTGGAGAAGCACCTGAAGGCCGACGCCGACCGCTGGGCGCTGGCCCAGAAGAAGATCGACGCCTTCTTCGCCGGCCGCCCGCGCCCGGCCTACAGCGGCGAGCTGCCCGCCGGCAACGACGGCCTGGGCCTGGCCTTCCTGGGCATGACCGGCGACCAGCTTGTCGACGCCGAAACCTACGCCAGGATCAAGGCCGAGACCCTGCGCACCGTGCGCGGCACCGTGCAGGCCGACATCCTCAAGGAGGACCAGGCCCAGAACACCTGCATCTTCTCCACCGAGTTCGCCCTGCGCATGATGGGCGACATCCAGCAGTACTTCGTCGACAACGGCGTGCGCAACTTCTATTCGGTGTCGATCTCCGGCTACCACATCGCCGAGGCCGGCGCGAACCCGATCAGCCAGCTCGCCTTCACCCTGTCCAACGGCTTCACCATCGTCGAGTACTACCTGGCGCGCGGCATGAAGATCGACGACTTCGCGCCGAACCTGAGCTTCTTCTTCAGCAACGGCATGGACCCGGAGTACACCGTCATCGGCCGCGTCGCCCGCCGCATCTGGGCGCGCGCCATGCGCGAGCGCTACGGCGCCAACGAGCGCAGCCAGATGATGAAGTACCACATCCAGACCTCCGGCCGCTCCCTGCACGCCCAGGAGATCCAGTTCAACGACATCCGCACCACCTTGCAGGCCCTGTACGCATTGTTCGACAACTGCAACAGCCTGCACACCAACGCCTACGACGAGGCCATCACCACGCCCACCGAGGAGAGCGTGCGCCGCGCCGTCGCCATCCAGATGATCATCAACAAGGAGCTGGGCCTGAACTTCTGCGAGAACCCCTGGCAGGGCAGCTTCATCGTCGACCAGCTCACCGACCTGGTCGAGGAAGCCGTCTACAAGGAGTTCGAGGCCATCAGCGAGCGCGGCGGCGTGCTCGGCGCCATGGACACCATGTACCAGCGCGGCAAGATCCAGGAAGAGAGCCTGTACTACGAGCACAAGAAGCACGACGGCAGCCTGCCCCTGGTCGGCGTCAACACCTTCCTGCCCAAGGAACACGCGGGCGAGGTGGCCACCGAGATCGAGCTGATCCGCTCCACCCCCGAGGAGAAGGGCCAGCAGATCGCCAACGTCAAGGCCTGGCAGGCCGCGCGCAACCCGCTGGCGCCGGAAGGCGAGACCGAACACGCGCACGTGGTCGAGGACGAGACCGCCGCCCACGAGGTCCACGACGGCCACGGCCTGGCCTACCTGCAGCGCACCGCCCGCGACCGCCGCAACGTCTTCGAGGCGCTGATCGAGGCGGTGAAGACGCACAGCCTGGGGCAGATCAGCCACGCGCTCTACGACGTCGGCGGCGAGTACCGGCGCAACATGTAGCGGGAACCAAGACGGCTGCCGCCCGCTTCGAGGACATCATCGCTGCGCTGGAGCAAGCGCAGGTCCGTTATGTCGTCGCGGGCGGATTCGCCGTCAACCTGCACGGATTCCTCCGCTTCACCAAGGACCTGGATCTGCTGGTCGACCTGGAGCCCGACAACGCCGGCCATGCCATGCGCGTGCTGGCATCCCTGGGCCTGAAGCCGCGCGTTCCGGTCGCCATCGAGGAGTTCGCGGACCCGGCGAAGCGGGACGACTGGTTTCACAACCGCAACATGCCGGTATTCCAGCTATGGGACCCGGACGATGCCTTCTGCACGGTCGACGTGTTCATTCGCAACCCGATCGACTTCGCGCAACTCTGGTCGAATTCGGAGCACGTCGACCTTGGGCGAACCGCCTGCCGCATCGCCGGCATCGAAGACCTGATCGCCATGAAGGCGCAGGCGGGCCAGCCCCAGGACCTGCGCGACATCGAGGAGCTTAGCCATATACTGCGGCTCAGCGGGCGGGAGGGCGCATGAGCGATCCGTTGGCGGTGTCCTGGGAGCAGGCGGCGGACAACCATCGACGCGACGCGCTGGCCATGTCGCATGCCCGCCGTTGGACGTGGCTGGCGCAGGCCATGGACCTGGGCTTCGCGGTGGCCCGGTCGCGGGCGTCGCAAGGACTGGTGAGCGTCGACGTCAATGGCGTTCCGTTCGGTGTGGGTGATCTTGAAGGCGTCGAACGTCGACCTAGCTCGGCCGGGGTTCGCGCCTCCTGAGCGATGAAGGCTGCGCTTGACTGCGCTTTTGGCTTGTGCGGCTGACCAGCCGCCACTACACCCTCCAAGTTCGCGCCTCCAAGCTGAAACAGGAGTTCATCACCCCGCACTGGTCGCAGCAGAAGGGCAGGGTCGAGCACCTGATCCGGACCTTGAAGAAGCAATGCGTGCACCGGCGCCGCTTCGAGACCCAGCAGCACGCCATGCGGGTCATTGCCAACTGGATCCAGTTCTGCAACCACCAGCGCCCGGGCCAGGCGCTGGCATGAACACCCCGCCGAGGCCTATGCCTTAGCAGTCTGAGCTATACAGAATTCGCAGGATCATTACGTTCAGGGCGACTATCGATCAAAGCCCATTTCAGGAAACTGTCGATGCAACTGGCTGTTGAAAATTGCCTCCATCGCCTTGTCGTCCAATCGGAACACGCCGGTATAGACCCGATCCATGCGTGCAGGGTCCATAGTTAGCGCGAAGTACTTGCGCGCCACAGGCGTTGCGATCACGGCTTGGAGCTCTTGGAGTTCTGGCACGGAAAACTCCCTCTCAAGAAGGGCTGCAAACGCAGCAATCATGTCTTCCCTTCGCATCGCATAGCGAAGCGTCTCGACAAATGCCAACTCAAACTTTCGGGGGTCTTGGCGAAGGGCCCGACGTTGCAACCCCCGCCACCCGCGATCCCCTTCGCTTGTCGCCTTGCGAGCCAAGGACTGTAGGTTGGCGGTATATGCGCTCTCGCTGATTAACACCTCCGCAATGGCCCGCGACATCGCGGTGCCGGAGGTCTGCCCGCGAGCCTCCGAAACTAAAATGCAGAAAAGGATGAAGCCCGTGGCGACTGCACTCCTGACCACCCGTGCTACCGATCTTCCGCCCTGACCCGAACTCTCTTCCGAAATCGCAACCATCCCGGCATTCCTCGTCTTGGTTGGTATGCATCCCCTAAAGCGAGAATGTTCCTGACGCCTCTTCCGCGGCGTCTTGGGGAATCGGACCCGGCTCAACCCCGGACCACCCTGACCGCGATTTTCCCCGATCTGCCCGGGCGGTTGAACAGCAAGTTCATCCGGTCTGCAGCGCGACTTCGCAATCATACGTGTCACTAGTACGCACCTCAATCCTAGCCCTGTCTGGTTTCAGCTACAGCCAACCGCCGGGAGAGGCTGGACGCCCTGTCCGGCACCGGCCTGCTTCCGCGCTTGCCTTACCGCTGGCCGTTTTCACCGATGCAGTCACGCGCACCAAAAGGATCGAGCAACGCAACATAAGGGTCTTCCAGCTAGGGGGGGCGGGCAATCCGGAGCGCGCCGTGGACCCGTTCGTTCGCGAGTCCTTCGCTATGACAGAGCTGCAGGCCGAGGGCCTGACCAAGGACCTCGTCGGGGTGTCGATGCGGATTGCATCGGTCCGCCACCTCATCGCCTGAATCAGGCCGCCGGCAGCTGCCACGACCTTGACGGCATCGAGTCCCTGCGCCAGATTTCAGCCGAGACCGGCCAGCCGGACGGAAGGGATCCATGAAGCCAGCGGCGACAGCCACGCATGATGAGGTCTGGCGCTCGCATCTGCGCGATGGCATCGCGGTTGGGGTCCCATCATGCGTCGAGGGCTACTCAAACTTCCCTCCCTACAGGATGGCCTTCGTAAATATAATATGTGGGTTATTTTGGCGAGCACTTTCTAGCAAGGTAAAGGATGTTTGATTTACTAAAGGGAATTGCCTTCTGTGCCCTAGCACGGGCGGATGGGCCTATTAAGTTGCCAGAGGGCTCCTACCAGCCAGGATTTCTCACCGTTCTCGCGGCTTGGGCGGCTCGAAATCGAGTTTGCCCCTCTCAAATTGAGATTCCAAGTCAGAATAGGGGTTATCTTCAGGCGGTGGGATTTGGGCCGGCCTTAGGTGGCCCTGATTCATATGCCTATGATAGGCGAAACGCGGGCAAAAATTACAGTGTAATAACACCCTTGCGGGATGAGGCGGCGGTCGACATGGCCACCTCCTCCGTTAATGGTTGCATTCGAGAGCTATTGAAGAGGAATGCTCCTGACCCTTTCACGGAACTTCTGTGTAAAGTTGTGGGTGAGTTGCATGACAACGTTTGGTCTCATGGTATGGCCCCTGGATTTTCTCACGCCCAACGATATCACCGTAAAAATGGGTATATGCTTGAGATTTCCATTTCTGATGGAGGCATCGGACTTGCCGGTGAAATGCGGCGCGTTGGAAGATCTTTTGGGGACGATCAGGATGCGATAATCTGGTGCATGAAGAAGGGTAATACGACCAAAGGTCGGATTGTGGATGACTGGGCGCAATCACTCCCGTCTGACGCTATCGGGAGTCCATACGGCCCACGTGTTTCAACCCGGACCGCGGGTGCAGATAACCATCATCAAGGGCTGGGATTGCACCATTTAAGCGAACTGGTGCGAAACTTCAGAGGTGAATTGATATTCGCGACTGGGAATTGTGCTCTTCAGATTTCTCCGCGGGGCAGTGTATTTTCGACGCTTCACCTGCCCTGGAACGGCGTTGCGCTATGCTGTCGCTTCGATTCCTCTGCGCTGACATCCAGAAGCAGTCGTCTGTCGATAGACTCTGAGACGCGAGGAATACTAGAGCGCCTTCAGGATATTCGGAAATGAGAGTTTTGAAGCTGAGCGGGGGGGATCTCGCCTCAAGACTGGCCGCCAGACAAATTAGGGAAGAAGCTATTGGTTATCTATACTCAGGTCAAATTGTGACTTTTGATCTGTCTGAAATTGAGAGCATGTCGGCCTCCTATGCCGATGAGTTGTTTGCTGTTCTTGTCGAAGAGCTCGGTTTTGAGCAATTTGTAAGGGGTGTTCGATTGAAGAGAGCGCGGCAATCCGTGCTTATAACCATCGCCATTGCAATAAGGGAACGCACTGCCCGGGGGGGGTAAATAAACTAACGAAGCAAACGGGACCGGTCCGATCGGCTCAATGAAAGGGGTCACCCATCGCCGCCCGATCAAAAAAAGCGGGTCAGGTTCACTTTCTTGAGCCTTGTGGGGCGGAGAGGGTGAGGGAATTGAGTAGATACAGGGGCAGGCGGGTGGGTTGGATGCCCCGCATTAGTCGGTGCGACTTCGACCATGGCGCCGCCGGAGCACGTCAGCACGGAATCGTGCCAGAATGGACTTACATTGAAGTTCATAGTTGGGAGGTAGAAATGAGTGAGCGACCTGGATTCCTGGTGCAGGGCGAACGCGCACGACTTTTTCCCGTACTGGCCGATACCTCCAAGGAGGGTAGGACCCTGTCGATAGTCCTCGCATGCATGGAGACCATCGACGAGTTCGGCAAGGCGCTCCTGAGCTCCCTTGGGGTAAAGGTGGGATCTCGAACACGTGTCGAGGCCTACACCGAGGTGGTTCTAAAGCACCGTGGCGATGGAAAGGCGCGCCCGGACGGCCTGCTGGTGCTTCGATCAGGAAGCAGCACCTGGACGGTCCTGGTCGAGGCGAAGGTCGGCAATAGTGAATTGTCGGCATCTCAGGTCGAAACGTACCTTGAGCTGGCGCGCTTGAACGGCATCGATGGCTTGTTGACCATCTCCAATCAGTTCGCGCCCCTTCCAAGCCATCACCCAGTTGCACTGGGGTCCAGCGTGCTGAAGAAGGCTGGGCTCTGGCATTGGTCGTGGATGTATGTCCTTACACAGGCCACGCTCCATCTTGAGAATGGCGAGGTCAGCGATAGGGAACAGCGCGTCATCCTCAACGAGATGATTCGATTCCTGAGTCACCCAAGTGCGGGTGTTAAGGGTTTCGAGCAGATGCCTGCCGCTTGGACTGCGGTTGCAAATGCCGTGCAGGCAGGGGGAACATTGACCGCCAAATCGACGGAGGTGCTCGAGGTCGTGGGCGCTTGGTATCAGGAAACACGCGATCTCAGCTTGATCCTGAGTCGCCAGCTCGGTGAGGAGGTGTCAGTCAGAGTCCCCCGCGCTCATGTCCTTGATCCCGCCCTGCGCTTGAAGGACGACGCGGAGCTGCTCGCCAACGAATGCCGCCTGCGTAGCCTCTTCTCCGTACCGAATACCGCTGCTGCGATTGAGGTTGCGGCCGATTTCAATCGCCGATCAATTTACGCTTCCATGCGTGTGGCTGCGCCGGGCGATCGAAAGTCCACCAAAGCCCGCCTGAATTGGCTGCTTCGCCAGCTTGCCAAGTCGAAGCCGGAAAACATTCACATTCGTCTGTTCTGGCCGGGACGTGGACCCTTCTCACAACACCCGTTGAGCCTGCTCAGGCAGACACCTGAGGCGGCCGAGCAGGGCGGCAAGGTCGTTTCCTCTTTTGAGGTTGTCTATGCACGAGACCTCGCCGGACGTTTTGCCCAGCGCAGAAATTTCGTTGTCGACATGGAAGACTCCATCCCCGACTTCTATGAGCAAGTTGGCCAACATCTCAAGGCGTGGCAGCCCCAAGCGCCGAGGATCAAAGAGGACCGCACTGATCCAGCGGACGTTGGCACCGCTGCCATTCAGCAGGAGGCGGAAGAGGCAGTCCTAGAGCGAAATGTAGACGGTGAAATAACGGGTCCCATTGCGTCAGACTCGGATGGTGCGATAGCCCACGTCTAGGGAGTAGGCGTGTGTTCGCTTGGCATGCATGGGAACAGGCGTTCGGGGAAACCGAGGGGTGGCCCAGATTCACTTGCTGGGTGCCAAGCAAAATTCCGAGCACTTAAAGGGGAAACTGGCGAATGATTCGAATCGGGCTGGCCATCGTCATGGTTTTTCTGTTGGCCTTCGGGACCTTGGTTATAAGTGGGTACGGGTTTCTCCTTTCTCAATCTAGAGTCCATGAGTGGTCTGGGAAAGTTCACCTGGAGTGCTTTTACACCATGGGGACACGAACATTCACTGCCTACTTCGGAGCAGCCTCGGCAGGGGAGGTACCATCCAAGACGATTAGGTTTGCCTGCCCCACATGGTACAAACCTTGAAAATCAGCAAACCAAAGTAGCCAAGTGGAGTGAGACGAGCGGGAAACCAGGGATGTCAGACTCACTTCCAGCGCATGCTTTGGGGGTGATCGAACAGCCAACGGTTCTGGTAGGCGACATCGGCGGTGGGCCGGGTGCGGCATTCCGCGATTCGCCGAGGTGGTGCACCCCGGTGGGTGCCCCCAGTCCGATGCGTGCACCGTAATCCATGCCACGAGCGCGGGGATGGCGATCCTTGGGCGTCTACCTACTGTCCTCTGGCAACCCATCGAACCTCACCCGCATCTCCGACTCGCTGCCCATTGCCGCGCGATGCCACCCATCCGCTTCGGCGCGCAGATCGTAGACGCCGATCGGGGTCACCAGCGCGGCGCGCGACAGGCCGGGTCGTTTATCCAGGCCGACCAGGCGCAGGTGGGGCGCATCCTTCTGGGGGAAGTCGTCGAACCAGGCCTTGGCGTCGCCGTCCAGGGCCAGGGTGCCGATGCACAGGCCGTCCTCGACGGCGAAGGTCGCCGCGCCCGAGATCGGCTGGCCGCGGAACGCGCCGGTGTAGCGGCTGGCTTCGAGCGGGCACGTGCCGGGTACCAGGCCCCGGGGCGGTGCCTGGTGCGGCGCGGCCAGCATGGCCGCCGACTGCTCGATGGCCGAAACCCAGAGCGTGTTGGACAGCAGGCTCACGGCGGTCTGCTCGGCGGCGGGCAGGTCCGGCCAGACCACCAGCGCGCTGCGTGCCCCCAGGGTGACGCCGGCATGCTGGGCGCGGCGGTGGCCGTCGAGGTCGACCAGGGTGCGCCAGCCCAGGCCGATCGCGTAGTCCTGGTCGCGCACCTCGCCGCCGTCGTTGAACCGGGCAGGTTCCAGCATCGCGTGGAAGCGCTCGATGGGCACGATGCGGCCGGTCATCATGCGGCCGCCGAACTCGGCCACCGCCGAGGGCGTGCCCGAATAGCCGCCGCCCGCCCAGGTGTAGCTGGAGTCGTGCGGCGGCGCCGCGGTGATTCGGCCGTCGCTGAACTCGTAGGTGCGCGACCAGCGCGGGTCCTCCCAGTAGCGCCCATCCACGCCGATCGCCAGGTCGCCGGTGACCTGGGCACGGACGTAGTCGGGAAAGTCCTGGCCGGCGCGGGCCTCGATCACCGCGCTCATCAGGGTGTAGCCCCAGGAGGAATAGTGGTAGCGCTCGCCCGGCGTCGACAGCAGGGCCCGGCCGCGCACCAGGCCGGCCGCCTCGCGGGCATTGGCGTAGGCGATGCCGCCGCGGTCGGCGTCGCGGCCCTGGTAGTGCGGGATGCCGGCGGTGTGCGCGGCGAGCTGGCGCACGCTCAGCGCCGGCCAGTCCGGATCGACGCCGTCCCAGAGCGTGGCCACCGGGGCGTCGAGATCGAGCTTTCCGTCCTCGGCCAGCCGCGCCGCCGCACCCGAACGGGGTCAGGTTCACTTTGAGGGCGGACTAGGGGATCAGGCGGGCGGAGCCGGAGGGCAAGTAATCGGCATGCGGCCGGCCAGGAGCGGAGCGGTTGTCGGACGGTGGCGCGGGCGGGGTCGGACTTTTCCGATGCCGGCGAGATCCCTGCGACCGCGTGCCGGACCGGCGACGGTGCCGCCTAGGTGGGGTGAGGTCTCGGTAGTTCGATGGTGAGACAGGCGTCGCACTTTCAGCTCCTAGACGGGCGATAGCGCCACAAACCCTTCAGGGAGCACCCAATGTCCAGCCGCGTTCGCGTTTACTCGATCGATGAATTGGACGTCGCGTTGGAGAAGGTGCGGCCGCCCAATCTGGTGGCTAGCGGAACATGCACGACCACTACCCCAGGTGTCACAGATGTGCAGTTGGAGGCGCGGATCTACGTCGAGCCGCCCTCGGATGGGATTCAGGAGCTTGAGTTGATGGCGACACCTCCAGGCGGTCCAGCCCCGCAGGTGCTGCACCCAGGTGTTCCGTTCAACGGACGTTTCGACAGCATTCCCACGTGGTGCAAGGGAATCCGCGTGATCGCTGCTGCGAACACAATGGAATGGCGTCTTTGATGATTCAGATTTTCTTGCCTGACGTGAAGCGATTCAATCGACCGGAGAAGCTACATGAAGCATTGCGCAATTTTGTTTCTAGTGCTGACAGTGGTGCTGGTTGGCTGCTGTCCGAAGCCGCAACTGATCAAGGAGAGTGCCCAGCACGAGATAGTTACGCTCAAAGACCTTCTGGCGAATGTGAACCACGAAATTGCCGCCGCGCGAGAAGCAGTGAGCGACAAAAGCAACTCTGGCACTCTAATTCAGTCGATTGAACTGGAGCTGGCGATCACGAAGGCAAATACGCAAGGCCAAACCGGGTCGTTTGCCATCGGCGTGCCGTTGCCTGTGGCAGAAATCGGCGCTTCTTCAAGCTTTACTGCATCAGATTCTCTGCAGGCCTTAAATCGCATCAAGCTGGTACTGACGAACCCCCTATTCACTCAGTTTCCAGGCGAGAAGATCGACCGCCTCTGCGATATTTTTTCTACTTGGGGCTTAACCACGTGTAAACCGGTAGCAGCACCAGGGGTCGCGCCAAACAATTAGCAGCCTGTTGATTTTCGGCCGCGCCGGCACTCGCATTCCGGGCGTGGACTTGCGATACCCATTTTGACTTTGCTCTTGCAGCGGGTGGGCGATGCACGCCGGCGATATCACCGCGCAAGGACTCAATCCACTGAACGTATGATATTCTCTGCGAATCCAACCGGAGCAGTTTCGGCCAGGGCGCGGGATTTAAGCAGCAAACGGAGGCTCCAATGACCGATGAAACGTTGTCGATCCGCCTGTGCAACCTGCCCAAGGTTGATCCCTTGCCGCTGCCGGGCGGTCTACGTGATGACCGCAAATCGGCGCTCCTGCTGACGGCCAACAAGTGGATTAACGGCACGACCATCACCTTCTATTTCAAGGATGTCGGCCCCGACCGGTGGATCGAACGGCAGAAGGACGAGGTGCGCAATGCCTTTGCCATCTGGAAGGCGCTCGATATCGGGCTCGAATTTGCCGAGGTCAAGCACGAGGCCGATGCGCTGTTGCTAATCGGATTCATCCAGGACGATGGCAGCTGGTCCTATGTCGGAACCCAGGTCCGCCGTCAGCGTCGCCACGGCTGCAACATGAATTTCGGCTGGGATCTGACCACCGAGTGGGGCAAGGCCACGGCGCTACACGAGATCGGGCATGCCCTGGGCATGCCACACGAGCACCAGAATCCCAATTCCGGGATTGTGTGGAATGAGCAGCGCGTGCTCGACTCCTTCAGGGACCCCCCTCGTTGGACCGACGAGGATACGCGCTGGAACATTCTGCGAAAAATCTCCGCTGGCGCAGTCCAAGGCTCGGCATGGGATCCGCGTTCGATTATGCACTATCCGTTCGAGCCGGGCCTTCTGCAAAGCCCGCCGCCCTACGACACCCAGGGAGTAGCGAAAAACCTGCAGCTTTCGGCCAATGACGCCGCCTGGATGCGATATTTTTACCCGCCGATCACTGCCACCCAGCCCATCTCCGCCGACGTTATCGTTCCGGTCGCACGTGAAATTGGCGCGCAGACGGATTTCACCTTCACGCCTATGGAAAGCCGCGAATACCGGCTCGAGGCGGTCGGTGCGGGCGATATGCGGATTGCTCTGGCCCGAGTCCTCCAAGGTGCCCAGTCGCGGATGCTTGCCGTCGCCGACGACGCGGCAACTGACGAGAATGCCGCGATTATCCAGCACCTCGAACGGGGCAAGACCTATAAGATCCACGCGCGCACCCGTTACGCCAGCGTAGGGGGTGCCCCCGGGTTGCGTATCCGCTAGCAGCCTGTTGAAGTTCGCATGAGTGCGAGCGACCTTCGGGTCGCGAGCACCTGTTCTTGCGCATTCTGAGTTCGATCGACGGGCCGAGCGAGGGCCTTTTTGGCCCGTTCAGCGGTTTTCAGCCGCACCTTCCCCGTAATCGAACGAGGTTAACCGAACGGGGTCACCCTTTCGCCGCAACCTGTCAACAGAGCGAATGCCGCTCTCCCGATGCCGGGTAGTGCGGGAAGGTCCCGTCTTGGGCATTGACCGGCTTCCGCAGTGTTGGTCGGGGGCGCGAGAAGCGCGCCAGTCACCCTTCTGGATCAAGGCCGTCGTGCTGGCCCCTGCCCGACCGAACGGAGTCAGGTTCACTTCCTGAACTGGCGAGACCGGATGGTTGTTCAGTCGGCTCGGCCGGATGGACGACGTGGCCGATGGGCCGGGCGGATGCCGGCGAAGCGGGCGGTGCGGGCTTCGACCATGGCGCGGAAGCTGTCGCGGCCCAGGGCACGCTGTTGTTGCAGGTAGGCGCGGATCTCGGTGACCTGATCTTCGGGCAGCGCCTTGGCGAGCAGGGCCTGGTAGGCGCTGGCGCGCAGCGCGGCCGTGCTGCCCAGGGCCAGGTAGGCCGGGTGCGGTGTCAGCATCGGGTCGGCGCGGCGGCTGGCGTGGCTGGCGCAGCTTGACCACGAATAGGCGGCCGGGTCGTCGATCATGCGGGCCCGCACCGGATTGAGTTCGATGTAGCGGCAGCAGCGCAGCACATAGGACGTGCTGTCGACCAGGCACGACTTGTAGCGACCCTCCCACAAGGTGCCAGTGCGGGCATGGCGCGCGTTGAACCACCCGACATAGGTGCGGCCCAGGGCCTGCATCAGTTGGGCGACGGCGCCTGCTGCGGGTGGGGTGAGCAGCAGGTGGACGTGGTTGTCCATCAGCACCCAGGCATTCAGGGCGCAGCGGGTGCGCTGGAGGCCCTCGAAAAGCAGTTGTCGATAGCGTTGCCGGTCGCCGTCGTCCAGGAAGCAGGGCAGGCGGTTGTTGCCGCGCTGGACCACATGCTGCGGGATGCCTGGGAGATCGAGTCGCGGCTGCCGGGCCATGGCCGCAGTCTCGATCGTCCGGCCCTGCGTTGCGATGGCCAGATTCCGACGTGGGCGCCGGAATTCGCCCCATCCGCGGGTCAGGAAGTGAACCTGACCCCGTTCCGCGCTCACCAGTCGGTCGGCGCGTAGTCCTTCAGGAACTGGCCCCAGACGTGGCGGCCGGTGTTGAAGCCGTCGATGATCGGATCGACGATGCGGGCGGCGCCGTCGACGATGTCGAGCGGCGGATGGAAGCGCTCCTTGATGAGCTTGCGCGCCGCGATCTCGGCCGGGTCCTCGTCGGTCGCCCAGCCGGTGTCGACGGCGTTCATGTGGATGCCGTCGCCGTGGTAGTCGGCCGCCGAGGTGCGCGTCATCATGTTCAGCGCCGCCTTGGCCATGTTGGTGTGCGGGTGCTTGCTGGTCTTGAAGTTGCGGTAGAACTGGCCCTCGACCGCCGACACGTTGACGATGTGCTTGTCGCGTTCGGGCGTGCGCAGCATCAGCGCCTTTAGGCGCGCATTGATGAGGAAGGGCGCGACGGCGTTGACCAGTTGCGTTTCCAGCAACTCGACCGCCGGTACCTCGTGCAGCAGCAGGCGCCAGGAGTTGCGACCGCGCAGGTCGACCTGCTGCAGGTCCTGGTCCAGCCGGCCTTCGGGGAACAGGTGGGCCTGGCCGAGCAGG
This sequence comes from Proteobacteria bacterium UBA2363, assembly GCA_002344355.1. Classification (GTDB taxonomy): domain Bacteria; phylum Pseudomonadota; class Gammaproteobacteria; order Xanthomonadales; family UBA2363; genus Pseudofulvimonas. The sequence continues at coordinate 45,126 of DDTN01000019.1, read as the reverse complement.
TCGTCCGCGAGCAAGGGCACCTGGGAAAGCTCGGCGGCCCGCGCCAGGCCGGGCAGTGACGCGGCACCTCGGCCACCGACCAGCGCCGCACCCTCGCCGGGCAGCAGGTCGGCGGCGCGCAGGCCCTCGTAGCCGCCGACCAGGCGGCGCACGTGTTCGGGCAGCTCGTGCAGCGCCCGTGTCTCGCCAGCCATCATGTGCGCATAGAAGGCCGGCGGCCGGCGCACGGTCTGGCAGGCGTTGTTGATGATGAAGTCGAGGCGGTCGCGGGTCGCCGCCAGCTCGGCGCAGAACGCCTCCACGCTCGGCGTGTGGCGAAGGTCCAGGCCGAACACCTGCAGCCGGTGGCCCCAGGTCTCGAAATCCGGTTCCCGGGCGTAGCGCTGCGCGCAGTCGCGCGGGAAGCGCGTGGTCACGATCAGCGCCGCGCCGGCGCGCAGCAGCTTCAGGCCGGCCTGATAGCCGATCTTGACCCGCCCGCCGGTCAGCAGCGCGACCCGGCCGCTAAGGTCGGCCGACTCGGTGCGCTTGGTGAAGTTGAAGTCCGCGCACGGCGGGCACATCTGGTCGTAGAAGTGGTGGACCTGGGTGTACTTCCGCTTGCAGACATAGCAGTGCAGCAACTCCGGCGACTCGCCGGGGCTGTCGGCGCCGGCGGCGTCGTGGCCGGGTTCGCGCTGGCTCGGCGGCTGCGGCGGAAAGTAGTTCGGGGTGGTGAACACCGGCTTGCGCCGCAGGGTGCGGATGCCGGTTCGGTCGAGCAGGGCCTCGGTCCGGCGCGCCTTCTCCCGGGCATCCTCGCGCGCCGCCTCCCGCGCCTGCTTCCGGCGCGCCCGCGGCTCCGGATGGTGCACCAGCGCCACCGCCTGCAGCAGCCGCACGCGGTCCGCCTCCGGGAGCGCCGCCAGCAGGCTGCGGTCGTCGCGGATCGCTTCCAGCACAGCGACGGCCACGCGCACCCGGTCGGGCAGGGTGGCGGGATCGTCATCGACAGTGACGGTGGCGGGCGTGTCGGCTGGGTGGGTCATGGCGAAGGCACGTGGGAGCGAGGTCGCGCGGCGGGCCGCGTGCATTGCGACGGGGGCGCATGGTACCCCCGAACGCCCATACCGGGGTCGGCGTGCGATGGCGCTGTCTCGAGTCCCAAAGCGCTGCCGCAGGGCATCAATCAGACAGGACCGATCGGGACCGATCGGGGTCAGGTTGAGCGGCCCCGTTTGGGGGTCGCTACAGATGCAGGTGCGACAGCAGGAACCAGAGCGGGTTGGTGCCCAGCTGGCCGCACAGGGCCATGATTTCGTTGCTCACCCATTGCGCCTCGGTGAGCAGGGCGACGTTGCCGGGGTGATCGGCCATGGCCTCGACGAGCACTTCCCAGCGATTGCCGAGCTCCTCGAGCAGCGCCTTGTCGGCCGCCTGCCTCATGGCTGCCGCCCGGCCGTGCCGGCTGGCCTGCTGTCGCGTTGCGGAAACGGGTCCATGAGCGCTCCGGTACCTGGCCCAAGCTTCCCACGCTAGTACCGGCCGCCCGGCCCCGCAAGCGAAAACCGGGGTCAGAGTGCAGTTTCGCGATGAAGGACGGTCGGGGGCTTCCGGTTGGCGGTCGATGCGGGGCAGACCTGCGGGCGAACGGCGGGTTGAGTTCCCAGGTCGCCCACCGGGCGGACTCCAAGCGGCTGCGTCACTGGATCGCATTGCGACGGCTTGCCGTGCGAAGCGCGCCCGTGGCACGGTGGCACCGATGGCCTTTCCCGATCACCCGCACATCGCAGCGCAGCCAGGATCCACACCCCACCCGGTCGTGGGGACGTGGCGGCTGGTGTCCTACGACGTGGTTGCCCGGTCGACCGGCGAACGGATCCCGGCGATGGGCGAGCGCCCGGCCGGCTATACGATCTTCAGCCGCGAGGGCCGGGTCTGGTTCTTGCTGACCGCCGACGACCGCGCGCGCGGCGACAGCGAAGCCCAGCGCGCACAATTGCTGGAGACCCTCATCGCCTACACCGGCCGCTACCGCATCGAGGGCGACGACTGGGTGACCACCGTCGATGTCGCCTGGAACCCGGCCTGGGTCGGCACCGAGCAGCGCCGACAGTTCGTCCTCGAAGGCGACACGCTGCAGGTGCTCACGCCCTGGCGGGTGATGCCGAACTGGGCGGACCTGGGCCAAAACCGCGGCAGCGGCCTGCGCAGGCGCTGATCACTCGCTACAGAAGTCTAGGATGAGTTTCGAATTCCTTCCTGCTGCGCACTGACAATGGCCTGGTTTTGACCTGCACCCGATTTCAGACCCCGCTTTAGGTGTTTGCCCTGTTGACAGGCAGCGGCGCAAAGGTGCGCCCGTTCAGTTGGCGGAAAGAGGATCTTACCGGATATAATGGTCTGATTATCACAAATGAACCTCTTCTTGCCGAACATGGTTCAATTTCTTGGCGCTAATGAAGTGATGTCAGGCGTTTGGATACTGCTCCTAAGCGATTCGTCAATTGACTGCACCGCGAAATGCTGCGGAGCAATTACTGTATCCCTATCCCAGAACTTTGCCTTTACTGCAGCAAGAGCCTCTAGGGATCGCTGGATGCTACCCTCATCGATAGTTGACATTATCCCCGGAAGTAGCGAGTTTATTTGAGGGCCGCCCACACCAAACGCCATCACCTCCATGGAGCCATTGAGTTCGCTTCGGGAGGCGGCGATACCCAGCTTAAAAATGCTCCCCAGATCCAAGCCCGCCCTACGTGTCTCAATAGCGGCGACTAGACGCAAACCGATTCCCGTCTTGTAGCTCCCAAGCATCGCGCCATCCCGATCAGTCACCCTTTCCACATAGTAGGAGGCATGATCCATGAAAACCGCGTAGCTTCCACGCCCACCAGTCACCGAGCCCGTAAGGTAACTTAGCTTTCCGCTCCGGTCGATTCTTGCAATCCGCGTGCTTGATCGCGTTGTCGACAGCAGGCCCAACTGCTCCTCCCGCGGCAACAATCGGATGTCAACTCTTACGACGGCACCATCTCTGACAACTTCAACCTGCGAAGCAGCGGGCTTTGGCTCCATGGGCTCAAAGCCCGCGCCAGACGTCACGAACTCACTTCTCTCCTCTTGAGCGTCCTGCGCCCCAACGTGCGCCGCTAGTGCGAAATTGGCGCACAACGCCAAACAAATCCAAAAGCTCTTCATCTGAGACTCCCTTTTCTAGGCATAAGCCCTGAGTTGTTGAGATGCATATGTCCGCTTGCAAGGTCTTGCAAGGCGATTCTGCTCTGACGCCGATATTCCCCCACTCTATTAGCTTATCAAGTGGTCAGTTCACTATTAGAGCGTCCGGCCAATTTCTCGCGGCACGGCTAGTGCGAAACAGATCTACGTCTTTTGGGCCAGCTTGAAGTTGAATACAAAGATCTTTGAGTAAAGCATGTAGCGAGCCCAGCGAACGCAGCAGGCAAGCCAATGCATGTAAAGGAGCAGTGCTGTCAGCAGGTATCGCAGCCTTTCCTCTGAATTGTCGCTTCCGACTTCCCCATCGAACTTTGCTATGCAATAACCGCCACCAATAAGGAATGCTGATGTAATAAGTGTGAGCTGAACGAAATTGAACTTGAGCTGCCCCTGCTCAATTTCTGATTTTTGGTGGGCCCAGGCTAAAACAAGAAACAGCGTGCACTGGGTTAAGCAAGCCAAGAGGTTTATTGTAAACGATAGGTCGCGATCAAGGATTTTTGCAACAAGAACAAGGGTTAGTATCGCAGAGCAAAGACTAAAGCTTCTTGCGAACCTTAGCTGATCCTGGCCCTCTGCGCGATTGAATTCCGGGAGATTTTTGTTCGAAAGTTGGTAGGCGATGACCAAGATTAATGATGTCGGTCCGGCAATCAAGTACCATCGCAGTTGCGGTAGATCGGTAGGGGCTATGCAAAGAGCGATAATCGATACGCAGATTACGCCATAGAATGGAGACTTCGAGGGACTGAAATAGGTTAGTACTGTGGTCGCGAAGGATACGGAAGTTGCGGTGATCATGGCATTCCCTTTTCCAATGGTCGCGAGGACGAAGTCAATGCAACGCACCTTGCAATAAAACTTGATTCAGAAAGTCACTTCGATTATTTTGGTGAGTCCACATCTGTAGCAACTTATGAATTAGGTCGTTGCCAGCATTGCTACGAGATTGGGGAGCCCTTGGCCCTGTACATGCGCATCCCTATGCAGATCGATGCAGGAATCCAACAGCCTTTTCTTGACTCGATCCGGCTCACCCTTGAACTCTGCACGAGCGGAAAGGAAGGCCGCTAGCAGTCCTGAAACGTGCGGTGCGGCCATGCTGGTGCCACTCATTTCTACATAGAGATCCCTCGCGCGAATCTGCATATTGTTGATGGGTGCCCATATGTGTCGCGCTGAGAGAATCTTTTCTCCTGGTGCCACCAGGTCAGGCTTGTTTCTCCCGTCAGCAGTAGGCCCCCGCGAACTGAAATAGCTGACCCCGTAGGTATGCGGGTTCTTGCGGTGCACCGATCCGACGGCGATCGCCTCTTCAAGGTTGGCGGGATCGCCGATGGAGATGTCCATGTTGGACGGCCAGCTGGAGCCGCCGCTGGTGCGCAGCACTGTGTAGCCCTCGTTGCCGGCAGCGATGACGACCACGACGCCCTGGCGCCAGAGTCGCTTGAGTTCGCGGCACAGGGGTGTGTGTCCGCAGCCGTAAACCGACGGGTCGAAGTACCCGCCGAGGCTCAGGTTTACGCCGTGGATCACGGGGTTGCCGGCGGCTTCGTTGATCTCCGCGATCTTGTCGAGCGCCTTGATGATCCAGGAGTCGCGGCCGTTTCCAGCCTCGTCCAGCACCTTGAATCCGATCAACTTGGCCTCGGGCGCCAGGCCGGCGAATACCCTCGGCTCGTCGTCCGGTGCTTCGGCAACCTCCAAATGGCCGGCAATAATGCCGGCGACGTGGGTGCCGTGGCCCTGCGGATCCAGCGCCCTCAGGTTCTTGCCGGTGAGGGCCAACTCGGTGGGTTCGCCGCGGCCTGTGCAGTCCCAGACCGCCTTTACCGTGTCGTGGGTCTGGAAGTGCGGGTGGTCGGCACGGATGCCGGTGTCCAGCACCGCCCAGGTGATCCCCTGGCCGCGCGCCGAGTAGGCGGCATTGGCTACGTTGGCCTGGACCATCGCGGAGGAGACGTTGATGAGGGCGTGCTTCTGGGCATCCTTCCAGATGCGCCGAATGCTGAGCTCGGCGAACTCGGTGCGCAGCGTCTCCACCTCCGATCGGGTGAGCTGCGCCGACAGCCAGTAGCGCATCGTCTCCACGCAGGGTTCCCGTGCATCGGGGTCCGGCCGGGTCTGGACGAGGTCGCGGATGCGCCGGTCCAGTGCCGCTCGCATTTCGCCGATTTCGGCTGGGCTGGCGAAGCGCTTGATGCCCAACTCGATGAGCACCGGATGGGTGGCGGTGCGGGGGCGGCCCTTCATCTCCCGGTCCAGGTCGGACATGATGGTCTGCGGGCCCACCGGCTGCACGAATCCGGGGCCGGTGGCCTCGGTCACGGCCTGGCGCACTTCAGCGACCTGAAGGTAGCCCGTGGCGGCGTGCTTGTCGTCCTTCAGTTCCTGGTTGGGCGACGAGATGATGATGTTCTGGAAGCGCGGGGTCTTCTGGATGTCGTTGGTGAGGTCGAGGTCGGCGCACACGATGTCTCCGCGGTTGGCCACGTTCAGCCAACGGGACACGCAGGGTGGGAAGGGCAGCCGCTTGCTGCCAGTCCACTTCCTGAATCGCGCACGCGCTGTGTTCAGTCCGAGCGGTGAACCGATCGTCAGGAACAGGTCGACGGGGTAGGTGGATGGATCCAACTCGCGCAGCACGTCGTAGGCAATCATCGAGCCCTGGCTGTGGCCGATCACCACGAACGGCGCACCGCCAGGCTTGAGCACGTCCATCAGCGATTCGCGCATCCGCGTGCGAGCGTCCTGATCGAAGAAGAAGTCGTGGGTGTCGCGGATGAAGGCACGGGTGAACAGCCAGGACAGACTGTTCCAGAACGCGGATGACACGCCCTTGGCGCCGAACGAGCCTGGCGCCGCCTGCTCCTCCAGGTTGTCGCGCATTTCCCGGAGGAAGTCGCGCTCTTCCTTGCTGGTGGAGAGGTGCTCGATCAGGCGTTCATGGCGGGGGTCCCAATCAGCCTCCAGGGCGCCGAACTGGCGCACGGCACTTGCCGACACGGAGCTGTCGCCATCGTCGCACTCGGCCTCCACCGGCCATCCATGCCGTGCATGGTTAACCCAATAGGCCATCCGGGTGCGATCTCCCATCAGGTGCCCGAACAGTGCCCGATCCCACTGGCAGGTGAGTACCGCCTCGGCCGGCTTGGGGCCGATGCCGTGCACGTAGATCACTGTGCGAGCCAGTGTCTCGTTGTCTCCCGGGTCCGCGCCGGTCGTGGTCTCGGTACTTGGGGTGCGCTTGACTGCCGGCCTGCTGCTCCGTTTTGCCGGAGTGCTGGAGTGCTTGCTGGATCGCGTGGCCATGCGTATTTCTCCCGGACCTGGGCAGCGATGTGGCCAGGAGACGCGGGCGCTCCGGGCCTTGTTTGGCAGTTCAGGAGCGGGATGTGTGATGGATGTCTCACCTGGGTTGGCGGTACTGCTGTCATTTCCCAGTCCCGAACACAGATTGCCCCGCGGTCTGGGAAACATGGGCGTCTTCCATCCCGACACCTTTGTGTCGCTACCCTCAGCTGCGTCGACGGGGGCGCGGGGCCCTGCAAGCTGCGTAGAATCCCCGCATGCCAACGCCACTCCCCCTGCTTGTCGGCCTCTTGTTTGCCTCGCCGTTGGCGGCGGCCAACGAGCCCTGCACGCACCTCCTCACCGAAGCCGACACCATCGTCGCCCAACGCGACCGCGACGCCCTGGTCGGCGTAACGCGCGGGGAGGCCTTGCTGGCTGAGCTGCCGGACGCGCAAGGCGGTTGTCCGGTGGCCGCAGCCATGCTCAACGCCGCAGTCGGCAGCAACCTGCACATCCTGGGCCGCAATGCCGAGGCGCTGGTGCGGTTCCGCACGGCGCTGGATTGGCTCGCCGGCACCGATGCCAGTGCCGCGCAGTGGGCGACGGTGCATCGCGGAGCCGGGCTGGCGCTGGCCGACAGCGAGGACTACACCGGCGCCCTGGATGCCTACCTGGCCTCGCTGGACCACAGCCAGCGGGCCGGCGATGCGCTGGAGGCGGCCAAGACCGCCGGCAACATCGGCAACCTGTACAACAACCTGGGCGAGCTGGATGCCTCGCAGCGCTTCCACGAACAGGCGCTGGCCGGTTTTCGGGAGGTCGGCCACGAACCCGGCGTTGCCGGCTCGCTGATCAACCTGGGCTCGGTGGCGGCCAAGCGGGCGCTGGCCGCCGAGCGCGAGGGCGATGCCGAGACGGCGCGGGCGCAGAACCAGCGTCTGCACGACCTCAACCAGGAGGCGCTGGCGCTGTTCACCCGGCTCGGCAACGAGCGCGGCATCGCCTACGCGGCCAGCAATGTCGGCCTGGCGCTGGACCGCCTGGGCGACCCGGCCGCGGCGCTGCCGTTCCACGAGCGGGCGCTGGCGATCCGCGCCGCGGTGGGGGACCTGCATGGCGAGATCTACTCGCGGGTCACCCTGGCCGGCTCGGCGCTGGCCCTGAACCAGCCGGCCCGGGCGGCAGCGCACCTGGACGCCGCCGAGGCGCTGCTGCCGGACGACGCCGAGACGGTCGGGTTGTTGCTGGAGATCGTGCGCAAGCGGGTCGCCGTGGCCGAGGCCCGGGGCGACTTCCGGGAAGCGCTGGCGCAGCAGCGGGAAGTGACCCGCCTGCAGGACGAGCAGGCGTCACGTGGCCACGCCGAGCGGGTCGCCGAGATCCAGGCGCGCTTCGACTCCGACAGCCAGGTCCGCGAGATCGAGCTGCTGCGCAGCGCCGGCGAGATCCAGGCCCTGCAGCTGCAGCGCCAGCGCCTTTGGCTGGGCGTGGTGGTCCTCGCCAGCATCCTGCTGGCGGTGCTGGCCGCGGTCAGCGTCCGTCGCCTGCGCCTGGGCCACCGGGTCGCGCGCGAGCTGGAGCGGGTGGCGCGCACCGATACCGTCACCGGCCTGGCCAACCGGCGCGCGGTGCTGGAACGGCTCGACCTGGAGCTGGAGCGCGCCCGCCGCACCGGCCAGCCGCTGGCCCTGGTGATGGCCGACGTCGACCATTTCAAGGCCATCAACGACCGCCACGGCCACGACGCGGGCGATGCGGTGCTGGTCGCCATCGGCGATCGGCTGACCGCCACCCTGCGCAGCCAGGACACCCTGGCGCGCTGGGGCGGCGAGGAGTTCCTGCTGCTGCTGCCGGCCACCGGCCTGGACGCCGGCCTGGCCATCGCCGAACGCCTGCGCCGGGCGATCGCCAGCGCACCGTTCCCGGTGGCCGACGGCGCCGAGGCGCTGACGCTCACCCAGGGCGTCGCCGTGGCGCGGCCAGGCATGACCGCCCAGGCTCTGATCAAGGCCGCCGACCAGGCCCTCTACGAGGGCAAGCGGCGCGGCCGCGACCTGGTGGTGGCGGCCGCGACGGGCTGAGCGGTGCCCCCGCCCGGCTTGCCTAAGCCAGCAAGCGAGTGCCCGGGGCAGGGACGCCGTGCAGGGTTTGCCAGCCGACCGGAAGCCTGCCGACGCGGAGGCCAGCCATCCTGGCGCACCGGGCACCTTGGCTTCATGATGCGCGCATGAGCGCCGTCGTCGATCCCCTTGACCAGCGGATAAGGACTGCGGCGTTCAACCACGTGCGGGCGCTCAGCGCGACGAGGGATCAGCTGACATCCGCGGACCTGGCCCAGGGTTTCCTGTTCGAGGGCCAGCGCCTGCCGCTGGTCAATCCTCAGCGGGGCATCTTCAAGCCCCGCCAGATGCGGTTCCTGCTGTCGATCAGAACGGTTTTTCCAAGACCCGGAGCTCGCGTCTGGTACGACGACCAGCGTCGCGTCCATCAGCAGATCTACGAAAGCGGGGACTATGTCGACTATGCCTTCCAGGGCACCGACCCCGACGCGCACGACAACAGGTGGTTGAAGGAGGCCTGGGAGAACCGGATCCCGATCATCTATTTCGTCGGCGTGTCGCCGGGCCGGGTGATGCCCATCGTGCCCGCCTACATCGGCGGCTGGGATCCCAGAGGATTGAAGGCTTTGGTGGGATTCGGCGATCCGGCGCTGTTCGACGATTCCCGCTTCCCGGATACCGAGGCCGCACGCCGCTACACGATGCGTGCGGTACAGCAGCGTCTCCACCAGGCGACCTTCCGTCAGGCGGTCATCACCGCCTACGAAGGTCGTTGCGCCTTGTCCGGCCTTCCCGAGCCGCTCCTGCTCGATGCCGCCCACATCATTGCCGACCGGAACGAGGCGCTTGGACAACCGGTGGTGCCGAATGGCATTCCACTCACCAAGCTGCACCACGCCGCGTTCGACGCCCACCTGATCGGCATCGACGCCGACTTCCGGCTGCACATCTCCAGAAGGCTGATGGCACAGCGGGATGGCCCCATGCTGGAGGCGCTCAAGTCACTCGATCGCCAGCGCATTCGTCTGCCGGCAAGGCTGAGGGACCAGCCAGACCGCGATCGTCTGAGCGTCAGGTTCGGCGAGTTCCTGGCCAGCAACTAGGCCGGGCCGGACCGGAAGGTATCCGGGCTCTTGGTTCCCCAATCGACCGAGCGGACCCGCAGGCCATGGACGCCCAGATGGATTGGCATCCAACCGTACGGACCGTACTGTTTGTCCATGAAACGCTCCAGCAGCCTTGCTTCCAAGGGCGCCGAAGATGCCCGATTGCAGCTCCACGCCATCCTCGACGCGGCGGCCGCGGAGCGCGCGACCGTCATCACGCGACGTGGGCGGGAAGTCGCGGCAGTGGGCCCGGTTTCGGCGATCAAGGCCGCCAGGCCGGTCTCGCTACTGACGCTGGCCGGCAGGTGGTCCAGCCTCCCCGGCCCCGGCTGCTGCTGGCGGCCGGCGCAAAAAACGGTCAAGATCCACATTCACCCAGTCCTTGGAAGGATGCAATCGGCATGGCATTCGTAACGAGCAGGAAACGCCTGCCCGAAAGCGCGCGGCCTTGGGCCGTGTCGCTCCTGCTCGGCGGCCTGCTTCTGGTCGCCGCTGCTGCGGATGCGGGCGACCTCGTGGTGGTTTCGCAGCGCGATCTGCCGCAGTACTGGGTCTCCGAGGGCCGCACGCTGGCCAAGCTGACCGTGGATGGCAGGTTGCGCATTGGCTACGGTTGCGTGGCCTTGCCAGTGATCATCGAGCCGTCGGGCCGGGTGAAGCCCGCGGGCGGCCTGCTGCTATGGGTACGATCGCCACCGCCACGACGCACGGTCACGGCGGATTTCATCGCCGCCAACGCGGCCAGGATGCTGCCCACCTACCGGCTGGCGGGCGCTCGGCGTCCGGATGCCGCCATCTATACGGCCCTGTCGATTCCCGTGCTGGACGTGGCGCTGGAGCGGCAACTCGGGCCGGAGCGGACGGCCGACCTCATCGAGCGGCTCAGCCAGACCTGCAGGGTCGATGACCTTGCCGCCCTGCACGAGGAGGCTGGCGGCAAGGTGGTCGAGCGCCTGTTGCCCGAGGATCCGGCGACGTTCCTCCAGCAGTGAGCCGGCCAGGCGCTTGCGCCCGTCCTGCCGGACGAAGGCGCTGGCGAACGCGATCGATCGTCGCGTGCGGGGGTGCGGAAGGGCGAATCGCAACCCCCTGGCGCGGACCCTCAGCGCGCGTCGACGAAATCGCCGCTCTGGATCTGCCGCGGGTGGTCGGCGAACGGCAGCTCGATGTCGTCGAAGGCGATCGGCAGGCCGGCGCAGCGCAGCACCTCGGGCGCGTCGCAGGCGTGGAAGTGCAGGTGCGGCTCGGTGGAGCTGCCGGAGTTGCCGACCGCGCCCAGCGGCTCGCCGCGGGCGACCGCCTGGCCGGCGCGCACGCGTACGCTGCCCGGGGCGAGGTGGGCGTAGACCGTGTACACGCCGTCGGCATGGCGCAGCAGCACGTGGTTGCCGACCATGTCCCCGCCGCCGCCGGCCAGGGCGGCGTCCTGGAAGGCCATCACCCGGGCCATCTGCGCCTCGACCGGCTCGCCGGGCCGGCGCAGCAGCTCGAGGCTGTCGGGCAGGTCGTCGCGCACCGCCACCACCTCGCCGTCGGCGGCGGCCAGCGCCGGCTGGCCGTAGGCGTGGTAGTGGCGCATCCGCGTGCCGTCGCCGCGGTGGCTGCGGCCGTCCTTGCCGATGCGGATCAGGTCCAGGGCGAACTCCTGCGGCACCGCCCAGCGATGGTGGCTGTGCGGCGTGGTCGCGGCGCCGACGAACCAGCGGCCGCGGGCGGGGAAGCCGAAGGCGCCGGGCGCGGCGCCATGGCGGATCGGCAGCTCGCCGATCGCGGGTTCGCTGCCGTCGTCGAAGCGGGCCGTCACCCGCAGGCGGTCGGGCTGCCCGGCGTAGGCGAAGAACCGGGTCGGCAGGTACAGGGCCTCGCCCGGATCCAGCAGCGGATCGTCCGAGACCGTGGTGCCCTCGCCCAGCAGGTCGGTGCCGCCGAACTGGAAGTCCACGGCCTGCATCATGCCGCTGCCTGCCAGGGCGCCGCCCTGGCGGGCCACGGCGGCCAGCCGCTGCCCGCCCAGGAACTGCGATTGCAGCAGCTCCTCGCCGTCCAGCAGGTCGAAGCGCACCTCGACGACGGTGCGTGGCCCGGCACCGCGCTGGACGATGGCGGCATTGGCCAGGACCAGGTTGTTGAGGCCCCGTGCGGCCTCGGTCTGCTGGGCCCAGAGGGCCTGGCCCGGGTAGAAGCGGATCTCGGCCGCCTGGCCGACGGAGGCCAGCGGCAGGGCGGCAAGGAGCAGGGCAAGGGCTCGGACGGTCATGGTGGGCTCCGGGGGCTGCGGCGTTTCGAAGGGGGACGGGCAGGGCGGCGGTGCGGTGCGCTGGCTGCGGCATCGGGACGCTGGCGCGCCGGCGCCAGCAGGAACTGCAGGGTGGCCAGTCGGTCGCGCCGCGGCGTGCGCACGCTCGACAGCAGGGTGGTCAGTTCCGCCAGCAGGGCATTGCAGCGCTCCAGCTCGGCGGCGCTCAGCCAGCCCTTGCAGCGGCCGGCCCACAGCTCGCGCCGGGGACCGGCGACGACGCAGCCGGGGTCCTTGCTTGCGGCGCTGAAGTCGCGATGCGCCGAGCGCAGCATGTTGCCGACCAGGGCCTCCAGGGCCGCGCGCGTCTTGCCGTCGCGGCGGCGGTAGTCCAGCTGCAGGCGCCGGTCCGGGCGCGCCGTCGCGTACAGCGCCTCGCTGCGCCCGCCCTGGACGCGGTCCTCGGGCAGGCGTACCAGCAGGCCGACCTCGAGCAGGGCGCGCACGTGGTAGTAGAGCGCGTCCGGTTCCCGGGACAGGTGCCGGGCCAGCTCGGGCACCGAGGCACGGCCCAGGGCCTGCACGGTGTCGACGATGTCCTGGCGCACCGTCGAGGCCAGCGCGCGGAGCTGGTCGGGACGGTCGACGGGATGGGGGACGTAGCGGGCGGTCCGGCGTGTCATGGGTGAAGAATGTGCTCTGTTGTTCACCCGGGTGCATGGCCCGCAAGTCATGCCCGGGGCGCCGCGCCGGACCGGTCCGTTTTGTGGCCGGCGCGGGCATGTGTACACTGCGCGCCATGTGCCGGGGCGTCCTGCGCCTCCTGCGATCGCCTTCGAAATGCGTGCCGTCGCCTGGGGTGCGCCAAACCCTGGGAGAGGACCGATGATCGATTTCCGCGGATCCGCCGCCGTCGCGTTGCGCGCCTGCGCAGGCGCCGCCCTGTTCTGGATCCTGTCGCTGGCGCAGCCGCTGGCCGCGCAGGCGCCGGTGGTCGAGCAGCACCGGATGAACCTGGGCGGCCCGTCGGGCCAGTACACGGACTGGGGACGCAGCGGTATCGAGGGCTTCGCCGGCCTGCGCGCCACCGTCGAGATCCAGCGCACCCACGGCCGGCCGCGCGACCAGTGGTCGGCCCTGGCCCGCATCAACCTGTCCGATGTCGCCACCGGCGACGCCGAGCGGCCGATGCTGTCGCTGATGCTGATCGCCGACCGGCGCACCGACCGGATATCCGCGGTGGTGGTCCCGGTCGGTGGCGGCGAGCGCCTTCGCCTGGCGTTCGAGGGCGCGGTCGGCCAGCCGGTCGACGTCGAGTTCCGGATGACCGGCAACAGCGCGCTCGGCCTCAGGGTCGGTGACAGCCGGCACAGCCTCGAGCTGCCCCCGGGCTTCCGGGTCCACACCGTCACCGCCGTGGGATCGGGGGTGGACGTGCGCTTCGATCCCTTCGAGCTGTTGCTGGACCGCTGAGCGGGGGCCCGGTACGCCGGAGGGCAGCGCGATCCCGGAGATCCGGGCGATCGCGCGTAGGTTGCCCGCGGCTGCCCCGATGCGTGGTTCCCCGGTGCGCAGGCGCCGGGCCGGGCGGCGCACCGGTCGATGCCCGTCCCGGGTCAGGGGGCGTGCCGGCCGCCGCCCTCGAAGCCGTCGGCGAACAGGGCATCGCCGCGGCCCAGGCGCTCGCCGCGCAGGCGCGCCAGCAGCGCGCTTTCGCCGTTGGGCTGGCTGCGTCCCCAGGCCGGCACGTCGACGACCGGCACCGGCGCGCCCAGGGCGACGCCCTGAGCATCGGCGGCGTGCCAGCCGACCGCCAGCAGGCCATCGGGGGCGAACGCCAGGCCGACCACGCGGGTGTTGTCGCCGCCGGCGCCGGTGGCCTGGTCCCAGGCGCCGCTGAGCAGCGAGCTGTAGCGCAACCCCGACAGGTCGGGCGTGTAGACGCGCACGAAGTGGTTCCAGGCGCCGACCGGCGGGTTGGGCTGGTTGGGCCGCGGCATGGTCTGGTGGGCATCGAGGGTGGTGATCGTGCGCCGGCCCTTGCAGGCCACCGCGACCGCGCCGTCCGGCCCGACCGCGAGGCCGCCGCCGAAGCCGGCGTCGGCGCCGCAGCGGGTGGTGTTGACGTTGGGCCAGCCGGCGTTGGGATTGGGCCAGCCGCCCAGCAGCGGGTCCGGATGCGGGGCCCCGTAGTTGGTGCTGCCCTCCACGTACTCGGCGACGTAGCTGGCGTTGCGGACCCGGCCGTCGGCCAGCCCGAAGCTGCCGAGCCAGCTGATGTGGATGTTGCCGTTGGTGCCGGTGAACTGGTTCTGGAAGCCGTTGCCGCCGGGATTCAGGGCGATCGCGTTGCCCCGCCAGAGGTTGTCTACGGCATTGCCGTGGCTGCGCGCGAGCATCACCAGGCGGTCGATGGCGTAGTCGATGGCCAGGCCGTCGACGTACTGGTCGGGCGGCGAGTTGGCGGCGGTCTCGCGGTACAGGCGGTCCCACCAGCGCAGCGCGCCGTCGGCGCCCATCGCGACGATCGCCGGTTCGAAGTCGGGGTTGCCGCCGGGCAAGACGGACTGCGTGGCGTAGCCGAAGTAGATGGCGTTGTCGCGGCGGTCGACGGCGATCGCGCCGACCCGCTGGGTGCGCGCGGCGACCGCGCGGTAGCCGGTGTAGCCGGGCATGGTGTTCGGGCACGTGCCGGTGCCGCTCAGCGCGCAGGGACCGGCGTGGTAGTAGTCGTCGGGAAAGCGGCCCTGGCGGCCCGGGTTGCCGTTGCCGTCGATGGCCAGGGCGGCGTGGTCGGCGGCGCTGGTGGAGCGCAGGCTGCCGCGCCGGTTGGCCTTCATGACGAGGGCGCTGTAGCGCAGCGGCTGGGCGGTGCCGTGGGGGTAGCTGGAGGCCGGGGTGCCGGTCCACTCGCCGCCGTCGTGCCAGTGCGCGTGCCAGTGCTCGACCACGGCGCGCGCGCCGCTGGCGTCGATCTTCTCGATCGCTGCCCACTGGGTGTCGAAGCCGCGCCCGACCGCGTGCACCACCGCGCCGTCGCCGCCGACGTCCCAGGGCTGGCGTTCCTTGTGGTCGCCGCTGGCGCGCACGTTGTGCACGAACACCGTGGCGGTGGGCGGCGCGTCGACGAAGTTGCCGTCCAGGCGCGCCAGGTAGTAGCCGTCGATGCTCGCGCCGTCTCGGCTGCCCGACACGTAGAGCTGGCCGGTGGCGGCGCCGGGCAGTCCGGTGCTGCGGATCCGGAACACGTCGCGGGCGGTGCCGGGCGGGAAATGCACCACCCGCAGCGGCGTGCCGAGGTCGGCGGACAGGTGGAGCAGGAAGGCGACCTGGCCGGTGGCGGCGGAATCCAGGCCGGTCACCGCGAGCTGGGTGCGCGGCACCGAGGGCGGCAGCCAGTCCAGCGAGCGCGCCTGGCCGGCGACCAGCACGCTGCCGTCGGACAGCCGGTGCACGTCGTGGAAGCGCTCGCGGGCGCCGTCGCCGGCGTAGAAGACCCGGTTCTGGGCGGCCAGCGGCGCCGTCGCGGCCAGCGCCATCGCCAGGGCCGTGAGGAGCAGCCGCAGCCGGCGGGTCAGGCCCGAGGTCGCCGGAACCCGGCCGCCGGCGGGCCGAGCGGTGTGCCGGCGTCCGGATGCCGGCGCTGTCGATGTCATGCGCGCGTCTCCCCCGTGCTGACGATGGCGCGTGCCGGGCCTGCCCCGCCGCGCGTTGTGGACACTAGCGCACCCGACGGCCCGTCGTCCGTGACCGCGCGCGTGAAGGCGGCCGCCGCGGCCGCGCCGGTGCGGGGCCGGCGGTGGCGCGCTCCGACGATCCCGGACGACGCGCTGCGTCGCCGCCGGGCGGCGGCGGGTGCGCGAAGCGCCCGCGCGCAAGGTAGGCTGCGGCCTGCGCAGCGCGCCACACAGGACGCATCGAACGTGAAACCGGACCGCCACCCGCCCGCCCGCCGCCTGCGCACCGTCGTCCGGGCCGTGGCGGCCGCCGCCGTCGTGCTCGCCCTGGCCGGGCTGGCCTACCAGCAGCTGGCCGAGCGCCGCGATGCGCAGCGCTTCCCGCCGCCCGGCCGCCTGGTCGACATCGGCGGCCATCGCCTGCACCTGCTGTGCGCGGGCACCGGCACCCCGACCGTGCTGCTCGAGGCGGGCCTGGGCAACGACGTCAACCACTGGTCGGGGCTGTTCGAGGCGCTGGCCGGGGAGGGCCGCGTGTGCGCCTACGATCGCGCCGGCCTGGGCTGGAGCGAGGCCGGCCCGATGCCGCGCACGCCGGCGCGGCTGGCCGACGAAACCGCGCGCCTGCTGGCGGCCTCCGGCGAGGCGGCACCGTTCGTGCTGGTCGGCCACTCCAATGGCGGCGCCCATGTGCGCCTGCTGGCGCAGGCGCGACCGGGCGAGATCGCCGGCATGGTGCTGGTCGACCCCAACGCGCCGCATCCGGACGGCTGTCCGCCGATGCCGTTCGCGACCCGTGCCGGCTTCGGCACGCTGGCGGCGCTGGCCGGGTTCGGTCTGCCGCGCCTGCTCCTGCCGACCCTGTTTCCGCTGGAGCGCTCGGCCCTGCCGGCGCAGGCGCGCACCACCCACGGCGCCCTGCGTGCCCGCACCGCCGCCCTGCGTGCGGTCTGGTCCGAGGCGCGCGCCGGCTGCGACCTGGTCGCGGCCGCGGAGGCTGTGCCCTGGCCGGCCGGCGTGCCGGTCGAGGTGCTCAGCGCAGGCCGCCGCCCCCCGCAGCTGGCCTGGGTGCCGCAGGCGCACCGGGCCATGGCCCAGGCCGCCGGCGGTCGCTGGACGGAAGTGGCCGGTGCCGGCCACTGGATCCAGCTGGAACAGCCGGAGGCGGTGCTGGCGGCGATCAGGCGGGTCCGCAGCGCCCCTGCCGGGAATTGAGCCCGACCAGCGTCGAGGGTGAGACTGGCCGAGACGAGGCGATGGTCCAGTCCTGCGCGGCCCGGCGCAGGCCCGATGGCGGTGCGGTGCGCTCGGTCCGGCGGACCGGTGACCGCTAGACTCTCCGGGCGCCGGGCACCGCCGGCCGGGAGGACCCACTTGGCGATGACCTGCAGATCAACACGGTATCCGGCGCTGGCCGCCCTGCTGGTGGCGCAGTCGGTGGTCGCCCAGCCGCAGATCGTCTTTGTCCCGCTGACGCCGACCAGCGTCGCCGTGCCGCTGAACGCGACCGCGACCGTGGCCTACGAGGTGCGCAACACCACGTCGTTGCCGCGCCAGCTGGTGATGGTGCCGATCCCGGGCGTCGTGCAGCTCGAGCAGGGCCCCGGGCGCTGCACGCCGGCGGTACCGGTGCCGGCCAACGGCAACTGCGTGCTCGAACTGCTGCTGCAAGGGTCCGCCCTGCCGGCCGCCGGGGTGTCGGGCGGCCCGGTGATGTGCATCGGCGGCAATCCCAACCAGTGCTTCCAGCCCAGCGCCGCGAACGCCCTGCAGATCACGGTGGCCGCACCCCTGCTCGCGAACCTCGAGGCGCTGCCGGCGAGCCTGGCGTTCCCGGCCGGCGGCAGCGGCGCGCTGACGGTGCTGCACCTGGGCGAGCCGGCGGTGGTGGTCGAGAACCTGCGCGTGGTGGTGCCCGGGGGCGTCGACATCGACGTCGACCTGGCCTCGTGTGCCGGGTCGCTGTTCCCGGGTGGCGACTGCACCCTGGTGCTCTCGGCGCAGCAACCGCAGGCGGGCGTGCTGCTGTCCGTTGAGGGCGACCATTCGGTGCCGGTGCCGGTCGAGGTCACCGTCACCGATGTCCTGTTCGCGGACGGTTTCGACTCCTGACTCCATCCCTGGTCGGCCCGCCGGCCTCGCCGCGCCCCGCCGGCGGTGGACAGGCACGCTGGCGCCCGGGCGGGCCCCTCAGCCGCCGAAACCGTCGGCGAACAGCAGGTCGGCGAATTCCTTCTCGAAGGCGCCGAGGTCGGCGTGGGCGTTCGGGCCCAGCCGGTTGGGCACGGTCGGATCGTCGACGCTGCCGTGGCCGACCAGGTCCGGGCCGCCCATCTCGCTGTCGAGCAGCTGGCTGGTGTCGCAGGCGTCGATGGCGGCGTCGCCGGCCGCGGGCCGGTAGTCCAGGGCCGCGCGCGAGACGAAGGCGTAGGGCGGCGTGCGCGGCAGGGCGCGGGTGCCGATGCCGGAGAACGGCGGCGCCATCAGGCAATCGCCATCCACGGGCGCCACCGAGAACACCGGCGTCACGCCGCTCCCCGGCTCGATGATCGAGGAGCGCAACACCAGCGGCTGCGCCGAAGGCCCGTTGTAGATCTCGAAGCGGCTGCCGGAGGCCACCGGGGCGAGCACGTTGTCGGCCAGGGTCAGGTGCTGCATGTGCACCTGGTTGGGGCCGGCGCCCAGGAACAGCGTGGCGCAGGGCGAGTTCGTGCTCGCCGTGCCGGTGCACTGGTTGCCGGCCAGCACCATCGAATCCAGCCAGATCCGGTTCACCGGGGCCGGCACGTTGGCGATGCTGCCCGAATGGATGGCGGCGCCGCCGCCGTCGGTGCTGCGGTTGCCGGCGACCAGCAGCTGGCCCAGGCGCAGCTGGCCGTGCATGACCATCACCGCGCCGCCGGTGCGGGCGACGTTGCCGGTCAGCGCGTTGCAGCCGTAGCGGCCCTCGCAGTTGCGAAGCCAGCCGGGCAGGAAGGTCAGGCGGCGCTGCATCTGCGCGCTGGCGCCGCTGCCGACCTGGTTGCCGTACAGGTACAGGCCGCCGCCGGAGCCGGCGGCGACGTTGTCGCGGATGGTGGCCTCGGTGGCACTGAAGCTGGTGTTGCCGAACAGGGCGACGCCGCCGCCGTGGCCGTCGCTGACGTTGTCGGCGAGCAGCAGGCCGGTCGGCACCGGCATGCCCGGCTCGCCGTTCAGCCAGCCGACCTCCACCGACGAGGCGCTGGTGGCGCCGCCGCTCGCGTAGATGCCGCCGCCGGCGTTCTCCCAGCCATTGGCGCTGCCGTTGGCGGCGTTGTGGACGATCGCGACCCGGTCGTTGTCCAGACGCAGCGTGGCGCGCTCGCCGACGTAGATGCCGCCGCCCAGCATCGCCTCGTTGTGGTCGATCTCGCTGCGCGGGGTGCCGCCATGGATGGCCATCACCGAGCTGCCGGTCACCGCCAGGCCGCCGCCCAGGCGCGCCCGGTTGAACATCACCCGCGTGCTGCGCAGCACCGCCACGCCGCCGTTGAGCCAGACGCCGCCGCCGACCACGAAATCGCCGTTGACCACGCCGTGGCGGCCGCCGTTGGTGATCGCCAGCTGGCGCAGCTCCACCTGGCGGCCGTTGCCGATGTAGAACACGGTGTCCTGGCCGTTGCCGACCACCAGCGACTGGTTGCCGGGGCTGGGCGAGACCACGCCGCAGGCCAGGTAGCCGCCGGCGATCAGCACGTCGGTGTGCTCGATGTGGAAGCGGGCCTGGGTGGTCTGCACGCCCACCGTCAGGCGGATCTCGTCGTGCCCGGGGCCGTTGGCGGCCGCCGCCGCCAGCGCGGCGGCCAGGGTGGCATGGGTGCAATGGACGTCGCTGCCGACCCGGAACACCTCGGCGCGGGCGGCGGGCACCAGGGCGAGCGCGATCGTCAGAAGCAGGGCGGACAGGCGGTGCGTCATGGCGGCGGTTTCCGGACAGTGGCACTCCTGGAAACGCGAGACGGGTCCGGAAACCCTCACCGCGGCGGCGGGCCGCTCTTCGACCCCTGGCGGGCATCCGACGTCCAATGCCTTCATGGGTCGGGCAGGTCCTCACGTCGGTCGCCGCCAGCCGGTCGTTCACGAGGGCGGATCGGTGCCCGATGGGGGGGCGGATGGCGCCTGCGAACGCCGGTCCGGGCGGTGGAAGGACCGTCCGAAACCGCCCGCAACGTTCCGCAACTCATTGACAAGAAATAAAAAAGGTCGTCCGAAATCAGCGGAAACGCGCTTGTCAGGCGGCCGGTGGGCAGGCGCGCCGACAGTGCCGGCACAGGCGTCGGGCCATGGGGGTCCGAACCGGACCGGAGCACTCGCCATGACCGCCCGTCTCCTTGTCGCCGCTTCTCCGTCCCAGGCCACCCCGCCGCGAGGAGAAGGCCGCGACCATGCGTGCCCCGACTGTCCTGGTTCGCGTCCCTGCCGGTCCTGGGCTGCGGGCTCGCCGGCGCCGTCCGCGCTGCGCCGGTCGTCCACTGCGTCGGCACCGTCCAGGAGCTGCGCAATGCGGTGGCGGCCAGCAACGCGACCTGGCAGGCCTTCGACCTGCGCATACGCAGCGGTTGCTACGCCCTGACCCAGGACGGCTCGCATACCCATGCCCCCAGGTTCTGTCGCCACTCCTACGACTTCGCTCCGCCCGAGCACCGCAGCTTCCGCATCTCCGGTGCCTGGAACGCCGGTTGCACCCAGCAGGCCGAACAGGTCACCGCGGTCAACAGCACGGTGCTCGACGGCCAGGATGCGGTTGGCGTGTTCCTGTTCATGGGACTGTCGGCGACCAATCCGATCAGCCAGATCAGCACCGTCGGGGTCGACCGCATCCAGATCGCGCGGGGCTGGTCGATCCATGCCAACCCCCTGCTCAGGTTCTCGGGCTGCTTCGCCTATGGCCTCGAAGGGGGCAACAGCGATCCCGACGTGCAGTCGAACTTCGCCTTCGAATTCGACCGCGTGCGCATGGAGCTGTGCGAATACGGCGGCCTGACGCTGGACAGCCACACGGGCGAAAGCGTGCGCAACTCCTACTTCCTGGGCAACACCGGCCCGTCCGCCTCGGCCCTGGTCCTCAGCTCCGACCGGGCCGGTGCGACGGTCTGCAACAACACCTTCCGGAACAACGTGCTGACCGGCACCAGCCAGGCCGCAACGGTCAGGCTGCGGGGGTCGCCCTGGAAGTACTTCAGCAACAACCTGGTCGCCGAGAACGCGCACCCGGCCGGCGCGGTGGCCACCGACCTGTTCGCCGATGGCACCACCTTCGTCCGCAACAACCGGCTGGTCCATGTCGTGGGCGACCTGGGTTCGCTCCCGTTCCTGCTCCACAACACGCAGGTGGCCCCCGGCTTCCTGAACGCCTGGAATCCGCGGCTGTCGCTTGGCTCGGCCCTGTGCGACCTCGGACACACGGCGGCGCACCATCCCGGGGTCGGCAGCTGGGACGTCGACGGCAACGTCCGGGTGCAAGGTGCCGCCGTGGACATCGGCGCCCACGAGCTCGAGCCGCTGGCCCCGCCGCCGGTCGACGCGGTCTTCGCCAACGGCTTCGACTAGGCGCCTGCGCGGTGCCGCTCGCGACAGCCGTCGCCGCGAACCGTCTCGGACGCATGGACCGGCGGACCGCCGGGCGGGCCCGCCGTCGCCCGGTCGCCAGGCTGCCCCGGGACAGCGCTCCAGGGCGGGCTGCCCGGCGGCCTGCGGCGGCTCCGCCCCGTCCCGCGCCGCCGACTGCGGGCGTCGACGGCACGGGTGCCCCGCGGTCTCAGCAGACCTCGAAGTCCAGGCGCACCGGCACCGAGTTGGAGACGATGTCGTAGACCGGCGAGAAGGTCGCCAGCTCCTGGAGCTGTTCCGGCGTCGCGCGGGTGGCCACGCGCATGCGCACGCGGATGCCGCTGTAGCCCTTGCGGACCTCGCCGGAGATGCCCAGGAAGCCGCGCAGGTCGAGGTCGCCTTCCAGCGAGGACCGGATCGACTCGATGCCGATGCCGCGCGCCGCCGCGTGGTAGGCCACCGTGGTGGTGAGGCAGGCGGCCAGGGCGTGCAGCACGTACTCGACCGGATTGGCGCCGCGGTCCTCGCCGAGCAGCACCGGCGGTTCGTCGGCGTCGAGCACGAACGGCGCAGTGCGGGTGTTGTCCTCCTCGCCGCAGGCGACGAAGCCCTGGATGGTCGAGCGGTTGTGGCCGCCGTCGAGCCAGCGGTTCTCCGCGCGGAAACGGAAATCCGCGAGGGCGGGGTCGGCCTTGACGGCATCGATGGTCGCGTACAGGGCGGTGACGTTGACGCCGTTGCGGACGGTGTCGGGCGTGGCGAGGGTGGATTGCATGTTCATGGTGCTCCTTCGATGATGGCTGGGACGCCGGCCCCGCAGGTGGGCGAGGCCCGGCGTGCGGCCATCCTGGAGCGCGCAGGCCGCAGCCATAAGCGGGAAACGGGCCGTGAACGGTCCGTTCGTGCCACTTCCGGAGAACGCCATGGCCCACGCTGTGCGGGATCCCATCGAGGTGCTGATCCTCGCCATTCCCGAGACCGCCGGCTCGGCCCTGTACGGGATGGTCGATGTCCTGTCGGCGGCCGGCACGATCTGGGAGACGCTGGCCGGCGCCGTGCCCGGACAGCCCCTGTTCCGGGTGCGGATCGTGTCCCCGGAGCCTTCGCCCTTCGTCTGCGGAAACGGGATTCCGGTCGCACCAGCGCTGGCCGTGGGGGAGGATCCGGAAGCCCGCATCGTCATCGTGCCGGAGATCTGGCTGGCGCCGGAGGCCTCCCTGGCCGGGCGCCATCCGGCCCTGATGGACTGGCTGCGGCGTCGCCACCGCGCCGGCACCGTGCTGTATTCGGCCTGCTCGGGTTCCATCCTGCTGGCCGAGGCCGGCCTGCTCGACGGCTGCGAGGCGACCTCGCACTGGGGCTATGAGGGCCTGTTCCGGCGCGACTATCCCAAGGTCCGCTTCCGCCCGGAACCCAACCTGGCGTTCGCCGATCCGGCGGGGCGAGTGGTCACCGCCGGCGGCACCAGCTCGTGGCACGACCTGGCCCTGCACATCATCGCCCGACACGGCAGCCCGGCCGAGGCGCTGCGGATCGCCCAGGTGTACCTGCTCAAGTGGCATGCCGAGGGCCAGCTTCCCTACGCCGCCCTGGTCCGGCGCGGCCCGCATGGCGATGCCGTGGTGCGCCGTTGCGAGGATCTGCTGGAGGCGCACAGCCGCGAGCCCGGCGCGATCGAGCGGGTGGTGCACGCATCGGGCATTCCGGAGCGGACCTTGAAGCGCCGGTTCAAGGCCGCGACCGGCGTGTCGCTGATCGAGCGCCTGCAGGACCTCCGCGTCGAGCGTGCGAAGCGCTTGCTGGAGGCGGGCGAGCTGGCGGTCGAGGCGATCAGCGCCGAGGTCGGCTACGAGGACGCCTCGTTCTTCCGGCGCCTGTTCCGGCGCCGCACCGGGGTCGGCCCGAGCGACTACCGTCGCATGTTCCGGCCGGTCGCCGCCGCCGGCATGAATGCCTGCCCGCGGGTCGGGGGAAAAGTGCCGGGAGGGTCGCGGTGGCCCGCGCCGGCGGGGCGCCTGCGGTCGTGAGCGCGGGCTGCCGGACACCGATGGCGACGGGCGGGCGGGGCAGGGCGGGCGAAGCCGTGCCGAAGACGGCCTGCCTTCGATGCCGTTCAGGCCGGGCCGGGCACAGTTGCAGGCCCTTCTCCGAACGGAGCGCGCCATGACCTCGAAGCAGCGCATTGCCATCCTGGCCACCCATGGCTTCGAGCAGTCCGAACTGCTCGATCCCCGCGACACCCTGCGCAAGGCCGGATACCCGGTCGACGTGGTCTCGCCCGAATCGGGCCGGATCCGCGGCTGGAAGGGCAAGGACTGGGGCGACGCGGTCGAGGTCGACGTCGCGCTCGCCGACGCCTCACCGGACGACTACGCGGCGCTGGTGCTGCCCGGCGGCGTGATCAACCCCGACCTTCTGCGCGCCGAGCCGGCCGCGGTCGAGTTCATCCGCGCCTTCGACCGGGCGCGCAAGCCGCTGGCGGCGATCTGCCACGGTCCCTGGCTGCTGGTCGAGGCCGGCGCCGCCAAGGGTCGGCAGATGACGTCCTACCGCTCGATCCGCACCGACGTGGAGAATGCCGGCGCGCGCTGGAAGGACGCCGAGGTGGTGGTCGACGGCCATGTCATCACCAGCCGCAAGCCCGACGACCTGCCGGCGTTCGGCCAGGCGGTGCTGGACGCCCTGGGCGGCTGAGGCCGCGACCGGGGCCCGCGCCCTGGCCGCATCCCGACGGCAGGGGGCGGGCGGCTGGCCCGCCCCCTGTCGCGTGGCAGTTCGGAACGCCAGCGCGCCGGTCAGCCCAGGTCGAGCACCGGCTGGAAACCGCCGAAGATCATCCGCATTCCGTCGAACGGCATCGGGTTGAGCTTCGGGTCCATGCGCGGGTCGTCCATCATCTTCGCCATGCCGGCGTCGCGGGTGGCCTTGTCCGGCCACTCGATCCACGAGAACACGACGGTCTCGTCCTCGCGCGCCTGCACGGCGCGCTGGAAGTCGGTCTGCTTGCCGGCCGGCACGTCGTCGCCCCAGCACTAGACCACCCGGGTCGCGCCGTACTCGACGAACACCGGGTCGAAGCGGCGGGCATGGTCGATGAACGCCTGCCGGTTGGCGGTGGGCACCGCGATGACGAAGCCGTCGATGTAGCTCATGGAGCACCCTCCTGGTCGTGGCAGGGCAGGTTCACACCGGTTGGACCGGCGCGCAACGGGCGAGGTCAGCGGCCGCGCTCGCGCGCCGCCAGCCAGCGGTCGAGCTCGCCGGCGAAGGCCTGGCGGTCGCGCGCGTGGAAGGCCGCCGGCCCGCCGGTCTGGACGCCGGCGCCGCGCAGCTCGTCCATGAAGTTGCGCATCGACAGCCGCTCGGCGATGTTCTCGGGCGTGTAGCGCTCGCCGCGCGGGTTCAGCGCCACGGCGCCCTTTGCCAGCACCCGGGCGGCGAGCGGGATGTCCTGGGTCACCACCAGGTCGCCGGCCTGGGCGCGCTCGGCGATGGCGTCGTCGGCGACGTCGTAGCCGCCCTGCACCTGCAGGGCGCGGATGTGCCGGGACGGCGGCGTGCGCAGCCACTGGTTGGCGACCAGGGTGACCTGGACGCCGGTCCGTTCGGCGGCGCGGAACAGGATCTCCCTGACCGGTCCCGGGCAGGCATCGGCGTCGACCCAGATCCGCGGATCGGCCGTGCCCGCGTCGCTCATTCCGCGGCGTCGGTCGGTGCCGGCGCGGCCGGCTTGGCCGCCTCGCGCTCGGCGCGTTTCTTCGCCTCCTTCTCGTCCTTCTTCTTCTGCTTGGCCAGCTCGCGCTGGCGCTTCTCGAAGGAATAATTTGGCTTGGCCATGGGTGCTCGCTGGATGGACAGGACGCCAGTGTACGGAAACGGCGGCAGGCTGGCTGGAATGACCGCAGGAACGGCGCGGTCCGCGGGGGCGTGGGCGGCCCCGGAGCGACGCAGGCGCGGTTTGTACGCTGGCGTCGGATCGGGGGTCGATGGCGTGCCGGCAGTCACTCGCGTCCCGGCGCCCGAGTCCGACCGCCCTTGACCGGCGCCGGTGGCGCCGTGCCGAACGCCCCCCGCCATCCCCTGAAGCTGCCCACGGGGCCGCGGGGCGTTGCGCTATGATCGGCGCGGCTGCCTGGGAGGGGCGCGATGGGGGCAATTCGAGGCGGGCTGCTCCTGCTGCTGGCGGCGTCGTCGATGCCGCTCGCCGCCGGCAGCGTGTCCGGGCGCATCGAGCTGTTCGCCGAGCAGCGCGCGCTGCGCGCCGAGGAGGCGCGCGAGGCCGTGGTCTACTTCCGGCCGCGCAGCCCGGTGGCCGTGGAGCCGCTCGCCGAGGTCACCGTGATGACCACGCGGCGCAAGCGCTTCCAGCCGCGCACCCTGGCCGTCACCGTCGGCAGCCGGGTTCGCTTCCCCAACGAGGACCCGATCCTCCACAACGTCTTCTCGTCCTCGGCCGGCAACGCCTTCGACGTCGGCCTGCTCGGCGTCGGCGAACACGGCGAGGTGGTCTTCGACCGGGCCGGCTACGTGCGCATCTACTGCAACGTCCACCACGCGATGGTGGGCCACCTGCTGGTGCTGGACACGCCGCACTTCACCCGCCCCGACGCCCTCGGCGGATTCCGCCTGGACGGCCTGCCGGCGGGCCCCGGTGAACTGGTGGTCTGGCACGACCGGGCGCGACCCTGGCGGCAGCAGGTCGACCCGGGCCAGGCGCCGGCGGCGATCGCCGTGCGCATGGAGCTGTCGCAGCGGCGGGTGCCGCCGCACATGAACAAGTTCGGGCGGCCCTACGAGGCCGCGCCGCGGAGCGGCTACTGATGGCCCGCCTGCCGACGCCGCCGCTGTGGCTGCGCATATTCGCGCTCAGCGCCCTGCTGGTGATCCTGGTCGCGGCCACCGCGCTGGCGGTGGCCTGGAGCCAGGGCCGACGCATCGCCGGCCAGGAGCTGTCCCAGGCGCTGGCCACCAGCGTCGCCGTGCAGCGCGAGTTCGAGCAGCGCCGGCTGGAGCAGTTGCAGTTCATGGTCCAGCAGCTCGCCGCCGACGCCAGCTTCGTCAGCTACATCGTCGACGCCGGCGCGGTCGCCTTCGGCCTGGACGGCCAGGCGGCTGCCGGGGGGCTTTCCGTGCGCGACCTGCTGCTGGAGCGTCGCGAGGTCTACGCTTTCGACCTCGCGATCGTGCTCGACGACCAGGCGGTGGCCCTGGCCCGCACCGACAGCGCCGAGTTCTTCGCCGACGACCTGCGCGAGGATCCGCTGATCGGCGCGGCCTTCGACGCGTTGACCCCGTTCAGCGGCTATTGGCGCCTCGACGACGTGCTCTACCAGGCGGCGATCGTGCCCCTGCAGCAGGACCAGGACCTGGTCGGCTTCCTGCTGCTGGCGCTGCGCGTCGACGACGCCTATGCGGCGCGTATCGCCGCGGTCAGCGGCGCCGAGATCGCCTTCCTCCTGGACCTCCCCCCCGGGCGCGTGGTCGCCGCTTCGGTGGCGCCCGCGATCGCCGCCCGCCTGCCGGAGGCGCTGGCGGCGGCGACGCCGTCGACGCTGGCCGCCGGTGGTCCCGGTCGCCTGGAGCTGCAACTCGGCGACCAGGCCTGGGTCGGCCAGCTCATGGCGACCGCCGACGACACTGCGCCGGCGCTGGGACAGGTGCTGACCCTGGCGTCGGCCCGGGCGGCGACCGCCGGCTTCCGGCGCCTGCTCGACTCCGTCCTGCTGGCCGGCCTGGCGTCGCTGGCGCTGGCGCTGCTGCTTTCCCTGCTGCTGTCCAAGGGCGTGCTGCGCCCGCTGCGGCGGCTCGCCGAGGCCACCGAATCGGCGGTGGCGGGCAACTACCGTGCCGACGTCGCGCTGCGCGGGCGCGACGAGCTGGGTCGACTGTCGCGGGCCATCGACGGCCTGCTGGCCAGCCTGCGCGAGCGCAGCGACATCGAGCGCTATCTCGGCGACCTGGCGCAGGCCCTGCCGGAGTCGGGCGAGCCGGCGCCCCCGGAGGCGTCGACCCGTGCCGACGCCCGCGCCGTGGACGCCGTGCTGCTCGCGCTGCGGCTGCCGGTCCGGCCGGATGCGGAGCCGGCCGCCCAGGCGCTGGCAGCCAGCCAGGCGCTGCTGCGGGCGGTTCGATCGGCCGTGCCCGATGCCGCCATCGCCGTCGACGGCGTGCAGTTGCTGCTGGCCTGCACCGGGGACGACGCCCTGGGGCAGGCGTTGCGGGCGCTGGCAGCCGCCCGCGACAGCCAGGCCGTGGCCCGGCCCGCGGCGGTGCTGCATGTCGGTGGCGTGCTTCAGGGAGGACTGAGCGACGGTGCCGGCGCCGCGGTCCCGGTACTCGGCGGCGCCGCCGCGGGCCTGGCCAGTCGCCTGCTGTGCCAGGCCGGCGAGGGCGCGGTGCTGCTCACGCCGGCGGCCGCAGCGCGCTGTCGGGCCGAACTGGGTACATCGGCCGTGGCGGTGGCTCGGGGCAGTGGCGGCACCCCGTACCTGACCCTCGCGCCGCGGACCCTGCCGGCCCCGGTGCCCTTCGACGCGCGGGGCGCGGCGCCCGTGGCGCTCGCCGGCGCTGGCGCCGTTGCCCCGGGCAGCGTGCTCGGCAACCGTTACCAGGTGCTGTCCCTGCTGGGCAGCGGCGGCATGGGCGCGGTCTACAAGGTGCGCGACCTGGAGCTGGACGAGATCATCGCGCTCAAGCTGCTGCGGGCCGACGTCGCGCCGGATGCCACGCAACGCGAGCGCCTGAAGGACGAGATCCGGCTGGCCCGGCGCATCACCCACGGCAACGTCCTGCGCACCTTCGACTACGTCGAGATCGACGGCCAGCCCTGCATCTCCATGGAGTTCGTGCGCGGCATGACCCTGCGCTACCTGCTCGAGGCCAGCGGCCGGGTGCCGCCATCGGCCGGGCTGCGCATCGCCCGTCAGCTCGCCGCAGGCCTGGCTGCCGCCCACGCGGTCGGCGTCCTGCACCGCGACATCAAGCCGGAGAACGTCATCCTGGAGACCAGCGGCAACGCCAGGCTGATGGACTTCGGCATCGCCAGGCCGCTGCAGCGGCAGGGCGGGGGGCATACCGAGATCGGCAGCTTCGTCGGCACGCCGCGCTACGCCGCACCCGAGCAGATGGCGGGCGAGGACGTCGGCCCGGGGGCCGACCTGTACGCGCTGGGCGTGGTCATGTGCGAGATGTTCGGCGGCCGGTTGCCGCACGAGGGCGCCAACACCATGGATCTGTACGTCGCCAAGATGCGCGAGCAGCCGGTGCTGCCTTCGGCCCTGGGCGTGGCGTTGCCGCCCGGGCTCGAGGCGATCATCCAGCGCTGCCTCGCGCTGGACCCCGGGCAACGCCAGGCCTCGGCGGTGGAGCTGCAGCAGGCGCTGGCCGGGGTGCGCGCATGAGCCGGGCCGCGATGTCCTCGCCACGGTCGGCGCGCGTCGGGGCGCTGCCGGGCGCCCTGGCGATCCTCTGGCTGGCCATGGCGGCGGCCGGCGCAGCGGCCCAGGATCCCTTCGATCCGCTTGCCGAGGACGAAGCGGCGCGGCGCTGGTCGTTCACCGGCGACCTGCAGGTCCGCGGCGAACACACATCGGGCCTGCCCAACGGGCGCGCCGACCTGGAGCGTGCCCGCGGGCGCCTGCGCCTGGGCCTCGACGGCTGGCTGGGCGAGCGGCTCGAGGCAGGCGCCTCGGTCAAGCTGCTGGCTGCCAGCAGCGGCAACCAGGACACCCGGATCAACAACGACAACGAGCGCGCCCGCGCATTCACGCTCGACCGGCTGGTCCTGCGCTGGCGCCTCGGCGAGCACACCCGGGCCACGCTCGGCAAGGACGCGCTGGCGCTCAGGCTGACGCCCCTGGTGTGGGATCCCGACCTGCGCCCGGCCGGCATCGCCATCGACCATGCGCTCGCCGTCGGCGATTTCGACCGCCTGACCCTGGCCGGGGGCTACTGGGCCGGCCAGCACCTGTTCGGCGACCAGTCGCGGATCGCCGCCGCCCAGGTCGGCTGGCTCTGGCGCGAAGGGGCGCCGGTCAGCGCCTCGGCGCACCTCGCACTGCTCGATTTCGATCGCCTGGAGGCGCTGGCGCGCAACGGCCTCGCCCGCACCAACCGGGTCGCCGGCGGCCGCCTGGTCAGCGATTTCCGTCTGCTCGACCTGCTGGTCGAGGGCCGCCTGGCGCTCGCCGGTCGACCGCTGCGGGCGCGCCTGGACCTGGTGCGCAACCTCGGCGCCGAGGACCTGCGCGACGGCGCCCGCTTCGACCTCACCCTGGGCGACTCGACGCAGGCGCGCGGCTGGGAGCTGGGTTGGGCGGTGCAGCGCTTCCAGCGCGACGCCGTGCTGGCCGCCTTCAGCGACGACGACTGGTGGTTCCACAGTTTCGCCCGCGGCCATTCGCTGTGGTTCGCCTATGCGCTCGATGCGCGCTGGCGGCTGCGCCTGAGCGGGTTCCGGGAGACCCGCGACGGCCTGTCGGAACCGACCGACCGCCTGCTGCTCGACCTCGAGGCGCGCTGGTAGCGGGGCCCGCCGACCGACTGCCGGATGAACGGCGGTCGCCGCGGGAAGCGCAGCTCATCGGCGATACAGCCCTGGCTTGATATGGCTTGCCCCGTCGACGACGAGAGGTGCGCCATGTCCGATCTTCCGGTGACCGGTGAGGTTTCCAACAGCAAGCTGGTGGCGGTATTCGCTGCGGCCACCGCCGCCCGCGACGCCGCGGCGCTGGCGGTGGCCAGGCTGCCGCTGCAGCCTGCGCAGGTCAGGGTGATCGCGCCGGGCGCCGCGGATGTCGGCCTCCAGCTCGAGCCCGAGGGTGGCGGGATCCGGCGCACCCTCATCGTCGCCCACCTCTGGCTGGGCCTGGCCGGAATCGTCGCTGGTGCCCTGCTGTTCGTCCTGCTGGTCGTGACCGGCGTGCCGTTCGTGGTCAGCTCGCCCTGGGCGGCGGGCCTGGCGCTGGTCGGCTTCGGTGCCGTAGCCGGCCTGCTGCTGGGCGGCCTGGTGTCGCTGCGACCGGACCATGACCCCTACATCCACGCCACCCGCGATGCCCTTGCGACCGGCCGCACCGCGGTGGTCGTGCATGCGCTGTCGTCCGCGCAGCGCGCGCAGGCGGCCGAACTGATGGCAGCGCAAGGCGGCGAGGTGACCCAGACCCTGTGAGCGGCTCCGTGCCCGCAGACCGCCACGATGCCGCTTCCCGGCCGCGGCCGGGAAGCGAGGCGGAGCGCCGGACCGGTCGCGTCCGGCCTCTATGGATAATGCTTGCCGTGCTGCTGGCGGCGCTGCTCCTCCTGCGCCTGCTGCTGCCTGACCTGGTGCGCGACACGATCAACGCGCGGTTGGCATCGATGGACGAGTACAGCGGCCAGGTGGACGAGGTCGGCCTGGCCATCTGGCGCGGCGCCTACACGCTGGAAGGGCTGCGCATCATCAAGGACGGCGGGGACGTCCCTGTTCCGTTGCTGGAGGCGCCCGCGGTCGACATCTCGGTGAGCTGGAAGGACCTTTTCAGAGGCGCGGTTGTCGCCGAGGTGGGGTTCCAGTCACCGGTGCTGCATTTCGTCGATGGCTTCACCGGCGGCGACTCTCAGACTGGAACCGGCGTCGACTGGCGGACACGCCTGGCCGGCCTGGTGCCCATCCGCATCGACGAGGTGGTGGTCCGCGAGGGTCGGGTGGTCTTCCACAACTTCGTGTCCGATCCGCCGGTGACCCTGGAAGCGACCCAGGTGGAGGCGAGTGTCGACAACCTGACCAACGTCCGCGCTGCCGAGGGCGACCGCGTCGCGGAGCTCGCGGCGACGGCGCGGTTGTTCGGGAGCGCCGACCTGGAGGCGTCGGCCTCGTTCGATCCGATCGGCAGTCCCGACAGCTTCAGCTTCGCGCTTCGCATCCTGGACATCGATCTGACCCGGATCAACGACCTGGCGCGAGCCTATGCGGCGCTCGACTTCGAGTCAGGCAACGGCGAATTCGTCATGGAGCTGGAAGCCAGGGACCGACGGCTCTCCGGCTATGCCAAGCCGCTGCTGCAGAATCTGCAGATCTTCAGCTGGCGCAGCGACGTCCGCGAGGGCAGCCGGAACCCGCTCCGGATCGCCTGGGAAGCGCTGGCCGAAGGGGTAACCCGCGTCTTCCGCAACCCGCCGGCCGACCAGTTCGGCACCCGCATCGAGATCGGCGGCGAGCTCGGCGATGCCGAACTCGGCACCTGGGACGCGATCGTCGGCATCCTCCGCAACGCCTTCGTCGAGGCCCTGCAGCCCTATTTCGAGGACGCCTGGCTGCCGCGTCGCCCCGACGACGGCTGATCCGGGCGAACGCCCGCCAGCGCCTCCCGGGCCTGGTCGAGGAACAGTTCGACCAGACGGTCGGCCTCGGGCGCCAGGTGCTCCAGGCTGGTCTGTCCCTTGTTCATCATCACCGAGACCACCAATCCGAGGTCGGGATAGATCGCGAAGTAGGAGGTGCTGCCCACGGCGGTGCCGTGATGACTCCAGAGGCGCGTCACCAGGGCGCCATCGAACAGGGATTTCTCCGCGCTGACGCGGATGCCCAGGGCGTAGCCCTGGGGACTCCCGCTGCCGTCGGCCAGGGTCTGGGGCGTCAACACCTGGGCGCGGGTGCCGGCGCCGACCAGGCCATCGGCCAGGAACGCCTGCCCCAGGCGCACCATGTCCGACGGCGTCGACAACATGCCGCCGGCGGGGTAGCGGATGCTGTTGTCGACCGGATCGGCGTACTTCCAGCGGCCGTCCTCGACCTCGTGGAAGGCGACCGTGCGCGGGTCCGCGGCACCGGCCACGTCGGCGGCGCTGTCGGCCATCGCCAGGGGCCGGAACACGGCCTTCTCCACGAAGGCGTTGAACGGCATTCCGGCGGCGCTCTCGATCGCCGCGCCGGCCAGATTGCTGCCATAGCTGCTGTAGCGGAACGCGCTGCCCGGGGCCGCCAGCAGCGGCCGGTCCTGGAACACCGACAACGCCGCCGTCACGGACTCGAAATGGCGACGGTTGCGATGCTCCCAGACCGGGAAGCACAGGCACAGGCCGTAATCGGGCACGCCGGCCAGGTGGCTGATCGCCAGCCGCGGGGTGACCGCCTGGTAGTGGTCGGGCAGGGCGGGCAGGTAGTGCCGGACGGAACGGTCGATGTCGATGCGGCCTTCGTCCATGAGCACCGCCAGGGCCATCGCGGTGACCGCCTTGGAACTGCTGCCGATCCGGAAGCGGGCGTCCAGGCCGACCGGCTTGCCGGTGCCGGCATCGGCCAGGCCGACCGCACCGGCCCAGGCCTGCTGGCCGTCGACCATGACCGCGGCCGAGAGTGCGGGCGCCTGCAGGCGCCCTCGGGCCTCCCGAAGCAGCGCGTCGGCGCGCCCGGCAACGCCGACCCAGTGCGGCGCCGAGGTGCCGACCGCGGGGGGCTCGTCACCGGGGAGGTCGTGCCAGCCCAGCGTCCAGGTGAACACCGGTTCGAACAGGCGCAACACCAGCCAGGCGAGGGCGAGCAGCAGACCGAGGGCCAGCCAGCGGCCAGGGCGCCTTGAACGGGACGCGGACTTCATCAAGATTCCTTGTGAAGGGAGAGGGAGTGGGTGACCGTTCCGGGATGCGGTCAAGGTGCGGGGGGCGCGCCGTCGCGCCAGAAGAAAACCTCGTCGACGGTCCGGCCGAAAAAGTGCGCCAGGCGCATGGCCAGTTCCAGGGACGGCGCGTAGCGGCCACCCTCCAGGGCAACGATGGTCTGACGGGTGATGCCGACCGCCCGGGCCAGGGCGTCCTGGCTGAGCTCGCCGTGCTCGAAGCGCAACCGGCGCAGGTGGTTGCCGACCGGCGTCCCGGACCTCACGCGGGCGGCGCCTCGCCGGCGGCGTCGGCCTCGGCCTCCCGGGTGTACAGATGCAGGCGCACGGCGAAGTTGACCAGGACGTGCGCGAGCAGGATCAGGATGAGAAGGTGCGCCAGCATGGGTTGGCTGGCGCGGGCGAGGGCGGTGCCGGCGCCGAAGCCCAGGCCCAGGATCAGGGCCACCAGCATCGCCAGCAGCGCGCCATGGGCCCAGCGCCAGCCCAGGCTGGCGATCGCGGCGTCGCGCTCGTCCTGGCGGGGCGCCGGATCGCGGGCGATCGCGTAGCTGAGCAGCGCGCCCAGGATCAGGGTCCAGCTGTCGGTCGCGATGGCGTGGCCCAGGGCGCCATGCATGTCGAACGCGGGTGCCAGCATCCAGGTGCCCATCGCCAGGTGCCCGGCGAGCACGCCGTGACTGGCCAGGCCGTGCCAGAGCGCGCGCTCGGGCGATCCGGTCGCCTCGGCAGGCGGCTGCCGTTGCCAGTGACGACGGGCAAGGCCGGCACTCGTCAGCATCAGCAGCAGGCCGATCGCGCCAGGACGAACCGGCAACTGTCCGGTACCGGAGGCCAGCAGGGCGCCCACGGCCAGGGTGGCGATGAGAATCAACAGGATGCGTGGCACAGGTGTCTGGTTGACCGGATAATGTGTCCGGTAAACCATACATCCCGAGGCGGCCCGCCACAAGCGGGATCGGATGCCTGGCGGGGCGCCGCAGGCGGCACCAGCGGACGGGAGGTCCTCCGAAACAGCGCGGGATGTTGCCGACGCTCGCCATGGGATGGTCGACGACACCCAGGCCAGCAACCGGCATCGATGCGCCGGAACTCACCGGTGTCGTACTTCCATGGACCGGGCAGGCCCGATCCTGGCCCCCTGATCGCAGGGCGAGGCTATTCGAACCCGCTGGCGAAGATCCGCTCGCCTGCCACCGACCAGAGCTCATAGCCGCTGCCGGCGCCGAACGCGCCGAAGTACAGGCGGCCGGCCATCGGCACGGGCTCGTAGGGAAAGGCGCTGCAGCGGCCGGGGCGCATCGCGTCCGATGCCAGCCGGGTGCCGGCCGGGGTGCCGTCGCTGCGCCACAGCTCGTAGCCATGGAGATCGTCCCGGCCCTGGAACCACAGCTCGCCGTCGAACACGGCGGCGTCGAGCGGGTACCAGGGCTCGTCGCCCGGAAAATCGCGGATCAGCGTGGTTCCGGCCGGCGTGCCGTCGCTGCGCCACAGCTGGGTGCCGGTATCGCTCGGCATGTTGAAGAAGTACAGCGCACCGGCCATTTCCCGCAGCGTCCACAGCTCGTTGGCGGTCCCGCCGTCGATCTCCAGCACCCTGGTGGTGCCGGCCGTGGTGCCGTCGCTGCGCCACAGGCCATAGCCGATGTCGTCCTCGGAGGCGGCGAAGTACAGGACATTGCCGATCGCGGTCATGGCGTACGGATCGCCATCGTTCGGGCCGGGCTGGATGTCGCGGACCAGCCAGGTGCCGGCCTCGGTGCCGTCGCTGCGCCACAGCTCGAAGCCGTTGGCCGCGGTGCGCGCCGAGAAGTACAGCACGCCGCTCATCGCGGCCATGAACTGCGGCGCCGAATTGCCGGCGCCGGGCTGGATGTCCTTGACCATGCTGGTACCGGCGGCCGTGCCGTCGCTGCGCCACAGCTCGAAGCCGTGCACGCCATCGGTGGCGCTGAAGTACAGCGTGTTGCCGAGCACGAACAGTTCCTGCGGATTGCTGCTGCCGCTGCCCGGCACGAGATCGGCGACCATGACCGTGCCGGCCTCGGTGCCGTCGCTGCGCCACAGTTCGCGGCCGTTGGCGGCCGTGGTGGCGGAAAAGTAGGCGATGCCGCCCATGGTCACGAACCCGGCGGGCGAGGACCCGGATCCGCCGGGATTGATGTCGCGGACCAGGGTGGTGCCGGCGAGGCTGCCGTCGCTCTTCCACAGTTCGCGGTTGACGGCGGTCAGCTCGGAGTGGCTGAACAAGACGCCGCCGCCGAAAGGATGCAGGGACGCCGGCCCCGGGCTGCCCAGCGAGGGGCCGATGTCGCGGGTCAGGCGGGTGCCTGCCGCGCTGCCATCGCTGACCCACAGCTCGGCGCCGGTCACGCCGTCATTGGCGCGGAAGAACAGCCGGTTGCCGGACACCGTCAGCACTTCCGGTGTCGCGTTCATCGTGGCAGGTTCCGGGTTGGCCAGCAGCGTGGTGCCGGCGGCCGTGCCGTTGCTGCGCCACAGTGACCTGCCATACACATCGCTCCAGCCCTGGAACAGCACATGCCCGTCCAGCGCGGCCAGCGCGCCGGGGCGGGAGTCGCCGCTGCCGGGGAACAGGTCGCGGACCAGCACCGTGCCTGCCATGCTGCCGTCGGTGCGCCAGAGCTCGTCACCGGTGGCGGGTTCGGACGCGCCGAAATACACGGTGTTGCCGACCGCCAACCCAAGGCCGATGCTCGACCAGCCCGAGCCGGCGCCGGGCGCGATATCGCGCAGCATGAAGGTCCCCGCTGCCGTACCGTCGCTGCGCCAGGGCTCCCTGCCTGTGCCCGGCGCGGTCGCGCCGAACACGAGGTAGTCCTGCGCGGCATACAGGCGGGTACCGCTCGACGACAGACCGCTGGCAGTCCCCGGATCGATGTCCAGCACCATGAAGGTCCCGGCTGCCGTGCCGTCGCTGCGCCAGAGCTCCCAGCCGTTCGCGGGTGTCGACGCGGCAAAGTGCAGGATCCCGCCCAGCGGCGCCCAGGGATTACTGCCGAGCCCGTCGGCGGCACCGGGGTTGATGTCCAGCACCAGGCTGGTGCCGGCGGCGGTGCCGTCGCTGCGCCACAGCTCCCGGCCGCTGGCACCTGTCGTGCCGGGGAAGAACAGCGTGCTGCCGATCGCGATCATCTGGCCGGAATGACCGCTCTGGTTGGTCGCCGGATTGATGTCCACGACCATCGTCGTGCCGGCCGCGGTGCCATCCGAACGGAACAGCTCGAACCCGGTCGCCGTCGACGGGCTGGCCGCGAAGTACAGCGAGCCGCCCATGACGGTGAATCCGCGGGGGCTGGCGTCGCCGCTGCCGGGGAAAATGTCCCGCACCATGATCGTGCCGGCCTCGGTGCCGTCCGTGCGCCACAGTTCCCGGCCGTGGGTCGGCGTACGGCCATTGAAATAGACAACCCCGTTCAGCACCGCCGTCGACGACACCGACGCGAAACCGCCGAAGGGCCCGACCCCGGCAACGGGCCCTGGATAGACGTCCTTGATCATGACCGTGCCGGCCTCGGTGCCGTCGCTGCGCCACAACTCCAGGCCATGGATGCCATCGTCGGCGAAGAACAGCAGCAGATCGCCGAAGGCCGTCATCGCGGCGGACTGCTGGCCCAGGCCGCTGGCCGACCCGGGCCGGATGTCCTTGACCATGCGCGTGCCCGCGGGCGTGCCGTCGCTGACCCACAGCTCGAGGCCGGTGCAGTCGCTGGACGCGGCGAAGTACACCCGGTTGCCGACCTGGATCGCCTCGCCGAACTCGGCGTCGGCCGGTATCGGGTTGATGTCGGCGATCAGGCCGGGTACCACGGCCAGCGCCGGCGGCGTGCATGCCACGGACAGCCAGAACCACACCAGGGCGCACCGGAAGGCGGACGAGGACGAACGGACAGGCATGGACGGACTCCCTTGATGCCCCGACAGATGGGTTGCCGGCATGGCGCAGGAAACGACCGTGGTGTCGCATGCCGGCCACGGCACGGACCATCGGACCGGATGCTTCGTGGGTCGCTGCTGCGGCCGCTGCCATCCGTGCGAGGGCGTGGTGCGCTCCGGTGGGCCTGACCGGGCGCGTTCCGCAGGCGGTCCTGGATGACCGGCGCTCCGGGCACGTCGCCCGGATCCTCCCGGCGCGCTTCGGCATCCGGGGCGCTATCGTGATGAACCCTGCATTCCCCGATCCGCCATGACCATCGTCCTCACCGAGTTCGCGCGACGGCGCCTGTTCCCGCGCGAGCCCCGGCGCAACGCCATCCAGGACTGCACGCCCGAGGCCTTCGAGCGGCACCTCAACAGCCAGCCGCCCGAGCGCATCCTGCCCGGCTACGCGCCCTTCTGCGTGCTGCACGTGCACCGCAACTGGACCTCGACACGCTGCCTGACCGTGCCGGTCACGGCGGCCAACCGGCATCTGTTGCGCTCCGGCTACGAGGCCCGCAACGACGCCGAACTGCCGGTCCTGGTGCGCTGGTTCGAGGGCGTGGAGCCGCCGGTGGCCGAGTACCTGCTGGCGATCCTGTACGACCGCGCGCAACTGGCGCGGGAGGGCACCGTCATCCAGGCGGAGTGGGGCGTGGTCGGCTGCCTCTACACGGCCAGTCCGGAGGAGATCCCGATGGCGCCGGCGACCCTGCTGCGCAACGCCCTCGGTGTGGCGGAGGGTGGCTCGGGCGTGGCGATCGACCGCGCTGCCTACGCGCGCAGCGTGGCGTACTGGGAGCACCACGCCAACTGGCGGGCATGATCGGGCCCGGTCACTCGTCGGCCAGCCAGCGCTCCCACGCCGCTTCCAGGGCGTCCACCGTCGCCGGCAAGCCATGGGCCGGGCCGGATGCGGCCAGCCAGTCGTCGAAGGACCGGCCCCCGGCCAGGGCCGTGGCGATCGCACCGAACACCGACGTGCCGCCGTGCGTCTCGAGAAAATCGGCGAAGCCCCGGGCCTGCGCGTAGAAGACGGCACCCTGGTCCGCCAGCGAACGGGCCTGTTCGCCGCTGACCACCTGGACGAAGGTCTCCCCGGACCGCTCCGCTCCGGCCGTCCGGGCCGCTGCCTGGGTCAGGGCCCAGGCCCGCAGCGGGTGGTCGCCCGCGAGGAAACCGGACAGGGGCGGCAGGGCCGCTCCATCGCGCGCCTCGCGCAGGGCGGTTCGGCGCGACCGGGCGAGCTCCGGGTCTTCCAGCAGGACGGCGGCCACCTCATCCAGCCAGTCCGGTCCCGGCCCCCCGTAATGCTGAGCGCCATCGGCCGCCGGTCCCGACAGCGCGTCGGGCCAGAAGCCCGAGATCAGGAGCAGGTGGCCGATCTCGTGCCGCAGCGCCCCCCGGTTGACCCCGGAAGCGCCCACCTGGCCCCCGGAAGCCGCCAGCGCCTGGGCCAGGGCCTGCTCGACGCGATCCGGCGTGGCCAGCTCGCCGAGCTGCCGGGTGATCGCGCCACGAAGGTGCTCCCGGCGCAGCGCCTGCCGCTCGTCCGGGTCCAGCCACGGCAGCAGCCACTGCGCGCCCGCCGCGCGCAGCACCTGGCGCTGCGCCTCGTCGATACCGCCCGATGTCCCCACCGCCAGCACGGCACCGCGCGCCGGCACGCGCCCGAAATGGCGGAGAAAGCCCTCGCCCGCGAGCGCGGCGTCGGCCGCCAGCCGCTCGGCGTCCTCGGCCGTCCGCGCGTAGAACCAGCCGGCCGGCGTGACGAGGCAGGCAGGAAGCGGGTTGCCGGGCAGGGCGGGGCAGGACGGGGCGGCCGGGACCGGAACGGCCGCCACGAGCGCGACAAGGCAGCACAGGAGCGTCACCGCATTCTTCGATCGATTCATGGTCTTCCCTGGTGTTCGCGTTTTCCCCGGACCGGCGGCCGAGGGTCCGTCCCGGGCGGACGGTCGAGTGCCAAGATGTCCGTTGCCGGGCAACGGTCGCAGGGGCGGGTCGCGGCGGCACCGGGTCCGGGCTGGCCCCGCAGCGGGCTCCTGCCGGGGCCTGGCAGTCCCCCGGCGCCCGGGGGCAGGGCGGACGGCGCGGCGATGCCCGATGTCCGGAAAGGTGGGACATGGCAAACCAGCCGTTGTGTTCGCGTGTACTGGAGTGGACGCTGCCAATCGGACCCACCGGCCCGATGCGTCCCGAGGAGGTCGCTTGGCCATTCCCCTGACCGCGTTCAACGGTGCCACCGCGGCGCCGCCGGTGGCGATGCCGCTGATGATCAGCGCCGGCGATTCGCTGATGTGGGGCCAGGGCCTGCTGCCGGGCAACCGTTTCCGGGAGCGGGTCAGGGCGCGCCTTCAGGCAGACCTGCAGGCGGTGGTCTCGGAGTTGTCCCTCGCGCGATCCGGTGCCCGCTGCACGCCGACGCCGATCCCGGCGTCCAACACCTCGGTCGACCCCGTCGACCAGGCATTGCGCGGGGAACTGCTGGACGCCACGGCCCCGTTCATCCGCCCGTTCTACAGCCCGGACGGCTTCGTCCGGGAACTGCCCGGCGCCATCCCCACCACGCTGCGGCAACTCGAGGCGGCGCACGGGATGCTGCAGGCGCCCGGCAACGGCAGCGACCCGGCCGCCGTGCGCCTGATCCTGCTCGACGGCGGCATCAACGACACCCGGATCTTCAGCATCCTCTCGCCGGCCACCGCGATCGCCGAGGGTGGGCCGCTGGCGTCCTGGGAGGCCTGGCTGTTCGCCGCCGCCCTGCAGGTCCGCGCCAAGATGCTGGAGACCCTGCGCTTCGCGCTGGGCGCCTTCCCCGGCGCCGCGATCGTGGTGAACGGCTACTTTCCGATCTTCTCCTGGTACTCGCGCGCGGCGCTGCTGCGGGTGCAGGCGACGGCGGCGATGTTCGCGACGCCGGGCGGCCCCTGGATCGCCCCGGCCTCGCTGGCGGCGGTGGCGCGGGCCTCGCGGATCTGGCAGGTCGCCAGCAACCACCGTCTGCGCCAGGCGGTGGCGATGGCCGAGGCCGAGTTCCCCGGGCGCGTCGTGCGGTTCGCGCGCTCCGGCATCGAGGGACCGCGGTGCCTGTTCGGGCCCTCGACGATGCTCTGGGATTTCGACGGCAGGATCGACGCGCTGCCGGTGGATCTGCTCGACGTCGCCATGCTGCTTGCCGGCGTGACGCCGCAGGACGAGGTCGCGGCGCAACGTCGCGCCGCCGTGACCGCGGCGGGCTATGCCAGCCTGGCCGCGGAATTCGAGGCGATCATGGCCTCGGTCGGGCACCCGAATGTCGCGGGCGCCCGGGACTATGCCGACGCGATCGTCGACGAGCTGGAGTTCGCCGGCGTGCTGGCGGCCAGCCGGGGACCGTGCGAGCAGGCGGCGGCGCGGCGCCGCCGACGCTGCACGGCCTGGCGCGACGGCTGGGATTTCGGTGCGATGCGCCTGCGTACCGGCATGGAATCGGCCTGCCAGGGCGCGGCGGGCGGACTGTTCGGCGTTGCCGGACAGGCGCTGGGCGCCGCCGGCGCCGCCTGGGACCGCATGGCCGGCCGGCCGGCGGCGGCCGCGGCCTGTTTCGACGGTACCGCCGCCGAGCTGGCGGCCTGCGCGGCGACCGAGGCGACCGCCATCGCCGGCTGCAACGCCGACCTCGCCGCCGCCCTTGCCGGCCCGTGCAACATCACCTGCACGCAGTTCACCGGCTGCAACGCCTTCGGCGCCTTCGATCCCCGACGCTACGCCTGCCGGACCGCGCGCGCCGGCTGCGTGGCCCTGGCCGCGACCCGGCGGCTGGCCTGCCGGGCCGGCGCCGAGGCGCAACGGGCGGCCTGCGTGGCGGCCGCGGTAGCCGTCGGCGTCGCCTGTCGCGCGGCGGCCGTCGTGGCCGCCACCGGCTGCGCCGTGGTCGAAGTCGTGGCGGGCGTGGTCGACCTGGTCGTGGCGGCCTCGGCGCTGGCGGTCGCCGCCGGCACCGCGGTGCTCGGTGTCGCCGTGGTGGTCGCCTGCCGGCTCGCCCAGGCGGTGGTGGCGGTTGCCGGCAACCTGGTCGGTTGGGCCGGGCAGCGGTTGTGCGGCCTGCTGGGTCAGGTGGCCCAGGTCGGCTGCCTTGCCGGCAGCCTGGCAGCGACGATGTTCGGCGCCGTGCGGAGCGCGCGCCGATGACCGGCCGGCACGAGCATCGGGACACGCCGTCGCCGGCATCGGGCAGGCCCCACCGCTGCCTGCCGTGCAGCCTCGCCGGGCTGGGGCTGCTCGCCGCGCTGGCCATTGCGGCCGTGCTGCTGCTGCGCTGAGGCGGCCGTCGGCCCGCCCCGGCCCGTGCATTGCGGGCCGGACGGCTGGGGCAGCTCAGCGATGCTGCGTCGCGCCATTCGACGGGTCAATGGATCGCATCGGATCAATCGATTTCAGTCGCAGTTCATCCAGGACTAGGCTGCAACGACCGCAGCAGACCCCAAGGGAGACACCGATGATCAGGACCAAGACCCTCGTGCTGGCGCTCGCCGCCGCACTCGGATCCACCGCCGCCGTCCACGCCGAAAGCGTGCAGACCATGGCGCAGCAGGGCGAGATTCCGGTCCGTTCCATGGGCAACCAGGACTGGTGGCCGCAGCGGCTCGATCTTTCGCCGCTGCGCCAGCACTCGCCCACCTCCAACCCGTACGGCCCCGACTTCGATTACGCGGCGGCCTTCGCCACGCTCGACCTCGACGCGGTCAAGGCCGATCTGCGGGCGCTGATGACCGATTCGCAGGACTGGTGGCCGGCCGACTACGGCCACTACGGACCGTTTTTCATCCGGATGGCCTGGCACAGCGCCGGCACCTACCGGACCTTCGACGGCCGCGGCGGCGCCGACGGTGGCCAGCAGCGCTTCGAGCCGCTCAATTCCTGGCCGGACAACGTCGCCCTGGACCGCGCCCGGCGCCTGATCTGGCCGGTCAAGCAGAAGTACGGACGGGCGATCTCCTGGGCCGACCTGATGGTGCTGACCGGCAACGTCGCCCTGGAGTCGATGGGCTTCTCGACCTTCGGCTTCGCCGGCGGCCGGACCGACGACTGGGAGGCCGACATCACCTACTGGGGCCCGGAGAACAAGTGGCTGGAGGACGCCCGCTACAGCGGCGACCGGCAGCTGCAGCGGCCGCTGGCGGCGGTGCAGATGGGCCTGATCTACGTGAACCCGGAAGGCCCGAACGGCAATCCCGACCCGATCGCGGCGGCCCGCGACATCCGCGAGACCTTCGGCCGCATGGCCATGAACGACGAGGAGACCGTGGCCCTGATCGCCGGCGGCCACACCTTCGGCAAGGCCCACGGCGCGCACAAGCCGGACGACTGCCTGGGTCCCGACCCGGCCGGATCGCCGATCGAGCAGCAGGGCCTGGGCTGGGAGAACAAGTGCGGCACCGGCAACGCCGCCGACACCATCACCAGCGGCCTGGAGGGCGCCTGGACGGTCAACCCGATCGCCTGGACCACCAACTACCTGGACAACCTGTTCGCCTTCGAATGGGTGCAGACGCGCAGCCCGGCCGGCGCCATCCAGTGGATTCCGGCCGACGGCCAGGCCGCCAACCTGGTGCCGGACGCCCACGATCCGAGCAAGCGCCACGCGCCGATCATGTTCACCACCGACCTGTCGCTGCGCGAGGACCCG
Organism: Proteobacteria bacterium UBA2363; assembly: GCA_002344355.1. Lineage (GTDB taxonomy): Bacteria > Pseudomonadota > Gammaproteobacteria > Xanthomonadales > UBA2363 > Pseudofulvimonas. The sequence goes on along the minus strand of DDTN01000019.1, from coordinate 2,759 downwards.
GCCTACCGCGAGATCGCCCTGCGCTTCAAGGAGAATCCCGACCAGTTCGCCGACGCCTTCGCGCGGGCCTGGTTCAAGCTGACCCACCGCGACCTTGGGCCGCGCAGCCGCTACCTGGGCAGCCACGCCCCGGACGTCGACCTGATCTGGCAGGACCCCCTGCCCGAGGTCGACCATCCGCTGGTCGACGACCGCGACATCGCCAGCCTGAAGTCGCGGATCCTGGCCAGCGGCCTGACCGTTCCGCAACTGGTCCGCGCCGCCTGGTCGTCCGCGGCCAGCTATCGCGGCAGCGACATGCGCGGCGGCAGCAACGGCGCCCGCGTGCGCTTCGCGCCGCAGAAGGACTGGGACGCCAACGACCCGGCCGAGCTGGCCCAGGTGCTGTCGGCGCTGGAGCGCATCCAGGCCGACTTCAACCGCGGCCAGCGCGGCGGCAAGCGGGTGTCGATGGCCGACCTGATCGTGCTCGGCGGCGTCGCCGCGGTCGAGAAGGCGGCGCGCGACGGCGGCCATGCGGTCACCGTGCCGTTCACGCCGGGACGTGCGGACGCCACCACCGAGCAGACCGACGCCGGCTCGTTCGAGCCCATGGAGCCCACCGCCGACGGCTTCCGCAACTGGTACGGCGAGGGCAACCTGCTGTCGCCGGCCGAGGCCCTGGTCGAGCGCGCCAACCTGCTGACCCTGACGGTGCCGGAGATGTCGGTGCTGGTGGCCGGCATGCGCATGCTCGACGCCAACGCCGGCGGCGCCCGGCACGGCGTGTTCACCGATCGCCCCGGCACCTTGAGCAACGACTTCTTCGTCAACCTGGTCGACATGTCGACCCGGTGGCAGAAGGCGGAAGGGCAGGAGGGCCTGTACGAAGGACGCGACCGCGCCAGCGGCGAGCTGAAGTGGACGGCGACGCCGGTCGACCTGATCTTCGGCTCGCACTCCGAGTTGCGCGCGGTTGCGGAGGCCTACGCCGCCAACGACGGTCGGGAGCAGTTCGTCGAGGACTTCGCGCGCGCCTGGGCGAAGGTGATGGACCTCGGCCGCGGCTGATCCTGGTTCCCGCGCGGGAGAACGGCGGCGCTTCGCGCCGCCGTTCTCTTTCCGCCGGGGGGCGGCAAGGGGGCCGGCGGGCCTGCCTGTACCGCCGTTCAGTCCGGGGCCGGGGCTCGACGCCGCCGCCACGGCACGAACGACATCGTGCCTGCGTGAGAACGCATGGCCCACCACGTCCGCGTCGCGCCGCCCTGCTCGCCCTGCTGATGCTGGCGCTGGCCTACTGGGCGCTGTCATCGGGTCGGATCCAGGTGCCGGAACGGCTCGACCCCTGGGCGCCTCTGGATGTCGCCGCGGCCCCCAACCTGCTGACGTCCTTCAAGCTCGCCCGCGCCAGCGCCGATCCGGCCGCCTGCCGCGCCGCACTGGCGACGGCCCGGTGGCGGACGACACCGCTTCCGGATCGCGCGACCGGCCCCGGCTGCGGATTCGAGAATGCGTTCCGCATCGAGCGCACCTCGGTGGCGGTCGGCGAACCCTTCAGCCTGAGCTGCCGGGCGGCCCTGTCGCTGGCGATGTGGGAGCGGCACGCCCTGCAGCCGGCGGCGCTTGCCCGCCTCGGCAGCGAGGTGCGCGCGATCGAGCACCTGGGGAGCTATGCCTGCCGCAACCTCTACGGCGAGGAGGGCCGCCGCCGCAGCCGGCATGCCACCGCCGATGCCGTGGACCTCGCCGGCTTCGTTCTGGCCGACGGCCGGCGGATCCGCGTGCTGCACGACTGGCACGCCGCGCCCGGGGCGGCCGGCGCGTCCGAGCAGGCAGCCGGCGTCACCGACGAGGCGCGGTTCCTTCGCGAACTGCGCGACGGTGCCTGCCGCTGGTTCGATGCCGTGCTGGGCCCGGACTACAACCGCGCGCATGCCGACCACTTCCATTTCGACCGCGGTCGCGCGCGGATCTGCCGCTAGCGGCGGCGGGCCCCGACCGGACCGCGGCCCGGCTGGCCCTGGCGGGGTCGCGGTCGCGCCTTCGCAGGTGCCGGCGCGCGGTGGCGTCGGTGGTCGGCGGCGCCCCCGCAGCCCTGCGGCTGGACCCGGACCCGCGCCATACTGTGCGGCCATCCGGTGGGTCGGTCCATGCGCATCCTCGACTTCAGCACCTGGCAGGGCGTGGCGTTCTCGATCGTCGCGCTGGCCCTGATCACCCTGATCGGCGTCGGCATCCGCCTGCTCGTCATGCAGACCATCCAGGTCAGGCGGCAACGCGAGAACCGCCAGATCAACGAGCGGCTGCGCACGCTGATCGCCGCCTACAAGGTGCTCGGCGGGTCCTTCACCGGCAATCTCGAGGTCGATCCCACCCACCTTCGCGAGCTGCGCCAGCGGGCCGCGGCCGCACGCGGGCAGGATCTGCAGGGCGAGCCGGAGGGCGAGGGCGACGACGAGGAGTCCCCCGGCGGCAGTTCCGACCGCACCCGGCGCATCCGCGACGCGGTCGAGGGCGCGCTGTCCGACATCCTGCTGCTGGGCACCGACGAGCAGGTTCGCCTGGCCGCGCAGGCGGCGTCCGACCTGGTCGCCGGGCGCCGGGTGCGGACCGCGCCCCTGGTCGCCTCCCTGCGCGCCTTCATCCGCGAGGTCCTCGACCTGGAACCCATCCCGGCTGGCCTGGAGATGCCGCCACAGGGCCCGACCCGGCCGGCGGCCGGCGGCCGGGGCGGCGGTCCCGGCGGTCGCGGCGGTGGCGCTGGCGGGGGCGCTGGCGGG
>DDTN01000040.1 GCA_002344355.1 Proteobacteria bacterium UBA2363 | reverse complement strand
CTCCGATCCCGACTCCGATCCCGAATCCCGAGTCCCTCGCCCCGAATCCCTCGCCCCGGATCCCTCGCCCCGAACCCCGGTCCCCGGATCCCCGCCCCTGGTTCCTGGTTCCTGGTTCCTGGTTCCTGATCCCCGGTCCCCCCAACTGGCCCCGCGACAACGGCTGGTGGCGTGCGCGGAACGCGGACTATGGCGCCAGCAGGTGGCGCAGGTCCGGCAGGTACTTCTCCAGCGAGCCGGTGTTGACCGCGACCACGCGCTCGCCGCGCCGGACCAGGCCGCGGTCGAGCAGCTGCGGCAGGGCCGCCAGGCAGGCGGCGCCCTCCGGCGAGATCCACCAGCGCCGCTCGCGCCAGATGCGCGCCAGCTCGGCCGCGGTGTCGGCCTCGGCGACCGCGACCGCCGCGCCGCCGCTCTCGCGGATGATCTGCAGCACCCGGAAATGGCCGACGCCGGCCGGCACGTTCAGGCCGGTCGCCAGGGTCGGGCCGGCAGGCGCCTGTGCGACGGTGTCCTCGGCGCCGCTGTCGAAGGCGCGCACCAGCGGCGGGGTGACCTCGCTCTGCACGCAGACCATGCGCGGCCGGCGCCCGTCGACCAGGCCCAGCGCCTGCAGTTCGGCGAAGGCCTTCCACATGCCCAGCACGCCGGTGCCGCCGCCGGTGGGATAGACGATGACATCGGGCAGCCGCCAGGGCTGCCCGGGCGCCGCCGGCTCGGCCAGCTCCAGGCCCAGGGTCTTCTTGCCTTCGATGCGCCAGCCCGGCTCCTGGAAGGTGGCGACGCTGAACCAGCCTTGCGGCAGCAGCCGCTCGCGCAGGAAGGCGCCCGCCTCGCGGATGGTGCCGCGCACCAGGTGGATCTGCACGCGCTCCGGGTGCTGCAGCGCGCGCGCCGCGACCTGTCCGAGGATCGGCATCGGCGTGTCGTCGGGCATCACCACCGCGACCTCCAGGCCGCCGGCCAGGGCGTAGTGCACCAGCGAATCGCCGGCGTTGCCCTGGGTCGGCACCGCCAGCCGGCGCAGGCCGAGCCGGCGCGCCATCGCCGCGACCATGGCCATGCCGCGGTCCTTGAAGCTGAAGGTCGGGTTGCCACCGTGACCGGGCCAGTGCTGGCCCTCGTCCTTGACCGTCAGCGCGAAGCCGCCGGCGCGCGCCACCGGATGGTCGTCGCACGGCAGCAGCGGCGTGCCGCCCTCGCCCTGCAGGACCAGGTGCCGGGCGTCGTCGGGATCGTCGACGTCGAGCGCCAGCAGGGCGCCGAAGCGCCACATGTCGCGGCGCTGCGGACGGTACCAGCCGGCGTCCGGCCGCTGCGCGCGCAGGCGCTCCAGGTCCAGTTCCATCACCACCGGCCGGCCGTCGGCCGGATCCAGGTTCATCGGCCGGTCGGCCGGGTATTCGATGCCCGAGGCCAGGCCGCGCAGGCAGCGTACGTAGCTCATGGCGGCAGCCTAGCAGTTGTCCTGGCGGCCGCCGGCCGGGCCCGGCACTGGCAGCGCTCGCCACCCGGCGGCCGGCGGCCGTCATCGAGGACACGCGAGTCGAACACCCATCGCTCGCGGTCGAGGATGCGCCCGACCACGCGCTCGCCGTGCGCGCCAGCGTTGCCACGCTCGGCGAACGCGCCGCACCCGCCGCACACCGGCGGGACCCGGGTCCCGGGTCCCGGGTCCCGAATCCCGAATCCCGGCTCCCTGCCCCCCGGCGCCGGCCCGGGCAGGTAAAGTGCGGCGCACGCCGGTCAGGAGGAGCCCGCCATCGACACGTCCGCCGTCCACCCCGCCGCCCTGCCGCGGCCGACCCCGATGTACCGCTGGCTGGCCCTGCTGCTGGTCAGCCTGGCCATGTTCGGCAACTACTACGTCTACGACGCGCTGAACCCGGTGATCGACCTGCTGCGCGAGCAGGAAGGCTTCACCTACAAGCAGATCGGCCTGCTGTCGACCGCCTACAACGTCGCCGCCCTGCTGGTCCTGCTGGCCGGCGGCATCCTGATCGACCGCTGGGGGACCAAGCGCGCGATCGCCCTGTTCGCGACGATCTGCCTGCTGGCGGCGGCGCTGACCGCGGCCACCGACCGCTACGAGCTGATCCTGTCCGGCCGCTTCCTGCTCGGTCTCGGCGCCGAGCCGCTGATCGTCGCGGCCACCACGGTGCTGGCGAAGTGGTTCAAGGGCAAGGAACTGGGCCTGGCCTTCGGGCTCAACCTGTCGATCGCGCGGCTGGGCTCGGCCTCGGCCGACTGGTCGACCGGCTTCGCGGCGCCCCTGTACACCAACTGGCAGGATCCGCTCTGGCTGGCCACCGCCATCGCCGCGGTCTCGGTCGCGGCAGGCCTGCTGTACTGGATGACCGAAAAGCGCGCCGAGGGCCGCTTCGACCTCGGCGACGCCGGCCCCGCCGAGAAGCTCGACCTGCGCCGCATGTTCAGGTACAGCGCCTCGTACTGGTACATCGTCGCGCTGTGCGTGGTGTTCTACTCGACGGTGTTCCCGTTCCGCACCTTCGCGATCGACTACTTCCAGCAGGCGCACGGCATGGACCGGCAGACCGCCGGCCTGCTGAGCAGCATGCTGCCGATGGCGGCGATCGTCGCCACGCCCCTGTTCGGGTTGTGGGTGGACCGGGTCGGCCGGCGCTCGCTGTTCATGGCCGCCGGCTCGCTGGTGATGCTGCCGCTGTTCCTGGCGGTGACCTACCTGCCGCCGGGGCCGTCGGTGCAGCTCGTGCCCTTCCTCTGGGGCCCGGAGGTGCCGCTCACCCTGCTGCTGGTGATCGTCGCGCTGGGCGGCGTGTTCTCGCTGATCCCGGCGGTGATGTGGCCATCGGTCGCCTACATCGTCGACGCCCGCCGGCTGGGCTCGGCCTACGCGCTGATGACCCTGTGCCAGCAGCTCGGCTGGGCGGTGGTGCCGTTCGTGGTCGGCTTCCTCAACGACCGCGCCGGCGCCGGCCCGGAGAACCCGGCCGGCTATGCCGGCAGCATGTGGTTCTACACGGCGCTGTCGTCGCTGGGCCTGGTGTTCGCGTACCGGCTCTGGCGTACCGAGTCCGGACCCGGCGGCCACGGCCTGGAGACGGTGACCGTCCATCGCGAGGCCTGACCGCCGTCGGCCCGCCCGGGGTTCCGGCGCCCGTCCCCCGGACGCCCTGACTAGCGTCGTGTCTCAGCTCAGGATCGGGAACCCAAGGCCAGGACTCGGCGTTGGACGAGCGGAGCGCGCGGTACTCCCCTCTCCCTGTGGGAGAGGGGCCGGGGGAGAGGGCCGGGGCTGGCCATGATCCGCCTCCTTGCCGGCCCGGCGGCGCGAGCAGGTCGGGACGGCCCTCTCCCCCGCCCCTCCCCCGCGGGCGGGGGAGGGGAGAAGTGCGGTGCCGCCGCTCGGGCGAAACGCCGCGTGGCAGCGGGCTGAGACACGACGCCAATCAGGCCCGGACGCCGGGCCCGGCCCTGCCCGGACCCGGCTCAGGTCGCCTCGTGGTTGACCAGGCCCTGGCGGTGGAAGCGGATCACGAAGCAGGCGCCGGACCCGGGTGCGTCGCGGTAGTCCAGCTCGGCGCTGTTGGCCTGGCACAGCTCGCGGCACAGGTACAGGCCCAGGCCGGTGCCGCCGGTGCCGGCGCCGGTGGTGTAGAACGGCTTGAACGCCTGCTCGACGCGGTCGGCCGGGATGCCGCGGCCGTTGTCGGCCACCGACAGCACCAGGCCGCCGTCCGCGGGCGCGTCCAGCTTCACGGTGATGCGCAGCGGCCGTTCGGGATGGCGGCCGTAGTTGAGGCTGTTGCCGAGCAGGTTGCCGACCACCTGCTCCAGGTGGACCGGATCGAACAGCACCTCGCAGCCGCGCCCGGGCGTGAACACCGCCAGCTCGTCGCCCTCGGGCAGCCGGGTCATCCGGAACTCGTCCAGGTAGCGGGTCAGCCAGGTCTCCAGCTCCACGGTCTCGGGCTTGGCGCGCTCGCGCTTGGCGAGGTCGAGCACGCCGCGCACGATCCGCTCCAGGCGCTGGCTGTGCTTGTCGATGATCTCGACCAGGCGGCGGTCGCGCGCCGGCAGCTCCTGGGACTCGCCCAGCAACTGGCCGGCCTGCTGGATCGCCGCCAGCGGGTTGCGCAGCTCGTGGGCGATGCTGGCGCTGAGCCGGCCCAGGGTGTCCAGGGTCAGCTCCTCGGCGCGCAGTTCGAGCAGCCGGGTGTCCTCCAGGAACACCACGGTCAGGCCGTCGCTCTCGGCGAACAGGCGCAGGAAGCGGGCCAGTGCCGGGTCGCCGCCCTCGTTCAGGGCGGTGTGGCTGTGCGGCTGCTCGCCGGTGGCGCGCCAGCGCTGCCAGGCCTCGGCCAGCGGCACGCTGTACTGGCCGACCGGCGCGACGCCGCGCCGGCGGGTGCCGAGCAGGCGCCAGGCCGACTCGTTCATGCGCTGCACGCGGCCCTCGCGGTCGAGCACCAGCACGCCGGTGCGCATGCGCTGCACGATCAGGTCGTTGAGGCGGTCGAGGTCGACCAGCTCGGCACCGCGCCGCTCGGCCAGGGCCTCGGCGCGGCGCGCGCGCCCGCCCATCAGCGAGGCGACCGCGGCGACCACGAAACAGACGATGCTGAGCGCGGCGGCGTTGGCGGTGACGTGCTCCATGGCGCCGCCGCCGATGCCGTGCGAGAACACCGCCGCCAGCATGGCGATCACCGCCAGCGCCGCCGCGCCCATCGCCAGCCGCACCGGCAGGTAGTTGGCGGTCGCCGCCAGCGAGACCAGCAGCAGCAGCGGCACCGTCGACTCCAGGCCGCGGGTCAGCAGCATCGCCAGCGAGATCGCGGCGATGTCGACCAGCAGGCCGAGCACCAGCTCGACCGGCCCGCTGATCTTCTCGTTGAGCGCGTACAGGGCCAGCACCAGGCCGGCGCCCAGGTAGCAGATCGCCAGCGCGCGGGTCACGTGCAGGTCGCCGAAGCGCACCCATTCGCGGTCGTAGGCGCCGAAGGTCAGCGCCACCGCGAGCAGGCCCAGCAGCAGGCGGTAGGCGCGCAGGTAGTAGAGCTCGCGGCGCTGCGGCGCGGCGATCTGGCCGGCCTGGACCATGTCCATGAAGGTGGCGACCAGGTTGTTCCGCTCGAACTTCATCGCGTCCCCCGCAGCCGTGCCGGCCGGCCAAGCATAGCCGCTGGCCCGGGCCGTCGACGCGCACCGCACCGGCGCCGCGGCCGGCCCGCCGCCGGGGCCGCCCGGGGACCGCGCGTGCCTGCGATCAGGCCGCGCTGCCCGCCACCCGCAGGCAGCGCGGCGTGTCGATGGCGGGCCAGCGCGCCTGGATCCAGGGCAGCACGCAGTCCGGCGCAAGCGGCCGCGCCACCAGGTAGCCCTGCGCCAGGTCGCAGCCGGCATCGACCAGCAAGGCCAGGGTCGCCTCGTCCTCGACGCCCTCGGCGGCGACCCGCAGGCCCAGGCTGTGGCCGAGGTCGATGATCGACTTCACCACGGCACGGGACTCGTGCGAGCGCGAGGCCGAGGCCACGAAGGAGCGGTCGACCTTGACCTCGGAGAACGGCAGCCGGACCAGTTGCAGCATCGACGAGAAGCCGGTGCCGAAATCGTCGATCGACAACTGGAAGCCCTTCATGCGCAGGCGCGTGAGCAGGCCCAGGGAGGCCACCGGGTCCTCCATCGCCGCGGTCTCGGTGAGCTCGAAGATGACCTCGGCCGGCGCCAGGCCGGCGCGCCCGCAGCGCGCCAGGACGCGATCCACGAAGCCGGTGTCCGACAGGGTGCGCGCCGACAGGTTCACCGAGAGCTGGGGCTGAAGGCCGGGCTCCAGGGCCGCCGCCGGCAGGTCCGCGCGCAGGCGTGCGAACCAGTCCAGGGCCAGGTCGAGCACGCACTCGGTGAGGCCGTCGACCAGCCCCAGCCGCTCGGCGAGGGGCACGAAGCGCGCCGGCCCGATGGTGCCCAGCAGCGGGTGCTCCCAGCGCACCAGGGCCTCGAAGCCGGCCAGCTTGCCGGTGCCGCAATCGATCTTGGGCTGGTAGGCGACCGACAGGTCGCGGTCGGCGATGGCGTCGGCCAGGTCCTCGGCAAGGGCCTGCTCGCCCTGGGCCTCGTCGGCGCGCCCGGTGGCCACCGGGCCGGCGCCGCCGCAACCGCCCTGCTCGCTCAGCAGGGCGCGCAGCTGCGCCGGCCGGAACGGCTTGGTCAGGATGCCGGCGATCGCCAGGCCCAGCTCGGCGGCGTTGCGGCTCGCCGCCTCCAGCACCCGGCAGTCCAGGCCGCTGATGATCACCAGGCGGGCCCGGCAGCCGGCCCGGGCCAGCCGCTCGATGACCTGGACGCCGTCCATGCCGGGCAGCAGCAGGTCGAGCACCAGATGGTCCGGCGCGAACCGTTCCACGGCCTCCAGGAAGGCGGTGCCGTCGCCGACGCAGTGCACCTCGAAGCCGGCGGACAGGGCGATCTGCCGGATCGTGCCGGCGACCAGCGCGTCGTCGTCCAGGACCAGCAGGCGTTTGCCGTTCATGCGCTCACTCCATGGTCGCGGCGGGCCCCGAGGACCTCGCGCAGCTTGCGCGCCAGGTCGGCGCGGCGGTAGGGCTTGGCCAGCAGGACGACGCCCGCGTCGATGCGGCCGTTGCGGGTCAGGGCGTTTTCCGGGAATCCCGAAGCGAACAGCACCGGCAGGTCGGGACGCTGCGCGCGCGCGGCGTCGGCGAGCTGCCGGCCGTTGATGCCGCCGGGCATCACCACGTCGGTGAACAGCAGGTCGATCCCGGCGTCCTGCCCGATCATCGCCAGCGCTTCGGCGCCGCTGCGCGCGACCAGTACCCGGTAGCCCAGGGCGAGCAGTTGCTCGCGCGCGTACTCGCGCACCAGGTCGTCGTCCTCGACCAGCAGCACGCGCTCGCCTGCCCCGGCCTCGAACGTCTCCGGGACGGCCGGCGCCGGCGGCGGCGGAACGGCGACCGCCTGGTCGCGCGGCAGGTACAGGCGCACCGTGGTGCCCACGCCCGGCTCCGAGTACACCGTGACATGGCCGCGCGACTGCCGGACGAAGCCCCAGACCATGGACAGACCCAGGCCGGTGCCGTGGCCGCGCTGCTTGGTGGTGAAGAACGGCTCGAACACCCGCGCCAGGTCGGCGGCCGGGATCCCGCAGCCGGTGTCGGTCACCGCCAGCAGCACATAGTCGCCGGCCGCCACGTCGGCGTTGCGCGCGGCATACCCGGCATCGAGCACGACGTCGGCCACCTCGAGCAGCAGGCGGCCGCCGGCCGGCATGGCGTCGCGCGCGTTCAGGCACAGGTTGAGCAGGGCGTTCTGGAGCTGGCCCGGATCGGCGAGCGCGCACCAGCCGGCGCGCTCGTCGGCGACCTCGACCTCGATGTCGCGGCCCAGCGTGCGGCGCAGCAAGGGCACCATGCCGGAGACCAGGGCGGCGACGTCGACCTGCGCCGGCGCCAGCGGCTGGCGGCGCCCGAACGCCAGCAGGCGACTGGTCAGCTGGCCGCCGAGATCGGCGGCGGCGCCGATCATGGTGGCCAGCTCGAACAGCTCGGGGCGCTCGGCGGCGAGCGCCTCGGCGAGCAGCTCGGCATTGCCCTGGATCACCGTCAGCAGGTTGTTGAAGTCGTGGGCGACGCCACCGGTGAGCTGGCCCAGCGCCTCCAGGCGCTGCGACTGCGCGAGCTGCTCCTCCAGCCGGCGCCGCTCGGTGATGTCGACCGCCATGACGATGCGCGCCGGGCGGCCGGCGTAGACGATGTCGTCGGCGTGGATCTCGGCGAGCAGGGTGTCACCGCTGCGGGTGAGGTGGGTCCAGACCCCGGCGCTGACCATGCCGTCGCCCCGGCCGGCATCGAATGCGGCCAGGCGCTCGCGCTCGGCCGGCGCCCGGATGTCCTGGATCGACATCGCCAGGAACTCGCGCTCGCTCCAGCCATAGCGCTCGACCGCGCGGCCGTTGACCTCCAGGAAGCGTCCATCGGCCGGGTCGTAGACCCACATCGGGTGCGGGTTGCGCCGGAACAGCAGGCGGTACTTCTCCTCGCTTCGGCGGACCGCCTCCTGGGCGCTGCGGCTGGCGGTCACGTCCATGCGCACCAGCACCGCGCCCGCGTGCGCGGCGGCCGGCAACGGCCGGCCGACCAGGCGCAGCCAGCGCTCGCCGGCCGCGGCCTGCAGCGGGTATTCGACGCTCACCCGCTGCTCGCGCCCTCCCAGCAACGCGGCCACCGCGTCGGCCGCCTCCCAGGCCGAGGGCGGCACCACGCCGTCCTCGGCCAGGTAGTGCAGGACGAAGTTCGCGCCGGCGGCCGCGGCCGGCACCAGATCCAGGCCCGGCGCGTTGCTGGCCAGGATCGCGCCGGCGGCGTCGACCAGGACGATGTCGGCCGGGATCGCATCGACCATCGCCGCGAGATGGCCGGTGACGGCGGAAGCCGGCGCGGTGGCGCGGCGCTCCGGCTGCAGCCGTTCGGCGCGCGCCAGCAGGCGTTGCGCGCGCGCACGCAGGGCGGCGGCCTGGGTCGCCGCCGGCAGCCGGGCGCTCACCAGCTCACCACCACGACCACGGTGCCGCCGTAGTGTCCGGCCCGCGCCAGCGGCTGCGGTGGCAGCCGGCCATGCACGGTGTGCGCGCTGCCGGTCGGACCGGCGCTGCCCCCGACCACCTGGCTGCCGCCGGTGCCGTCGCCCCACGGGATGCTGCGCAGGGGATCGACGTACAGGCCGAACAGCAGCGCATCCGCGCCGCTGGTCATCTCGTGCAGGCCGCCCGGCCCGGCGCCGGGCAGCAGGGCGATGCTGTAGGCGGTGGTCTCGGCGCAACTCACGGTCAGCGTGGCGGCGCTGTCCACCGGCGCGCCGGCCAGCGGATTGACCGGGCCGAACGCCAGGCCCGAGGCGGACACCCCGCAGGCCGCCCGGGCGGTGCCGGTGCCGGCCGCGAGGAGCAGGACCGCCAGGCAGGCGAGCGGGACCGGGGATCGGGGAATCATGCGCATGCCAGCACCTCGTCGATGGCGGCGAAATCGCCCTGCCAGGTCACGGGCGGCAGGGCGACGCGACAGGCGCCGCCCGGCCAGGAAACCTCCAGCTCGCCGGTGCGCGCCCGGGCATCCAGTTCCAGGTACAGCTCGCCGTCGAAGCCGAGCACGGCCTCGCCGGCCAGGCCGGTCCCGCGCACCGTGGCGCCCGGCGGCGGCACGCCACCGCCGGCCAGGGCGATGCGCAGCGACAGCCAGCGCACGCGTTCGGCGGCGAAGTCGGCGGCGACCACCTGGCGGCGCCCGGGCACCACGTCCAGGGCGGCATGGGCGGTGCGCAGGGACAGCGGCAGGTCGCCGCCTTCCAGCGCGACCCGGTTGCGCTGGAACGGCCGCAGGCCCGGCACCAGGGCGGTGCCGTCGTCGCCGGTCACCGCCACCACGCGGTTGTCGCGCAGCACGCGCACGCCCGCCTGCGGCACCCGGACCAGGGCATAGCTGCCCGCCTCCGGGCGCGCCAGGTGCACGCCGCCACCGGCCAGCAGCACGCTGCCGGCCAGTCCGGCCTGCAGCGACCCGGCGCCGTCGCCGTCGCGGTAGCCGGCCAGCTGCGCCTGGGCCAGGCGGCCGCGCCACAGCGCGTTGCCGGACAGCGACTCGCGCTGGCCGCCGGCCTCGCCTTCCAGGCGCCAGGCCAGGCCGGTGTCGTCCGGCCAGGGCGACTGCACGCCGGCGCGCAGGCCGGTGCGGTCGCCATCGTGGTGGGCGCCGGCGCGCGCGTGGTAGCCGCGTCCGAACGGCACGCTCAGCACCAGGCTGGCGCGCAGGTCGTCGCTGCCGTCGAGCGGGTGCGACAGCGAGACCAGCAGCTGGGTCCAGTGCCACAGCCGCAGGTTCAGGCCCAGGGTCGCCAGGCGCTGGTCGTCCAGCGTCCGCTGGCGGCGTTCCAGGACCGACAGCGACAGCGAGACGCGGTCGCCGGCGCGCCAGCCCAGCCAGCCCTGCGTGAAGCGCTCCGGCGCCTCGCCCGGTTCGTCCCAGGCCAGGCTCGAGAAGCCGTCGTCGGCCTGCCAGTGGCGTACCCCGAAGGACAGCACCTGGCCGCGCCAGGCGTAGCCCAGCAGCCAGGCCAGGCCGGTCTCGCCGTCGTCGCGGCTGGCCGCCAGGGCGGCCTCCAGCATGCCGCGGGCGCCGGCCTGCCAGGCCAGCTCGGCGCCGGCCAGGCCGCCCGCCTCGCGCACCTGGACCTGGCCGCCGACGGTCAGCCGGTCGCTGATGCCGCGGCGCATCCGGGCACTGGCGAAGCGCTCGCCGTAGCGGTCGTCCTCGCCCAGGTAGTCCAGGCGCAGGCGGCCGGCCTCGGCGCTCCAGTCGACCAGGCCCGGGCGCAGCAGGCGCGGGTCGACGAACACCGGCGCACTGGACACCGACTGCCGGCCCAGCGCATCGGTGACCACCACGCGCAGCTCGCCGCTCGCGGTGTGCGCCGGCAGGTCCTCGATCCGGAACGGCCCCGGAGCGATCTCGCCGCGCAGGGCGAGCTGCTGGTCCAGGTAAAGCTCCAGGGTGGAGGGCAGCCGGGCGCTGCCCGAGACCGCCAGCAGCGGCCGGGTGTTGAAATAGGGATTGAGCGCGAAGTCGGTGCCGATCCGCACGCCGCCGTAGCGCACCGGCGACAGCAGCGCGGAATCGCCGCCGACGGCGTCGCCGACGGTCACCGACAGCATGCGCTCGGGCCAGTCGAACTGGCAGCGGCTCTCGCCGCGGCGCAGCGCGTCGCCGCGGCTGGACAGCAGCAGGCCGCTGCCGCAGGTGGCGCGACCGGCGGCGACCGCGGCGTCGAGCGCGGCGCCCAGCGTGCCTTCGCCACCGCTGGGGTGCGCATAGCCCAGGTCGTAGCCGACGATCGCCGACAGCCCGCCCGGCGGCGGACCCGGCCGGAACCCGTCGGCGAGGTCCAGGCGCTGCGCCGGCAGGCGCGCGGGATCGACCTCGAAGGCGAGGCGCAGTTCGCTGGTATCCAGGCGCGGCGCGCCGACCGCGAGGCTGTCGAGCGCGACCGGCCCGCCCGGCCGCGTGCCGGGCGGCGCGCGCAGGCCGGCGGCCTCGAGCAGGGCCGCCGACAGCCACAGCCGGCCACCGGATTCGCTGACCGCATGCACGCCGGGCACCGGCCGGCCGTTGACCTCGACATCGAGCAGCCAGGCAATGGCATCGGCGGGCGGCGCCGCGGGTTCCGGGCTGGTCGAAGCGGACGCGGGTGCCGGCACCGGCGCGGTCGCTGCCGGCGACGGCGCCACCCAGCCGGTGCTGGCCCGGGCGTCGGGCCGTGAGCGCACCGCTGGCGGTGGCGCCGGCCGGGTGGTGACCACGGTCGCCGGCGCGGCGGCCGGCTGCACGTCCAGTCGTCCAGCGGCCTCGTCGACGAGCAGGCGGTGGCCGGCCAGGGCGGTCTCGGGGACGAACCATTCGCCCTGGTGGGAGATCGCCGGCGCCTGCGGCACGCCGATGCCGAGCAGGCCGAGGTCCAGGCGGCGCAGGTAGCGGCGGCCCTCGGCGTCGACCAGGACCAGGACCACCAGGCCGGCATCGGCGCCGCCGACGCTGGCGGGAAACCACAGTTCGCGCGGCCCGTCCTGCGCCTGCGCGAGGGCGGCCGCGCCGAGCAGGGCCAGCAGTGGCCGGGCCAGCGCCACGGCCAGCCGGGAACGGGCGCGCGCCATCGCCATCACTCCAGGCGCAGGGCCGTCTCGCGCTCGCTGCCGCCCTCGCCCAGGGCGAGGCGCAGCTGCGCGGGCAGGGCGCCGGCGACCGGCAGCCGCCAGCGCGCGCTGGCGCCCGGCAGCACGTAGTGCGGACGTTCCGAGCGCGCCAGTTCGTTGCCGGCGCTGTCGAGCAGGCGAAGGCGGGAGAACCGGGCGTGCCAGGCGCCGTCGTTGCGGGCTTCGACCAGCACCGCGCCGGTGCCGTCGCGGCTGGCCCGCCAGGCCAGCTCGGGCGGCGCGCCGGCGGCGGCGCTGTCGAAGAACACCGGCACGCTGAATTCCATCACCGTGCGCACGCCCACGAAACCGGGCGGCGGCGGTTGCGGCAGCTCGCGGATGCGCAGCCGGTAGGCGCGCTCGCGGTCGCGGGGACCGGCGCTCAGGCCGACCCGCAGGCGCTGGCTGGCGCCAGGCTCCAGGCTGAGCAGGCGCGGCACCACCAGGGCGTCGGTGGCAGGCTCCAGGACGTCGCCGTCCGGACCCTGCCGCCAGTGCATGAGATCGACCTGCAGGCGCAGGACCTCGGTGCGCGGGTTGCGCACCGACAGGTCGCCGGCCTGGGCGCCGGCGGCCACCTGCAGCCGGATCGGCTGGATCTCCACGGCCTGTGCGCCGATCGCGCACAGGACGAGGAGCAGGCCCGGAAGCAGCCGGCACCAGCCGGCGGGCCCCTGGACGACCGGCTGTTCCGGACCTGCGGACATCAGAAGTACACCGACGCCGTGATGGTGTCGGCGTAGCTGCCGACGAACGCGGTCGACTGGCTGGCGAACACGCGGCCGTAGACGGTGTGGTCCTGGCTGGTGCCGGTCCCGGTGCCCGTGACCCGGTCGGCGAGGTCGATGCCACCCCAGTTCTCGGTCAGCCCGATGTCCTTGAACAGGCCGTAGGCCAGCGACTCGCCCGGCTCGCTGGCGTGCGCCATGGCGCGGGCACCCTCGTCGGCGCTGGCGCCGGCGCTCAGGCCGATGCTGTAGCCGGAACCGTTGGTGCAGGTCACCGAGATGGTCGAGCTGGCATCGACCGCGGTGCCGGCCACGGGGTTGTAGTTGCCGAAACTGAGGTCGCCGGCGTCGACGATGCAGGCGGCGACCACGGTGGCGGTCACGTCGAAGGTGTCGGTGACCGGGTTGGCCTGGGCCAGGGAGGCGCAGCAGCAGGCGGCCACGGCGGCGCCGAGGGTGGTGCGGAACAGGTTCATGGTGAGGCTCCTTGCTTCGTGGAAAACGCACCCGTGCCGGGTGCAACGGCGCACGAAAGACAGTTCGCCCGAGCGGAGCCTGGTGGGAGGGCGAGCGGGACTGACCCGGGGCCCATAGGCGTTCCGCGCTGCGTTCGGCGGTCCCGCTACCGTGGGCCGGGATGACCCGGGCCGTTAGGCCGGTGACTTTGCGTCCCCACCTTTCGATGGGTTTGCCTTTGTCGTGCGGGTCGCATGTTGCGCCGCCGCGGCGGCGGCTTCTGCGTGTGAAATCACGCTTCACAAATGTTTGCAGATTGTGCACTCGTCCTGCCGCAGCCCAGTGGCATCCGTCGATGGGCAGGACGCGCCGATTGCGCGATCATGGCGTCCGCACTCCCCAAGGCTTGCGCGTCATGGCCGACGATGCCGACCTGACCCTGCTGCTCGACCAGGCCGCGCGCGGCGATGCCGCCGCCGGCGCGCGGTTCTTCCGGGCCACCTACGACGAACTTCGACGGATGGCGCAGCGGCAGCTGCGCGGCGAGCACGGCGGCCACCTGCTGCAGGCCACCGCGCTGGTCAACGAGGCCTGGCTGCGGCTGTGGCCGGGGCAGCCCAGCTGGGACAACCGCCGTCACTTCTTCGGCGCGGCCGCGCGCAGCATGCGCCAGGTGCTGATCGACCAGGCGCGCCGCCGCGACGCCGCCAAGCGCGGCGCCGGCGCCGACCACGTCAGCCTGGCCGGCGTCGACGAGGCGCAGGGCGACAGCGACGTCGACCTGTTGCAGCTCGACCGCCTGCTCGACCGCCTGGAGGCGCTGAACCCGCGCTTCCCCCGGCTGGTCGAGCTGCGCGTGTTCGCCGGCCTGGGCGTGCCCGAGTGCGCCGACCTGCTGGACGTCTCGCCGGCCACCGTCAAGCGCGACTGGGCGTTCGTTCGGAGCTGGCTGCAGGATGCCCTCGATGGCGGCGCCTGAGCGGCCGGACGACCCGGCGCTGGCCCGCCTGGAGGCCGAGCAGTCGCTGTTCTTCGCCTGCTTCGAGGCCACCCCGGCCGAACGCGAGCGGCTGCTCGCGCAGGCCGACCCGGCGCTGGCCGGGCGCGTGCGCCACCTGCTGTCGCTGGGCGACGACGACGACCCGGCCGCCCTGCTGCCGGCCGGCGACGCGCTCCGCCAGGTCGGGCCGTACCGGCTGATGCGGCGGATCGGCGAGGGCGGCATGGGCGAGGTGTACCTGGCCGTGCAGCAGGTGCCGGTGCGGCGCCTGGTCGCGGTCAAGCTGGTCCGCGCCGGCGCCGCCAGCGGCGAGGTCCTGGCGCGCTTCGAGGCCGAGCGCCAGGCGCTGGCGCTGATGGCGCACCCGGGCATCGCGCGCATGCTCGACGCCGGCGAGCTGGCGCCCGGCCAGCCCTGGTTCGCGATGGACTACGTGCCGGGCACCGGCATCTTCGAGTACTGCCGGCAGCGCCGCCTGGGCCTGCGCGAACGCCTGCGCCTGCTGGTGCAGGTCTGCGAGGCGGTCCAGCACGCCCACCAGAAGGGCATCATCCACCGCGACCTCAAGCCCTCCAATATCCTGGTCACCGAATCGGCCGGCCGGCCGCAGCCGGTGGTGATCGACTTCGGCGTCGCCAAGGCGCTGGGCGGCCAGCTGGCGGTGTCCGGCGCGCACACCCGCCTGGGCGCGCTGATGGGCACGCCCGACTACATGAGTCCCGAGCAGGCCGATGGCGACCGCATCGACATCGACACGCGCAGCGACATCTGGTCGCTCGGCGCGATCGCCTGGCAACTGCTGACCGGCGCCACGCCGTTCCGGTTCGCGCAGCGCCGCACGCCGCTGCGCGAGGTGCAGCACATCCTGGCCAGCGGCGACCTGCCGAGGCCGAGCGGCCGCCTGCGCGTCGCCGAACAGGAGGAGGCCGGCCTGGCCGACCCGGTGGCGACCCGCGCGGCGCTGCGCGAGGCCCTGGACTGGGTGCTGCTGCGGGCCATGGCCGCCGACCGCAACCGCCGCTACGAGGCCGCCTCGGCGCTGGCCGCCGACCTGCAGCGCTTCCTGGACGACCGCCCGGTCAAGGCGCGCCCGCCGAGCCTGGTCTATGTCGCGCGCACCGCGCTGCGCCGCCACGCCCTGGCGGCGACCGCCGCCGCCGGCCTGGTCCTGGCCCTGGTCGCCCTGGTCGCCGGCCTGGCGGCCTCCGCGCAGGCGCTGCGCGCCGAGCGCGACCGCACCCGCGTCGAGGCCGAGCGCGCGCAGCAGGTCACCGACTTCGTGACCGGGCTGTTCGCGACCGCCGACCCGGGCGCCGGCCAGGGCCAGGTCAGCGCCCGGGAGCTGCTCGACCAGGCGACCCGGCGGCTGCGCCAGGCCCCGTCGGCGGACCCGGCCGTGCAGGCCAGCCTGCTGCAGGCCGCGGCCCGCCTCTACCTCGGCTTCGGCCTGTACGGCCAGGCCGCCGCGCTGGCCGAGGAGGCGCTGGCCCTGGTGCCGCCCGGCGATGCCGCCGGCCGTGCCGGACTGAGCCTGCTGCTGGGCGAGCTCGACTACCAGCAGGGCGAGCTGGACCGCGCCCGGCAGCGCATCGGCGAGGCCCGTGCCCACTACCAGGCCAGCCAGTCGCCGGCCGAGGTCGACGGCGCCGACCTCGACCTCGCCGAGATCGCGATCGCCGGCGGCGAGTCCGCCGGCGCGGCCGCGCTGGTGGCCGACGTGCTGGCCCGCCTTGCCGCGCGCACGGAGACCGGCACGGTGCTGCACGGCCGGGCCCTGGAGCTGTCCGCGCGCCTGGCGCGCGTGGCCGGCGACGGCGAGGCGGCCGTGCGCGACAACCGCCGGGCCCTGGAGATCTTCTCGCTGCGCCTGGGCGACGGCCACCTGCGCGCGATCTCGGCCGCCAACGCCCTGGGCCTGGCGCTGCGCGAGGCCGGCCGCGACGACGAGGCGGCCGAGGTGTTCGGCCGCCTGCTCGCCACCCTCGACCGCGACTACGGCGAGGACCACGTGGTCACCGCCGCCGCCGCCCACAACCTGGCCGCGCTGCGCACCCGCCAGGGCGACCACCAGGGCGCCCTGGCGCTGTACCGGCGGGCGCTGGCCGCGGTGGTCGCCAGCAAGGGCCCGGACCATCCCGACAGCCTGCGGGTGCGCGGCGGCCTGGCCTGGGCCGCCTACCTGGCCGCGCCCGGCCAGGACGCCCTGGCCGGCCTGGCCGCCACCGTGGCGGCGATCGAGCGGGCGCACGGCGCGGACAGCCCGCTGCTGGCCGGCAGCGGCGAGCAGTACGCGCAGGCCCTGCTCGGCCAGGGTCAGGCCGCGCAGGCCGAGGTCCAGGCCCGGCGCGCGCTGCGCCTGCTGGTCGCGCAGCGCGGGCCGGCGCATCCGCGCAGCCTGGCCGCCGCCGCCCTGCTCGGCGAGACCCTGAAGGCGCAGGGCCGGCGGCCCGCCGACGACCCGGCGGTGGCCGCCGCCCTCGCCGAGCTGCCGCGCCTGGCCGGCGACGACCCGCTGGGCACCCGGTTGGGCGCGCTGGCCGCACCCTGAACCCCGCGCCGACGGGCGATGAGCCCGGCGCCCTCCCCGCTGCGCATGGCCGGTTCGTACCCACCCGAACCGGAGTTCCTCCATGCATACCCTCGAAGACACCCCCGTGCACGGCCACCGGGCGCGCCTGCGCCTGCCCGGCAACCGCCCGGCCGACCCGGCCGGACGCGCGGCGCGCTGGACCCTCGCCCTGCTCGTGCTGCTCGTGCTGGTCGCGGCCAACCATCCGGCCGCCGCCGCCGAGCGCTGGGTGCGCGGCAGCGGCGAGCCGACCACCTGCGCCGGACGCACCGGCTACAACACCCTGCAGGCGGCGCTGGCCGGGCTGGACCCGACCGAAGCGAACTTCGTCATGGTCTCGCGCACCTACCAGCACAGCGCCGCGCCCGGCGCCGGCAACATGGTGGTGATCGGCAGCAGCACGGTCGCCGAGAACGGCCGGCTGCAGATCGTCGGCGGCTACCGCTGCGTGGCCGGCGTCCTGCAGCGCACCGACGACCGCTCGCCGATCGCCGCCATCAACGGCGACGGCCCGGTCCTGCTGGTCGAGTCGCGCGGCCGCGTCGACCTCGACCGCCTGGAGATCACCGGCGGCCGCCGCGACCTGCTGCAGTTCCCGGGCAGCGCCGCCGGCCTGGCGGTGATCGGCGCCGGCGCCCAGCGCACCCGCGTCACCCTGCGCAACGTCGCCCTGCGCGACCACCAGAACGACGGCGCCGCCGGCGGCGCCATGGGCATCTTCGCGGCCACCGTCGACCTGTACGGCGTCGAGTTCACCGACAACCGGGCGCGCCTGGGCGCCGCCATCCACGTCGCGCCGATCGCCTCGCGGATCACGATCACCCAGGACACCCTGGGCGGTCGCACCTTCGGCGCGCTGTTCCAGCGCAACCGCGCGCTCGGCAACCAGGCCGACGGCGGCGCCATCCACCTGCCCGACGTGAACACCGTCGGCACCCGCAGCGAGCTGGTGATCGGCGCCGCCGACCCGATCGGCAGTCCGGTGTTCTCGTTCGTGGACAACTTCGCCGACCGCCACGGCGGCGCGATCCGCCTGGGCGCGCAGCAGCGCCTGGAGCTGCTCGGCAAGGTGGTGTTCCGGACCAATTCGGCCGGGCAGGACGGCGGCGCCGTGCACATGGTCGCCGGCGACGTCGGCGAGCCGTTCCTCGGCATCGACCGCGACAATCCCGGCAACCGCGTGCAGTTCGAGATCAACCAGGCCGGCCGCCAGGGCGGCGCCCTGTCCTGCGCCGGCACCGGGACCGCCAGCAACCTGCCGGCGATCGACCTGGGCAGCGTCGAGTTCATCGCCAACCGCGCGCAGCTGCGCGGCGGCGCCATCGCCAGCGAGCGCTGCCGCATCGACGGCGTGCGCAGCGAGGCCAGCCGCCTGTTCTCCGGCAATTCGGTGCTTTCCCGGCAGGTCGCCGCCGATCCCGCCGAGCGGCGCGGCGGCGGCGCGGTGTTCGTCTCCAGCGCGGCGATCCGCCTGGGCCTGAACACCGCCACCGACCGGACCGATTTCAGCTCCAACTCGGTCTCGCTGTCGGCCAGCCAGCCGCGCACCTGCAGCGGCACCGACGCCTGGCTGTGCGTCGCGCGCGGCATGAGCGGCGGCGCCGTGCTGGTCACCGGCGGCAGCGGCGCCGCGTACTTCTACGGCACCCGCTTCACCGGCAACCAGGCGCCCGTCGGCGGCGCCATCGCCATGGTCGACGGCGGCCCGCTGATCGTCGACATGCCGGGCCAGGGCTGTGGCGCGGCACCGGCCTGCAGCGTGTTCCGCGACAACGTGGCGGACGGCGCCAACCTGATCGCCAGCGACGGCGCGCCGGTGGCGCGCGGCCTGCGCGGCGCCGGTGCCGCGGTGCTGGTGGCCAGCGCCGGCAATGCCGGCACCCGCATCCAGCGCTCGCTGTTCGCGGGCAACCACTCGGCCTGCCCGCAGGGGCGCGACTGCAACAGCGGCCTGGTCAACCACTTCGACGGCCGCGTGGTAGCGGTGCGCAGCGGCAGCGAGGCCAACGTCAACATCCGCGGCAACGTGTTCGCCGCCAATGGCGACGCCGGCGCCGAGAACCCGGCGCCGACCGGCCCGCTGACCCGCGACGACGCCCTGGTCGAGGCCACCGTCGCCGCGCCGGCCAGCGGCGCCGGGCGCAGCGCCAACATCGTCATGAACACCTTCTCCGAGCGCTGCGCCGCCCCGGCCCTGGTCACCGGCCGTCGCCTGGAGGTGTTCGGCAACGTGCTGTACGGCTGCCCGTCGACGCCGGCCTCGCTGCGCCTGGCCGGCACCACCGCCGGCGTCGCCACCGCCGTGTGCAACCTCGCCGACGGGTTCCAGACCCTGATCGACCGCACCCAGGGCCCTGCCCCGGTCTACGACAACGTGAACTTCCCGACGACGCGCCGCAACGAGCTGTTCGTGGATGCCGCCGGCCTGGACTTCGCGCTGGCGCCGCAGGTCGACATCGCCGTCGACGCCTGCGGCACCGTGGCGGCCGGCCGGTACGACCTGCGCCCCCTGGTCGACGCCCTGGGCCACGACATGCGGTCGACGCCCCGGCCGCTCGACGACCCGCTGGCGCCCAACACCCGCGCCGGCCTGTGGGACATCGGCGCGCACGAGCGCTTGCTGGCCGGCGACGACCGGCTGTTCCGCAACGGCTTCGACTGAGGGCCGGCGGCCGCACCGCGCGCCTGCGGCCGCGCGGGCCGGATCCGGACGGGTCCGGCCCGCGCCTTCTTGAACGGACGGCAACGGCGCACGCCCGGACGAGCCGGGGCGCGACGGCTTCGCGCATGGATTCGCGTATCGGTCGTCAGGCATGCGGCGATCCGATGCCCCCAACCCCCCACAGGAGCCCCCGATGTACAGCAGCATCCGCCCGCGCTACCAGCGCACCGCCTCCCCCACCTGCTGCCGCTGCGCCTACGGGCGCCGCGGCCGACGCAGCCGCAGCTACCTGCCGGCCACGCGGCGCTGAGCCCTGCGATCGCGAGGCGTGGCGTACAAGAGCGCGACAGGGAGTGGGCGTGCGCGTCCACTGCTATGCTTGCCGCATGAAGGTTGCCGAGGTGCTACGACTCCTGCTGATGGACGGCTGGGTCCAGGTAGCCAGCAGGGGCAGCCACCGTCAGTTCAAGCATCCATCCAAGCCAGGGCGCGTGACCCTGTCCGGCAAGCCCAGCGATGACTTGGCGCCTGGGACCTTGAACAGCGTACTCAAGCAAGCCGCCCTGAAGAGGTGACCCCATGCGTTTTGCCATCGTCATCGAAAAGGCCGAAGGCAACTGGTCGGCCTACGTGCCCGACCTCCCGGGCTGCATTGCCACCGGTGAGACGGTCGCCGCCGTGGAAGCGGGAATCCGGGAGGCGATCGAGTTCCACCTGGAAGGCCTCAAGGCGGACGGACTGTCGATCCCCAGCCCGGCGAGCGTCGTGGAGTACGTCGACATCGCCGCCTGACCTCGACTGACCTGCCCGCCCCGGGACAGGCGCGGGCTGCAGGAAGCGTGGACTCCGCCGAAACCGCGATGAAGCCGGCGGCTCGCTCCCGGGCGGGCGATCGGCCCTACTCGATGCCGAGCTTCTTCAGCCGGTAGCGCAGCGCGCGGAAGGTGATGCCGAGCGCCTGGGCGGTCTTGGTCTTGTTGTAGCGGTTGGCTTCCAGCGCCTTCATGATGCGGTCGCGCTCGAGCTGCTCGATGTAGTCCTCGAGCGGCGCGTCGCGGCCGCCCTCGGCGCCGGGCGCGGCCGGCGCCGCGGCGGGCGCGCCGCCGGGTACCGGCATGCCCGGCGCGTAGGCGCCGCCGCCGGTGCCCCAGCCGGGGCCCAGGTTGGGATCGTGCGCGGGCGGCGCCGGCGCGTAGCCGGGTGCCGGCGCGTAACCGGGCGGCGGCGCGAAGGCGGGCGGCTGCGGATAGCCGGCCGGCGCGCTGCCGGGCACCGGGCTGGCCTGCGGAAGCTGCAGGTCGTCGACGCCGATGGCATCGCCCTCGCACAGCGCCATCGCGCGCTCGATGATGTTCTCCAGCTCGCGGATGTTGCCCGGGAAGCCGTAGCCCTGCAGCGCCGCCATCGCCCCGGCGGACAATTGCACGCGGCCGGCCGGGTCGAGCTTGCCGAGGATGTGCCGGGCCAGGATCGGGATGTCGTCGCGGCGCTCGCGCAGCGGCGGCATCGACAGCTCGATGACGTTGATCCGGTAGTACAGGTCCTGCCGGAAGGCGCCGCGCTCGACCAGCTGGTGCAGGCTCTTGTGGGTGGCGCTGATCAGGCGCACGTCGACCGGCTGCTCGACGTTGGCGCCGATCGGGCGGATCGCCTTTTCCTGGATCGCGCGCAGCAGCTTGACCTGCATCGGCATCGGCAGCTCGGCGACCTCGTCGAGCAGCAGGGTGCCGCCGTGGGCGGCCTGGAACAGGCCGGGCTTGTCGGCGGCGGCGCCGGTGAAGCTGCCCTTCTTGTGGCCGAAGAACTCGCTCTCCAGCAGCTCGGCCGGGATCGCGCCGCAGTTGACCGGCACGAACGGGCCGTGGCCGCGCGGCGACAGTTCGTGGATCAGGCGCGCGGCCAGCTCCTTGCCGCTGCCGGACTCGCCGGAGATGTAGACCGGCGCCTGGCTGCGCGCCAGCTTGGCGATGGTGGCGCGCGCCTGCTGCACCGCCGGCGACTCGCCGATCAGGCGCGCGGTGGCGTCGGCCGCCGGCCGCTGCGCGCCCAGGCGCAGGGCGGTCTCGACCAGGCGGCGCAGCTGCTGGATGTCGACCGGCTTGGCGACGAAGTCGAAGGCGCCGACCTTGAGCGCCTGCACGGCGGTCTCGACGTTGCCGTAGGCGGTGAGCACCGCGACCGGCGTGTGCGGGTGCTCGCGGCCGATCTTCTCGACCAGCGGCAGGCTCATGCCGTCGGGCAGGCGCAGGTCGGTCAGGCACAGCGCGAAGCTGCGCCGGGCGAGCTGCTCGTGGGCCTCGGCCAGGCTGCCGACCCCGACCACGTCCAGGTCCATGCCGGCCAGCGACAGTTCGATCAGCTCGCGCAGATCGGCCTCGTCCTCGACGACCAGGGCGGCGGGGGTGGGGGTCATGGCCGCCAAGGTTAGCCCGCGGCGCGGCAAAAGGCGATCCGGGCCGGTGGCGCCGTGCCCGGCTCGCGCGGGGCATCGGCAACTTTCCGGGTCCTCGCCGCGATCGGGCGCTTTCGAGACATCAGGGCGGCCGGATCCGGTGCCGGTGCGGACGCTGGCGAGTGCCGGCCCTCTCCCCCGGCCCCTCCCCCGCAGGCGGGGGAGGGGAGAAGTGCGGTGCAGCCGCAAGAAGGGAGAAGGTCCCTGTCGCGTTCGCTGCCCCTCTATTGCTCTTGCTCTTGCTCTTGCTCTTGCTCTTGCTCTTGCTCTTGCTGTTGGCGGACAGGATGTCCGCGCTTCTCACGGGGCCCCATGCGGTCCGGCGGGGCACGGCCGGATCAGCCGCGCCGCAGGCGCGGACGGCGCCCGAGGCGCCGTCCGACGCGTGGGCCAGGGATGGCCCCAGCCAGCCTTTCCCGCATCGCTCCGTCGCGAGGCCGTCGAGACGCCGCTGGGACGCGGCGCGCGCAGCGGAGGACGGCGCCGGCGTAGCCGACCCTACGTCAAGCCGGCTGGAGCGAGCACGTCGCGTCCCAGCGGATGGATCGGCGGCCGCAGCAGGAGGGATGCGGGAAAGGCTGGCTCGCGCGTCGGCCCGGACGGGACACGCGAACCCGGCGGGCAGGATGCCCGCCGGGCGGACCGCCTGGGGCGCCCTTCTCTTTGGCTACTTTCTCTTGGGCGAGCAAGAGAAAGTAGCTCGGCGCACAGGGATGTGCGACGAAAACGCCAGGGACGGCTCCCGCACGCCAGCGGGGCAGCGACACGTTGCCGGGAAACCCGGACGGCCCGGTTCGGCAGCGATGCAGATCATGGTCAGCGCAGGCCCTCTCCCCCGCCGCTCCCCCGCAGGCGGGGGAGGGGAGAAGTGAACCGCCCCGGCTTTCCCGGA
>DDTN01000021.1 GCA_002344355.1 Proteobacteria bacterium UBA2363 | reverse complement strand
CCCGCGACCCGCGAAGACCCTCACCCCTCAACCATCAATCGATCCGCACGCTCACCAATTTCGCGTCGCCTGCTGTCTCAGGCCATTGACACATTCCGCTTGTAGCTTTCATGGCATATTGAACTGAGGCTTCGCGTTTGATAGTATCGACGCTGCTGTCTTGCGTCCACAACAACTGGCCAGTCGGGGAGACGATGAATATCACCAAGGGTTGCATGAAGCAGTCCGTCCTCGCTTTAGTTCTGGCGGTGGTGGCCAGCTCTGGCCTCTTAGCAAGGGCGTTGGATGCGACTCCACCGAACTCGGCGGAGCAGATGGCGCGGCCGGCACAGCAAGTCGTCGAATCGGTTTCGACACCGTGGCTTCGAAAGGTCCAGCATCAGGCGGTCGTGTATTTCCTTTACGCGACACCTGCGGTCGTCAGGCGTTTCGACTTGGACGCGGGAGCGTGGTTGGCTGACATCCATCTGGATGCTGTTCCGAAATCGATCGCCGTCTCAAATGAGGGAATTTTCGTCAATCAGAACATCAACGTTCGGCGTTTCGACCTCAGTGGTACCGGAGGCGAAATTTTTCCGGTCGCCTGGACCAATGCCGACGATATCGGGATCTACAACGGTTTTCTGATTTCGAGTCGAGATCGAAAGCTGCAATCTGTTCGGATAGCTGACGCTGTGCAGGTGGCGGTTTATGAGAGTCTTGGTGGCTACTATACCCCGAGAAGGTTCGTCGTTGCGGCTGATTCTGGATATCTCTTCGGCTGGCAGACACAGATTTCGCCAGTGGATATTCTCAGGATACCTGTGA
Organism: Proteobacteria bacterium UBA2363; assembly: GCA_002344355.1. Taxonomy (GTDB): domain Bacteria; phylum Pseudomonadota; class Gammaproteobacteria; order Xanthomonadales; family UBA2363; genus Pseudofulvimonas. Next base: position 76,180 of record DDTN01000021.1, on the reverse strand, counting down.
GCTCGAATGGCTCATTCGGCGCTCACTTCGCATCCCCGTATCACGGTGATTTCCCCGGAGGAACCGTTGTATATGCCTCGCTCGACGCCAGTGTGGTCATTGACGAGTTGGGGATTGCGTTCCGCGGCGCTGATTTGACCTACCGCAGCGGGACCGGGGGGCAACTAAGCGATGTTTTCATTCAAACGGATGGTGCCGAGTCCGAGCCCGGCATCTTCGTGCTACGGGGCGCGCGCCTGGCATGGTTGACGACTGAGTTTCGCGAGGTCGGGGTGATGGAGTTGGCACAGTCTGCGCAAGGCATCTCAAAGCACGGCGACACCGTGTTTCTCTTTCGCGGTGGCGCTGTTCTCGGAAGCATCGAAGTTCATCAACACCAGTTGCTCGACTTTTTTCGCGGGCGCCGTCCTCCGCCCGCGCCAAATCCCAATCAGGTTCCCTTCGTTCCTGATTCCGCTGACCTGTCGGACACGGGGATCTTGTATCTGTTCAATCGGAACCAGCGCGTTGTTCATCGATTCTCGGTTGATGAGTGGACCTATCTTCGGAGCGCGGCGCTTGGCTTCGAGCCGCGGTTCGCGTCAGTCAACCGCGCGGGCGATCAGGTTTACGTCGCCTACGAAGGTGGACGTCTCGGTGTCCTGAACCCTGGGTCCGTTGCGCCGATGTTTCTGAGCTTCGGGCCGGTTACGGCCACTGGAATGGGCGCGGCCGATGAGTTCGTGATGACCGTCGATTCCACTGGCGCTTGGGCGTCGCATCGAATCTTCAATCAGATGGGTCAGGAAACCCATTGGCTTCCCTGGAACCGCTTTAGTCAAGAGTTCTCGTGGAGCCGCGCAACGCGGCGAATGTTCTTCTTTAGAGATGGCACTTCTCCGAATGACCTGCACTTCGAGGAAATTTCGACACAGGGGACGGTCGTGGCAAGTGGGGAGACGCCCTATCACGGAACTGTGCAAACCGTGTACCCAATCAGACCTACGCCCAACGGCGCCCGAGTCACTCTTGGGTCGGGGCAGGTGTTCGACGGAATCAACCTCACCATGCTTGCGCCTTTTCCAGTGTCCTTCAAAGACCTGACGTGGATCGGAAACGACGCCGTGTCCATGCACGCAGAACCCGGCGGTTCCACCCGCCTCGTGCGCTGGAGCCTGAACACGCCGGTGGCAGAAACCATTCTTAACGGTGCACCAGTCCGGGCGTTCGGCTACGGATCTGAGGTGATTGCGGTGACCACTCAGGGGGGGGCGACGCTGATACACCGTTGGTGATCCGTGCCCATGAGCTTGCGCATGTTCAGTTCGCGGAAACGGTAGCGTTAGCTCTCCCGTCAAGTGGACACTCGGAGAGTAGAGCTTCAGGCGTTGCCGTGAGCTCTCCCTGGCGCTCTGCTCGCGCAGGGCGAGGCGGGGCCGGTGCTGCGCAGACGCTGCTGCCGCTGTTGGCAGGGGCTGGCGACAGGGCCTGACCTCGCCCATTGCAGTGGCTGCCCCAGGCCAGCCCAGCCACCGGTCCAGGGGTGCGCGGGGACCAGGTCGTTCGGGCGTTGAACCCCGGCGCAGGGAGGCAGCGGGGGCGCCGTGCCGCTATGCGCCAGGGCCCGTCGGGCCGGCGCCTGCTCAGGCCGGCGCCACCGGACGCTGGCGCCGGCCATACAGCCAGCCCGCCGCCAGCGCACTCGTCAGCACCGCCAGCTCGATGCCGTAGCCCCACCAGGGACGTGCGGCCAGCAGCGCGAGTCCGGGCTGCCCCTGGAGGGCCGGCAGCAGCGCATGGGCACCCAGATAGAAGCCGACCAGGAGCATGGCGATGACCGCGGCGCGCGGTGCCCGGGCAAGTGCCAGCGTCGCCAGGCTGCCGAGCAGGACGACGATGCCGGTGCCGAGAAGGCCGACAACGGCGTAGGACCAGACCAGGTGGCCCAGCGCCAGCGAACCCAGCGCCCGGAACGCGTCGAAATAGCCGGCGGGAACGGTCACCGCCGACCACCAGCCGATGAGCGGGACGACCGCCGCGGCCAGCAAGACCCCGGCAACGGCGACAAGTGCAAGTACCGGCAGTTTCGCGAACATGGCGACATCCTGCCACAGACGGGAACGCCTGGCAGCGGGCTGGTCCCTATGCCGGCCACGGCCGCACGCCGGGACGGCACGATGCCAGTTCGATGCCATTCCATGCCGATGCCGCCTGGCCGGCGCGTGCAAGGGCCCGATCTCGTCAATTCCCTACGTGCCCCGATCTGGCCGGTGCCATTGACGGTCCCGATGGGCTGTGGTTAGTTTCGTCGACCTTCCGGGGCTGGGGCGCGGACTTTGACGGGTTTTGATTCCAACCGGCCCCTGCGGCTCGGGATCGTCGGCTGTGGCGCGATCACGCGCGCAGCCCACCTTCCGGTGATCGTCGCGGACCCGCGCGTGCGGGTGACGGCGTTCTGCGACCGCGACCGCCGGAACGCCTCGCTGACCGCCCGCGAGAGCGGGGTCGACGCCGAGCTCGTCGCCGACGTCGGCGAACTGGCCGGCAAGGTCGACGCCGCGCTGGTGGCGGTGCCGCCGCGCTTCCACGCCCCGGTCGCCATCGAGCTGATGCGGATGGGCATCGATGTCCTGTGCGAGAAGCCGATCGCGATCACCGTGGCCGACGGCGAGCGGATGGCCGAGGTCGCGCGCGAGACCGGCCGGATCCTGGCGGTGGCGCTGATGATGCGGTTCTTTCCGCACAACCGCTGGCTGGCCGACCTGGTGGAGGACGGCGAGATCGGCGCGGTGCGCGAGGTGCTCGTCGAGGACGGCGCGCCGCTGGACTGGGCGATGGCGAGCAACAGCTATTTCGATCGCAAGGCGACCGGCGGCGGCGTGCTGTTCGACACCGGCGTGCACCTGCTCGACCGCGTGCTCTGGCTGTTCGGCGACCTGCACGACATCGCCTGCGAGGACGATGCCTTCGGCGAGGGCTTCGAGAGCAACGCCAGGCTCACCGGCAACCTGGACATGGGCGGGCGGAAGGTGCCGGCAAGCTTCGAGTTCAGCTGGTCGCACCGGCTGCGGCGCAGCATCCGGGTGGTCGGCGAGCGCGGCACGCTGGAGGCCGCCACATCCAACCCGAAGATCCTGACCCTGCACCGTATGGCACGCCAGGGCCCGATGGAGATGCAGATCGTCTGTGCCAGCCACTGGGATTCGCACAGCCATTACCGGGCGCAGCTGGACGACTTCATCGAGGCGGTCGGCGAGCGCCGCGCGCCCATCGTCACCGCCGAGTCGGCGCTCAAGGCGCTGGCCGTGATCGAGACGGCCTATGCGCGGCGCCGGCCGATGGCGCAGCCCTGGCTGGCGCGCCGGCAGGTGCCGGCATGAGGACCGCGCGGATCCTGGTCACCGGTGCCACCGGCTTCATCGGCTCGCGCCTGTGCGAGTTGCTGTCGCTGGAGTATCGGCTGCCGTACCGCGCTCTGGTCCGCGACTTCGCGCGCGCCACGCGCATCGCCCGGCTGGGTGCCGAACTGGTCGCCGGCGACCTGGCCGACGTCGCCAGCCTGGCGCAGGCGTTGGAAGGCTGCGACGCGGTCGTCAACCTGGCCCATGGCGACGACCGCGGCGCCCGCAAACAGACCCGCAACCTGGTCGAGGCCTGCACCCGTGCCGGCGTGCGGCGCCTGGTCCACATCAGCTCGATGGCGGTGCACGGGCCGGCGCCGGCGGCGCCGGTGCTCACCGAGGCCAATGCGCCGATCAGGCGCTGGCGCGAGGCCTATTCCGACGCCAAGGCCGCCGGCGAGGCGGTGGTCGTCGACGCCGGCAGGCGCGGTGCGCTGGAGACGGTGGTGCTGCGCCCGACCATCGTCTACGGCCCGTACAGCTTTTTCGTCACCCCGATCGTCCACGACGCGCGCGCCGGCTACATCAGCCTGATCGATGGCGGCAGGGGCGTGTGCAACGCGGTCTACGTCGACGACGTTTGCGAGGCGATCCTGGCCGCCCTGGACCGCGACGATGCCGTCGGCGAAGCCTTCCTGGTCAACGGCGACTGCCGCATCACCTGGCGGGACTTCATCACCACCTTCGCCGGCCTGGTCGAGGGCGACAAGCGCATCCACGATCACGCGCTGGACGAGATCGCCGCGCACTGGAAGCGCCAGCGTCCGCGCCTGCGCGACAACTTCGGCGCGACCCTGCGGCTGGCCGCCTCGCCGGAGTTCCACGCCCAGCTCGGCACCATCCCCCTGCTGGGCCGGACCATCCGCGGCACCAAGGAACTGGCCGGCCGCCTGGTCAGCCCCGAAAGGAAGCTGGCGCTGAAGTCGCGTCTGCAGCGCCGCAGCATCGCCGTGCACCGGCCCAGGCCTCCGACGCCGCTGATCCCCAGCGAAGGCCGCGTGGTGCGCGAGGCCTACCGGTCCTGGGTCGCCAACGACCACGCCAAGGCGCGGCTGCGCTGGCGACCTGCCCACAGCTTTGAGGAAGGCGCGAAGCGCACCGCCGACTGGCTGCGCTTCGCGCGACTGATCTGATCGCCGCTGCGGCGGCGGCATAAGCGAAGGACATCGGCGGCGGAGAGTGCTTGGGCGACGGCACCGCACTTCTCCCCTCCCCCGCCTGCGGGGGAGGGGCGGGGGAAAGGGCTGCCCCGGTCAGCGCGCGTCGCCGGGTCGGCGACGATGAAGACCATGGCAAGCCCCGGCCCTCTCCCCCGGCCCCTCTCCCGGAGGGAGAGGGGAGCGAAGCGTGCTTCGCTTGCGGAACTTCGGGCCCCGGACCCGGTTGCCTGATCCTGCCAGGAGGCACGCGCGGCGCCGGATGCACGCGACATCGGGATCGCGAACCCCCGCGAGATCCCAAGCCTCAGACCCCGATATCCTCGTTCCACAACCCCGGCTGCGCCGCGATGAATCCTTGCATGAGGGCGATGCAGTCCGGGTCGTCCAGCACCTCGACCGTGACGCCGCGGCTGCGCAGCAGGGCCTCCTCGCCGAGGAAGGTCCGGTTCTCCCCGACCACAACGTGCGGGATGCCGTAGAGCAGGATGGCGCCGCTGCACATGGCGCAGGGCGAGAGCGTGGTGTACAGGACGCTGTCGCGGTAGGTGGCGGCGGCCAGGCGGCCGGCGTTCTCCAGGGCGTCCATCTCGCCGTGCAGGATGGCGCTGCCGCGCTGCACGCGGCGGTTGTGGCCGCGGCCGATGACCTGGCCGCGGTGGACCAGGACCGAGCCGATCGGGATGCCGCCCTCGGCAAGTCCGGCCCGGGCCTCGGCCAGGGCCTCGGCCAGCCAGGCGCGGTGCCCCGCCAGATCGGTCATGGCCGCGCGCCGGTGGCGGGGGTCAGGCGGATCTCGAACAGCTCCGGCCACAGCTTGCCGGTGACGAACAGGCGCTCGCCTTCGGCGTCCCAGGCGATGCCGTTGAGCACGTCGACGGCGGCGCGGGCCTGGACGCGCTGCACCAGGGCGGACAGGTCGGCGTAGCCGGTGACGCGGCCGCTGGCCAGGTCGATCATCACGATCGAGTGGGTGGGCCAGACGTTGGCGTACAGCCGGTCGCCGACCATTTCCAGCTCGTTGAGGCCGCGCAGCGGCTGGCCTTCCCAGGTGACGGTCAGGCGGCCGGTCTCGGCCAGGGTGTCGGCGTCGAGGAAGCGCAATACCGGCGTGCCGTCGCTCATCACCAGGCGGGCGCCGTCGCGGGTCAGGCCCCAGCCTTCGCCGGGATAGCGGAACTCGCCGCGTGGCTCGAAGCTGTCCAGGTCGAACACGAAGCCGACGCCGCTCTGCCAGGTCAGCATCACCAGGCGGTCGTCGACGTCGGCCAGCCCTTCGCCGAAGTGCTCGTCGGCGATCGCGCGCTGGCGCAGCACCTTGCCGGACTCAAGCTCGACCTTGCGCACGCCGGAGCGGCCGTTCAGGCCGGTGCTCTCGTACAGGAAGCCGTCGCGGTAGAGCAGGCCCTGGGTGAAGGCGCCGGTGTCGTGCGGGAAGCTCGCCACGATTTCGACCGAGTGCGGGACCGGCGGCGGCCCGCTGGCCTGGGCCAGGGCCTGCGCCCGCAACGGGCCGGGCAGCGCCAGCGCCAGCACGATGGCCAGGGCGAGGGCGACGAGGGCGGCGGATCTGGGCAAGGGCGTCATGGCCGGAAAGCCTAGCAGGCAGGCGATCCTGACAAGTCTTTGTCAGGCAACGGCGACGCACGGCTGTGGCTGCGGCGCTTGACTGCGCTCCTGGCGACCAGGACGTCCGCGCGCTTCCCGCTCCCCCCATGCGCTTGCCCCGCATGCGGACGGAGCGACGCTGGTTGCCGGTAGGCTCTGGCATCCCGGTACGGCAACGGCGAGGATCATGGCCAGCCCCGGCCCTCTCCCCCGCCCCTCCCCCGCAGGCGGGGGAGGGGAGAAGTGGGGTGCCGTCGCAAGACCGAATGCGAATGGCTGGAGCAGGCGGGGACTGGCTGTCCGTGCTGGCGTGTCCCTGTAGCAGCAAGGGCCAGGACGGACGGTACTGCGTTACCAGGCCGCCTGCTTGCCGGCCGGCAGCAGACCGCGCGCCCTGGCGCGCAGCAGCGGCGCCAGACGGGCGAAGGCGGCCTGGGTGGGGTGCAACTCGTCGTTCCAGTCCTTCTCCTGCGCAAGCTGCCCGCGCAGGTCGGCGTAGTGGAAGGGCGCCGGCAGGGTGTCCAGCACGTCGGCGACGAAGGCGTCGATCAGGCCGCGCGCGAAGGCGCGCTGGTCGGGGTCGTCGGGCAGCACGTGGCGGATCCAGCGGGCGATCCAGTCGCCGGCGCGGCGTTTGAACAGGGCGGCCAGGCCCAGTTGCGCGACGCTCAGCCTGATCGGCACGCCCATCCGCTGCGGGTGGTCGTAGCTGTGGCCCAGCACCGGCACGCCGGCGCGCGCCGCGACCTCCAACAGGCGAAGGTAATGCGTGCGGATGCCGGCCAGCACGCCGGCGGCGCGCACGTGCTCGACCGCCTTCTCAGGCGTCGTCAGGCCATGCGTCTTGCCGAACAGCGGCTTGCCGCGGGTCTTCTCCAGGGCGTCGACCAGGTCGTTGCCGCCGGCGCTGACCAGCAGCAGGTCGAAGCCGAAGGCCTTGAGGTTGCGCTCGATGCGCGCCAGCGAGCGGCCGTCGAACATGCGCGCCGCGGTGTCGCCGTGCCGGCCCTGGCGCAGGAACACGCCGCCGGCGCTGCGCTCCAGGTGGTCGGCGATGTCGTGGTAGAGCGGCATCGCCAGCCAGGAGTCGCCCTCGACCAGGACCAGGGGCGTGTCGTCCAGGGCCGGCTTGCGACCTTGCCGGCCGTTGCGGGCCAGCAGCCGGTGGTGGCTGGCGAAGCGGCCGAAGGTGGTGTGGGTGCTGGCCATGGCGGGCCCTTCCGGCTGACATGAGGAAGACTAGAGGAATCCACGTCGTCCCCGCCATGCGGGCGCATGCCGACAGTCGCTCAGTCGTAGCTGAGCGCCTGCGACTTGCCCCAGAACACCTTGTACGACCACACCGTGTAGGCCAGGATCGCCGGCACCGCGAAGGCGGCGCCGACGCCGATGAAGGCCAGCGAGGAGGTCGCGCTGGCGGCCTGCCACAGGTCGATGCGGTCGACCACCAGGTAGGGGAACAGGCTGTAGCCCAGGCCGGCGAACGCCAGCACGAACAGCGCCACCGCCAGCACGAAGGGTTTCCAGCTGCCGTAGCCGCGTTCGCGGTCCAGGCGCGCCAGGATGCGGTCGCAGGCCAGGAAGGCGGCGCCGGCGGCGAGCGGGATCGGCGCCAGCCAGAGCAGCTGCGGCCAGTCGAACCAGCGCTCGAAGATGCGCGCGCTGACCAGGGGCGTGGCCAGCGACACCGCGGCGATGCCCAGGCCGGTGCCCCACAGCGCCTTGCGCGCCCAGCGCACCGATTTCGACTTCAGCTTGCCGCTGCTCTTCATCAGCACCCAGCAGGCGCCCAGCAGGGCGTAGCCGGCGGCCAGGCACACGGCGATCAGGCCCGCGAAGGCGGTCGCCGCCCAACCGGTGTCGAAGCCCAGGATGTAGCGGCCCAGCATCCAGCCCTGGGCGAGCGCGGTCAGCAGCGAGCCGGCGACGAAGGCGCGGTTCCACAGCGGCTTGTGGCTGGCCAGCGCCTTGACCCGGAAGTCGAAGGCGACGCCGCGCAGGATCAGGCCGGCCAGCATCAGCGCCACCGGCAGGTACAGCGCGGTCAGGATCACGCCGTGGGCGTGCGGGAAGGCGACCAGCAGCAGGCCGACGCCGAGCACCAGCCAGGTCTCGTTGGCGTCCCAGAACGGCCCGATCGAGGCCACCATCATGTCCTTCTGCTCGTCGTCGGCGTCGGCCATCAGGATGCCGACGCCGAGGTCGTAGCCGTCCAGCACCACGTAGATCAGCATGGCCAGGCCCATCAGGCCCATGAACACCAGCGGCAGCCAGTAATCCAGGTCCATCAGCGTGCTCCCAGGGCGTTGCGGATCGCCGCCGGCGCCGGCGGCATGGCCTTGTCGCCGGCCATCGCCTTGCGCGCCAGGTGGAACAGCACCCAGACGTAGGCGACCAGCAGCACCGCGTAGATCGACAGGTACATGGCCAGGCTGGTGGCGATCATCGGTGCGCCGACCGGCCCGGCCGCCTCGGCGGTGGTCATCACCCCGTAGACCAGGAACGGCTGCCGGCCGATCTCGGTGACGTACCAGCCGGCCAGGGTCGCGATCCAGCCGGAGAAGCTCATCGCCACCAGCACCCGCAGCAGCCAGTCCGGCGCCCGGCCGTCGCGCCGGCGCAGCGTCCAGGCGGCCAGCCAGGACACCGCCAGCATCAGCAGGCCGACGCCGATCATCACCCGGAACGCCCAGAACACCGGCGCCACCGGCGGGATGTGCTCGAAGCTGTCCAGGCCCCTGACCTCGCCGTCGAGGTCGTGGGTGAGGATCAGGCTGGCCAGTTTCGGGATGGCGACCTCGAAGCGGTTGCTGCGGGTGGCCTCGTCGGGCAGGGCGAACAGGCGCAGGGCGGCGCCGCGCTCGTCCTGCCAGATGCCCTCCATGGCGGCGACCTTTGCCGGCTGGTGCTCGAGGGTGTTCAGGCCGTGCAGGTCGCCGGCCAGGATCTGCAGCGGGATCAGCAGCGCGGCCAGGAACACGGCGGTGCGCAGGGTGGCGCGGACCTCGACGCCGCGGTCGCCGCGCAGCCAGCGGTAGGCCGACAGGCCGGCGACCAGGAACGCGCAGGTCAGCCCCGAGGCCAGCATCATGTGCGTGAAGCGGTACGGGAACGAGGGATTGAAGATCACCGCCAGCCAGTCGGTGGCGTGCGCCTGGCCGTCGATCATCTCGAAGCCGGCCGGCGTCTGCATCCACGAGTTCAGCGCCAGGATCCAGAACGCCGAGAGGCTGGTGCCGAAGGCGACCAGGAAGGTCGCCACGGTGTGGGTGCGCTCGGAGACCCGGCCGCGCCCGAACAGCATCACGCCCAGGAAGGTCGCCTCCATGAAGAAGGCGGTCAGCACCTCGTAGCCCAGCAGGGGACCTGCGATGTTGCCGACCCGCTCCATGAAGCCCGGCCAGTTGGTGCCGAACTGGAAGCTCATGGTCACGCCGCTGACCACGCCCAGCGCGAAGCTCAGAGCGAACACCTTGACCCAGGTGCGGTAGGCGGCCAGCCAGTGGTCCTGGCCGGTGGCGCGCCAGCGCAGCTTGAAGAACAGCAGCAGCCAGGCCAGCGCCATGGTGATGGTCGGGAACAGGATGTGGAAGCTGATGTTGGCGGCGAACTGGATGCGCGCCAGCAGCAGGGCGTCGAGCTCAGCCATGGCCGGCCTCCGCATCGCGCGCCTTGCCCTTGCCGGGCAGCAGGCGCAGCTTGTCCTTGAACTCCAGCACCCGCGACACCTTGGCGCCCAGGCCCATCAGGGTCTGCAGGGTGTCCGGCGACAGCCGGCGCACCTCGGCGAACCAGTCGGTGACCTGCTCGATCAGGTCGTGCATGGCGCGCATGCGGGCCTGGGCGTGCTGTTCGGCGGGGTCGGCCGGGGTCTCCAGCAGGGCGTCGCGCAGCATCGACAGGGTCGGGTCGATCTCGCGGCGCTGCCGCTCCTCGGCCAGGGTGCGGAAGATCGTCCAGACGTCCTCGGGCGTGGTGAAGAAGTCGCGGCGGTCGCCGGGCTGGTGGCTGGGCCGCACCAGGCGCCAGGCCTGCAGCTCCTTCAGGCCCATGCTGACGTTGGAGCGCGACACGCCCAGCGCCTCGACGATGTCGTCGGCGCACAGCGGCCGGTCGGACACGTACAGCAGGGCGTAGATCTGCCCGACCGTGCGGTTGATGCCCCAGCGGCTGCCCATCTCGCCGAAGTGCAGGACGAACGACTGGACCAGGGGAGGAAGCTGCATGGCGGTTGCCTGATGTTTCAGAAGTTTCTGAAAGTCTAGTGCGGTCGCCGGTGCGATTCCATGCAGGGGGCGTGAAGACGGGCACAGCGAAGCGGCGCCGGCCGGGCGCGGCCGCCGACGCAAAGCGCGCCGGGACTCCCGGGCCGGCCTGGGCTGGCGCGCCGGGCGACGGGGTCCGGGCCGCGGCGCGCTGGGCCCGCGCCGGCGTGCAGGTGCATCGGTCCGGTGCACGGGCGGCGCCCGCGGCCCGGACGGCACCGGTCGCCGGGGCCGGCGCCAGCGCGCGCCCCGCGCGTCCCGCGCGCCGGACGTCCCTCAGGCGCGGTCGCGCAGCAACGCCTCGACCACGGAAGGATCGGCCAGGGTGCTGGTGTCGCCAAGCTGGTCGGGCAGGTTCTCGGCGATCTTGCGCAGGATCCGGCGCATGATCTTGCCCGAGCGCGTCTTCGGCAGGGCCGGCGCCCACTGGATGCGGTCGGGCGCGGCGATCGGCCCGATCGCCGCGCGCACGGTGCGCACCAGCTCCTGGCGCAGGGCTTCGCTGGGCTGCGCGTCGGCGACCAGGGTGACGTAGGCGTAGATGCCCTGGCCCTTGATGTCGTGCGGGAAGCCGACCACGGCCGCCTCGGCGACCTCGGCATGGCCGACCAGGGCGCTCTCTACCTCGGCGGTGCCGATCCGGTGGCCGCTGACGTTGATGACGTCGTCGACGCGGCCGGTGATCCACCAGTAGCCGTCCTCGTCGCGCCGGCAGCCGTCGCCGGTGAAGTACATGCCCGGGTAGGTCCTGAAGTAGGTGTCGATGAAGCGCTGGTGGTCGCCGTACACGGTGCGCATCTGCCCGGGCCAGGAGTCCAGCAGCACCAGGTTGCCCTCGGTGGCGCCCTCCAGCAGGTCGCCGGCGGCGTCGACCAGGGCCGGCTGGATGCCGAACAGCGGCCGGGTCGCCGAGCCGGGCTTGAGCGCGGTGGCGCCGGGCAGCGGCGAGATCAGGATGCCGCCGGTCTCGGTCTGCCACCAGGTGTCGACGACCGGACAGCGGCCCCCGCCGACGACCTCGAAGTACCAGCGCCAGGCCTCCGGATTGATCGGCTCGCCGACGCTGCCGAGCAGGCGGATCGAGTCGCGCCGGTGCGCCTTCACCGGGCCGTCGCCCTCGCGCATCAGGGCGCGGATCGCGGTCGGCGCCGTGTAGAAGATGGTCACCCGGTGGCGGTCGCAGACCTGCCAGAAGCGGCCGGCGTCCGGCCAGCTCGGCACGCCCTCGAACATCACGCTGGTGGCGCCGTTGGCCAGCGGCCCGTAGACCACGTAGCTGTGGCCGGTGATCCAGCCGACGTCGGCGGTGCACCAGAAGACATCGTCCTCGCGCAGGTCGAACACCGCCTCGTGGGTCGCCGAGGCGTACACCAGGTAGCCGCCGGTGGTGTGCAGCACGCCCTTGGGCTTGCCGGTGGAGCCGGAGGTGTAGAGGATGAACAGCGGGTCCTCGGCGTCCATCGCCTCGGGCTCGCAGCGGTCGTCGGCGCCGGCCAGCAGGTCTTCGTACCAGGCGTCGCGCTCCCCGTACCAGGCGATCCCGCCGCCGGTGCGGCGCACCACCACGACCTTCTCCACGCAGTCCACGTCCGGATGGGCCAGCGCCTCGTCGACGTTGGCCTTGAGCGGCACCGCCTTGCCGCCGCGCAGGCCCTGGTCGGCGGTGACCACGACCTTGCTGCCGCAGTCGACGATGCGGCTGGCCAGGGCGTCCGGCGAGAAGCCGCCGAACACCACCGAATGCACCGCGCCGATCCGGGTGCAGGCCAGCATCGCCACCGCCGCCTCCGGGATCATCGGCAGGTACAGGGTGACGCGGTCGCCGCGACCGACGCCGAGCGCGCGCAGGGCGTTGGCGAAGCGGCAGACGTCGGCGTGCAGCTGCCGGTAGCTGATCCGCCGCGGCAGCTGCGCCGGATCGTCCGGCTCGAAGACGATCGCGGTCTTGTCGCCGCGCTCGGCCAGGTGGCGGTCCAGGCAGTTCGCCGAGACGTTGAGCTGGCCGTCGGCATACCAGCGGATGTGCAGGTCGGCGGCGTCCCAGGAGACGTCCTTGACCTGGGTGTAGGGACGGATCCAGTCCAGGCGCTGGCCGACCCGGCGCCAGAAACCCTCGTTGTCGTGCACCGATTCGGCGTACAGGCGCTCGTAGTCGGCGGCGCTGATCCGGGTCGCGGCGGCGACGTGGTCGGGGACGGGGTACAGGTCGGGGCGGTTCATGGCGGGCTCCTGCGGTCCGTGCCGCACTGGCGGCGAATCGGTCGGGCGCGGTCGCGGCGGGGCTTCCGGCGCTCGACGCGGCATGGCGCCGACTATGCCGCAAGCCGGGCCGCCGGGGGCCCCCGGCGGCCATGACTTTGGTCGTAGGCGACCGGGGCATTCGACCAATGGCGAATCGACGCGCCGGCGGCGCGGGCGCACCGTGCCGGCACCGGTTACCGACCCGCGAGGAGGACGCGTCATGTCGAACCATCCCCTTACATCCCGCCGGCCGCTGCTGGCGGCGGCGATCGCCCTGGCCCTGCTGGCGCCCGCGGCCGCTGCCGCCGACGATTCGCGCGAGGCGGCCCTGGAGGCGCGCATCGAGCAGCTCGAGCGCCTGGTCGCGGAACTGGTCGCCGAGCGCGCCGCCGCACCCGCCGCCGCACCGGCGCCGGCGGCCGCGCCGGCGGCCCCGGCGATCCAGACCACACCGATCCTCACCGCCGCCAACCCCGGCACCCGGTTCAGCGCCGGCGGCTTCATCAAGCTCGACGCCATGCTCAGCGACACCAGCCGCGCCGACATCGCCGACGGCAGCGCCGGCCGGCTGTTCTACCTGCCGCAGTCGATCCCGGTGGCCGGCGTCTCCGAGGGCGCCGACGCCGACTTCCATGCCCAGTTCTCGCGCCTGTGGTTCGGCGCCGACGGCGAGTTCGACGGCAAGCCGGTGCGTGCCTACCTGGAGTTCGACCTGTTCGGCGGCGCGCTCGGCAGCGAGGCCTCGACCAACACCTACGGCGTCACCGTGCGCCATGCCTATGTGAGCTGGGACCGCTGGCTGGCCGGCCAGACCTGGTCGAACTTCCAGGACGTCGCCGCCCTGCCCGACGCCGTCGACTTCATCGGCCCGACCGAGGGCACCACCTTCGTGCGCCAGGCGCAGCTGCGCTACACGAAGGGGCCATGGACGCTGTCGATCGAGAATCCGGAGACCGTGCTGACGCCCTACCGGGCCGGCGCCGGCCGGCTGGCCAGCGACGACGGCGCGCTGCCCGACCTGACCGCGCGCTGGACCCGGCGCGGCGACTGGGGCCATGTCGGCATCGCCGCCCTGCTGCGTTCGATGCGCCACGAAGCCCTGCCCGGCGCCGACGGCCGGGAGACCGGCTTCGGCCTGAGCGGCTCGGGCCGCTTCAACCTCGGCGCCCGCGACGACCTGCGCTGGATGGTCACCGCCGGCCGCGGCATCGGCCGCTACGTCGGGCTGGGCCTGTCCACCGACGCGGTGCTCGACGAGGGCGGCGACCTGCACGCCACCGACCTGGTCGCCGGCTTCGTCGGCTGGCGCCACGTGTTCAACCCGCGCCTGCGCGGCAACCTGTTCTACTCGCGCGCCGAGATCGACAACGACACCGCGCTCACCGGCCTGGGCATCACCCGGCGCGCGCACTCGGCGCACGCCAACCTCATCTACACCCCGCTGCCCAAGCTGGACATCGGCGCCGAGCTGATCTGGGGCCAGCGCGAGACCGAGGACGGCGCCTCCGGCGAGCTGCGCCGCCTGCACACCCACGTCAAGTACAGCTTCTGAGGAGGGACACCATGACGACACCCGGCAACGGCAACGCCGCCGCCTACTGGCGCGCCAACCTGCGGCTGATGGCCGTGCTCCTGGGGATCTGGGCCCTGGTCTCGTTCGGGCTGGGCATCGTGCTCGCGCCCTGGCTGAACCAGTTCCAGTTCTTCGGTTTCAAGCTCGGCTTCTTCTTCGCCCAGCAGGGTTCGCTCTACGTGTTCGTCCTGCTGATCTTCTACTACGCGTGGCGGATGAACCGCCTGGAACGCGAACTCGACGTGCACGAGGACTGAGGAGAACGACATGTCCGTACAAGTCTGGACCTACCTGATCGTCGGCCTCACCTTCGCGCTGTACATCGGCATCGCGATCTGGTCGCGGGTCGGCAGCACCCGCGACTACTACGTCGCCGGCGGCGGCGTGCACCCGGTCGCCAACGGCATGGCGACCGCCGCCGACTGGATGAGCGCCGCCTCGTTCATCTCGATGGCGGGCATCATCGCCTTCTCCGGCTACGACGGCTCGGTGTACCTGATGGGCTGGACCGGCGGCTACGTGCTGCTGGCCCTGCTGCTGGCGCCCTACCTGCGCAAGTTCGGCAAGTTCACGGTGCCGGACTTCATCGGCGACCGCTACTACAGCCAGACCGCGCGCCTGGTGGCGGTGGTCTGCGCCCTGTTCGTGTCGTTCACCTACGTCGCCGGCCAGATGCGCGGCGTCGGCATCGTGTTCAGCCGCTTCCTGGAGGTCGACATCAGCACCGGCGTGGTGATCGGCATGGCGATCGTGTTCTTCTATGCCGTGCTCGGCGGCATGAAGGGCATCACCTACACCCAGGTCGCGCAGTACTGCGTGCTGATCTTCGCCTACCTGGTGCCGGCCTTCTTCATCTCGATCCTGCTGACCGGCCACTTCATCCCGCAGTTCGGCTTCGGCTCGACCCTGAACGACGGCTCGGGCGTGTTCCTGCTCGAACGGCTCGACGGCCTCAGCGCCCAGCTCGGCTTCGGCGAGTACACGGCCGGCAAGAAATCGATGCTCGACATCGGCGCCATCACCCTGGCGCTGATGGTCGGCACCGCCGGCCTGCCGCACGTGATCGTCCGCTTCTTCACCGTGCCCAAGGTGCGCGACGCCCGCCGCTCGGCCGGCTGGGCGCTGCTGTTCATCACCCTGCTGTACGCCACCGCGCCGGCGGTCGCCGCGTTCGCCCGCCTGAACATGTTCGAGACCCTGAACGGGCCGCAGATGACCGGCACGCCGTACGCCGAGGCGCCGACCTGGGTGCACAACTGGGAGAAGACCGGCCTGATCAAGTGGGAGGACAAGAACGGCGATGGCCAGATGTTCTACTCCGGCGACGAGCGCAACGAGATGACCGTCGACCGCGACATCATGGTCCTGGCCAACCCGGAGATCGCGCGGCTGCCGGCCTGGGTGATCGCCCTGGTCGCGGCCGGCGGCCTGGCGGCGGCGCTGTCGACCGCGGCCGGCCTGTTGCTGGTGATCAGCTCGGCGGTGTCCCACGACCTGCTCAAGAAGGTCGTGATGCCGCACATCACCGAGAAACAGGAGCTGCTGTACGCGCGCGTCGCCGCGGCCCTGGCGATCGGCGTGGCCGGCTGGCTGGGAATAAACCCGCCAGGGTTCGTCGCCGAGGTGGTGGCGTTCGCGTTCGGCCTGGCGGCGGCCAGCTTCTTCCCGGCGATCGTCCTGGGCATCTTCGACAAGCGCACCAACACCGCCGGCGCGGTCTCCGGCATGGTCGCCGGCCTGGCCTTCACGATGGGCTACATCCTGTGGTTCAAGGGCATCTTCATCACCCCGATGGCGGCCAACGTGCCCGAGAACTGGCTGTTCGGGGTCTCGCCGGAGGGCATCGGCGCGGTCGGCATGGCGCTCAACTTCGTGATCGCCATCGTGGTCTCGCGCCTGACCGCGCCGCCGCCGCGGCACATCGCCGAGATGGTCGAGCACATCCGGGTGCCGCGCGGCGCCGGTGCCGCCGCCGTGCACTGAGCGGCACCGGACCTTCCGGCAACCGCCAGCCAGCCGGCCCGGGCGCGGGACTCCCCCGCCCGGGCCGCACCCTGTCCGGGTGCCGCCGCCCGGGCGCCCCGGCGTGACGGGCGGGCGACGGTTCCGCCGGCCGCCATGCGACACTCCGGACCATGACCACCCTGCTGATCGCCGACGACCATCCGCTGTTCCGGGAGGCGCTGCGCGGCGCGGTCGCCCGCGTCCTGCCCGGGGCGGTCGTGCACGAGGCCGACGGTGCCCCTGCCCTGTACGCCCTGGTCGAGGCGCAGCCGGACGCCGACCTGCTGCTGCTCGACCTCAACATGCCCGGCGCCCAGGGCTTCAGCGTGCTGGTGCACCTGCGCGCCCAGCACCCGGCGCTGCCGGTGGTGGTGGTCTCGGCGCGCGAGGAGCCGGGGGTGATGCGCCGGGCGATCGAACACGGCGCGCTGGGCTTCATCCCGAAGTCGGCCGATGCCGGCGAGCTCGGCCGGGCGATCCTGGCGGTGCTCGACGGCGAGCGCTGGTTGCCGCCGGGGGCGATGGCGGCGCCGCCGCTGGGCGGCGAGGAGGCGGCGGTCGCGCGCGGCATCCGCGAGCTCACGCCGCAGCAGTTCCGGGTCCTGCAGATGCTGGGCAGCGGCCTGCTCAACAAGCAGATCGCCTGGGAGCTCGGCGTCACCGAGGCCACGGTCAAGGCGCACATGACCGCGATCCTGCGCAAGCTCGGCGCCAGCAACCGCACCCAGGCGATCCTGCTGGCCTCGCGCCTGCAGCTCGACCCCGGCCAGGTGCCGGTGCTGCCCGAGGAGGACTGACCGGCCGGCGGGCTCCGGCCCGCCGCCGACAGCCACGCCGGGAGCGCCGCCCGTCAACGGACCGGCGAACGCAGAGACGACCGGGAGGCGCGTCCGCTAGCCCGCCGGGCGCGGCGTCGCCGCCAGGAAGGCGCGCAGCGAGGCCGGGCGCAGCGGCTTGGTGAGCAGCCGCCAGCCGCGTTCGCGGGCCGCCAGCTTGAGGGTCTCGCTGCCGTCGGCGGTGACCAGGGCGCCGGGCAGGTCGTGGCCGATCGCCGCGCGCAGGGCGTCGAGCGCGGCCAGGCCGTCCAGGCGGTCGTGCAGGTGGTAGTCGACCAGCAGCACCTGCGGCCGCCGGGCGACCAGCGCCAGGGCATCGTCGACCGTGCTCGCCGCCAGCACCTCGACCTGCCAGCGGCCGAGCAGGGCGCGCATGCCGGCGAGGATCTCCGGGTCGTTGTCCAGGCACAGCACCACCAGGCCGGCCAGGGCCTCGTCCCGGACCGGCGCCGCCGGCGCCGGCACCGGCGGTGCGCCCGCCGGCACCCGCGGCACCCGGATCGCGAACAGGCTGCCACGGCCGACCACCGAACGCACCGCCAGGCGGTGCCCGAGCACGTCGGCGATCCGCTGGCAGATCGACAGGCCCAGGCCCAGGCCGCGCTCGCCCCAGTCGGTCGGCTGCTGGTAGCGCTCGAACGCCTCGAAGATGCGCGCCAGGTGGTTGGGCGGGATGCCCGGACCGGTGTCCCAGACCTGCAGCTCGATCTCGTCGCCGCGCGGCCGGGCGGCCAGTACCACGCCGCCTTCGCGGGTGTAGCGCAGGGCGTTGGCCAGCAGGTTCTGCAGGACCCGGCGCAGCAGCCTGCGGTCGCTCACCGTCCACAGCGGCGCGCCGCGCGCGTGCAGGCGCAGGCCGCGCTGCAGCGCCACCGGGGCGTGCTGGGCGGCGACCTGCTGGAGCAGCTCGGTGGCGTCGAACGGCGCCGGCTCCGGGCGCAGCGCGCCGTCCTCCAGGCGGGACACGTCGAGCAGGCCGTCGAGCAGTTCCTCGGCGGCGCGCAGCGAGGCGTCGACGCGCTCGGCCAGGTGCCGCTGCCGGTCCGGCTGGTCGCTCTCGCGCAGGGCCGAGGCGAACAGCCGGGCGGCGTTGATCGGCTGCAGCACGTCGTGGCTGAGTGCGGCCAGGAACCGGGTCTTGCTCTGCTGCGCCTGCTCGGCCTGGCGGGTGCGCTCGGCGACGCGCCGCTCCAGCGTCTCGTTGGCCTCGCGCAGCGCCTGCTCGACCTGCTTGAACGGGGTGATGTCGCTGTAGCTGGTGACGTAGCCGCCACCGGGCAGCGGCTGCCCGCGCATCTGGACGACCCGGCCGTCGGTGCGCACCCGCTCGAACACGTAGGGCGTGCCGGCGCGCAGGTGGCCGACCCGGCGCGCGATGTGGTCTTCGATGTCGCCGCGGCCGAGGTCGCCGCGCTCGGCGCTGTGGCGGATCAGGTCGGCGACCGGCCGGCCGACGTAGACCATGCCCTCCGGGAAGCCGAACAGCTCGAGGTAGCGGCGGTTCCAGGCGACCAGCCGGAGCTGCGGATCGACCACGCTGACGCCCTGGTCGATGTTCTCCAGCGTGGTCCACAGGATCTCGCGGTTGAAGCGCAGCTCCTGGCCGGTCTCGTCGAGCGCCGCCACCACCTCGGCGAGGTCCATGCCGGAGCCGCGCAGCGCCGAGGTCAGCAGCAGGCGCGCCGAGGCGGCGCCGACCGCGGCGGCCAGCTGGCGCTCGGTGAACTGCACCCAGCCGCGGTCGGCGGCCTGCGCCAGCGGCAGCGCCTGCACCGAGGTGCGCGCGTGCTCGGCGAAGGCGCGCCGCGCCGCGCGCTCGCCCAGCACCCGCCCGGCCAGGGCGAGCAGGTCGGCGACCTGGACCGAGGCCGGCCAGCCGCCGGCGAGTTGCCGGCGCTGCGCATACGGGTCCAGGAAGGGCGCGGCGCGCAGGCGCTCGTCCAGGCCCGGCCGCCAGCGTGCCGACACCAGCAGCAGGGTGCCGACGTTGGCCAGCAGCGACCAGAAGGTGCCGTGGCTGAGCGAATCCCACCCGGCCAGGCCGAACAGCTGTTCCGGGCGCAGCCAGGCCAGTCCGAACGGCCCGTGCTGCAGCCAGCCCGGATCGAGCCAGCCGCCGCGGGTCAGCGCCGGCAGCAGCAGGGTGTAGATCCAGACCGCGAAGCCGGCCGCCATCCCGGCCTCGACGCCCTGGCGGCTGGCGCCTCGCCAGTACAGGCCGCCGATCAGGCCGGGCGCGAACTGCGCGACCGCCGCGAAGGCCATCAGGCCGTAGGCGGCCAGGTAGGTGTCGCTGCCGCCCCACCGGTAGTACCCGTAGGCGAGCACGGCGAAGCCGACGATGGCGATCCGGCGCACCCACAGCACGGTGCCGGCGACGTTGCCGGCGCGCCGCTGCGCCCAGCCGCGGCGCAGCAGCACCGGCATCACCAGGTCGTTGCTGACCATGGTCGCCAGGGCGACGCTGGCGACGATGGTCATACCGGTGGCGGCGGAGAAGCCGCCGACGAAGGCGACCAGGGCCAGCCAGTCCTGGCCGGCCGCCAGCGGCAGGGCCAGTACGAAGCTGTCCTCGGCGACCGCGCCGGTGCGGCCGAACAGGGCGGTGCCGGCGGCGGCGATCGGCAGCACCGCCAGGCAGATCAGCACCAGGTAGCCGCCGAACAGCCAGCGCGCCCGGCGGATGTCGCCGACGTCGGTGCATTCGACCACGGCGACGTGGAACTGCCGGGGCAGGCAGACGATCGCGGTGAACGCCAGCAGGGTCTGGCCGACGAAGCCGACCGCCGGCGCCTGGGCGACCAGTTGCGCCACCGCGGGCGCGAGCGCCTGGCCGCGGCCGCCGAACCAGAGCATGGCGAACATCGCCACCGCCAGCAGCGCCACGAGCTTGACCAGGGATTCCAGCGCCACCGCCAGGATCATGCCGTGGTGGTGCTCGGTGGCGTCGACCGCACGGGTGCCGTAGAGGATGGTGAACAGCGCCATCAGCGCCGCCACCCACAGCGCCGGGTCGGCCAGGGGGCTGCCGCCGCCGGGGTGGCCGGTGAGCACGCCGACGCTCATCGCCACCGCCTTGTACTGCAGCGCCAGGTAGGGAACCGCGGCGAGCAGGGCGATCACCGTCACCAGGGCGGCCAGGCGCTGCGAGCGGCCGAACCGCGAGGCGATGAAGTCGGCGATCGAGACGATGTTCTGGCTGCGCGCGATCAGCGCCAGCCGCTCCAGGATGCGCCAGCCCAGCAACAGCAGCAGCAGCGGACCCAGGTAGATCGGCAGGTAGCCCAGGCCGGTGCGGGCGGCGCTGCCGACCGCGCCATAGAAGGTCCAGGACGAGCAGTACACGGCCAGTGCCAGCGAGTACACCACCGGGCGCAGCCACGGCCGCTCCAGGTGCAGCGGCCGGCGGTCGCCCAGCCAGGCCACGCTGAACAGCAGCGCGGCATAGCCCAGCGACACCACCAGCAGCACCCACTCGGCGATCAACGCGCGTCCCCCGGGCCCGACCGCGCCATGGTAGCCGGCAACCGCGGTGGCCAGGCCGCGCCGCCGCTGCCTCCGGCCGCCTGCGGCGAAAGTCGAACGGCGCCGCCGGACCGGCGCTGGCACACTGCCGGCATGGAACCGGTCCCCGGCCTCGACCTGCGCGCGCCGCCGTTCGACCTGCTCGACGCCGACGGCCAGAGCCGGCTGTCGGCGGCGCTGGACCTCGCCTTCCATCCCGCCGGCACCCTGCTGGTCGGCGCCGGCCAGCCGTCCGAACACGTGCAGGTCATCGCCAAGGGCGAGGTGGTGGCGTTCGACCGCGACGACACCGGCGAGCAGCACTTCGCGGACTTCGGCCCGGGCGACGTGTTCGGCGCCTTCGCGGTGATCACCGGCCGCGCCCGGCACAGCTACCGGGCGCGTTCGGACACCCTGGCCTGGCTGCTGCCGGCCGGGGTGTTCCGCGCCCTGCTGGCCTCGCAACCGCGTTTCGCCGCCTGGTTCCACGAAGGCCTGGCGGTCAAGGGCGCGCTGGCCGGCGACCGCGACGGCGGCGAGCTGGCGGCCCTGCTGGTGACCCGGGTCGGCGATGCCGTGCTGGCGCCCGCGCACCGGCTGCACGCGGCGACCAGCATCGCCGAGGCCAGCGCCAGCCTGCGCACGCGCCGCGTCGACTGCCTGCTGGTCGAGGACCCCGATGCCGAGGGCCTGGGCATCGTCACCCGCACCGACCTGCTCGATGCCGTGACCCGCGGCGGGCTCCCGGTGGACGCCGCGATCGGGCCGCTGGCCAGCCGACCGCTGCGCACGGTGCGGGTCGAGGACCCGCTGTTCCAGGCCCTGGTGCTGATGACCGAGCAGCACATCGAGCGGGTCGTGGTGGTCGAGGCCAGGCGCCCGGTCGGCACCCTGGGCATGGCCGAGGTGCTCGCCCATTACGCCAGCCACTCGCACACGATCAGCCTGCGCCTGGCGCGCGCGCACGATCTCGACGCGGTCGCCGACGCCGCCCGCGACATGACCCGCCTGGTGCGGCAGCTGCACGCCCAGGGCGCGCGGATCGCCTACCTCACCGAACTGGTCAGCGCCCTCAACACGCGGGTCATGGCGCGCCTGTTCGAGCTGCTGGTGCCGGCCGGGCTCCGCGACCGCGTCGCCCTGCTGGTGCTGGGCAGCGAGGGGCGTCGGGAGCAGATCCTGAAGACCGACCAGGACAACGCCCTGCTGCTCGCCGATGGCCTGGACTGGCCCGACGCCGCCGCCACCATGGACCGTTTCAGCCAGGCCCTGGCGGGCATCGGCTACCCGCCGTGCCCGGGCGGTGTGATGGCCAGCAATCCGCACTGGCGGCTGTCGGTGTCGGACTTCGTGGCACGGATCGACGACTGGCGGCGCGAGCCCACCGGCCAGGCGGCCCTGGACCTCGCGATCGCCCTGGATGCCCGGGTGGTCGCCGGCAACGCCGCCCTGTTCGCGCCGGTCCGGGCGGCGCTGAGCGCGCTGGGCCGCGACGAGATCCTGCTGCGCAGCCTGGCGGCGCCGGTGCTGGCGTTCCAGCCGCCGCTGACCCTGTTCGGCGGCCTGCGGCACGCCAGCGCCGGGCTGGACCTGAAGAAGGGCGCGCTGTTCCCGATCGTGCACGGCCTGCGCTGCCTGGCCCTGCGCCACGGCATCGAGCACCGCAACAGCGACGACCGCATCCGCGCCCTGGTCGAGCGCGGCGCCCTGTCCGCCGAACTCGGCGCCAGCCTCGGCCAGGCGCTGGCGGTGGTGCAGCGCCTGCGCCTGGCCCGGCAGCTCGAGGCCATCGAGGCCGGCGCGGCGCCCGACAACCTGCTGCACCCGGAGGCGTTGCGCCGGATCGACCGCGAGCTGCTGCGAGACGCCCTGCGCGTGGTGCGCGACTTCCAGCGCTGGCTGGCCGGCAGCTTCCACCTGGCCGGCTGAGCGATGGCCCTGCCACCGCCCCTGCGGCGCTGGTGGTTGCGGCGGCGCCATGGCGACGGCCCCTGGGCGGCGCTGCTGGCCGCGCCGCCGGCCGGCGAACGGGTCGTGCTCGACCTCGAGACCACCGGCCTGGACCCGGCCAGCGACCACATCCTCAGCCTCGCGGCGGTGCCGCTGCGCGGCCGCGTGCTGCGCGTGTCCGAGCGCTTCACCCGGCGCATAAGGCCCGAGCGCGGCTTCGGCATCGACTCGATCCGCCACCACGGCATCCTGCCCGCCGAGGCCGCCGGCGGCGCGCCGGTGCGCGCGGCCGTGCGCGAATTCCTGGCCTGGCTGGGGCCGCGCGACCTGCTCGGCTACCGCCTGGACTTCGACCTCGCCATGCTGGCGCCGCATGTCCGGGCGATCACCGGCTTCGATCTGCCGAACCGGCGCCTGGACCTGGCCGAGCGCTGGGCCAGGCGCTGCCGCCGGCAGCAGCCGGAGGTGCCGGTCGACCAGGGCTTCGACCACATCGCCAGCTGCCTCGGGGTGCCGGTGCTCGACCGCCACAGCGCGCTGGGCGACGCCGTCACCACCGGCGCCTGCTGGCTGGCGATGGACGCCGGCTGAGCCGGCCGGGCGGCGCTCCGGCATCCGCGTTGCGACGGGTCGTGATCGCCGTCACGGCCCTCGCTGCGCCGCGTCATGGCAAGCCCGCGCGACCGTGCTAGCGTCCATACGCCGGCGTGTGGAGGGTGCCGGCAGCCGGGTCTGGAGGGGCCCGCGCCGCGGTCCAGGGATGGCCGCCCGTCAGGGATGAAACCGCCGTCGCGGGCGAGCCGCCCGCGCGGCCCCATCTGTCCGCATCGAGGGAGTCGATCCATGCTTCGAATCATCCGCGCCGCACTGCTGGTGCTCGCGCTCGCGCCGGCCGGCGCCTTCGCCAACACCGGCGTCGCCTTCGTCCACGGCACCGGCAAGCAGACCAATGCCCTGGCCGACTACTGGACCAGCGCCTTCGTCAATTCGGTGCGCCAGGGCCTGCCCAACACCGCCAACTTCGTGGTGGTCAACTGCGACTTCACCCAGTACATGTGGGACAGCCGCGCCGCCGGATGCCTGGCCGGGCAGCTGCATTCCTTCGTCACCACCCGCAACATCACCGACCTGGTGATCATCACCCACAGCAATGGCGGCAACGTCATGCGCTGGATCCTGTCCAACCCCACCTACGACAGCCGCTACCCGACCATCATCCAGCGCACCCGCTGGGTGAACGCGCTGGCGGCGTCCAGCGCCGGCACCCCGCTGGCCGACGCGGTGATCTCCGGCAACGTCTTCGAGGCGGCGCTGGGCTGGCTGCTCGGCTACCAGAGCGACGCCGTGCGCCAGCAGCAGGTGAGCTGGATGGCCTACTACAACGCCAACAACCTGCTCGGCACCTCCGGCCGGCCGACCCTGCCCCGCGGCTTCTGGAACGTGGTCGGCACCGATGTCTCCTCGGCGCCCTGGAGCACCCAGGCCTACTGCGCCGGCTACACGCAGAGCGTCGGCCTGGAGTTCACCCAGAACTGGCTGGCGAGCTGCTCCGACGGCTTCCTCAACTGCACCAGCCAGCGCGCGGCGGGGACCTTGTGGTTCAACGACGTCAACCGCACCGGCGGCCGCTTCCTCAACCACAACCAGAGCCGGCGCGACTGCTTCGGCCTGGACGTCATCCTGCGCAACGACCTGTGAGGCCCGCCGCCATGAATCCCACGTCCAAGGCCTCTTCGATGCGCCTGCTCGCCCTCGCGCTGCTGCCGGTCGCCGCCCTCGCACTCGCCCAGCGCGGTCCCGCGCTGGCGCCGCCCGCCGCCGGCGACCTCGTGGTCGGCCAGCTCGCGGCCGGCGTCCGCACGCCCGCGGCCGATGTCGAGCGCCGCCCACTCGAGTTCTTCCAGCCGCTGGCCGCCGACACCCGGCTGGAGGCCGCGCCCCCGCACCTGGCCGAGAGCCGCGAGTACTGGCAGCGCGTCGACGGCGACGCCCTGCGCGCCGGCTACGCGCTGGCGCTGACCGCGCCCGGCGCGGTGGTGCTGGTCAGTCCCGCCGCCGGCGCCGAACCGCTGGTGCGCAGCCAGCTCGCCATCGACAGCAACGGCAGCCGCCTGCCGCTGGACCGTGCCGGCGACACCCTGGTCGATGCGCAGGCCCTGCGCGCCGCCGGCATGGAGGTCGCGCCGGGCAGCGTCGGCTTCCGGCTGCGCCCCGGCTTCGAGGCCGATGCCGCGCTGGTCGTCGCCGGCGCCCTGGGCGACTACGTGCTGCACGTGTTCGAGCCGGCCAGCCGCGATGTCGCCAGCGCGCGCGCCCAGGCCGACACCGTGCACGCCGGCGGCACCGTCCAGGTGCAGGTCGCGCTGGCCGGCGGCGGCCGCATCGAGGCCGCGTCCGGCGTGCTGGTGTCGCCGGCCGGCCAGGCCTTCGACGTCGACTACGCCGCCGCGGCCGACGGCGGCCTGGTCGGCACCGTGGCGGTGCCGGCCGGTGCCGGCGGCGAGCCGGGCCTGTGGGACCTGCGCACCAGCGTGGCCGCCAGCGGCCGCGCCGGGGCCTTCCAGCGCGATGTCCGGATCGCGGTCGCGGTGGTGGCGCCGGTGGCGCGCCTGAACGGCGAGGTCGAGCGGGCGGTCAGGCGCGTCGATGGCGCCCTTGAACTGCGCCTCGGCATCGAGGTGGCCAGCGCCGGTCGCTACGAGCTGCGCGGCGTGCTGCACGGCACCGACGGCAAGGGCGCCCGGGTGGCCCTGGGCCTGGCCCAGGCCGCCGCCTGGCTGGAGCCGGGCACCGGCACCCTGGCCCTGGCCTTCCCGGTGCTCTCGGGCGGCAGCGTCAGCGGCCCGTTCGAACTGCGCGACCTGCAGCTGGTCGACCAGACCCGCATCGCCGTGCTGGAGCGGCGCGCGCTGGCCCTGCGCTTCGACTGACCCGGGGTATCGCCGCCACGGCCGGACTCGCGACGCGCGGCCGGCCGTGGCGGCCACTCCGCCGGCACCGCCGGCCGCTCCCGCCCGCGACCCGGGTGGCGTCCCGCCTCGGCCACTCGCCGCAGCCCGGCGGTCCCCCGCCTGCCGAGCGCCCACCGCTGCCCGCCGCCCCTTTCCCCTCCACCCGGCCGAGTGCGGGACGGAAGCGGCCCCGCCGCGCTTCCCTGACGCCAGTGCCCGGTGCGTCGTCACCGGTCCCCCTGGAGCGCAGCAGCCGTGGCCGGCCGGCCCCGGTGCGCGTCATCGGACGTGGTAGTCGCCCTCGACCACCCATTTCCAGCTGGTCAGCTGCTCCAGGCCCATCGGGCCGCGGGCGTGGACGCGCTGGGTGGACACCGCCACCTCGGCGCCGAGGCCGAATTCGGCGCCGTCGGTGAAGCGGGTGCTGGCGTTCCAGTAGACCGCCGCGGAATCGACGCGGTCCAGGAAGTGGGCGGCCTGCCCGGCGTCGTCGGTGAGGATGCCGTCGGAATGGCCGCTGCCGTGGCGGGCGATGTGGGCGATCGCGGCGTCCAGCCCGTCGACCACCTCGATGCCCAGCACCAGGGCCAGCCATTCGCGGTCGAAGTCGCCGGGTCCGGCGTCGACCACCGCGGCGCCGCCCGGCGATTGCGCGAAGCCGGCGGCGTCCAGCGCGGCGCGCGCCGCCGGCGCCAGGCGCAGCTGCACGCCGCGCGCGTGCAGGTCCGCGGCCAGCATCGGCAGGAAGCGTGCGGCCACCGCCCGGTGCACCAGCACGGTGTCCAGGGCGTTGCACACCGTCGGCCGCTGGGTCTTGGCGTTGGCGATCACCGCCAGGGCGCGCGCCAGGTCGGCGGCGGCATCGACGTACAGATGGCAGATGCCGATGCCGCCGGTCACCACCGGCATCCGCGCGTGCTGCCTGCAGAAGGCGTGCAGGCTGGCGCCGCCGCGCGGGATCATCAGGTCGATGGCGTCGCCGGCGGCGAGCAGGGCGGCGACCGCGGCGCGGTCCGGGGAGTCGACGAAGGCGACCGCGTCGACCGGCAGGCCGGCGTCGGCGAGCGCCGCGTGCACCGCCGCGACCAGCGCCCGGTTGCTGGCCAGCGATTCGCTGCCGCCGCGCAGCACCGCGGCGTTGCCGGTCTTGATCGCCAGCGCGGCGATGTCGAGGGTGACGTTGGGGCGTGCCTCGTAGATGGCGCCGAGCACGCCCAGCGGCACCCGCCGGCGATGCAGGCGCAGGCCGTTGGCCAGGGTGCGCTGGTCGAAGCGCACGCCGAGCGGATCGGGCAGGCCGGCCAGCGCGTCCAGGCCGTCGGCCAGCGCCGCCAGGCGGTCGCGGTCCAGGCGCAGGCGGTCGCGCATCGGCGCGTCCAGCCGCGCGCCGGCGGCGAGGTCGGCGGCGTTGGCGGCCAGCACCGGCGCCGGGTCGGCGCGCAGGCGCGCGGCCAGGGCGCCCAGGAAGGCGTCGCGCTGGCTGGCCGGGGCGGCGGCGAGGGCGGGCAGGGCGGCACGCGCGCGGCGCGCCAGGAGGGACACGTCCAGGGTCATGGTCGGAAAGCCTTGCCGGGCCGGCCGGGTGCCGTGCCGCTGCGGCCGGTCATTGTCGCCGACCGGCGCCGCCGGCGCTCAGAGCAGCACCAGGTCGTTGCGGTGGATCGCCTCGGGGCCGTACCCGTAGCCGAGCACCGCCTCGATCTGCCCGGAGTGGCGGCCGGCGATCCGCTCCAGTTCGGCCTGGCCGTAGTTGGCGATGCCGCGCGCCAGCGGCCGGCCCTCCGGCCCCTCGACCTCGACGGTGTCGCCGCGGCCGAAGCCGCCGTCGCAGGCGGCGATGCCGACCACCAGCAGGCTGCGGTCGCCACGCAGGGCGGCGGCGGCGCCGGCATCGACGACGATCCGGCCGCGTGCGCGGCCGCCGGCCAGGATGTAGCGCTTGCGCGCCTCGCGCGGCGCCAGCAGGGCGGCGATCCGGGTGCCGACCGCCTCGCCGGCGAGCACGCGTGCCAGCACGCCGGGATCGCCGCCATGGGCGATCACCGTGTCGGTGCCGGTGCGCCGGGCGATCTGCGCGGCCTTGAGCTTGGTCAGCATGCCGCCGGTGCCGAACGCGCCGGCCGTGCCGCCGGCGGCCTGCCAGATGCCGTCCGGGATCTCCGGCGCGTCGATGCGTTCGATCAGCGCGGCCGCCGGATGGCGGCGCGGGTCGGCGTCGTACAGGCCCTGCTGGTCGGTGAGCAGGAACAGCAGGGGCGCATCGACCAGGCCGGCGACCAGGGCCGAGAGCTGGTCGTTGTCGCCGACCCGGATCTCGGCGGTGGCCAGGGTGTCGTTCTCGTTGACGATCGGCACCACGCCGGCCTCGAGCAGGCCGAGCAGGGTGGTGCGGGCGTTGAGGTAGCGGCGCCGGTGCTCGACGTCGGCGTGGGTGAGCAGCACCTGCGCGACCGCCAGGCCCTCGGCGGCGAACAGCTCGCCGTACAGGGCCATCAGCAGGGGCTGGCCGATCGCCGCCAGCATCTGCTTGTGCGGCACGTCGCGGCCGGCGGTGATGTCGGGCCGGCGCATGCGGCCGGCAGCCACCGCGCCGGAGCTGACCAGGACCGGCGCATGGCCCTGGTCGATCAGCGCGCGCAGGGCGCGCACGACGCCGGCCAGGCGGCCGCGGTCGGGCGCGCCCGCGGCATCGGTGACGGTCGAGGTGCCCAGCTTGACGACGAAGCGCATGGGCGCAGTGTCGGCGATCGCCGGTGCCGCGGGAAGCGCCGGCCCCGGCGTTTCCCGCTCAGCCCTCCAGCGACGCCAGCCAGGCGTCGTCGGAGGCGTCCTCGACGCCTTCGAACAGGAAGGTCGACAGGTAGCGCTCGCCGGTGTCCGGCAGCATCGCCAGCAGCACGCTGCCGGCGGCCGCACGGCGGGCCTCGACGAGCGCTGCGGCGACCGTGGCCCCGGAGGAGAGGCCGACGAACAGGCCTTCCTCCGCGGCCAGGCGGCGGGCGGTGTCGCGGGCCAGCACGTCGTCGACCGCGATGTTGTCGTCGAACACCGAGCGGTCCAGCACCGCCGGCACGAAATCCGGCGTCCAGCCCTGGATGCGGTGCGGCTGCCAGTCGGCGCCGGCCAGCAGGGCGGCGCCGGCCGGCTCGCAGGTGACGATGCGCAGCCCGGGCCGGGCCGCCTTGAGCACCCGCCCGGCGCCGCTCATGGTGCCGCCGGTGCCCCAGCCGGTGACGAAGGCGTCCAGGCGGCGCCCGGCGAAGTCGCGCAGGATCTCCGGGCCGGTGGTGGCGGCGTGGTAGTCGGGGTTGGCGGGGTTCTCGAACTGCCGCGCCAGGAACCAGCCGTGGCGGCGGGCCAGTTCCTCCGCCCGGCGCACCATCCCCGAGCCGCGCTCGGCCGCGGGCGTCAGGATCACCCGGGCGCCGTAGGCGCGCATCAGCTTGCGGCGCTCGATCGAGAAGGTCTCGCTCATCACCGCCACGAAGCGGTAGCCGCGCGCCGCGCAGACCATCGCCAGGGCGATGCCGGTGTTGCCGCTGGTCGCCTCGACCACGGTGTCGCCGGCCTTCAGCAGGCCGCGCTGCTCGGCATCCAGGATGATGCCCAGGGCCAGGCGGTCCTTGACCGAGCCGCCGGGATTGGCGGCCTCGAGCTTCACCCACAGCTCGATGCCGGGCGGCGGCAGCCGGTTCAGGCGGATGATCGGGGTGCCGCCGATGGTGGCGGTGACGTCCGGATGCAGCATGGCGGCGCTCGCTATGGCCGGGCGCCCCAGTGTCGGGCCGGCCGGCCCGCCGCGCCAGTGGCGCGGCCGGACCGGACCGGGGCCGGTCAGCGTGGCGGCTGGTTCTGGCGCAGGTATTCGAAGAACTCGTCGAGCTCGATGGCGCCGGTGCCGTCGACATCCCAGCGCGCGAAATCCTGGTACAGGGCGAGCTCGGGATTGAGCTCGTCGCGGGTCAGCACGCCGTCGTTGTTGCGGTCCATCGCGCGGAAATGGCGCTCGGCGCCCTGCGAGGTGCTGGGCGTGCCGGGGGCGGCGCAGGCGGCGAGCAGGCCGGACAGGGCGAGGGCGGCGAGGGCGGGCACGAAGGGGGTTCTGGTCATGGGGGCTCTCCTTGTTGCCTGTTGTGCGGTGCGGGTCCTCCGGGAGGAAGGGGCGGCGCCGGCGATGACCGGCGCCCGAACCTTCGCCGCCGCGCGCTGAACCGATCCGGAAGCCGGCCGGCCGCCGCGTCGTCCCGTTCAGCCGGCCGCCATCCCCCGACCCCGCCGCCCCGCATCCGGCGCGCCTGCCGGCCGCGACGACCGCAACGCCGCCCCGGCCGGCGGCTACTCGAAGCCGTTGCCGAACAGCGCTTCGGTGGGCCCGACCAGGCGCGGCCCGGCGACCAGCACGATGTCGTCGTTGCCGTCCGCCTGCGGACGGAACGCGAGGTTGGCCGTGGTGCCGGCCGCGGCGCGGAACGGCGGGCCGGCCACCAGGGTCCAGTCCGGCCCGACCGTGGCCAGGAAGGTCCCGGGCTGCTGGCCGGTGAAGTTGCCGTCGGCATCGAACACCGGCACCGTCACCAGCACCTGCTGGGGCGCGCCACCGGCATTGCCCGAGCGCATGAACGCCTCGGCGTAGTAGAGGTGCCCGGGCTGCAGACGGGCCCGCGCCTGCTCGTGGTCGAAGGCGGCGCTGCTGCCGTCGCCGTTGCCGACCGCCAGGCGCATCGCGCTGGCCGGTGGCGCCCCGGGAAACAGCGTGTTGGCCGGCAGCGGCACCCGCTCCAGGGCCAGGCTGGTCGCTCCCAGCGCGAAGGCGCGCCACAGGTCCGGCACGCTGCCGGTGACCGCGCCGCCGGCGGCGCCGCCGGTGCCGGCGAACTGCGGGTTGGGCACCTCGTTGCCGACCGGCAGGCCGGGCACCGAGGGCAGGGCCACCTGCAGGACGTCCGGGCCGCCGTCGTCGGCGAGGCGGATGGCGATCTGCGCATAGGCGTCGCCCGGCTCGGCCGCCGCCAGCGGGCCCTCGACCCAGGTCCAGTCGGCGCCGGCCACGCCCGAGAAGGCGCCGGGGTCGCGGCCGGTGAACGCCAGGTCGGCATCGAAGAACGGCATCGACACGGTGAAGCCCTGGCTGGCCTGGCCGGGGTTGCCCGAGCGCACCCAGACGCCGGCCCGGTAGCCGCGTCCGGCCTGGACCGCGAACAGCCAGGGCGCGTTGTCGAAGCCCTGGTCGGCGCCGCGGGTGGTGACGGCAAGGCGCATGGCGAAGGTGGGCGGGCTGCCCGGATACAGCGCATCGGCGGCGAGCGGGTCGGCCTGCAGGGCCAGCGCCGCGCCGCCCACCGCGAAGCCGCGCCAGGCGGCCGGGACGGTGCCGGTCACGTTGCCCTCGACCGCGCCGCCGCTGCCCAGGAACCGGGTGTTCGGCAGCAGGTTGAGGTCGCTGCCGCCCGGCGGCGGCGTTCCCGCCTGGGCGAGCGCCAGCCAGGGGAGCAGCAGCAGCGCGAGCCGGCCCCGGAACGCGACGCGCGCGGCGGGGCAAGGAATGGTGTTCTCCACGGGGACGCCTCCTGTCGGGGGCCTCGACGAGGCCGACACCCTCTTGGCGCCGAACAGGGGCGAACCGGCTCATGGCGGGCCGATCGGGGACGTGGCCTCGCCGGCGTCGGCCCGGAACCGGAGGCGGCGCGTCGCTGGCGCCGGGGCCGCGCCGGCCCCGACTGCGCCGCGCGTCGCCGGGCTCAGGGCGGTGGTGGCAGGCGGTGCACCGGATCGGCGAGTTCGACCGACCACAGCAGCCGGCCAGTGGCCAGGTCGGCGGCCTGCAGCCGCAGACCGGACGCGAGCACCCGGCCGTCGGGGCCGACCAGGACCACCGGCTCCTCGCGCCAGACCAGGGTCGAGCCGCGCAGCAGGAACGGCGCCATCGGGTAATGGGCCAGCAGGTTGCCCAGCGCGCGGCCGTCGTCGCGCCGGCTCAGTTGCCAGCGCCAGCGCAGCCCGATCGGATCGTCGGTCACCGGGGTGGCGGTCAGCACCTGGTCGCCATCGGCGGAGACGAACTGCGTGCCGGGCAGGCCGGCCGTGCGCAGCGCGTCCGGAAGGTCCGGCCGGCGCCATGGCTCGGACTCGATGCCCGCCAGCGCCACCAGGCTGCCGCCCTGGGCGTCGAGCGCCAGCACGCCGGCGTCGTGGCTGGCCGCCTCCTCGCCGGCATCGTCGAGCAGGGCGCCGCGCAAGGGCCAGCGCTCCGCCTGCCAGTGCAGGTGCAGGACCTCGCCTTCGGCCCGGGCGAGCGCCTCGAACCGGCTGGCCGCCTGCGCGAACGGACTGGCCAGCACGTCCGGCGGCAGCGTCGCCGACAGGCGCGCCACGACCGCACCGGAGACCGGGTCCAGGCGCAACAGCAGCAGTTCGCCGCTGCGCTCGGGGGGCGCCAGCACCCACAGGCCGCCGCCATGCACGGCCAGCGGCCGCCCCCGTGCCGGACCGGTCCAGCGCGGCCGGCCCGCGTCGAGGCCGACCGCGGCGACCCGGCCGGCGCGGTCGGTGACGAACACGTGGTCGGCCTCCGGTGCCACCAGGACGCCGCTGGCGAGCAGGGTGGCGTCGCCGCCATCGGCGGGTGTCGCCAGCGGAGCCGCGGCGGCCGTCGCGGCCAGGCCCGCGGCGACGAGTGCCAGGAGGATGCGCAGCTGCGGACGTCTGGTCATCGGTGTTCCCCTGCCGGGCCCCGTCACTGGAAACCGTCGGCGAAGATGCGGTCGATCGCCGAGACTCCCGCCAGGGTCCAGGCGCCGCGGCCGAGCAGGCCGGCGACCAGCAGGTCGCGGCCTTCGTGGTAGTCCAGCTCGAACACCACCGCCCTGGGCAGGCCGTTGCCCAGGCGCTGCCACGCGCCGAACCCGCCCTGGCCGAAACTGGCGAACACGCCACGGTCGCTGCCGACCAGCAGGATGCCGCCGCCCGGCGCGGGGACGTACTCGAGCGCGCGCAGCTCGCCGGCGCCGAGCGCGGCCAGGTTGCCGGTGATCGTCTCGAAGCCGCTGCCGCCGTTGCCGCTGGCGCGGACCACGCTGGCCGTGGTCGCGAACAGGCGGCGCGGATCGCCCGGATCGACCACGACGTCGCGGATCCAGTCGTTGCCGGCGCCGAAGCTGGCGACCAGGGTCAGCGCCGTCCCGGCGACGGTGCGCCGGTGCAGGGCGTTCTCGATCGCCACCAGGACGTAGTCCGGGTTGCCGGGCACGCCATAGACCATGGGATCGCCGACCGAGCGGTTCACCCGCAGCGCGGAGATGCGCGTGACCGTCGCGCCCTGGTCGGCCGACTCGTAGACGCCGTTGCTGGCGCCGAAAAGCAGGCGCAGGCCGTCGACCGCGTTGACCGCCAGGGGCGTGTAGAACTGCGGCTGCATGGCGGGACTGCCGCCGATCGCCGTGCGCGGCGGGAACACCTGACCGGTGAAGTTGTTGGCCGCGTCGTAGCTGCGCCGGCGGAAGCCGCTGAGGTTCTGGAAGCTCGAGTAGCGGAACGACACGGTCGGCGAGGAGTGGTCGTCGACCACGGTGTCGCCGCCGTCGGCGGTTGCGACGCTGTCGAAGACCAGCGAATCGGGCGTCTGCTGCTCGGTGGTACCGGTGTCCTGTGCGCCACCGATGACCCGGCCGGCGCGGCCGTCGTAGGCGATGCCGTGGTACTCGGTGACCTGCAGGTTGCCGTTGACCGAGGCCCAGGTGCCGTTGCCCGTCTGCGGCGAATTGCGCCGGTAGATGCCGCCGTCGTCGACCTCGATGAGGTCGCCGGCGGCGTCGAACGTCATCGCCCGGGAGTCGGCATGCGGCGCCGAGTTGTTGCTGGTGCCGGCGTGGGTGAGCGAGGTCCAGCGGCTGGCCGCCGGCCTGGTGGCGTCGCCGCGGAACAGCCGGCCGGTGTAGTCCATGGCGCCCAGCGAGTTCGGGAAGTACTGGGTGCTGCCGGGGACGCCCTCGCCGAAGTAGGGCTGGCGGTCGCCGCCGATGTAGACGAGGTTGCCGTCGGCCGGATCCGCGGCCAGCGAGAAATGGATGTTGCCCTGGCCGCCGGGATGGATGCCGATCGCCACGCCGTTCTGCTCGGCGGTGGTCGGGATGCCCAGGCCGGTCCAGGTGGCGCCGTGGTCGCCGGAGCGGAACACCGCCGCCAGGCGCCCGACCGTCGCCGACTCCAGGATCGCCGCGAACACCGCGCCGCCGGGGCCGGTGGCGAGCCGCACCCTGCCGTTGCCGGCCATCGCCGTCTGCACTGCCGCGTCCGATACCCGGCTCCAGGTGGCGCCCAGGTCGTCGCTGCGGAACAGCCCCACGGCCGCGCCGGTGGTGACCGCCGCGTACAGCCGGCCGGGCTGGCCGGCGACGCCGACCAGGTCGCTGCTGCGCCCGGCCGGCAGGCCGCTGCCGGCGGCGCCGGACACCGGCGCGAAGGCGGCGCCGGTGTCGTCCGACCGGAACAGGCCGGTGTCGGTGGCCGCGAGCAGGACGGCGCCGCGGGCCGCGACCGCCTGGATGTCGCGGCCGGCCAGCAGGCCGCCGCCATCCAGGACCGTCCAGCTGGCGCCGCCATCGGTGCTGCGCAGCAGGCCGATGCGGGCGCCGCCGATGCGGGCGAAGCTGGAGGTGCGCGCGGTGCCCGCGAGCAGGGTGGCGTGCCCGGGATCGGTCGGATCGAGGGTCAGCGCGCCGAACGACAGCACGCCGAGCGAATCGGTGAGGCTGGTCCAGGCCGGCGTCGGCGCGGTGGCGTCGTCGGTGCGCCAGAGGCCGCCGTTCACGGCCGCGATCCAGAGCGTGCCGGCGTCGGCCGGGTGGGCGACCACGGCATTGATCGCGCCGGTCACCGGACGTTGCGGAATGCCCTCGACCTGGCCGTTGATCGCCGGTGCCGGTCCGGGCGCCTGCCAGTCGCCGCCGATGCCGGCGCGCGCCTGGCCCGCCGCCGCGGGCAGCAAGGATCCGGCCACCAGCAGGGCCACTGCAATCCATGTCCTGGCGAACATCGCTGGCGCCCTCCCCGGTCGCTCGGCAGCGTTTCCGCCGGGCGCGCGTCGCCCGACGGATGGGGGACTATATAGCGGCCGCTGCGCGGGGTCCGGCGGCCAGGCGCGTGCCGGCCGGCCACGGGTTTGCTTGAACGGCACTCCCGGCTCGCATAAGGTTGCCGCATCCCACCCCCGGACCACGCACCGATGAGCCAGCACACCGTCCCCACCCGTACCGTCGCCGCCGACAGCGCCCTGCCGCGCGTCGTCCGCAACACCTACCTGCTGCTGGCCATGGTCATGGCCGTGGCCGCGCTCGGCGCCCTGCTCGGCCTGCGCAGCGGCATCGCCTGGAGCATGGGCATGTGGCTGGTGTTCATGGTCGTCTTCATCGGCGGCCCGTTCGCGATCAACGCCGCGCGCCGTGGCGACGCCGCGATCTGGCTGACCTTCCTGTGGGCCGGCCTG
Organism: Proteobacteria bacterium UBA2363; assembly: GCA_002344355.1. Lineage (GTDB taxonomy): Bacteria > Pseudomonadota > Gammaproteobacteria > Xanthomonadales > UBA2363 > Pseudofulvimonas. The sequence goes on along the minus strand of DDTN01000021.1, from coordinate 41,230 downwards.
GTCGGCTTCCTGCTCAGCCCGATGATCGCCGCCTACCTGGCGATCCCCGGGGGCGCCGCGATCGTCGGCAACGCCCTCACCGCGACCGCGGTGCTGTTCGCCGGCCTGTCCGGCTATGCCCTGGTCAGCCGTCGCGACTTCGGCTTCCTGCGCAGCTTCCTGGTCGCCGGCGTGATCGTGGTGCTGCTTGGCATCGTCGCCCTGCTGGTGTTCCAGCTGCCGATGCTGTCGGTGGTCATCTCCGGCATGGCGGTCCTGCTGATGAGCGGCTTCATCCTGTACGACACCAGCCGGATGATCCACGAGCCGGGCGCCAACCCGGTCTACATCACGGTGTCGCTGTTCGCGAACATCGTGGTGCTGTTCTCGCACCTGCTGAACCTGATGTCCTTCCTGGGCGGCGACGACTGACCCGAGGCCGTCCGCGACCACCGACCAGCCGCCGGCTCCGCCCGGAGTCGGCCGGGGCGGACGCCGGGTGCCGGCGTCCGCCCGCCACACGACCTGCCGCGAGCCCAGGCAGGCGATCCCCAACGAAGGAGTTCCCGATGCCCACCAACCGCACCCAGGCCGCCAAGCTGCTGACCCGTGCCGAGCTCGACCTGTTCGACGCCAGCGCGCCGGCCAAGGCCCGTGGCCTGACCGCCGCCCGGCTCAAGGCCAAGGTCGATCGCACGCGCGCCCTGCGCGACAAGGCGCGCGACCAGTTCCAGCGGCAGCGCCTGGGCAGCCGCAGCCAGACCGGCAGCAAGTCGGGCGCCAGCGGCGTCGCCAACCAGCGCAGCCAGCAGAAGGCCCACGTCCTGGACGAGGTGCTGGAGCGGTTGCAGGCGGCCCTGGCCAAGGCCGAGGCCAAGCCGGCCACCGCCGCCAAGGCCGGGCGGGCGACGGCCGCCGGTACCTCCAGGAAGGCCGACCGGGCCAAGGCGCGCAAGGCCAACCGTGCCGAGGTGAAGAAGGCCACCGCCAGTACGGTCGCCACCGGGAAGGCGACACCCAAGAAGGCGACCGCCAAGAAGGNNCCACGGCCAAGAAGGCCACGGCCAGCAAGGCAACGGCCAGCACGGCAACGGCCAACAAGGCGACCGCCAGGAAGGCGACCGCGAAGCCGGCCACGGCGAGGCCCGCCGCTGCAGGCAAGCCGGCGGCAGCGGCAGGCACCGGCCTGTTCGGCGTGCCCACCCTGTCCGTCAAGGCGCCGGTGCCGATGGAACCGCCCGGCACCTCGCGCTCGAAGAAGGCCCGCACCGGCTTCGTCAGCAACGAGGCCAAGGGCGTCGCCCAGGAACGGCACTTCGCCGAGGCCGGCAACAAGGCCATCCTCGGCCATGTCGGCGCCGCCAACCGCCGCAGCCAGGGCAAGCGCGACAAGCGCTGACCGGGGGTGGCCGGCCCCGGCCGGCCGCCATCCCAGGCACCCGACGCCGCCAGGCCCATGGATCCGCAGACCCTGCCCGACCTGGCGGCGATCCGCGCCGCCGCGGCGCGGATCGCGCCGCATGCCCGGCGCACGCCGGTGCTCACCTCGCGCTCCCTGGATGCCCTGGCCGGCTGCCACCTTTACTTCAAGTGCGAGAACCTGCAGCGGGCCGGCGCCTTCAAGTTCCGCGGCGCCAGCAACGCGGTCTGGTCGCTGGATCCGGCCAGCGCCGCGCGCGGCGTCGTCACCCAGTCCTCGGGCAACCACGGGGCCGCCCTGGCCCTGGCGTGCCGGGAGCGCGGCATCGCCGCCACCGTGGTGGTGCCGGCCAACGCGCCGAAGGTCAAGCTCGATGCGATCGCCGCGTTCGGCGCCCGCATCGTGCCCTGCGCGGTCGCCCAGGCCGACCGCGACCGGGTCACCGCGCAGGTGCTGGCCGAGGGCGGCGGCTGCCTGGTCCATCCCTTCGACGACGGCCGGGTGATCGCCGGCCAGGGCACCGCCACCCTGGAACTGCTCGAGCAGGCGCCGGAGATCGATACCGTGATCACCCCGGTCAGCGGGGGTGGCCTGCTCTCGGGTGCCTGCCTGGCCGGCCACGGGCTGCGCCCTGACCTGCGCCTGTTCGGCGCCGAGCCGCGCGGCGCCAGCGACGCCCACGACGGCCTGCGCGCCGGCCAGCGGATCACCGGGCGGGTCGCCGACACGCTCTGCGACGGCCTGCGCGCCGAGCTGGGCCGGCTGACCTTCCCGGTGCTGCGCCAGCACCTGGAGGCGGTGCTGCTGGTCGACGACGACGCCACGGTCGCCGCCATGCGCCTGGTCTTCGAGCGCCTGAAGCTGGTCGTCGAACCCTCGGCCGCCATCGTCCTGGCCGCGGTGCTGGCCGAGCCGGCGCGGTTCGCGGGGCGCCATGTCGGGCTGGTGCTCTCCGGCGGCAACGTCGACCTCGACCGCCTGCCCTGGCAGGCCGGCGGCGGGCCCGGCTGAGCCCCCCGGGTGGTTCCGGCGCCAACCGGGGCGTCGCGCACCGGCGCGCTTTTCGCTGGCCCGGCGACCGCCTGGAACGCTGCCGGAAACCGGCGGTCGAAAATCGCCCGCCTACTGCGGCCTGAACGTAAAGTCAATAGTTCCGGGCACTTGTTTCAGGTTCATTAAGCCGGACGGCAGCATAGTCCGCCCCGATCTGCTGGCCTGGCGGATCGGTCCACCGGACTTGTCCGCCAGGTCGACACCCCACAGACGCGGCCGCACCCAGGTGCCGCCGCCGCCCCAGGGGCCGGAGCGCGTAGCCGCTGCACCGGTCCCGGGTCCGGATTCCACCGCGGCGCCCAGGCGCGCGGCCCCGGACCCTCATCCCGGTCGCTCCGACCGGAATTTCCCGGGGATACACCAGGCACGGTGCGCCGTCGTGGCGTCGTCGTGCCCGGGTGGATCCCGCAACGTGCTGGCGGACACCGGAAGGCCGGTGTCCGCCGATCGAAGAAGGAGTCCTTTCCGATGAAGCTCGAATGGTTGCTCTGGCTGGCCTCGCTGCTGCCGCAGCCGCTGGCCGACCGCACCTGCCTTGCCACCACCGTCTACCTGGAGGCGCGCAGCGAGCCGGTGCTGGGCCAGAAGGCCGTCGCCGAGGTCGCCATGCGCCGGCTCGAGGCCGGCCGCTGGGGCGACTCGGTGTGCGCCGTGGTCAACGCCCGCGGCCAGTTCGCACCGAGCCTGGTCAGCCCCCGCTACACCCTGCGCAACGCCAATGCCTGGGGCCGCGCCTGGCGGATCGCCGGCGAGGCCATGACCAACTGGGCCCTGCCGCCGGCGCAGCGCCAGCTGGTGGTCCCCGACGCCGACCATTTCTACGCCCAGAGCATCGCCAACCCGGCCTGGAGCAGCGCCCGGGTGGTGGCGGTGATCGGCGGCCACGCCTTCCTGCACGTGCGCTGATCGCGCCGGCGTCCACGGCGGCGCCCGCGCACCCCCGCGCCGGGCTTCCGGGCTAGGATGGCGGCGCCGCTGGCCATCCGGGCCGGCCGCAGTCGAGGAGGCCCGCCATGTCCAGCCCGAACCTTCGCCATCGCCTCGCGCGCGCGTTGGCCGCGCTGCCCCTGATCGTGGCGGTCTGCGCCTGCAGCGCGGGCGGGGTCCGCGACGAGCCGCCGGCCGGCGCCTGGCGCCTGGCCGGCCTGGCCGCCGATGCCCGCGGCCCGACCCTGGAGTTCCTGGCCGACGGCCGCGTCGCCGGTCATGCCGGCTGCAACCGGTTCAGCGGCCAGGTGCAGTGGCTGGCCGCCGACGGCCTGCGCTTCGGACCGGTCGCGGCGACCAAGATGGCCTGCATGGACGCGCGCGTGGCGGAACGGGAAGCCGACTTCCTGCGCAGGCTCGAGGCGGTCGCCGCCTGGCGCCGCGACGGCGATGCCCTGCTGCTGCTGGCTGCCGATGGCAACGAGCTCGCGCGCCTGGAGCCGTCCCCGGCCGCCGACTGACCGGGCCATGGTGTCGACCGCCACGGCCGCCACCGGGCTGCCGGCCGAGCTCCAGCGTGCCGTGCCGGTGCTGGAGGCGCTGGCCACCGGGGTCGGCTACCTGGACGCCGACGGCCGCCTGGCCTGGGCCAATCCGGCCCTGGCCGAGCTGCTGCCGGCCGCCGACCGCGCCGGCCGCAACGCCGACCCGCGCACCTGGCCCGACTTCGCGGCGGCGCTTGCCCGGGTCCGCGCCAATGGCCTGGCCGTGCGCCTTCCGGCGCAGCCCGGACGCCCCGGCGCACCGCCCCTGCGCATCGTGCTGAGCCCGCTCGGCCCGGCGCCCGGCGCCCTGCTCGAGGTGCAGCCGGACGACACCGTCGCCGGCGTGCCGATCACCGCCAGCCTGCGGGCGCTGGCGCACGAGCTCAAGAACCCCCTCGGCGGCCTGCGCGGGGCCGCCCAGTTGCTGGCCCGGCGCGTGCTCGACGCCGACCTGCGCGCCTACGCGGCCATCATCGTCGCCGAGGTCGACCGCCTGGCCGGGCTGACCACCCGCCTGCTGGCGCCGGCACGGCCGGTGGCGCCGGTGCAGGTCAACGTGCACGGCCTGCTCGAACGCGTGCGCCTGCTGCAGGACGGCCAGCAGGCGACGATCGTCCGCGACTACGATCCCAGCCTGCCCGAGTGCCCCGGCGAACCCGACCGCCTGGTCCAGGTCCTGCTCAACCTGGTGCACAACGCCCAGGACGCCGGCGCCCGCCGCATCGTCCTGCGCACGCGCGCCGAACACGGGGCGCGGCTGGCCGGCGGCCGCGGCCGCGCGGTCCGCATCGATGTCCAGGACGACGGTGACGGGGTCCCGGACGCGGTGCGCGCGACGCTGTTCCTGCCCCTGGTCAGCGGCCGCGACGGCGGCACCGGCCTGGGCCTGGCGATCGCCCACGAGATCGTCGCCGAGCACGGCGGCCGAATCGCCTACGACAGCCGTCCGGGCGCCACCGTGTTCTCGCTGTGGCTGCCGCTGCCGGCCGGGGCGCCGTCGTGAGCCGCGCGACGGTCTGGGTGGTCGACGACGACCGCTCGCTGCGCCTGGTGGTCGGCGACAGCCTGCGCGACGCAGGCCTGGCGGTGCAGGCGTTCGAGGACGCCGCGCAGGTGGCCTCGGCGCTCGCCACCGAGCGGCCCGATGTGCTGCTCACCGATGTCCGCATGCCCGACGGCGACGGCCTGGCCCTGCTCGAACAGGCGCGCGTCCGGCACCCCGACCTGCCGGTGATCGTCATGAGCGCCTACACCGACGTCGCCACCACCGCCGGCGCCTTCCGCCACGGCGCCTTCGACTACCTGGCCAAGCCGTTCGACCTCGACGCCCTGGTCGCGGTGGTGCGCAAGGCGCTCGGCGGCGGCGGCGCCAGCGCGCGCGCCGGCGTCCCGGCGACGCCCGGTCTGGTCGGCGAGAGCGCAGCGATGCGCGAGGTGTTCCGGGCGATCGGCCGCCTCGCCCAGCTCAACCTGCCGGTCCTGGTGACGGGCGAGACCGGCACCGGCAAGGAACTGGTCGCGCGCGCCCTGCACGCGCACAGCCCGCGCGCCGCCGGACCGTTCGTGGCCCTCAACACCGCGGCGCTGCCGGCCGAGCTGCTGGAGTCCGAGCTGTTCGGGCACGAGGCCGGCAGCTTCACCGGCGCCGCCCGCCGCCATGTCGGGCGCTTCGAGCAGGCCGCCGGCGGCACGCTGTTCCTCGACGAGATCGGCGACATGCCGCTGCCGCTGCAGACCCGCCTGCTGCGGGTGCTCGCCGAGGGCGAGTTCTACCGCATCGGCGGCCGCGAGCTGATCGCCATGGACGTGCGCATCATCGCCGCCACCCACCAGGACCTCGACGCCCGGGTCGCCGCCGGCGCCTTCCGCGCCGACCTGCTGCACCGTCTCGACGTGGTCCGGCTGGCGCTGCCGCCCCTTCGCCAGCGCGTCGAGGACATCCCCCTGCTGGTCGACTGGCTGCTGGCGCGCGCCGCCCGCGAGCTGAGCATGCTCGGCAAGCGCGCCAGCGCCGAGGCGCTGGCACGGATGTGCGCCTACTCCTGGCCGGGCAACGTCCGGCAGCTGGAGAACCTGTGCCGGCGCCTGACCGCGCTGCTGCCCGGTCGCGAGATCCGCGCCGAGGACCTCGAGCCGCTGCTGCGCGAGCGGAGCTCACCGCCCGTGGCCGCCGCCGGTGGCGACTGGGACGCCGCCCTGGCAGCCTGGCTCGAGCGCGAGTGGGACAGCGCGGAACCGGGCACCCTGTGGACCCGCGCCCAGGACCGTTTCGAACGGGCGGTGCTGGCCGCCGCCCTGGCCCGTACCGACGGCAACCGCGTGCGCGCCGCCGCCCATCTGGGGATCGGCCGCAACACCCTCACCCGCAAGCTGGGCGCGAAGGACGGCGATGACCCCTGAGACGATCCGCGCCGCCGTGCCGGCGGACATCGACGCGATCGCCGGCTTCAATGCGGCGATGGCCTGGGAAACCGAGCAGCGCCGCCTCGACCCGGCCACCCTGCGCGCCGGCGTCGCCGCGGTGCTGGCCGACCCCGCACACGGCTTCTACCGGGTCGCCGAGCGCGACGGCGAGGTGGTCGCCTGCCTGCTGGTCACCTACGAGTGGAGCGACTGGCGCAACGGCCGCTGGTGGTGGCTGCAGAGCGTCTACGTGGCGCCGGCGGCGCGCGGCCAGGGCCTGTTCGGACGGATGTACCGCGCGCTGCGCGACCAGGCACGCGCCACGCCCGGCGTCTGCGGCCTGCGCCTGTACGTCGAACACGACAACGCCCGGGCCCAGGCGGTCTACGCCGCGCTGGGCATGACGCCCGAGCCGTACCGGATCCTGCACGACCCCTTCCGCGACTGAAGACGCGCGTCCGGAGGGCAGGGATCGCTCAGTCGTGCGCCGGTGCGGCGGCCTCGAAGGTGGCCAGCAGGAAGCGCTCGGCCCAGCTTTCCAGGCGCCAGTTCTCCAGGAAGCCGCAGTGGCCGCCGTTGCCGACGATGTGCAGGCGGGCGTGGTCCGGCAGGCGCAGGGATCGGAAGTCGGCGACCGGGATGATCGGATCGTCGGCGCTGGTCAGGACGGTCACCGGCACGCTCAGCCCGGCCAGGCGGTCGTGGCCGATCGCATAGCCGTCCAGGTAGGCCTCCAGCGAATCGAACTCGCTGTACCTGACGATCAGCTCCCGGGTCATCGCGCGCAGGCGCAGGCCGCGCATCCACGGCCCGAAGTCGTAGAGGTCGGGGAAGGCGGCCTGCTTGCGCGCCAGCGAGCGCCGCCACTTGAGCAGGAAATACTGCTGGTAGAACCAGGGGGCGCGCTCCATCGCGAGGAGCACGTTGGCGGGGTCGATCGCCGGGCACACCGCCAGGGTGTGCGCCAGTCCGATGCCGGCGGCCGGCGCGCGCAGGGCGACGCGCAGGGCGAAGTTGCCGCCCAGCGAGAAGCCGGCCAGCAGCAGCGGCCGGGTCGGCCAGCGCTCCGCGATCGCCTTGACCGCGCCGACCACCTCGTCGATCCGGCAGGAATGGAACAGGCCGGGATTGAGGTGCTGGCCGTCGCCGTGGTCGCGGAACTCCAGGCGGAACACGTCGAAGCCGCGGCGCCCCAGCGCCAGCGCGGCATTGCACAGGTAGCTGGATTGCGCGCTGCCCTCCCAGCCGTGCAGCAGGACCACCAGGCCGCGTGCCGGCGCGTCGCCCGGTGCGGCGTTGTGCCAGCCCTGCAGGCGGACGCCGTCGCCGCAGTCCAGCAGGACGTGCTGTGCGCGTCGCTGCAGGTCGGCCAGGTCGGTGCCGCGCAGCCAGCGACGCACGCGATGGCTGGCCAGCACCGATTGCAGGTGCGGGTTGCCCAGCCAGCGGGCAGGGCGGAAGTCAGCCGCCTCCACGGCCGTCGCCCGGGTCGCCGTAGAGCACGGCCGCGATGCGTGCGCGGGACTCCTCGGCCAGCCGGCGGCGACCGTCGCCGGCATCGGCGGCGGACAGCACCGGCAGGAAGTGGATCTCGGCGTCCATGGCGCGCTGCCCGAGCAGGCGCAGCGCGTTGGGCAGGAACTTCTCGCCCGGCTGGAACGGCACCGACAGGTCCATGCGGCCGTCGCGGCCATAGCGCAGCGCCACCGGCTGGACCGGCACGCCGGTGTCCAGGGCCACCTGGAAGATGCGGGCATGGAAGGCCCGGACATGGTCGCCCCGGCCGGTGCCGCCTTCCGGGAACACGACCACCGACTGGCCGGCGGCCAGGCGCTGCCGCATCACGTCCATCACCCGCGCCAGCGAGGCGGTGTCGCCGCGCCGGTGGAAGAGGGTGCCGGCCTGCGCGGCCAGCCAGCCGACCAGCGGCCAGCGGGCGATCTCGGCCTTGGCGACGAAGCTGGCGCCGCGCACCGCGTGCAGGGTCTCGATGTCCAGCCAGGACACGTGGTTGGCCACGAACAGCACCGGGTCGGCCTGGGCCTGCCCGAACACCCGGGTGCGGAAACCGAACAGGCGCAGCATCAGCCGCGACCACAGGTGCACCAGCGGCTCCCACCAGGCCAGGGGCAGCAGGCCGCGCTTGCCGGTGACCGGATTGGACACCACCAGGGTCAGCAGCAGGCCGGCGACGATCAGCAGGAGCAGCAGCGGCAGCCGCAGCAGGAAGCGGAAGGGCCGCAACAGGTCGGGTTGGCGGGTGCGGACGGGGGCGAGGGCATCCATAGGCGGTCTACTCTACCGCAATGCAACATCGGTTCCCGGGCCGGCCCTGCGGCGCTGCCCGCCATTCATCCCGCGGCGGCTAACCTGCGCCGGTCTGGTCGGAAGGAGTGCCGCCGTGAGCCTGCGTAGCGTCCTGCTGGTGCTGCTGTCCGTGGCCAGCCTCGAGGTGTCCGCCATGCGCTGCGGCAACCGCGTGGTGACCACCGGCGACCACGACTTCCAGGTGCGCGAGCGCTGCGGCGAGCCGTTCTACGTCGGCAGCTACAGCGAACTCGAGGTGCGCGGCCAGTACGGCCCCCTGGAGCAGCGTGTCGAGCGCGTCTTCGAGGAGTGGTACTACAACTTCGGTCCGCGCAGCCTGGTGCGCCGGCTGCTGTTCGCCGATGGTCGCCTGGTGCGGCTGGACACCGCCGGCTACGGCAGCCGTTCGGTCGGCGACGACTGCAGCGACGCCGCCCTGCGCCCGGGCCTGACGCCGGGCGAGGTGTTCCTGCGCTGCGGATCCCCCGAGGGGCGCAGCCAGCGCTACGAGGACACCGTGCTGCGCGACGGCGCCGGCAACGCCCTGGTCCGGCCGGTGCGGCGCGAGGAGTGGCGGTACCGCCTGCCCGGCTCGCGCTTCATGCGCCTGGCGGTGTTCGTGAACGGGCGGTTGCAGCAGGTCGACCGGGTGCCGCTGTAAGCCGGTAGCCCGGGCCCCGGCGCGCCGGGCGCCGCCGGCGCGCCGGTTCGGTTTCCGCTGCCGCCGTGCGACGATGCCGTCCTGAGGCAGGGGACAGCGCACCATGGCGGACACCACACCGGAATCCGGGCGGCCGGAGCGCGGCGACGGGGAAAGCGCCGCGTCGGCACCGCGGATCGCCTTCGAGCGCCTGCGCGAGCGCACCGACGAGCTGGAGCTGATCATCTCCGGCCTGATCGCCTTCGCGCTGCTGGCCGTTCCGTCGCGGCTGTTCGAGGCCTGGGCGCAAGCCGACGTGCACGCCGGGACCTTCGGCCAGTTCGTGCTGATGTTCGGCTACATGATCGGCGCCGGCCTGTGCTACACCCTGGCCGGCGCCTTCATCGTGCACCTGGCGGTGCGCGGCTACTGGGTGGGCCTGATCGGCCTGAAGGCCTGCTTTCCCGACGGCATCCGCTGGGAGCGCATCGGGACCCTGGGTCCGATCTCGCGCGCGTACTACCGTGCCCGGCTGCCCGACCTGATGTCCGCCATCGACCGCGCCGACCGCGCCGCCTCGGTGCTGTTCGCGATGGTCACCCTGATCGGCCTGCTGATCCTGTGGTCGGGCGTGGCGCTGATCGCCGTGCTCGCGCTGGCCTGGCTGTTCGGCCTGGCCAGCGGCGCGGGCGAATCCACCGCCCTGCTGGTGGCGTTCGGCCTCTACGTACTGGTGATGAGCGCGGTGACGGTCAGCGCCCTGGTCGACGCGGTCCTCGTGCGGCGCCGCCCGGCGCTGGCGCAGCTGCCCTGGCTGCGGCGTCTCGTGGAGCGGCTGCTGGCCTTCTACGGCTGGCTGCTGCCGCAGCGGCTGATCCTGCCGGTGCAGCTCACCCTGCACAGCAACACCTCGGGGCGGGCCTTCGTGCTGGCCCTGTTCACCATCATGTTCATCGCGCCCCTGGTCGGCATCGGCCATGTCGTCGGTTCGCGCGCTTTCACCGTGATCGGCGCCTACGAGGCGATCGACGCCGACGCGGTCGAGCACGGCATGGCCAGCGCCCACTACGAAGACCAGCGCGGGCCGGGCGACCGCCTGCTGCGCTGGCCGATGATCCCCTCCGACCAGGTCGGCCGGGCGCATCTGCGCCTGTTCATCCCGCACCTGCCGGCGCGCGACAACCCGTTGCTGGCCAGCCGTTGCCCGGCGCCGGCCGGCGACGACCCCGGCGCCGCACGCGCCGCGCGGCTGGCCTGCCTGGCCGGCCTGTGGACCGTGACCCTGGACGGTGCCCCGGTCGACCTCGGGACCTTCCTGCCTGCGGAGCGCCGCGACCTCGGCCTGCGCGGCCTGCAGGGCTACCTGCCGATGGCCGGTCTGGCACCGGGCCGGCACGACGTGCGTCTGGTGTGGAACGCCGGGGCCGCGACGACGGGGGCATCGCGCGAGCGGAGTTTCCTGATTCCCTTCTGGCTGTCGCCCGGCTACGACATCGGTCGGGACGAGGCGCCCTGAGCGGCCACGGCGCCTCCGCACGGCGCCGGGCGCGGACGACCGCAGCCCCCGGCACCGCTACCTGGCCGGCCGCTGCGCGGCCGGCGGCGCCTCAGTCGCCGAGCAGGGCGGCCAGGCGATCGAGGTGGTTGCGCGCCAGCGCCCGCGAGTGGTCGGCATCGCGCTCCGGATCCTCGCCCTCGCGATGCAGTTCCGCGGCCGGCAGCTCGTCGAGGAAGCGGCTGGGCGTGCAGGCCTCGATGCTGCCGTAGCGGCGCCGGCGCAACGAATGGCTGAGCAGCAGCCACTCCTTGGCCCGGGTCAGGGCGACGTAGAACAGCCGGCGCTCCTCGTCGACGCGGCCCTCGTCCTGGGCGGCGTCGTGCGGGAAGGTGCCGTCCTCCAGGCCGACGATGGCGACGTTGCGGAACTCCAGGCCCTTGGCCGAATGCACCGTCATCAGGCGCACCGCGTCCTGGTCGGCCTGGTCGCGCTCGCTGAGCAGGCTGACCGCCTGGGTGAGCTCGGCCAGGCCGCCGCGGCCGTGGCGCGCGAAGCCGGCCAGGATCTGGCGCAGGGCGTCGAGGTTGCGCAGCCGCCGTTGCCGCTGGTCCGGGTTCTTGTCGCTGCGCTCGATGTGGCCGGCATAGTCGACCTCGTCGAGGATCCGGGCCAGCAGGGTGTCGGCCGGCTCGCTGGCGGCCCGCCTCCGCCATTGCCCGAGCTGCTGCTCGAAGGCCGCCAGCCCCGCCGAGGCGCGCGCCGGCAGGGCGGCCAGCGCGGCGTCCTGGCCGGCGGCCTGCGCCAGCGACAGGTTCACGCGGCCGGCCAGTTCGCCGAGCCGTTCCAGGGTGGTGGCGCCGATCTCCCGGCGCGGCACGTTGACGATGCGCAGGAAGGCGCCGTCGTCGCTGGGGTTGGCGACCAGGCGCAGGTAGGCCAGCGCGTCCCTGACCTCGGCGCAGTCGAACAGCGAGTCGCCGCCGGCGATCTGGTAGGGGATGGCGGCCAGGCGCAGCGCCTGCTCGAGCGCGCGCGCCTGGTGGTTGCCCCGGTACAGCACCGCGCAGTCGCTCCAGCGGCAGCCGCTGGACTGCCGGCGGCCGACCAGTTCGGCGACCACGCGCTGGGCCTCGTGCTCGTTGTCGCGGCAGGCCAGCACGCGGATCGGCGGGCCGTCGGGCAGGGCGCTCCACAGCGTCTTCGGGTGCGGCCTGGGGTTGTTGGCGATCAGCGCGTTGGCGGCGCGCAGGATGCGGCCGGCGCAGCGGTAGTTCTGTTCCAGCTTGACGATGCGCAGGGCCGGCCAGTCCTGCGCCAGGCGCGCCAGGTTGGCCGGGTCGGCGCCGCGCCAGGCGTAGATCGACTGGTCGTCGTCGCCGACCGCGGTGAACGCGCCGCGCTCGCCGGCCAGCGCCTTGAGCAGCCGGTACTGGGCGCCGTTGGTGTCCTGGTACTCGTCGACCATCAGGTAACGCCAGCGCCGCTGCCAGCGGCCGCGCAGCGACTCGTCCGACTCCAGCGCCGCCAGCGGCAGGCGGATCAGGTCGTCGAAGTCGACCGCGTTCCAGGCGGTCATGCGCTTCTGGTAGGCGCCGTACAGCTCGGCGGCCTGCAGCTCGCGCGGGCCGGCCGCCGCCTGCAGGGCCTGGGCGGGGTCCATGCCGGCGTTCTTGAGCGTCGAGACGGTCTGGCGCAGCCAGTACAGGTTGTCCGGACTGATCCCGGCCGGCGCCAGTTCCTTCAGCGCCTTCAGGCTGTCGTCGGCGTCCAGCACGGTGAAGCCCGGGCGCAGCCCGGCGAAGCGCGCTTCGGCCTGCAGCAGGCGCAGGCCCAGGGCATGGAAGGTGCTGATGGTCAGCGCCTCGGCGTCGCCGCGCAGGCGCGCCGCGGCGCGCTCGCGCATCTCGCGGGCGGCCTTGTTGGTGAAGGTGATCGCCAGCAGCTCGCCGGGCGGGAAGCCGCGCGCGACCAGCCAGGCCAGCTTCTCGGTGACCACCCGGGTCTTGCCGGAGCCGGCGCCGGCCAGGACCAGCAGGGGGCCGTCGAGGTGCTCGACGGCGGCGCGTTGGGCGGGATTGAGCGACATCGTGCGGGGGGTCGGGCGGGCGGCAATGATCGCACGGCGCCGGCCCCGGCCTTCGGGGTTCAGACCCCGACCACGATGTCCTCGGCGGCCAGGGCGTCCAGCCGGATGCGGTTGGCGAACAGCGAGAACGCCAGCAGGCCGGCCAGGTTGCCGGTGCGTTCGGCCCAGTGCGGCAGGTAGGTCGGCGCGGCGATCCAGCCGGACTCGAACAGCGGCTGCAGGGCCAGCACGTCCTGCAGGGCCAGCTTGCCGGCGAACAGCCAGTGCAGCAGGTTCAGGCGCCGGTGCTTGAGCGCCCAGCGGAAGAAGGTGTGCACCGACAGCAGACCGTGCAGGTAGACGGTGTCCTTGCAGAAGGCGCTGCCGCCGGTCACCGGCACGCCGCGGAACACCCGCATCGCCGAGGCGAAGCTGTCGGTCGCGCCCTGGCCGGCGTCGCGGAAGAACCGGAAGGTCTCGACGAAGTCGGCGCCGCCCTGGACCCGCTGGATCGCCAGGATGCGCAGCGAGATCCGCTTCATGCGCCGGATGTCGATGCAGCCGGTGATCTGTTCGGCGAAGGTGGCCAGCCCTTCCTGGGTGGCGGTGACCCGCGGCGAGGTCTGGCCCAGGCTCTTCAGGTGCGGCTGCTCGCGGCCGTTGATGGCGGTGAGGGTGTGCACCAGCACCTCGTGCTCGAACAGCTGGCGCTGGTCGGCCGCCGAGAACCGGCTGCCCGAGCGCAGGCGGATCCGCGCCGGGCCGGCGGCGGCCTTGGCGACCAGGTCGGGGTCGAGCACGACCTCGACCCGGTGCCGGTCGAAGACCTGGTCGACCTGGGCCTGCAGGGCGTCGCGCACCTGCCCGGCCGGGATCACCGCCTGGCTGTCGGCATCGTCCAGCTCGGCGTCGAGCTCGTCGGCCAGCACCGTGAACAGGCCGGCGGCATCGACGTTGGTCCAGTCGCTGCCGGGCAGGGCCTCGCCCGGCGTGCCGTACAGCCGCGCCGACAGGCTGCCGACCTGGTGGCTGCCCAGCGCCTCCATGATCTCGGCGGCCAGGTGCCAGGCACCGGCGCTGCGTCGAAGGTAGGCGCCGACCGGGTGGCCGGGATCGGCGGCACCGGCGACCGCATCGAGTTCGCGCCGGGTCTCGGCCAGTTCCAGGCGCGGGTACTCGACCTGCGGCAGCACCGGGTCGCCGCCGCGCCAGCCGGCCAGGAAGCTGGCCTGGACGCTGGCCGGCCAGCTCGCCGCGGCGAGCAGGCGCAACGGCCGGACGGCGGCGACCAGGCGGGCGTCGAGGCTGGCCAGGTGGTCGAGGGTGGTCACCGCCGGGTCGGTCTGTCGGTGGCGCGCCGGCCCGGGGCGCGGCCGGGGCCGCCTTCGCCGGCCCTGCGCACCAGCGCGTCGCGCTGCGCGGCGGCGGCATCGCGCTCGCCCGACAGCTTGCGGAAATGCGCCAGGCGCGCGGGGTCTAGGTGGCCGCTGGCGATGGCGGCCTGCACCGCGCAGCCGGGCTCGCCCTCGTGCCGGCAGTCGCGGAACCGGCACTGGTCGACCAGGGCGTCGATCTCGCCGAAGCACTCGACCTCGACCGCCTCGTCGCCGGTGAACTTCAGCTCGCGCATGCCCGGCGAATCGATCAGGCAGCCGCCGCCGGGCAGCTGCAGCAGGGAGCGCACCGTGGTGGTGTGGCGGCCGCGGCTGTCGTGGGCCCGGACATCGCCGGTCTTCTGGCGGACCGTGCCCATCAGGCTGTTGCTGATGGTCGACTTGCCGGCGCCCGAGGAGCCCAGCAGGACGCCGGTGCGGCCGCTGCCGAGGCGCGCCGCCAGCGGCGCCAGGGCCTGCGGGTCCTTGGCGTTGACCGCCCAGACAGGCACCGGCGCCGCCAGCGCCGCCAGCGCCGCGCAGCGCTGCGCGGCGTCCTCGTGGCGATCGGCCTTGGTCAGCACGACCACGGTCTCGATGCCGGCCGCACCGACCAGGGCCAGGTAGCGCTCCAGCCGGCGCGGGTTGTAGTCGCCGTCCAGGCCCATCACCACCACGGCCAGGTCGATGTTGGCGGCCAGCACCTGCTGCCGGTAGCGCTCGCCGGCGGCGCCGCGGCGCAGCACGCTGCGTCGCGGCAGCAGGGCGAGCAGGGCCAGCGGCTCGCTCTGGCCGGCGGCGATCACGAAGTCGCCGACCGCCGGACGCACCGGCGTGCCGTCGTCGCCGGCGACCAGACCGCGCGGCGCCTCGGCCCGGGCCGGGACGAGCCCGTCATGGACGACGAAACCGTTGCGGTGCTGCTCGATCACCCGCACCAGGCGCTGGTCGCCGGTCAGCGCCGGCAGCGCGAGCCCGGGCTGCCAGCCGATCGTGGCCAGGGCGGCGGCGTCGCTCATGACGCGGCGTTCATGCCGGCTGGTTCAGCGTCGCGGTCATCGCCGAAGGTCGGGTGCGTTCATGCTGGTGAAGTCTACGTTGTTCCTGGCCGCCCTGGGCCTGGCCGGCTTCGGCCTCGCCTTCCTGCTGGTGCCGGTGCAGACGCTGGCCCTGGCCGGCCTGGCGATGGAGGGCATCGGCGCCCGGACCGAGCTGCGCACCTTCTACGGCGGCCTCGAGCTCGGCCTGGCGGGGCTGCTGCTGGCCTGCCTGCGCGACCGGCGCCGGCACCGCGACGGACTCTGGCTGGTGCTGGCGGTGTTCGGCGGCCTGGCCGCGGCGCGCCTGCTGGGCCTGGCGCTGGACCGCGAGTGGAGCACCTTCCTGGGCCTGGCGCTGGCCACCGAGCTGTTCCTGGCGGCGCTGGCGGCGCTGGCCCTGCGCCGCGCCTGAGCGGTCCGCCCGGCGGCGCGCCCGTTGCCGCGCGGGCGCGCGCGGCTACACTGCGCGTCTTTCACCCGCCCCGGGCCCACCATGCCGCACCCGATCCGGCCCAGCCGGCGCCTCGACCAGGTCAGCTACGACATCCGTGGCCCGCTCAGCCGCCGCGCCCACCAGCTCGAGCGCGAGGGCCGGCAGATCCTGCGCCTGAACATCGGCAACCCCGGCGCGTTCGGCTTCGAGACCCCCGAACCCCTGCACCGGGCGGTGGCCGCCGGGCTGCGCGCCAGCGAGGCCTACTGCCACCAGCAGGGGCTGCCGCAGGTGCGCGAGGCGATCGCCGCCCGCGAGACGGCGCGCGGCGCGCGGGCGGTCTCGGCCGACACCGTGTTCATCGGCAACGGCGTCAGCGAGCTGATCGACATGAGCCTGCGCGCCCTGCTCGACGGCGGCGACGAGGTCCTGGTGCCGGCGCCCGACTACCCGCTGTGGAGCGCCGCGGTCCGCCTCAACGAGGGCGTGCCGGTCCATTACCCGTGCGCCGCCGCCGACGGCTTCCTGCCAGACCCGGCGCGCATCGAGGCCCTGGTCGGTCCGCGCACGCGCGCGCTGGTGCTGATCAACCCCAACAACCCGACCGGCGCGGTCTATCCGCGGCCGCTGCTGGAGGCGCTGGTCGCCCTGGCGCAGCGCCACGGCCTGCTGCTGCTGGCCGACGAGATCTACGACGGCATCACCTACGACGGCGCCGTCGCCACGCCCCTGGCCCCGCTCGCCGGCGACACGCCGTGCCTGGGCTACGGTGGCCTGTCCAAGGTGCACCGCGCCTGCGGCTACCGGGTCGGCTGGCTGAGCGTGTCCGGTGCGCCGGCGGCCACCGCCGCCCTGCGCGAGCGCCTGGAGCTGCTGGCGGCGCTGCGCCTGTGCAGCAACGTCGCCGGCCAGTGGGCGGTGCTGCCGGCGCTGGCCGGCGACCGCAGCATCGAGGCGCTGACCGCGCCGGGCGGCCGCCTGCACGCCACCCGCCAGGTTCTGCTCGACCATTGCGCCGCCAGCGACCTGATCGACCTGGTGGCGCCGCAGGGCGCCCTGTACGCCTTTCCGCGCCTGTGCCTGCCCGGCATCGACGACCAGCAGTTCGCGCTCGACCTGCTCGAGCACGAGTCGGTGCTGCTGGTGCCCGGCCGCGGCTTCAACATCGAACGCAGCGACCATGTCCGCCTCACCCTGCTGCCGCAGGCGCCGGTGATGGCCGAGGTGCTGGTGCGCATCGAACGCCAGCTCGAACGCTGTGCGAGCCAGGCCGTGCCCCTGGCGCGGACCGCCTGAGGCGGGCCGATGGCCACAGGCCTGCTGGCGCTGGGCGATTCCTACACCATCGGCGAGGGCGTCGAGGCGGTCGCGACCTGGCCGTTCCGGCTGGCGCAGCGGCTGGCCATGCCGCGGCCCGACGTGGTCGCGCGCACCGGCTGGAGCGCCGACGAGCTGCTGGCGGCCCTGGACGACGCGCCGCTGGCGCCCCCGTATGCGCTGGTGACGGTGCTGGTCGGCGTCAACGACCAGTACCGCGGTCGCGAGGTCGCCGAGCACCTGCCGCACTTCAACGTGCTGCTGAGCCGCGCGGTGGCGTTCGCCGACGGCGATCCGCACCGGGTGCTGGTGGTGTCGATCCCGGACTGGGGCGTGACCCCGTTCGCCGCCGACGATGCCCGCGGCGGCGCGGCGATCGCGGCGCGGATCGACGCCTACAACGCCGCCCAGCGCGAGCTGTGCGCGCTGCGCGACATCGCCTGGGTCGACGTCACCGCGGCCAGCCGCGCCTGCGGCGCCGACCCGGCGATGCTGGTCGGCGACGGCCTGCATCCGTCCGCCGCGCAGTACGCCGCCTGGCTGGAGACGATCGCGCCGGCGGCGCGCCGCTGCCTGGACCGCGCGGGCTGAACGCGGCCGGGCGGGCGGGGACGCTCAGCGCAGGCCGTAGGACACCCCGAACAGCCCGACCAGGGCCTGGTCGCGGTCGATCAGCGGGCTGTCGGTGACGGCCGACGGCAAGCGCTCGTAACCCAGCCGGCCGAACAGCGACCAGCGCCGGTCCAGTGCCAGCACCGCGCCGACCGCCGCCTCGGCGATCAGGGCGCTGTCCGCCCGGTACGCCGGTCGGCCCGGGCGGGCCTCCCCGGGCCGCACCCCGGCGTAGTAGTCGACCAAGCTCGCCGACCACCAGCGCAGGCCGAGCTCGGGGCGCACCAGCAACGGGCCGCGACGCACCGGCCAGGCCCAGGCCAGGTGCGCGGCCTGGCCGCGATGGCGGCCCAGCACGTCGGTCACCACGCTGGCCTCCAGGTCACCGGCGGCGCCCCGCCAGTGGCCGGCGACGCCGGCGTCCAGCGAGCGCTGCCGCGTCGCCATGCCGGACAGGAACGGCGAGTCGTCGGCCGAATAACCGTCCATCCGCGCCTGCGCGACCAGGTCAAGGCCCAGCGCGCGATCGCCGGCGGCGCGCCAGCCCAGGCGCAGGCCGCGCAGGTAGGCGCGCTCGCCCTCGAACTGCAGCGCCGGCACCACCAGCAGATCGCTGTCGGCCTGCCGGTAGGGGATGTCGCGCCAGATCGCCAGCGCCGCCAGGCTCCAGCGCGGCGGCTGCGCGGCGACGCTGCCGGCCAGGCCGAGCAGCAGCAGGAACACGAGCGGACGGCAACGGGACATGGCGGCAACCGGCAGCAGGGCCCGGCACGGTGCCGGGCCGCAGGTGGTGCCGGCGTGAACCGCCGCTGCCGCGCAGCCTCAGACCCGCGCGGCGGCCACGAACAGCGCGATCACGCAGGCGAAGCCGGCGGTCCAGGCCAGGCTGCGCAGCATCGCCTGGTTGGCGAGATAGAGCAGGCCGTGCACGATCCGGGCGGCGATGAAGGCGATCGCCAGGGTGTCGACGGTGCCCTGGGCGACGCCGGCCTTCTCGGCGACCAGCACGGCGGCGGCGAACGGCGCGAACGCCTCGAAGGCGTTGAGGTGCGCCCAGTGTGCGCGCGCCGCCAGGCCCTGCACCCGGCCCAGGTACTCGCGCGGCGCGGCGTTGTCGTAGCGGCCGGCGCCACCGCGGCTGAACTTGGCGACGCCCACCCACAGGTAGGGCAGCACGGCGGCGATCAGGATGCATGTCTCGGCAAGGGTCATGGCGCGGCTCCCGGAAAGTGGCGCCGGGGCGGGCGCCGCCGGCGAGCGCCATCTTGACCGATTCCCGGGCGTCCGCGGGCCGGTCGCGCGGCCGGCCGGTGATCCGGCACAGCCGGTACCCGGGGCGCCGGTCCGGTTCCCGCGGCGACCGCCCGGCCCGCACGAGGCGGCGCCGGCAACCTGCCGGATGCCTGTCCCGCCCGCAGGCGAGGGCCGCCGGCAGGCGGCCGGCCACGGATGGCCGCACGGCGAAGCCGGCGCGCAGGCAGTGGCTTCGACGGGAGCGCGTCCGGACCTGCGCCGGACGGGGGACCTGAAAAACGACCAGGACGGTCGCTTTTCAGCACACCGCTAGTGACCGCCCGGCAGGCGCGGCACGCCGTGTTCGCTGCGCTCCTCGGCGACCGCGAACAGGCCCAGGTGGTCGGCGCGCGCGGCGACCCCGGGCAGCGCCATCGCCGCCAGGCCGCGGCGCACGCGCAGGGCGTTGCCGAGCGCGACCCGTGCCCGCTCGTGCTGCTGCTGGCGGCTGTAGACCTCGGCGAGCAGTTCCCAGGCGCCGGCGTCGCTGCCCAGCGCCAGGGCGTGGCCGAGGAACTCCTCGGCCTGCGACAGCGCGCCCTGCTGCAGGCTGATCTGGCCCAGCGCCAGGTGCAGGCCGATGCTGTCGGCGTGCCCGACCAGCCACTTCTCGGCATGCCGAAGACGCTGCGCGGGTTCCGGCTGCTCGAGCTGGCCGTAGCGCCGCACCAGCGTCTCCGACCAGTCCTGGCGCAGGTGCTCCTCGATCAGGGCGGCGGCGTCGCCGCCGCCGCCCAGGGACAGGACACGCTCGACATAGGCCTCGATCACCGGGCCGGTGCGGCGCAGGCCCTTGGGCAGCGCGTTCCAGACCTGCTCGAGCGCGCCGCGGTCGCCGGCGCCGTCGAGGGCCTGCAGGGCCACCGCCAGCTCCAGCTTGGCCCAGGCCAGGCCGTCGAGCAGGTGGCTGCGGTGCAGTTCCGGCAGCAGGACCAGGGCCTCGCCGGCGCGATGGCTGGCGCACAGCGCCTGGACCCGCAGCAGCAGGCCGCTGGGCGGCAGCTGCTCGATTCCCGCCAGCAGCGCACCGGCTTCCTCCGGCCGGTCGCTGGCCAGCGCCTCGCGGGCGCGTTCCAGCTGGACCAGCCGGCGACCCTCGGGCTCGGCGTCGAGGCGCGCCAGGTGCGCCTGCGCCTGCGCGGCATCGCCCCGGCTGTGCGCGGCCTGGGCGGCCTCCAGCAGGGCCGGTATCCGGAAGTCCGGGTCGTCGGCGGCGCGCAGGAAAAGCTTCTCGGCCTTGCCCCAGAGGCCTTCGCGCAGGCGTAGTTCGGCCTGCGCGAAGGCGTGCCGGGCACGACGCCGGCGACGGCCGGCGAGCCAGCGCAGGGGTGCGCGCAGCAGCCACAGCAGCAGCCACAGGGTCGCGAAGGCGAGCAGGCCGAAGGCTGTCGCCACCACCACCGTGGTCTCGATGAGGTAGCCGCGGATCTGCACCTGCACCTGGCCGGGATCGGCCGCCAGCCACTGCCAGCCGAGCGCGCCGAGCAGCAGGATCGCCAGCAGCAGGACGATGCGGAAGAACCACTTCATGTTCATGGCGAAGGCTCCAGGTCGGGCGGAGCGTCGCCCCCGGGTTCGGTTTCGAGGCGCTCGGCCGGGGCCGCCGGCAGCGGTTCCGGCGCCGGTGCCGGCATCGTCTCGATCGCCAGGGCGCCGTCCAGGCGGCGGCGCAGGGCGTCGAGGTCGGGCTGGGCGCGGTGCCAGTCGACCGCCAGCAGGCGCTCGATGCGCGCCTGCAGCGGCGCTGCGGCGGCGCGTTCGCAGCAGGCGGCCAGGGCCTGGCGCGCCGAACCCAGGGCCGCGGCCAGGGCCGCGGGATCGTGGTCGATGGCGGCGCGCCGGGCGCGCTCCAGGGCGCGCCGGACGCCGGCGCGGTCGGGGCTGGTGTCGGTCGCCAGCTCGTCGATCCTGCGCACGCTGACCAGCGAGTCCAGGCGTTCGAACTGGCGCGCCCACCAGCCCAGCGACGGGTCGCCGCCGCCGGCGGCGCCGGTGGCCATCGGCGGCAGGGCATCGACGCCGTCGAGCAGGGCATCGATCTCGGCCAGCACCATCGCGTCCGAGGGGCGGCCGTCGGCCCCGAGCGCGGCGCGCGCATCGATCACGGCATGGCGCAGGTCGACGTGCTGGGCACCGGCGCGCGCCAGTGCCAGCTCGGCCAGATCGAGCGCGGCCACGGCGCCGGGACGATCGCCGAACAGGCGCAGGCGGACGTCGGCCTGGCCGAGCAGCAGGGCGGCGTCGGCCATGGCCAGCTGCGCTCGGGCGCCACCGCGCTCGCGGCTGAGTTCGGCCAGCAACGCCTCGGCGCGGGCGGCGCGGTCGGCGAGCGCGACCAGGTCGCCACGCAGGCGTTCGCGCAAGGCCTCGTTCTCGCCGAGCTGGTTGCGCAGGGTGCCGGCCAGTTCGTTGTTGCGGGCGGCGCGGCGCTCGTTCTCGGTCAGCCGCGTCTCGATCGCGTCCAGGCGCTGCAGCAGCTCGTTCTGGCCGGTGTCGTCGGCGCGCTCCTGCAGGTGGACCCGCCACGCGGCATGGCCGGCGAGGGCCAGGGCCACGAACCCGACCAGCAGGGCCAGGGCGCTGCCGGCGCCGTGCCGCGGACGTTCCGGCGCCGCTGCCGGGGCTGCCGGCGCGGGCAAGGGACCGGGCTCGCCCGGGGCGGTATCGGTCACGATGTCGTCGCGTTCGCTCATGGCGAAATGTTAACCCGGATGCCGCCCCGGGGACGGGCCGTGCGCGCCGGGCCGGTGCGCGCCGGCGGGCACCGGCTCACCCCCTCGCCGCTTCGGGCGGCCGATCCGGCCCGGTGACGCCCCGGGTCGCCGCGGCGAGATCGGCGGCCGTCGCCGAGGCGGCGATGGCAGCGACCGGCAGGCCCATCCCGTCCGCCACCGCGGCGATCCGCGGGCTGGCCACCACCAGCCGTCCGCGCGTCCGGAGGTGGCCCTGCAGCGCCGTGGGCAGCGCCTGCCACAGGGCCTCGAGCAGGGCCGCGCTGCCGACCACCAGGAGCGGCGAGGCCGCCGCGGCGAGCGCGCGCAGCGCCGCCGCCTGCGGCGCCGTCTGCTGGCGGCGGTAGACCATCAGTTCGACGACCGTGGCGCCGCGCGCCGCCAGCGCCGGCGCCAGCAGGCCGCGGCCCTGCGGGGCGCCGACCAGGGCGAGCGTGCCGTCCAGCGGTGCCGCCAGCGCCGGCAGCGCCAGCAGCCCCTCGCTGTCCCGGGTGGTGGCCGGCTGCCGGGCCCCGACGATGCCGGCGCGCGCCAGCGCCCGCGCGGTGCCGGGCCCGGGCGCGAAGACCCGGCCGCGGCCGGCCAGGGTCGCCAGTGCGGCGCCCGGCGCGAACAGCGCCAGGCCGTGCCGGGTGGCCGCCAGGCGCAGGAAACGGACCGCCGCCGGGCTGGTGAACAGCCAGCGGTCGGCTCGTTCGGCCAGCCCCGACAGCGTCGCGCCGGGGTCGAGGCCGACCAGCCGCACCGGCGCCAGGTTGCAGGCCGGCAGGCCGCGTGCGCGCAGCGCCGCCAGCAGGCCGCGCGCCTGACCGCCCGGCCGCACGGTGAACACGCTGGGGACCGGCTTGCGCGGCGCGGGATCGGGCCTGGGCATGCCGGCATTATGGCGGCAGCGGCCGGCCGGGACCGGGGCCGCCGCCCGGCGGTTCCGGCCGACGCCGCCGACCCGCGGGGGCGGCGGCCCCGGCCCCGGCGTCCGGCGCGCGCACCGCCACCGGCTTGACCGTCGCCGGCCGCCACCGGCACAGTCGCCGGCCGTCGCCACGCCCGTTGCGCCTCCCGCCATGGACCCTGTCCGATTCCAGCGGCACCTGCTCGACACCATTCCCCTGGCCGCCGCCATGGCCGTGTCGGTGACCGCCGTCGACGCGTCCGGGATGGCGCTGTCGGCGCCCCTGGCGCCGAACCGCAACGACAAGGGCTGCGCGTTCGGCGGCAGCGTCGCCAGCCTGCTGACCCTGGCCAGCTGGGGCAGCGTGCTGGCGGCGCTGGGCGGGCAGGGCGAGGCCGCCGAGGTCTATGTCCAGGACAGCCACATCGAGTACCTGGCGCCGGTCTTCCAGACGCTGCATGCCCGCGCCGGACTGGCGGTCGACGATGCCGGCGCCGCCTTCCTGGCGGCCTGGCGCGCACGCGGCAAGGCGCGGGTGGCGACCCGGGCCGAGCTGGTCCTGGACGACGGCACCGTCGCGGCGCGCCTGTCCGCCCGCTTCGTCGCCCTCGACCCGGCGCGACGGTCTGCCACAATCGCGGCATCGAGTCCGACCGGGGGAACCGCCTGATGAACACGACCGTGCGCCTGGGTTCGCTGCTGCTGGCCGCGCTGCTGACCGCCTGCGGCGGCGTCGGCACCGAGAAGAACCGGATGGAGGAGACCCTCTACCACTACGGCAGCGCGATGCGCTGGGGCGAGGTCGAGCAGATCATCGCCTTCCACGATCCCGAGGTCCTCGCCCAGCGGCCGGTCGCGACGCTGGAGCTGGAGCGCTGGCGCCAGCTCCGGGTCAGCGGCTACCGCACCCGCGGCCGCGAGCCGCAGCCGGACGGCACGGTGGTGCAGTTCGCCGAGATCGAGTTCGTCAATCGCCACAACCAGACCACCTTCGCCATCCTCGACCGCGAGCAGTGGCGCTACGACGCCGAGGCCAAGCGCTGGTGGCTGACCTCCGGCCTGCCCGACCTCGACCGTCGGCGCTGACGGCTCCGGCCGCGCCCGCGCTGGCGGCGGCCGGCCGGTTCGCGGATAATCCGGGCCCCTATGGATCGACTCTCCGAATTCGTCGCGCAGCAGATGTGGCTGGTGCTGGGCATGGCCGGCCTGACCGTGTACCTGCTGGTCTCCCTGCTCGGCCGTTTCAACCGCGGCTACCAGGAACTCACGCCCGCGCAGCTGACCCTGCTGGTCAACCGCGAGGACGCCCTGGTCGTGGACATGAGCCCGATCGCCGACTTCGAGAAGGCGCACATCCCCGGCAGCCGGCACGTCGCGCCCAGCCAGTTCGATCCGGAGAACAAGGTCCTGGCCAAGGTCAAGGACCGGCCGGTGGTGGTGGTCTGCCGGAACGGCATCACCGCCGGTCCGGCGGCCAGGCGCCTGGTCAAGGCCGGCTTCAAGCGCGTCCACGTCCTGGCCGGCGGCGTCGGCCAGTGGCAGGCGGCGGAGCTGCCCCTGGTCAAGGGCAAGGCCTGAGCGACCACGCGTCGCCGCCCCGGGCGGGGCGGTCGGCACGCGGTCTTGCGTCGGCGCGGTCCCGGGCCCATCTGCCGGGTGTGGGATAATCGCCGGTCACGGCAACCCGCCCCTCTTCACCCTCCCAGGAGTCACCGATGAGCAACGACAACCCGGCCGCCAACGGCCAGGCCGGCGCGCAGGCCACCGCCCAGCTGGCGATCCAGAAGATCTACCTCAAGGACGCATCCTTCGAGGTGCCCGGCGCCCCCGAGGTGTTCCAGGAGCAGGGCCAGCCGCAGTTCAAGCTGGAGCTTAACCAGCGCGTCAACACGGTCGCGCAGTCCGTCTACGAGGTCGTGCTCGGCGTCACCCTGACCTGCGAGCTCAACGAGAAGACCGTGTTCCTGGCCGAGATCAAGCAGGCCGGCATCTTCTCCATCGAGGGCTTCGACGAGGCCAACCTGCAGGCCGTGCTCGGCGCCTGGTGCCCGCAGACCCTGTTCCCCTACGCGCGCAGCGCGATCAGCGACCTGGTCCTGGCCGGCGGCTTCCCGCCGTTCCTGCTGCAGCCGATCAACTTCGAGCAGCTGTACGCCGAGCAGGTGCGCCGTCGCGCCGCCGAGGCGCAGGGCGAAGGCCTGGTCGGCCACGCCTGACCGGCCATGAATCCGGCAGCGCGCCGTCCGGTCGCCGTCCTGGGCGCCGGCTCCTGGGGCACCGCCCTGGCGGCGCTGCTGGCCCGCAAGGGCGTCGAGACCGTGCTCTGGGGTCGCGACGCCGGCCAGCTCGAGGCGATGGCGGCGACCGGCCGCAACGCGCGCTACCTGCCCGACCTCGAGCTGCCGCCGTCGCTGGCCTACGAGACCGACCTGGAGTGCGCGGTCCAGGGCTGCCGCCACCTGCTGCTGGTGACGCCCAGCCACGCCTTCGCCGACCTGCTGGCGAGGGCGGCGCCGATGCTGCCCGAGGACGCCGGCGTGGTCTGGGCCAGCAAGGGCTTCGAGCCCGGCACCGGCCGTTTCCTGCACGAGGTCGCCGCCGGCATCCTCGGCGAACGCCGGCCGCAGGCGGTACTGACCGGCCCCTCGTTCGCGCGCGAGGTGGTGCAGGGCCTGCCGACCGCGGTCACCGTGCATTCCGGCGATGCCGGGTTCGCCACCGAGATCGCCCGGATCTTCCACTGCCCCACCTTCCGCGCCTACACCGGCACCGACCTGCTCGGCGCCGGCCTGGGCGGCGCGATGAAGAACGTGCTGGCGGTGGCGGTGGGCGTCTCCGACGGCATGGGCATGGGCCTGAACGCCCGCGCCGGCCTGATCACCCGGGGCCTGGCCGAGGTGCTGCGCCTGAATGCCGCGCTGGGCGGCCGGCCGGAGACCATCATGGGCCTGGCCGGGCTCGGCGACCTGGTGCTGACCTGCACCGGCGACCTGTCGCGCAACCGCCGTCTTGGGCTGGCGCTCGGCCAGGGCGTGCCGCTGGACGAGGCGGTCGCCCGCATCGGCCAGGTCGTGGAAAGCGTGCAGACCGCCCGGGAAGTGATGCGGCTGGCCCGCCGCCACCAGGTCGAGCTGCCGATCAGCGCCCTGGTGGAGCGCGCCCTGAGCGGCGAGATCACCCCCACCGAGGGGGTGCGGCTGCTGCTCTCGCGCGAGCAGAAGGCGGAGTTCGGCGACCTGTCCGGCTAGCAGGCTGTTGAACAACAGCCTGCTGGCGGCGGCCATGGATGGCCGCTCGGCGAAGCAGGTGCGTAAGCGGTTGATTCGACGGCAGCGCGTCCGGACCTGCGCCGGACGGGCGACCTGAAAAACGTCCAGAACGGTCGTTCTTCAACAAGCTGCTGGCGGCGCCGGGCCACGCCGCCGCGGCCCGGCGGCCCGTGCCCGGCGGGGTGGGAGCGGCGGGTCGGATCGCCCGGGAACCGGCGCCCCGACCCGCGCCGTCCTCAGTAGCTCAGGCGCGCCCCGGCGAACACCGAGGTGTAGTCGCCGCTGAGCTCGGCCTCGGCCAGCAGGCCCCAGCCGTTGCCGAACTTGAACTGCCCGTAGAGCACGCCGGCGGTGGTGCTGTCGCTGGCGATGAAGGCCTGGCTGCCCGGGAACGGCTGGCCGTCCAGGCGCACCTCGGCGTCGTCCAGGCGGGTGTAGCGCACCGAGGCGCCGGCCTCGAAGCGGGCGTTGAAGGCCGAGCGCACGCCGACCTCGACGCTGGCGCCATCGGTCTTCTCCAGCTTGCCCTGGCTGACCACGTCGCCGACCGTGATCGCGAAGTCGGCGCTGCCGACCCGCTCGTAGGCGGCGCGCACGAACAGGTCGGTGCGCTGGCCAACCGCCAGGTTGTAGCCGATGCCGACATGGAAGCGGTCGACGTCGTCGTCGACCACCAGCGCGCCGGGCACCGCGCCGACGCCGGTGAACGACCGGCTGCCCTCCAGCGGGATGCGGTTCCAGCCCAGGAACAGGTGCCAGTCCTCGCTGATCTGGCCGGAACCGCGCACCTGCAGGCCGGTGCCGCTGTCGAGGTCGGACTCGTCCGGGTTGACGTGCAGGGCGCCGATGTCGAAATACGACCAGCTCACGGTGTTCGGGTCGCCCGGGCCCTGGGCCAGGGCGGCGCCGCCCGGCAGGGCCAGGGCGAGGGCGAGCAGAAGGGGGCTACGGTTCATCAGGGGCGCACTCCTGGGATGGCGCCGGCCAACACGGCCGGGGGCGGCCATTGTATTGATTGTCGGCGCCCCCCCGGTGCCGGCCGTTGCCGCCGATTCATGCCGGCCCGGAAGCCGCCCCTCAGGCGCCGCCGGCATAGCCCTGCCGGCGCCAGGCCTCGAACACCGCCACCGCCACCGCGTTCGACAGGTTCAGACTGCGGTTGCCCGGCACCAGGGGCAGGCGCAGGCGCTGCCCGGGTGGCACCGCCGCCAGCACGTCGTCGGGCAGGCCGCGGGTTTCCGGTCCGAACAGCAGGGCGTCGCCCGGCCGCCAGTCCGGACCGTCGAAGCGCACGCTGGCGCGGGCGCTGAAGGCGAACAGCCGCGGCCGGCCCAGCGCGTCCAGGCAGGCGTCCAGGCCGGCATGCACGCGCACGCTGGCGTACTCGTGGTAGTCCAGCCCGGCCCGGCGCAGGCGGGCGTCGTCGAGCGCGAAGCCGAGCGGCGCCACCAGGTGCAGGCGGGCGCCGGTATTGGCGCACAGGCGGATGACGTTGCCGGTGTTGGGCGGGATCTCCGGCTGGTAGAGGATGACGTCGAACACGGCGGCGACGGCGCGGGCGGCGGGACGCCGATGATGCCGCGAAGGCGGCGACGTTTCCCGCGGGGTTTTCGCGTTACCTTTCACATCCGTATCACGCGCCGACGCCGGCGCCGCGCCCAGGAGCAGCCGCCATGAACGCACCCCGCACCCCGCACCCGT
Source organism: Proteobacteria bacterium UBA2363 (assembly GCA_002344355.1). Classification (GTDB taxonomy): domain Bacteria; phylum Pseudomonadota; class Gammaproteobacteria; order Xanthomonadales; family UBA2363; genus Pseudofulvimonas. The sequence goes on along the minus strand of DDTN01000021.1, from coordinate 13,731 downwards.
TCCGCCGTACCGCCCTGGCCGCCGCCCTGGCCCTGCTCGCGCCGCCGCTGCTGGCGGCCGATGCGGTCTCGGTGCCCGGCGAGTGGGCCTGGCCGCAGGCGCAGGCCAAGGCGGCGCCGACCTGGCGCGCGCCCAGCGCCGTCGCCACCACTCTGGCGCTGGCCAGGCTCGACCCGGCCCGGGTCGCGGCGGTCCAGGCCGGCAACCGTGCCGAGGGCCAGCACCGGCTGCAGGTCGGCCTGCATCGCGAACTCTCCGCCGAGCCGGCCGCCGGCAGCGGCCAGGCCCTGGCCTGGCGGGCGGTCGCCGGCGGCCAGGCCGCGCTGATCGAGGTGGTCGACCCGGGCGCGCTCGGCCTGCGCGTCGCCCTGCGCGCCGACCGCCTGCCGGCGGGCGTCGAGCTGCGCATCGCCGGCGACGGCCAGCCCGGCACCGTGTACCTGACCGAGGCCGACGCCCTGGCCAGCCAGCTCGACGGCTGGGGCCGCTACTGGACCGACGCCACCGACGGCGAGCGCCAGCGCATCGAGCTGTTCGCGCCGGACGGCGTCGACGTCGCGGGCCTGGGCGCCGGCGTGGTCGTCGCAGTGTCGCACCTGCTGGTGGCGCCGCAGACCGACACCGGCCTGGTCGGCAAGGCGCTCGGCGACTCGGGCAGCTGCAACATCAACGTCGCCTGCCGGGTCGCGACCCTGGGCACGCCCTTCATCCTCGCCAAGAACGCGGTGTCGAGGATGCTGTTCGAGTCCGGCGGCGGCACCTTCACCTGCACCGGCACCGCCCTGAGGGACAGAGACGAGGACACCCAGATCCCCTGGTACTTCACCGCCCACCACTGCATCGGCAACCAGGCCGAGGCCAGCACCCTGCGCACCTTCTGGCAGTACGAGAGCCCGAGCTGCAACACGGTCAGCGCCGGTCCCAACACCCAGCTCGGCGGCGGCGCCCAGCTGCTGTACTCGCAGGCCAGCACCGACGCCGCCCTGCTGCGCCTGAACGCGGCGCTGCCGGCCGGTTCGGCGTTCGCCGGCTGGAATTCCGGCACCCTGCAGCAGAACACCCCGGTGGTGGCGATCCACCATCCCAGCGGCGACAACAAGAAGTACAGCCGCGGCCTGCACTCCGGCAACACCGCCAACGTCAACATCGGCGGCCAGGTGGTGACCAGCGCGGCGCGCGCCTCCTGGAGCGAGGGCACCACCGAGGGCGGCAGCAGCGGCTCGGGCCTGTTCACCTGGGACAACACCAGCTACTACCTGCGCGGCGGCCTGTTCGGCGGCAGCGCCTCCTGCGCCAACACCGGCCAGAGCGAGGCGGCAGGCAACCGCGACTTCTACTCGCGCTTCGACCTGGTCTATCCCTCCATCCAGCAGTACCTCTGGCCGCCGACCGGGCCAGCGCCCGGCCCGCAGCGCGACTACACGGGCCAGTGGGACGTGCTCAGCGAGGGCGGCCGCGGCCTGTCGATCTTCCAGTTCCCGGCGCCGGCCAACACCCTGTTCGTGCTGTGGTTCGTCTACGACGGCCAGGGCCGGGCGTCCTGGTACCAGCTCGACCCGGGCTGGACCGGCGTCGACGTCGCCAGCGGCCGCGTGGTGCGCTGGACCGGCCCGGCCTGGGGGCCGACCTACAACCCGGCCAACCGCAGCTTCGTGGAGACCGGCAACTTCACCCTGACCTTCACCTCGGCCACCAGCGCCACCTTCGCCTACAACGTCGACGGCGTTAACCGCACGGTCACCCTGCGCAAGCTGTAGCCGTGCCGCGAAGAACGGCCGTCCCGGCCGTTCTTCGCGGCGCCCGTCCGGCGCCCGTCCGGACGGGCCTTCGGCCGGTCCTGATTGGCGTCGTGTCTCAGCCCGCTGCCACGCGGCGTTCCGCCCGAGCGACGGCACCGCACTTCTCCGCTCCCCCGCCTGCGGGGGAGGGGCGGGNNGAGAGGGCCGTCCCGGCCAGCGCACGACGCCGGGCCGGCAACGATGCAGATCATGGCCAGCCCCGGCCCTCTCCCCCGGCCTCTCTCCCACAGGGAGAGGGGAGTACCGCGCGCTCCGCTGGCCCAACTTTGAGTCCTGGCCTTGGGTTCACGATCCTGAGCTGAGACACGACGCCAATCAGGTCGGCCGGTCGGGTGCCGGCGCAGCCGAGTCGTCGGGCGGTCCTGCACGGGCACATCCGGCCCGCTGCGTTCGAAGCGTCCGCGGGTGCGGGGAGGCCTCCTCCGCGCTCAGCGCGCGGCCGCCTCGAAGCCGTCGGCGAACACGGTGTCGGCCAGGCCGTAGCTGTAGGCGGTGCCGGCCAGGAACCCGCCCGGCGTCCCGGGCAGCGGCTCGGTGTGTTCGTAGCCGAGCAGGGTCACGTTGCCGCCGCGCAGGGTGGCCGCCGGCGCGTCCCACGAAGCCGCACCGATGTCGACCATGTGGTTGAGGCGGACGTCGGCGAAGAAGGTCGCGGCGTCGATCGGGTTCTTGTCGGCGTCGAAGAACGCCGCGCCGGCGGTGTCCACGGCCAGGCCCTGGATCACCAGGGCCGGCGCGGCGATCGCCTGGACCGGGCCGCGCAGGCGGGCGTCGAGCGGATCGGGGGCGCCGCGGTCGCGCACGCGCAGGGCCCAGGCCAGGCCGGCGCGATCGAGCCAGCCGCGTACCCGCACCTGCCGCGGCGAGGCCAGGCCGCCGGCCAGGATGCCGTCGTCGTCGCGGAGCTGGGCGCTGTGGAACACCTCGACCCCGAACGGGCGCAGCGAGACGCCCGGTGTCACGTCGGCCGGCGCCATCGGCGCCTCGAAGCGCACCACCGGACGCACGAACTCGATGGCATCGGCAGCCAGTTCGCCGGCATCGGTGAACGTCCCCTCGATGCCGACCGCGGCGCCGGGCTCGAGGTCGTCGGGGCCGCCGAAGCCGAACTGCGTGGCGGCGCCGTGGACCACCTCCAGGGCGCCGATCGCGAAGCGGTCGCCGGCCAGGACGGCGCCGACCACGCCCTCGAGCGCGCCCTGGGCACCGGGTGTGCCGAACAGCACCGGGTTGGCACAGGCCAGGCCGGTGACGGTATCGATGAGGTCCCCGGGCTGGAAGCCGGCGATCGCCTCGGCACGCATCTCGACGTAGTCGCCGACCACCGGCAGCGGCCCGGCGCAGGCGGTGGCGACGACGCCGTCCAGCGCCAGCCACTGGTCGCCGACGCGCAGGCGTGCCGGCGCCTGCTCGACCGCCTGGACCCGGCCGGCCAGCAGGAAGCGGTTGCCCTGGGCGCCGCGCCGCTCGACCAGGGTCGCGTACAGGCTGCCGTTGCCGTCGACCAGGCCGGCCACCACCAGCGGATCGCCGGGCGCCAGGTCGCCCGGGTCGGTGAAGCCCTCGAGCACCGTGTCGGCGGTGATCGTCACGCCCTGGCCGAGCACCGCCAGCGGCGTCGTGGCGGTGACCGGGCCGATCAGCGTGTAGCTGAAGACCGGTGTCGCCGCGCCGCGCCCTGCAGGCGCCCAGCGCACCTGCATGCCGGCCGGGCGGCCGAGCAGGTCGGCGAGCAGTGCCGGCTCGCCGTCGATGACGATCGGCAGGTCGGCCGGCAGGGTGTAGCTGCGCTGGCCGATGACCAGGGTCTGGCTGGGTGCCGTCTGCGCGCCGGCGGCGCCCGCGGCGAGCGCCGCGAGCAGGGCAAGAACACGAATGGTTCGCATGGCGGGTCTCCCGCCGGCCGCGAGGGCCCGGCAGCGGCGATTCTGATCCTCCGCCGGGGTGCCGCGCGCGTGCCGCCGGCGGCATGTTCAGCCGGCGGAAGGCAAGGCCCCGGGAGGGCTCAGGAGGCGTCGGGCGAGAGCCCGGGGCAGTGCCCGACCAGCGGCTTGCGCAGGGCCTGGTCGAGCTGCTCGGCGGCGATCCCGGCCTGCCGCTGCGACGGCGGGAAGTCGATGCGCACCCAGAAATTGTCGCCGGACGGCGAGCGCAGGTTGCTCAGTCCCTCGTAGCGCAGCAGGCGGCCGCTGCCGCGGTCGTACCAGCCGTCGATGTGCGGCGCCAGCAGGCGGTACCAGGCGCCCAGCTCCAGCCGGTACCGCGAGGCCGGCCGTCCCAGCGCCTCGCCCTCGCCCAGCTTGCGCACGCGCAGCGTCGTGGGGCGGGCCCGCGTCGGCAGCAGGAACTCGAACTGCAGCACGCGCCCGGCTTCCAGTTCGTCGCGGCGGGCCATGATGAAGGCATCGAAGCCGGCGTCGGCGACCCAGTCCGGGGCCGGCGCCGGCAAGGGCCGCGGCGGCGCGGCCGCATCGATCGGCCCGGCGAAGGCGACCAGGCCGGCGGCGCCGGCGGCGATGCCCTCGCGCCAGCCGGCGCGCCGGTCGGCCAGCTCGAAGCGCGGCAGGAAGCTGCTGCCCGGGCGGGTCAGCCGCTTGCGCGCGAACGGCTCGCCGCCGGGGCAGCGATACAGCACCACACGCTCCTCGCCGCCCTCGTCGTCGCTGCGGAGCAGGTGCTCCTCCTGGTACACGGTGCGCCCGGTCGGGTCGCTGGCGATGCCCAGGTAACGCAGGACCGGGCCGGCCTGCGCCGGGCCGCAGGCCAGGGCGGCGGCCGCCAGCAGCAGGGCAGGGCAAGGGCGCATCGGCGCAGCCTCGCCGCCGGGGCGTCAAGGCCCCGTCATGCCGGCGCCGGCGGCCCGCCCCGTGACTTCCTTCCTACCGGCCGGCATCGCCCAGCGGTTACCCTTGGCGGCCTCCCCGCCTGCCCGGAACCCCCATGCGCGCCTTCCTGCTGGCCGCGGCGCTGGTCGCCGCCCCCGTCGCCGCCGTCGACATCCCGTTCGAGACCTTCACGCTGGACAACGGCCTGCGTGTGGTCGTCCACACCGACCGCAAGGCGCCGATCGTCGCCGTCAACGTCTGGTACCACGTCGGCTCCAAGGACGAGCAGCCGGGCAAGACCGGCTTCGCCCACCTGTTCGAGCACCTGATGTTCCAGGGCAGCGAGAACTACCGCGACGAATACTTCAAGCCGTTCGAGCTGGTCGGCGCCACCGACATGAACGGCACCACCAACCAGGACCGCACCAACTACTTCCAGAACGTGCCGACCACGGCGCTCGACCTGGCGCTGTGGATGGAGTCCGACCGCATGGGCCACTTCCTGGGCGCCGTCGACCAGGCCCTGCTCGACGAGCAGCGCGGCGTCGTCCAGAACGAGAAGCGGCAGTCGGAGAACCAGCCCTACGGGCAGGCCTTCGAACGCCTGCTGGCGGCCAGCTACCCCGAGGGCCATCCCTACCGGCACAGCCCGATCGGTTCGATGGCCGATCTCGAGGCGGCGACCCTGGACGACGTGCGCTGGTGGTTCCGGAGCTGGTACGGCCCCAACAATGCCGTGCTGGTGCTGGCCGGCGACATCGACGTCGACACCGCGCGCGAGCAGGTCACCCGTTTCTTCGGCGACATCCCGGCCGGTCCGACCCTGGCGCAGCCGGCGGTCGCCATCGCCGCACGGACCGGATCGACCCGCGAGGAGATCGCCGACCGCGTCGCCCAGCCGCGCATCTACCGCGCCTGGAACGTCCCGGCGTTCGGCGAGGCCGAGCTCACCCACCTGCGGCTGCTGGTGCAGGTGCTGGCCGGCAGCGCCGCCTCGCGGCTGGATCGCCGCCTGGTCCATGGCGACCAGCTCGCCGACCTGGTCAGCGGCTTCGTGCAGGGCCAGCAGCTCTCCGGCGGCGTGATCCTGGTCGCCAACGTCAAGCAGGGCGTGGAGCCGGCCCGCGTCGAGGCGATCCTCGACGAGGAGCTGGCGCGCCTGCTGCGCGAGGGGCCGACCCGCGAGGAGCTGGAGCGCGCCCGCACCGCCTGGCGCGCCGGCTTCGTGCGCCGGATCGAGCGGATCGGCGGTTTCGGCGGCAAGGCCGACGTGCTGGCCGAGTGCGCGGTGTTCACTGGCGACCCGGGCTGCTTCCGCGCCGAGCTCCGCCAGGTCGAGCGGGCCCGGGTCGCCGACCTGCGCCGGGCCGGCCGCCGCTGGCTGGCGCAGGGCGACCACACCCTGGTGGTGGTGCCCGGCGAACGCCTGCCGACGCCCGACGACGTGCCCACCGCGCCGCACGTCGAGGCGCCGGCGGTGCCGGCCGCCGACCCGGCGTTCGCCGTGGTCGAGACCGATGTCGACCGCAGCGCCGGCCCGCCGGTGACCGAGCGCTTCCCGGACCTGGCCTTCCCGACCCTGGAGCGCGACACCCTCGACAACGGCCTGCGCCTGGTGCTGGCGCGCCGCGAGGGCCTGCCCCTGGTGCAGATGAGCCTGGAGTTCGACGGCGGCTTCAGCGCCGATGCCGGCGCCACCCTGGGCACCTCGGGCTTCGCCATGGCCATGCTCGACGAGGGCGCCGGCGAGCGCGACGCCCTGGCCTTCGCCGCCGCCGCCGAGGCGCTGGGCGCGCAGATCGGCAGCGGCGCCGCGCTGGATGCGCATTCGGTGTCCCTTTCGGCGCTGCGCGACACCCTGCCGGCCGCCCTGGACCTGTTCGCCGACACCGTGCTGCGGCCGCGCTTCGATGCCGCCGAGATCGAACGCGTGCGCGCCCAGTGGCTGGCGCAGATCGCCCAGGAGAAGACCCAGCCGGGCAGCCTGGCGCTGCGCCTGCTGCCGCCGCTGATGTACGGCGAGGGCCATGCCTACGGCATCCCGTTCACCGGCAGCGGCACCGAGGCCTCGGTCGCCGCCCTGCGCCGCGACGACCTGGTCGGCTTCCACCGCACCTGGCTGCGCCCGGACACCGCCACCCTGGTGGTGGTCGGCGACATCGCCATGGCCGACCTCAAGGCCCTGGTGGAAGCGCGCTTCGGACAGTGGACCGCGCCGGCCGCGCCGGCGCCCGCGCTCGACCGCCATGCCGTCGAACTGCCGGCCGGCCAGCGCGTGTACCTGATCGACCAGCCCGGCGCGATCCAGGCCAACATCCTGTACGGCCAGGTGGTGCCGCCGACCGGCGACGCCGCCGCGCTGGCCTTCGACCTCGCCAACGGCGTCTACGGCGGCACCTTCACCTCGCGCATCAACATGAACCTGCGCGAGGACAAGAGCTGGTCGTACGGCGCCCGCAGCAGCGCCAGCAACGCCGTCGGCCAGCGCCCCTGGATCGGCACCGCGCCGGTGCAGATCGACAAGACCGCCGAGGCGATCGCCGAGATCCGCCGCGAGCTGGCGGCGTTCGTCGGCGACAACCCGGCCAGCGCCGAGGAGATCGCCAAGATCCGCGACAGCCGCATCCGCAGCCTGCCGGGCGCCTACGAGACCGGCAGCGCGGTGCTCGGCGCGGTCGCCGGCATCGTCCGCTACGGCCGCCCGGACGACTACGTGCAGAGCCTGCGCGCGCAGATCGCCGGCACGAGCGACGAGGCCGTGCGCGAGGCAGCGGCGGTGCTCGACCCGGACCGGATGACCTGGATCGTGGTCGGCGACCTGGCCCAGACCGCCGGTCCGGTGCGCGCCCTGGGTCTGGGCGAGGTCCAGGTCCTGGATGCCGACGGCAAGCCGGTGCAGGCCGGTGACGGAGATCCCGCCGACGCCGACGCCGACGCCGACGCCGAAGCCGAAGCCGAAGCCGAAGCCGAAGCCGAAGCCCGCGGCGGCTGAGCCCGGATTGCGGGCGGCGCGAACGCCGCCCGCAGCCGCTGCCCTCACCACCTGTTCAGCGGCCGCGCGCACACTGGGCACCCGGCCGCGCCCAGCCCCAGGAGTTCCCCATGTTCCAGCGCCGTTTCCCGTTGCTCGTCCTGGCCGCCGCGACCGGCGCCTGCACCTGGGTCAAGCCCGACGAGGCCGGCAGCCGGGTCCGGGTCGCCTACGACGGCAACGTCGCCGGTTGCACCAAGGTCGGCGAGATCGGCGTCGGCGTCCGCGATCGCCTGCTGCCGGGTGTCGAGCGCAATCCCCTCAAGGTCCGCGACGAGCTGGAATCGCTGGCCCGCAACGAGGCCGCCGGGCTCGGCGGCGACACCGTGGTCGCGGTCGACGAGCCGCGCGGCGGCGAGCAGCGCTTCGTCGCCTACCGTTGCCGCTGAGCGGGGACGCGGGACCCGGGACCCGGAGACCCGGGCCCGGGCGCGGTGAGCGGAGCGGGTTCCGTTTGGCATCGTCGCCCATGCCTGCCCGCCTGGCACGCGGGGCTGCGACTGGTGCGGGGCCGGGGCCGACCCGGGGTGCAGCCGGGCTCAGGCCAGGGTGGCGAGCAGGTGGTCGACCACGCGGGTCGCCAGCGCCTCGGCCGGTTCGTTCTCGGTGTCGAGCACCAGCTCGGCGGCCTCGGGATCCTCGTAGGGCGAATCGATGCCGGTGAAGTTGGGAATCAGCCCGGCGCGCGCCTTGGCGTACAGGCCTTTGCTGTCGCGGCGCTCGGCGGTCGCCAGCGAGGCCTTGACGTGGATCTCGATGAACTCGCCGTCCGGGAAGCGCTCGCGCGCCAGCCGGCGCTCGGCGCGGAACGGCGAGATGAAGCTGACCAGCACGATCAGCCCGGCGTCGGTCATCAGCCGCGCCACCTCGGCGACCCGGCGCACGTTCTCGACGCGATCGGCGGCGGTGAAGCCGAGATCGCGGTTGAGCCCGTGCCGGACGTTGTCGCCGTCTAGGATGAAGGTGTGGAAGCCGCGCGCGTGCAGCTTCTTCTCGACCAGGTTGGCGATCGTCGACTTGCCGGCGCCGGACAGCCCGGTGAACCAGAGGACGCGCGGCTGCTGGCCCTTGAGTCGCGCGCGCGCGGCGCGGTCGACGTCCAGGTGCTGCCAGTGGATGTTGCCGGCGCGGCGCAGGGCGAAGTCGATCATGCCGGCGGCGACCGTGCCGTGGTCCTCGCGGTCGACCAGGATGAAGCCGCCCAGCGCCGGATCGACCGCGTAGGGCTCGAACGGCAGCGGCTGGTCCAGGCTCAGCCGGACGCTGGCGATGCCGTTGAGCTCCAGGTGCCGGGCGGCGAGTTCGGCGCCGGTGTCGATGTCGATGCGGTGGCGGATCTCGGTGACCTGGGCGGTGGCGGTCCGGGTGCCCAGGCTGAGCCAGTACCGCCGCCCCGGATACAGCGGCTTCTCGGCCATCCACAGCAGGTGGGCGGCGAACTGGTCGGCGACCTCGGGCGGGTCGCCGGCGGCGGCGATGAGGTCGCCCCGGCTGGCGTCGACGGCGTCCGCCAGCACCACGGTCACGGCCTGGCCGGCCACGGCGGCGGCGACCTCGCCGGACGACGCCAGTACCCGCGCCACCCGGGTCCGGCGTCCGGCCGGCAGCACCACGACCTCGTCGCCCGGCGCCACCGTGCCGGCGCCCACGGTGCCGGCCAGGCCGCGGAATTCCGGGTCGGGCCGGTTCACCCACTGCACCGGCAGCCGCAGCGGCGCGTCGCTGCGCGCGGTCCGGGCCGGTGCCGCCTCCAGCGCCTCGAGCAGGGTCGGTCCCGGATACCAGGGCATCGCCGCCGAGCGCCGGCACAGGTTGTCGCCGTCCAGCGCGCACAGCGGGATCGCCTGCACGTCGGCGATGCCGAGGCGGCCGGCCAGCCGCCGGTAGTCGCCGTCGATCGCCTCGAAACGGTCCTGGCGGTAGCCGACCAGGTCCATCTTGTTGACCGCCAGCAGCACCTGCCGGATGCCGAGCATCGAGACGATGTGGCTGTGCCGCCGGGTCTGCGCCAGCAGGCCCTTGCGCGCGTCGACCAGGACCACGGCGAGGTCGGCGGTCGAGGCGCCGGTCGCCATGTTGCGGGTGTACTGCTCGTGGCCGGGACAGTCGGCGACGATGAAACTGCGCGCCGGCGTGGCGAAGTAGCGGTAGGCGACGTCGATGGTGATGCCCTGCTCGCGCTCGGCGGCCAGGCCGTCGACCAGCAGGGCGAAGTCGATGCGCTCGCCCTGGGTGCCGTGCCGGCGGCTGTCGCGCTCCAGCGCCGCCAGCTGGTCGTCCGGCAGCAGATTCGTGTCGTGCAGCAGGCGGCCGATCAGGGTCGACTTGCCGTCGTCGACGCTGCCGCAGGTGATGAAGCGCAGCCGGGTGCGCGCCTCGTGCCGGCGCAGCCGTTCCGCCAGGGCCCCGGCGGCCATCAGAAGTAGCCCTCCTGCTTCTTCTTCTCCATGGACGAGGCCGGGTCGTGGTCGATCACCCGGCCCTGGCGCTCGGAGGTGGTCGTGGCCAGCATCTCGGCGACCACCTCCTCCAGGGTGGTGGCGTCGGATTCGACCGCGCCGGTCAGCGGATAGCAGCCCAGCGTGCGGAAGCGTACCCGGCGCAGCGCCGGCGCCTCGCCCGGGCGCAGCGGCAGGCGCTCGTCGTCGACCACCAGCAGGGTGCCGTCGCGCTCGACCACCGGCCGCTCGCGCGCCAGGTACAGCGACGGCACCTCGATGCCTTCGCGCAGGATGTACAGCCAGACGTCGAGCTCGGTCCAGTTCGACAGCGGGAACACGCGCACGCTCTCGCCCGGATGGATGCGGGTGTTGAACAGCCGCCACAGCTCGGGGCGCTGGTTCTTCGGGTCCCAGCGGTGCTGCGCGTTGCGGAAGCTGAAGATGCGCTCCTTGGCGCGCGAGGCCTCCTCGTCGCGGCGGGCGCCGCCGATGGCGGCGTCGAAGCCGTGCAGGTCGAGCGCCTGGCGCAGCGCCTGGGTCTTCATGACGTCGGTGTGCACGGCGGCGCCGTGGCTGATCGGGCCGACGCCGCGCGCGACGCCGTCGGCATTGGTGTGCACCAGCAGGGTGATGCCGGTCTCGGCGGCGCGGCGGTCGCGGAAGGCGATCATCTCGCGGAACTTCCAGCCGGTGTCGATGTGCAGCATCGGCATCGGCGGGCGCCCGGGCGCGAACGCCCGGGCCATCAGGTGCAGCAGCACCGAGCTGTCCTTGCCGACCGAATACAGCAGCACCGGCTTGCGGAAGCAGGCGGCGACCTCGCGCAGCACGTGGATGGCCTCGGCCTCCAGGTGGTCGAGGTGGGACAGGGCGGCGACGCTCGGCATCGGGGCGGCGGCGGGCTGCGGGCGTCGCGATCAGCCGGCGGCGACGGCCGGGGCCGTCACAGCGCGTCGCCGTCCAGCTCGCCGGTGCGGATGCGCAGCACCTGCTCCAGCGAGGTCACGAAGATCTTGCCGTCGCCGATCTTGCCGGTGCGGGCGGCGCCGGCGATGGTCTCGACCACGCGCTCGGCGAGCTCGTCGGTGACCGCGATCTCCAGCTTGATCTTGGGCAGGAAGTCGATCACGTACTCGGCGCCGCGGTACAGCTCGGTATGGCCCTTCTGGCGGCCGAAACCCTTGACCTCGCTCACCGTGATGCCCTGGACGCCGATCTCGGAAAGCGCCTCGCGGACGTCGTCGAGCTTGAACGGCTTGATCACCGCGGTCACCATCTTCATCGCGCCTACCCGCAAAGATCGGAAGATTCCGAGGCGATTCTAGCCGTCCTGCCGATGCCGGGCAGGGCGGTCCGCCCCCACACTGTCCCCAGCAGAGGCCCGCCATGATCCGTCCCGAGCACATCGAAGCCCTGAGCCAGCGCATCGGCGAGCTGCTGCCGCCGTCCGTGCGCGAGGGCGGCGAGGCCTTCCGGGCCAACCTGAAGGCCGCGGTGGGCGCCCAGCTCGGCCGCCTCGACCTGGTCACCCGCGAGGAGTTCGAGGTCCAGCGCGCCCTGCTGCAGCGCAGCCGCGAGCGCCTGGACCAGCTCGCCGCCCGCGTCGACGCCCTCGAGGCCGCGCTGGCCCGCCGCGACGGCGGCTGAGGCCGCGGTGGGCCTGGCCGTCGTCTCCTGCCGCGCCCAGCTCGGGGTGCAGGCGCCGGAGGTGGCGGTCGAGGTCAACCTCGGCGGCGGCCTGCCCAACGTGCAGATCGTCGGCATGGCCGAGACCGCGGTCAAGGAAGCGCGCGACCGGGTCCGCGCCGCCCTGCAGAACGCCGGCTTCCGGTTCCCCGATGGCCGTCTGACCGTCAACCTGGCGCCGGCCGACCTGCCCAAGGACGGCTGCCGTTTCGACCTGGCGATCGCCCTGGGCATCCTGGCCGCCAGCGGCCAGGTGCCCGCCGCGCGCCTGGCCGGGTACGAGTTCCTGGGCGAACTGGCCCTGTCCGGGGCGCTGCGGCCGGTGCAGGGCGTCCTGCCGGCGGCGATCCAGTGCGGCCGGGCCGGCCACGTCCTGGTGGTGCCGGCCGCCAACGCCGCGGAGGCCGCGCTCGCGCCCGGTGCCCGCGCCCTGGCCGCCGACAGCCTGCTGGCCGTCTGCCAGCACCTGCGCGAGGGCCAGGGCCTGGCCGAGGCGGTCGCCGACGGCATCGGCGAGGGCTCGCCGGCACCGGCACCGGGTCCCGACCTGGCCGAGGTCCGCGGCCAGGCGCGCGCGCGCCGGGCCCTGGAGGTGGCGGCGGCGGGCGGCCACAACCTGCTGATGATCGGCCCGCCCGGCAGCGGCAAGACCCTGCTGGCCACCTGCCTGCCCGGCATCCTGCCGCCGCTGTCCCCGTCACTGGCCCTGGAGGCCGCCGCGGTGGCGTCGATCGCCGGCCTGCCGCCGCGGCTGGGCGCCACCTTCGCCGAGCCGCCGTTCCGGGCACCCCACCACACCGCCTCGGCGGTCGCCCTGGTCGGCGGCGGCAGCCGGCCCCGCCCGGGCGAGATCTCGCTGGCCCATGGCGGCGTGCTGTTCCTGGACGAGCTGCCCGAATGGGGCCGGGCGGCGCTCGAGGTGCTGCGCGAACCCATGGAGTCCGGGCGCATCGTGATCTCGCGTGCCGCCCGCCAGGCCGAGTTCCCGGCACGCTTCCAGCTGGTGGCGGCGATGAACCCCTGTCCGTGCGGCCATGCCGGCGACCCGTCCGGCCGCTGCCGGTGCACCGGCGAGGCGATCGCCCGCTACCGGTCGCGCCTGTCCGGGCCGCTGCTGGACCGCATCGACCTGCATGTCGAAGTGCCGCGCCTGCCCCAGCAGGTGCTGCTGGCGCCCGCCGGCGGCGGCGAGCCCTCGCAGCAGGTCCGGGCCCGGGTGGTGGCGGCGCGCGGCGCCCAGCTCGCACGCAGCGGCGGCAGCAACGCCCTGCTGGCCGGGGCCGCCCTGCGCCGCCACGCCGCCCTGGCCGCCGGCGAGCGCCGGCTGCTCGAGCAGGCGGCCGAACGCCTGGAACTGTCGGCGCGCGCCTGCCACCGCATCCTGCGGGTCGCCCGCACCATCGCCGATCTCGACCAGGCCGACGCGATCGGCCAGGCCCACCTGGCCGAGGCGATCAGCTACCGCTGCCTGGATCGTCCGGCGCCGGCCGCCCACTGCTGAACGGCGGAAACAGGGAGCAGGAGCAGGAGCAGGAGCAGCGGCAGCGGCAGCGGCAGGATCTGGGGAAGAAATCAGGGGAAGCGATCAGGGGAAGCGATCAGGGGAAGCGATCAGGGGAAGCGATCAGGGGAAGCGATCAGGGAAAGGGATCAAGGGAAGGGATCAGGGAAAGGGATCAGGGGAAGGGATCAGGGAAAGGGATCAGGGGAAGGGATCAGGGGAAGGGATCAAGGGAAGGGATCAAGGGAAGGGACCAGGGGAAGGGACCAGGGGAAGGGATCAAGGGAAGGGACCAGGGGAAGGGATCAAGGGAAGGGATCAGGGGAAGGGATCAGGGGAAGGGATCAGGGGAAATGCTGCAAGGGAGTAGCAGGGAGAGGGTTGGCGTGGCTGCTTGCGACGGCACGCCACTTCTCCCCTCCCCCTGAACCGCCCCGGCTTTCCCGGA
>DDTN01000022.1:204509-204760 GCA_002344355.1 Proteobacteria bacterium UBA2363 | reverse complement strand
GGGGGGGCGGGGCGGGCGGGTCAACAGGGGGATTACTCGGATCCGGGGACCGGGGACCGGGGGCGAAGGGAGGCGGATGCGGGAGCGGGGGCGGAGGGGGGGTGCCTTCGCGGCGCCTGGCGGGCGGCCGCACGGGGACTGAACGGCCCACGCCGTCGCGACACGTGGGACGGCTATAGTGCCTGATTGTCTTTTGGCCGGTACCAGCGCATCCATGGATTCCATCCGCATCCGCGGCGCCCGCACCCACA
>DDTN01000022.1:174303-204421 GCA_002344355.1 Proteobacteria bacterium UBA2363 | reverse complement strand
GCCGAGGGCCAGCGCCGCTACGTGGAGTCGCTGTCGGCCTATGCCCGGCAGTTCCTGTCGATGATGGAGAAGCCCGATGTCGACCACATCGAGGGCCTGTCGCCGGCGATCTCGATCGAGCAGAAGTCGACCTCGCACAACCCGCGCTCGACGGTCGGCACCATCACCGAGATCCACGACTACCTGCGCCTGCTGTTCGCCCGCGTCGGCACGCCGCGCTGCCCGGACCACGGCATCCCGCTGGAGGCGCAGACGGTCAGCCAGATGGTCGACGCCACCCTGGCGCTCGACCCCGAGCGGCGCTGGATGCTGCTGGCGCCGGTGGTGCGCGAGCGCAAGGGCGAGCACGCCCAGGTGCTGGAGCGGCTGCGCAGCCTGGGCTACGTCCGGGTGCGGGTCGACGGCGCCGTCCACGAGGTCGACGACGTGCCGGCGCTCAACCTGCGCACCAAGCACACCATCGAGGCCGTGGTCGACCGCTTCAAGCCGCGCGAGGACCTGCGCCAGCGCCTGGCCGAGTCCTTCGAGACCGCCCTGAAGCTGGCCGACGGCGTGGTCGCCGTGCAGGACATGGACGATGCCTCGGCGCCGCCGGTGCTGTTCAGCCAGCGCTACGCCTGCCCGGTCTGCGACTACTCGCTGACCGAGCTGGAGCCGCGTCTGTTCTCGTTCAACTCCCCGGTCGGCGCCTGCCCGGAATGCGACGGCCTGGGCGTCACCCAGTTCTTCGACCCCGAGCGCATCGTCGCCCACCCCAACCTGAGTCTGGCCGGCGGCGCGGTGCGCGGCTGGGACCGCCGCAACCCCTACTACTTCCAGCTCATCTCGGCGCTGGCCCGGCACTACGGCTTCGACGTCGACACCCCGTTCGGCAGGCTGCCGGCGCGCGCCCGCGACGCCGTGCTGTTCGGCTCCGGCGACGAGGAGGTCAGCTTCACCTACGTCACCGGCAGCGGCGGCCGCAGCAAGCGCAGCCACCGCTTCGAGGGCATCGTCAACAACCTGGCGCGGCGCTACCGGGAGACCGAATCGGCGGCGGTGCGCGAGGAACTGAGCAAGTACATCGCCGACCAGCCCTGCCCGGCCTGCCACGGCGACCGCCTGGGTCCGGCGGCGCGCAACGTGTTCGTCGCCGAACGCACCCTGCCCCAGCTCTCGCGCCTGCCGGTCGACGAGTGCAACGGCTTCTTCGAGGCCCTGGAGCTGCCCGGCTGGCGGGGTGAGATCGCCACCAAGATCGTCAAGGAGATCCGCGACCGCCTGCGCTTCCTGATCGACGTCGGCCTGGACTACCTGACCCTGGAGCGCAAGGCCGACACCCTGTCCGGGGGCGAGGCCCAGCGCATCCGCCTGGCCAGCCAGATCGGCGCCGGCCTGGTCGGCGTCATGTACGTGCTGGACGAGCCCTCGATCGGCCTGCACCAGCGCGACAACGAGCGCCTGCTCGGCACCCTGACCCGCCTGCGCGACCTCGGCAACACGGTGATCGTGGTCGAGCACGACGAGGACGCCATCAACCTGGCCGACCACGTGGTCGACATCGGCCCGGGCGCCGGCGTGCACGGCGGCCAGGTGGTCGCCCAGGGCCGCGTCGAGGACATCAAGGCCTGCAAGGAGTCGCTGACCGGCCAGTTCCTGTCCGGCGCCCGCCAGATCGCGGTGCCCGCCAAGCGCCACCGCCCGGACCCGAAGCGCACCCTGCGCATCGCCGATTGCCGCGGCAACAACCTGCAGGGCGTCACGCTGGAAATCCCGGCCGGCCTTCTGACCTGCGTCACCGGGGTGTCGGGCTCGGGCAAGTCGACGCTCATCAACGACACCCTGTACCGGATCGCCGCCAGCCACCTCAACGGCAGCAAGGACCGGGCCGCCGCGCACGGCGCCGTGCACGGCATGGACCTGTTCGACAAGGTCGTCGACATCGACCAGAGCCCGATCGGCCGCACGCCGCGCAGCAACCCTGCGACCTACACCGGCCTGTTCACGCCGCTGCGCGAGCTGTTCGCCCAGGTGCCGGAGGCGCGCGCCCGCGGCTACGCGCCCGGCCGCTTCAGCTTCAACGTCAAGGGCGGCCGCTGCGAGGCCTGCCAGGGCGACGGCATGATCAAAGTCGAGATGCACTTCCTGCCCGACGTCTACGTGCCCTGCGACATCTGCCACGGCAAGCGCTACAACCGCGAGACCCTGGAGGTGCTCTACAAGGGCCACACCATCTCCGACATCCTGGAGATGACCGTCGAGGACGCCTATGCGCTGTTCGCGCCGGTGCCGGCGATCGCCCGCAAACTGGAGACCCTGGTCGACGTCGGCCTGAGCTACATCCGCCTGGGCCAGAGCGCCACCACCCTGTCCGGCGGCGAGGCGCAGCGCGTCAAGCTGTCGCGCGAGCTGTCCAAGCGCGATACCGGACGCACCCTGTACATCCTCGACGAGCCGACCACCGGCCTGCACTTCCACGACATCGAGCAGTTGCTGGAAGTGCTGCACCGCCTGCGCGACGAGGGCAACACCGTGGTGGTGATCGAGCACAACCTGGACGTGATCAAGACCGCCGACTGGATCATCGACCTCGGCCCCGAGGGCGGCCACCGCGGCGGCACCCTGGTCGCCACCGGCACGCCCGAGCAGGTCGCCGGCAACGCGGCCTCGCACACCGGCCGCTTCCTGGCCCGCCTGCTGGCGCCGCCGGCACCGGCGCCGGCCGCGCGCCGGGGGCGAAAGCGCTGAATCGACCGCCGCGACCCAGCCATCCGGAACCACCGCCATGACCACCCCCCTGCACCGCACCGAACTCGACGTCCGCTGGGGCGACCTCGACGCCTTCGACCACGTCAACAACGCCACCTACCTGGACTACATCCAGGAAGCCCGCCTGCGCTGGCTGGTGTCGCTGCCCGAGGCCAGCTGGCGCGACGACGACATCCACCCGGTGGTGGTCAACACCACCTGCAACTACCGCACCGCCATCGTCTGGCCGGCGCGACTGGCAATCGAATTGTTCATCCTCAAGGTCGGCGAAAGCAGCCTGACGATGGCCCACCGCATGGTCGATGCCGGGCGGCCGGAGGTGCTCTACAGCGACGGCCATGTGGTGATGGTCTGGATCTCCCGCGCCAGTGGCCGCGCCGTGCCGCTGCCCGAGGTGGTGCGTGCCGCCTGCCAGGCCACCGCCGCGACCTGACATCCGGCACAGGGGCATCTCCCCGACCTCGCGCCCTGCGCCCTGCCTCCTGCTACCTTTCCGGCGGGAGGCCCCATGACCGAACCCGATCCTTCGACCCCCGCGGACGAGCGCCCTTTCGTCGCGCCGTGCAGGCGGCTCGGAGCGACTGCGCCCCTGCGCTGGCTGCGCCTGGGCTGGGCCGACCTGCGCGCGGCGCCCGGACCCACCGCGGTGTTCGGCCTCGCCGTGCTGGCGATGAGCGTCGCCGTCTCGGCGCTGGCCTGGTGGCTGGGCCGGTTCGCCCTGCTCGCCACCGTCCTGTCCGGCTTCGTGTTCATCGCGCCCCTGCTCGGCGTCGGCCTGTACGCGGTCAGCCGCGCGCATGCCGAGGGCCAGCCGGCCCGGGTCGGCGATTCGCTGGCCCTGGCCCGGCGCGTGGTCGGCCAGGCCGCGGTATTCGCATTGATGCAGCTGGTGATCGTGATGGTCTGGGCGCGGGCCGGCATGATGGTGAGCGCCTTCGTGCCGCTGGCGCCCGGAAGTACGGCCGCCCTGGTCGAGTTCCTGCTGGTCGGCTCGGCGGTCGGCTCGGTGTTCGCGGCGCTGACCTTCGCGGCGGCGGCGTTCTCGCTGCCGATGATCGCCGACCGCGACGTCGACATGGTCACCGCCTGCCTGAGCAGCGTCCACGCGGTGCTGCGCAACAAGGCGGCGATGGCGGTCTGGGCGCTGCTGATCGTGCTGCTGACCGCGCTCGGTTTCGCGACCGCCTTCCTGGGCCTGGCGGTGATCCTGCCGTGGCTGGCCTATGCGAGCTGGCACGGCTACCGCGAGACCATCGACGCCAGCGAATGGCCCGCCCTGCCCTGGCGCCCCTGAGCCGCCACCACCGGGGCAGCCGCGGACAGCCGGAACACCGACCGCAACCCTTGGAGAAGCCCATGCGCCACCTGCCGATGCTCGCCCTGCTGATCGCCGGTGCGATCCACCTGCTGCCACTCTCCGGCGTGACCGGTGCCGCCGCGCTGGAGCGCCTGTACGGCGTCGCCGTCGACAGCCCCGACCTCGCCCTGCTGCTGCGCCATCGCGCCGTGCTGTTCGGCCTGCTGGGCGGCTTCCTGGTCGTCGCCGCCTTCCGCCCCGCCTGGCACCGGGCCGGCCTGCTCGCCGGCCTGGCCAGCGTGCTCGCCTTCCTGCTGCTGGCCTGGCTGGAGCCGGGCTGGGGTGAGGCGATCCGCCGGGTGGTGATCGCCGACCTGGTGGCCCTGGTCGCGCTGCTGGGCGGCTGTCTGGCGATCGCCCTGCGCACCCGCCCGAACGGCCCCTGAGGCGCGGCGCCCGCCGCTGGCCATGGCCCCGGGGCGCCTGCCCGAACCGCTGTCGCCTGCCCCGGGACGCACCCCGGTTCCGTTCGAGGATGTCGAACGATGCCTCGATCAGTCTCCGAAAGACGCGTGGGCGGCGGCCGGGTGCCGGTAGTCGCGCTCCACCCGCGCCACCCGCACCGTGTAGTGCGCATACCAGCGCCGGATGCCGGCGTCCTGCGCGGCGCGGTGCGCCAGGTCGGCTTTCCAGGCGGCGATCGCCTCCGGGTCGGTCCAGTACGAGACGGTGATGCCCAGGCCGTCGGAACCGCGCGCGCTTTCCATGCCCAGGAATCCCGGCCGGACGCTGGCCAGGGCATGCATGCGCGCGGCCATCTCGTCGTAGCCGGCGACGTCGCCGGACAGGCGCGAGGTGAACACCACCTGCCAGTAGGGCGGCGCCGGCGTCGCCGCGAACCCGGACGGCGCGGCCTCGCCGGCGTGCATCAACGCTGCTCCAGGACGACGCTGGCGAGCGGTCCGTCGGCGCCGTCCAGTTCCACGGTCACGGTGTCGCCCGCGGCCAGCGGCTGCCGGGCACGGAACAGCATCAGGTGCAGGCCGCCGGGCCGGAGTTCGACCCGGCCACCGGCCGGCACCACCAGTTCCGACAGGCGGCGCATGCGCATCGTGCCGCCCTCGCCCTCGGCCATGGTGTGCATCTCGATGGCGCCGAACGCCGCGCTGCGCACGCCGGTGACCACCAGGTCGGCAGCACCGGCGTTCTCCAGCACCAGGTAGCCGGCGCGAACGCGGGCCACGGGCGGGGCCTCGCGGATCCAGCCGTCGTGGCCCTTCAGCTCGCCGGCGAAGGCCGGCGCGACGGGCGTGGAGACGGCGAGCAGGAGGGCCAGAACGAAGAGCAGGCGCGGCATGGCGGGGGTCCGGACGACTCGGGAGGCAGAGCATAGCGGCCGGACCGGCAACGCCGGCGCAACGGCGGGCGCTGCCGCGGCGGTATCCTTGGCAGCCGTGCCCAGGAGTCGCCGCATGAGCCTTGC
Source organism: Proteobacteria bacterium UBA2363 (assembly GCA_002344355.1). Classification (GTDB taxonomy): domain Bacteria; phylum Pseudomonadota; class Gammaproteobacteria; order Xanthomonadales; family UBA2363; genus Pseudofulvimonas. The sequence continues at coordinate 198,893 of DDTN01000022.1, read as the reverse complement.
CATCACCGACCACGATCCCGGCATCCGGGTCCTGCACCTGGACCGGCCGCCGGTCAACGCCCTGTCGCCGGCCCTGGTCGAGGCGCTGCGCGATGCCCTGGATGCCGCCATGGCCGACCCGGCCGTACACGCCGTGGTGCTGTCCGGCGGCCCCAAGGTGTTCAGCGCCGGCCTCGACGTGCCGACCCTGGTCACCCTGGACCCTGCGGCGATGGCGGTGTTCTGGCGCGACTTCCTCGGCGTCGCCGCGCGCCTGGCGCGCGCCGACAAGCCGGTGGCGGCGGCGATCGACGGCCACAGCCCCGCCGGCGGCGCGGTGCTGGCGCTGTTCTGCGACGTCCGGATCATGGCCGAGGGGCCGTTCCAGATCGGCCTCAACGAGGTCCAGGTCGGCCTGGCGGTGCCCGGCAGCATCATCGCCGCGCTGCGGCGCCAGGTCGGGCCGCGCCAGGCCGAGCACCTGCTGGTCGCCGGCGCCATGGTCGATTCCCGGCGGGCGCTGGAGATCGGCTTCGTCGACGCCCTGTGCCCGCCCGGCCAGGCGCAGGCGCAGGCCCTGGACTGGTGCCGGCAGCGGCTGGCGCTGCCGCGCCAGGCGATGCTCGCCACCCGGCGCGCCGCGCGCGCCGACCTCGCCGCGATCTTCAGCGATGCCGACGCGCTCGACATCCATGCCATGAACGAGGCCTGGTTCAGCCCCGAGACCCGGGCCACCATGGCCGCCCTGGTCGAGCGGCTGCGCGCCGGCCGCGGCTGAGCGGCGCAATGGCGCGGATCGTCGACCTCGACGAGGCGGCGGCCCTGCTGGCCGCCGGTGCGGTGGTCGCGATCCCCACCGAGACCGTCTACGGCCTGGCCGCCGATGCCACGAACGAGGCGGCACTGCGCCAGGTGTTCGCGCTCAAGGGCCGGCCGCTGGGCAACCCGCTGATCGTCCACCTGCCCGATGCCATCGCCGCGCAGGACTGGGCGAACGGCACCGGGGACCCGGCGGTGACCGCCCTGCTCGCGCGCTTCTGGCCCGGGCCGCTGACCGTGGTGCTGCCGGCCCGCCCGACCGTGCTGCCCCTGGTCACCGCCGGCAGCGGCCAGGTGGCGCTGCGGGTACCTGCGCATCCGCTGGCACGTGCGCTCCTGGCCCGCTTCGGTGGCGCCTTGTGCGCGCCGAGCGCCAACCGCAGCGGCTACGTCAGCCCGACCTGCGCGGCGCACGTGCTGGCCGACTACCCGGACCACGACCTCGCGGTGCTCGACGGCGGCGACTGCCCCGGCGGCATCGAGTCCACCATCGTGCGGCCGCTCGGCGACACCCTGCAGATACTGCGCCCGGGCGCCGTCGACCTGGCGACGCTGCGCGGCCACTGGCCGGGCCCGGTCCTGGCCGCCGAACCCGGCGCGCTGCCGGTGCCCGGCAGCAGCCCGCGCCACTACGCGCCGCGCACGCCGGTGCTGCTGGTCGGACGCGACCGGCTGGCCGAAGCCGGCCCCACCGATGCCGTGCTGGCGATCGCCCCCGCCCCGACCGGACTGGATGCCGCCGACCTGCGTACGCTGCCCGCCGATCCCGCCGGCTACGGCCAGGTCCTCTATGCCACCCTGCGCGAACTCGACCGCGCCGGCCACGGCCGGTTGCTGGTGCAGCGCCCGCCGGCCGGCGAGGCCTGGCTGGCCATCGCCAACCGCCTCGAGCGCGCCGCCCACCCGGAACGCCTGCCATGACCGACCGCCTGACCCTGACCCGCCCCGACGACTGGCACCTGCACCTGCGCGACGGCGCCGTGCTGGCGCAGACGGTGGCGCCGACCGCGGCGGTGTTCGCGCGCGCCATCGTCATGCCCAACCTGGTGCCGCCGGTGACCACCACCGCGCAGGCGCGGGCCTATCGCGACCGCATCCTGGCCGCGGCGCCGGCCGGCAGCGGCTTCGAACCGCTGATGACCCTGTACCTGACCGAGGCCACGGCGATCGCCGAGATCGCCACGGCGCGCGCCTCCGGCATCGTCCACGGCGCCAAGCTCTATCCGGCCGGCGCCACCACCAACTCGCAGTCCGGGGTCGCCGACGTGCGCCGCATCTGGCCCCTGCTGGCGGCCATGCAGGAGGCCGACCTGCCCCTGCTGGTGCACGGCGAGGTCACCGATGCGCAGGTCGACGTGTTCGACCGCGAGGCGGTGTTCATCGAGCGCCACCTGGCGCCGATCGTCGAGGCCTTCCCTGCGCTGCGCGTGGTCTTCGAGCACGTCACCACCGCCGACGCCGTCGCCTTCGTGCGGCAGGCGCGGCCGGGGGTGGCGGCCACGGTGACGCCGCAGCACCTGCTGATGAACCGCAACGACCTGTTCGCCGGCGGCCTGCGCCCGCACCACTGGTGCCTGCCGGTGCTCAAGCGGCGCCGCCACCAGGAGGCGCTGCGCGCCGCCGTCGCCAGCGGCGATCCGCGATTCTTCCTGGGCAGCGACTCGGCGCCGCACGCGCGCCGCGACAAGGAGTCGGACTGCGGCTGCGCCGGCTGCTATTCGGCGCCGGCGGCGCTGCCGCTGTACGCGCAGGTGTTCGAGGAGCTGGGCTGCCTGGATCGCCTGGAGGCGTTCGCCAGCCACCATGGCGCCGACTTCTACCGGCTGCCACGCAATACCGGCCGAGTGACCCTGGAACGGACGGCCTGGACGGTCGCCGACGAGCTGCCGTTCGGCGACGGCGGCATCGTGCCGTACTGGGCCGGCCGGAGCCTGCACTGGCGGGTGGCCGACGGCGGCGGCGACGCCGCGGACTGAATCCGGCGGTCGACGGCCGGGCCTCAGCCGCCGGCCTCGGCGATCCAGACCTCGACGCGCCGGTTGCGCTGCCGGCCCCATTCGGTGGCGCTGGAGGCCACCGGCAGGGCGCCGCCCAGGCCGCGCGCCCGGGTGACCCGGATGCCGCGCCGGGAAAGCTGGTCGGCGATGTAGTCGACGCGTTCGTTGGACAGCGCCAGCGCCAGGTAGGGCAGCGTCTCGGCGGCCTCGACGAAGCCGACCAGGCGCACGCCCAGGCCGGCCCGCGCCGGGTCGGACAGGAACGCCACCAGGCGATCGAGGTCGCGATGCGCCCGGCTGTCGAGCACGCCGACGCCCTGGCTGAAGCGGAAATTGAGCGACAGGCGCCGGGCGCCGGTCACCACCTGCCGGTACGCCGCCGGTGCGTCGGCGGCAGGCGGCGCCGCGACCACGCGGACGGTCTGCGGCACGAAGCCGGCCTGCGCCACCAGCGGCTGTGCCGCCTGGCCCACCGCGAACTCGGCGAACGCCCGCGCCCGGGGCGCGGCGTCGCTGCGCAGGTACAGGTAGAGGCGGCGGCTGAGCAGGTAGTCCTCGACCGCCACCGAGTCGTCGCCCGGCAGAAGCGCACGGGTCCCCTCGTCCCCGACGGCAAGGGCGCGGGCGCGCCGGGCGCCGCCCAGGCCGACGAAGCCGATCGCCCGCGGGTCGCCGGCGACGGCGTCGGCGAGCGCCTCGCTGGACTCGTAGCGAATGGCGGCGGTGGCCAGCGCGGCATCGCCCAGCACCATGGTCCGGAACGTCTCCCAGGTGCCCGAGCGGTCGTCGCGGGCATGCAGGCGCACCGGTCCGGACCGGCCGCCCAGCTCGCGCCAGTCCCGGACCTGGCCGGTGAACAGGCGCCGCACGGTGGCCAGGTCCAGCTCCGCCAGCGGATTGTCCGGGTGCACGATGACCGCGAGGCCGTCCAGCGCCACCACGTACTCCTGGCCGGCGGCATCCAGGCGTCCCATTCCGGCGCGCTCCGCCGCGGCGATCTCCGCGGCGCTCGCCGGCCGCGACGACATCGCGATGTCGGCCTGGCCGGCGAGCAGGTCGCGCAGCCCGGTGTTCGAGCCATGGCTGTGCAGCTGCACCCTGTGCGCGCCGACGACCAGTTCCCGCTCGCCCGCCGCCAGCCCACGCCAGACCGGTGCCGGACCGTCCTGGCCGGCCAGCCAGCGCTCCGCCAGCGCCGCCGCCAGGCGTTCGCCGACCGTGTTGGAGCCATGGATGCGCAGGGTGTCGGCGACCGCCGGCAGCGACAGGCAGGCCAGCAGCATCGCGAGGCCGAATGCGCGCAGCGGCGCAAGCCGCGGTGCCGGCAATCCCATCCCCTGATCCTCGTCAGCCCCGGAAGCCGCGCACGATGCCGTCCCCGGATGACGTGGCCATGACGGTCGCCGGTCGAATCGGCGCGAGGATCGGGATGGACGCCGGCGCTCGCCTTCCGGCGGATCGGCGGCTTGCGCCCCGGCGGCTCAGCCGCCGCGCGCGACCGGCCGCGCCGGGTCGGTGATCCAGCCGCTCCAGGACGGCGCGTACAGCCGCGAGCCGTGCAGGCCGGCATGCTCCATCGCCAGCAGGTTGTGCACGGCGGTGACCCCGGAGCCGCACATGTGCACCACCTGGCTCGGCGGACGGCCGTCGAGCAGGATCTCGAACTGCCGGCGCAGCCCGGACGGCGCCAGGAAGGCGCCATCGGCGGCGAGGTTCTCGGTGTAGGGCCGGTTGCGCGCGCCCGGCACGTGGCCGGCACGGGCGTCGATCGGCTCGACCTCGCCACGAAAGCGCGCGGTCGCGCGCGCATCCAGCAGCAGGATGTCGCCGGCGGCGAGCGCGGCGGCCAGCGCCCCGGCATCCTCGCAGGCGGCGCCCAGCGTGCTCGCCCCGCGCGGGTAGTCGCCGATCCTGCGCAGCGGCCGGTCGTCGGACACCGGCAGGCCGGCCGCGGTCCAGGCCGTCCAGCCGCCGTCCAGCACCGCCACCCGCCGGTGCCCGCAGGCGCGCAGCAGCCACCAGGCGCGGGCCGCGGCCAGCGCACCGCCGGCGGCGTCGTAGCAGGCCACGTCGGTCTCCGGACCGATGCCCCAGCGGCCGCAGATCGCGGCGAACACGTCGGGATCGGGCAGCGGATGCCGGCCCAGGCCGGAGCGGCCGAGGTCGCTGAGGTCGGTGTCCAGATGGGCGTAGCGCGCGCCGGGCAGGTGGCTGCGGCCGTAGGCCTGCCAGCCGGCGTTGGCGTCGGCCAGGTCGTAGCGGCAGTCCAGGAGCACCAGGGTCGGATCGTCGAGCCGCGCCACCACCTGCGCCGCCGCAATCACGGTGTCGGGGAAGCTCACAGCGGCATTCCGCGCAGGCGCGCCAGCAGGCGCTCCAGGATCATCGCGGTGGCGCCCCAGATGGTGTGACCCTCGAATTCCAGCGCCCGCAGCTCGACCTCCAGGCCCGGGCGCGGCAGCGGATAGGGCTGCCACAGCTCGCGCCGGGCGGCCAGCGCCAGCGGCAGCTCGAAGGCGCAGCTGACCTCCCCGGCGCACAGGCGAAGCCGGTAGGCGGGATCGACCAGGGCCACCACCGGCTGCACCAGGTACTGGCTGACCGTCGCCAGCGGTTCGACCCGCCCCAGGGGGCGCACCTGGCCGGCGCCCACGCCGATCTCCTCCTGGGTCTCACGCACCGCGGCGGCGACGGCGTCGGCGTCGCCCGCGTCGATCCTGCCGCCGGGGAAACTGACCTGGCCGCCGTGGTGGGTCAGGCCCTCCTGGCGGCGGGTGAGCAGCACGCGCAGGCCGTCCGGTCGCGGCACCAGGCCGACCAGCACCGCGGCCGGCCGCAGCGGCCGCGGGCCGCCCCACCAGCGCTCGAGCGCCTCGAGGTTGTCGGGCGGCAGCGCCGGATCGCCGGCCAGGGGCAGCAGCCGCTGGGCGAGATCCGACCAGGCACTGGCGGTGGCGTCAGGCAAGGCCGCGCTCCCGCTCGCGGCGCGGCAGCACCTCGTCCATGATCCGGCTGCGCGCCGCCTCGCCCATGGTCAGCCAGCCGCCGATCTCGGCCGCGCTGCGCAGGCAGCCCACGCAGTAGCCGTCGCCGCCCAGCGTGCACACGCCGGTGCACGGGCTGAGGATGGGCTGGGCGCTGGAGGGTGCGGACACGGTGCGTCTTCGCTCGCGGAGCGGGGCCACAAATGCAGCGGGGCGGATCGCTCCGCCCCGGCCGGCCGTGCCCCGGGGGGTTCGGCTTACTTCACTTCGATCAGCTTGATGTCGAATGCCAGCGCCTCGTTGGGGCCGATCGGCGGCTGGCCGCGCTCGCCGTACGCCATGTCCGGCGGCAGGAAGACCTGCCAGTGGTCGCCGGTCTTCATGCGCGGCAGGATCTCCTGCCAGCCGCGCAGCACCTCGTTGACCTTGAAGGTCACCGGCTGGCCGCGCGCGAACGAGCTGTCGAACTCCAGGCCGGTCGCGGCGATCGAGCCGCGATAGTGGATGCTGACCTCGCTCTGGGCGGTCGGGCTGCGGCCGCTGCCGGCCTCGATGACGCGGTACTGGATGCCGTTGGGCAGCGCCTGGATGCCGGTCTTGGAGCGGTTCTCGGCCATGAAGCGATCGCTTCGGGTCTTGTTCTCCGCGGCGAGCTGGCGCAGGCGGCCGACCGCCTCCTCGCGCATGCGCGCCTGGAACGCCATCAGGTTGGCGCGCATCTCCTCGGCAGGGACCGTCGGGTTGCGGCCGGCAGCGGCATCCTGGATGGCGCGGATCACGGTGTTGACGTCGATGTCCGCGCTCTTTTCGCGGAAGTCGGAACCGAGCTCGTAGCCGATCGCATAGCTCAGCTTGTTCTTGTCGGTGGCCGGGATGGCCGGGCGCTCGCCGGACTGCGGGTCCTGGGCGACGGCGGCGGTGGCGAAGAGGGCCGCAAGCACGAGCGCGGCACGACGGAACAGCATGAAGAACCTCCTGGGGGGTGCGACGCGGTTTGTACGCAGCGGCGAAGTGTAGTGGAAGCGCCCCGCGGGCGCGGAAACCCCGTTGGCGGCCGTTCAAGCATGCCGGCGGCGGCCGGTGCCCGTCGGTGGCCCGCCGCGGCGGGCCGGTCGCCCGGCCGTCGGCCGCGGCCTACAATCGGCGCCCCACCCCGCCGAACCGGAATCCCGCGATGAGCTACCGCACCCTGCTGAGCGCCGACCAGGGCGCCGTGCGCACCCTGACGATCAACCGACCGGACAAGCTGAACGCGCTCAACCGGGAGGTCATCGCCGAGCTCAGCGTCGCCTTCGGGCAGGCCGCGCAGGACGATGCCGTGCGCGTGGTGGTGCTCACCGGCGCCGGCCCCAAGGCCTTCGTCGCCGGCGCCGACATCGGCGAGATGGCCGCACTGGATCCGGTCGAGCTGCGCGACTTCTCGCGTCGCGGCCAGGCCCTGATGCGCTCGATCGAGCGGCTGGGCAAGCCGGTGATCGCGGCGCTCAACGGCTTCGCCCTGGGCGGCGGCTTCGAACTGGCGATGGCCGCGCACCTGCGCCTGGCCGCCGACAACGCCAGGATCGGCCAGCCCGAGGTCAAGCTGGGCCTGATCCCGGGCTTCGGCGGCACCCAGCGCCTGCCGCGCCTGGCCGGCCGCGCCGCCGCCCTGGAGCTGTGCCTGGCCGGCGAACCGATCGACGCCCAGCGCGCCCACCAGCTCGGCCTGGTCAACCAGGTGCTGCCGGCGGCGGACCTGATGGCCGGTGCCATGGCGCTGGCGACCCGGCTCGCCGCCCTGGCCCCGCAGGCGCTGCGCGGCGTCATCGACGCCGTCGTGCTGGGCGCCGACATGGCCACCGACCAGGGCCTGGACTACGAGACCCAGCTGTTCGCGGTCCTGGCCAGCACCGCCGACATGCGCGAGGGCACCCAGGCCTTCATGGACAAGCGGGCGCCGGTGTTCGGCGGGCGCTGAGGCGCCCGCCGGCGGCCGGACCTGGCGCCCGCGCACGGCATCGGCGAAACCTCAGTCGGCGATCGCCGCCGCACCCGGCGCGAACCCGATGCGCCGGCGCTCGACGATGCGCTCACCGGCCAGCCTGCCCTCGACCAGCTCGTAGCCGAGCAGGGCGAACACGCGGTCGCCGATGAAGATCGGCCGGGCGTTGCCGTACCAGTCGACGCAGCTGGCGCGACAGTGGTCGTCGACGCTGGCCTCGTCGCTGGCCGCCAGCTCGCCGGCGGGGGCCAGCGCCAGGTCGCGGTTGCGCAGGTACAGGACCGCCGCGGATCCATGCAGCTGCGCCATCCGGCCGCCACCACGGCCAGGGCCGACGATGGGCAGGCCGATGATCCCCTCCTGCGCCGACCACGGGCGGTAGAAGAAGCCGTGCGTCCGGCTCTCGGCCTGAGCCGCCTGCGGCCTGACCAGGACCGACGCCAGCGAGGCCGTCGCGCCATCGAGACGCAGGCTGCTGAAGTGCAGGTCGCCCTTGGCACCGCCGACCACCAGGGCGTGCCCGGACAGGGCCTCGATGCGTTCGGCGCCATGGCCCAGGTCGATCGACAGGACCGGCTCGCGCGCCGCCGGACGCAGGGCATGGAGCGGCCGCCCCGGCTTGTCCACGGGGCTGTTGTGCCATCCCCAGGGCGCGCTGCCATAGACCAGCCAGTCGCCGATGTAGCGGTTGGCGCGCACCCCGGGCGCCAGGTCGGGCAGGCGCCGGTAGGCGACTGGCGGCGCGGCGGCGCGACCGTCGCCGAAGCGCGCCAGTGCCACCCGCAGCAGGGCCAGGCCGCCGCTGCCGCGGTCACCGCCCCACATGCCCTCGCCCGGACCGACGTCGGACACCAGCACGTTGAGGTGGCCATCGTCGCCCTGCAGGAAGGACATCTGGTCAATCGGCACACCGCGCGTCAGCAGGGCCGAGGGCGCGCCGTCGTCGAGCGGCATCCTGACCAGCACGGACCGGTTCGGTCCCTGCCGGTCGTGGCGCGTGGTCCAGATGTAGACGGAATCGGCGGACACGTAGAACACGCGTCCGGGCGGTCCAAGCACGGCGGTCGCCGAGCAGTCCAGCACCGCCGCCGCCAGGTCGCAGCGGGTCACGGTATGCAGGGTCATGCTCCACGGCGGCAATTCCAGGCCGTCGTCGGTGTGGAAGATCCGGGTCGCCGGCAGGATGCGCCGGAAGTCGCCCGGCAGCGCATCGGGACGCCAGCGGCGCAGGCCCGGCAATTGCGGTTCCGCGTGGCCACCGAGCCGGTACGGCGTGTACAGGACCAGGGTGTCGCCGATCAGGCGGCTGGCGTAATTGCCGGCCGAGTAGTAGTCGTTGCTGCGAAGGTGGTAGGTGTCGCGGTGGCGAAGCCCACCGCCGGCGTCGATGTCGAACAGCACCAGTTCGGTGCCGCCGCGTGCGTAGCTGTAGCCGATCACCACCACGGTGTCGCCGCCGACCAGCATCTCGTCGTACCAGGCATCGGACGGATCGACCCCCGGCCCAAAGGCGTCGACCATCGCCACCGGCGCCAGGTCGTCGCCGCCGATCCGCACCGTGAACAGCCGGCCGCGACGCAGCACCACCAGATGCTCGCCGTGGCGCTTGACGATGCCGCCCTCGTCGACGCCGGCGGTCTGGAGGTTGGTGATCGACTCGCCGGGGGCCTCGGCCGGCGCTGGCGCCGGTGCCGCCGGCAGCGCGGTCAACGACTCTGCCGAGACCAGGGCACGCTGACGCCTGGCCTCCGCGCGCGCCCGTGCCTGGACCCGGTCCAACCACCGCTGCCACGCCGCCTCATCGGCGAAGGCGGGCAGGCCGCTGTCCACCGGTGCCGCGCCGGCCCTGGCCACCTGACCGGATACCCCACCGTGGCCGCAGGCCGCCGCCACCAGCGCCGCCACCAGCACCACTCCGATCCTGCTAGCCATGCTCAAGCTCCTGGTTGGGTGTTCGCCCCGATGCCTCGCACACCGGTTCTGGTACAGGCCTGCAACGCCGCAACTGCCGAGATGGGGTCGAGGCCATCGAAGAACCCGACCGTACCGGCAGTTAAGCTGTGGCAAACGCCAACCGACCGATGCCATGCCGCAAGCGAACCCCACCCTGAACCCGACCCGCCCTGCGCCCGCGGTGCGCCGCAGCGCGGCCGCCACCGGACTGGCCCTGCTGGCGCTGGCCGCCCTCCTGCCCCGGCCGCTGCCGGCCGATGACGGCACCGAGGCGTTCCAGCGCTGCCTGGCCGGCCTGGTCGCACCGGCAGCGCGGGCCGGCATCGACGCCGATTTCTTCCGGAGCACGACCGCCGGGCTTGCGCCCGATCCCGGCGTGCTCGAACTGCTCGACGCCCAGCCGGAGTTCACCACGCCGCTGTGGGACTACCTGGCCGGCCTGGTCGACGAGCAGCGGGTCGCCGACGGCCGGGTGGCGCTGCGCGAGCACGCCGGCCTGCTGCGTCGGATCGAGGCGCGCTTCGGCGTCGACCCGGCCACCGTGGTCGCGGTCTGGGGCGTGGAGAGCGACTTCGGCCGGATCACCGGCAAGCGGCCGCTGCTGCGCTCGCTGGCCACGCTGTCCTGCGCCGGGCGCCGGCAGCCGTTCTTCCGCGGCGAGCTGTTCGCCTTCCTGCGCCTGCTGCAGTCCGGCGACCTCGTCGATCCCGGCCTCACCGGGTCCTGGGCGGGCGCCTTCGGGCAGACCCAGTTCATGCCCAGCACCTACCAGCGCATCGCCGTCGACTTCGACGGCGACGGCCGCCGCGACCTGGTCGACAGCGTCGACGATGCCCTGGCCTCCACGGCCAACTACCTGCGGCAGGCCGGCTGGCGCACGGGCCAGCCGTGGGGCATCGAGGTGCGGCTGCCGGCCAGCCTCGACCTGGCCAGGGCCGGACGCCGCAACAAGGCGCCGGTGTCGACCTGGCAGGCGCGCGGCGTCCGCCGCCTGGACGGCCGCGAACTGGTCGGGCCGGGCTTCGAGGCCGGCGTCCAGGCCGCGGTGATCGCCCCGACCGGACGCGACGGCCCGGCCTTCCTGGTGTTGCGCAACTACGACGCGATCTACTCCTACAACGCCGCCGAGAGCTACGCGCTGGCCATCGCCCTGCTCGCCGAGCGACTGCGTGGCGCCGGCCCGCTGCCGGTCACGCCCTGGCCGACCGACGACCCCGGCCTGTCGCGCGCCGAACGCCGCGAACTGCAGACGCTGCTGCTGGCGCGCGGCCACGACATCGGCGAGGCCGACGGCCTGATCGGCACGCTGACCCGCCGGGCGATCGTCGAGGAACAGCGCCGGCTGGGACTGGAGCCCGCCGACGGTCGCGCCGGCCGGCGCGTGCTGGCGGCGCTGCGGGGGACGCCGGCGCCCTGACCGGCACTGCGCGCTCCGGCCGGCGCCGCGGCTCAGGGAGCGCCGGCGGCCCGGTCCGCCACGCGGCTTCCGCGGTCCGGCTCGTGCGCCATGTCGACCGGCCGGAACACGGCCCCGACGTCCGCCGCGGCGGCGATCCGCCACCGGCCCGGCGCCAGGCCGTCCAGCCACAGGCCGCCGATCGCCAGCCGGCGCAGCGCGACGACATGGTTGCCGGTGGCCGCGAACATCCGGCGGACCTGGTGGTAGCGGCCTTCGGTGAGCACCAGGCGGGCCAGGCGCGGAGCCAGCACGGTCATCCGGGCCGGGGCCAGGGGCCGGTCCTCGCCCTCCAGCAGCAGCGTGCCGCTGGCGAACAGTCCGGGCTCGTCGCCGCGCAGGTCCTCGGCCAGCTCGGCCTCGTAGAGCTTCTCGACCGCCGCCCGCGGCGAGATGATCCGGTGCAGCAGCTGGCCGTCGTCGGTCAGCAGCAGCAGGCCGGCGGTGTCCCGGTCCAGCCGGCCGACGCTGGCCAGGACCGGGCTGCGCAGGGCGAAGCGCGGCGGCAGCAAGGAATGCACCAGTGGCCCCGGCCCGCGCGTCGAACAGACCACGCCGGGCGGCTTGTGCAGGACCACGGTCAGGGGCGGCGGCGGGTCGAGGGCCTCGCCGTCCAGGCGCACGATGGCGGGGTCGACGGCATCGTCGGCGTACAGCACCTCGCCCGCGGCGTCGGTGATGCGGCCCTGCCGGAACAGCGCCAGCACCTGCTTGCGGCTGCCGTAACCCAGGTTGGCGATGTGCCGCAGCAGTTTCATCGCCGGTCCCCGGCCACCAGCACCTTGTAGCCGCCGGCCTGGACCAGGGTGCGCACCTGGCGGAAGCGCGCCGCCAGCGTCGCCTCGTAGGGCAGGTGCCGGTTGGCCACCAGCCACAGGCTGCCGTCCGGCGCCAGCGCGGCGGCCGCGGCGGCGATGAAGGCCTGGCCGAGCTCGGGCCGGTCGGCGCGGTCGCCGGCGTGGAACGGCGGGTTGCTGACGATGACCCGGTAGCGCCCGGGCAGGCCGGCCGTGACGTCGTGCCAGTGCAGGCGGGCCTCGCGGCCGGGCGCCAGCGTCTCGAGGTTGCGGCGCGCCGGCGCCAGGGCGCGCCGGTCGGCCTCGAACAGGTCGACCGGGCCGATGCCCGGGCACCGCCGCAGCAGCGACACCGCCAGGAAGCCGAAGCCGGCACCGAGGTCGGCGGCGGCGCCGGCCAGGTCGGCGGGCAGGTGCGCGGCAAGCAGGGCCGAGCCGGCGTCGATGCGGTCCCAGGCGAACAGGCCCGGCCGGCTCCACCAGCCGCCCTCGATGCGCACCGGGACATCCAGCCCGGCCCAGCGCGCCTGCAGGCCGGCATCGCGCGGCGCACCGGGCGCGCTCCACACGATCCTGCAGCGGTGTTTCGACAGCCCGGAGACCGGGCCGGCCAGGGCGGTGAGATCGGTGCGCAGGGCACCGGCGCCGGCCTGGTTGCCGGCCACCGCCACGATCCGGCCGCCGCCGGCGGTCAGCGCGGCGGCGCGCGCCAGCAGGATCCGGCACAGGTCGCGACTGCGCGGCGCCAGCACGATCGCGGCGTCGCATTCCGCGACGGCGCCGTCCGGTGCGGCAACCGCCAGGCCGGCGGCGCGCAGCCGCGCGACGACGGCGGCGTCGTCCTGTTCCAGGCGCCAGCCGGGCCGCGGCAGGCCGGCCCCGGCGCGGGCATTCAGCAGCGCGACCCGGGCGTCGGCGGGCAGTGCCGGGGCGGCCTCGTCCAGGGCATGCGCCAGTGCCGCCAGTCCGGCATCGCCGATGCCGCTCATGGCGCCAGGAAGTCGCGCACGGCGTCGATGTCGTCGACCACCGGCATCGACGGCAGTGCCGCCAGGATGCGCCGGCCGTAGCCCCTGGCGCGCAGGCGCGGATCCAGCAGGGCGACCACGCCCCGGTCGGCGCCGCTGCGGATCAGGCGGCCGACGCCCTGCTTGAGCAGCAGCGCCGCCTGCGGCACCTGCCAGTCGTTGAAGGGATCGCCGCCCCCGGCGCGCACCGCGGCCAGGCGCGCGGTCAGCACCGGATCGTCCGGCGGCGCGAACGGCAGCTTGTCGATCGCCACCAGCGACAGCGCCTCGCCCGGCACGTCGACGCCCTCCCAGAAACTCGCCGCGCCCAGCAGCACGCCGTTGCCGCTGGCGCGGAAGTCCTCCAGCAACCGGTGCTTGCCGGCCTGGCCCTGCACGAACAGCGGCAGCGCGACCCGCTCGGCGAGGACCTGGGCGGCATAGCGCAACGCCCGGTGCGAGGTGAACAGCAACAGGGCGCGACCGCGCGAGGCCTCGACCAGCCCGGCCAGCGACTGCGCCATCGCCTCCAGCCAGGCGCCATGGTTGGGTTCGGGCAGGCCATGCGGCAGGTACAGCAGGGCCTGCCGGCGGTAGTCGAACGGGCTGTCCAGGCGCAGCGTGGCGGCATCGGCCAGGCCGGTGCGCGCCTGGAACAGCCGGAAGTCGTCGGCGACCGCCAGGGTCGCCGAGACGTGGATCCAGGCCGCGCGCGACTGCGCCCGGAACTGCGCCAGCGGCCCGGCCACCGAGAGCGGCGTCAGGCTCAGCCGGAAGCCGCGCTGGCTGAGCTCGAACCAGCGCACCGCAGCGTCGTCGTCGACGATCGGATCGGGATCGGCGTCGACCAGCTCGACCGGGTCCGCGGCCTCGCGCCAGCGCGCCAGGCACCGGCGCAGCGCGTCGAGCCGCTCGCCGAGGGCGTCCATGCCGGCGCTCGCCCCCGCCAGTCCGGACAGCACCGCGGCGGCATCGTCCAGCGCCGTGGCCAGGCTCGCCAGGCCGTCGGCGACGCTGTCGCGCTGCAGGGCCTGGGCCGCCGATGCCCGGACCGGCAAACCGTCCAGGGCCAGGCGCAGGCTGCGCACCGCGGTCTCCAGCGCCTGCAGCGGCGCGGTCACCACGGCGAGCGCGCCGGTCACCTGGCCGCACTCGGCGAGCAGGTCGCGCGCCAGCTCGCGCAGCATGTGGTCGCTCACCGCGCTGCCCAGGAACAGCGAAGCGGTCTCCGGGAACTGGTGCGCCTCGTCGATCACGAAGGCGTGGGCGCCCGGCAGGATCTCGCCGAAGCCCTCCTGCTTCAGCGCGAAATCGGCCAGCAGCAAGTGGTGGTTGACCACCACCAGGTCGGCCTCCTGGGCCGCCCGCCGGGCCTTGACCACGAAGCAGTCGGCGAACTGCGGGCATTCGCCGCCCAGGCAGTTGTCGCGGCTGGAGGTGACCCGCAGCTTCAGGGGACCGTCCTCGGCCAGCGCCGGGAAGGCGTCGAGGTCGCCGTCGCGGCTGCGGCCGGCGAACTCGCGCAGCTGCGCCAGCACCGGGACGTCGCCGGCGTCGGAAGGCCGGCCCTCCCGCCAGGCCTGTTCCAGGCGGTACAGGCACAGGTAGTTGCCGCGGCCCTTGAGCAGGGCGGTGCGCGGGCGGACCGACAACGCCTGGCAGACGCGCGGCAGGTCGCGCTGGTAGAGCTGGTCCTGCAGGGCGCGGGTGCCGGTCGAGACGATCACCCGGGTGCCGGACAGCAGGGCCGGCACCAGGTAGGCGTAGGTCTTGCCGGTGCCGGTGCCGGCCTCGGCGACCAGCAGTCCGCGGGCGGCGATGGCATCTTCCACCGCCGCGGCCAGGGCCCGCTGCGCCGGCCGCGGCGCGAACCCGGGGACCGCCCGCACGAAGGCGCCGTCGGCGCCCAGCGCATCCGCCGCCGAGACCGGCGCCTGCTCGAACTGCGGATCGCCCGGGCTCATCGCGGGCGCTCAGTGCGCCGGCACGGTGCGGCTGGCGGCCCACTCGCGCAGGGCCCGGACCTGCTCGGCCATCAGCACCGACAGCGGGCGGGTCGCCGCCAGCTCGTGCATCAGCAGCGGCTGGTCCAGCGCCCGGTTCTCGGCATGGGCGGCGTACAGCCCGGCGACCACCGCCTGCTCGATCTCGGCGCCGGAGAAGCCGTCGCTCGCCGCGGCCAGCGCCGGCAGGTCGAAGCCGGCGGCGTCGAGGCCGCGCCGGGCCAGGTGCAGGGAGAAGATCTCGGCGCGCACCGCGGCGTCGGGCAGGTCGACGAAGAAGATCTCGTCGAAGCGGCCCTTGCGCAGCAGTTCCGGCGGCAACTGCTGCACGGCATTGGCGGTGGCGACCAGGAACACGCGGCTGCGGCGCTCGGCCATCCAGGTCAGGAAATGGCCGAGCACGCGCCGCGACACGCCGCCGTCGCCGTCGTCGCCGCTGCTCGCCAGGCCCTTCTCCATCTCGTCGATCCACAGCACGCACGGCGCCAGCGCCTCGGCCGCCGCCAGCGCCTCGCGCAGGTTGCGCTCGGTCTCGCCGTGGTACTTGGCGTACAGGGCGCCGAAGTCCATGCGCAGCAGCGGCAGGCCGAAGCCGCCGGCGATCGCCTTGGCCGCCAGCGACTTGCCGCAGCCCTGGACGCCGAGCAGGAGCACGCCGCGCGGCGGATCCAGGCCCGGCAGCGGCTCGACCGCGGTCAGCACCGGCCGCCGCTGCGCCACCCAGCGCTTCAGCCTGGCCAGGCCGGCGACGTCGTGCATGCCGGTGGCGTCGGCCTCGAAGTGCAGGTGGCTGGAGCGGTTGAGCAGCTCGAAGCGCATCCGGTTGGCGGCCGGCACGTCGCGCGCGCAGACCACGCCGTCGTCGAACACCAGGCGCGCGGCGACCCGCCGCGCCTCGACCGCATCCAGGCCCGACAGGTTGCGGATGATCGCGGCCAGCGCCTGCGGATCGACCTCGACCCGGCGGCCATCGTGCTCGCGCGCATAGCGCGCCGCCTCCTCGGCGACGATGCGGCGCAGCGCCTCGGGCGTCGGCAGGCTGATCGGCACGCGCACCGCCATGCGCTCCAGCTCGGGCGGCAGTTCGATCCGGCTGCCGACCATGACCAGCACGTGGCCGACGCAGTCGTGGCGCTGGACCAGCTCGCGCAGCGAGCGCAGGGTGGTCGGGTAGCCCAGGTAGGGATGGAAGTCGAACAGCAGGAAGACGCTGCGCTGGCGCGCGCTGCGGATCGCCGCCAGGGTCGAGCCGACGTCCGGCGCCGTTCCGGTGAGCGCGTCCTCGAGGTCCAGGTCCAGGCGCGACAGGCCGCCGGTGATGCTCCAGCGGTACAGCGGCCGCAGCACCTTGCCCAGCGCGTGGCGGAACAGGTCGACCACGCGCGTCTCGTCCGGCGTCTCGATCAGCAGCAGCGGCGTGTCGGCGCGCAGCAGGGCGGCCAGGTCGTTGGTTTCGGGCATCTCGTTCTTGCTCCAGGCACGGCCGGATCCGGACCGCGGCCCGTGGGTCGACCGACGATTAGACCCGAATCGGGGCACTGCCGCCATGCGCGGACGAAGGCGCCGGCCAGCACCGCCGCGAGCGGCGACCGGGCCGGGCCATCCGCGCCCGGCAGGGCCGGCGGGGTGATCCACGTCTCAGCCTGTGCGACCGGGCCACGGCAGACTTGCGCCGTTCAGCCTGGAGGAGGCAACCCATGGAGCCCTGCGAACAGGCCCCGCCCGGCGGCGCCACCATCGTCGACCTGGCGGACGTGCGCCGAAGATGCCGGCCCGGCTCACCGGTCGCCGCGGTGCCGCTGGGCATGGACGTCGATTCGATGATCATCACCCTCGGCGACGCCGTGCAGTTCCTGTTCCACCTGCGCGCGCTGGGCCGCGAGCCGGCCGCGCAGCGCGACCTCGAGCGCGCGGTGCGGGTCGCCCTCGCCTGCCATCCGCTCAGCGAGGACGCCGAGATCCTGGCCGGCACCTGGGACAGCATCCGCGACCTCAACTTCCTGGAGGCGCGGGTCGCCTCGGTCCGCCGCTTCGAGGCCCGCAACAGCGAGGACTGAGCGGGCCGCGCCGGCCCGAGGCCGGCACCCGGCCGCCGCCGTCCTGCCGGGGACCGCCGACTGGCGGCGCCCCCGGTCCAGGCCGCGCGCCGGCTCAGTAGCGGTCCACCCGGGGCGGCATGCAGGCCTGCGCGCGCTCCCGCGCCTGGGCCGCGCCGTTGGGGGCGTCCTGCAGGACGCGCGCCTCGGCGATCGTCAGCCAGCTGCGGGCGCACCACTCGCCGACCTTGGCCCCGGCCTCCCAGGCCTCGCGTGCCAGGGCCTCGGCGCGGGCCGCCTCGCCACGCGCGAGCAGCAGCTCGGCATAGCGCTGGCGCGCCTCGGGATCGTCGAGCGCATCGACCAGCGCGGCCTCGGCGGCGCGCCGGTCGCCGCGCATCTCGGCCTGCGCGGAGGCCTCGATCGCCTCGACCACCGCCGCGTCGCGGACCAGCTCGACCTGGAACTCGCCGCGATAGGCCACCGCACCGTCGCGGATCACCGCAAGCACGTTGACCGGGGCCGGCGCCGTTGCCGCCGCCGGCGCCCGCACCGGCTCAGTCGCGCAGGCGGCCAAACCAGCGGCGGCGAGGGCGCCGCTCATCGTCCTGGCGTACCGGTTGGCTGCTTGTCTCATCCTCGTCCTCATCGCGTGTTCCACCAAGGTTCCTCAGCATGTCGCCCATGCCGTTGTCGATGCAGCCGCCCCAGCGCGGCAGCGGCGGCGCATGGCCGGGCACGAACGGCAGCAGGCGGGTGTCCGGGCAGCGCGGCGGGCGCGCCTCGCCGTCGGCGTTGACGGTCTGCCAGTCGATCGCCGCCCGGCTGTCCACCGACAGCGGCACCTGCGGCAGCCGGCGCATCAGGTCGGTCCAGACCGGCAGCGCGGCGCCGGTGCCGGTCAGGTCCAGCGCGGCGTTGTCGTCGTTGCCGACCCAGACCACCGCCAGCAGGTTGCCGGTGTAGCCGGCGAACCAGGCGTCGCGGCCATCGTTGCTGGTGCCGGTCTTGCCGGCCGGTGCGAACGGCGCCAGGGCCGAGCCGGCGAGCGTCCGCGCGGTGCCGGTGCGCGCCGCCTCCTGCAGGGCGTGGCCGACCAGGGCGACCGCGGCCTGGTGGCTGGCCCGCGCCGGTGCCGGCTGCAGCCGCGCCAGGGCGCGGCCGCGGGCGTCGAGCACGCCGGTGACCACGCGCAACGGCCGGGCCTGGCCGGCCGATGCCAGGAACCCGTAGAGCTGGGCGACCTGGGCCGGGCTCAGGTCGAGCGAGCCGAGCACCAGGGACGGGTTCGGCGCGATGCGCATGCCGCCGGCAAGCGAGCCGAGCAGGCTGGCCACCTGGTCGACGCCGATCGACATGCCCAGGTGCACGGTCGCCAGGTTCAGCGAGCGCGACAGGGCGTCGACCATCTGCACGCGGCCATTGCTGCGCCCGTCGTAGTTCTTCGGCTCCCAGCTGCGGCCGCCGGCCAGGGGCACCCGGATCGGCACGTCGTCGAGCGGACTGGCCAGCGACCAGCGCGACGGCTGCGACAGCGCGACCAGGTAGACGAACGGCTTGACCAGGGAGCCGACCGGCCGCTGCGCGAGCAGGGCGCGGTTGAACCCGGGATTGCGCACGTCGCGGCCACCGACCGCGGCCAGCACGTCGCCGCTCCAGGGATCGGTCACCACCGCGGCGGCCTCGAGCCGGTCGGCGTTGCGCAGTCGGGCGGTGGCCTCCTGCACAGCGGCCTCGGCCGCGGCCTGGGCGGCCGGCGCCAGGGTCGTGTGGATGGCCAGGCCCTCGCGACCCAGCACGTCGGCGTCGAGGTCGCGGCCGAGCTGGGCGCGGACCAGGTCCAGGAAGGCGGGGTGCAGGTTGCGCGCCAGCCCGGGGCGTTCGGTGACCGCCAGGGGCTGCGCCAGGGCATGGCGGTACTCGGCCTCGTCGATCAGGCCGGTTTCCCGGAAATGCCGCAGCACCAGGTCGCGCCGGGCGTTCGCGCGCGCCGGATGACGGCGCGGGTTGAGCCAGGACGGACCCTGGATCAGGCCGACCAGCAGGGCGATCTCGGCGACCCCCAGGCGGCGCAGCTCGCGTCCGAACCAGAACTCGGCGGCGGCGGCCATGCCGTGCACCGACTGGCCGCCGTGCTGGCCCATGAACACTTCGTTGAGGTACAGCTCGAGGATGCGTCCCTTGTCCTGGCGCGCCTCGATCAGCACCGACAGCACCGCCTCGTTGATCTTGCGCGTCCAGGTCTGTTCCAGCCCCAGGAACAGGTTGCGCACCAGCTGCTGGGTGATCGTGCTGCCGCCCTGGGTGCGGTCGCTGGTCAGGTTGCGCCAGGCGGCGCGCGCGATCGCCAGCGGGTCCAGGCCGCGGTGGTGCTTGAAGTCGCGATCCTCCACGGCCTGCACGCCGGCGACCAGCAGGGTCGGCATCTCCGCCAGGCGCAGCGGCCGTTGCTCGCGCTGGCGCGGCCCGTAGAAGGTGGCGATGCGGGCCGGATCGATGCGCGCCTCGGCCAGCCCCCGGCCGCCGCCGTCGGCCAGCGCGGCCACCCGGCCTCGGCCCAGGGCGATGCGCAGGCGCTGCTCGGGCCAGCTTCCCGCCGGGTCCACGAAGGCGCGGGTCTGCACCACGAATGCCTGCTCGCCCTCGCGGGCGTACGTGCCCGGCCGCAGCGCCTGGCCGTCCTCCTGGTAGCCGGCCGCGGCCAGCTCGGCGAGCAGTGCCGTCGGCGTCATCGCCAGGTTGGGGCGCAGGATCAGGGCGCGCGCGTAGACCCGGCTGGGCTGCACGGCGACCGTGAACTCGGCGAAGCGCTGCGCGATCTGGCGGTCCAGGTACCAGGCCCAGGCGGCCAGGAAGCCGATCGCCAGGCCGGCCGCCAGCAGCACGGCACGCAGCAGCCAGCTGCGCAGCGACAGTCCGGCCAGGGTCATGCCGCAGCGCCGGTCCCGACGGGACAGGCGACGCCGGTGCCACCCAGGCCGCAGTAGCCTCCTGGGTGCCGGTCAAGGTACTGCTGGTGCTCGGGCTCGGCGAACCAGAACGCGGGCAGTCGCTCGACCGTGGTGGTGATGGCGCCCAGCCCGGCCGCGTCCAGCCGCTGCTGGTAGGCCGCCAGGCTGGCCTGCGCCAGCGCGGCCTGGCCCTCGTCGGCGACCAGGACGATCGAGCGGTACTGGCTGCCGACGTCGTTGCCCTGGCGCATGCCCTGGGTCGGGTCGTGCCCTTCCCAGAAGCGGCGCAGCAGGTCGGCCAGGCCGATCCGGGCCGGGTCGTACACCACCTGGACCACTTCGGCGTGGCCGGTCATCCCCGTGCAGACCTCGCGATAGGTGGGATTGGGGGTGTAGCCGCCGGCGTAACCGACCGCGGTCGACACCACGCCGGGCAGCGTCCAGAACAGGCGCTCGGCGCCCCAGAAGCAGCCCATCCCGAACCAGATCCGGGCCATGCCCGGAAAGGCGTCGTCCAGCGGCGCGTCGAGCACGCGATGGCGCGCCGGCACCGGCATCGCCTCGGCCCGACCCGGCAGCGCCTGCGCCGGCTCCACCATGCGTTGTCCGAAGGCGCCGATCCCGGCCATGCTCAGATCGCCTCGTACTTGGCCAGGCGCTCGGACTCGGCGCGCCCCTGGGCGATCCATTCCTGCATCGCCGGCAGCGCCAGCATGGCGTCCATCCAGGCCCGGCATTCGCCGTCGACCGGCACCGAATAGCCGGTGAAGCGGATGACCACCGGCGCGAACATGCAGTCGACGATGCCGAAGTGGCCGCACAGGAACGGCCCGACCCCGGCATGGCGGGCGCGCAGCGAGCGCCACAGGGCCTGGACCCGGTCGATGTCCCGCCGGGCACCGGCGCCGATCGGCGGCAGCGGACCGCGCCGGCTGCAGTTCATCGGCAGCTCGCCGCGCAGGTCGGGGAACCCCGAGTGCATCTCGGCGCTGGCGCTGCGCGCCAGGGCCCGCGAGCCGGGGTCCTGCGGCCAGCCGTACGCCTGCGGATGGCGCTCGGCCAGGTACTCGAGGATGGCCAGGGAGTCCCAGACCACCACCTCGCCATCGTGCAGGACCGGCACCCGGCCGGACGGCGAGAGGTCGCCGATGCGGGTGCGGAACTCCTCGCTGTCCAGCGCCAGCCGGACCTCCTCGAAGGCGATGTCGTGGTGGCGCAGGAACAGCCAGGGCCGCAGCGACCACGACGAGTAGTTCTTGTTGCCGATCACCAGGCGGTAGCGGGTCATGCGAGTCTCCGGAGACTGTCGCGGATGCTAGCAGGCCGCCGGAAAACGCCGGCCCGCGGCGCCCACTCCGGCTGTGGCGGGCGCTGCCCTGCCCGGCCTCATACCGGCCCGTCCGGCGGCTGCTTGTCGACGATCAGACGGGGGTCGATGCCGTGCTCGAGCCAGATCTTGCAGGCAGCGATCACCAGATTGAAGCCCTCGGTGGAGTCCAGCGCCTGGGCGATCCGCGCCTCCGGATCGCCCTCGAAGCCCCAGGCCGCGATCCGCACGAAGGTGGCCTCCTGCCCGTGGGGTTCGAACAGCCACTCGACCGGCGTCGGCCACTCGATGCGCAGGCGCCGGTCCGGGACGAAGTCGCGCACCCGCACCTCGCCGGACGCTCCGCAGTGGTCCCAGAACCAGGTCACCCTGGCACCCGGGGCGAGCCGGCCGCTGGCGCGGCTGAACCAGAAGCGGGTGGTGATCGCCGGATCGACGAAGGCCGCGAAGACCTCGGACACGGGCCGTCTGATGAGCATGGTCGCGCGCGCGACCGGCGGCGGGGGCGTTGTCATGGCGGAAGGAACGGGCGATCCGGTGTCGCCGGCATTCTCGCCGGGGCGCGGTCCGCTCGCCACGAATCCCGGCAGCGAGGTGGCCGGCCGTTCAGGTGCGCGACGTGTGCAGGTCCTTCATGGCCCGCTCGAAGCCGCCCTCGACCAGGACCGGCGTCGCCTGCACGGCCTCCTCGATGGCGCCGCGGATGGCGGCCTCGTCGTCGGCCCCGGGCCGGCCCAGCACCCAGGGCGTGACCTTGTCCTTGTGGCCGGGATGGCCGATGCCGACGCGCAGGCGATGGAAGCGGCCGTGGCCCAGCTGTCCGAGGATGTCGCGCAGGCCGTTCTGCCCGCCGTGGCCGCCGTCGAACTTCAGGCGCACGGTGCCGGCCGGCAGGTCGAGCTCGTCGTGCGCGACCAGGGCCTGTTCCGGCGGGATCTTGTAGTAGTTGAGCAGGGCCACCAGCGCGCGGCCGCTGTGGTTCATGAAGGTGGTCGGCCGCGCCAGCCAGACCGGCTGGCCGGCGATCACCGCCTTGCCCAGCTCGGCCTGCAGGCGGGCGTCGCGTCCCAGCCGCACCCCGTGGCGCTCCGCGAGGGCGTCCAGGAACCACGCGCCGGCGTTGTGCCGCGTGCGCGCGTAGTCGGCGCCGGGGTTGCCCAGCCCGACGATCAGTCTCAGTCCAGCCATGGCGCAAGTATCGCGGGCGCCGCGGCGGCCCGCCATACCGTTGCGTTCGACCCGGACCCGTCGCTGCCCGTCGACCCATGCCCGGTGCGATCGGGAAAACCCACCGGGCAAAGAAAAACGGGCTGCCAGGGGCAGCCCGTTCTCCGGTGCGACGCGGTGGGACCGATCAGGCCTTGCCGGCCTCGCCCTCGCCTTCGGTCGGCTCGACCTCTTCCTGGACCTCGCGGGCGGTGACCACGGCGTGGTCGTGCTCCTTGCCCAGCTTCAGCTCGGGGATCTCCACGCCGTCCGGCAGCTTGATGTCGGACAGGTGGATGATGTCGCCGGTCTTCAGCTCGCCCAGGTCGACCTCGATGAACTCCGGCAGGTTGCGCGGCAGGCAGGAGACCTCGATCTCGTTCATCGCATGCGACACCACCACGCCCGAGGCCTTGCCGGCCGGCGAGGTGTCCTCGTTGAGGAAGTGGATCGGCACGCGCACGCGGATCGCCTGGTTGAGATCCACGCGCTGGAAGTCCAGGTGCAGGATCTGCTGCTTGAACGGGTGCCGCTGCATGTCGCGCAGCAGGACCGGCTGGACGTCGCCGTCCAGGCTGAGGTCGAGGATGGCCGAGTAGAACCACTCGTTCTGCGACATCAGCCAGACGGCGTTGTGGTCGATCTCGATCGACTTCGGACCCAGTTCGCCGCCGTAGACGATGGCGGGCACCTTGCCGGCGTGCCGGAGACGGCGGCTCGCACCCTTCCCCCCGGTCTCGCGCAGCTGCACTTCGATGGTGTGACTCTGTGACATGGTCGTTGCCTCGGTTTTATGGCGCCTTCCGGCACCGGTTGCCCCCGCCGCGACCAGCGGGGGTGCTTGCCAGGCGACCGGCGCAGCGCGCCGGTCGCCGTCAATCCACGTAAAGCGAGCTGACAGACTGCCCGAAGGCGATCCGGCGCACCGTCTCCGCGAGCAGCTCGGCGACGCTGAGCTGGCGTATCCGCGAGCAGGCGGCGGCGCGCGGGCTCAGCGGGATGGTGTCGGTGACCACCAGCTCGTCGAGCACCGACCCCTCGATGTTGTCGATCGCGGCGCCCGACAGCACCGGGTGGGTGCAGTAGGCGATCACCCGCCTGGCGCCACGCTCCTTGAGCGCCCGCGCGGCGGCGCACAGGGTGCCCGCGGTGTCGACGATGTCGTCGACCAGCACGCACAGCCTGCCTTCGACGTCGCCGATGATGTTCATCACCGTCGACTCGTTGGGCCGCGGCCGGCGCTTGTCGATGATCGCCAGCTCGGCATCGTCCAGGCGCTTGGCGATCGCCCGGGCGCGGACCACGCCGCCGACGTCCGGCGACACCACGATCAGCTGGTCGCTGCCCTGCTGCCGCCAGATGTCGGCGAGCAGCACCGGCGAGGCGTAGACGTTGTCGACCGGCACCTCGAAGAAGCCCTGGATCTGGTCGGCGTGCAGGTCGACGGTGAGCACGCGGTCGGTGCCGACCACGCCGATCATCTTGGCGGCGACCTTGGCGGTGATCGGCACCCGCGCCGAGCGCGGCCGCCGGTCCTGGCGGGCGTAGCCGAAGTACGGCATCACTGCGGTGACCGAGGCCGCCGAGGCGCGCTTCAGTGCGTCGACGATCGCCAGCAGTTCCATGAAGTGGTCGGCGGTGGGCGCGCAGGTCGGCTGCACCACGAACACCTCCTGGCGGCGCACGTTCTCCTCGATCTCGACCTGCACCTCGCCGTCGGAGAAGGTGCCGACCAGCGCCTTGCCCATCGGGATGCCGAGGTCCTGGCAGATCGCATCGGCGAGCGGCCGGTTGGCGCTGCCGGAGAAGATGAGGATGCCGTCGGTGTTCATCTGCGCTGCCTGCCTGATTTCGACCGCGGCAGGACCACCCTGCCGATCACGCTGGACCTTCCGCGCGCACCGCGCGCTCCGCTGCCTGCGCAGCGGCCGGCCGATCCCGGGCCGGCTGGCTTGCCGTTCTGGCTGGGGCGGAAGGACTCGAACCTTCGAATGCGGGAATCAAAATCCCGTGCCTTACCAGCTTGGCGACGCCCCAATTCTGGGCGAGAGACCGGGCATCCTGCCCGGTCTCTCGCCTCGCGGACGCGGGCCA
>DDTN01000022.1:174068-174234 GCA_002344355.1 Proteobacteria bacterium UBA2363 | reverse complement strand
GGGCGGCACATCCATGTGCCGCTGTCTGGGCGAAAGACCGGGCATCCTGCCCGGCTTTCGCCTCGCGGCGCGGGCAAAGCCCGCACTCGCTCGCGCTCCGGCGCTTTCGCGCCTCGCGGGCGGCACATCCATGTGCCGCTTTTCTGGCGAGAGACCGGGCATCCTG
>DDTN01000022.1:0-174033 GCA_002344355.1 Proteobacteria bacterium UBA2363 | reverse complement strand
CCGCTGATCCCGCACTTCTGCGGGCGCTTCGCTGGCAAGAGACCGGGCATCCTGCCCGGCTTTCGCCTCGCGGCGCGGGCAAAGCCCGCGACCGCTGGGGTTCCCGCGCTGGAGCGGGGGTGCTGCGTCTAGCCTGGCGCGATGCCCAGCGCCCGGTGCAGTGGCGACACGGCTACACCCTGCACCGCCCAGGCGGGCCAGGGACTGGCGGCGGCCGCGGCCCGGGCGGTGGCCTGGTCGGCCACCGTCGCGAACACCGCGCTGCCGCTGCCGGTCATCCGGGCCGGTCCGTGGCCGGCCAGCCACGCCAGCGCCTCGCCGATGACCGGGCACAGGCGGATGGCGACGGGCTGCAGATCGTTCCGGGTGGGTGCCGCTGGCAGGGCCGACATTGTCAAGGTCGGGGTGTTCCTTGTCAATTCAGGCGCTTGGAAAACCTCGCCGGTGGCCAGCCCGACGCCTGGCCAGAGCACCACGTACCACTGCCCGGACAGCCCGGCAGGCTCGATCCGCTCGCCGATGCCGCTGGCCAGGCCGCTGCGGCCATGCACGAACACCGGCACGTCGGCGCCCAGTTCCAGTCCCAGCGCCGCCAGGCGCTCCAGGCCCAGCCCCAGGCCCCAGAGGCGGTCCAGGCCCAGCAGCACGGTGGCGGCATCGGAGCTGCCGCCGCCCAGGCCGGCGCCGGCCGGGACCTGCTTGTCGATCGCGATGTCGACCCCGTGGCGACCGCCGGCCAGCGCGCGCAGGGCATGGGCGGCACGCACCGCCAGGTCCTGCGCGGGGGCCAGGCCGGGCAGGCCGCCATGCCGCTCGATGCGCCCGTCGTCGCGCGGCCGCAGCACGATGCGGTCGCCCCAGTCGAGCAACTGGAACATCGTCTGCAGCGTGTGGTAGCCGTCGGCGCGGCGCCCGGTGACGTGCAGGAACAGGTTGAGCTTGGCCGGCGCCGGCAGCGTCAGCGCCGTCGTCGCCTCAGTCACGGCCGACGGCCCAGTCCTGGACGTTGATGCGGACGCTGTAGTCGCCCTGCCGGGCCTGGATCCGGGTCGGCCAGGCACCCTCGTCCAGCCAGGCCCGGTACTCGACCTGCCAGCCCGCCTGCCGGAGCAGGCGGACCCGGCCCTGGCCGTCGCGCTCCAGGCGCTCGACCGGCGCCCCGGCGCCGGGCAGGCCCCGCACCCAGTCGACGAGGTCGCGCACCGGCAGCTGCCAGCCGAGCACCTCGAACAGCAAGGCCTGCGCGTCGGCGCCGTGGCGCGGACCGCCGTCCCCGCCATGCAGCACGGCGCCGCGCGCGTCGCCGGACAGGCGCCAGGTGCGTTGGCTGACCGGCTGGCGCAGTTCCACCTCGTAGGCCTCGCCGCGCTGCAACCACAGGAAACCGGCACTGCCACCGTCGCGGCCGTCGCTGACCGCCAGCCGGCCGCTGACCCGGAACGCCGAGACCGCCTCGGGGGCGGTGCCCGCCACCGGACGCCAGTCCTCGCCCGCCGTGCGGCGCGGCGCCTGGGCGCAGGCCGCCAGCGCCAGGCAGGCAAGGGCGAGGAACGCCCGTCGGCAGCCCGGGGTCACGGGTCGAGCCGCCCGATCGTCGCCCGCAGCGTCCGGTTGTCGGCGTCGACCTCGGCCGCCCGCCGCCAGATCTCCCGCGCTTCCTCTCGCCGGCCCAGTTGCCAGAGCACCTCGCCCAGGTGGGCGCCGATCTCGGCATCCACCTGCGCCTCCCAGGCCTGCTGCAGGTAGTAGAGCGCCTCCTCGTTGCGCCCGAGCCGGTACAGCACCCAGCCCATGCTGTCGATGGTGGCGACGTCCTCGGGATTGAGCAGCAGGGCGCGCTCGATCAGCGCCAGCGCCTCGTCGTGGCGGTCGGTACGGTCGGCCAGGGTGTAGCCGTAGGCATTCAGGAACACCGGATTGTCCGGCTCGATCTCGGTCAGGGTGCGGAAATCGTCGAGGGCCGCCTCGACCTCGTCGTTGCGCTCGCGGGTGAGGCCGCGGGCGTAGCGCAGGCGGGTGTCGTCGGGCAGCGCGGCGACGCCGGCGTCGAGCGCGGCGAGCGCCCGCGCCGGCTCGCCGGCACGCTCCAGCAGCTCCGACTCCAGCAGCCAGCTCCCGGCGAACGCCTCGTCGCCCGGATCCAGGCGCTCGCGCTGCGCCGCCAGCCGGGCCAGGGCGTCCTCGAGCCGGCCCAGCTGCTGCTCCAGCACCGCGATCCGCTGGTCGGCGCGCAGCGCGCTCTCGGCATCGTCGGTGGCCTCGATCGCCTGATAGTCCGCCAGCGCCGACGCCCGCCAGCCCTGTGCGGCGGCGGCGTCGCCGGCGGATTCCCTGGCCTGCGCCAGGGCCTCCGCCAGCCCCCCCATCAGCAGGCGCCGCTGCGGCGGCACCGGGACCGGAAGCGCGGCAAGCTGGCGGTAGACGCGCTCGACCTCGGCGTAGTCGTCGGCCTCGACCGCCCAGGACGCGCGCAGGGACAGGGTGTCGTCGTCCGGCGGAAGGCTGGCCAGGACGGCCTGGGCGCCCGCCAGGTCGTCGAGCTCGGTCTTGAGGAGCATCGCCTGGGTCCGGCGCACCTGGACATCCCCGCCCTGGCCCGCCACCGCCTGCGCCAGCACCTGCCTGGCCTCGTCGGTGCGCCCGGCCGCGGCGGCCAGCCGGGCACGCCAGAACCAGACCTCGGCGGCGTCCGGAAGGCGCTCGCTGCCCTGCACGGCGATCGCCTCCGCCAGATCGTTGCGCTCCAGCTTCAGGGCGAGCTGGCTGAGGCCGATGTAGACGGCCCGGTCCGCCGGCAGGCCCGGATGGGCGACCAGCCGCTCCAGCGCCTGCACCGACAGCGCCCGGTCCGGCGCCGCCTCCAGGGCGCCCGCCGCCAGCCGGGTGGCCGGCAGGCCGCCGCCGTGCAGCAGCTCCACCAGGTGATCGACGGCCCGCTCGCCCTGGCCCTGGCCCAACGCCAGCAGGGCCTGGGCCTGACGGAAGTCCGGCGCATCGCGCTGGCCGAGCTCGCCCCAGCGCGCCAGCGCCACGGCGGCGTCGTCCCAGCGTTGTGCCGACAGGTTGACCCGGGTCGCGCGCCGCGCCACCAGCGCGTCGCTGCTGCGCAGCGCCGCCGCCAGGTAGGCGCGCGCGGCGGCATCCAGGTTCTCCTCGCGCAGGGCGAACTCGGCGGCGAGCAGGTGCTCCAGCGGCAGGGCATCGAGCGCCTGCTCGGGGATCGCCAGTTCGGCCATGGCGTCGCCGGGCCGGCCGGCGCCGGCGCGGTCGCCGGGCACCGGCCCGCTGGCACAGGCGGCCAGTCCCAGCGCGGCGACCAGGCAGGGAAGGGACGGCAGGCTTTTGCGGCTGGACATGTCCGGTTCGATCCTTTGCTTGAAGCAGACGGTCGTCGCCCGCACAATCGCATTCTGCCAAAGCCAGCCGCCCCCAGTCTGTGCGGCGCACGCGCCCCCGGCCGGCAACGGCCGGGCGGCCGCGCCCGGCCAGCGCCGCCCGCCGCCCCGGGAACCTCCGCCCTGGCCGACCGGCATCGCCAGGCCGGGCCCCGGACGCGTCCGCGCGGTCGGCGCGTGCGCATGCAGTCCCGGGTCATCCACGCCAACGGGCCGCAGCCGTCGCCACGCCTCCCATGAGCCTGATCGTCCTGGGCATCAACCACGAAACCGCGCCGGTCGCGTGGCGCGAGCAGGTCGCCTTCAGCGAGGACGCCGCGCGCGCGGCGCTGCCGGCCCTGATGGCGTTGCCGGGCGTCACCGAGGCGGCCCTGGTCAACACCTGCAACCGCACCGAGCTGATCGCCGCGGTCGAGCCGGGTCACGAGGGCGGACTGGTCGACTGGCTGCACGCGCACCAGCGGCTGACCGCCGGCAGCCTCGACCCCTACCTGTACCGCCACCTCGACGGCGAGGCCGTGCGCCACCTGTTCCGGGTCGCCTGCGGGCTGGACTCGATGGTCCTGGGCGAACCGCAGATCCTCGGACAGCTGAAGGACGCCTGGCGCCTGGCGCACCGGGCCGGCAGCCTCGGCACCACGCTGGAGCGGCTGTTCCAGGCCGGGTTCACGGTCGCCAAGCGGGTCCGCACCGAGACCGCGATCGGCCGGCATCCGGTATCGGTCGCCTACTGCGCGGTCCGACTCGCCCAGGAGTCGTTCACCGACCTGGCCGGGGCCACCGTGCTGCTGATCGGTGCCGGCGAGACGGTGTCGCTGGCGCTGCGCCATCTCGAGGAGGCCGGCGCCGGCCGCCTGCTGGTGGCCAACCGCACCCTGGCCAACGCCCAGGCCCTGGCCCACCGCCACGGCGCCTTCGCGCTCGCCCTGGACGAGATCGACCGCCACCTGCACGAGGCCGACATCGTGCTCAGCGCCACCGGCGCCCAGGTGCCGGTGCTCTGGCGGGGCCAGGTCGAGGCGGCGCTGAAGGCGCGCCGGCGGCGCCCGATGTTCCTGCTCGACCTCGCGGTGCCGCGCGACATCGATCCGGCCTGCGCCGGCCTCGAGGACGCCTATCTGTACGCGGTCGACGACCTGCGCCTGATCATCGAGCGCAACCTCGACCAGCGCCGCGCCAGCGCCCACGAGGCGCAGGCCCTGGTCGACCTGCACGTGGATTCCTTCATGGCGTGGTGGCGTGCGCGCGGCCACACCGGGCCGCTGCGCCGGCTGCGCGCGCAGGGCGAGCAGGCGCGGGCCCAGGCGCTGGCCAAGGCCCGCGCCGAACTGGCCGCCGGCCGGCCCGCTGCCGAGGTCCTGGACCTGCTTGCCCACACCCTGACCAACCGCCTGTTGCACGGGCCGACCAGCCGCCTGCGCGAGGCCGCCGAGCAGGGCGACCTGGGGCTGCTGGAGGCCGCCGAGCGGTTGTTCCCCGAGGAACCGCGCGGATGACCGGCGCCCGGATGCTCGCGCGCCTGGAGCAGCTGGCGCAGCGCCACGAGGAGGTCGGCCTGCTGCTGGCGCAACCGGAGGTCGCCGGCGACGGCCAGCGCTTCGCCGAGCTCTCGCGCGAGTACGCGCGGCTGCAGCCGGTCGCCGACACCCTGCTGGCGTACCGGCGCAACGGCGACGAACTGGACGCCGCGCGTGGCCTGCTCGGCGATCCGGACATGCGCGAGATGGCGCGCGAGGAAGTCGCGCGCCTGGAGGCGGAATCGCTGGCGCTGGAGCAGGCGCTCCAGCTCGCGCTGTTGCCGCCGGACCCGCGCGACCATGCCAACGTCTTCCTGGAGGTGCGCGCCGGCACCGGCGGCGACGAGGCGGCCCTGTTCGCCGGCGACCTGATGCGCATGTACCTGCGCTACGCCGAGCGGCGCGGCTGGCGCGTCGAGCTGCTCAGCGAGAGCCCGGGCGAGCATGGCGGCTACAAGGAGGCGGTGGCGCGGATCGAGGGCCAGTCGGTGTACGCGCGACTGAAGTTCGAGTCCGGCACGCACCGGGTCCAGCGGGTGCCGGCCACCGAGTCGCAGGGACGCATCCACACCTCGGCGGCGACCGTGGCGATCCTGCCCGAACAGGACGAGGTCGCCCAGGTCCAGCTCGACCCGGCCGACCTGAAGATCGACACCTTCCGGGCCTCCGGCGCCGGCGGCCAGCACGTCAACAAGACCGACTCGGCGATCCGCATCACCCACCTGCCCAGCGGCACGGTGGTCGAATGCCAGGACGAGCGCAGCCAGCACAAGAACCGCGCCCGCGCACTGGCGCTGCTGGCGGCGCGCCTGACCGACGCCGAGCGCGGCCGGCAGGAGCAGGCGCAGGCCGACAGCCGGCGCCTGCAGGTCGGCTCCGGCGACCGCAGCCAGCGCATCCGCACCTACAACTTCCCGCAGGGCCGGCTCACCGACCACCGCATCAACCTGACCCTGTACGCGCTCGACGAGATCCTCGCCGGCGACCTCGACCCGGTCATCGACGCGCTCGGCCGCGAGCACCAGGCCGACGAACTCAAGGCCCTGGGCGAAGGCGGCTGAGTCCCCGACCCGCGCCCGCGGCGCCGCCCGCCCACGCACGGTCGCCCACCGGCGCAGGGACTGCAGACCGACCCGGCGCCCTCGCCTTGGCCTGTTCTCCGGCCCGCCTGCGCGCTCCACATGCGCCCGCGCTCCGTCACCTCCCGCCCCCGGCCTGGCCGGGGTCGCACCCCAGCCCCTGCCACGGCAAGGCCTGCCCCCTGCCGAGCGCCTGCCGGCGGTCCGACGGCACCGCGCCTGCCCCTGCCCCGGGTTCCGGAAAGGGACGCGGGAGAGCGCCGCCGCGGCCCTGGCGAGCGGCACGGGCGATGCATTTTCCCGTGGCCACGGCGCGGCCTGCGCCAACGGATCGACCCGGGCCGGGCCTGCGCGACCCCGGCCGCGCGTGGCCAGCGCCTGGCCCCGCTGGCCCGCTGCCGGTGTGGCGGCAGACGACACCCCACGGAGTCGCCGTCATGCCCATGCGCCCTCCCCGCCTGCTCGCCGCCACCCTGGCCGTCCTGGCGGGAGCCGCCGCCGCGGCGTCCATGAGCCCGGAGAAGTTGCGACTGTGCGTCGGCCTGGAGCTCGACCGCGAGGCGATCGACCGGATCCGCAGCGAACAGAGGCGCGGGCTGGATGCCGCAGAACGCCGCCTGGAGGCCTCCTCCCGCCGCCTGGAGGAGCGCCGCGCTGGCCTGGACCGGAGCGATGCCGAGGCGGTCGACCGCTTCAACCAGGCGGTCGCCGAACACAACCGGCTGCACGACGACGTCGACGCCCGCCTCGCTGCGCTGGACGCCAGCGTGCCCAGGCAGAACGAACTGGTGCGGCGCTACAACAGCCAGTGCCTGGCGGAAACCGTCAGCGAACGCGCCTGGCAGACCGAGAAGCACCGTCAGCAGCAGGCACGACGCGCCGCCGGTCGGGACCATTGACTCGGCGACGGCCGGGCAGTCGCGACGCCGCGCCGCTCAGTCCATGTCGTTGACCGCGCGCACTTCGACCGCGCCGTCGCCCATGCCGGGCATGCGCCGCGCCCACTCGAGGGCGGCCTGCAGGTCGGGCACGTCGATCAGGTAGTAGCCGCCGAGCTGCTCCCTGGCCTCCGCGAAGGGGCCGTCGGTGACCCTCGGGCCCTCCGGCCCGAAGCGCACCGTGCATGCGCCATCCGACGGCTTGAGCTCGGCACCGCCAAGCAGGGCGCCGGCAGCCGCCAGCGCCTGTCCGAAGTCGGCGTGCGCCGCATAGACGGCCGCCGTCTCGCCCGGGCTCATCCGCGCCCAGACCGATTCGTCGCCGTAGATCATCAGCAGGTACTTCATGGAGGTCTCCGCGGAGCGGTGCGCCCGGCATCACTGGTCGATCCGCGGGCGGCGGGATCGACGGTCGCGCAGGCCGGGCCGGCGTGCCGGCCTTGCGCAGCGGCGCGGGCGCCGGGCAAGCTGCCGGCATGGAAGCCCGCCCTGCCGCCCCGGAAGTCCGCCGCGCCGAACTCGACGACCTCGACCGGGTGGTGCCGCTGTTCGACGCCTACCGCGGCTTCTACGGCCAGCCCTCCCAGCCGGCCGCCTGCCGCGGCTTCCTCGAGGCCCGGCTGGCGCGCGGCGAATCGGTGCTGCTGCTGGCCTGCCGGGACGGGCTGGCGCTGGGCTTTCTGCAACTGTACCCGGTGTTCTCGTCGGTGCGGCTGCGACCGGCGTTCCTGCTGAACGACCTGTACGTCGACCCCGCCGCGCGCGGCACCGGCATCGTCGATGCCCTGCTGCGCGCCGCCGCCGACCATGCGCTGCAGGCCGGCGCGGCCTTCCTGCTGCTGGAGACCGGCGACGACAACGTCCGGGCCCAGGCCGTCTACAGCCGCGACGGCTGGCGCCGCATCGACCCCGACAGCCGCTTCTACCTGAAGGAGCTGGCATGACCGGGCCTGCCCCGGTCGACGCCGTCAACCGCGCCCTGGAACTGGCCGAACGCGGACAGGCGGCGGCCGCGCTGGCGCAGCTCGAGGCGCTCGCCAGTCGGCATCCTGCCGACCCCGGGCCGCCCCGCCTGGCCGGCGCCCTGGCGCTGCGCGCCGGCGATCTCGCCACCGCCCGTGCCTTCCTGGAAAGCGCCCTGGCGCGGGCCCCGGACTCCCCCGACGTGCTTTCGACCCTGGCCGCCCTGGCCCGCCGGGAGGGCGACGAGACCGCCGCGGAGGCGCTGTTGCGTCAGGCGCTGGAAACCGACCCCGGGCACGTGCCCGGCCTCAACAACCTGGCCGGGCTGCTGTTCGCGCAGCAGCGGCCGGCGCTGGCCGAGCCGCTGCTGCGCAGCGCCCTGGCCATCGTCCCCGGCCACGCCCCGGCGCGCAGCAACCTGGCCGCCTGCCTGCTGGCCCTGGACCGGGGCACGGAGGCCCTGGCCCAGGCCGACCAGGCGGTGCGCGCGGCGCCAGGCTATGCGCCGGCCTGGCAGGTGCTGGGCCAGGTCCAGCTCGCGCGCGGCGAGTACGCGCTGGCGCAGTCGGCCTGGGAGCGCGCGCTCGCCCTGGGCGCCGACGGCCCCGACAGCCACTACGGGATGGCCCAGGCCCTCGACGAACTCGGCCACTGGCCACAGGCGCTGGCTGCCGCCGAGCGCGCCCTGGCGCTGGATCCCGCACTCGCGCCGGCGCTCAGCCTGGCCCAGTACCTGGCCCGGCGGCTGTGCCGCCACCAGGCCTTGCCGGCGCGCCGGGAACGCCTGCTGGCCCTGCTCGACCAGGGTGCCGAGGGGATCGCGCCGTTCGCCTTGTTGAGCGAGGAAGCCGGACCGGCGGCCCAGCGCCGCGCCGCCGGGCTGGCCGCGGCCGCGGTGCAGCGCCGGGTCGAGGCGGCGGCGCCCACACCCGCGGCGCCGGCCCTGGTCGGCGGCGCCGAGGGCCCGCTGCGGGTCGGCTTCGTGTCCTCGGGCTTCGGCCAGCACCCCACCGCCCTGCTGGTCGTGGAGATGGTCGAGCACCTGCGCCGGCACCCGGGCATCGAGGTCATCGGCTTCGCCACGACCCCGGATGACGGCGGTCCGCTGCGCCGGCGCCTGGCGGACGCCTTCCATGGCCTGCACGACCTGGCCGGCCTGGCCAACCCGGTGATGGCGCAGCGCCTGGCGGCGCAGCGGCTGGACGTCCTGGTCGACCTGCGCGGCTGGGGCGGCGGCAGCATCGCCGACGTGCTGGCGCGCCGGCCGGCGCCGCTGCAGGTCAACTGGCTGGCCTATCCGGGAACCTCCGGCGCGCCCTGGATCGACTGGATGATCGCCGACCGCTTCGTGCTGCCCGACGCGGAGCGCGGCCACTACAGCGAGGCCGTGCTGCGCCTGCCGCATTGCTTCCAGCCGTCCGACAGCACCCGCCTGGTCGGCGAGCCGCCGCCGCGCGGCCAGCTCGGCCTGCCCGAACAGGGCATGGTGTTCGCCTGCTTCAACAACAGCTACAAGTACTCGCCGGAAAGCCTGCAGCGCTTCTGGCGGGTGCTGGCCGGCGTGCCCGGCTCGGTCCTGTGGCTGCTCGCCGGCAGGCAGGCGGAGGTCGCCGACAACCTGCGCGCCGCCGCGGCGACCGCCGGCGTCGAGCCGGCCCGACTGGTGTTCGCGCCCAAGCAGGCGCACGCCGCCTACCTGGCCTGCTACCGGCATGCCGGGCTGTTCCTGGACACCACGCCCTACAACGCGCACACCACCGCGTCCGATGCCCTGTGGGCCGGCTGCCCGGTGCTGACCGTGCCGGGCCGGACCTTCGCCAGCCGGGTGGCCGGCAGCCTGAACGCCTGCCTGGGCCTGGACGCCATGAACGCCGACGACGACGAGGACTTCGTGGGGCGCGCCATCGCCCTCGGTCGCGACCCCGCCCTGCTCGCCGCCGTGCGCGCCGACCTGGCACTGGCGAGGGACCGTTCGCCGTTGTTCGACATGGCCGGCTTCGCGCGCGACTTCGAGCGCGCGATCCGTGCCATGGTCAATCGCAGCCGCGCCGGGCTGCCGCCCGCCGACCTCGACCTGGAGCCGCAGCCATGAGCCACGACCCGCTTTTCGAGCCGCTCGCCATCGCCGTGCTGACGGTGTCGGATTCGCGCACCCTGGCGGAGGATTCCAGCGGCGACTACCTGTGCCAGGCGCTCGCCGCGGCCGGCCACCGCCTGGCCGACCGCGCCCTGCTCCCGGACGACCGCTACCGGCTGCGCGCCGCGGTCAGCGCCTGGATCGCCGATCCGGCGGTCGACGCGGTGATCGTCACCGGCGGCACCGGCTTCACCGGCCGCGACTCGACGCCCGAGGCGATCGCGCCCCTGCTGGACCGGGAGATGCCCGGCTTCGGCGAGCTGTTCCGGATGCTGTCCTGGGACGAGATCGGCACCTCGGCCCTGCAGTCGCGCGCCCTGGCCGGCATCGCCAACGCGACCTTCGTGTTCTGCCTGCCCGGCTCGACCTCGGCCTGCCGGACCGGCTGGGAACGCATCATCGCCGCCCAGCTCGACCGCCGCACCCGGCCCTGCAACCTGGCCGCGCTGCGGCCGCGCCTGCGCGAGTGACGGGGCGGCCGCCGCCTGCGGCATGATGGCGCCTGCGCCCCGCGGAGACGGCCATGGCCGGCAAGCTGAAGAAGAAGGACTACGAGGCACGCCTGGAGGCGCTGCAGCACGAGCTCAACACCCTGCATGCCTGGATGGCGGCGACCGGCGAGCGCGTGCTGGTGATCCTGGAGGGCCGCGACACGGCGGGCAAGACCGGCGTGATCAACGCCATCACGCACCGGCTCAATCCCCGGCGGACGCGGGTGGTGGCGCTGTCGAAGCCGTCCGAGCGCGAACAGGGCCAGTGGTACTTCCAGCGCTACGTCGAGCACCTGCCGGGCGCCGGCGAGCTCGTGCTGTTCGACCGCAGCTGGTACAACCGTGCCGGCGTCGAGGCGGTGATGGGCTTCTGCAGCGAGGCCGAACACAAGCGCTTCCTGGCCGAGTGCCCGGTGTTCGAGCGGCTGCTGGTGGCCGACGGCATCCGCCTGTTCAAGTACTGGCTGACCCTCGACCAGGCCGAGCAGGAGAGGCGCCTGGCCGAGCGCCTGGACGATCCGCTCAAGCGCTGGAAGCTGTCGCCGGTCGACCTCGCCGCGCGCGAGCGCTACGCCGACTACGGCAAGGCCCGCGACCGCATGCTGCGCCACACCGACACCGGCGAGGCGCCCTGGTACATGGTCGACGCCAACGACCAGCGGCGCATGCGCATCGACCTGGTCAGCCACCTGCTGTCGAAGCTGCCGTACCGGCCGATGCCGGTCGAGGTACCGCCGTTCCCGCCGCTGTCGGGACCACCCGGCCGCGACAGGCCGAAGGTGAAGGTGCGCTGGGTGCCGCGCGCCGGCGACTGAGCCGGCCGCTCACCCGCCGGGGCCGGCCGGCCCGCGTGGCGGGCCGGTGGCCTGCACCGGCTCCGCACCCAGCGCCGCCCAGCGACGCAGCAGCGCCTCGCCCTGCGCCGCACAGCCGGCCGCCGCCAGGATGCCTGCGTGGTCGTCGACCAGCGCCTGCCAGGCGTGCCGCAGGCGAGCGCGACGCGCCCGTTCGCGGCCGGCGAACTCGTCGACGATGCGGTCGACGGCGGCCTGCGCCGACGCCATGGCCGCCAGCGCGGCCCGCGGGCGGTCCAGGCCGAGCAGGGCGCGGCCGAGTACCCAGTCCGCCCGCCAGCGCTCTCCGCTGCCCAGTGCCTGCAGTGCCTGCGCAGCCGCCTCGGCCAGCGCCACGGCCACCCCCGGCTGGCCCTGGGCGAGGCGGGCCGCGGCCAGCTCGACCTCGCACAGGGCCTGGCCATCGCGGCTGGCCAGCTCGATGGCGATCGCACGCGCCTCGTCGGCGGCCTCGGCGGCCTCGGCCGGGCGTCCCTGTGCCAGCCGCAGGCGGGCGCGTTCGGTGAGGAAGCGGAACGCGTCGTCCCGGTCGCCGATGCGCTCGATCAGCGCGAGCGCCTGGACCAGCTGGCTGTCGGCATGGTCCAGCCCGCCCAGGCGGATCTCCGCCTGGGCGATCAGCCAGCGGGTCTCGGCCTCGCAGTGGCGGTCGCCGATGTCCTCGAGCTCCGGGCCGGCCCGGTTCAGGTAACCCATCGCCTCCTCGGTGAGGCCCTGGGCCAGGCGCACCTGCGCCAGCGCCAGGCGGATCTTGGCCTGGCCGATGGCATCGCCGCTCTCGCGGTAGAGCTGATGCGCGGCCAGGGCCAGCGCGTGCGCGGACTGGTACTGGCCGCGGCCCAGGCGCACCCAGTGCAGCCGCCTGAGCACGTCGGCGCGGATCGGGGCCGGCGCGCCGCCGGCCATCGCCAGGGCCGCCTGCAGGTCCGCATCGGCGGCCTCCAGCCGGCCCTGCAGCGCCACGGACCAGCCGTGCATGGTCAGCAGCGGCAACCGCTCACGGGCAGAGCCCGGATCGCCGGACAAGGCCGCCGCAAGGGTCGCCTCGGCCTGGCGGTAGTCGCCCAGGGCGGCCTGGGCGCGCACCGCCAGGAGGCGGGCCGCCCGGGCGCAGGCCTGCGACAGGCGCGGCACTGTCCCGGCCGGCGCCAGCAGGGGCGCCAGGCCGGCCAGGGCGCACCGGTAGCGGCCGAGTCCGAACAGGGCGTGCGCCCTTTCCAGGGCCAGGGACGCCCGATGGGCGGACGCCAGGCGCAGCGCGTCGCCGGTCTGCGCGTGCTCGGCCAGCGCCAGCGCCTCGTGCAGGCGTCCCTGCAGGCGCAGGCCGCGCAGGCGCCCCAGCAGGACCCGCCAGCGCCGGGCCGGGCTGGCCGCGGCGCCCGACTGCAGCAGGCGGTGCAGGCGCTCCCATGCCGCCAGGTCGACGGGCGCGTCCTCGACCGTGATCACCGGCAGTGCGGCCAAGCCCGCATCGAAGGCGCGCTGCGGCTCGCCTGCCTGCTCGGCATGCGCGCTCAGGGCCGCCAGCGACGCCGCGTCCTGCGCCCCCGCCAGGCGCGCCGCGCAGCGGCGGTGCAGTTCGGCCTGGCGCGCGGCCGGGATCGTGCCCTGCACGGCGCGCCGGGTCAGGCCGTGCCGGAACGCGAAGCGACCGTCGGCCAGCGGCTCGAGCAGGCCGGCGGCGCAGGCGGGCGCCAGAATCCTGGCCACGCGCGCCGCAGGGATCGCCGCCACCTGCGCCAGCCCGTCCGGGTCGAATGGCGCCGCCAGCACGGCGGCCGCCTCCAGCGCCGACTGGCATTCGTCCGGCAATGCCCGGCAGCGCTGCAGGAGGGTCAGTTCGAGGCTGGGCGGCAACGCCTCCGGCAGGGAACGCCACAGCCATCCACGCTGCTCGTCGCAGACCAGGTCGCCCCCCGCGACCAGGTGGCGGACCAGTTCGCCGAGGTAGAACGGGGTGCCGCCGCTGAGCTGGTGCAGGGCCGTGGCCAGTCCCGCCGGGAGGTCGCCCTCGCCGCCGACGCCGAGCATGCCCGCGACCATGCCGGCGCTTTCCTCGGCAGACAGCGCGGACAGGCGCAGCACCGCCACCGGCAGGTCGCCGAACAGGTCCGGGAGCTCGCCGGGACGTCCGGATGCGGTTCGCAACACGCCCACCAGCAGGATCCGGGTGCCGCGCACGGCACCGGCCAGGCGCCGCAGCCAGGCACGGTCGCCGTCATCCAGTCGCTGCAGGTCGTCCAGGCCCAGGACGAGCGGCGCCAGGCCAGACAGCGCCGCCACGACGTCGGCCGGATCGTGCCGGTGCGACCCGCGCCGGGGTCGCCCGCCATCGATACGGGCCAGCGCGCGGTCGACCACCTCCGGCAGGCACATGCCGTCGGCTCCCGACGCCGGCACCAGGCGCAGCAGGCGGCTCCCCCGACCCGCCAGCCAATCGGCCAGGCTGGCCAGCAGCGCGGTCTTGCCGTGGCCCGACTCGCCCACCACCAGCACCGGCAGCGCCTGGCCGGCGGCGGCCCGCTCGAATTCCTGCTGCAGGTAGGCCAGCTCGGCTTCCCGGCCGAAGATCCCGCCGAGCGTCGGCAGTGCCGGCTTCGGCGATGGTCGCGGCTCGGACGATCTCGCGGTCGCCGGGGCGAGCATCTGCGCGAGCAGCGCGTTGACTTCGCCCGCGCCGCCCGGACGCAGTTCCGGGGCCGGCGCCAGCAGCCGCACCAGCAGCCGGCCCAACGCGGGGGGGCACCCGGCCGGCAGCCCGGCGCGCAGGGCCGCCGGGTCGAAGCGCCCATGCGCGGCCACCAGCGCGTCCAGGGAATCGGCCAGCACCGGCATCCGCCCGGTCGCCAGCAGGTGCAGCACCACGCCCAGGCCGTACAGGTCGGAACGGACATCCGGCTCGGCGCCCGCCAGCAGTTCCGGCGCCATCGCCAGGGGCGTGCCGCGCTGGAACGCGCCGCCACCGGACGTCCTGGCCGAGGCGGCAGCGCCGAAATCGGTGATCAGGATGCGGCCATCGTGCCCGCGCAGCACGTTCTGCGGCTTCAGGTCGCAGTGCAGCAGGCCGGCGTCGTGGATCGCCACCAGCCCCCGGCACAGCTCCATGCCAGCCAGGCACAGCTCGCGCGCCGGCAACGCGCCGACGCGCCCGATCCAGACATCCAGCGTCTCGCCCCTGACCAGTTCCAGCCACAGGCCGGCCCGGCCATCGTGGCTGTCGACCCCGTGCACGGTGACGATGTTGGGATGCCGCAGCCGCGCCAGGCGGCGACCTTCGGCGATCCAGCCGCCGGTGCCCGCCCAGCCCAGGTCGGGATGGCTCAGCTTGAGGGCCACCTCGAGCGCCAGCAGCGGGTCGTAGGCCCGGTAGACCTCGGACGAGGCGCCCGCGCCGATCCGCTCCAGCACGTCCAGATGGCCCCACTGGAAAAGGACGGCTCCCGGCGGGCCGCCGATCGGCGCATGCGCGGCCGAGCTCAGTCGTTCCGCCAGGCCGGCGATGACCTGCAGTGCGCCATCGACGCGGTCGTCCGCCATGTCCGCCTGCGGCAACGGCGCGCCGTCGGCGACCGCACCGGCCAGGCGCAGCAGGCGTGCCCGCTCGTCCCGCTCGTCCCGGCGCGGCGGACCGCGCCGGCGGTCAGGGCCGGATCGCCTCGACATCGATCCGCTCGGCGAGCCGCACCAGGGCGCGGCTGACCCGCATGCGGGCCGCATTCGCGGTCTTCAGACCGCACAGGGCGGCGACCTCGCCGTAGTCGAGGCCGAACTCGATGCGCAGGCTGACCGCGTCCCGCTCGCCGGGCTTCAGGCTGGCGAGCGCCTGCTCGTAGGCCGCGAGCGCCTCGCTGGAGAGCACACCCTGCATCGGCGAGGGATGCTCGTCGACCTCGGCCGCCAGGACCTCCTCGCCGACCCGGGCAGGCAGCCGGCGGCTGCGCCGCAGTTCGTCGCGCAGGGTGTTCATCAGCACCGTCCGAAGATAGCCGAGCAGCGCCCCCGGCCCGTTCCACTGGAAGGCGTCGAGATGGCCGAGCGCCTTGATCGCGGTCACCTGGACCAGATCCTCGGTCCCGGACAGGTCGCGCGCCCGGGCGGGCAGGCGATTGTGCGCGAGTCGGCGCAGCACCGGCAGGTAGCGCGCCATCAGGGCCTCGCGCGCCGCCGACTCGCCCGCCTGCCAGCGTCGCAGCAGGGTCTCGGTGGCCATCGATCGCAGTTCAGCGGACGACAAGACGTCCTTCCTTGCGGCAAAGGTTCGCGCCAATCATAGCCTTTGGCCCCGGGCGACCTTCCCGGACCGGCGGTGCGCCGCCGCAGTGGCGCCTGTGCGACTTCGTGCCGATCCGTCGTTTGCAGTGATGAGGACGCACCGAAGGGATGCGTCCGCGACCCTTTTCCCGCTGGAGACGAACAGATGAACCTGCAATCGTGCTGCCCGCCCATCGCCCTGGTCCTGCTCGCGCTGGCCGCCCTGCCGGCGACCGCCGGCGTTCTGCCGCCGCCGCCACCCCCGGACCCGGTGCACACGCTGGTGGCGCAGCTGGCCGGCGACTACGCCGGATTGCCGGCACAGGACGATCCCCGATTCGGGCATTCGGTGGCCCTGCATGGCGACACCCTGGCGGTGGGCGCACCCGGCACCCTGACCTCCAGCGGCGGCGTGGTGCTGGCCAGGGGTGCCGTGTTCCTGTTCCGGCGCAACCCGGACAACGATGCCTGGCAGTTCGTGCAGCGCATCGCCTTCGGCACCGGCGGCAACGGCCAATGCGGCCATGCCGTCGCCCTCAACGAGTTCAGCCTGCTTGTGGGTTGTCCCGGCCATGAGGTCGCCGGCCAGGCGCGCGGGCGGGCCGTGTTCTACCGGCGCAATGCCGGCGGCGACTACGTCGACCCGGTCGTGTTCGCCGACGGCTCGGTCCAGGCCGGGGCCCAGTGCGGCGCCAGCGTGGCCCTGATCGATTCCGCGCCCGGCAGCGACAGCCCGCTGCCAATGGCGGCGGTGGGCTGCCCGAACCGCCGCGACTTCCCCCTGGGCAACGTCGGCCTGGTCGGCGCCGTCGACGTCTACAGCAACTTCCTGGGGCTGTGGTCGCATGCCACCTCGATCATCGGTCCGGCAGCCACCGCTTCCGGCTTCGGCACCAGCGTCAACCTGAACCGCTCGGGTCCCAACCCGGGCCTGACCCTGCTGCTGTCGGTCGGCATTCCCGGGACCACCGCGGCCGCCGCCGGCAGCGTGCGCGTCTACGCGATGGGCGCCACCGTCGGCCAGTGGAGCCAGGAACATGCGCTGACCGGTCCCGGCCAGGGCTCGCGCTTCGGCCACAGCGTGCACATGCGCGGCGGGCGCCTGGCCGTCGGCGCGCCGGAACGGCGCGTGCTCAACCCCGCCCTCAATCCGCCGGCCACGGTCGCCAGCGGCAGCGTCAGCATCGCCACCCGCGCCTGCAATTTCCAGGGCGTGTGCGGCTGGAGCGCCCCGGTGCAGGAGTACATCGCGGCCCCGCTGCCGGTGCCGGTGGCGGCGGCCCAGAACCGACTCGGCCAGGCGGTCCAGGTGCTGGAACCCAGCCGTGTCCTGGCCGGCGAGCCCTGGCATCCGTGGCCCGGGTTCAACGGACGCGGGCGCCACTACGTGCTCGAGGGCGGCAACTTCGTGCTGCGCACCACCGAACCCTTCCACAGCGCCTCGACCCCGGCCACCGCCGAGTTCGGCGCAGCGGTTTCCGGTGATGCGCAGTGGCTCGCGGTCGGCGCGCCCGGCTATCCGGACGCGACCTCCGGCCGGGTCTTCGTATACGCGTTCGACTACGACGACACCCTGTTCGCGCACGACTTCGAGTGCAGCGGCGGCGCACCGGGTTGCCGCTGAATCGCGGCGGGGCGGCGCCGCGGCCGGGATGCCGCCGCCCCGCCCCGGCGCTCAGGACGCGATCGCGAAGTCCCCGCCGCCGACCGCCGCCGGCGCCAGCGGCTGCCTGTGCACGTGCCCGACGCGGGCCAGGGGCGGGCCGTGCTGCAGCCATCGCTCCAGCTCGGCCATCGCCTGCGGCGGCCCGGCGGCGACCACCTCGACCCTGCCATCGGCGAGGTTGCGGGCATGACCGCGCAGGCCCAGGGCCAGGGCGAGCTGGCGCACCGAGGCGCGAAAGGCCACGCCCTGCACCCGTCCCTCGACCAGGAACCTGGCCGCTTCAGTCACCGCCATCGTCCGGTCCGGCGACGGCCTCGGGGACCGGGCCGCGCGCGATCACCGCCTCGATGTCGGCGCCGGTCACCGGCCCGACGAAGGCCTCGGCGACCACGCCGGCGGGATCCAGCACGTAGGTCATCGGCAGGCCACGCGGAACCGGGAACGCGGACGGCGGATCGTAGACGTCCACC
Source organism: Proteobacteria bacterium UBA2363 (assembly GCA_002344355.1). Taxonomy (GTDB): domain Bacteria; phylum Pseudomonadota; class Gammaproteobacteria; order Xanthomonadales; family UBA2363; genus Pseudofulvimonas. Next base: position 156,272 of record DDTN01000022.1, on the reverse strand, counting down.
GGCGCGATCGGATAGCGCGCCGGGTGGCGCTGCAGGAACGCCAGCAGGTCCTCGCGCTCGATCTCCTCGAAATCCAGGCCGAGCACCTCGACGTCGTCGCGGTCGGCCAGCGCCGACAGCTCCGGGATCTCCTTGATGCAGGGTGCGCACCAGGTCGCCCAGTAGTTCACCACCAGCCAGCGCCCGCGCTGCTCCGCGAGGTCGAAGCGGCCGTGGTCGAGGGTGTCGACGGCAAGCGCGGGCCGGGTGCCGATCATCGACTTGGCCGGCTGTGCGACGACCGGAGCGGCCAGCGCGGCCAGCAGCAGGAACAGCATTCTCATCGGGCTTCCCCGGTACGGGCGGTGGCAAGGTAGTGTGCCACGGTCTGCGTGAGGATCGGCTCGACGGCGCTGCCGGCCTGGGCCAGCAGGCGGTCGGCGCCGTCCGGCTCGCCACCGCGGCGGGTCAGCGGCAGGCGGTGGCCGCCGGCTTCGTAGATGTCGGCCAGGCGCACCTGCGAGAGGTCGCGGATCACGCGCCACTGGCCCAGCGAGGTGCGTTCGACGATGTCCAGCCGCTCCATGTCGGCCAGGCAGCGCAGCAACTGCTCGTCGCTGAGGCCGCCGACGCGGTCGTGCAATGCCTCCAGGCCCAGGCCTCGGCCGTGCGCATGGGCCAGCGCCAGGGCCTCGATCAGTCGCAGCGCGGCGGCGAACTCGTGGCCGGTCGGCAGCTTGCGCTCCTCGGTGTGGTAGCGGAACGAGCTGAGCACCGCCGACAGCGAGGCGCCCAGCAGCACGATGTTCCACGACAGGTAGACCCAGAACAGGAAGATCGGCAGCACCGCGAAGGCGCCGTAGATGCGCTCGTAGCTGGGCACGTTGGTCAGGTACATCGCGAACGCGCGCTTGCCCAGCTCGAACAGGATGGTCGCGGCCAGCGCGCCCAGCGCGGCGTGCCGCCAGCGCACCTCGGTGTTGGGCACGATCGCGTAGCTCAGGGTCAGCGCCAGCCAGGTCACCGCGCCGGGCACCAGGGCCAGCAGGCGGTCGGTGAGCGCGTAGCCGCGGTCGATGTCGGCGATCAGCGGCAGCGTGAACAGGTAGGTGCTCATCGCCAGGCCGGTCGCGACCAGCAGCGGCCCCAGCGACAGGATGGTCCAGTACACCACGAAGCGCGACACCGCCCGGCGCGGCCGGGTGACCCGGAAGATGCGGTTGTAGGCGTCCTCGATGGAATACATCATCAGCAGGGCGCTGAGGAACAGCGCGATCACGCCGACGCTGGTCAGTCGCGAGGCGTTGTCGGCGAACTGCCCGAGGTAGGCGTCGATCGACTCGCCGGCGGCCGGCACGAAATTGGTGAACACGAACACGCGCAACTGCTGCGACCAGCCCTCGAACACCGGGAACGCCGACAGGATGCCGAACACCGCCACGGTCAGCGGCACCAGGGCGAACACCGTGGTGTAGGACAGCGAACCGGCGTACTGGAAGCAGTTGTCGTCCCAGAACCGGTGCCACAGGTAGCGGAAGAAGGCCTTGCCGCGGTCCAGGTCGATGCGGCCCAGGCGCGCCGGCAACCAGCGCCTCACGGCGCCGCCCCTGGCGGGCTGGCCGGACGCACGGACATCATCGGCGGTCGACGCGACTCGGGCACAATGGCGCCATGGCAGAGATCCTGGTGCTGTACTTTAGCCGCAGCGGGCATACCGCCGCGATGGCCCGGCGCATCGCGCGCGGCATCGAGGAGGTGCCCGGCATGCAGGCCCGCCTGCGCACGGTGCCGCCGGTGGCGGCGGTGATCCGGGTGGCGGAGCCGCCCGAGCCCGCCGATGGCGCCCCCTACGCCCGCCTGGACGACCTGCGCGAATGCGCCGGGCTGGTGCTGGGCAGCCCCACCCGGTTCGGCACCATGGCCGCGCCGCTCAAGCATTTCCTGGATGGCACCGGCCAGGACTGGCTGGCCGGCACCCTGGTCGGCAAGCCGGCCGCCGTGTTCACCTCGACCGGCACCCTCCACGGCGGCCAGGAGTCGACCCTGCTCGGCATGATGCTGCCGCTGCTCCACCACGGCGCCCTGCTGGTCGGCCTGCCGTTCACCCAGCCGGAGCTCAACACCACGCGCAGCGGCGGCACGCCCTACGGCGCCAGCCACCTGGCCGGCGTGCAGGGCGAGAACGACCTGGACGCCACCGAGGCGACGCTGTGCCGGGCCCTGGGCCGCCGTGTCGCCCAGACCGCGCGCCTTCTGGCCGGGCCATGAGCACGGGCCTGCTTGCCAGCCCCGCGCTGGCCCGCCCCCTGGCCGTGGTGCGCGCCGGCCTGCTCGCCCTGCTGGTGCTGCAGCTGGTCTGGCACGGCCTGCTGCCGCCGCCGCGTTCGGCGCTGGGCTGGACCGCCCTGGCGCTGGCCGTGCTGCCGCTGCTGGCGGTCCTGCCCGGCGCCTGGCGCGGCCGGCCGCTGCCGCTGTTCTGGGCCAACCTGCTGGCCCTGGTGTACTTCTGCCACGGCGTCACCGAGGCCTGGACGGAAGCCGCGCAGCGCGGCCTGGCCCTGCTCGAGGTCGCGCTTTCCGTCCTGGTCGTGTGCGCCTACGGCCTGCTCGGCATCCGCAGCCGGCGCGCCGCCCGTGCCGCCGGCCTGCTGCCGCCGCGCCACTGACCCGCCCTTCTCTCCAGCCTGCCTCGAACCGACCATGGACCAGCTCTGCATCGTCACCACCGGCGGCACCATCGACAAGATCTACTTCGACGACAAGTCGGACTTCCAGATCGGCGATCCGCAGATCGGCCAGATCCTGCGCGACCTCGGCGTCGCGTTCCGCTTCGAGGTGATCCCGCTGCTGCGCAAGGACAGCCTGCACGTCACCCAGGCCGACCGCGAACTGCTGCGCGCGGCGATCGCCGCCCAGCCGGAGAGCCACGTGCTGGTCACCCACGGCACCGACACCATGGTCGAGACCGCCCGCGTGCTGGCCGGCATCGAGGGCAAGACCATCGTCCTCACCGGCGCCCTGAACCCGGCGCTGTTCCGCGGTTCGGACGCCGTCTTCAACGTCGGCTGCGCGGTCGGCGCCGTGCAGTGCCTGCCGCCCGGCGTCTACATCGCCATGAACGGCCGCATCTGGGACCCGGCCCGGGTCCGCAAGAACCGCGAGGCAAACCGGTTCGAGGCGATCGACTGAGGTAGGCGGGACAGGACACCCGTGACCCGTGACCGGGGACCGGGGACTTGAGCCCTGGGACTGGAGGGCCCGGGAGCCCGGGAGCTCGGGAGCTCGGGAGCTCGGACGTTCAGGCTGGTGCATCGCTTCCGGGCGAGGGCGCCCCACTTCTCCCCTCCCCCGCCTGCGGGGGAGGGGCCGGGGGAGAGGGTTTTCGCGACCAGCGCGCCAGCCATTCGTGGCTGCGCGGCCGACCAACGGATGCGAAGGCGCCGGCCTGCCCGGCTCAGCGCGGCACGTGCTGGTCGAACATGATGGCGTTGCCGTCCGGGTCGTTCAGCACGATGTGTGCCGGGCCGCTGCCGTCGGGGTCCGCACGGGTTGCTATTTCGATACCGGCCGCGTCCAGCCGGGCCTGGATCTCGCGGACGTCGGTGAACTCGCCGACCGCCCGGGCCTCCTGGTCCCATCCGGGATTGAAGGTGAGGATGTTGCCCTCGAACATGCCCTGGAACAGGCCGATCACCGTCGAGCCGTTGCGCAGGATCAGCCAGCCCTGGGCGGCATCACCGCCCAGGGTCGAGAAGCCGAGCTTCTCGTAGAACGTCCTCGACGCCGCGAGATCCTTCACGGCAAGGCTCACTGAAAAGGCACCCAGGTCCACGTCGCGCTCCTGTTGCGGTGGAAGTCCGCCACGTGGGCAACGGCCCTGCATCAGGCGCCCCGCCGTGGCCCGGGCGAGTGTCGACCCGGCCGGCCGGCGCGTCAACGCTCGCCCGGTTCCGGCGTGGCGGTCGTCCCCGCCGCGCCGTGCGCCGGCAACCGCATTTCCTCATCGCCCCGGGCATCGACGCGGCCGGTGGCCTGCCAGCCCTGGACACGGTAGAAGCCGTGCGAGCGCAGCGCCGGATCGGCGCCTGCCATCAGCCACGGGCGCCGGCAGCCCGCCGCGCGCAGGAACCCGACCGCCGCGGCGAGCAGGGCCCGGCCGATGCCGCGCCCCTCGAAGCCGGCCTGGACCGCCAGCGCGCCCACTTCGCCCGTGGCGGCGTCGGCAGTGCAGAAACCGACCACCTCGCCATCGACCTCGCACAGCCAGGTGGCGAAATCCCCGCGGGCCATCGCCGCGTGCAGGCTGTCGCGGGTGATGCCGCGCGCCGCCAGGTCGGCCTCGGACAGCGCATTCTGGCGGGTCGACGCCCGCACCCGGAACAAGGCCGGCAGGTCCTCGACGCGCGCCGGCCGGAGCGCGGGATCACGGACCGCGCGCACGGGCCCGGATCGATCACGACCCCCGGGAGAATCGCGCGCAGGCGCGCTCATGTCGGGGGCGAACCGTCCAGCGACAGCCAGAAGCGCTCCGGTCGCGGCCGCAGCCAGCGCCCGTAGTCCAGCGAGAACAGCACCCGTTCGGCCCGACCGCTCAGCTCGGCGCGCGGCACCAGCCCGTAGCTGCGGCTGTCGGCGCTGTTGTCCCGGTAGTCGCCCAGCACCAGGTAATGGTCGGCAGGCACCGTCACCGGCCCGAACCAGGCCACCGGGGCCGGGCGCGGCGCCAGCCGGATGCCGTGCCGCATGGCGCCCAGGCGCTCGCTGGCCAGCACGCCGCCGTCCGCGCCCTGGCCGACCAGGTCGTAGTCGGCCGCCAGCCCATCCACGTAGAGGCGGTTGTCGCGCAGGGCGACGGTCTCGCCGGGCAGGCCGACCACCCGCTTGATCAGCCGGGTGCCGGCAGCCGTCGACCTGAACACCACGACATCGCCCCGTGCCGGCTCGCCCAGTCGCGCCAGAACGATGCCGGCCAGCGGGAGCTTGAGGTCGTAGGCGAGCCGGTTCACCAGCACGCGGTCGCCCTCGACGATGGTCGGGTGCATGGACGCGCTCGGCACGTCGTTGAAATCGGCGACCGCCGCGCGCACGCACAGCATCAGGGCGAGGAACAGCAGCAGGCCGCGGTGGTCGTTCAGGACGCGGGGCAGGCGCAGGATCATGGCATCGGCTCTCTTGCAGGACACGCCTGCGACTGCGGCACCGGGACGCGGGTTCCCCGTCGTCGGCCAGGACCAACGGCACATGGCGGGCCTCGCCGGCCGTCGCCATGCTGGTCGCCCGCCACCCGGGGTCCGGAGGAGGCCGCCATGAGCGTCCCGCCACGGCTCGCACCCGCCGTCCTGCTGCTCGCGCTGTCGGTCCTGCCCTGCCCGTCATCGTGGGCCAGCGCCTCAGCCCCGGCAGCCGACGACATCGCCTGTCCGCCGGCGCCCCATACCCGGGACGACCTGGCGGCCCTCGCCGCCGCCGGCTTCCAGCCGGCGCGGGGCGGCGACGAGAGCGCCTGGATCGTGCGCCTGCTGGCCTGTGCCGAGGACGCCGACCCGGCGATCCGCGACGGCGTTGTGTTCGAGGCCTGGCAGCGCTGGCTGCGTGCAGGGCGGGTCGATCCGGAGATCCTGCCCGGACTGGCCAGGACCCTGATGGCGCGCCTGGCCGGCCCGCCCGACGACGACGGCTTCCGCCACCCGTTCGCCGCCCTGCTGCTGTCCGAACTGGCTCGGGCCGACCGCCTGCAGCCCTTCCTCGAGGCCGGACAGCGCCGGGACCTGCTCGACCTGGCGGCGCGCTGGTTGCCGTCAGTCCGCGACCACCGCGCCTGGGATCCGGTCGAGGGCTGGCGCCACGCGGTCGCCCATGGCGCCGACCTGGTGCTGCAGGTCGGTCTGCATCCGCAGGTCGATGCCGACGGCGTGCGGCGCCTGCTCGACGCCCTGGCCAGCCAGGTCGCGCCGCCCGGCCACGCCTACCGCCACGGCGAACCGGAACGCCTGGCGCGCGCCGCGGTGTTCCTGCACGGCCGTGGCCTGCTGACCGAAACGCAATGGCGGGACTGGCTGGAGGGGGTTTCGTCACCGGCGCCGCTGGCCGACTGGCCGGCGTCGTTCGGCAGTGCCGCCGGCCAGGCGCGCCGCCACAACGTGCTGGCCTTCCTGCACGCGCTCGCCTTCGCGATGCGCGTCCAGCATGGTGCCGACAGCGCGCAAGCCGCGTTGCTGGACGCGCAGCTCAGGCGTCTGCACGGGGGCTGATCGGCGGGGCCGGGGCCGACGCTCAGTCGGCCGGCCGTGGCGCCGACCAGACGGCCGGGAAAGCGGGGGGCGAGGCGGTGAAACGCGGCAGGACCAGTTCGCCATCGTAACCCTGCGCCGAGGATCGCCCGAACAGGCGCAGGCCGGTCGCGGGCGCGGGCCTGGCCACGCCCAGCTCGCGTGCCCCACACCCGGGCGCGCAGATCCAGGCGCTGCCGGCCAGCGCCCGCACGTCCAGCGTCAGCGCCGGCCGGTCCCGCAGGCGCCAGGCCATCAGCTCGACGTCCGGATCGAACGGATTGCCGATCGTGCGCCGGGCGTGGAGGTTGCCCGTCAGCACCAGCATCGGCGGGGCCTGCGGCTTCGCCAGCGCCTGTTCCAGACGGTCGGCCATGTGGCGCTCCCGGAGGGCGCCCGCCACCGACGGATCGGGCACGTCGAAGGCGAGCAGGTCCACCGCTGCACCGGCCTGCCGCCAGCGCCGTACCTGTTCGAGCAGGTCCAGCATCGCCTCGCTGCTGCGGCCGTCCCCGTACGACCAGAACGGATGGCCGGCCAGCGCCGGGGCGGCGGGCCCGCGCGCGCTGTCGTCCAGCCAGGCATCCAGCGCGGCCTGGTGGCTGTCGGGAATCTCCAGGGCCAGCGTCACCGCCCCGCCCGTCGCCAGGCGCGATGCCAGCACCGCGGCGACCAGCGCCGGCACCTCGGCGGTGCCGTGGATCTCGCCGAGGATCACCGGCGAGTGACGCGCCATCAGGGCGGCGATTCCGGCAGGCGCGTCGTTGGCGGACCACGCGATCGCTTCGCCGTCGTCCTGCGCAGGGGCGTGGACAGACACGGCCAGGCAGCCTGTGGCCAGGAGGGAAAGGAATCGTCGGGGCGTCGGGCGCATGGCAGGGGGTGGTCCGGGATCGGGCCGGACTGGACCCGAGGCAAGGCCGCCGGGTTCCCGGACCGCACGCAGCCCGGCGCCTGGCAGGCTGCCGGGCCGCGCCCCTCAGCGCTCCGAATGCCCCGGCTCGGAGTGGCTGCGCGTGAACAGGCCGGGACGGACCAGGTCGATGAAGCGCCGGGCATGGCTGCCGGGCAGGCGGCCCTTGCGCACCACCACCCCGTAGCTGCGCTGCGGGAAATAGGCGCGCAGGTTGCGCACCACCAGGCGCTCGTGGTCCTGCGGCGAAAGGCAGAAACCGGTGACGATCGAGATGCCCAGGCCCATCGCCACGTACTGCTTGATCACCTCCCAGCCTCCGACTTCCAGGGCCACGGTATAGGGCACCCGCCGCTGCTGGAACACGAGGTCGACCAGCCGCCAGGTGGACAGGCGTTTCGGCGGCAGGATCAGGCCGTGGGGGCTGAGGTCCTCCAGGCGCAGCTCGGCCTTGTCGGCCAGCGGGTGGCCGAGCGGCGCGATCAGCATCGGATCGAAATGGTGCACGGCCTCGTAGGCGATGTCGGGCGGCACCTCGATCATCGAGCCGACCGCCAGGTCGACCTGGTCGTTGCGCAGCAGGGCCAGGCCGTCCCGGCCGGTCACGTTGTGCAGGTGCACGTGCACGCCGGGGTGGCGGTCGCGGAAGCGCCGCACCAGGGGCGGCAGCAGGTGCAGGATGGTGGACTCGCCGGCGGCGATGTTCAGCTCGCCGGTGTCCAGGCCGGCGAGCTGGCCGCGCAGCGCCTCGCCGATGCCGTCGATGCCCTCGACCAGCGGCCGGGCCAGGTCGTACAGGGCCTGGCCCTCGCGGGTGACCCGCAGGCTGCGGCCGGCGCGCTCCAGCAGCGGCTGGTCCAGTTCCTTCTCCAGGGCCGAGAGCTGCAGGCTCACCGCCGGCTGGCTGAGGTACAGGGCCTCGGCCGCGCGTGCCAGGCTGCCGAACTTGACCAGCGCGCAGAACGCCCGCAACTGCTTGAGGCGGTTGCCTTTGTAATACCAGCGGCGATCCGGCCCGGTCATTGGCGCAGGGTCTGACTCCGACTGTCCGGCCGTGACTTTAACAGATCGAAAGCGTCTGTTTGAAACAACTGGTTTGTGAAAGCCAGGCCCCTGATGCCAGAGTCGCGTCGACCCGCCCCGGCGGATCGTCGAACGCAAGGGACCACACCATGGCAGCGGACGCCTCCCATCCCGACCCGATCACCGTCGCCGCACCCGCCGGCAGCCCCGACCCTGTCGTCCTGACGCCGCCGGTCCGGGCGCTGGTCGCCGGCCTCGAACGGCGCTTCGGCGCGCGTCGGCGCGACCTGCTGGCGCGTCGGCACGAACGCCAGGCGGCCATGGATGCCGGCGCCCTGCCGGATTTCGATCCGGCCACCGCCGAGCTGCGCAGCAGCGACTGGCAGGTGGCGACCCTGCCCGACCTGCTGCTCGACCGTCGCGTCGAGATCACCGGCCCGGTCGACCGCAAGATGGTGATCAACGGCCTGAACTCGGGCGCCCGGGTGTTCATGGCCGACTTCGAGGACGCCAGCTCGCCGACCTGGGCGAACATGGTCGAGGGCCAGGCCAACCTGCGCGACGCGGTGGCCGGCGGCATCGAATACCGCTCGCCACAGGGTCGGGTCTACCGGCTGGCCGCGCGCACGGCCGTGCTGATGGTGCGACCGCGCGGCTGGCACCTGGACGAGAAGCACGTCCTGCTCGACGGTGTGCCGGTCTCGGCCAGCCTGTTCGATGCCGCGGTGTTCTGCGCCCTGTGCGGCGCCGACCTGCATCGCACAGGGCGTGGCCCCTTCCTGTACCTGCCCAAGCTCGAGCACGCCGCCGAGGCGGCCCTGTGGGACGAGGCGCTGGCGGCGATCGAGGCGGCGCTGGACCTGCCGCGCGACGCCATCAAGGTCACCGTGCTGATCGAGACCCTGCCGGCGGCGTTCCAGATGGACGAGATCCTGCACGCCCTGCGCGGCCGCGTGGTGGCGCTCAACTGCGGCCGCTGGGACTACATCTTCAGCACCATCAAGACGCTGCGCGCGAAACCGGACCGCCTGCTGCCCGACCGCGGCCAGGTCACCATGGCCGCGCCGTTCCTGCGCGCCTACGCCGACCTGCTGGTGCGCACCTGCCACCGGCGCGGCGCCCTGGCGATGGGCGGCATGGCCGCGCAGATCCCGATCCGCGGCGACGAGGTGGCCAACAGCGCGGCCCTGGACAAGGTGCGCGCCGACAAGCTGCGCGAGGTCCGGGCCGGCCACGACGGCACCTGGGTGGCGCATCCGGACCTGATCGCCGTGGCCCAGGCGGTGTTCGACACCCACATGCCCGGCCGCAACCAGCGCGAGGTCCGCCGCGACGACGTGGCGGTCGGCCGGGACGCGCTGCTGGACCTGCCGTCCGGCCCGGTCACCGCCGCCGGCTACCGCGGCAACGTCGAGGTCGCGGTGCGCTACCTGGCCGCCTGGCTGGACGGCCTGGGCTGCGTCCCGATCCACCACCTGATGGAAGACGCCGCCACCGCCGAGATCGCCCGCGCGCAACTGTGGCAATGGCAGCGTCACGGCGCCCGCCTGGACGACGGTCGCGCCGTCGACGGCGGCCTGTTCGACGGCACCCTCGAACAGGTGCTGGCCGGGCTGCGCGCAGCCGACCCGGCCGGCCTGCCCGGCCACGGCCGCCTGGACGCCGCCGCCGCTTTGCTGGCGCAGGCCACGCACGCCACGGAACTGCCCGACTTCCTGACCCTGCCCGCCTACGCGCAACTGCCCTGAGCGCCGCCGCCGGTCGCAGCAACCGCCACCTTCGCCCACACCGATGAGGACCACCGCACCATGAGCACCGCGCCGAACGCCGAGCAACTCAAGCTGGACTGGGCCAACCATCCGCGCTGGCAGGGCGTGCAGCGCCCCTACGGCGCCGAGGACGTGGTCCGCCTGCGCGGCACCGTGCACGTCGAGCACTCCCTGGCGCGACGGGGCGCCGAGCGCCTGTGGCGCTCGCTTCACGAGCTGCCGTTCGTCAACGCCCTGGGCGCGCTGACCGGCAACCAGGCGATGCAGCAGGTCAAGGCCGGCCTGCAGGCCATCTACCTGTCCGGCTGGCAGGTCGCCGCCGACGCCAACACCGCCGGCGCCATGTACCCGGACCAGTCGCTGTACCCGGTCGACTCGGTGCCGCAGGTGGTGCGCCGGATCAACAACACCCTGCTGCGCGCCGACCAGCTCCACCACGCCGAGGGCGACGACGGGATCGACTGGCTGGTGCCGATCGTCGCCGATGCCGAGGCCGGCTTCGGCGGCGTGCTCAACGCCTACGAGCTGATGAAGCACATGATCGAGGCCGGCGCCGCCGGCGTGCATTTCGAGGACCAGCTCGCCAGCGCCAAGAAGTGCGGCCACATGGGCGGCAAGGTGCTGGTGCCGACCCGCGAGGCGGTGCAGAAGCTGGTCGCCGCCCGCCTGGCCGCCGACGTCGCCGGCGTGCCGACCCTGATCGTCGCCCGCACCGACGCCATGGGCGCCGGCCTGGTCACCTCCGACGTCGACGACAACGACCGGCCGTTCCTGACCGGGCAGCGCACCGTCGAGGGCTTCTTCGAAGTGCGCATGGGCATCGAGCAGGCGATCAGCCGGGGCCTGGCCTACGCGCCCTACGCCGACCTGATCTGGTGCGAGACCTCGACGCCGGACCTGGACGAGGCGCGCCGCTTCGCGCAGGCCATCCACGACCGCCATCCGGGCAAGCTGCTGGCCTACAACTGCTCGCCCAGCTTCAACTGGAAGAAGAACCTGGACGAGGCCACCATCGCCGCCTTCCAGAAGGAACTGGCGACGATGGGCTACCGCTTCCAGTTCATCACCCTGGCCGGCTTCCACGCCCTCAACCATTCGATGTTCCAGCTCGCCCGCGGCTACCGGGAGCGGCAGATGGCCGCCTACGTCGAGCTGCAGGAGGCCGAGTTCGCGGCGCAGGCGCAGGGCTACACGGCGGCGCGCCACCAGCGCGAGGTCGGCACCGGCTACTTCGACCAGGTCAACCAGGTGATCGCCGGTGGCCTGTCCTCGCTGTCGGCCCTGCACGGCTCGACCGAGCAGGAGCAGTTCGTCCACGCAGCCTGAGGCGGCCGGCGGCTACCTGCCGGGGCAAGCCTGGCCACTGCCGATGGCCGCGGCCTGCGCCTGCCGCCGTCGGCGGCGGGAGGGTGGTGGCCGCCGGTTGCCGATCGCGGCGACCGGTTGCCGGCGGCCCCGGGCATCGCCCGCCTATAATCGCCGGGTCTCCAGTCCCGGCCCGCCATGACCCCCTACGTCCACGCCATCGACCCGGTCGCCGTCCAGCTCGGGCCGGTGGCGATCCACTGGTATGGCCTGATGTACCTGCTGGCCTTCGCGGCCGGCTGGTGGCTCGGCCGGCAGCGCATCCGCGCCGGCCGCCTGCCGGTCGACGAGAAGGCGTTCGGCGACCTCGCCTTCTACGCCATGCTCGGCATCATCCTCGGCGGCCGCCTGGGCTACGTGCTGTTCTACGGCTACGCCGACCTGCTGCGCGACCCGCTGATGCTGGTGCGGGTCTGGGAAGGCGGGATGAGCTTCCATGGCGGCCTGCTCGGCGTCCTGGTCGCGGTCTGGCTGTGGTCGCGGCGGCACCGCCTGCACGTCTTCGACACCATCGACTTCGTCGCGCCCCTGGTGCCAACCGGCCTGCTGTTCGGCCGGATCGGCAACTTCATCGGCGGCGAGCTGTGGGGACGCACCAGCGACCTGCCCTGGGCGGTCGTGTTCCGCGATGCCCCGGGCGTGCCCGAGGTGCCGGTCGGGACGCTGCGCGAGTTGGCCGCCAGCGGCGCGCTGGACGGGCTGGCGCGACACCCCTCGCAGCTCTACCAGGCCGCCCTGGAGGGCCTGGTCCTGTTCGCCGTGCTGTGGTGGTTCTCGTCGCGGCCGCGGCCGCGCTACGCGGTGTCCGGGCTGTTCGCCCTGCTCTACGGGGTGTTCCGCATCGCCGTCGAGTTCGTGCGCGAGCCCGATGCCCACATCGGCTACCTCGCCGGCGGCTGGCTGACCATGGGCATGCTGCTCAGCCTGCCGCTGGTGGCGGTCGGCGTGTTCCTGCTGTGGCGCGCCCGCAGCGCGCCGGTGCTGGCGGCGGGAGCGCCGCGGTGAGGGTCTACCTGGACCTGCTCCGGGACGTCCTGGAGAACGGCACCGCCAAGGGCGACCGCACCGGCACCGGCACCTTCAGCGTGTTCGGGCGGCAGCTGCGCTTCGACCTCGCCGACGGCTTTCCGCTGGTCACCACCAAGAAGCTGCACCTGAAATCGATCGTCCACGAACTGCTGTGGTTCCTGCGCGGCGAGACCAACGTCGCCTACCTGCGCGAGCACGGCGTCAGCATCTGGGACGAATGGGCCGATGCCGACGGCGAGCTGGGCCCGGTCTACGGCCGGCAGTGGCGCGCCTGGCCGGCGCCGGACGGCAGCGGCATCGACCAGCTCGCCGCGGTGATCGCGGAGATCCGCCGCAACCCGGACTCCCGCCGCCTGGTGGTCAGCGCCTGGAACGTCGCCGAGCTGCCGGCGATGGCCTTGCAGCCCTGCCACACGCTGTTCCAGTTCCATGTCGCCGCAGGCCGCCTGAGCTGCCAGCTCTACCAGCGCTCGGCCGACATCTTCCTGGGCGTGCCCTTCAACATCGCCAGCTACGCCCTGCTCACCCACCTGGTCGCCCAGGTCACCGGCCTGCAGGCGGGCGACTTCGTGCACAGCTTCGGCGACCTGCACCTGTACGCCAACCACGTCGACCAGGCCCGCGAGCAGATCCGCCGGGAACCGCGGCCGCTGCCGCGCCTGCGCCTGGATGCCTCGGTTCGCGCCATCGACGACTTCCGTTACCACCACATCGCCTTCGAGGGCTACGACCCGCACCCGGCGATCCGCGCCCCGGTCGCGGTATGAGCGGCGCGCTGGTGCTGGTCGCGGCGATGGACCGCGCCCGTGCGATCGGCCGCGACGACGCCCTGCCCTGGCACCTGCCGGCCGACCTGCGCCGGTTCAAGGCGCTGACGCTGGGCGGCACGGTGCTGATGGGCCGGCGCACCGCGCAGGCGATCGGCCGTGCCTTGCCGGGCCGCGAGAACCTGGTGCTGACGCGTTCGGGCCGGGCGCCGTTCCCGGGCCAGCGGGCGGTCGCCAGCCTGGCGCAGGCACGGGCGCTGGCCGGCGACGCGCCGCTGTTCGTGGCCGGCGGCGGCGAGGTCTATGCGCTGGCCCTGCCGGAGGCCACGGCCATGCAGCTGACCCTGGTCGAGACCGTGGTCGAGGGCGCCGACGCCTTCTTCCCGCCCTGGGATCCCGGCCAGTGGCGCGTCGTCGACGAGCAGGCGCACCCTGCCGACGCCCGCCACGCCCATGGCTTCCGCTTCGTCGGGATGGTCCGCGCAGACGGCTGATCGCACGGCGCCCAGCCCGACCGCCGGCCGCCAGCCAGGCCGGTGGCGCAGCCCCGGCCGCGCACGGGTCGCCGGACGGCGCGGTTGCGCCGCCGCCAGGACTGCCCTCGCACCCCGGAAGGCCGGCGCGTTCCGGTCGCCGGTGCCGCCGGTGTCGCGACAGGGCGCGCCTGCCGGCACCGGCCGGGCACCGGGCGTTCAGTCGCCGCCGGGTGGCGGTCCGTCGGGCGGCGCGCAGCCTCCCGGATCAGGCAGCACGGCCAGGTCCTGGTCCAGTGCGACCCGGTCCGAGAGCGTTATCCGTCGGGATCGCATGCCGAACTCGCCCCGCCTGATCTCGCCCTCGACCTGGAGGCGGCAGGGGCGGTCCGGGTCGCTGCAACCCGGCGCGCGGAGGTCGAACGCGACGGCCCGCTCGATGCCGCGCACGGTCAGCCGGCCGGACAGCGCGCCACCGGCCGCGAACAACGCCAGGGGCAGCGGATCGCTGCGGAACAGCACGCGCGGATGGCGCTGGACGTCGAAGAACTCGGGCGATCGCGCCCACGACTGGTAGCGGGCCGAGGCCATGGTCAGGGACCCGGCCTCCACCTCTACCTGGACCTCGATGAGACCGGAGCCGGGGCTTCGCCAGGCCCGGCCGGTCAGGCGCTCGAAGCGCCCGTGCAGGTGGATGGCGCCGAGCGCCACCAGATGGAACCTGACCTCGCTGTCCTGCGGGTCGATCCGCCAGCAGTCGGTCGCGGCCTGCGCCGGCGCGCTCCCCGCGACCAGGGCCGCCAGCCAGCCGGCCACGGCCCGCATCGGCGAGCGGAACCGACCGCCCCGCCCGGCGCCCCCTCGCATGGCATCGCCGCCGGGACGCCAGCGGTCCGGCTCAGTCATCGCCGCCGTTGCGGACGCGCTCGGGATTGGCCGTCACCTGGACCGGTACCGGCACGTCGCCATCCAGGCGCAGCGCGGTGAGCCGGCCGCCCCACACGCAGCCGGTGTCGATGGCATGGATGCCCAGGCCGATGAACAGGCCCAGCGCCGACCAGTGACCGCACACCACGCGCGTGCCGATCGGCTTGCGGCCGGGCACGGCGAACCAGGTGTACAGCCCGGGCTTCTGGGTGCCGGGCGGGCCCTTCTCGCTGAAGTCCAGGCGACCGCGCGGGCTGACGTAGCGCATCCGGGTCAGGACGTTGATGGTGGCACGCCAGCGTTCGACGCCGCGCAGCTTCGGATGCCAGAGGTCCGGGGTATTGCCGAACAGCTGCTTGAGCAGCCGTCGGTACCCCTCGCCCTGCAGCTTCTCCTCGACCTCGCCGGCATGACGCAGGCAATCCTCGACGTTCCAGCGCGGCGCCACGCCGGCATGCACCATCAGGAAGTCCAGCGCGGGATCATGGTGGGTCAGCCTGCGCGAACGCAGCCAGCCGAGCAGCTCGTCGCGGTCGGGCGCGAACAGCACCCGGCGCAGGTCCGGATTGACCCGCGCCTGGTCCTCGGTGCGCCGCTCGGCGACGCTGAGCAGGCTGAGGTCGTGGTTGCCCAGGACCACCACGGCGCGATCGCCCAGCCCGCGGACCAGTCGCAGCACCTCGAGCGACTGGCCGCCGCGGTTGACCAGGTCGCCGCAGAACCAGAGCTGGTCCCGGGCCGGATCGAAGGCGATCGCCTCGATCAGGCGGACCAGCTCGTCATGGCAGCCCTGGACGTCGCCGATGGCGTAGACGGCCATGGCGTCAGCGGCACCCGCAGCCGCCGCCCGCGCGGCAGCGGCCGCCCCGGGGCGCCGACACGCCGGCAGGACGCGCTCCGCGACCGCCACGACGGGCGCGATCGCGCAGGGCGGTCGCGGATGCGGACTGGCGGCTGGCGGTCGGTTCGGTCACGGTCCTTCGGCGGTCATGGCGGGCTCGGGCACCGGCACGGCAGGCCGGCACCTGTTTGGGGTGCGCGTCGTCGCACGGGCGCCGTCGACCGGCCGTCGCGGCGACGGCCGGTCGCGCACAGCATATCGCGGGAGGGTGCCAACGGCGGGGAACTGCACCGGGCTTCAGTGCAGGGTGCGCGGCACCGACAGCGTGAACTGCGGGATCGGCGCCTCGAAACGGGTGCCGTCGTCCGCCAGCATCTGGTAGCTGCCGCGCATGGTGCCGACGGCGGTCTCGAGGACGGCCCCGGAGGTGTACTCGAAGCTGTCGCCCGGACGCATCCACGGCTGCTCGCCGACAACCCCGTCGCCGCGCACCTCCTCGACCTTGCCGTTGGCGTCGGTGATCAGCCAGTGCCGGCTGACCAGCCGGGCCGGCACCGAACCCCGGTTCTCGATGGTGATCGTGTAGGCGAACACGAAGCGGTTGTCGGTGGGCTGCGACTGGTCGTCCAGGAACCGGGCGCTGACCCGGATGTCGAGCTGATAGCTTGCGTCATCGTCCATGCCGGCAATGACAGCAAAGGCGAACCGAGGTTGCAAGCGCGGCGAGGCGCTCATGCGCCGTCGCTCCGGCGCCTCTCCTGGCGCGTGCCTTCGACGAAGTCGTCGTCGCTCATCAGGTCGAGGTTGGGGCGAAGCGCCGGCGCCGTGGCGCGCCGGCTGTTGCGGCGGGTCCACAGGTTGAGCGTCTCGACGCCGGCCGAGAACGCCATCGCGAAGTAGAGGTAGCCGCGCGGGATGTGGAATCCCAGGCCGTCGGCGATCAGCGCGACCCCGACCAGGATCAGGAACGACAGCGCCAGCATCTTCACGGTCGGGTGGTTGTCGATGAACTCGCCGAGCGGGTTGGCGGCAAGGATCATGATCGCGACGGCGATCACGATCGCCGCCACCATCACCCAGACGTTGTCGACCATGCCGACGGCGGTGATCACGCTGTCCAGCGAGAACACCAGGTCGATCACCGCGATCTGCGCGATCACCAGGCCGAAGCCCCCGGCCGCCGGCGAGCGCGGCGACGTCGCCTCCGCGGCGTCGCCCTCGACCGAATGGTGGATCTCCATGGTGCCCTTGACCAGCAGGAACAGGCCGCCGCCGACCAGGACCAGGTCGCGGATCGAGAACGGCTGCCCGAACAGGGCGAACAGCGGCTGTTCCATCCGGGCCAGGAAGGCCAGGGTGAGCAGCAGGGCGATCCGGCTGATGCAGGCCAGGGCCAGGCCGAAGCGCCGGGCGAACGGCCGCTGCTCCGGCGGCAGCCGGCCGACCACGATCGAGATGAACACCAGGTTGTCGACGCCCAGGACGACCTCGAGGGCCGTCAGCGTCGCCAGCGCGATCCAGATCTGCGGATCGGCGATCCAGTCCATGCCGGGTCAGAGCAGCCGCGGCCCGAGCACCAGGGTCCAGCAGGCGATGGCGTTGACCAGGGCGAGCAGCACCGCGGCCGAACCCATGTCCTTGGCGCGTCCGGCCAGGACGTGGCGTTCCGGCGAGGCCTTGTCGACCACCGCCTCGATCGCGGAATTGACCATCTCGACGATCAGCACCAGCAGCAGGCTGCCCAGCAGGATCGCGCACTCGACGCCGGTGCGGCCCAGCCACAGGGCCAGCGGCGCCATCACCGCGAACAGGTAGAGCTCCAGCCGGAACGAGGGTTCGTGGCGGACCGCGGCGCCCAGCCCCTTCAGGGACCAGCCCAGGGCACGCCACATCTGCTGCGGGCCGCGCGGCTCGGAGCTGGCCACGCTCAGGCCTCCGGCAGGGGCCGGACCACGGCGTCGCCGTGGATCGCGGACAGGTCGGCTTGCGGGCAGGGTCGGCGCATCGGCGTTCGCGGCTTCGGCGCCGGCATCATAGCGCCAGCGGCCGATGCCACGGGGGCGCTGGCGCCAGGGCATCGCGCTCGGCGTCCGCGAGCGGCCGCCAGTGGCCCTTGGCCAGGTCGCCCAGCCCGACCGGACCGATCGCCACCCGGACCAGCCGCAGCACGCGGGCGCCGCAGGCGGCGACCATGCGCCGGATCTGCCGGTTGCGGCCCTGGTCGAGCACGATCTCCAGCCAGCCGGTGCGACCCCCGCTCCGGAGCGCCGCCACCGACACCGCGGACAGGCGCTCGCCGGCGTCCTCGACGCCCGCGGCCAGGCAGTCGAGCAGATCCGGCGCCGGCGGGCGGTCGAGCTGCACGTGGTAGGTCTTGAGGATGCCGCTGCCTGCCGCCGACACCCGCGCCGCCCAGGCGCTGTCGTTGCTGAACAGCAGCAGGCCCTCGCTGGCCCGGTCCAGGCGGCCGACCGGTGCCAGCCAGGGCAGGTCGAGGTCGGCCAGGCAGGCGTAGACGGTGTCGCGGCCGCGCTCGTCGCTGCGCGAGGTGACCAGGCCACGCGGCTTGTTGAGCGCCAGGTAGACCGGCGCCGGCGGCGCCAGCGGCACCCCGTCGATGGCGATGTCGGCGGCAGCCAGGGGCGTGCGCCGTTCCGGATCGGTGCAGACCCGGCCTGCGACGCTCACCCGGCCGGCCCGCACCAGGGCCTCGGCCTGGCTGCGCGAACATACGCCGGACTTGCTCAGCACCCGCGCCAGTCCGTGGCTGGCGGTCGCCCGCTGGCCGCCTGGCCCGTTCCTGCGCGGCGCGCCCACCCTGTCCGCACGCGGTCCACGGTTCACCGCGCGGTTCCGTCGTCCTCGGCCCAGATCGCCACCACGCGACGGCCGTCGGCATCGATGCGGCCCCGGTACATGCCGGCGCTGCTGTAGGGCATCGCGATGTTGCCGGCGCCGTCGACGGCGATGACGCCGCCGTCTCCGCCCAGCGCGGGGATGTCCCGGGCGACCACGCCGTGCGCGGCCTCGGCCAGGCCCTGGCCGGCCAGGCGCACCCGCGCGCAGATCTCGTGGCCGGCGCCGGCGCGGATGAACATCTCGCCCCAGCCGGTGGCGGACACCGCGCAGCCGTCCTCGGCCCAGGTGCCGGCACCCAGCACCGGCACGTCGCCGACCCGGCCGAAGCGCTTCAGGGTCATGCCGCCGGTCGAGGTCGCGGCGGCGACGTGGCCATGGCGGTCGAGCGCCACCGCACCGACCGTGCCGTAGTAGTCGGCGGCGCGCCGGGACGCCGCCGCCTGGCGATCGCCGGCCCGACGGCGTTCGTTCTCGCGCTCCCGGGCGTCGAGGTACTGCTGCCAGCGCGCCTCGGTGCGGAACCAGGCGGGGCCGGCGCGCTGCAGCCCGCGGGCACGCGCGAACGACTCGGCGCCGGCGCCGATCAGGAAGACATGCGGCGAATGCTCCATCACCGCCCGTGCGGCCAGCACCGGATTGCGGGTCCGGGTCAGGCCGGCGACCGCCCCGGCCCGGCGGTCGTGGCCGGTCATCACCGCGGCGTCGAGATCGTTGCGGCCGTCGGCGTTGAACACCGCGCCGCGTCCGGCGTTGAAGTGCGGCGAGTCCTCCAGCATCACCACGGCCGCGGTGACGGCGTCCAGGCTGCTGCCGCCGGCCGCCAGCACGGCATGGCCGGCATCGAGGGCGGCGCCGAGGTCGGCCTCGATGGCGGCCCGGCGCGCCGGCGACAGCTGGTCGGGATCGATGGTCCCGGCGCCGCCGTGGATGGCGATGGCGATCGGGGCGTCCTGGGCCACGGCGCCGGCGGCGGCCAGCAGGAGGGCCAGCAACGGGGCGAGGCTCGGGTCGATGCGGATCATGGCCGGGCTCCGTTCGGCGGCAGCCGGAGTATGCCAGCGTCGGGACGCGCCACGGGATCCGGCTCAGCCGGCCGGCAGGCAGGCCCGGGCGATCGCGGCGATGTGGCGCAGGTCGGTGCCGCAGCAGCCGCCCAGCACCGACAGGCCGGGCAAGGCCTCGCGCAGGCGACGGTAGTCGTCGGCGAGCGCCTGCGGATCGCCCTCGTCGAGCGCGCTTGCCGCCTCGAGTTCGGCATGGCTGCGGCGGCTGGCATTGGCGCGGATGCCCCGGACTCGGTCGGCCGCCATGCCCGAGGCGAGCAACTCGCCACCGAAGTGCGAGGGATGCGCGCAGTTGACCATGTAGTAGGCCGCGTACCCGCCGGTCGCCTGGTCGACCGCATCGATGGCCTCCGCCAGCCGGGTGCCGTCGGGCAACCGGCCATCGGTGCCGACGGTGAAGGAAACGGCGATCGGCAGGGCGCTGCGGCGCGCCGCGAGGACGATGCCGGCGGCCTCTCCGGCGTGGGTCATGGTCATGGCGCTGAGCATGTCGGCGCCGCCCTCGGCCAGGGCATCGGCCTGCGGCTGGTGGTGGTCGCGGGCCGCCAGCGCCTGTTCGCGCCGGGCGATCACGTAACCGTCCCCGCACGGCCCGATGCAGCCGCTCGCGACCAGCCTGCCGGGTGGCAGAAACGTACGCAGGGATCCGACCAGGGCAGCCGCCTCCCGGTTGAGGCGGGCCAGGGTCCGGGACCGGTAGCCCAGGCGCCCGCCCCAGCCCGCGCCGGCGCGCCAGGTGGGCGTTTCCAGCACCACGCCGGTGCCGTGGGCGTCGGCAAGCGCGGCAAAGCCCTGGTAATAGGTCAGCAGGCGTGCCCTGCCGGCCTCGCTCTCGAGCAGGGGGAATGCGGCGAAATGCGGCAGGTCGACGGCATCGTGGAAGACCAGTTCGGTTTCCAGGCCGGCGTCGGCGAGGAACGGACGCGCCCCGAGCTGGGGCAGGCGGATGGCGGTCGGGGTCATGGCGGAGCCCTGGCTTCATGGCGGGTGACGCCAGGTCCATGCGGCAAAGGAAAGGCGCCGGGCTCACGGCGCCTTTCCCGCTGCGCCGGCGGTCAGTCCGTGCAGTCGGCCAGGGGGGCCAGGTTGATCAGGTCGAAGCTGCCGGTGTTGCCGACGCCCAGGTCGTACTGGGCGCGCGCCTCGCGGCAGGACAGGAACTCGATGGTCAACCGGCCGGCCGGCTGCCGGCTTACGCCACCCGGGGCGTTGAAGCTTCCGCCGGACGCGCGCGCCACCGCGAACACCGCGGTCTCGCCGTCGAATCCGATGGTGTTGCAGCTGGTGCTGCCCGGGGTCGCACAGGTGTCGAGCTCGAACCAGGTCGGCTCGCCGCCCGGTCCGTAGCTGTACCAGGTCGCGAACAGACGGTTCTGCAACGGCAACGGGTGGATGCCCAGGCCCTGGCCGGGCGCCCCGACGTTGTACCAGTGGCCGGCGTAGCGGTCGTCGACCGGGGTCTGCGTCGGCAGCGCCCCGAGCGGCAGGGCGATGAAGCCGAGCGGCTGGTTGCTGCCGTCGCCGACCGCGAACACGGTGAGCGAGACGCCCGCCGGCAGGTCGACCGGCGCCAGGTCGATCAGGTTGCGGCGGCCGTCCGGCGTCGCCACCTTGAGATCGTAGTTGCCCGCCGGGATGGCCAGGACATCGCTGGCGGCGTTGAACGGAACCCGCTCCAGGCCGGCCAGCACGGCGCCGTCGTCGCTGCGCACGGACACCTCGGTCGCGGCCAGGGTGTCGGCGAACGGCGCCGCGTGGACGATCCGCAGCTTGAGCTCGCCGCTGGCGGGCGCGGCGTTGTCGTCGACCAGGGCGAGCAGGCCGAGGGGTTGCAGGCTGCCGTTGCCGACCGCGGCCAGCGTGTAGTCGACGCCGTCCGCGACCGTCGCCGTCGCGGTGATCGCAGGCGTCGACGCGCCGGTCGGCGTCACCGTGATCTGGTAGCTGCCGGCCGGCAACTCCAGGTACGGCGTGAACTCGCCGAAGCGGAAGTCCTCGAGCAGCGGGTTGCCGTCCGCGGCGACCGTCACCGAGGTGCCGGCCAGGGTGTCGGCGAACGGCGCCAGGTGGGCGACCCGGACGCGGGCGTCGGCGACGGCCTGGGTGGAGGCGGCCAGGGCGAGCAGCGCAGCGGCGGCCAGGGCTGGAACACGGGGTTGCTTGTGCACGATCGGGTCTCCGGAGTTGGGCCGCGAGGCCGGAACCCGAAGCCTGTACCGCGTGCCATCGACGCGACGTGCAGCGGGAATGCAGCCGGCGTGCAGGCTTCGTCCAGGAGGCGTGCAGACCGCCGACCCGGCGCGGTCGCCGGTGCCCGTGCCGCGCGCGCAGGGAGCCCCGGAAAGCAGCGCGGGGCAGCGTCGTGGTCGGCAGGAACCGGACAGCGCGGACCGCGGCCCGGTCCGGAGGGTTGCCGGACCGGGCCGCGCGGGTGGCCGGTCAGTCGCGCAGCGCGTCCGGAAAGCGCAGGCTGACCCGGGTCCCGCGGCCCGGCTCGCTGGTCATCGACACCAGCCAGCCAAACCGGTCGGACAGCCGCCGCACGATGGTCAGGCCGATGCCGTGACCGGAGCGGCCGCTGGCGTTCTCGCTGCGGAAGAACGGTTCGAACACCCGCTCGAGTTCGTCGGCCGACATGCCGATGCCGGTGTCGGCGACCTCGACGAGCCCCTCGTCGACGGTCACCAGCACCTCGCCGCGCTCGGTGTACTGGCAGGCGTTGCGGATCAGGTTGCCGACCACCACGCCGAACACCCGGGGCGGCGCATGCAGGCGCAATTGCGCGCGCTGCTCGACGCGCAGCACCACCGGGCGCTCGGCAAGCGTGGCGCGGGCGTTCTCGACTTCCTCGAGGACCACCTCGTTGGCCAGGAAGTCCTCCTCCGGCAACCCGGTGTCGCTTTCCCGGGCGAGGATCAGGAAGGACTCGATCAAGGCCTCCATGTCGCGCGCCGAACGGCGGATGCGCTGGAGGTTGCGCTCGGCGAACGGCGACAGGCCGTCCTCGCCGAGCAGGACGTCGCAGGCGATCTTGATCACCGTCAGCGGGCTGCGCAGCTCGTGGCTGGCATCGCGGGTGAAATTGCGTTCCCGCTGCACGAAGGCCTGGTTGCGCTGGGCGAAGGTGCGCATGGCGCCGGCCAGCACCTCGACCTCGCCCTCGGCGTCCGGTGGCAGGCGTTCGGGACTGAGGTCCTCGAAGGAGGGCTGCTTGGGGTCCCAGGCGCGGACGTGGTTGGCCAGCCAGATCACCGGCGACACCGCCCGCTTGCTGGCCCGGTAGGTCATCCAGACGATCAGGTAGATGGCGACCAGGACGAACGACAGCGGCACGAAGCCGAAGAACAGCGCCAGCCGGTTGACCTGCTCCTGGGCGAACACCAGGTACAGGCGGCCATGGGCGGTGTCGGAGACGCTGACGATGTCGGTGCGCCCGGCCATCGGCACGCTGCGGAAGCCCGGCTCCATGCCCGCGAGCTCGGCCGGCAGGGGCGGGTCCACGGGGCGCGGCGGCGACAGGAAGCCGCGCATGTTGTAGGTGTCCGGCAGGGCCGCCAGCGGATCGCCCTGCAGGCGCTCCAGGTAATGCGCCGCCTCCTCGCTCAGGGCGCGGCGGATCAGCATGTCCTCCAGCACGAAGTACGCGCCGTAGACGCCCAGCACGGTGGCCATGCCGATCGCGGCGACCTGCAGGAAGAAGGCGGCGCGGATGCGCCGCCGGAGGTCCTGGCGCCGACCGGTGGCCGGTGCCGGCTCAGCCACCGTTCGCCGGCGTCTCCGCCGCCAGGTCGGCCATGCGATAGCCGGCGCTGTGCAGGGTGTGCAGCAGCGGCCGCTCGAACGGCTTGTCGATCACCTTGCGCAGGTTGTACAGGTGCGACCGCAGGGTGTCCGAGTCCGGCAGCGTGTCGCCCCAGATCTCGCGCTCGATGTCGGCCCGGCTGACCACCCGCGGCGATTCCCGCATCAGGATGTTGAGCAGCTTCAGGCCGATCGGCGAGACCGCCAGCTCCTTGCCGCCGCGGGTCAGGCGCAGGGTCGCGGTATCCAGTACCAGGTCGCCGACGGTGAGCACCTCGGCGCTGACCTGGCGGCGGTCGCGCCGGATCAGGGCGCGCAGGCGGGCCTCGAGTTCCTGGATGGCGAACGGCTTGACCAGGTAGTCGTCGGCGCCGGCGTCGAGGCCGTTGACCTTGTCGTCGAGGGTGTCGCGCGCGGTCAGCATCAGCACCGGGGTCGCCTTCTTGGCGTCCTTGCGCAGGCGCCGGCAGACTTCCAGGCCGTCCATGCCGGGCAGCATCAGGTCGAGGACGACGATGTCGTAGCTGTTCTCGACCGCCAGGTGCAGGCCGGTGACGCCGTCGGCGGCGTAGTCCAGCCCGTAGCCCTTGCGTTCGAGGTACTCGCCGACCATCTCGGCGATGCCCCGGTTGTCCTCGACCAGCAGGACCAGTCCCTTGTTCTCGTCACGGATGCTCATTGCGGTGTTCCCCGGCGTCATTCACTTTTGTGAAGGTAGCCGCCGCCAGGTGATTCCGCCGTGAAGCCTCCGCGCCCGGCCACGGTCCGGCCGGCACAGCCGCCATCGCGCCGGTCCGCCCCGCCCGCGGCCCGCTCAGCCGTCGCCGCCCGGACCGTCGCGGGGGCCGTCGTCGAGTTCGTCGTCCTGGCTGTCCAGCTGGTCGTACTCCAGGAAACGCTCGTCGTCCGGGTCGCTCTCCAGCTCCGCCTCGGTGACCACGCGTTCCTCGCTGGCGGCGATGCCCAGGTGGTAGGCGGCGAAGCCCGGAAGCACGAGCTGGTTGAGCGCCATGCCGATGATCCGGCCGTCCTCGGGCGCCTTGATGTCGGCCAGCCGGTTGCTCACCGGATCGATCACCTGGCCCAGGCGCTGGCCGGCCGCGACCCGGTCGCCCAGCCTGACCTCGGAGAACAGCATGCCGCCCTGGTCGGCGCGGATCCAGCGCGACTCGTAGAACACCGCCTGCGGCTCGGCCCAGCGGCGCCGGCGTTCGACCATGCCCATCTTGAACATCAGGCTGTCGATCGCGCGCTCGCCGTGCTCGATCTCCTCCGGCTGCAGGTGCTTGGGTCCGCCGATCTCGAAGGTGACCGCCGGGATGCCGCGCCGCGTCGTTGCCGTGCGCAGCATGCCGGCGGCGCCGGGCGAGTGCAGGACCGCGGTGGCGCCGAACCCGCGGGTGAACTCGACCACCGCGGGCAGGGTCAGGTCGCCGCGGACCTGCGGCAGGTTGGCGCGGTCGAACGAGCCGGTATGGAAATCGACCAGGGCGTCGCAGTGGTCGATCACCGCCTCGAAGAAGCTGGCGGCGATGCGCGAGGCCGAACTGCCGCGCGCGTTGCCCGGGAAGAAGCGGTTGAGGTCGCGGCGGTCCGGAAGGTAGCGGGAGCCGCGCGAGAAGCCCAGGAGGTTGACGATCGGCACGGCGATCACGGTGCCGGAGAGCGCGGTCGGCTCGATCTTGTAGGCGATCCGGCGAACCACCTCGACGCCGTTGAGTTCGTCGCCATGGGTGCCGGCGGTGAGGCACAGGCGCGGCCCCGGACGCTCGCCATGGACCACGACCACCGGCGTCTCCATGACGCTGCCGGAGAACGACTGCCCGGTGGTCCAGCTCAGCCGGACCCGGTGGCCGGGATTGACCACGGCTCCGAGCACGCGCAGCGGCGACACGCCGTGGATGTTGGCCTCCGGATCCGGCAACGGCGGACCCAGCGCCTCGGGCGGGTCCGCGGGCAACAGCGCCTGGGCATCGTCCCGGGAGCCGGCATCGTCGGCGCCCGGATCGACGCCCTGCGCAGCCGTGTCCTGCGCCGGCTGCGAAGGCTGTACCGCGCCCGGATCAGCCAGGGCGGGTGCGGCCGCCGGCTCCGTGACGGGTCCGCCGGCGGTTCCGGTCGTGGTCTCGACGGCGGTTTCGGCCGCGGTCTCGGCGGGTTTCTCGGCGGGATTCTCGGGGGTGGTCCCGGGGGTTGTCCCGGGCGCGGGCCCCGGCGGCGCGGGCGCCGGCAACGGCATCGATGGCACGGCATCGGACTCCGCGGGCGGCGCCGGTGCCGGGAAATCCTGGCTCGCCAGGGGCGCCGCCAGCAGGATCAGGCACAGGACGGCGCCGATGGCCGCCCCCCGCCCGGCGCCCCCCGTGCCGCTCACACCTCGCCGCAGCGTGCGCACAGGCCATGGATCTCCAGGGTCTGCGCCTGCGGCGTGAAGCCCAGCCGCCGCGCCTCGCGCGCCAGCAGCTCGGCGGCGCGGGAATCCTCGAGCTCGACCGTCTGCGCGCAGCGGTCGCAGATCAGGAAGGGCGGCTGGTGGGCGTTCTCCGGCTCGTGGAGGTGGTCGCAGCCGATGAAGGCGTTCATCGACTCGAGCTTGTGGATGAAGCCGTGCTCGAGCAGGAAGTCGAGCGCCCGGTACACCGTCGGCGGCGCGGCACCGCCGCGCTCCAGGCGGATCAGGTCGAGCAGCTCATAGGCCTTGACCGGCCGGCCCTGGGCGGCGATCAGCTCCATCACGCGCCGGCGCAGCGCGGTCAGGCGCAGGCCCCGACGCTGGCAGGCGTCCTCGATGCGGGCGATGCGCTCGGTGGTGGCGGCGGTGGCGGCGGCGGAGGTCACGTCGCGGCCATCATAACGACAGGGCGGTGCCCGCCCAAGCCGGCCGGGCGACCGGGCTGGGGCCGGGTTCAGTCGGCGATGCTGGCGAGGGCATCGTCGATCCGGTCGAGGGCCCGGTCGCGACCGGCCAGCCAGACGGTCAGGTCGATCGACGGCGAGGCGGCGCTGCCGGTCACCGCCACGCGCAGCGGTTGCGCGACCTTGCCCAGGCCGACGCCGCAGGCGGCGGCGGCCTCGACCAGCGCCTGGTTGACCTGCTCCACCTGCCAATCCGGCAGGGCCGCGAGGCGCTCGCGGGCCGCCTGCAGGGGCGCGCGCGCGGCGGCGACCAGGTGCTTGCCCGCCGAGGCCGGGTCGTAGCCGGCCAGCGGGCCGTACCAGGGCCGTGCCTTCTCGGCCATTTCGACCAGGGTCTGCGCGCGCTCGCGCAGCGCCGGGACGACGTCGACCGGTGCCGGCCCCCCGGCGGGGTCCAGGCCGAGGCGCCGCAGGTGGTCCGCGAGCAGGGGCGCGACCTGCGCCGGATCGGCCTTCATCAGGTATTGCTGGTTGATCCAGCGCAGCTTGTCGGGGTCGAAACGCGCCGCGGCGACGTTGACGTCGGCGACGTCGAAGGCGTCGACCATCTCCTGCCGGCTGAAGATCTCCTGGTCGCCATGCGACCAGCCCAGCCGGACCAGGTAGTTGAGCAGGGCGTCCGGCAGGAAGCCTTCGTCCCGATAGGCCAGCACGCTGACCGCGCCGTGCCGCTTGGACAGCTTCTGGCCGTCCGGTCCCAGGATCATCGGCAGGTGGGCGAAGGCCGGCAGCGGCGCGCCCAGCGCCTGGTAGAGGTTGATCTGGCGCGGCGTGTTGTTGACGTGGTCGTCGCCCCGGATGACATCGGTGATCGCCATGTCGATGTCGTCGACGACCACCGCGAAGTTGTAGGTCGGGTGGTTGTCGGAACGCCAGATGATCAGGTCGTCGAGCTCCTCGTTGCTCCACTCGATGCGGCCCTTGACGCGGTCGTGGAACACCACGTTGCCGCCGACCGGGTTCCGGAAGCGGATCACGCGGTTGGGATCGTCGCGGGGCGGCTCCGGCCGGTCGCGCCAGTAGCCGTCGTAACGGGGTTTCAGGCCCTGCTCCATCTGCCGGGCGCGCATGGCGTCGAGCTCCTCGCGCGTCTCGTAGGCGTAGTAGGCCTTGCCGGCGGCGACCAGGGCCTGCGCGACCGCGTGGTAGCGGGCCATGCGGTCGGTCTGGAACACCGGGCCCTCGTCGTGCTCCAGGCCCAGCCAGGCCATGCCGTCGATGATCGCGCGGACCGCCTCGGGCGTGGAGCGCTCGCGGTCGGTGTCCTCGACGCGCAACACGAAGCTGCCGCCACGGTGCCGTGCCTCCAGCCAGCAGTAGAGCGCGGTGCGGGCGCCGCCGATGTGCAGGTAGCCGGTCGGGCTGGGTGCGAAGCGGGTACGGACGGTCATGTCGGAAATCGTCTGGGAGGGTCGACGGGCGAGCCGGCGGCGGCGCGGGAGGCGGCGCGCGGCGCCGCGGGGGCTACTTGATGACGCGAAGGTGGCCGCCACGCGGTGGCCTGGGCGGCGCCTGGCCGTCCTCGGACAGCAGGTCGGCCGGGCCGGCCTCGCCCTCCTCCGCCGGTGCGTCGTCGCGCTCGCCGTCGGCATCGTCCGGCGCACCGTCGACGGGCGGGAACATCATGCCCTGGCCGTTCTCCATCGCGTAGACGGCGAGCACCGCCTCGAGCGGCACCACCACGAGCATGGCGACCCCGGAGAACCGTGCCTGGAAGCTGATCACGTCGTTGGCGAGGTCGAGACGGGTGACCGCGCGCGGCGCGATGTTGAGCACCACCCTGCCGTCCTTGACCGCCTGCTGCGGCACCCGGACGCCGGACACGGCGGCATCGACCAGCAGGTAGGGCGTCAGCCCGTTGTCGCAGATCCACTCGTGCAGGGCCCGGACCAGGTAGGGCCGGTTGTCGGTCATCTGCGCCACCGGCAGGCTCAGGTCGCGGGCAGGTCGCGCAACTGCCGCTCGTCGGGCGTCAGGCTGCGTGCGAAACCCGGGTTGCGGAAGATGCGCTCGCCGTAGTCGTAGATCGCCTGCGCCTCGCGCGGCAGCTGCACGCCCAGCCAGGGCAGGCGCCACACCAGCGGCGCCAGCAGGCAATCGGCGATGCTCATCTCGGTGTTGAGGAAGAACTTGGCCGCCTTGAACACCGGCGCGCTGGCGGTCATCGCGTCGCGCAGGTGGCGGCGCGCCTTGTCGGCCTGGGCCTTGGCGCCGGTCTGGATCTCCTCGACCAGCGGCAGCCACTCCCACTCGACGCGGCGCTCGGCCATGCGCAGGCGCGCCCGGGAGGACGGGTCGACCGGCATCAGCGGCGGATGGGGATAGCGCTCGTCGATGTAGTCGCAGACGACGTCGACGTCGTGCAGGACCAGGTCGCGGTCGACCAGGGTCGGCACCGACTGGTAGGGGTTGAGGTCGATCAGGTCCTCCGGCGGCCGCGCCGGATCGACCAGGACCAGGTCGTAGGTGACGCCCTTGGCGGCAAGCACCAGGCGGACCTGGTGCGAGCGCAGGCACAGCTTCCCCGAGTACAGCGTCAACATGTTGCGCGAACGAGCACTGATCGCCATCTCCGCCGCTCCTTGCTTCGTGTTCCTGGCCTGGCCCTGGCCGCCCTGGGACGAATGCGGTCCGGGCCTGGACCGCGCCTGTCCGCCCGCCACCCCGGTCAATGCACGTCCTTCCAGTACTCGCGCTTGAGCAGCCACGCCAGCAGCGTGAACAGCGCCAGGTACAGCAGCACCCACACGCCCAGCGACTGGCGCTTGAGCGCCGCCGGCTCGCCGGCGTACTCCAGGAAGGTGACCAGGTCGCGCAGCGCGGCGTCGTACTGCGCGGGAGACAGCACCCCGGCCTGCACCAGCTCCAGCTTCTCGATCACCGGCTCGGCCCGGGGATCGTCGCTGGTCGCGAAGCGCGCCTCCTGGGTACCCTGCAGCTCCCACAAAACGTGCGGCATCGAGGCGTTGGCGAGCAGCTTGTTGTTCCAGCCGGTCTGCGCGGTCGGGTCCGCATAGAACGACTTCAGGAAGCCGTACAGCCAGTCGACGCCGCGCGAGCGCGCGACCAGCGACAGGTCGGGCGGCGCCTTGCCGAACAGCGCGGTGCCCTGCTCCTTGGACATCGACACGCCGATGGCGTCGCCGAACCGGGCATCGGGCAGGAAGGCCAGGTTGGCCATCACCTGCTCCTCGGTCAGGCCCAGGTCGGCGGCCAGGCGCGAGTAGCGCAGGTACTGCAGCGAGTGGCAGCCGGCGCAGTAGTTCATGTAGAGCGCGGCGCCGCGCTGCATCATCGCGCGGTTGCCGAGCTGGGTGTTGGCGGGTTCGAGGTCGAGCGCCGGCCCGGCGGCGAAGCCGGCCGCGGAAACCAGCAGGCCCGCCAGCAGCAGCGCGAGGCGTCGCATCGGGGAGGTGGCCTTAGTCATGCGTGGTCACTCGCTCCGGCACCGGCCTGGTCTTCTCGAAGCCGAAGTGCGTGTAGACGAACAGGAAGACGAAGAAGCCGAAGTACAGCACGGTCAGCAGGCGGCCGATCTGGGTCTCGACCGGGTCGGTGCCGGGACCGCCGCCGATCTTGCCGAGCCACACGAAACTGAGCGCGAAGATGCCGAGCGCCAGCTTGTACAGGCCGCCCCGGTAGCGCCAGGAGCGCACCGGGCTGCGGTCCAGCCAGGGCAGCAGGAACAGCACCGCGATCGCCGCGAACATCACGATCACGCCGAGCAGCTTGTCCGGCACCACCCGCAGCATCGCGTAGTAGGGGGTGAAGTACCAGACCGGGACGATGTGTTCCGGGGTCACCAGCGGGTCGTAGGGGACGAAGTTGTCCTTCTCCAGGAACATGCCGCCGAAGGTCGGCTCGAAGAAGATGATGAAGGCGGCGATCATCAGGAAGAAGCCGACGCCGACCAGGTCCTTGACCGTGTAGTAGGGGTGGAACGGGATGCCGTCGGCCGGCGCGTCGGCCGACCAGCGGTTGCCGACGGGCCCCTTCTTGATCTCGACGCCGTCGGGGTTGTTCGAGCCGACCGTGTGCAGCGCGCCGAGGTGCAGCACGACCAGCAGCAGCAGCACCAGCGGCAGGGCGATCACGTGCAGCGCGAAGAACCGGTTCAGCGTGGCGTCGGAGATCAGGTAGTCGCCGCGGATGAACTCGACCAGCGCCTCGCCGATGCCCGGGATGGCGCCGAACAGGGAGATGATCACCTGCGCGCCCCAGCCCGACATCTGGCCCCAGGGCAGCACGTAGCCCAGGAAGGCCTCGGCCATCAGCGCCAGGTAGATGAACATGCCGATCACCCAGAGCAGCTCGCGCGGCTTCTTGTAGGAGCCGTACATCAGGCCGCGGAACATGTGCAGGTACACCACCACGAAGAACAGGGAGGCGCCGGTCGAGTGCATGTACCGGATCAGCCAGCCCCAGTCGACGTCGCGCATGATGTACTCGACGCTGCCGAACGCCTCCGCCGCGCTCGGCTTGAAGTGCATGGTGAGGAAGATGCCGGTGACGATCTGGTTGACCAGCACCAGCAGGGCCAGCGAGCCGAAGTAGTACCAGAGGTTGAAGTTCTTCGGCGCGTAGTACTCGCTGGTGTGGGCGCGCGTGAAGCTGAAGATCGGCAGGCGCTGCTCGATCCAGCCGACCAGGCCCTTGGCCGGGGGAGTAGCGGGATTCGGACTGGCGGCCATCACGCGGCTCCCTCGGGATCGACACCGACTTCGATCAGGGTGTCGGTGATGAAGCGGTGCGGCGGCACCGGCAGGTTGGTCGGCGCCGGCACGCCCGAATACACGCGCCCGGCGAGGTCGAAACGCGACTTGTGGCAGGGGCAGAAGAAGCCGCCCTTCCAGTCGGCGTCGAACGGCTGCGGGGTGAGCTCGGGCACGAACGTCGGCGAGCAGCCCAGGTGCGTGCAGATGCCGACGTAGACGGCGATCTCCGGGCGGATCGCCCGGTGCGGGTTGGCGGCGTAGGCCGGCTGCTGGTCGCTGTTGCGCGACTCCGGGTCGCGCAGGTTGCCGTCCAGCGACGGCAGCGCCTGGAGCATCTCCGGCGAGCGCCGGAACACCCAGACCGGCAGGCCGCGCCAGCTCATGATGATCAGCTGGCCCTGCTCGAGCCTGCTGATGTCGATCTGCACCGGGGCGCCGGCCGCCTGCGCGCGCGCGCTGGGCTGCCAGGACTTGAGGAACGGTGCCGCCAGGAAGGCCACGCCGACACCGCCGACCACCGTGGTGGTCGCGGTCAGGAACCGGCGCCGGCCCTGATTCACGCTGTGCTCCGCCATTGTCACTCCAAAGGAAGCCACGGGTCCCCGCCCGGATGTCCGGCGGGCACTCCCCAAAACCGTGCTAGTGTAACGAAAGCCTTCGCGGGGAGACAGGGTTCCGGGGCAGGACACCCTTGTCGGACGCCGCCGGAGCGCCCTGCCCGCCCGCCCCGACCAGTGCGCCTGCCCGTGACCCCGACACTACGCAACTTGCTGTTTTTTTTGCAGTTCGTAGTCGCCGGGCTGGCCGCCGCCTTCGTCCTCACGCAACTGTTTCCAGGCCGCGTCAACGATGCCGGCCCGGGGGTCGGCGCGGCGCTCCAGGGCGGCCAGGGCCCGGCCAGCTACGCCGCCGCGGTGCGCGCTGCCGGCCCCGCCGTGGTCAACATCTACGCCAACAGCATCGTCACCGAGCGGCCGCTGGTGGTGCCGGAGAACATGCGCCACCTGTTCCCCGGCGCCTTCGGGCTGGGCGCGCCCCGGCAGCGCATCAACCAGAGCCTGGGCTCCGGCGTCATCGTCGATGCCGACGGCCACATCCTGACCACCCACCACGTGGTCGCCGAGGCCAGCGACATCCAGGTCGCCCTGTCCGATGGCCGGGTCACCCGTGCCCGGGTGGTCGGCGTCGACCGCGACACCGACCTGGCGGTGCTGCGGATCGAGGGCAGCCAGTTGCCGGCGGCCCGCTTCGCCGCCGACGACGCCCTGCAGGTCGGCGACGTCGTGCTGGCGATCGGCAATCCGTTCGGCATCGGCCAGCGCGTCACCATGGGCATCGTCAGCGCGACCGGCAACACCCGGCTCAACCTGTTGACCTACGACGACTTCATCCAGACCGATGCCGCCATCAACGACGGCAACTCCGGCGGCGCCCTGGTCAACGCCGACGGCGAACTGGTCGGCATCAATACCGCCGTGTTCCGGTTCGGCGAAGGCATCGGCTTCGCCATCCCGGCCGGCGCCGCGCGCCGCGTGCTGGAACAGATCCTGGCCCAGGGCCACGTCACCCGCGGCTGGCTCGGCCTGGACTACCGCGACGTCCCGGTCAACGGCGACGGCGCCCAGAGCGACGCCCCCCGGGGCGCCCAGGTCACGGCGGTCTACCGCGAGCTGCCCGGCGCGCGCGCCGGCCTGCAACCCGGCGACCTGCTGCTGGCCATCGACGGCCAGGCGGTCGGCGGCGGCAACGAGCTCCGCCAGCTCGAGGCCGCGCTGGCACCCGGCCAGACGGTCCTGGTCGAGGGCCGTCGCGCCGGCCTGCCCTTCCAGGCCCGCGTCGAGGTCGTGCAGCGCCCGATGCGGGCGCCGTAAGGCGGCCGCGGCCGGGCGCCGTCATGACCAGAGGACCAGCGAGGCGCCGGCCGCCACGCACATCCCGCACAGGCCCGCAGCCACGCGCAGGCCGTAGGCGGGACCGCCCGCACCGAACGCCAGCACGGACTTGGCCACGGTGCTGGCCACCAGGACCAGGACAAGGCCCAGACGCGCCTGCTCCACGGGCAGGTTCCCCGCGGCGTTGAGCTGGGCCAGGCTGGCCGCGGCCGCGTGCCATTCGGCGAGCGCCACCAGGATCGCGGCAGCCAGTGCACCGCGATTGCCATACACGTCCTGGAGCACCGCCGAGACCAGCAGCACCCCGGCGATGATGGCCGCCAGCGCCAGCGCATGGCGCAGGCGGAAGGCGCGCGCCTGCGGCTCGGGGGGCAGGTCGGCGGCGTCCCTGGGCGCCCGCCACAGACCGGCCACGCCGCCGCCGAGCAGCACGGCCGCGGCAGCCGCCAGCGGCGGCCAGACCTTGACGAGCAGCGCCGGCGAGACGGCGCCGACCAGGCCGATGAACAGGAGCAGCGAGGCGAGGTTTGAGAACAGGGCGGCCGCCACCAGCCAGGTGCGCAGTCCGGGCGCATCGCGCATCCGCTGGCCGAATCCGGCGACCGCCGCGGTGGAGGAAACGAAGCCCGAGAAGAACCCAGCCAGCGGCAGGCCCCAGCGCGCTCCGACCACGCGCATGGCGACATGCCCGAGCATGCCGACCAGCATGATCAGCACGACCAGGCGCCAGAGGGCGTCGGGTTCGAGAACACCCCAGGGATCGACCGCATGGTCCGGCAGCAGGGGCAACACGACCAGGGCCGCGGCCAGCAGCACAAGCCCGTCGTGCACCTCCTGCTCGCCAAGCGTGTCGCGGGCCAGCCGATGCAGGGCACCCTTGGCGTACAGCAGGCCGGCCACCACGACGCCCAGGCCGGCGGCAAGCGCCGGCTCCCGGACGGCCAGGCCACCCAGCAGCAGGGTCAGCAGCAGCGCCATCTCGCCGGTCAGGCCCGGGTCCTCGTCGAGGGTGCGGCGATACCCGATGACCACCAGAAGCCCGACCAGCAGCAGGGCGACGACGAAGACCGGCAGGCCCATCCAGAAGGCCAGCGCGCCGCCCAGTGCGGTCAGCGCGTGGGTGCGCAGGCCGGCGATCAGCGCCGGGTGGCCGCTTCGCTCACGCACCAGGCCGATCAGCAGGCCGAGGCCGAGCGCGGCGGCCAGTCCGGACAGCGGCAGCTCGGCGAGCAGGCTCATGCCCATGGCCGGCTGTCGGACAGCCGCAGCCGGGCGTCGACCGGTGCGCCAATGCCGGCGGCGTCGGTTCCCTCGTGGCGCTCACGCACCCGGCGCCCGGGCTGCGTCGCGACGACGGCGGCGCCGCCCTCGCCCCCCACGCCGAGGCCGTCCACCCTCCCGCCGCGGACCCTGGCGACGGGGCAGGGACCGCCGCGGCGATCCACCGGAACGGTCCGGCGGCCATGACCTGGTGCGTGCGCCATGACTGGAGTGCGGGAAGCCGAAAAGCGACCGACACGAGTCTGGGGGGCAGGCGAGGTTCCGGCAAGCGCCGTTCCGGACCGCCGATCCTTGGCCGGGCCGGGTCAGGCCACGAAGGCATGGGTCGCCTCTCGGGCGTTGCCCACCCCGCCAGGCCCGATCGCCGGCGGGGCGCCCTGGCGTCGCTGGCGGCCCCACCGGATAGCCCCCCGGGACCACCCGCAACATCCGGTCGAAGCGGAGGTGCGAGCGACTGACCCGCGGGCCGGTCCGCAGCCGCGCAGCAGCGGACGGCGATTCCCGCGCTCGGCGGGCTCCGGCACCTGGCACCTGGCTCGATGGCATCCCCGCTCCCCGCTCCCCGCTCCCCGCTCCCTGCTCCCCGCTCCCTGCTCCCCGCTCCCTGCTCCCTGCTCCCCGCTCCCTGCTGCCGCCCCAGACCTCCGCCCTCGCCGCCCAGGGCGGGCCGCCGCCTGCGGCGCTACACTTCCCGCCTGTTTCGCCACCCCGGGGCCGCGTTGGACAGCAGCGACATGCGTCGAGCAGACGCCGCCCGCGGGAGACGCGCGGCCTGACGGCCCGCCACTTCCCCTCCGCGGCCCTGCGCCGACCCGCCCGGACGGCCCGCGCCGCCCGGCCTGCATGCCCGCGTGCCGGCACGCCCCGCCCGAGTGACCGCCCATCCGGTCCACCGATACGGACCGGGGCTCCGGAGCCCGCGCCATGGAAGACATCCGCGACAAGGTCGAACACCTCCAGGCCCTGATCGACCAGGGCGAGCACGAGGCGCTGCGCGCCTGGTTCGAGGCGCTGCGCGTGCAGGACATCGCCCTGCTGATGAGCGAGCTCGACGGCGATGCGCCGTTCGACACGCTGTTCGGCCTGCTCGACGCCGACCGCCAGGTGCGCACCTTCGCCTACATCGACCTGGCCCTGCAGCCGCAGATCCTGGGCAGTCTGTCCGCCGCCCGCCGGCGCGCCATCGTCGGCGAGCTGGACAGCGACGACCGCGCGGCATTGTTCGACGAGCTGGAGGCCCCGCAGGTCGAACAGCTGATCGCCGACCTGCCGGCCGAGGATCGCGAGGACACCCGCGAGATGCTGGCCTACGACGAGTCCAGCGTCGGCCGCCTGATGAACACCGACTTCGTCTCGGTGCGTCCGTACTGGACCATCGCCGAGGCGCTGGCGCACATCCGGACCGCCAACGAGAAGGGCGAGTCGGTCAACCGCATCTACGTCACCCAGCCCGAGGGCAAGCTGCTCGACGCCCTGCCCCTGCGCGACTTCATCCTGGCGCCGCTCGACCAGCCGGTGCGCACCCTGATGAAGCGCGAGGCGGTCTCGATCCGGCCCGACGCGGATCGCGAGGAGGCGGTGCGCCTGATCCAGCGCTACGACCTCGAGGCGATGCCGGTGGTGGACGCCGACGGCGTGCTGCTCGGCACGGTCACCGTCGACGACGTGATGGACGTCGCCGAGGAGGAGACCACCGAGGACTTCCACAAGCTGGCCTCGGTCGGCTCGGTCGACGTCAGCGTCCGCGACGCCAGCGTCTGGTACCTGTTCCGCAAGCGCGCACCCTGGCTGGTCCTGCTGGTGTTCGCCAACATCTTCAGCGGCGCCGCCCTGGCGCACTACGAGGAGACCATCTCGCAGGCGATCGTGCTGCTGTTCTTCCTGCCGCTGCTGATCGGCTCGGCCGGCAATGCCGGCTCGCAGTCCTCGACCCTGATGGTGCGCGCGCTGGCCACCGGCGACGTCTCGGTGCGCGACTGGTTCAGCCTGCTGCTCAAGGAGTTCGGCGTCGCCCTGGTGCTGGGCCTGGCGCTGGCGCTTGCCGTGGCCGGCCTCGGCGTCTGGCGGGGCGGCCTGGCGGTCGGCATCACCGTGGCGCTGACCATGGTGGTGGCGGTGATGGCCGGCAGCCTGATCGGCATGAGCCTGCCGTTCGCGTTCTCGCGCCTGAAACTGGACCCGGCCACCGCGAGCACGCCGCTGATCACCTGCATCGCCGACATCAGCGGCATCGTCATCTACTTCGGGATCGCCAGCCTGGTGCTCGACCTGGTGCCTTGACCCCCGGACATCGGCGGGTCCGTCGCGGCCGCGACCAGCATCCGATTCTTCCAGCTTCCGCGCTGTTGCAAGCGTGACGGGCATCACACTCGCGGCCGACACAGGAATTTTTCCTGAACTTCACGCCGTCTTCGCATAAAGCCTTTTCTTGAGGCGTATGTTTTGTTCACGGCGCTACCACCAGACGCCGTGAACCTGTGTCGCACCCTTGACCGCCGTTTGGCGCCCGCCGGAGGAAGCCGAAGAAGCACGGAAATTCCACTGAGGGAGTCCACAATGAACATCAAGAACCGCTTGTCTAGTGGTTTTGTTTCTCTGCTTGCCGCGATGCTGGCGCTCAATGCCGGCCAGGTCGTGGCGCAAGGCCCGGTCGCCATCGGCAACGCCGATTTCTCCGATCCGGCCAACGGTGGCAGCATCGGCGGGCTGCTGGGGCCGGACATCGTCAGCCAGCCGATCGGCGCCGGGCCCTGGCTGGGCACCTCGCTGGGTGTCCTTGGGCTGCTGGCCCGCCCCACGCTGAGCATCGATCCGGGCCAGCAGAGCGCGAGCCTCTCCGGGCTGCTGGGCATCAATGTCGCCGGAATCCTGAACAACCGGGGCTGGTTCTCGCAGACCCTGGGCGAGTCCTGGCAGTTCGGGCGCTTCTACGTCCTGTCCGCCGACATCACCACCGGCTCCTCGCTCGACCTGGGCCTGCTGTCAGGCTCGAACACCGGCATCGCGCTCACCGCCGCCGGCGCACCCATCGCGTCGAGCACCACCGCGCCGGCCACGCTCACCGAGCTGACCCTGCTGGGCGGCAACGCGTACCGGCTGCGCTTCGGCTACCTGGCCGACATCGCGGCATCGGGCTTCATCGGCGTCAGGCTGTTCAGCGAACCCCAGGGCGTGCTCGGCGCCAGCCTGCTCCCCGGCATCTCCTTCACCGGCACCGTCGAACTGGAAGGGCGCGACGTCGGACCCGCCGCGGAGATCGTGATCGACACCTACAGCGGCGACCTGCAGGCCCAGGTCGGCCAGCCGCTCGGCAACCCGATCATCGCCATCGTCAGGGACGGCGACGGCGATGGCGTGCCGGGCCTGATGGTGCGCATCTCCGCGCCCCTGGCCGGCGCCAGCGCCGACCTGACGGCGCCGTCCAGCAGCGACCCGCCCGGACGCGTCATCACGGCGCGGTCCGACCTCGACGGCCTGGTGGTGTTCTTCGCGACGGCCAACGACATCGCCGGCTGCTACAGGATCACGGTCGAACCGGTGGACGCCAGCCTCGGGCTGAACCCGGCGGTGTTCCACATGCGCAACTGGTCGACGGATCCCGCGCAGGACTCGATCTACTGCAACGGCTACCAGTAGGGCGGCCCCACGCACGGCCGGTCCCGGCAGCACCGCACCAGGGGCCGCCGGCTGCGCCCGCTCCCCGCCCGCGTGCACGGGCGGGGAGCGGCTCCGTCACGGTGCCGGAACGCACCAGGATGCCCTGGCCTGGGACATGGCCGGGGCACGACGGCGACAAGGACCCGACCCGGTCCGGACGAACAGCCCCGTGGACGCCCGGGACGGACGTCGTTCGGCAACCTGCCAGCAGGCTGCTCAAAAACAGCCTGCCGGCGGCGACCATGGATGGCCGCTCGGCGAAGCAGGTGCGTAAGTTGATTCGACGGGGGCGCGTCCGGACCTGCGTCGGACGGGCGACTTGAAAATCGACCAGGACGGTCGTTCTTCGACAAGCCGCTAGGGGCTGGCGCCGACGCCCAGGGGCGCGGCGGAAGCCGTGGCCGCCAGGGCGGCACGGTAGCGCTCGTGCAGGATGCCGACGCGCTCGACGTAGACCTGGGTCTCGGCGAACGGCGGGATGCCGCCGTGGCGGTCGACGGCGCCCTCGCCGGCGTTGTAGCCGGCGGTGGCCAGGCGGATGTCGCCGTCGAAGCGGCGCAGCAGCCAGGCCAGGTACTCGACGCCGCCGGCGATGTTCTGCCCCGGGTCGTAGACGTCGCCGACGCCGAAGCGGGCGGCGGTGGCCGGCATCAGCTGCATCAGTCCCTGGGCGCCGGCGTGCGACAGCGCATTGGACCGGAACGCCGACTCGGCATGGATCACCGCACGGACCAGCGCCTCGTCGACGCCATGCAGGTTGGCGGCCCGGGCGATCTCCTGGCCGTATTCGGTCAGGCGCAGGGCCACCGAATGCCAGTCGACCGATGACGCGACCTGGCAGGCGATGCAGGCCTCGATGGCATAGGTGAACACCACTTCGGCGCCGCTGGCCGGGCGGACATTGGTGTAATGGACCACGCCGTCGCGCTGGAAGCGGTACACCGCGCCCTGCTGGCGGCTGGCGCGCCGGCCGGGACTGGCGCTGATGGTCGCCCCGGCCGCCTCGGGCGGCGGTGCCGGCCTGGGCGCCAGGGCCTGGACGCTGGCGCTGGGCCCGGCGGGCGCGGCGCGCGCGGCCGGATAGCGGCCGACCTCGGTGCAGCCGGTGTAGCCGGCGCGGGTGTTGGTGAAGGCCAGGTTGCCCTGACCGTCCTGGCAGCGCCACAGCACGTTCTCGCCAGCGGCCACGGGCGCGCCGGCCCCGCAGAGGAGCAGGCCGGCCAGCAGCAGCGGGGATACGGACAGCGGGCGCATCGTCCCCTCTTCGAGCGCGCGGTGGGCGCTTAGTTTCCGGCAAAAGCTTTCGCGCGTAAACTGGCAGCCCCGTTCAGGTTTTCGGCCCCGGCAAAGCGGACGCCGGTCACACCGCGCGGGCCCTGCCCCGGTGCCGGCCGGCCCGCCCAACTCCAGCGAATTCCGTTACATGGCAAAGCTTTACGTCAAGACCCACGGCTGCCAGATGAACGAGTACGACTCCGCGAAGATGGCGGACGTGCTCGCCGCCTCGCACGGCCTGGACCTCACCCAGGACGAGACCGAGGCCGACGTCGTGCTCATCAACACCTGCTCGATCCGCGAGAAGGCCCAGGAAAAGGTGTTCTCGCAGCTCGGCCGCTGGCGCCTGCTCAAGCAGGCGCGGCCGGACCTGATCATCGGGGTCGGCGGCTGCGTGGCCAGCCAGGAGGGCGAGGCGCTGCTGGCGCGCGCGCCGTTCGTCGACCTGGTGTTCGGGCCGCAGACCCTGCACCGCCTGCCGGAGATGATCGAGGCCCGGCGCGGCAGCGGCCGTTCCCAGGTCGACATCTCGTTCCCGGAGGTCGAGAAGTTCGACCGCCTGCCGCAGGCGCGCGCCGAGGGCCCGACCGCCTTCGTCTCGGTGATGGAGGGCTGTTCCAAGTACTGCACCTTCTGCGTGGTGCCCTACACCCGCGGCGAGGAGGTCAGCCGGCCGTTCGACGACGTGATCGCCGAGGTCCGTGGCCTGGCCGGGCAGGGCGTGCGCGAGGTCACCCTGCTGGGCCAGAACGTCAACGCCTACGCCGGGCCGATGGCCGACGGCGAACCCGCCGACCTGGCCCTGCTGATCCGGGCGGTGGCAAAGGTGCCGGGCATCGGCCGGGTGCGCTTCACCACCTCGCACCCGGTCGAGTTCACCGACCGCCTGGTGCAGGCCTATGCCGAGGTGCCCGAGCTGGCCGGCTACCTGCACCTGCCCGTGCAGTCCGGGTCCGACCGCATCCTGGCGGCCATGAAGCGCGGCCACACCGCCCTGGAGTACAAGGCGAAGATCCGCCGCCTGCGCGAGGCGCGGCCGGGGATCTCGATCAGCACCGACTTCATCGTCGGCTTCCCGGGCGAGACCG
The DNA here is from genome assembly GCA_002344355.1 of Proteobacteria bacterium UBA2363. Classification (GTDB taxonomy): domain Bacteria; phylum Pseudomonadota; class Gammaproteobacteria; order Xanthomonadales; family UBA2363; genus Pseudofulvimonas. The sequence continues at coordinate 116,369 of DDTN01000022.1, read as the reverse complement.
ATCGCGACTTCGAGGCGACCATGAGGCTGATCGAGGACGTCGGCTTCGACCAGAGCTTCTCGTTCGTCTACTCGCGCCGTCCCGGCACGCCGGCCGCCAGCCTGCCCGACGACGTCGACGCCGCCACCAAGTCGGCGCGCCTGGCGCGCCTGCAGGCGGCGATCAACGACAACGCCGCGCGCATCGCCCGGGCCATGGTCGGCACCGTGCAGACGGTGCTGGTCGAGGGGCCCAGCCGCAAGGACGCCAGCGAGCTGACCGGGCGCACCGAGAACATGCGCTTCGTCAACTTCGCCGGCCCGGCGCGCCTGGTCGGGCAGTTCGTGGATGTCGAGATCACCGACACCCGCAGCAACTCCCTGCGCGGCCGCGTGGTCACCGACGGCGCGCGCGCCGCATGAGCGCCGCCCTGGAGACACGGCAGTTCGCGCTGGAACCGGACGACGGCGAGCGCCTGGCCAACCTGTGCGGCCCGTTCGACGCCCACCTGCGCCAGGTCGAGCTGCGCCTGGGCGTCGAGATCAACAACCGCGGAAACCTGTTCCAGGTGATCGGCGAGGCGGGCAGCGCGCGCACCGCCGAGCGGCTGCTGCGCGAGCTGTACCAGGACACCGCCGGACAGCCGCTGACCCCGGCCCGCCTGAACGTCCAGCTCCAGGATGCCGGCGTCGAGGCGCTGACCGGGGCCGTGGCGCAGGACCTCCCCGAGGTGGTGATCAAGGTCAAGCGCGGCGTGGTCAAGGGCCGCGGCCCCAACCAGCAGCGCTACCTGCACGCGATCGCCCGCCACGACGTCAACTTCGGCATCGGGCCCGCCGGCACCGGCAAGACCTACCTGGCGGTCGCCAGCGCGGTCGAGGCGCTGGAGAACAACCGCGTCCAGCGCCTGGTGCTGACCCGACCGGCGGTCGAGGCCGGCGAGCGCCTGGGCTTTTTGCCCGGCGACCTCAGCCAGAAGATCGACCCCTACCTGCGGCCGCTGTTCGACGCCCTGTACGAGATGCTGGGCTTCGAGCGGGTCGCCAAGCTGATCGAGCGCAGCGTCATCGAGATCGCGCCGCTGGCCTTCATGCGCGGGCGCACCCTCAACGACGCCTTCGTGATCCTCGACGAGGCGCAGAACACCACGGTCGAGCAGATGAAGATGTTCCTGACCCGGATCGGCTTCGGCTCGATCGCCGTGGTCACCGGCGACGTCACCCAGATCGACCTGCCGCGCCAGCAGACCTCGGGCCTGCGCCAGGCCATCGAGATCCTCAAGGCGGTGGACGGCATCTCGTTCACCTTCTTCACCAGCAAGGACGTGGTGCGGCACCCGCTGGTGCGCAAGATCGTCACCGCCTACGAGGCCCACGAGGCCGGCCAGCGCGCCGTGGCCGGTTCGTGAGCGCCGCGCGCCGCGATGCTGTGGTTCCGGTGGTCCACGTCGGCTATGGCCTGCCCCGTGCCGGCCTGCCGGCCGCCGCCTCGTTCCGGCGCTGGGTCGCGGCCGCCCTGGCCGGCGCCGGCCACCGCCATGCGGCCGAACTGGCGATCCGCGTGGTCGATGCCGGCGAAGGCCGCGCGCTGAACCGCCAGTACCGGGGCAAGGACCGTCCCACCAACGTGCTGTCCTTCCCCGCCGAGTTGCCACCGGGCGTGCCCGTGCCGCTGCTGGGCGACATCGTGCTGTGCGCGCCGGTGATCGCCGCCGAGGCCGCTGCGCAGGGCAAGCCCTTGCGCGACCACCATGCCCACCTGACCGTGCACGGCGTCCTGCACCTGCTCGGCCACGGCCACGACGACGCCGCGACCGCGACGGCCATGGAGGCACTGGAGACCCGGATCCTCGCCGGCCTGGGCATCGCCGACCCTTACCGCTCCCGCTGAACGCCAGCCCCGCACCGTCCCCTACCGCCGGCGCTGCCGCTCCCTGCCCCCCCCCGCCAGCGCCGTGTCCCGGTCCCGGTCCCGGTCCCGTCCCCTGTCCCCGGCCCCCGGTCCCTTGCCCCCGCTCCCGAATCCCGAGCCCCGGCCCCGAAAGCCAAGCCATTGATCGACAAGGACTCAACGCCCCACCCCGGGAATCGGCTAGACTTCGCCATCCCGCTCCCCTGCGAGCGCGATACACCGCTACATGAACGGCGAACCTCCCAGTAGTCCGCAGCCAAGCCCACGCACCTGGCTGGAACGACTCGGCCACCTGCTCGGTGGCGAACTGCAAACCCGCGAGGAGCTGCTCGACGAGCTCCGCGCCGCCCGCGCCAACGGCCTGCTCGAGGCCGACACCCTGGCGATGATCGAAGGCGCCCTGCGCGTCACCGACCTGCGCGTCGCCGACGTCATGGTGCCGCGCGCCCAGGTGGTCTCGATCGCCCTCGACGCCGACTTCAACAGCATCGTCGACACCGTCATCGAGAGCGGCCACTCGCGCTTCCCGGTGCACGGCGAGGACCGCGACGAGATCGTCGGCATCCTGCTCGCCAAGGACCTGCTCAAGGCGGTGCGCGCCGGCGTCACCGGTTTCGCCCTCGGCCCGCTGCTGCGCCCGGCGGTGCTGATCCCGGAGGGCAAGCGCCTGAACCTGCTGCTCGGCGAGTTCAAGTCGACGCGCAGCCACATGGCGATCGTCGTCGACGAGTACGGTGGCGTCGCCGGCCTGGTCACCATCGAGGACGTGCTCGAGGAGATCGTCGGCGAGATCGACGACGAGCACGACGCCGACGATGCCGTCGAGGAGATGATCCGCGCCAACGGCGACGGCTTCCATGTCAGCGCGCTGACCCCGATCGCCGAGTTCAACGCCCGGTTCGGCGCCAGCCTGCCCGACGAGGACTTCGACACCCTGGGCGGCCTGGTCACCGCCAGTGCCGGCCAGGTGCCGGCGGTCGGCGACAATGTCGAAGTCGATGGTTTCCGCTTCCAGGTGCTGGAGGCCGACGACCGCCGCGTCCACCTGCTGCACCTGGACACGCCGGCCTGATGCGGCGCCTGCTGTGCGGCCTGGCCGCCCTGCTGGCGGCCACGGCCGCCGTCGCGCAGGCGCCCGCGGTGGACCCCGGGCCGGCGCCCGGAGGGTCCCCGGCGACCACGATCGAGCTGGCCACCATGGCGCCCGGCGAGATCTACTGGCAGCGTTTCGGCCACAACGCCCTGCTGGTCGGGGGGCCGGACGGGGTGTCCTACAACTTCGGCTACTTCGACTTCGACCAGCCCGGCTTCCTGCGCCGCTTCGCGATGGGCCGGATGCTCTACCAGGCCCTGGCCCTGCCGGCGCCGCTCGACCTTGACGGCTACCGGGAGGAGGGCCGGTCGGTGGTGCTGCAGGCGCTGGCGCTGGACGCGGTGCAGTCGGCACGGCTGCGCGCCGAACTGGCCGAGGCGGTGCGCCCGGAAAACCGCGACTACCTGTACGAGTACTTCCGCGCCAACTGCTCGACGCGCATCCGCGACGCCATCGACCGCGCCGTGGAGGGCGAGCTGCGCCGGCAGACCGCCGGCCGCTCGCGCGGCTTCACCTACCGCATGCACGCCATGCGCCTGGCGCAGGGCAGCCCCTGGCTGGCCACCGTGATCGACCTCGGCCTGGGACCCGACGCCGACCGTCGGCTGAGCTTCTGGGAGGAGATGTTCATCCCCGGGATACTGCGCCAGTACCTGCCTGCCGTCGTGCTGGCCGACGGCCGCCCCCTGGTCGCGGGCGAGCGAACCTGGTACGCCGGCACCGTGCCGCCGCCGCCGCTGCTGCCGGCCGATCGTCGCCTGCCCTACGCCCTGGCCGGCATCGCGCTGGCCGTCCTGGTGCTGTCCGGCTCGCGACGCGCGGCGGCCGGATCGGGGCGCTGGCGGCGCGGCCTGGCCGTGGCCGGCGGCACCTGGCACCTGCTGGCGGGACTCGCCGGCCTGGTCCTGCTGCTGCTGTGGACGGTGACCGACCACGTCGCCGCGCACGGCAACGAGAACCTGTTCCTGCTCAGCCCGTTGTCCCTGCTGCTGGCCTGGCCCTGGTGGCGACAGGCGGCCGCCGGCCGCCCGGCGGGCCTGGCGGCCCGCGCCCTGGCCTGGCTGGTCCTGGTCTCGGCCCTGCTCGGCCTGGCCGCCAAGGCCCTGCCCCAGGTGTTCGCGCAGGCCAACCTGCACTGGGCCCTGCTGCTGGTGCCGCTGCAGGTAGCCTGGTTCGTGGCTTGGCGGCGGTTCGCGCACGCGCCCGACCAGCCCGATGCGAATGGCGGGCGCGCGATCGAGCGGTGAGCACGCCGCTCGCCGGAGGACGGGGCATGTCAAGCGAGGTCGATCGGCACGCCGTTCGTGCCGCCCCTGCGTCCGCCATCCCGCGCTCGCCCCCGCGGCGATGCGAAAGGCATAGTCCGCCCGCGTGCGGCATTCGCGTCAATGCAGCATTCCACCGATGGCGCCACGGTTCCCCTGGGGAATCCTGACGCGTACCGCGGGTCGACCGGCGCGCTCTCGTCGTCCCTGTCGACGTGGCGGGCCACCGCCCCAGCCACACCGCCCCTTGGCTGGCTGCACCCTGCCCGCCCGATTCGTCGCAACGCATGACCCTGACCGCGCACCTTCGGACACACCCGGCCGCGACGGTCCTGCTCGCCCTGGCGGTCGCCTTCGCGCTGCTGGGCCTGTCGACCCTAGCCACGCATGGCTGGACGGAAATCCATGCGGACCAGTGACGCCTGTATCCGACGTGCATGGAGCAGGCGTTTCCGGCCAGTGTCATGGCGCTGGAGAACGGCCACCGGCCGGTCTTTCCGGGCCTGGTGCGCGTGGCGGAGCTGCATCTGCTTGACGCGGGGCGGTCGTTGCCCAACTGGTTGCAGGCGATCTTCCACCCTATCGCGCAGCGCTACCGGGCGTACGCGGGCGACATCCGCGTGCAGCACGGACCCGCGACGGCGCTGGGCCTGCTCGCCCTCGCCACCCTGCTCTGGGCGACCTTCACCACCTGGCGCGATCGGACGATCCAGACGCGCCTCGGCTTGCCGGACTCGCCCTGGCCTGGTTCGGCGTGGGTGTCGCGGGTATCGTTGTTCTGGGCCGGCTCGACTACTTCCATGACCACCCGGACCAGGTATTCGCCAATCGCCACCTGCCGTGGTCCTGCCTGCTCTGGCTGGGCGGGTTCTTGGTGCTGCTCGGCAGCCCGCGGGTGCTGCACCGGTCCTTGACGGCGGCCGTCGCCGTCGCGACAGCATCGACGCCCGCCATGGGTGTTGCGACCTCGGAGGGCTACCGGATCTGGGGTGAACTTGTTCGCGACGGACTGCGCGTCGACTCGGTCGGGATCGCGGTGGGTCATCTGGAATCGGGACGCTCCCGATACGGTGAGGGCTATGTCGAGCACATTGAAGCCGCCCTTCCTGTTGTCCGGGCCGCGGGCATCTAGATGTTTCTCATGGCCGGAAACGCGTCTGCTCGGACAGCCCGTAAAGGGAACACGAGACACTCGTCTAAGGTCGATGTCCAGCTCGTGGTCACGCGTTTCGTTGCCAACCGGCTCGACCCGGTACCGACGCTGTACCTGGAAGTGACAGTGCGGGCTGACACGACGAGCCCGCCGGAGCGACTGCTGGTGCTTGACGTTGGCCAGCGAGCGGTCGGAGTGCTGGTCAGGGTGGGACCTGAGGCCAAGGGGCGCTACCGGGGTTACGCCAGGGGCGGCCACGAACCGAGGGGGCTGGTGCTGTCCGATACCAGTGGGCGCATCCGGCATCCGCTGGCCCTGCCCGATCTGTCACCCGCGGTCGGCGCCCGCTGACCATCCTAATGCGGGTCGGGACAAGGGGGCGGGACGATGCGCGATCCATGACCCGCGTCCGTCGATGCGCTCCGCTACCAGCCCGGCTCGATCACGATCCCCCGGCGCTTCTCGCTCAGTTCGACTTCCAGGTGCAGGTTCGGGCGAAGTCCCGCCACCCGTTCCAACAGCCGGCCCAGCGCACGCCGGCTTCGACTGTGGTGCGGCGGATAGTAGTCACGCATGGTCGTCGCCTTGACCGTGTTGAAGTCCGGCGAAAGCAGGCAGAAGTAGCGGATCAGTTCGCGCCTGGAGAACTCGCGCCAATGATGGCCGTAGGTGCGCGTGTTGACGATCTCGTCGACCGTGATGCCGCCACCGAAGCCGCGCAGGAACCTGCCCAGGTCCCAGGCACGCCCGTTCCACGCGTAGTAGTTCGGGGTGGTCACGACGATCCTGCCGCGAGGCGCCAGCAGCCGGTGGATCTGTCGCCACAGCGGCACGGGATTGAAGGTCAGGTGCTCGATGATCTCGGCCATCAGGACGATGTCGAAGCCGTCGTCGGGCAGGCCCGCCAGGCCCTCGCAGGACTCCAGGTCGGTGTTGACCACCAGCGCGATCCCCTCGGACTCGGCAAGGCGCTGGACGCTTTCGAACCCGAAGGTGACCGGCAGGTCGACCGCGGTCACCTGGTAACCGCCGCGCTGCCAGATCGCCGCCTGGTGGAGCCAGTGCGCGCCCAGGTCGAGGACGCGCATGCCGCGTGTCCGGTCCCAGCTGCCGTCGAACTCCCTGTAGGTCGCAAGGAAGCGGCCGAAATGATGCCGGGCATAGGGCTCGTCGGTATTCCCGTAGGGCGCGAACCACGCCAGGTATTCGTCGACCGAGGTGGGAACGGGAGGCTGCGGAGCGGACATGACGGTCCTGATGGCGAAAAATGGAGCGCGGATGCGTGCAGGGCAGCTCAGGGGTGCGCCGCCGCGAAGCTCGGCGCGGGCGGCGCCACGGCGGAACGTCGGGCAGCGCGCCCGCCGGCGCGCCGCCCTGCCGGTCGCCGATGGCGGCGCCGCGTCAGTCGGCCTGGCCGGCCGCCGGCTCCAGCCAGCGCCACAGCCAGGCCTTGACCTCGTCGTGCCACTGGATCGAGTTCTCGGGCTTGAGGATCCAGTGGTTCTCGTCGGGGAAGCGCAGGAAGCGGCTGGCGATGCCCTTGCGCTGCAGGGCGGTGAAGGTGGCGATGCCCTGCTCGGGCGGCACCCGGTAGTCGAGGTCGCCGTGGATCACCAGCATCGGCGTGCGCCAGTCGGCCACGTGGTTGGCGGGGTTGTGCTTCTCGTAGGCGGCCGGGTCCTCGTAGTAGGGCCTGGCGCCGTGCTCCCACTCGGTGAACCACAGCTCCTCGGTGCTGTAGTACATGAAGCGGTTGTCGAAGATGCCGCTGTGGTTGACCAGGCAGCGGAAGCCGTCCGGCCAGTTGCCGGCGATCCAGTTGATCATGTAGCCGCCATAGGAGGCGCCCAGCGCGCAGGCGCGCCCGCCGTCCAGCCAGCGGTAGCGGTCGAGCGCGGCGGCCATGCCCAGCTTCAGGTCCTCGAGCGGCTTGCCGCCCCAGTCCTGGCGGATCGCGTCGGTGAACGCCTGGCCGTAGCCGGTCGAGCCGTGGAAGTCGATGAACACCGCCGCGAAGCCGGCGCCGGCATAGGTCTGCGGGTTCCAGCGGTAGTGGAAGCTGTTGCCCATCGAACCCTGCGGGCCGCCGTGGATGATGAAGGCGACCGGGTAGCGCTCGCCCTCCTGGAAGTTCCAGGGCTTGACCACGTGGCCGTAGACGGTGGCGCCGCCGGCGCCGTCGAACCGGAACTGCTCGTATTCGCCCATCACCACGTCGGCCAGGCGTTCGGCGTTGTGCCGGGTCAGCTGCCGGGCGTTGCGGCCGCGCAGGTCGATTCGGTGCAGGTCGGCCGGGTTGGCGAGGTCGTTCATGGCATAGACGATGCGGTCGCGGCCGACCGCCACGGCGCTGACCTGGCCGTCGCCGGTCAGCCGGCGCACCTGGCCGCTGGCCACGTCGATCGCGAACAGCGGGTTCTGGCCGACGTCGTTGGCGGTGACGTACAGGGTGCGCCCGTCGTGGCCGAACGCCAGGGTGCCGGCGGAGCGGTCCCAGTCGGCGGCGATCTCGCGGGTGGTGCCGGTGCCGAGGTCGCGCAGCAGGATGCGGTGGCGGTCGGCCTCGTACATCGGCCGCTCCATCGAGAAGAACGCCAGGTAGCGGCCGTCGGGCGACGGCACCGGGCTGCTCTCGCCGCCCTTGAGGTCGGCGGTCAGGTTGACCGGCGGCTCGCTGCCGTCGACCGGCGCGCGCCAGATGTCGAGATTGGTGGACAGCGGCTCCATGCCGTCGGCCGCGTCGCGCAACACGAAGAACAGGCTGCGGCTGTCGCGCGCGAAGGCGAAGTCGCCATCGCCGCCGAACGGCTTGCTGGGGGTGTCGCCGAGCGGCCCCTTGCTGACCCAGACCGGCGCGCCGGCGCGGCCGTCGCTGTCCAGCTCGGCGACGAACAGCTGGTTGCGGGTGCCGTCCTTCCAGGTGTCCCAGTGGCGGATGAACAGCCCGTCGTAGGCGGTGCCGCTGGCCTTGACCTGCTTGCGCGCCTCCAGGCGCTCGCGGGTGCAGGCGATGTCGGCGCAGTCGGGGAACATCGCCACCGAGAACGCCAGGCGCTGGCCGTCCGGGCTGAGCTGCCAGGCGCCGACGCCGCCGGGCACGTCGGTGACCTGGATCGGCTCGCCGCCGCCGGCCAGGCGCCAGACCTGGTTGCTGCCGCCCTTGGCGGAGCCTGCGAACAGGCGGCCGTCGCCGTCGAAGCGGGGGTTCGACCAGCTCTCCCCTTCCGGGGTCAGGCGCCGCGGCCGGGCGTCGCGGCGCTCGAGGTCGAGCAGCCAGATGCCGTTGACGCCGCGGTTGCCGGCCATGTCGGTCTCGCGCACCACGTAGGCGACCGTCTTGCCGTCCGGGGCGAGCTGGGGATCGGACACCCGTTCCAGCATGACCAGGTCGCGGACGTCGAGGCCGCGCGGCGCGGCGTCCGCCGCCAGGGGCCAGGCCAGGACGGCGCCGGCAAGGATCAGGACCAGGCTGCGGGTCATCGGTACACCTCCGGAACGTGGAGCGGGCAAGACGGGACGACCACTACTGCCAGCCGGCGATCACCGCGCCGACCAGGACGACGGCGGCCAGGGCGGTCAGCTTGAGCAGCAGCGGAAAGACGAAGCGGAACCAGCGGTCGTAGGGAATGCCGGCGATGCCCAGGATGCCCATCAGCACCGGGTTGGTCGGCACGATCATGTTGGAGAAGCCGTCGCCGAACTGGAAGGCCAGCACCGCGACCTGCCGGGAGACGCCGACGATGTCGCCGATCGGCGCCATGATCGGCATGGTCACGAAGGCCTGGCCGCTGCCGGACGGGATGAACAGGTTGAGCACGGTCTGGATCAGCAGCATGCCGACCGCGGCCAGCTCGGCGCCGACCATCGACAACGGCACGGACAGGGCGTGGACGATGGTGTGCAGCACCTGGCCGTCCTCGAGCAGCATGGCGATCGAGCGCGCGAAGCCGATCAGCAGGGCGGTGGTGGCCAGCTCCGAGGCGCCCAGCGCGAAGGTCCTGGCGGTGTTGTCGGCGCCCAGGCGGCCGAACACGGCGGCCAGCAGGCCGACCGCCAGGAACACCGCGGCCAGCTCGGTCAGGTACCAGCCCCACTGCGAGATGCCGACCACCAGCAGGACGATGCCGCCGAGCAGCGAAAGCAGGACGGAGAGGTGCGCGCCGGTCATCGCCGGGTAGCTGGCCGGTGCCGCATGCTGGGCCGAGGCGACGCCGGCGACCAGGCTGGCGGCCGGATCGGCCTGCACGCGGCGGGCGTACCGCCAGACATGGTGGATGCCGACCGCCGCGAACAGCGGCAGGATCGCCCATCGCAGCGCCTGCCCCGATCCCGGGACCACGCCGGCGACGCCCTGCGCGACCAGGACCGTGAACGGGTTGAGCGCGGCCACGCCATAGCCGATGCCGTAGCCGCAGACCATGATGCCCATCGCGGTGATGGCGTCCATGCGCATCGCCACGCACAGGCCGACCAGGATCAGCACGAAGGGGATGTACTCCTCGGCCATGCCGATGGTGCCCGACGCCACCGCGAAGGTGAACAGGCCCAGGCCGATCAGCAGGCCCGGGCGGTGGCCGATGCGCTTGAGTATCGACCCCAGCATGGCGTCGAAGGCGCCGGTCGCGCGCACCACTGCCAGCACGCCGCCGATGATCAGCACGAAGAAGATGATGTCCTGGGCATCGCCCAGCGCCCGCGGCACCACGGTGAGCAGGGACTGCGGACCGAGCACGGTGCGCTGCTCGGCCTCGGCATAGGTGCCGGGCACCACCACCTGCCGGCCGGCCTCGTTGGCGACCGTCTGGAAGGAGCCCTGCGGCAGCACCAGGGTCAGCAGCCAGGCGAACACCATCATCGCCGCCAGCAGCACCAGCGTGTGCGGAATCCGCAGGGGCGGTCGGGTCATGCCGGGCTCCGTGGGGCAGGGCTGGAAGTATAGAGGCCTGTCCGGCCGCGCCGCAGTCGCTGCGCGCGGCAGCAGTCGGTCGATGCCGGTGCGGGCGAGGACGCGCCCGGCCATCGGGCGCGCCGGGCGGAACCGGCGTTCGCCTGCCGCCGAAGGGCCGGCCTGACGCAGGCCGCGCCCGGTCGGCGACTCAGCCGTCGCCGGCCGCGGCCTGGCGGCCTTCGCCGATATGGCGGTCCAGGAAGGCCAGCAGCTGCGTGTACAGCCTGATCCGGTTGGCCTGGGTGTAGAAGCCGTGGCCCTCGCGGCGCTCGACCAGCCACTCCGGATCGTTGCCGGCGGCGCGCAGGGCGGCGCGCATGCGGTCGGCGTGGGTCTGCGGCGCGCGCTGGTCCTCGGCGCCGTGGACCAGCATCACCGGCACCCCGATGCGGTCGGCCAGGTTGACCGGCGACATCGCCGACAGGTTGGAGCGGCCGAGGATGCGCTCCAGGTAGCTGCGGCCGAACATCGTGCGGCGGACGTCGCCCTCCTGGTACATGAGGGCAAGGTCGTAGACGCCGACATAGCCGATCGCGCAACGGTACAGTTCGCCGTGCCGCGCCGCCTGCATCATCGCCGAGTAGCCGCCGTAGCTGGCGCCATAGACGCAGACCCGCTCGCCGTCGGCAATGCCCTCGCGCACCGCCCAGCGGGTGGCGTCGGCGATGTCGTCCTGCATCAGGCCGCCCCACTGCCGGTACCCGGCCCGCTCGAAGGCGCCGCCGTAGCCGCCGGAGCCGCGGAAATTGACCTTGAGCACCGCATAGCCGCGGCTGGCCAGCAGTTGCGCCTCCTCGTCGAAGCCCCAGGTGTCGCGCACGCCGTGGGGGCCGCCGTGCGGATTCACCACCATCGGCAGGCCGCGGGGTTCGCGGCCCGGCGGCAGGACCAGGTAGCCGTGCAGGACCGTGCCGTCGCGCGCGGCAAGAGTGATCGGGCGCATTTCCGCCATCCGGTCGGGATCGATCCACTCGCGGGTGGTGCCCAGGTAGGTGGCGCGCAGGGTCTCCAGGTCGAACAGATAGAACTCGCCCGGGTTGCGGTCGCTGTAGACGTGCACCAGGCCGAGCTTGCCGTCGCGGGTGAAGCTGGTCACCCAGGCATGCTGGCCGGGGAAGGCCTCGGCGAGGGCATTGGCCAGGCGCGCCTCGCGCGCCTCGGGATCGAGCATGAGCAGCCTGGGCCGATCCGGGTGGCTGCGCACCGCGTAGACGCTGCGCGGCGCGATGCCGTACAGGACGTCCTCGGCGTCGGCCACTTCGGGCTGCAGCAACAGGGATTTCTCGCCAGTGGCCAGGTTCCAGCGCATCAGCGAATCGGTGCCCTGTTCGCGCTCCTGGCGGACCACCACGACCTCGGCGCTCTCGAAGTAGAGCGGCAGGGCGCGCCCTCCCGCGGTGCCCTGGTCATGGATCAGCCGCCACTCGCCCCCGCTCGCGGCGCGATGGTGGAGCTGCTGGTCGCCGTTGCCGCGCACCGAGACCGCGAGGCGGACGTTGCCGTCGAGGTCGGTCAGGAAGTCGGCGCGCGGCACCGGGGAGCGGACCACCCGCGAGGTTCGGCCGGTCGCCACGTTCAGGCGCCGGACCTCGCTGTGCGCCTCCTCGCCCGCCCAGGGCACGACATTGACCAGCACCTGACGCTCGTCGCCCGGCAGGGTGTCGATCAGGAAGGCGCTGGCCTGCTCCGCCTGCGGCCGCCGGATGTTGCTGCCGCCGGCCGGTATGCCCTGGGCGAGGCGGAACCCGAACAGCGGCGTCGCGGCGCTGCCGTCGGCGTTGACGCCGTAGAGCTCGCCGGTCGCCTGCGGCTGGTCGAGCATGCCGTCGCGGATCGCGACCGACACCACCAGGCGGCTGTCGCTGACCCAGTGGAACTGGTCGATATGCTCCTTGCCGCGCATCTGCAGCACAGAGGTCGGGCGCATCGTCCCGCGTTCCAGCACCACCAGGACGGTGCGGTCGTCGCCCTGCGGCACGGTCGCCGCCAGGTGCCGGCCGTCCGGGGCGATCTTCATGTCGATGAAGGTCGGCCGCTTGAGCAGGGTCTCGAGGTCGGACGCCGACGCCAGCGGCGCGCCTGCGGCGGAAAGGAACGGCAGCAGGGCCGCGAGGATGGCTTTCATCGACTTGTGCTCCAGGCCGGGTCGCGCGCACCTTGCCGCATTGCCGCGGAGTTGACAAGCGCAAGGTCGCGGCAAAGCGAACAGCGGGCGCCGTGGCGCCGCGGGACTCAGCGCCGGCCGTAGACGTCCTCGAGGCGGACGATGTCGTCCTCGCCGAAATAGTCGCCGCACTGCACCTCGATCAGGGCGATGTCGCGGTCGGTCGGGTTCTCCAGCCGGTGCAGGGTGCCCATCGGGATGAAGGTCGACTCGTTGCGCTGCAGCAGGAACTCGCGGTCGCCGACGCGCACCCGCGCGGTGCCGTCGACCACGGTCCAGTGTTCGCTGCGCCGATGATGGAGCTGCAGGGACAGCACCTGGCCAGGCCGCACCACCAGGCGCTTGACCTTGCAGTCGGCGGCGTCCTCCAGCACGGTGTAGCTGCCCCAGGGCCGGTGCACGGTGCGGTGCACGACGGCGACCTCGTCGCGCTGGCCGCGCAGCTGCTCGACCACCTGCTTGACCTGCTGGGCGTGCTCGCGGTCGGAGACCAGCACGGCGTCGCCGGTGTCGACCACGACCAGGCCCTCGACCCCGACCACCGCGACCAGGCGCTCGCCGCCCTGGACGAAACAGTCGCGGGAGTCGACCAGGATCGCCCTGCCCTGCACCCGGTTGCCCTGGGCGTCGGCCTCGCCCAGTTCGCTGACCGCCTTCCACGAGCCGATGTCGTTCCAGTCGAAGCCGCCGGGCACCACGGCGACCCGGTCGGCCTTCTCCATGATCGCGTAATCGATGGAGATGTCCGGCACCCGCGCGAAGGCCTCGGCCGGCAGCTCGGCGGTGCCGCCCTCGGCGGGCACCCCGGCGACGCAGGCGCGCACCGCCTCCAGCAGGTCCGGCGCCACCTGCGCCGCCTGGGCCAGCAGGGCATCGATGCGGAAGCAGAACATGCCCGAGTTCCAGTCATGTCCGCCGTCGGCCAGGTAGCCCCGGGCGGTGGCCAGGTCGGGCTTCTCGACGAAGGCGGCGACCTCGAAGCCGTCGCCGGCCAGCGGCGCGCCGCGGCGGATGTAGCCGTAGCCCGTCTCCGGATGCCGCGGCGGGATGCCGAAGGTGACCAGCCAGCCGTCCGCGGCCAGGCGGGCGGCGGCGGCCACCGATCGCCGGAACCCGGCCAGGTCGGCGATCAGGTGGTCGGCGGGCAGCACCAGCAGGGTCGCCGCCCCGCCGTGCCGACGCTCGAGCAGCAGCGCCGCGGCGAGGACCGCGGGCGCGGTGTTGCGGCCGCTGGGCTCGAGCAGGAACGGCAGCGACCGCTCGCCGGCGCCGGGCTGCGCCGCGTAGGCGTCGCGGGTCAGGAAGTAGTGCTCGCGGTTGGTCACCGTCAGCACCGGCGCCTGCGCGTCGGCCACCGCCAGGGCGCGCTGCAGGGTCCGCGCCAGCAGGCTGTCGCCGCCGCCCAGCGCCATGAACGGCTTGGGAAAGGCCTGACGCGACACCGGCCACAGGCGGGTTCCGGCGCCGCCGGACAGGATGACGGGGATCAGCATGGCGAACCCCGGCGCCGCGACGCGGCGATGGCCCGGCACAGGCGCCGGCCGCTCCTCGGCACCGGCAACCTGGCGGTGATCACCGGCGCGATCATGGCCGCGCCGCCAGCTCCGAGACGACCCGATCCAGGCCCGCCTCCCAGCCGGGAAGGTCGATGCCGAAGGTGGCGCGCAGGCGAGCGGTGTCGAGCACCGAATACGCCGGCCGCACCGCCCGGGCGGGGAACGCGTGGCTGGCGATCGCCGTCACCTGCGGCGCCCGCGAGAGCAGCCCGGCAGCGGCGGCGCGCTCGAGGATGGCGCGCGCGAAACGGCACCAGGTGGTGTCGCCGGCGCTGGCCAGGTGGTAGACGCCCGAACGCGCGGCGCGGGCTTCGCGGTCGCCGGTCGCCCAGGCGTCGACCAGGCGGACGGTGGCGGCCGCGATCAGCGCCGCCGGCGTCGGCGCGCCGTGCTGGTCGTCGACCACGCGCAACTCGTCGCGCTCGGCGCCCAGGCGCAGCATGGTGCGCAGGAAATTGTGGCCGCGGGCGCCGTAGACCCAGGCGGTACGCAGCACCAGGTGGTCGGCGCCGCTGGCGGCCAGGGCCTGTTCCCCGGCCAGCTTGCTTTCGCCGTAGGCGCTGCGCGGACCGGTGGCGTCGTCCTCGCGGCAGGGCCGGCCGGCATCGCCAGGGAACACGTAGTCGGTGGAGTAATGGATCACCGCCGCACCGGCCGCGCGGGCGGCGGCGCCGATCTCGGCCAGGGCCAGGCCGTTGACGCGCAACGCCAGTTCCGGCTCGTCCTCGGCGCGGTCGACCGCGGTGTAGGCGGCGGCGTTGATTACCACGGCCGGCCGCTCCCGCGCGATCAGCGCCGCGGCCTCGCCTTCGACCGCGAGGTCGCAGCGGGCGCAGGCGACGCCCCCGGGCAGCCGGCCGTCGCGGGTCGCGGCCGTGACCGGCCCGGAGGCGGCGAGCTGGCCGAGCAGCTCGAAGCCGACCTGGCCATTGCCGCCCAGGACCAGGATGCGGCTCAAGGCAGCGGGTCCGGATCGGTGCCGGACAGGGCCGGGAGCCGGTGCTGCGGGATATCGGCCAGCCGCGGCGCCGCGGCGTCCTTGGCGGAGAGCTGCGGCTGCGCGACCGGCCAGTCGATCGCCAGCGCGGCATCGTTCCAGGCCAGGTTGGCGTCGGCCGCGGGATCGTAGGCGGCCGTGCAGTGGTAGCAGAACAGCGCGTGCTCGGAAGTCACCGCGAAGCCGTGCGCGAAGCCCTCCGGAATCCAGAACAGGCGCTTGTTCTCGGCCGACAGCACGCAGGCGGTCCAGCGCCCGAAGGTCGGCGAGCCGCGCCGGATGTCGACCGCCACGTCGAACACCTCGCCCTCCAGGACCTGGACCAGCTTGCCCTGCGGGTTCGGCCACTGGTAGTGCAGCCCGCGCAGCACGCCGCGCGCCGAACGCGAGACGTTGCTCTGGACGATGTCGATGGCCAGGCCGTGCTCGGCGAACCGGGCCTTGTGGAAACTTTCGAAGAAATACCCGCGCTCGTCGCCGAACACCTTCGGCTCGACGATCACGACGCCGGGCAGCTCGGTGCCGATGAAGTTCAAGGCCGGTCCTCCTGCTCGAGCATCGCCAGCAGGTACTGGCCATAGCCGTTCTTGGCCAGCGGTGCGGCCAGCGCGCGCACCCGATCGGCGTCGATCCAGCCCTGCTGGAAGGCGATCTCCTCCGGGCAGGCGATCTTCAGTCCCTGGCGCTGCTCGAGGGTCTCGATGAAGTCGGCGGCCTGCAGCAGCGATTCGTGGGTGCCGGTGTCCAGCCACGCGTAGCCGCGGCCCAGTCGCTCGCAGCGCAGCGAACCGTCCTCGAGGTAGCGGCGGTTGAGGTCGGTGATCTCCAGCTCGCCGCGCGGGCTGGGCGCCAGGCCGGCGGCGAGCTCGCTGGCCCGGCCGTCGTAGAAGTACAGGCCGGTGACCGCGTAGTTGGAACGCGGTTGCGCCGGCTTCTCCTCCAGGCTGACCACCCGGCCGTCGGCGTCGAACTCGGCGACCCCGTAGCGGTGCGGGTCGCTGACCCAGTAGCCGAACACCGTGGCGCCGGCGGTCTGGCCGGCCGCGCGGCGCAGCACCTCGACCAGGCCGTGGCCGTGGAAGATGTTGTCGCCCAGGATCAGGCAGGACGGCTCGCCGGCCAGGAACTCGCGGCCGATCAGGAAGGCCTGGGCGAGGCCGTCCGGCGAGGGCTGCACGGCGTAGCGCAGGGTCATGCCCCACTGCGAGCCGTCGCCGAGCAGGGCACGGAACAGCGGCTGCTCGTGCGGGGTGGTGATGATCAGCACCTCGCGGATGCCCGCCAGCATCAGCGTGCTGAGCGGGTAGTAGATCATCGGCTTGTCGTAGACCGGCAGCAGCTGCTTGCTGATCACCTGGGTCAGCGGATACAGCCGGGTGCCGGAGCCGCCGGCCAGGATGATGCCCTTGCTGATGCTCATCGCGGTTCCTGCAGAAGTGGATCAGGCCGCCGTGCCCAGGCGCTCGCCACGGTAGCTGCCGTCCTGGACGCGCTGGCACCAGGCCTGGTTGGCCAGGTACCAGTCGACGGTGCGGGCGATGCCGGACTCGAAGGTCTCGGCCGGGCGCCAGCCCAGCTCGGCCTGCAGCTTGCCCGAATCGATGGCGTAGCGGCGGTCGTGGCCCGGGCGGTCGCCGACGAAGGTGATCTGGCTGGCGTAGCCCTGGCCGTCGGCGCGCGGCCGGCGGGCATCGAGCAGGGCACACAGGGTGCGCACGACCTGTATGTTCTCGCGCTCGGCGTCGCCGCCGACGTTGTAGACCTCGCCCGGCCGGCCGCGCATCAGGACCGCCTCGATGGCGCTGCAGTGGTCGGCCACGTACAGCCAGTCGCGGACGTTGCGGCCGTCGCCGTAGACCGGCAGGTCGGCGCCGGCCAGGGCCTTCTGGATGACCAGCGGGATCAGCTTCTCGGGGAACTGGAAGGGGCCGTAGTTGTTCGAGCAGTTGGTGGTCAGCACCGGCAGGCCGTAGGTGTGGTGGAAGGCGCGCACCAGGTGGTCGCTGGCGGCCTTGCTGGCCGAGTACGGCGAGTTCGGGGCGTACGGCGTGGTCTCGGTGAACCTGCCGGTCTCGCCCAGCGAACCGTAGACCTCGTCGGTGGAGACGTGCAGGAAGCGGAAGCGGGCCCGCTGGTCCGTGTCCAGGCCGCGCCAGTGGTCGCGTGCCCGCTCGAGCAGGGCCAGGGTGCCGACCACGTTGGTCTGCACGAACGCCGCCGGCCCGTCGATCGAGCGGTCGACATGGCTTTCGGCGGCGAAGTTGACGATCGCCTGGGGCCGGTGCTCGGCGAGCAGGCGGGCGACCAGCTCGCCGTCGCCGATGTCGCCGTGCACGAAGCGGTGCCGCGGGTCGTCGGCGAGCGGCGCCAGGGTGTCGAGGTTGCCGGCGTAGGTCAGCGCATCCAGGTTGACGATGCGCAGGTCGCGGTGCCGGGCCAGCATGTCCAGCACGAAATTGCCGCCGATGAAGCCGGCGCCGCCGGTCACCAGCAAGGTCCTGCTCTCCAATGCCGCCTCCGTGAACGACGCCGCGGGCAGCGCGCTGCGCGGCGGGACCGGCATGATAGCGCAGGGTCTTCGACCCCGGCCCGGCGTACCCCGCGGCTGCCGCGCCGCGCCCGCCGCGGGATCGGCGCGTCCTGGCCAGGCCGGGCGGCCGGTGCCCTGCCCCGGCCCGGGAAGCGGTCGGGTGCCGCGCGCCCGACCGCGCACGCCGTTCCGGCGATCAGGGCCGCTCGGAGACCAGCTCCAGCAGGCGTCCGGTGATCGACTGCACCGCGAACGGGTCGATGCCGCCGGCCAGGCTGTTGGACAGGGCGATCACCACGTAGGGATCGCTGCCGCCGTCCTCGAGCATCCAGGCGTGGGTCAGCACGTTGAAGTTGCCGGCGGTCTGGGCCAGGCTGCCGCCCTTGTACCAGACCCGCTGGAAGTCGCCGCGCACCTCGGGCTGGGCGGCGGCCGCGCCGAGCGCCGCGTTCACCGTGGCCAGGGCCTCGGACCCCTTGGGCAGCCGGCGCAGCGCCGCGAAGGCCCGGCAGATGTCGAAGGCGCTCGCCTTCCAGGTGCCGTCGACCATCAGGTCGACATGGAAGAACGGGCCGGAGACGAAGCGGCCGAGCGGCTCGATCTGGTCGACCACGAACTGCGCCTGGAAGGGTTCGGTGCCGTTCACGTAGGACTGCGCGGTGGCGTAGGGGAACGAGCGGAACACGTGGAACTGCTCGCTGATGTTGAGGAAGGGCGTGATCAGCCCGGGCTGCGCCATGCCCATCCAGGTCGCGGCCTGGTTCATGCGCGGCCGGCCGACCCGGGCGTGCAGGTGGTCGGTGGCGGTGTTGTCGCTGTTGCCCATCATCAGCGTGGCCATGTCGGCGACCGGAAACACCGTGCCCAGGGGTTCGCTGTTGATCAGGCCGCTGGGCGCCAGCAAGGCCTGCGTGAGCGGCATCGGCTCGGCGGCCGACAGCGGGCCGTCGGCGATCATCCGGCCGACCGCGCCCAGCGAGTAGATCTTGAAGATCGACGCCGTCGCCCGCGGCACCTGGCCGTTGCGCTCGGCCAGCGCCGTGCACTGGCCGTCGGCGCCGATCCGGCCGACCAGCAGGCCGGGACCGGCCGACAGGGTGGCGAAACGATCGGCGGCCTGCGCCAGGTTCAGGGTACGGTCGGCCGGGTAGATCACGTTGCCGCCATAGTTGCTTGAGCCGAGCAGGACGATCTTGCGCTCGCCGCTGTAGCGGGCGCCGATGTTGAGGTAGCCCCAGGGTGGCGGACCGCCGGGGGTGGAGATGACCACGGTGGCGCGCACCGGCGTCACGCCGACCACGTCGCGGATCACGGCATCCGGCCAGCTGGTGCGCAGGGTCTGGATGAACGCCTGGGTCTGGGCGACGCTGTTCTGGGCCAGCCAGGCGGGATCGAAGTTGGCCTCGACCTCGGCCGGCGTGGTGGTCTCGCCGGCGGCCAGTTCGCCCATCAGCCAGACCAGGCGGTCGGCGGTCGCACCGGGCGGCAGGGCGAAGCTGTTGCCCTGCGGCGGGAACAGCGGTGCGATCACCAGCGGATCGAAACCGTCGCCGAACAGCGGCCGGGCCTGGGCCGGCAGGGCCAGGACGGAGAGGATCGGGACGAGCAGGACGCGGTGCAACGGGACCATGACGGCACTCCGGGAGGCGGGCCCCGGGCGGCAGTCTCCCGGGTCGACCAGGCATGGCGCGGAAAGCGGCGCGGGTGGCTCACCTGCCCGGACGCCGGCAGGCGTCGCGCGGCCGGGGTTGGGGTTCGGCATGCCCGGCAAGGGACGCGATGCCCGCGAACCCCGGCCCGGCAGCAGCCGTCGGGGCGTTCCGACGGCCAGCCCGGTGAAGGTGGCCGGGGCGCGCCGGAGCGCAGCCCGGCACCGCGCTTGCCCGCACGGCCCGGAACGAGCGCCGGGTCCGGCGCGCGCCCGGGCATCGACGGCGACGGTCCGGCGACACGGCTTCCGAAGCCGCCTGCGCGAAGCCCCGCCGAAGCGGGGCTTTCAGGAGTGCTGCCCGGTCACGCCCGGATCGGGAGCACCGCTAGAACGGGATGTCGTCGTCGCCGAAGTCGGTGACCGGCTCCTGGGCCGGCTGCCGGGCCTGGCCGCGTTCGCCGCCGCCGGCGCGCTGCTGCGCCGGGGCACGCTCGCGCGGCGCGCCGCCGCCACCGCCGCCCTCGCCCATGCCGCCCAGCATCTGCATCTCGTTGGCGATGATGTCGGTGGTGTAGCGCTCGACGCCCTGCTTGTCGGTGTACTTGTCGGTGCGCAGGCTGCCCTCGATGTAGACCTGGCGGCCCTTGCGCAGGTACTCGGCGGCGATCTCGGCCAGCCGGCCGAAGAACTTCACCCGGTGCCACTCGGTGCGTTCCTGCTTCTGGCCGGACTGCTTGTCGGTCCACTGCTCGGAGGTGGCGACGCTGATCGTGGTGATGGCCGCGCCCGAGGGCGTGTAGCGCACCTCCGGATCGTTGCCCAGGTTGCCGACCAGGATGACCTTGTTGATGCCTCGTGCCATGGCGCTCGGACCTCGTTTCGATGGCCCGCAGGATAGCATGCGGGCGGTCGCCGCCCGCCTCCGAAAAGGGCGCGCCCCGGCGGCGGAAACGCCGCGCCGGTGCGTGGGAAAATTCCGGCGGCAGGTTGCCCCAGGGAGGATCCGATCAAGGCCCTCCTGGCCCGGACTCGCCGGGTCCGGCACGTGTCCGTGCCCGGCTCCGGTGGATCGGGCGCCTGCGCGCCAGGCGCACGCCGGCCCGGCCACGGGACCGGAAAGGTCCGAACCGATCGGTCCCTCCTCAGTCGCCGCGCAGGCGCCGCCCGAGCAGCAGCAGCACGGCGGTCCAGGACATGGCCAGGGCGGCCGCCGCAGCCAGCACCCCGGCCTCGCCCCAGCGGCCGAGCAGGACACCGCCGGCCAGCCCGCCCACGAAGGCGCCCAGGAACTGCAGGCCGGAATAGGCGCCCAGGGCGGCGCCGCGGCCGTGCTCGGGCGCCAGCCGGGAGACCAGGGTCGGCAGCAGCGCCTCGAGAGCGGTGAACCCGGCGAAGAACGCACAACCGGCCAGGGCCAGCAGCATCGGGCCCCGACCACCGGCCAGCACCGCAAGCCCAAGTGCCGCCAGCAGCAGGGCCATGGCCTGGCGCCGGCCGAGTCCGTCCAGGGCGACCTGGCGCCCGCCGACGAACAGCGGCAGGCAGGCCGCCGCCACCCCCATCACCGGCAGGTAGAACTGCCAGTGCCGGGCCAGGGGCAGGTCGAGCCGCTCGACCAGCAGGGTCGGCAGCGCCACGAAGGCGGCGGTCAGCAGCGCGTGCAGCACGAACACGCTGAGGTCCAGCAGCAGCAGGCGCGGGTCCGCCAGCGCCCGGCGCAGCGCGCCCGGGCTCACGGCAACCGGGGTGCCGCGCACCGGCGCCGGCACCACCGCCCACAGCAGCGCCAGGCTGGCCAGGGCGAGCGCCGCCGTCAGCGCGAACAGCAGGGGCAGGCCGCCGAGGGCGAACAGCGGTGCACCGGCGACCAGGGCCAGCACGAACGCCAGGCCGATGCTGGCGCCGATGATCGCCATCACCTTGCCGCGCACCTCGTCGCGGCTGAGGTCGGCGGCCAGCGCCAGGCCCGCCCCCGACACCGCCCCCATGCCCTGCAGGGCGCGCCCGAGGACCACCGCCTTGAGGCTGGTCGCCAGCGCCGCGACGATGCCGCCGGCGGCGAACACCGCAAGGCCCAGGGAGATCGCCGGGCGCCGGCCGATACGATCGGAGAGCACGCCGTAGGGAAGCTGCAGCAGGGCCTGGCCGAGTCCGTAGACGCCCAGGGCCAGGCCGATCAGCCACGGCACCGCATCGGGATAGGCGCGCGCCTGCGCGGCGAACACCGGCAGGATCAGGAACAGGCCGAACATGCGCAGGCTGACGACCAGCGCCAGGGCCACCGCGGCGCGGCGTTCGAGGGCGTTGAGCTTCACGGGGCGGGCACCGGAGGACGGCGCATAGTCTGCCAAAACCGCCCCCGGCGTATACTCGCGACGGTCGCGGCGGCCGCCGGCGCGCCGCGCCGGACAGCGCCCCGACCCTGCAAGGACCCGCACTTGACCGCCGTTTCCGCCACCGCCGCCAGCCGCCAGGCCCCGACCGACTTCGCCGCCGTCCAGGCCCTGGTGGCCGAGGACGCGCGCCAGGTCGACGCCCTGATCCGGCGCCGGCTGGCGTCGGAGGTCCTGCTGGTCAACCAGGTCGCCGAACACATCGTCGCCGGGGGCAAGCGGCTGCGGCCGCTGGTGGTGCTGCTGGCGGCGCGCGCCGCCGGCATCCGCGGCGACGGCCACGTCGCCGCCGCCGCCATCATCGAGTTCATCCACACCGCGACCCTGCTGCACGACGACGTCGTCGACGAGTCCGACCTGCGCCGCGGCCGGCGCACCGCCAACTCGCTGTTCGGCAACGCCGCCTCGGTGCTGGTCGGCGACTTCCTGTACTCGCGTGCCTTCCAGCTCATGGTCGACCTCGATGCCATGCCGGTGATGCGGCTGCTGGCCGACACCACCAACGCGATCGCCGAGGGCGAGGTGCTGCAGCTGATGCACATCCACAATCCGGACACCACCGAGGCCGACTACCTCCGGGTGATCGAGCGCAAGACCGCGATCCTGTTCGCGGCCGCGGCGCAGATCGGCGGCCTGCTCGCCGGCCTCGCGCAGGACCAGGTGCGGGCGCTGCGCGGCTACGGCCATGCCCTGGGCATGGCCTTCCAGATCGCCGACGACATCCTCGACTACGAGGCCGACGAAGGCGCGCTCGGCAAGCACCTGGGCGACGACCTCGCCGAGGGCAAACCCACCCTGCCGCTGATCCACGCCATCGCCCGGGCCGGGGGCGCCGAGGCCACGGCGCTGCGCGAGGCGGTCGCCAGCGGCGGCCGCGAGCACCTGCCGGAGGTGCTCGCCGCGATCCGCAGCCACGGCGGGCTGGACTACGCCCGGACCCAGGCCGGCCACCACGCGACCGCCGCGACCGCCGCCCTGGCCGCCCTGCCGGCCTCGCCGTACCGGGATGCCCTGGCCTTCCTGGCCGGCTTCGCGGTCAGCCGCGGCGCCTGAGGCCATGCCTGGACGGCCCGGCCGGCGCCGATCCGGTCGCCGCCACGGCGCCGGACCGGGACCGCGCTGAGCCGGGCGCGCCGCATGGCCGGCCATGCCTTTCCGGGCGGCCTGCGCCTGGACCCGCGCAAGCAGGCCAGCGCGTCGGCGCTGCGGCCGCTGCCGATGCCCGGACTGTTGCGGGTGCCCCTGCTGCAGCATGCCGGCCGGCCGGCGCGCGCCTGCGTCGCCGCCGGCGACCGGGTGCTGGCCGGCCAGCGCATCGGCGAGGCCGACGGCGTCGATTCCGCGCACGTGCATGCACCGGCCTCGGGCCGGGTCCTGGCGATCGCCGCGCACGACACCGGCCACCCGTCCGGCCAGGCGCAGCCTTGCGTGGAACTCGAGCCCGACGGCAACCAGGCCTGGCTGCGCCTGCCGCCGATGCCGGACTGGCAGGCGCTGCCCGCAGCCGTCCTCGCCGGCCGGCTGCGCGAGGCCGGCGTCGTCGGCCTGGGCGGGGCGGTGTTCCCCACCGACCTCAAGCTGGCGCCCGACGGGCCGCCGGTGCGCCTCCTGATCGTCAACGGCGCCGAGTGCGAACCCTGGATCGCCTGCGACGACGCCCTGATGCGGGCGCGGCCGGACCAGGTGGTCGCCGGCGCCGCCCTGCTCGGGCACCTGCTGGCCGGGCCGCGCATCGTGCTGGCGATCGAGGACCGCATGGGCGCGGCGCTGGCCGCGGTGGCCGGCGCCGCCGCCGGCACCGGCATCGAGGTGCTGGCCGTGCCGACCCGCTATCCGCAGGGCGGCGAGCGCCAGCTCGTCTACACCCTCGCCGGCCTCGAGGTCGGCGCCGGCGGCACCCCGCGCCAGCACGGCATCGCCTGCGTCAATGTCGGTACCGCGGCGGCCGCCTGGCGGGCGGTGGTCGACGGCGAGCCGCTGGTCTCGCGCGTGGTCAGCGTCACCGGCAGCGGCGTCGCCGCGCCGTGCAGCCTGGAGGTGCCGCTGGGCGCCCTGGTCGCCGACCTGGTGGCGGCTGCGGGCGGCTACACGCCGGCCGCGCAGCGGCTGGTGCTGGGCGGCCCGATGATGGGCCAGGCCCTGGCCAGCGACCAGGTGCCGGTCGGCAAATCCGGCAACTGCGTGCTGGTGCTGGCCGCCGACGAGCTGCGCGCGCGCGGCCCGGAACTGCCGTGCATCCGTTGCGGCGAATGCGCGCGCGTGTGCCCGGCGCGGCTGCTTCCCCAGCAGCTCGACGCCGCCATCCGCGCCGGCGACTGGGCGGCGACGGCACGCCTGGGTCTGGCCGACTGCATCGAATGCGGACTGTGCGCCTACGTGTGTCCAAGCCAGATCCCGCTGGTCGAGCGCTTCCGGTTCGGCAAGGGCGAGCGCGCCTGGCAGGCGCACGAGGCCGAGCGCGCGCGCCGCTCGCGTGCCCTGTTCGAGGCGCGCCGGGCGCGCCTGGAACGCGAGCAGGCGGCGCGCGAGGCGCGCCTGCGGGCCCGCGAGGCGGCCATGCGCGGCGACGACGATGCCGGGGGCGGCCGGCCATGAGGCACTTCGCGACCGGCGCCGCCCCGCACTGGCCGGCGCGCAACAGCGTGCGCCGGGTGATGCTGCTGGTGCTGGCCGCCCTGGTGCCGGGCACCGCCGCCCAGGTGTGGTTCTTCGGCATCGGCGTGCTGCTCCAGGTCCTGCTGGCCGTGGCCTTCGCGCTGGCCATCGAGGCCGCCGCGCTGCGCCTGCGCGGGCAACCGCTGCGGCCGTTCCTGGGCGACGGCAGCGCCGCGGTCACCGGCTGGCTGTTCGCGCTGTGCCTCCCGCCGCTGGCGCCCTGGTGGCTGGCCCTGGTCGGCATGCTGGCGGCGATCGGCCTGGCCAAGCACCTGTACGGCGGGCTCGGCCACAACCTGTTCAACCCGGCCATGGTCGGCTACGCGGTGGTGCTGGTGTCGTTCCCGCTGGAGGCGTCGCGCTGGCTGGCGCCGGCCGGTCTGGCCGCGACCCAGGTCACCGTCGCCGAGGCGTTCGCGGCGATCTTCGCAGGGCTGCCCCCGGGCGCCGGCTGGGACGCGGTGACCGGGGCGACCCCGCTGTCGACCCTGCGCGAGCTGGCCGGCGCCGGGCGCACCCTGGCCGAGGTCCGTGGCGACCCGGTGTTCGGGGACTTCGGCGGCCGCGGCTGGGAATGGTCGGCCAATTTCTTCGCGCTCGGCGGCATCGTCCTGTGCCTGCTGCGGGTCGCCGACTGGCGCACGCCGGTCGCGGTGCTCGGCGCCACGGTCGCGCTCAGCCTGCCGTTCTGGCTGGCCGACCCCGGCCTGCATCCCTCGCCGCTCCAGCACGTGTTCTCCGGCGCCCTGGTGCTGGCCGCCTTCTTCATCGCCACCGACCCGGTGTCCGGCTGCACCACGCCGCGCGGCCGCTGGATCTTCGGCATCGGCGTGGCGGTGCTGACCCTGGCGATCCGGCGCTGGGGCGGCTATCCGGACGGCGTCGCCTTCGCGGTGCTGCTGATGAACGCGGCGGCGCCGATGATCGACCGGCTGACGCCGCCGCGCATCTTCGGCCGCCGGCGCGCGCGGGAGCCCGCCGATGGTGCCTGAGCGCTGGTCGCCGGCCGTGCTGCTGGGGCTGGCCGCCGTGCTGGCGACCGCGCTGCTGGCCGGCATCCACCACGGCACCCGGGAACGGATCGCCGTGCGCGAGCAGGCGCGGGCGCTGGAGCGGCTGGCCGCGGTGCTGCCGCCGGCGCTGTACGACAACGATCCGCTGGCCGACACCACGGTCGTCCACGACGCCCGCCTGGGCCCGGGACCCAGGACCGTGTGGCGGGCCCGCCGCGGCGGCGCCGGCACCGCGGTGGCCCTGTCGGTGACCGCACCGGACGGCTATGCCGGGCCGATCGACCTGCTGGTGGGCATCGACCGTGCCGGCCGCGTGCTCGGCGTCCGGGTCACCGGCCATGCCGAGACGCCCGGGCTGGGCGATCCGATCGAGCTGCGCCGCAGCGACTGGGTGCTGGGCTTCGACGGCCGCAGCCTGACCGACCCGCCGCCGGCGCGCTGGACGGTGCGTCGCGACGGCGGCGACTTCGACCAGTTCACCGGCGCCACCATCACGCCGCGGGCGGTGGTCGCGGCGGTGGCCCGGGCGTTGGCCTTCCATGCCGAGTCCGGCGACGCCCTGTTCGCGTTGCCGGCCGGCCCCGGCTGAACTCCCGCCGCGGCGCCGGGCCGGCCGCAGCCCCCTACAATCCTCGCCATGTCCGAACCCTCCGGCACCGACCTGGCGCGCAGCGCGCTGTGGGACAGCAACCCGGCCCTGGTGCAGCTGCTCGGCCTGTGCCCCCTGCTGGCGGTCTCGACCAGCACCGTCAACGCCCTGGGCCTGGGCCTCGCCACCCTGGTCGTGGTGACCGTCGCCAGCACGGCGGTGTCCGCGCTGCGGCCGATCACCCGGCCGCAGGTGCGCCTGCCGCTGTTCGTGCTGGTGATCGCCTCGGCGGTGAGCAGCGTCGACCTGCTGGCGCGGGCCTGGCTGCCCGGCCTGCACGAGGCGATCGGCCTGTTCATCCCGCTGATCGTCACCAACTGCATGATCCTGGGCCGGGCCGAGGCGTTCGCCACACGTCACCGGGTCGGCCTGGCGGCACTGGACGGCGCCCTGATGGGCGCCGGGCTGCTGGCGGTGCTGGTGGCGATCGGCGCGATCCGCGAGCTGCTCGGCCAGGGCACCGTGTTCGCCGACCTGCCCCTGCTGCTGGGCGACTGGTCGGCCGCCTTGCGCCTGGACCTGGGCGCCGGCCGCGGCCTGCTGCTGGCGGTGCTCCCGGCCGGGGCGTTCTTCGTGTTCGCCGGACTGGTCGCCGCGCGCAACGCCCTGGCGGCGCGCGCCGGGACGCGCCCCGCCGCGCCGGAGCCGGCGGCATGAAGGTCGCCGAGCGCGCCGAGTTCTTCCGGCGCCTGGCCGAGCTGGATCCCTCGCCGAAGACCGAGCTGGAGTACGGCTCGACCTTCCAGTTGCTGGTCGCGGTGCTGCTCTCGGCACAGGCCACCGACGTCGGCGTCAACAAGGCGACCCGGCACCTGTTCGCCGCGGCGCCGACGCCGCAGGCGATGCTGGCCCTGGGCGAGGACGGGGTGCGGCGGCTGATCGCCTCGATCGGCCTGTACCAGACCAAGGCGCGCAACCTGATCCGGACCTGCGCGCTGCTGGTCGAGCGCCACGGCGGCGAGGTGCCGGGCGACCGCGAGGCCCTGGAAGCGCTGCCCGGCGTCGGCAGGAAGACCGCCAACGTGGTGCTCAACGTCGCCTTCGGGCAACCGACCATGGCGGTCGACACGCACATCTTCCGGGTCGGCAACCGCACCGGCCTGGCGCCCGGCAAGACGCCCCTGGCGGTCGAGCAGGGGCTGCTCCGCCGGGTACCGCCCGCCTACCGGCAGCACGCCCACCACTGGCTGATCCTGCACGGCCGCTACACCTGCCGGGCCCGGCAGCCGCGCTGCCACGCCTGCCCCGTCGCCGACCTGTGCCGATGGCCGCGGCGGCTGCGCCCGCCGCCCCCGGCCGGCGAGGCGCCGCCGGAGGCGTCCTCCGGCTGAGGACAGGCGCGCCCGGGAGTCGCCCGCCAGCCCGGCCCGGGCAGCGCAGGGGCCGCGGCGGCGTCGGGACCTGTCACCGGACCGACCCGGGAGAGAAACGAAAACGTCACCTGTAACCTGACCGCAATATTTCTGACATACGATGCCGGCGCCCCTGGCCGATCCGGTTCGTCATGTCCCTCCGCAGCCTGCCCAGCACAGCCCTCGCGGCGCTCGCCTGCGCCATCTTCGCCACGCCGGCGACCGCCGCCGGCTGGCCGCCGCGCTGGTCGCCCGCCGGGGACTGGACGCTGGCGCCGGCCGCCAGCATCCAGTACGACGTCCTGCACGCCGATCCCGACGGCGACAGCCTGTCGGCCGACGGCTTCCGGCGCCAGCGCCTGGCCCTGAACCTCGAGGGTCCGCGGGGCCTGTCGGCGAAGGTCGAGTACGACGCCGTGCCGGGCGCCTGGACCGATGTCTTCGTCCGCCTGCGCCTGGGCGGGAACGCGCGCCTGCGCATCGGCCAGGGCAAGACGCCCATGGGCCTGGAGGCGCTGGCCAGCCATCGCCACCTTAGCCACCTGGAGCGCGCGCCCTTGATCGGCCTGGTGCCGGGCCGGGCGCTGGGCGCGGAGGTGCAGTGGACGCGGGACGAGGGCACGCTCGCCCTGGCGGTGCTGGACGGCAGCCTGAATCCGGAGCGCCGCGGCGCCGGCGTGTTCGCGCGCGGCACCTGGCAATGGCGGGAAGGCGGCGACGAGGGCGACCGCCTGCATCTCGGCCTGAGCGCCGGCAGCGAACGCCCCGACGGGCCGGTGCGCCTGCGCGGCCGTCCGGATGTCAGCGGCCTGCCCCTGCTCCTGGCCGACAGCGGCAACCTGGCCGACCTCGACCGCATCGACCGGATCGGCCTGGAGGCGGCATGGGACCGCGGCCCGTTCAACCTCCAGGCCGAACACCTGTGGCTGCGCGGACGCCGCCCCGGCGACGCCCGGCAGGCCGATGCCAGCTACCTCACCGCCAGCTGGCGCCCGACCGGCGAGAGCCGGCGCTACCGCAACGGCATCTTCGAGTCGGCCCCGCCCGCGGGACGCTGGGGCGCCGTCGAGATCTCGCTGCGCGCGTCCCGGCTGGCAGTGGACGATGCCGCTGGCGTGCGCCAGTCCGGCCACAGCTATGCCCTGGCGGCCGGCTGGCAGGTCGTCCCGGGGCTGCGCATCAGCGCCCAGGTCGGCCGCGGCGACGGTCAGGGCCCGGACACCGGCCTCATCCACGGCCTGCGCCTGCACGGCTGGTTCTGATCGCTGGCATACCGGCGCCGGACCGCAGCCCCCGGACGCTGGCCTGGCGAAGCCCCGGGTACTACGCTTGCGGGACACGTCCGCCGGGCCGGCGTCCGGCCTGGCACCCACCCACGAGGACCCGCACCATGGACAGCCATCTGATGAAGCCCCTGGCGGCCGCGCTCGGCCTTGCCCTGCTCGCCGGGGCGCCGCTCGCCCAGGCGGGCAACCCGTTCGCCCTCGCCGAGCTCGGCGGCGGCTACCAGGTCAGCGACGAGCCGCCCGAGGAGGGCAAGTGCGGCGAGGAAGGCAAGTGCGGCGAAGAGGGCCAGTGCGGCGAGGAGGGCAGCTGCGGCGAAGAGGGCAAGTGCGGCGAGGAAGGCAAATGCGGGGAAGGCAAGTGCGGCGAGGGGCAGTGCGGCGGCCAGGCCTGACCGCGACCGCCCGGCCGTGACGCCGGTGCCCCTGCAGGGCGCCGGCCTCGGCCTGCGCCGCGCGCTGCTGGGCGCGCTGGAGACCGCGCCGGACGACGCCGTCGACTTCCTCGAGTGCGCACCGGAGAACTGGATCGGCGTCGGCGGCGCGCCGGGCCGCCGGCTGGCCGCCCTCGCCGAACGCCACCCGCTGAGCTGCCACGGCCTGTCGCTGTCGCTGGGCGGGCCGGCGCCCCTGGACCTCGACCTGCTGCGCCGCATCGGCGTCTTCCTGGACCGCCACCGCGTCGCGCTGTACTCCGAGCACCTGAGCTGGTGCAGCGACGACGGCCAGCTCTACGACCTGGCGCCGATCCCGTTCACCGCCGAGGGCGTCCGCCACGTCGCGGCGCGGATCAGGCAGGCCCAGGATGCGCTGGGCCGGCGCATCGCCGTCGAGAACGTCTCCTACTACGCGCCGCTGGCGACCGACCTGGACGAGCTCGGCTTCCTGCGCGAGGTGCTGGAGGCGGCCGACTGCGACCTCCTGCTGGACGTCAACAACGTCTACGTCAACAGCGTCAACCACGGCTTCGATCCGGCCGCCTTCATCGACGCCCTGCCCGGCCGCCGGATCGTCGCCATGCACGTCGCCGGCCACTACCGGGAAGCGCCGGACCTGATCGTCGACAGCCATGGTGCGGCGGTGATCGACCCGGTCTGGGCCCTGCTGGCGCACGCCTACGATCGCCACGGCGTCCGGCCGACGCTGCTCGAGCGGGACTTCAACTTCCCGCCCGTGTCCGAGCTGCTCGCCGAGGTCGCCGCCATCCGTGCCCTGCAGGACCGCCATGCACCGCCCGCCTGAACCCGTTCCGGCGCTGCGCGAGCGCCAGCAGGCCTTCTCCGCCTGGCTGCGCGATCCGGACCGCCAGCCGGTGCCGGCGGGCGTCGACCCCCGCCGGCTCGCCGTCTACCGGCGCCTGTTCTTCAACACCGTGGCCGGCCTGCTGGCCGGCAACTTCCCGGTGCTGCGCGGCCTGCTCGACGAGGCGCCCTGGCGCGCGCTGGTGCGCGCCTGGTATGCGGGGCACCGTGCCCGCACCCCGCTGTTTCCGGAAGTGGGGCGCGAGTTCGTGGCCTGGCTGCAGGCACGCCAGGCGCTGCCGGAAGCGCCCGATCCGCCCTGGCTGGCCGAGCTGGCGCACTACGAGTACATGGAGATCCACGCGGCGAACGCCGAGGCGGACATCGGGGAGGTCGGCCACGATCCCGAAGGCGACCTGCTGGCCGGCGTGCCGGTCGCCTCGCCGCTGGCCTGGCCGCTGGCCTACCGGTGGCCCGTGCACCGGCTGGGTGCGGCGCATCCGCCTCCCGCGGAAGCGCCGACGCAGCCGACCTGCCTGGTGGTGGTGCGCGACCGCCGCGACCGGGTCGGCTTCCTGGAGGCCAACGCCCTCACCCTGCGCCTGCTGGAACTGCTGCATGAACGGCCCGGCGCCAGCGGCGCCGACCAGCTGCGCGCCCTGGCCGCGGAGGCCGGGCTGGCGTGCGATGCCCTGCTCGCGCATGGCCGGGACATCCTGGACCGCCTGCGGGCCCGCGACATCGTGCTGGGCACCGCCGCCTGAGCCGGACCCGGCGGGCACCGCCGGGCCGGGCCGCCTGGCGCGTGAAGGCCGGCCCCATCGAGGTTTGCGAGAATGGCCGGCGACGCGGGCGTCGCCGGACCCGGCGTCGTCACTGGCCTGCCCGCCGATGCCCGGCCGGGCCGCCCGGGCCGGTCGTCGCCGCCGCCACCGCCACCGACATCCAAATCGACACCGAAGGAGACAGCATGCTCGAGGACAAGATCGCCCTGGTCACCGGTTCCACCAGCGGCATCGGGCTGGCCATCGCGGCCGACCTGGCCGCAGCCGGCTGCACGGTCATGCTCAACGGCCTGGGCGAAGCCGCGCAGATCGAGGCCGCCAGGGCGGAAGTCGCCCGGTACGGCAAGGCGGTCGACTTCCATCCGGCCGACCTGTCCCGCCGCGACCAGGTCGAGGCCCTGGTCGCCGACACCCAGCGGCGCTTCGGCCGCATCGACATCCTGGTCAACAACGCCGGCATCCAGCACACCGCGCCGGTGCACGAATTCCCGCCCGAGCGCTGGGACCTGATCCTGGCGATCAACCTGTCGGCGGTGTTCCACGCCACCCGGGCGGCGCTGCCGGGCATGCAGGCCCGCGGCCACGGCCGGATCGTCAACATCGCCTCGGTGCACGGCCTGGTCGCCTCGGTCGACAAGTCGGCCTATGTCGCCGCCAAGCACGGCGTCATCGGCCTGACCAAGGTGGTCGCCCTGGAGAACGCCGGCGCCGACATCACCTGCAACGCGGTGTGCCCGGGCTGGGTGCTGACGCCGCTGGTGCGCAAGCAGATCGAGGACCGCGCCGCCCGCGAAGGCTGCACGCCGGAACAGGCCGAACGCGACCTGCTGGCCGAGAAGCAGCCGTCGCTGCGCTTCACCCGACCCGAGGACATCGCCGGCGCGGTCCGCTTCCTGTGCGGCCCGGCCGCGGCCAACATGACCGGCACCCAGATGGTGCTGGACGGCGGCTGGGTGGCGCGTTGACCGCCACCCGCACCGTCCACCTGGCCCTGCAGGGCGGCGGCGCCCATGGCGCCTTCACCTGGGGCGTGCTCGACGCCCTGCTGGAGGACGGCCGGATCGGTTTCGAGGGCCTGTGCGGAACCAGCGCCGGCGCCATGAACGCCGTGGTGATGGCGCATGGCCTGCTGGGCGGCGGGCGCGATGGCGCGCGGGCGGCCCTGCGCGCGTTCTGGCTGGACGTCGCCGCCGAGGGCCGGATCTGGAGCCCGGTCCGCCCGCAGCCGGAGATCCTGCGCTGGTTCGGCATCGACCCGGCGATCGGCCTGGCGGCCAGCCATGCCGCCTTCGAGGCCTTCACCCGGACCTTCTCGCCCTACCAGTTCAACCCGTTCGACTTCAACCCGCTGCGCAACGTCATCCAGCGCCACGTCGACTTCGAGGCGTTGTCCCAGCCGCACTGCCTCAAGCTGTTCGTGTGCGCCACCAACGTCCGCTCCGGCAAGGTGCGGATCTTCGACAACGCGGCAATGAGCGCCGATGCCCTGCTCGCCTCCGCCTGCCTGCCGCAGCTGTTCCGCGCCGTCGAGATCGACGGCGAGGCCTACTGGGACGGCGGCTACATGGGCAACCCGGTCCTCTACCCGCTGTTCTACCGCACCACCAGCAGCGACATCGTCGTGGTCCACGTCAACCCGATCGCCCGCGACGAGGTGCCCAGGACCCCCGAGGCGATCGCCAACCGGGTCAACGAGATCAGCTTCAACTCCTCGCTGATGCGCGAGATGCGGGCGATCGCCTTCGCCGCCCGCCTGGTCGAGGAAGGCTGGCTGCGCGACGAGTACCGCGACCGCATCCGCGCCATGCACATGCACTCGATCCGCGACGACGCCCTGATGGCCGAGCTGACCCTGGCCAGCAAGCTCAGCCCGGACCTGGCCTTCCTCACCACCCTGCACGACTACGGCCGCGAGGTCGCGCGGCGCTGGCTGGCCGCGCACTTCGACGACCTCGGCGTGCGCTCCAGCGTCGACGTCCGCGCCGAGTTCCTGTGACCGCGCGCCGGGCGCGGCGTCCGGGCACCGCGCCCGGCGCGGTACCCGGGGGCGGCTGCGCTCAGGGCGACGCTGCGGGCTCGAAGTCGTGCGCGAAGATGACGTCGTTGACCGGCGCCCACGGTCCGAACGGCACCAGCCGGGGGCCCGCGGACTTGCAGATCATCGAGTCCTGGGGGATGCACGGCGGGTT
Source organism: Proteobacteria bacterium UBA2363 (assembly GCA_002344355.1). Lineage (GTDB taxonomy): Bacteria > Pseudomonadota > Gammaproteobacteria > Xanthomonadales > UBA2363 > Pseudofulvimonas. The sequence goes on along the minus strand of DDTN01000022.1, from coordinate 83,562 downwards.
GCCGCCGGTGCCGCAGGACGGCGGCCAGTTGCCGGCGGTGGCATCGCGCACCGCGACCCGGTACCAGAGCACCACGTCCTCGTTGTCGATGCTCTGGCCGTTGACCAGGGCGGCCTGGTTCATGCCGCAATCGCCCAGCGAGTAGCTCGGGTTGTCGCCGTACTGGCTGGCCACGTAGCGGGTCGCCATGAAGTCGATGGTGTGGAAGTTGCGGCCGGACTCGTTGGTCGCCACCGCATAGTCATCGGCGCCGGGTACCAGCTCGTAGCCGCGGCCGGTGACGGTGTTGCGCACGGTCCAGGTGGTGCTGCCCGGGGCGCCGCGCAGGGCGCTGAACTCGACCGGCTGGTCGACGCCGTTCTCCGCCACGACGTGATTGTCCGCGCCGTCGATGTCGAAGTCGAAGCGCCAGTAGTTGTGGTGCCAGTGGGTGGTGTTGTTGAAGGTGCCGTTGTTGTTTCCGAAGCCGAAGGTCGGCTCGATCGTGCCGTCGTCGAAGAAGCGGATCCGCGAGTCGTACATGTACCAGTCGGCGCGGTACTGGCTGGTCAGGCGCACGTGGTCGCCGAGGTCCTCGATGACCACGCCGTTGTTGGTGGTGCACTGGTAGCCGCCGCCGCTGGGCTGCTGGAACGGGCAGGTGCCGTAGGAAGCGGTGGGCGACTTCGAGACCGAGCACGAGGTCGTGGCCAGGCGCTCGAGGTCGGGCGGCACGGCCATCGCATTGTGGGTGCTGGTATGGGCCAGGGTGGGCGTGCCGGTGTCCTTCCAGTCCCGGTAGCAGGTGCTGGTGCGGTACTCGGCGAACAGCATCGGCGAATGGATGCGCTTGGCGACCAGGATGCCCCGGTAGTGCACGGCGCGCAGCTCGAGGCCCGAGCCGCGCGGACCGATGCTCTGGTTGGGCGGCAGCCAGCACATCTGCCAGAGCGGGTCGACCGCCGGCCAGGACAGCAGGGTGCCGCCCTCGACCACGCAATCGGGTGTGGCGGCGCGGACGGCCGAAGGACTCAGGCAGGCCAGGGCCAGCAGGCCAGCCAGGTACGGGGCGGATTTCATCGGCGAACGGTCCTCAGGGGGAATCGGCGGGAACCTGGTGGTCGTCGTGGGTGTACACCACGCGGTCGCTCACCAGGTCGACGACGGCGTGGATGACGGGGATGGAGCCGTCCCCGGCACTGACAATGAAGCGCAGGCAGCGCGAGCCCAGGTCGCACCAGGGGTCGCCGGCCTCGCGGACCACGAAGCCGCCGCGATGGACGAGCAGGTCGTCGCGGCCGGCCATCAGCGGGCCGAGCTGCGGGTGGCCGCGGACCAGGGCCTCCAGGCGCTCCTCCTCGGCGGCGTTGGCACGCAGCGACTCGCCGGGCAGAAGCTCCTCGGACAGCAGGCGGCCGTCGAGGTCGAACACCCGCCGCACCGTGCTGCGACGGTCGTAGTCGAAGCCGTACTCGACGTCCTGGCGGACGTCGCGTCCATCGACCTTGACCACGTCGCGGTAGCGCCGCGCGAACTGGTAGCCGCTCATGCGGCCGGCCGGATCGACCGCGGAGGCGACCGGCGCGACCGGCGCGGCTCGCTCATCCACCCGGTGCGCGCCTCCGGTCGCGCAGGCGGCCAGGAGCAGCGCCGAAACGGCAGCCAGACCGTGCGGGGCGACCGCCCTCACGGTGCCACCACCACGGCGGCGCTGGCGCTGACCATGTCCTCCGGCGGCGAGCGCCCGTAGGCGGGGTTGCTCCACAGGTCGTACATGAACTCGCCGCGGGTCTGGCCCTGCGGGCCGACCGTGAACGGCCGGCCGGGACCGCCCGCGCACATCTGGTTCTCGGGCTGGAAGTTGCGCTCGACCGCCTGGTCGCGCAGGAAGGTGATGTACTCGGCGCTGGCGATCTGGAACCGCAGGGTGGCGGTGACCGTGAGCTGGCCGCTGAAGCCGGGCGGCAGCGGGATCGCGTAGCTGCTGACGTCGAAGTTGACCAGGCGCGGCGAGCCCGGCGCCACCGGCGGGTAGACCAGGCCGACCGGCCGGGTGTCGAGGTCGGCGCCGCCGGTGAAGCCCAGCGGCGGGATACGGTTGTCCTTCGCCACGCAGTTGTTGCGCACGAAGTGGAACTGCTTGCGGCCCAGGGAATCCTCGGTCTCGCAGGACTGCGTGGCGGGGTTCCAGATGCCCTGCTGGACCTCGTAGACGCGGGTCTGGGCGTCGATGCCCAGGGCGCCGGTCGCCGGATCCCAGGCGCCGGTCTGCCAGACGACGTCGCCCTGGCCGTCGCGGGCGACCACGTGCAGCCACATGCGGCGGCCTTCGGCGTAGCCGGTCGGCAGCTTGTGCCCGGCCAGGTTGGTGACCTTGACCTGGGCGTTGACGACGCCGGAGGCGGCCTGGGCGCTGGTCTCGATGACGGCGCTGCGCTGGGTCAGCATGTGCCGGGCGCGTTCGATGGTCTGCGCGATGTCGGCGGCGCGGTCCTCGATGCCGCCGCCGATGCCGGGCGCGTACAGGTCCCGGATCATCTTCGGGATCCAGGTGTTGGCGCCGACGAACTCGTGCACGGGCAGGTTGCCGGCGCGCGAGCCGTCCGGCAGGAAGGAGCAGGCCTTGGCCAGCGGATCCTCGCTGCTGGCCATGTGGCAGTCCTGGCAGGTCGCGCCGCGGGCGAGCTGCGGCGTGAAGTCGAAATCGTCGCCCATCCGGTCGCGGAACACCAGATCGCCGAAATCGCTGCGACCCCACTCGGTGAAGGTGCGTTCGATCGGCATCGCCATGCCGGTGTCGGTGCCGTCGGGCAGGATCAGCGTGCGCAGGGGGCCGTTCGCCGTGATCGGCGAGGTGACGTCATGGCAGACGCCGCAGACCGCGCCGCGGTCGAGAAAGGCCGAGTAGACCCAGCCATGGGGCGGCTCGAACAGGTCGCCGGGCTGGTAATGGTAGGGACCGGCCCGGCAGGGGCCGCCGTAGGTGCCGCCGGGGGTCTCGCACGACAGCGCGTCGTCGAGCCAGAAGTTGCCGCTGCCCGGCGGCGCCGTCTCGCCGGCCGGACCGGTCTCGGTCATGCGGTGGCAGAAGTGGCAGCCGATGCCGGCGTAGTCGTTGCCCTTGTCGTCGGTGGCGTCGTGCCGGCCCTCGAGCAGGCAGCCGTCGGTACCGTCGACCACGCCGCCGCCCGGGGTCTTCAGCACCCTGCCCTCCAGCCACGCGGTCGGCGCATGGCAGCGCAGGCACCAGTCGCCGGCGCCGGGCAGGTCGGCGTTGGCGACGTCGAGCGCGGCCCAGAACAGCGGGTCGCGACCGGAATGCGCCATCATCGAACCGCCCCAGGTGTTGTGGGGCATGAAGGTCGCCTGCGGCGAATCCGGATTGAACGAGCGGTGGCAGCCGAAGCAGCCGGTGTTGGGCTCCATGGCGCTGGCCAGGCCCGGCTGGGTGCCGTCCGGAGTGATGTCGAGGAAGCCGGCATGGGGATCTGCCGGCGCGGCCGACCAGGTCAGGCCCGCGCCCAGTGCCGCCACCGCCCCGGTGGCCACGACCGCGAGTACCAGCCAGCGCGCGGCCCCGGTTTGTCTGAATCGGATCATCTTCTTGGAACCAGCAGGCGTCGGAATGGCGGAGACCGCCACGACGACGCCTCCCCGTCCCGGACCTTAGTCGGCGACTCCGGGACGGTCAAGGCGCGGCCAGGGCGATCGCCTCCGGCCACGACGGGCCGCCCCCGAAAGGCGACCAGCGGGGTGGACGCCCCTTCACCGGGCCGTCTCGAAGCCGTCGGAGAACACCGCGTCCGAGACCGGCGCCAGGGCCACCGGCAGTTGCGTCCGCTGCACCTCGATCTCAACCGGCATGCCGCCGGGGGTCTGGGTCCAGCCCTTGGTCACCGCCAGCGCCCGCCAGGCGCGGCGGTACAGCAGGCGCACGTCGACCTCGACCTGCGCGCCCGGCGCCAGGCCGGCGGGGACCGTGAAGCGGTAGCTGCTGGCGTCGGTGCCCCCGGAGGGGATGCCGCTGTCCTCGAGCACCTCCTCGGCATCGATGAACAGCACCGGCGCCACCTGGGGGCCGGCGCCGTTGATCCGCCCGGCCAGCACCTTGGCGAAGCCGCGGCCCGGCCAGCCGGCGTAGTCGCCGGGCTGCACGCCGGGCACGTCGTCGTCCGCCCACCAGGGCACGGTGCCGCCTCCGGACTGCACCAGGGGCTCGCCGTCGAGCCGGACGTCGACCACCAGCAGCGCGTTGCGCAGGGAGATGCCGGTCGGGAAATTGTGCCCGCAGCGGTTCTCGACCTCGGCGTCGACGACCACCTGGGCGCCTTCCTGCCGCGCCTGCACGCGCAGCAGGATGTTCTGGGTCAGGCGCGGCGGCGTGGCACCGATCATGGTGTGGGCGTGGCGCTGGCTGCCGGGCCGGCTCGGTCCGCCGCTGCCGATCACCGCGGACCCGCTCTGGGTCGGCATGTGGCAGTCCTGGCAATGGCGCTGCCCCGGGCCGGGCTGGGCGTAGGGCGAGGCCAGCCATTCCCGGTAGGTGTTCTGGCCCGGCGCGCCGGTCGCGGGATTGGTGTACTGGTGGCAGGAGGCGCACAGCCTGGAGTCGCCGTGCAGGGGCGAGTAGCTGTTCTGCATCGGCGATGTCGGCACGTCAGGCAGCGTCCCCCAGACGTAGAAGGACGAGTCGCTGGTGCCCAGCGGGAAGCGGTACTCGCCGTTGCCACGATGGTGCAGCGCGTCGATGTCGTCGTTGACGTGCGCGAGCTGGTGGCAGGCGTGGCAGTTGACCCCCTCCAGGCCGGCCGGACTGCCGACCTCGTCCAGCATCATGCCGCCGGGTACCAGCAGGTCCTGCATCGGTGCGTGGCAGGTCGCGCAGAAGCCGGTGTCGCCGGGATCGTGCAGGTCCTTGAACACGTAGCCCGCGGCGCCCCCCGGCGTGCCGGTGCCGGAGAACAGGTCGAGCACCCAGGGGTTGACCGCCGCGCCGGCGTGGCGCGATCCGGCCCACTGCGTGTAGTAGGCCGAGTGGCAGGTGCGGCAGGACTGCTGGGTCGCGGGCGGCAGGTAGGTCGGGTTCGACGCGGCCGGCAGCCGGGGCAGCTCGATCAGCACCTGCGACATGCCGTCGTAGACCTGCTGGGTCTCGCTGAGGTAGTTGCGCGGGGCCTGCGGGTCATGGGCCAGCGCCGCGCCGATCTCGAGCAGGCCGGGCGCCGACATCGGCAGGTGGAAGTGGCCGTCGGGCCCGGTCAGCGCCTGTCCCAGCTCGGGACGGGCGCGGATCGCGACCACCGCGCCCGCGAGCGGGGTGCCGTCGACGACATCGACGACGCGCCCGGAGATGTCGGCTCGGCCGCCACCGGGACACGCCAGGACCAGCGCCGCCAGGGCGGCGCCGGCCAGGGAGAACCGGCGGCCCACCGCGCGGCCGTCAGGGCCGGCGATCGACGGCCGGACCCTCGAAGTCGTGGGCGAAGATGAGATCCAGCACCGCCGACACGTTCGGGACCATGATGCCGGTGGTCAGCGCCGCGGGCTCGCCCGGCCCGGCCACGCCCAGCGCGACGTTGCGGGTGTGGCCCGGATCGGGCGCGACGTTGGTCACGAAGCTGAAGCGGTACAGGGTGCCCCAGTTCAGCTCGTTGCCGACCGGTGCCGACCAGGTCAGGTTGCCGGCGTCCTGGGAAACCGTCCAGTCGTTGCCGGCCTGGATGTCGAGGTCGGCGAAGTGGCCGGCCGGCACGTGCACGCCGGCCTGCGCCACCGGGATGCTGAAGCGGTCGAAGCCCTTGTTGCTGACCACCTCCAGGTTGGGCGGCACATGGTTGGGCGGATTGCCGTAGACCACGCGCGAGAAGTCGAAGTTGTTGACCACGTAGTCGTAGCGCCAGCAGTTGCCGGACAGGCCGGTCTCGGCGCCACAGGCGCCCAGGTCCTTGAACGCGACCGCGACGCGGACGTGGCCCTCGGGCGTGGCGATCTCGACGTTGCGGGTCGGGTTGGCGGCCGGGTTGACCCAGTGGTTGATCACCGGGCCCAGCGTGAAGGCGCCCTGGCTTCCGGTGGTCCAGCCGCTGCCGGAGGCGGACGGGCTGATCGGCCGGAACGCCATCGTGTTGTAGATGTCGACGTCGTCCTGGACGATGTACCAGGACTCGGTGAAGAACTGCGCGCCGGGAACCCGCATCTGCGACTCGCGGACGATCAGGCGCTGGTCGTAGTTGGTGTTGCCGGAACTGTTCTGGACGCCATCGCAGTTGACGTCGTAGATGGAACGGCAGCGGCCCCACTCGCCGGTCGCCGGCACCAGCTCGTGGCGCGGACCCAGGCTGGAATTGCTGTCGTTGTTGCCGGTGCCGTAGACGTCGCCGCAGTTGCGGCCGAGGATGTGGCCGCTGCCGGTGCAGGCGCCCGGCGCGCAGCCGGTATTGATGGTGAGGAAGGCGTGCTTGACGCCGGAGGCGCCGATCTGCTCCAGCTGGCCGTCGTTGAGCCGGAACATGTTCCAGATCAGGTAGGGATGCTGGTCGTTGCCCGGATAGGGGTAGTTGTAGGGGCTGACCGTGAACTTCTGGTACCACGGCACGTCGGCGGTATCGTCGCGGTTGCTGTTGCGCAGCGTCGAGCTGGGCGTGAACACGACCTGGCCGTCGTCGCCGACCACGTTGCAGCCGTTGGCCTGGGTGTCGCCGCGCCGGCAGCGCGTGAACGCCATGGTGTAGACCTCCATCAGCACGTCGGCGCGGTAGCTGCCGCCGCCGCCCGGCAGGGGCAGGCCGTGGAAGTTCGGCGCCGGGCAGCGCAGCGCGGCGGCGTCGAAGCCGGCCGGGCGGGCGACCACGTCGAGCAGCATCTTGACCTCGCCGACGTAGGCGTCGGCCAGCTCCGGCCGGCCGATGCGGTCGGCCAGGGCCTTGCTGGCGCGCAGGTCGGCGCTGCGCACGTAGAACCAGCGGTAGTCCTCGACCATCTTGTACATCAGGTGGTTGAGGTAGAACCAGGCGGTGCCGTCGGCGCCGACCAGCTCGAGCTGCATCGGGTTGGCGGTGCCGGCGCGCAGCGTCAGGCCGCGCTGGTCCAGGGTGCCGCGACCGGCGAGGTCGAGGGCGAACCCGCCCTCGATGCGCAGGCCGCCGCCGACGAAGCGGTCGAAGCCGCCCTCCGGTGCGTTGAAATGCAGGGACTCTGCGGGGCTGACGGCGAACACCGCGAACTCGTGATCCTCGGCGTCCTGGCCGGGGGCCGGCGCCGGCAGCCGCGCCCGGATGCCGAACAGCTCGAGGAAGTCGTCGTTCACGCGCAGCTTCAGCTCGCCGCCGCCGACCGCCCAGAACGCCTCCTGCACGGCCTCGTCGGCGCCGCGCTCGTAGGGTTGCTGGGGGGTGGCCGCGTGGGCGGCGCCAAGCGCCAGCACGAGCAGCGCCGAGGCCGGCGCAAGGAGAATGCGAGACATGGGTTTCCCTCCGGAGGCTTGCACAACGGGTTTCACAATCCGGTGACGCTAGCACAAGCCCCGCGCAGTCGCCTGTGCAGCGCATCATGAACGGCCGGGCCGTACCCGGGGCGGCGCCAGGACGCGCCCGCGGCGCTCAGGCGGCGCCGCGGCCGGGCAGCAGGCAGCGCTCGACGACCTCGCGGTACAGGCCGGGCAGCCGCTCCAGGTCGGCCAGGTCGACGTGCTCGTCGACCTGGTGGATGCTGGCGTTGACCGGGCCGAGTTCGACCACCTCGGCCCCCAGGGTGGCCACGAAGCGGCCGTCCGAGGTGCCGCCGCCGGTGTTTTCCTCGGGCGCCGCGCCGAGCAGGTCGCGCAGGGCGCCGCGCACGGCCGCCCGCAGCCGGCCCTCGCCGGTGTGGAAGGGCTCGCCGGAGCGGTGCCAGTGGAAGCCGGCGTCGACGCCGTGGCGGGCGAACACCGCCTCGATCTCGCCGACCAGGGCATCGGCGGTCCAGCGCGGCGAGTAGCGCAGGTTGAACTGCACGGTGGCGGTGCCGGGGACGACGTTGCTGGCGCCGGTGCCGGCCCGGAAGTTGGCGACCTGCAGGGTGGTCGCCGGAAACTCCGGCCAGGGTTCGGCATCCCACTGCCGCGCCACCAGTTCGGCCAGCGCCGGCAGCACGCGGTGGATCGGGTTCACCGCCTGGTCCGGATAGGCGACATGGCCCTGGACGCCACGGACGGTCACGGTCGCGGTCAGCGACCCGCGCCGGCCGATGCGCACCACGTCGCCCAGCCGGCGCGCCGAGCTGGGCTCGCCGACCAGGCAGAAGTCGATCCGGCGGCGGTCGGCGCGGAAACGCTCGACCACGGCGCGCACGCCTTCGATGGCATCGCCCTCCTCGTCGGAGGTCAGCAGCAGGGCCACCGTGCCGGGATGGTCGGGATGGTCGGCCACGAACTTTTCCAACGCCAGCACGAAGGCGGCCACCGAGCCCTTCATGTCGGCGGCGCCGCGGCCGAACAGGCGACCGGCGCGCACCACCGGGTCGAACGGATCGTGCTGCCAGGCGTCGAGCGGTCCCGGCGGCACCACGTCGGTGTGGCCGAGCAGGCACAGCACCGGGCCGTCCGAACCATGGCTGGCCCACAGGTTGCGCACCGTGCCGACGTCCAGGCGCTCGACCGCGAACCCGGAAGCCGCCAGGCGCGCGGCGAGCAGGTCCTGGCAACCGGCGTCCTCGGGCGTCACCGACGCCCGGCGGATCAGCGCGCTGGCGAGCGCCAGCACCTCGCTCACCGGCGCGTGCCCCGGCCGTGGAAGCGCAGGCGCGGGCTCATGGCAACAGCAGCCGCTTCCAGGCGGCGTCCGAGAAGCCAAGAGTCACCGTGCCGTCTTCCGCCTCCAGCACCGGCCGCTTCACCAGGGCCGGATACTCGCGCAGCAACAGCAGCCATTCCGGGTCCGAACCGGGCGCCTTGCGGTTCGGTGGCAGGCCCCGCCAGGTGGCGGAGGCCCGGTTGACCAGGGCATCGAAGCCGCCGAGCTGCCCGGCCCAGACCCGGAGCGTGGCCGGCGCCACCGGCTGCGCACGGTAGTCGACGAAGCGGTGTTCGATGCCGAAGCGCTGCAGCCAGTTGCGCGCCTTGCGGCAGCTGTCGCAGTTGGCCAGTCCGTACACGGTGTGGCTCATGGCAAGGTCGGCGCAGGGGGCGGTGCGGTGCAGTATGCCGCGGGCCGCTCAGGCCATGCGCAGAAGGTCGTTGATCGAGGTCCGCGCCCGGGTCTTCTCGTCGACGCGCTTGACGATCACCGCGCAGGCCAGCGAGTGGCTGCCGTCGGCGGCGGGCAGGCTGCCCGGCACCACCACGCTGCCGGCCGGCACCCGGCCGTGGTGGACCTCGCCGCTGGCGCGGTCGTAGATGCGGGTGCTCTGGCCCAGGAACACGCCCATGCCGATCACGCTGCCGCGCTCGACCACCACGCCCTCGACCACCTCCGAGCGGGCGCCGATGAAGCAGTCGTCCTCGATGATGGTCGGCGCCGCCTGCAGCGGCTCCAGCACCCCGCCGATGCCGGCGCCCCCCGACAGGTGGACGTTGCGGCCGATCTGGGCGCAGGAGCCGACCGTCGCCCAGGTGTCGACCATGGTGCCGGCGCCGACATGGGCGCCGATGTTGACGAAGCTCGGCATCAGCACGACGTCGCCGCCGACATGCGCGCCCCGGCGGACGATGGCGCCCGGCACGACGCGGGCGCCGACGGCGCGGTAGGCGGTTTCCGGGGTGTCGCCGGCGAAACGCAGCGGCACCTTGTCCCAGGCGCCGAGCAGGCCGCCCGGCGAGGCCGGCATCGGCGCCATGTCACGCAGCCGGAAATACAGCAGCACCGCCTTCTTGACCCAGCCGTTGACCCGCCAGCCGCCCTGCCCGTCCGGTTCGGCGACGCGCAGCGCGCCGGCTTCCAGGGCGTCGAGCACGGCCTCGACCTCGGCGCCGCAGCGTTCCGCGAGGGCCGGCCGGGACAAGGTGGCCAGCGCGTCGAAGGCCGCCTCGATGGCGTCCTGCTGCGGGTGGGTCCGGGATGCGTTCATGGTGTTCCGGTGACTGGCGGGCCGGCCATGGTAGGAAGCCGCGGACGATCCGTCCACGCCTTCGGCGGCCCGCCGGAGGCCGCTCGTCGCACCGGCCGGCTCAGCCGAAGGCGGCGTCCAGGCGCTCGGCCAGGGCCTGGCCCAGGGCCTGCTGGGCGGCCTCGTCGAGCGGGCGGTCGCGTTCGTCGCTGAGCACGAAGAAGTCCTCGGCGCGTTCGCCGAAGGTGGCGATGCGCGCGCCGTGCACGCGCACCTGCCGCTCGCGCAGCACCTGGGCGACCAGGGCCAGCAGGCCCGGGCGGTCGGAGCAGACCAGGGCCATGCGGGTGCGACCGGGGGTCGACGACGGCGTGAACTCGACCCGCGGGCTCATGTGGAAGTGGCGCTGGGTCCGGCTCAGGCTGCGCCGCACCGGGCCCAGGCGCAGCGGCCGCTGGCGCAGGGCGTAGCGCAGGCTGCGCACGATCTCCTCGTCGCGCTCGGCGAAGGCGGCCTCGCGCTCGGCCGCCGGCAGGCCGGGATCGGGCGCGCGCCGGCTGCGCTCGAGGACGCGGAAGGTGTCCAGGCTGAGGCCGCGCGCGGAGGTCATCACCCGGGCCTCGACCACGTCCAGGTCGAGCCGGTCGAGCGCCGAGGTGATCGCGGCGAACAGGCCGTCGATGTCCTGGCTGTGCACCAGGATCTCGCGCGCGCCGCGCTCGCCCTCGCGGCGCGCCGCCACCAGCGGCAGGGCGTCGCTGCGCGCCGAGGCGACGTTGCGGGTGACCCAGGCGATCAGGCCGGGCCGGTAGCGCAGGAAGCTGGAAGCGGGGAAGTCCAGCCAGATCGCCTCCGCCTGCGCGGCGTCGATGCCCTCATCGGCCAGCTGCGCCATCGCCGCCTTGCGGCACTCGGCGATCCGCTCGTCGGTATGGATCGGGTACTCCAGGCCCCGGCGCAGGGCGAAGCGGGCGGCGGCATGGAGGTCGGCGACCAGGCGCGCCTTCCAGGTGTTCCACAGGGTCGGTCCGGTGCCGGCGATGTCCGCCATGGTCAGCAGGTACAGGGCATCGAGCCGCTCGCGGTCGCCGACCGTGGCGGCGAAGCGGTTGATCACGGCCGGATCGGTGACGTCGGATTTCTGCGCGGTGACCGACAGCAGCAGGTGCTGGCGGACCAGCCAGGCGACCAGGTCGACATCCGCCTCGCCCATGCCGTGGGCGCGGCAGAAGGCCGCGGCATCGGCGGCGCCGAGTTCGGAGTGGTCGCCGCCGCGGCCCTTGGCGATGTCGTGGAACAGGGCGGCCAGGTACAGCAGCTCCGGCTTGCGCAGGCCCTCGAACACCGCCGCCGCCTGCGGGAACTCCGGCGCCTTGCCGGCGGCGATCCGGTCGACGTTGCGGATCACGTTGAGGGTGTGCTGGTCGACCGTGTAGACGTGGAACAGGTCGTACTGCATGCGCCCGGTGACCTTCGCGAAGGCCGGCAGGTAGGCGCCCAGCACGCCGTGCAGGTGCATCCGCTGCAGGGTCCTGGCGACCTCGGCGCCGCGCAGGATCGCCAGGAAGGCCTCGCGCGCCCGCGGCTGGTCGGCCAGGGCGGCATCGCCGCGCTGCACCAGGGCGTCCAGCGCCGCGGTGGTGTCGGCGCTCAGCGCGGTCAGGTCCGGGTGCCTCTGCCAGCACGCGAACAGGGCCAGGGCGCTGGCCGGGTCGCGCTCGAACAGCGCCATGTCGCGGGCCGCCAGGCGCGAGCCGTAGCGTATGAAGTCGGCATCCAGCGGCTCGCCGGCGATATCGGCCTCGTGGCGCTCGCGCCAGCGCGCGTCGAAGCGCGCCTGGATCCGGCGCACCGCCAGGGCGGCACGGAAATAGCCCTGCATGAGCTGTTCGACGGCGCGGTTGTCGCGGTGCTCGTCGCGCAGGCCGAACAGCTCGGCCAGCGGCGGCTGGTGGTCGAACAGCAGCCGCTCCTCGGCGCGCGTGGCCACCAGGTGCAGGGCGAAGCGCAGGCGCGAGAGCTGCTCGCCGGCGGCGACCAGCGCCTGCCATTCGCCGGCGCGCAGCACGTCGGCGCGGATCCAGTCGCCGGGATCGGCGCTGCCGGTGGCGCGCAGGGCGATCCAGGCTAGGGTCTGGATGTCGCGCAGGCCGCCGGGTCCGTCCTTGAGATTGGGCTCGAGGTTGTAGCTGGTGTCGCCGTAGCGGGCGTGGCGTTCCGCCAGTTCGGCCTGCTTGGCGGCGGCGTAGCGGTCGACCGGCCAGACCCGGTCCGGCGCGATCGCCGCGGCCAGGGCGGCGGCGGCCGCGGGATCGCCCGCCAGCAGGCGCGCCTCCATCATCGTCGTGCACACGGCGGCGTCGGCGGCCGCCGCCTGGGTGCATTGCTCCAGGGTGCGCACCGCGTGACCCGGGCGCAGGCCGAGGTCCCACAGGCGCGACACGAAGCCTTCGATCCGGCCGCGCTGGGCGAGGTCGGGTTCCTCGGCCGACAGCACCAGCAGGTCGAGGTCGGACTGCGGGTGCAGCTCGCCGCGGCCGTAGCCGCCGACCGCGAACAGGGACAGCCCGGACCCGGTGCCGGCGGCATCGGCCCAGAGCGCGGTCAGCCAGCCGTCGAAGGCGCGCGCCCGTTCGCGCAGCAGGTCGGCGACCGGCGCGCCGGCGCGGAAGGCGTCCTGCTGGGCCTGGTCGAAGGCCGCGACCTCGCCGCGCAACCGATCGAGTTCCGGGTCGGCGGCGGCGTGCACGGCGGCCCGGCCTCAGAGCGACTCGCCGGGCGGCAGGGTCAGCACGTCGAAGCCGTCCTCGGTGACCGCGACCGTGTGTTCCCACTGCGCCGACAGCGAGCGGTCGCGGGTCACCACGGTCCAGTTGTCGGGCAGCAGGCGGGTGTGCCGCTTGCCGGCGTTGACCATCGGTTCGATGGTGAACACCATGCCCGGCCGCAGCAGCACGCCGGTGCCGGGCTGGCCGTAGTGCAGCACCTGCGGCTCCTCGTGGTAGATGCGGCCGATGCCGTGGCCGCAGTATTCCCTGACCACCGAGAACCGCGCCGCCTCGGCGTGCTGCTGGATGGCGTGGCCGATGTCGCCCAGGTGGACGCCCGGGCGGACCATCCGGATGGCGGCGCACATCGCCTCGTAGGTGGTCTCGACCAGGCGCCGGGCCAGCACCGGCGGTTCCCCGACGAAGTACATGCGGCTGGTGTCGCCGTGCCAGCCGTCCTTGATGACGGTGACGTCGATGTTGACGATGTCGCCGGCCTTGAGCGCCTTGCCGGCGCTCGGGATGCCGTGGCAGACCACGTTGTTGACCGAGGTGCAGATGGTCTTGGGGAAGGGCATGCGCCCGGGAGCGCCGCCGTAGCCGACATTGGCCGGCACCGCCTGCTGGACCCGGACGATGTGGTCGTGGCAGATGCGGTCGAGCTCCTCGGTGGTGACGCCCGGGCGGACGTGCGGCTCGATCATGCGCAGCACCTCGGCGGCCAGGTGGCCGGCCGCGCGCATCTGTTCGATTTCCGCCGGGGTTTTCAGGGTGATGGGCATGCGTCGATAGGTGTCCGGATCGGCGATTTTAGCGCGAATCCCCGGGGCGGCCCCGGGCGCGTCAACCGCGCGCGCCAGGCGCAGGGCACCGGCGCGGCGCGGCCGGCGCTCAGCCGCCGTCGATCTCGCGTGCCAGCACGGCCAGTCCGGGGTGCCCGGGCGCCAGCGAGCGCGCGCGCTCGAGGGACAGCCGCGCCGGCCCGGTCTCGCCGGCCCGCGCCTGGCCGCTGCCGCGCTCCAGCCAGGCGTTGGCCAGCTGCCTGCGCAGTTCGGGGATCGAGGCATCCATCGGCGCCATCGCGACCAGCGCGTCCAGGGCCTCGCCGGCTTCGACCAGCCGGCCCAGCTCGGTGTGGTGGACCACCAGGGACTGCGCCCGGCTGGGCAGGGCTGCCACCGCCCGGCGCGCATCCTCGTCCATCGGATCGATGGCGAGCGCCTGGCGGTAGAGGTCGTAGGCGCTGGCACCGGCCGGCTCGACCAGCTCCCCGCGCCTTTCCGCGGTGCGTGCCTGGGCCTTGAGGCGGTCCAGCCGCTCCTGGCTGGCGGCGTCGAGCTGTGGTCGCGCCAGCACCTGGGCCAGGCGCTCGCTCATCGCCGCCAGGGACTGCTCGGCCTCGGCCAGCGCCGGCGACCCGGCGCCGGCGCGCCGGGCGAGATCGATTCGCGACTGCGCACGCTCCGGCTGAGCCTGCTCGATGGCCGCCCGGGCCTCGGCCAGGGCCCGCGCCGCGGCGGTGTCCAGGCCGGCCCTCGCGGGACCTGCGTCGGCATCGCCTTCGAGCGCCCGCTCGAAGGCGGCGATGGCGTCCTCCAGGCGGCCGGCACGCAACGCCCGGTTGCCGGCGGCAAGCTGCCGCCGCGACTCGCGCGCGCGGCGATCCTGCTCGGCTTGCGCCTGCGCGCGCTCGCGCGCCAGCTCGGCGGCCTGCCGTTCCGCCGCCTCGGCGGCGGCGGCAGCCTCGGCGGCCGCCTGCTGGGCCGCGGCCAGGTCGGCGGCGTTCTTGGCGGCGGCAGCGGCAGCGGCGTCGGCTTCCGCCTTCAGCTGCGCCTGCGCCTGCGCCAGGCGCTGCCGCAGGGCCGGCAGGCTGGCGTGCTGCGACTGTTCGCCGGCGATCGCCTCGATCATGCCGGTGGCGTCCTCCAGGCGCCCGGCGGCGAGCGCCTGGCCGGCCTCGTCGGCGAGCACCGCGAGGGCGTCCTCGATGCCGCGCGCCGCCACCGCGTTGCCCGGATCGATCGCCAGCATCTGCCTGAACGCCAGCAGGGCGCCCTGCTCGCCGCGGATGCGCCGGCGCGCCAGCGCCGCCTGGCCGCGCTCCAGGAGCGCGGGCAAGGCCTCGCCCGCGGCCTCGACCGCGGCGATCCGGCGCTCCAGGTCGGCGACGGTCGCACCGGCCTCGCCGGTGTCCGGCAGCAGCCCGGCCAGGGTCCGGGCGCGGGCGGTGTCGCCGGCCGCCAGCGCCGCCTGCGCCTGGTCGACCAGGGCCTGTCCGACCCTGCGCAGGCCCAGGCGGGCGGCATCGTTGTCGGGGTCGTCGGCCAGGATGCGCTGGTACAGCGCCAGCGCGTCGTCGCCCGCGTGCCCGGCGGCGTCGCCGTGCCAGCGGCCCTGCGCCTCGGCGCGCGCCGCGGCATTCAGCAGCTCGCGGGTCTGCGAGGCCGGGAAGCCCTCGCGCAGGGCCTCGCGCTGGGTCCAGAGCAGGGCCAGGCCGAGCAGCACGATGGCGGCGGCCGCCCAGGGCCAGTGCCTGCGCCGGGGCCGCGGCTGGCGCGGCGGCCGGTGTCCGTCGGCCCGCATGGGCTCGGCCGACACTGGCGCCGGCCGGTCCGGATCGAGGTCGTCGAGGCGGCCGAGTTCGGGGTCGGGTCGGTTGCGCGGATGCATGTCGCGGGGGCCTCGACGGATCAGGGGCGGAGGGAGAATCGCGCCATTAGAGCGCCTGGCGCATGAACCGGGCTTGTGCGCCGGCGCCCGGTCCGGCCGCTCAGGTCAGACGGCGCGCCTCGCGCACCGAGGGCAGGGCCGAGAGGCGCGCGAGCAGGGTGCCGAGCTGGTCGACGTCGCGCACACGCGCCGCGCAGCGTATCTCGGCCTCGCCCTGGGCGGCATCGATCCGGGAGTCCAGGGCCAGCACCGGTACGCCCAGCCCGGCGAACACCGCGGTCACGTCCTTGAGCAGCCCGCCGCGATCGAACGCGCGCAGGCGCAGGCCGACCTCGAACTGGCCGGTCGCCTTGCGCCCCCATTCCACCGGCAGCACCCGCTCCGGATGCCGGGCCGCCATGCGGGCGAAACTGCCGCAGTCCTGCCGGTGCACGCTGACGCCGCGGCCCTGGGTGACGTAGCCGGTGATGGCGTCGCCGGGCAGCGGCTGGCAGCACCGGGCATAGGCCAGCATCAGGTTGCCGATGCCCTCCACGGTGACCGCGTCCGCTGCCGCCGGTGCCTGCCCGCCGCGCGGCGGCGGCTCGGCCGTCGCCTGACGGGGCGCCTGCGCCTCGTGGATCGCGCGCGCGACCTGGGCCGGCGAGATCTCGCCCAGGGCCACGGCCACGTGCAGTTCCTCGATGCGCTTCAGGTTCCAGCGCGCCAGCAGCGGCGCCAGCGGCCACTCGTGCAGGCCCAGGCGCTTGAGCTCGCGCTCCAGCAGGGCCGCGCCCTCGCGCAGGTTCTGGTCGAGGTCCAGGCGCCGGAACCAGGCGCGGACCTTGTCGCGGGCCCGGCCGCTGACCAGGTAACCGGCCTGGGCGTTGAGCCAGTCGCGGCGGGGCGCCGCCTCCTTGCCGGTGAGGATCTCGATCCGGTCGCCCGACTGCGGGCTGTGCGTCAGTGGCACGATGCGGCCGTTGACCTTGGCGCCCCGGCAGCGGTGCCCGACCTCGGTATGCACGTGGTAGGCGAAGTCGAGCACGGTGGCGCCGGCCGGCAGGTCGACGACCTCGCCACGCGGGGTGAGCACGTAGACGCGGTCCTCGACGGTGTCGGTGCGGAAACCCTCGTAGAGGCCGCGGTCGTCCTCGCCGGCCTCGCGGTTCTCCAGCAGGGCGCGCAGCCAGGCGATCTTGCGCTCCAGCGCGGCATCGCCGCGACCGCCCTCCTTGTACTTCCAGTGCGCGGCGACGCCCAGCTCGGCGTGGGCGTGCATGTCGTGGCTGCGGATCTGCACCTCGAGGGTCTTGCCCTCGGGGCCGACCACCGCCGTGTGCAGCGACTGGTAGTTGTTGCCCTTGGGCCGGGCGATGTAGTCGTCGAACTCCTGCGGGATCGGCGTCCACAGGCTGTGCACGACCCCGAGCGCGGCATAGCAGGCGGCGACGTCGTCGACCAGCACGCGCAGCGCGCGGACATCGTAGAGCTCGCCGAAGCCCGCGTTCTTGCGGCCCATCTTCTTCCAGATGCTGAAGATGTGCTTGGGGCGGCCGGCGACCTGGGCGCGCACGCCGGCCTGCGCCAGGGCACCGGCGAGGTCGCGGCCGGCCTGTTCGATGTAGCGTTCGCGGTCGCCGCGACGCTCGTCGAGCAGGCCGGCGATGCGCCGGTAGGTCTCCGGATTGAGGAAGCGGAAGGCGAGGTCCTCCAGTTCCCACTTGAGCTGCCAGATGCCCAGGCGGTTGGCCAGCGGCGCGTGGATGTCGGCGGCCAGGCGGGCCAGCTCGCGGCGCTGCTCGGGCGCCAGGCCGGCCGCCTGGCGCAGGGCGACCAGCTGCTCGGCGAGCAGGATGAACACCACCCGCAGGTCGCGCACGATCGCCAGCAGCAGCCGGCGCAGCCCCTCGGCATTGGCGCCGCCCGCAGGATCGGCATGCAGGCTCCAGACCAGGCCCGCCTCGGCCAGGCCCTCGCGCAGGGCGCCGCAGCCGGGCACCGCGGCCTCGGCCGGCGACCAGCAGTCCAGCCGGCGCGCGATCGCCGCCGCCCGCGTCGGCGGATCGACCGCCAGGCCGTCGAGCAGGCGCAGCACCTGGCCGAGTTCCTCCAGCCGCGCCGGCGCCTGCGCCCGGGCGGCCGGCATCGCCCAATCCGGCAGCGGCACGGCGGCGGGATCGACGGTCGGGTGGGGCTCCATGCCGGCCATTGTAGGCGTCCGCCGGCGCCGGCCGTCCTGGCCCGGGCCCGAACGCGGCTACAATCGGCGCCTGCCGTCCGAACCAACACCAGGGTCCGCCGCATGCACATGATCGCCCGCTTCATCGTCCCGCTCCTCGTCCTGGCCGCGCCGTCCGCGCTGGCCCAGGAGTTCTCCTCCCTCGAGGAGCGCATGAGCAGCGACGATTTCACCTCGGCCGGCCTCGAACGCCTGTCGGCCGACGAGCTGGCCCGGCTGAACGACTGGCTGCGGGCGAACTGGCCCGCCAGCGCCGCCGCCACGCCCTATCCCGTGCAGGCCGACAACCGCGGCTTGTCCGACCCGGTCGCGTCGCGCAACGCCATCGTCAGCCGCATCAAGGGCGAGTTCACCGGCTGGGACAGCCGCACCACCTTCACCCTCGAGAACGGCATGGTCTGGGAGATCGCGGGCTCGTTCACGCCGCTGGCGATCCGCCCCGTCCAGGACCCCACGGTGATCATCGAGCCCGGCCTGCTGGGCGCCTGGAACCTCCGCGTCGAGGGTTACAACGCCTCGGCCCGGGTCCGACGGGTGCGCTGACCTCGCCACCGGCGGCCGCCAGCGCGCGGTCGCCGCCGACCCGCCCTGCTCCGCCGGCGGATCCGGGCGCCGGTCCCGGCGCCCCGGCTGGCAGCGCGCCGACGATCCACCGTCCCGGCCGACGCGCAGCTGGCCGGTCCGGTGCGGGCCCGGACGGCGCCGGACGCATCGGCTGCCTGCGCGGGGACCTCGCCGGCCCGCACGACCGCGTACCGGCGGCAAGGTGCGCCCCGGATCAGCCTTCCAGCGCCTGCAGGCGACGTTCGAGGCGCTTCTCCGACACCGGCTCCCTTGTCCCCAGTTCCTGGGCGAACAGCGACACCCGCAGCTCCTCCACCAGCCAGCGCAGGGCGTCGAGCTCGTCGCCGTCGCAGCGACCGGCCAGCGCTGCGATGCGGCGCTCGAAGTCGCCGACCACCAGCATCCGCGCCTGGTCGCGGCGCGGGTCGGCCTGCAGCCGCCCGGCGCGCAGGGCCATGGCCTTGAGGTAGCGCGGGTAGTCGGCCAGGCGCCGGTCCGGGATCCGGGCGCCCAGATCGGGCGGGAACAGGCGCCGTCGCTGCGCGCGCAGGTCGTCGAAGCTGGCGGCGGCGAAGCCGAGCAGCGGCGGCTCCAGCGCCGGCGCCGCCTGCGCCAGGGCCGCCAGCGCCTCGGCGACCTTCAGGGCGCGGGCATTGGCCGCGCGCCCCAGGCGGTCGCCCAGGTCGGCGGCCAGCGCCTCGAAGGCGACCCGGCTGCGCACCGCGCCGGCCTGCGCCAGCAGCCCGGACAGGGCGTGGTCGACGATGTCGGCCCGCAGGCCGTCGACCGAGCCGATGCCGGCCCAGGCGAACTGCGCCTGGGCATCCAGCGGCAGTTGCCGGGCCAGGCGTCGGCGCAGGTCGGCCAGGCGCAGCAGCAGCAGCCTGCGCAGCCCGCCGGCGTGCGCGGCCGCCGCCTGGTCGGCGGTCTCGAAGACCACCAGATCGACGTGGTCGCCGCGGTCGACGAAGGCCGGGAACGCGGCCAGCCCGGATCCGGCCTCGATCCGCTCCGGCAGTTCCTCGGGCTCGAAGCGGGTCAGCCCGGTGCGGCTGAAGCCGCCCGCCGCGCGCTGCGCGAACGCCTTGCGGGCGGCCTGGCCCCAGCGCGCCTGCAGGACGGCCAGGTCCCTGCCGTGGGCGACCTCGTGGCCGGCCTCGTCGACCACGACGATGCGCATCCGCAGGTGCACCGGCAGCCCGGCATCGTCGAAGTCGGCCGCGGTCACCGCCACGCCGGTGGTGCGCCGCAGCCACGCGGCCAGCGCCTCGGCCAGCGGCCGCGGCCCCGGGGCCTCGGCGTCGACGAAGGCGCGCGCGAAGTCCGGCGCGGGCACAAAGTTGCGTCGCAGCGGCTTGGCCAGGGAGCGGATCAGCTCGGCCACCCGGACCGGCAACAGGCCCGGCACCAGCCATTCCAGGCGCGCGGCCGGCACGGCGTTGAGCCAGGCCAGCGGCAGCCGAAGGCTGACGCCGTCGGCCTCGTCGCCCGGCGTGAACCGGTAGTCCAGCTCGAACCAGTGGCCGGCAAGCTGGATCCGGGCCGGATAGCCGTCGCCGCCGGGGTCGCTGGCCAGCAGGTCGGAGAGCTGCCAGGAAAGGCGCCGGCGCTCCGCCGCCGGCGACCGGCGGTACCAGTCGTCGAGGGCGCGGGTCGAGTTCACCGTGGCCGGCACCAGCGCCTCGAAGAACTGCGCCCGTGCCTCGGCATCCAGCACCAGGCCCTGGCGCCGCTGCGCGGCCTCGCGCTCGCGCGCCTGCGCCAGGACCTCGGCGTTGCCGGCCACGAAGTCGCTGCGGCTGCGCAGGTCGCATTCGGCCAGGCCGTCGCGCAGGAAGATCGCGCGGGCGCCGGCGGGGTCGGTGGCGGCATAGTCGACCCGGCGCCTGGCATGCACCACCAGGCCGAGCAGGCTGGCCTGCTCGAACGCCTGGACGCGGCCGCGGTCGGCATCCCAGAACGGCTCGAACACGGTCCGCCGCAGCAGGTGCCCGGCCTGCGCGTACAGCCAGTCCGGCTCGATCCGGGCGTTGACGTGCGCGTACAGCCGGGCGGTCTGGATCACCGACAGCGACAGCAGCCAGGGCGGCTGCGCCTTGGCCAGGGCGCTGCCCGGGAAGATCGAGAAGCCGCGGCTGCGGGTGCCCTCGTACAGGCCCTTCTCGCCGCGCCGGGCGACGCTGGTCGGCAGCCCGGCCAGGATCGCCCGGTGGATCGTCTCGTAGCTGGCCGGCTTGCCGTCCGGGCCGGCCAGCGGCCAGCCGGCGGCATCGGCGATCTGCAGCAGTTGCCGGTGCAGCTCGCGCCACTCGCGCATGCGCATGAAGTTGAGGAAGCGCTCCTCGCACCAGGCGCGCAGCCGGCTGCTGCCGAGCTCGGCGTGGGCGGCGTCGAACGCCTGCCACAGCTTCCAGGCCGACAGGAAATCCGAGCGGTGGTCGGCGTACTCGGCGTGCCGGCTGTCGGCGAGCTGGCGGACCTCGGCCGGCCGCTCGCGCGGATCCTGCACGCCCAGGAAGGCGACGATCGCCAGCAGCTCGCGCAGGCTGCCCAGCTCGCGGGCCTCGACCAGCATCCAGGCGAGCTGGACGTCGATCGGGAAGCGCGCCATCGCCCGGCCGATGTCGGTGAGCCGGCGCTGGCCATCGACCGCCCTGAGCTCGGCGAGCTGCTGCAGGCCCTCGCGGATGGCGCGCTCGCCGGGCGGATCGATGAACGGGAACGCCTCGATGTCGCCCAGCCCCAGCGACAGCATGCGCAGGATGACGTTGGCCAGCGAGCTGCGCAGGATCTCCGGGTCGGCGTACTCCGGGCGCGCCAGGAAGTCGGCCTCGTCGTACAGCCGCCAGGCGATGCCCGGCCCGGTGCGGCCGCAGCGGCCGGCGCGCTGCTCGGCGTTGGCGCGGGCGATCGGCTCGACCTCCAGGCGCTGCACCTTGCTGCGCGGGCTGTAGCGGCTGATCCGGGCGGTGCCGGCGTCGACCACGTGGCGGATCCGCGGCACGGTCAGCGAGGTCTCGGCGACGTTGGTGGCCAGCACGATCCGCCGGCCGGTGCCGGGCCGGAACACGCGGTCCTGGTCGCGCGCCGACAGCCTCGCGTACAGCGGCAGGACCTCGGTGTGGCGCAGGCGCAGGTCTGCGAGCACGCGGTGCGCCTCGCGGATCTCGCGTTCGCCGGGCAGGAACACCAGGACGTCGCCCTGCGGGTCCTCGCGACCGATCTCGGCGACGGTGTCGGCGAGCGCCGCCAGCAGGCCGCGCTCGCCGCGCTCGCGCTCGGCCAGCGGCCGCCAGCGCCGCTCCACCGGATAGCTGCGGCCGGGGATCTCGACAACCGGCGCGCCGTCGAAGAAGGCCGCGAAGCGTGCGGTGTCGATGGTCGCCGAGGTGACGATCACCTTGAGGTCGTCGCGGCGCGCCAGCAGGCGCTTGAGCAGGCCGAGCAGGAAGTCGATGTTCAGCGAACGCTCGTGGGCCTCGTCGACCAGGATCGTGTCGTAGGCGGACAGCCAGGGGTCGGACTGCGCCTGGGCGAGCAGGATGCCGTCGGTCATGAAGCGGATCGCGGTGTCCTCGCCGGCGCGCTCGTCGAAGCGCACCTGGTAGCCGACCAGTTCGCCGAGCCGGGTGTCGAGTTCCTCGGCGACCCGGCGCGCCACGCTGCGCGCCGCGATCCGGCGCGGCTGGGTGCAGGCGATGGCGCCGGCGGCGCCGCGACCTGCCACCAGCGCCAGCTTCGGGATCTGGGTGGTCTTGCCGGAGCCGGTCTCGCCGGCGACCACCACCACCCGGTGCCGGGCGATCAGTCCGGCCAGGCGCTCGCCCTCGGCGTGGATCGGCAGGCTGCCGTCGAAGCGCGGCACCGGCAGCGCCTGGCGACGGGCCGCCACCGCCGCCGCCGAGGTTTCGCAGAGCATCCGGTACTGTTCGGCCAGGGCCGGCGTCTGCTCCGGACTGGCGCCGCGCAGGCGCTGGCGCAGGCGCAGCAGCCGGCCGCGGTCGGTGCAGCGCGTGTCGCCCGGCGCCGGCAGGGGCGGCGGCTCGGGTCGGCGATTGGCTGGATCGATGGCCGCCATGGGTATTGGTGACTTCATTGTGACGCCGGGGGGCGCTAGCCTAGGGCCAACACCGTGTCGAGCTTAAGGAGATGGTCATGGCAAACGGCAAGCGCAAGATCGAGGCGAAGGCGAAGAAGGCCGAGGCGAAGATCGACATCGGCATCCCCGAGAAGCAGCGCCGGCAGATCGCCGAGGGGCTGGCCCGGCTGCTGGCCGACAACTACACCCTGTACCTGAAGACCCACGCGTTCCACTGGAACGTCACCGGGCCGATGTTCAACACCCTGCACACGATGTTCGAGACCCAGTACAACGAGCTGTGGCTGGCCAACGACGAGATCGCCGAGCGGATCCGCGCGCTGGGCATGTACGCGCCCGGCTCGGGCGCGCAGTTCGCCGGCCTGTCGGCGATCAAGGAGGAGGCCGGGGTGCCGGACTGGAAGGGCATGGTCGGCCAGCTGGTCGACGGCCACGAGACCTGCGCCCGCACCGCCCGCGAGGTGTTCAAGGTGGCCGACGGCGCGGACGACCAGCCGAGCGCCGACCTCGCCACGCAGCGCATGCAGGCGCACGAGAAGACCGCCTGGATGCTGCGCTCGCTGCTGGTGTGACGCCGGCACCCGCCCCCGGGGCGGGTGCGCAAACGGCGAAGGCCGCCATCGCTGGCGGCCTTCGGATCGGACAGCCGGCCGGCGCGCGGGCGCCGCGCCGGATCGATCAGGCTTCCTTGGCCTTCTTCGCGGCCTTCTTGGCGGCGTCGCGCTTGGCGGCGTCCTTGGCGGAAGCGGCCAGGTCCTCCTGGATGCGCGCCGCCTTGCCCTCGAGGCCGCGCAGGAAGTACAGCTTGGCGCCGCGCACCTTGCCGCGGCGCTTGACCTCGACCGAGTCGATCACCGGACTGTGCGCCTGGAACACGCGCTCGACGCCGGTGCCGTGCGACATCTTGCGCACGGTGAAGGCGGAGTTCAGGCCGCGGTTGCGCTTGGCGATGACCACGCCCTCATAGGCCTGGATGCGCTCGCGGTTGCCTTCCTTGACCTTGACGTTGACCACCACGGTGTCGCCGGGGGAGAAATCCGGCAGCTGGCGCGCCATCTGCTCGGCTTCGAATTGCTGGATCAGGTTCATGGCGTTCACCAATGACGTGAGAATCGGGGGGACTTGCAAAGACCGCGGATTATGGCAGAACCGCGGCAGCGTTGGGAAGGCCCGGGCCGCCCCGGTCCCGGCTGCCGTGCCCGGCCCGGCCGGCGCGGGGCGCGGCGGGCCTCCGCCGGGACGCGCCCACGGGTCGCTCCGGGCAGGCAGGGGCCGCCGGTCGCCGCCGGTTCAGCCGGATCCGGGCCCGCCCGCCGCCCGCCAGGCGGCGATGTAATCGGCCAGCAGCGCCCGGTCGGCGCGGTCCAGCCTGGCCCGGGCAAGCAGGTCGGGGCGGCGCAGCCAGGTCCGGCCCAGGGCCTCCCGCCGCCGCCAGCGGGCGATCGCCGCGTGGTCGCCGCCGAGCAGGACCGCCGGGACCTCGCCGAGGGCATGGCGCTCCGGGCGGGTCCAGTGGCCGCTGTCGAGCAGGCCGTCGCCGAAGGAGTCCTGGCGGGCCGAGTCGGGGTCGCCCAGGGCGCCGTCGAGCAGCCGGCCGACGGCGTCGATGACGATGCAGGCCGGCAGCTCGCCGCCGGACAGCACGTAGTCGCCGACCGACAGTTCATCGTCCACCTCGGCCGCCAGCAGGCGCTCGTCGATCGCCTCGTAGCGGCCGCACAGCAGCACCAGGCGCGGCAACGACGCCAGCCGCCGGACCGTGGCCTGGGTCAGGCGCTCGCCCTGCGGGCTCAGGTGCACCACGTGCGCCGGCGCCGGATCGGCGCTGCGCACCGCGGCCAGGGCGGCGCGCAGGGGGTCGATCAGCATCACCATGCCGGGGCCGCCCCCGTAGGGTCGGTCGTCGACGGTCCGGTGCGGATCGCCGGTGAAGTCGCGCGGGTTCCAGCAGGCCACCTGGAGCAGGCCGCGCTGCCGGGCACGGCCGACCACGCCGAAGCCGCTGGCGGC
The DNA here is from genome assembly GCA_002344355.1 of Proteobacteria bacterium UBA2363. GTDB lineage: Bacteria > Pseudomonadota > Gammaproteobacteria > Xanthomonadales > UBA2363 > Pseudofulvimonas. Next base: position 59,231 of record DDTN01000022.1, on the reverse strand, counting down.
GTCGACGAAGTCGGGAAACAGGCTGATCACGTCGATGCGCACGGCACGGTCCTGCGGCTGCTCGGAAGGAACCTGGCGCCGGCCGCGCTGCGCGCCGGCACCGGTGCGCTAGAAGTCCGGATCCCAGTCGACCAGGATCCGGCCGCCCTCGAGGTCGACGCGGCGCACGTGGCTGCCGCGCACGAAGGGCACCAGGCGCTCGCGCTCGCCCTGGCGCACCACCATCACGTCGTTGGCGCCGGTGGCGAACAGCGATTCCACCGTGCCCAGCGGCACGCCGTCGAGATTGACCACCGCCAGGCCTTCGAGGTCGGCCCAGTAGTACTCGCCAGGGGCCGGCGCCGGCAGCTGCGCCCGGCGCACGCAGATCTCGGCGCCCAGCAGGGCGGCCGCGGCGTCGCGATCCTCGACGCCGTCGATCATGGCGGCGATGCGCTGGTCGCGGACCAGCGGCCGGCCGCGCGCGACGCGTTCGGCGCCGAGCTGGCGGACGATCCAGGGCTGGTAGTCGAAGATGCGGCCGCGCGGCTCGGTGAAGGACTCCACCTTGACGCCGCCGCGGACGCCATGGACGCCGACCACACGCCCTACCAGGACGCGGCGGTCGCGGCGGTCCATGGCGGGGCTGCGCGCGGCCCTCAGGCCGCGGCGGGCTGGCTCTTGCGGGCCTGCTTGACCAGCGAACGCACCTTCTCGGTCATCTGGGCGCCCTTGCCGACCCAGTGGTCGACGCGCTCCAGCTTGACCTCGAGCGGACGCTCCTGGCCGGTCGCGATCGGGTTGTAGAAACCCACGCGCTCGATGCTGCGACCGTCGCGCGGGCTGCGCTCGTCGGCGACGATGATGTGGTAGAACGGCCGCGCCTTGGCGCCGCCGCGAGCCAGTCGAATCTTGACCATGTGCGGGGACTCTGGGTGGGAATCGCGTCCCGACGGGGGCGCGAATGAACGCGACATTATAGCGACACCCCCCGGAAATGGAAGGCCCGCGCAGGCCCGGCGGTCGCAGCCCGCCGGGCTGCGGCCCCGGCACCCGTCGCCGGACGCCGCACGGGCGGGAATGCGCCCTCGGTGCCGGCGTCGGGTCCGCCCCCGGGCGCCGGTCGACGGCGCCCGCGGGGCTGCCGGTCCGGCGACCGGCAGCGGGAATGACCGCGAACCGTGCCCCGGGTGGGCCTCAGGCAGCGCTGCGCCGCCGCAGCCTGCCCCCGCCCAGCCAGGCGAGCGCCGCGGCCAGGAGCAGGAGCTGCCAGGGCGTCAGGGTCGGGACCGGCTGCGCCGCCACCGGCGGCGGCGGGGGCGGCAGCGTGCCGGCCGGCGCGTAGCGCACCGATCCGGCGCCGCGGCCACCCGGCACCACCAGGGCACTGGCCTGCACGCCCGCCGTCGTGAACGGCGCCCGCAGGTGCAGGGCCGGCAGTCCGCCGAAGCTGCCGCCGGTCAGCGACTGGCCGGTCAGGATCGCCTCGCTGCCGTCGGCGCTGATGCCGATGTCCTCGAAACCCTGGGCGCCGACGAAGCCTGGCGGCAGCGGCAGCGCCTGCAGTGCGGAAGGGTCGGTGAACGGCGCCGGCAGGCTGTGCACGACGGGCACCGAGTCGGGCACGTCGGACAGCACGCCCAGCACCGCCCGCTGGCCGTCCGGGGTGATCTGCACCGCCGCAAAGTAGCAGGCGCAGTCCAGCAGGGCGACGCGCTGCGCGGTGCTGGCCGCGCCCAGCGGCAGGGTGAACACGTCCAGACCGGCTTCGGCGGTGCCGCCGGCCACCCCGGCCGGCAGGTCCCCCAGCACGGGTCCGGGCGCGGGTGACGGGGCATTTTCGGCCCGCGCCGGGAGGTCGACCGGCGCCGAGACCACGTAGCCGGTGATCAGCCGGCTGCCATCGGGACTGACCGCGATGCCGCCGCCGCGCAGGCTGTTCAGCGGCAAGGTGAAGGCCACGGCCTGGTACGGCGGGTCGATGACGCTGATGCCCGCGGTGTGCCGGACGTAGGCACGGCCCTGGGCATCAAAGTCGATGTTCTGGGTCGCGAACGAGGCGATCGGCGCCGGCAGCTGGATCTGCGACAGCGCCGAGGTCGCCGAGAACGGCGCGCGGATCACGGTCAGCTGCGCCACGAAGCCGCTGGCCAGGGCGACGCTGCGATCGGGGCTGACCGCCAGCGTGCCCGAGCCGTTGTAGCCGGGCGTCGGCAGGGTGGCGGTGACCTGGGCCGGTTGCAGGCTGACCAGGAACACCCGGCTGTTGGCGAAGTCTGCGACCAGGCCCTGGTTGGTGCCGATGATCGCCGTGCCATGCGGCTGGGCGCCGGCGGGGAATCCGGCGATCTGCTGGATGGCCGGGTTCGGCAGGCCGACCGCCGGGGTCGGCAGGAACAGCCCCAGGTTGCCGTCGCCGGCCGTGCCGACCAGCGCGCGGGCGTGAACGGTCGGCGCGCCAACGCAGAACGCGACAGCCAGTAGACCGCCAACGAGGGCGGTGCGGGTGATGGACATGGTTCGGGCTCCCTGAATGGAAATGGGGCGGCCGTCGGCACCGGGCGGTGGACGGTCCCACACAGGGTCAACGGGACAAAGGCCGCGGTTTTGCCAAAACCCGCGCAGGTCTGACCGGCCTGGTGTCCCGGCAGGCGTCACGGCCCGCCACGCCGTTCCGCTCCGTGCCCGTGCCCGTGTCGCAGGAGCTTGCGCAAGGCCGGCTCGCGCGCTGAGTGAGCGCCGGTGCACGACACCAACCCCGTCCCCCGGAGGCAGGCAAGAATGAGCACGCTCCGCGCCCCGCCCACCCTTCCCGCTCACCCTTACCGGCCCGGATCACGCTCTCCGCTCTCCGCTCTCCGGTCCCCGGTCCCTTGTCCCCTCCCCCTGGCGGCCGCAGCCGCTTCGCGCGTCGCGCCATCAGACCCGCAGGGACGGACCGGCGCTGCCGGCCAGGATCCGGCGCGCCCGGTCCAGATCGGCCAGGGCGAGCTGCGGGTCCAGGGTGATGCGCCGGCCGCTGCGGTTGCCGGCCGGCACGCCATCGCGCAGCAGCAGTCGATTGCCGGCCAGGCCCGGCAGGCGCGTGCCGCTGCCCAGGACACCGGACAGGTTGAGCGGGTCGGCGGCGCTCAGCGCGACCAGGCTGCCCTGCCCGGGCGCCAGGCCGCGCAGCGCGCTGGCGGCCTCGGCCAGCGCGAACTGCTCGCCGGCCTGGCCCTCGACGAAGCGGCCGCCCAGCAGCTCGCCGCGCGCTTCCATGCGCCGGTACACATAGTGCAGGGCCCGCCAGGGCGGCAGGTGCTGCTCGCGCGCCAGCAGGGCCCGGAACACCACGCCATAGCGACGCAGCAGCACCCGGGCGACATGCTCCACGGCGGGCTCGGCCAGGCCGCCGCCCGCCTCGCCCGCGCCGGCAGGCCGCACGCGCTGCAGGCTCCAGCGACCGGCATGGCCGGCATCGGCCGGCAGCACCCTGCCCCGCTGGCGCGCCCGGTGCCGGGCCGGCGCGAGAAGGGCGCGCAGTCCCGCGAAACTGTCGCAGCCGGCCAGACCCTGGCCGACCAGTTCGGCCAGGGCGGTCTCGGCCTCGGCCAGGATCAGGCCGCTCTCCGCCACCAGGTCGTCCAGGAACAGGGCGCCGCAGGCGCGCAGCGTTTCGGCCACCCGGCGGGCGCGGCCATCCAGTCCGGCCAGCGGATCCTGGCCGGCCGCCGGCTCGCCGGCGGCCAGGGCCTGCCAGTGGCCCAGGCTGGCACGCGCCGACAGCAGGATCGGGGTGGCGCGCACCGGGGCGCCGCGCCCGGACGGCACGGCGCCGGGGGCACGCGGCCGCCACCAGCCGATCCGGCCGCTGGCGCACAGCCGGTCGAGCAGGGCCGGCGACCAGTCGGCCAGGCGCTGCGGCAGCAGGTCGCGCTCCCAGGCGCAGGCCGGCGCCACCCAGCCCTCGAGCTGTTCGAGCACCGCCAGCAGTCCGGCCTCGCCGCGACGCGGCTCGCCGGCGCCGGCGATGCCCTGCCAGTGCAGCAGGAAGCGCTGGAACTGCGCCGGCGGCACCGCCTTCTGGCTGGCCCGGCGCCGGTCGCGGCTGAGCCGGTGGATACGCGCCAGCAGGCGGCGCTCGCACCACTGGCCGGGACCGAGCCCGGCGTCGAAGGCGCCGCGCATCGCCACGCCCTCGCCTTCCAGGCGCAGCAGGGCCGCCTCGACCCGCCCCTCCGGCAGGGCGAATGGCGCCGCCAGCGCGGCGGCCGTGGTCGGCCCGAGCAGCTCCAGCCGGCCGCGCAGCAGCTCGACCAGGGCGGTGTCGGGATCGGCGTCGGCCGCCTCCGGATCGCACGGCGCGGCTGTCCCGGCCACGACCTCGCCCCCGGTGCCGCACAAGGCGGGTCCGAGCTGCGGCCAGCGTTCCACGGCACAGGCGGCGCGGCGGCCATCGGGCCACGCAAGCGGCAGCGCGCGACCCGTTGCGACCAGTTCGTCCAGCCAGGCCGCGGCGGCCAGCCGCTGGACTTCCGCTTCGGCGAGGGCGCCATGCACCATCAGGGCGTCGTGCAGCTCGTCGGCATCGCGCACCAGCGGCCAGGCCTCCTCGCGGACCTTCGCCACCGCCGCCGGATCGGGCCGCGCCAGGGTGGCGGCGGTGGCGGCATCGGGCAGCGCCTGCCAGCCGACCGCACGGGTGCGGCGCTCCTCGGCCTCGCCGTCGTCCAGGAAGGCATAGGGGCGGGCGTTGAGGATGGCGCCGGCCAGCGGCGACGGCGCCACCAGGTCGCGGCACTCGATGCGGACCCGGCCGGATTCGATCCCGGCCAGCAACGCCAGGAAGCCGTCGAGGTCCATGGTGTCGTGCAGGCAGTCGTGCAGGGTCTGGGCGACCAGCGGGTGGTCGGGCACCTCGCGCGGGCCGGACAGGTTCTCGGCGCAGGCGACCTGGTCGGGGAACACCACGGTCAGCAGGTCCTCGGCATCGCTGCGCTGGAACTGCGGCGGCACCCGGCGGCCGGCGTTCATGCGGCGCACCGCCAGGGCGACGCTGGCGCACCAGCGCCAGCGGGTGTCGAACATGGGCGCGTCGAGCAGCGCCTGGACCAGCACGTCGCGGGCGCTGGCGCTGTGCAGGAAACGGGTGACGTCCTCGAGCGGGAAGCTGTGGCTGGGGCCCAGCGACAGGATCAGGCTGTCCTCCAGCGCCGAGGCCTGCAGCTCGAAGTTGAAGGTCCGGCAGAAGCGCTTGCGCAGGGCCAGGCCCCAGGCCTTGTTGATGCGCGAGCCGTACGGCGAGTGGATCACCAGGTGGGCGTCGCCGACCTCGTCGAAGAAGCGTTCGACGACCAGGGTGTCGAGGGTCGGCAGGACGCCCAGCGCGGCCCGTGCCGCCGCCAGCCAGTCGACCAGCTGCCCGCCGGCCGCGACCGGCAGGCCGGGCACCCGGGCCAGCAGGCCGGCGGCGGCATCCGGTCCCTCGTCCAGGGCGCGGTCGACCTCGGCGCTCAGCGCGGACACCGCCTGCGACAGCTCGTCGCTGCGGCCCAGGGCCTCGCCGAACCAGAACGGCAGGCTGGGCGGCTGGCCGCGGGCGTCCTCGACCAGCACCTTGCCGGTCTCGACCTTGAGGATGCGGTAGGCGCTGTTGCCGAGCTGGAAGATGTCGCCGGCGACGCTCTCGAAGGCGAAGTCCTCGTTGAGGGTGCCGATCCGCTGGCCCTCCGGCTGCAGCACGACGTCGTAGTCGAACTGGTCGGGGATGGTGCCGGCGTTGGTCACCGCGACCAGGCGCGCGCCGCGCCGCGGCCGCACCCGGCCGTTGATGCCGTCCAGGTGCAACCAGGCGCCGCGCCGGCCGCGCCGGGTGGCATAGCCCTCCGCCAGCATCGCCAGCACGGCATCGAACTCGCCGCGCGCCAGGCTCCGGTACGGCGCGGCGCGACGGACCGCGGCGAACAGGTCGTCGCAGCGCCACTCGCCGCAGCCGACCTCGGCCAATACCTGCTGGGCGAGCACGTCCAGCGGCGCGCCGGCGTCGCGCAGGCGGTCCAGCACGCCCTCGTCGATGGCCCGCAGCAGGGCCGCGCACTCCAGCAGGTCGTCGCGGCTGAGCGGGAACAGCCGACCCTTGGGCAGGCCGCCGACGGCGTGCCCGGAACGACCGACCCGCTGCAGCAGGGCGCTGATCCAGCGCGGCGAGCCGAGCTGGCAGACCAGGTCGACCTCGCCGATGTCGATGCCCAGTTCCAGCGACGAGGTCGCGACCAGGGCGCGCAGGCGGCCGGACTTCAGGCGCTGCTCGGCGTCCAGGCGTTGCGCCCGCGCCAGCGAACCGTGGTGGGCGGCGACCTCGCCCTCGCCCAGGCGCTCGGCCAGGTGCCGGGCGACCCGTTCGGCCAGGCGCCGCTGGTTGACGAACACCAGGGTTGTGCGATGGCCGCGGGCCAGCTCGGCCAGGCGGTCGTAGACCTCGGTCCAGACCTCGTTCGACATCACCGCATCGAGTGGCGCCCCCGGCACTTCCACGGCGAGGTCGCGGCGCCGGGCATGGCCGGCGTCGATCACCGTGCAATCGCCGTCGTCGCCCGCGCCGACCAGGTAGCGGGCGACCACGTCGACCGGCCGCACCGTCGCCGACAGGCCGATGCGCAGCGGCCGCCGGCCGGACAGCGCCGCCAGGCGCTCCAGCGACAGCATCAGGTGGGCGCCGCGCTTGCTGCCGGCCAGGGCGTGCAGCTCGTCGACGATCACGGTGCGTACGTCGCCGAGCATGGCGCGCCCGGAGAGACTGGTCAGCAGGATGAACAGGGACTCGGGCGTGGTCACCAGCACGTGCGGCGGCAGCCGGCGCATCAGGGCGCGCTCGGCGGTGGTGCTGTCGCCGGTGCGCACGCCGACGCGCAGGCCGACGTCGGGCAGGCCGAGCTCGAACAGGCGATCGCGGATGCCGTTCAGGGGCGCCTGCAGGTTCTTCTCGATGTCGTTCGAGAGCGCCTTGAGCGGCGACACGTAGAGCACCTGGACGGCATCCGGCAGGGGTGCCGCCAGGCCGCGCACCACCAGGTCGTCGAGCGCCGCCAGGAAGGCCGCCAGGGTCTTGCCCGAGCCGGTCGGCGCGCAGACCAGGGCAGGGCGGCCGGCGCGCGCCTCGCGCCAGGCACGCGACTGGACCGCGGTGGCGCCGCCGGGAAAGGCCCGGCGGAACCAGTCGGCGACCGCCCGATGGAAGCCCTGCAGCGGGTCGCGACGCGGGTCGGGGGGCGTGCCGTCCATGGCCGACATGCTGCCATGGCGGCCGTCTCACCGCCTGCGACACGGTCGCGGATTCCGGGCCGCCCGGCGCGGCCGATGCGGCCTCAGGGATCGGGCACGAAAGCGGCCGGGAAGGCGCGCGGCTGCCGGTCGGGGCGCCGCGGCGGCGGCAGCACGCCCATCGCCACCAGGTTCTCGCGGCTGTCGTAGCGGATCTCGATCACCTCGGCGGGCAGGCGCGAGGCGCGCTGGAAACCGGTGAAGCGCACCGGCGAGTCCAGGCGCCGGCCGTGGCCGGTGCCCAGGCTCTCGGCGGCCGAAGGCGGCGCCGCTGCCGCCGGCGCGGCCGGCGCCCGGGCGCGCTGCCGGTCGGCCCCGCCGGAAGCCAGCCCGTCGTCCTGCCAGCGCTGCGGAACCGCCTCGTGGAACAGGGCCACCCCGATCACCCCGACATGGTCCGGGCGACCGGTGCGCGCCGCATAGCTGTCCGACAGCGCGGTGAACTCGAATGCCGCGGTCTGCGCGGTGCTCTTGCGCCAGCCGGTGATGCTTGCCTGGCCGTAGCCGGCCAGCACGTAGCCGGCCTGGTCCGGGGCCGCGGTCTGCCCGGTCACCACGTTGACGCCGTCGACGCTGGCCACCGCCAGCAGGCGGCCGCCGTGGCGGCTGCGCACGCGCAACTCGTACTCGTGTCCCGGGCGCCCGGCCACCCAGAGCCGTCCCTGGTGGCGATGCACCGGCAAGGCCTGGCCGGTCGTGCGGTCGACCACCTCCAGCTCGGCGAGGCGGCCGGTACCGGCCTGGGCGGGGTGGGCGGCGGCCAGCGCCAGCAGGGCCAGCGCGGCGGCGAGGACGGATCGGGTCATGGCGACACTCCTTCAGGCCGGGATGGCCTGGTGTCTGCAACGCGCCGGGTACGGCCACGGGGTTGCCGGGCCGGATTCGACGTAACCGCCGGCGCGCTTCCGACGAACCCCCTTGCGTGCCACGCGCAGGTCCGGCGTCCGCCGCGCCCCGTGCACACCCGCCACCAATGGAGAGTCCCATGTCTTCGAACACCCTCAGCAATCTGGCCCTGGTCGCCGCCCTCGGCAGCGTCCTGGCGATCTCGGCCGGTACCGCCCAGGCCAGCGAGCCTGCCGCGGGCGCCAAGGAGCGCTGCTACGGCATCGCCCTGGCCGGCCAGAACGACTGCGCCGCCGGTCCGGGCACCAGCTGCGCCGGCTCCTCGCGCAGCGATCACCAGGCCAACGCCTGGAAGTACGTTCCGGCCGGGACCTGCGAGCAGACCGCCTCGACCACCTCGCCCACCGGCTTCGGCCAGAAGCAGGCGTTCACCGCCCGCCGGGACGGCTGAGCGTGGTGGCCGCTGCCAGCAGCCTGGCCGCCGGCAGCGGCCGCCCGCGGCAGGCCTTGGCGCCGGGACTGCCGCCGGTGACGGGCATCGGCCTGGGACTGCGCCACCTCCGGGCGATCCAGGATGATCCCGAACCGCCCGCCCTGGTCGAGATCCATGCCGAAAACTGGTTCACGCCGAGCGCCCCGTTGCATGCGGCGCTCGATCGGGTCCGGGCGCGAAGCGCGCTGTCCATCCATGGCGTGGGCCTGTCGCTCGGCGGCGAGCAGCCGCTCGACGGGGCGCATCTGGATGCCCTCGCCGGGCTGCTGCGCCGCCATCCGCCGTTGCTGGTATCCGAGCACCTGGCCTGGACCCGCCATGGCCACAGCCACCTGCCCGACCTGTTGCCGCTGCGCTACGACACACCGACCCTGGTTCGGGTCTGCCGCCACATCGACCAGGTCCAGGAGCGCCTGGGCCGGCGTCTGCTGCTGGAGAATCCGGCCCGCTACCTGACCTGGCGGGGTGCCGACCACGACGAGCCCGGTTTCATTTCCGAAGTCGTCCGGCGTACCGGCTGCGGCTTGCTGCTGGACCTGTGCAACCTGGTCGTCACCTGCGGCAACGAGGCACTCGATCCCGATGCCTACCTGGACGCGCTGCCGCTGCCGGCGGTCGCCGAGATCCACCTGGCCGGACCGGCCGTCGAACGCGACGAGGACGGCGGCGAGCTGCTCGTCGACGACCATGGCCGGGGCGTCACGGATGCGGTCTGGCGACGTTACGAACAGGTTCTCGCGCGCACCGGTCCGGTCCCGACCGTGATCGAGTGGGACAACGGCGATCCGGACTACCCAGCCGTGCGCGCACAGGCGGCGTCGGCCGCCGCAAGGCTTCATCCGGCGCTGCCCCGGGCTGTCCCGGCATGAGCCCGCTCGAAGCGCTCGCCGACGCGCTGGCCGACCCGGCCAGCGGCGTTCCACCGGGGCTGGCGTGCCGACCGGGCGCCGATCCGGCGGCCCGGCTGGCGATCCATCGCAGGACGCTGGCGCAGGGTTGGCAGAACTGCCTGACCGGCAGTTACCCGGCGACCCGGGCGGCGATGGGCGACGCCGAATTCGACCGTTGCGCACGCGCCTTCCTGGCCGGGCCCGTGCCGCGCCCGGCGCTGCTGCGGCTGTTCGCCGCCGGATTTCCCGACTTCCTCGCCACCGCCTGGCCGGACCCTCGCCGGCCGTGGCTGGACAACCTGGCGCGCCTCGAATGGCTGCGCATCGAATCCTTCCATGCCGCCGACGCGCCGGCGCTCGCCGCCAGCGCCTGGCGCCCCCTGCTGGCCGACCCCGAACGCCTGGCGGCTACCGTGGTGACGCTGCACCCGGGCTGCCGCTGGATGCGCTGCGGCGACGGCGCCGGCGCTCGCTGGCTGGCCTGGCAGGCAGGCGGTCGTCCCGATGCCGGCAGCGACCCGTCGCTGCCGGTCGGCATCGTGGTCAGCCGTCCAGGGCACGCCGTCCGGGTCGACCTGGTCGACTCCTCCACCTTGAGCCTGCTCGACGGCCTGGCCGCCGGGCGCCCGCTTGCCGCCGCCCTCGCCGCGACAGCCATGCCGCCCGCCCCCCTCCTGCACGACCTGGTCGACAAACGCCTGGCCAGCCGACTGACCCCGCCACCCTGCGAGACGCCGACATGACCTTCGACCCCGGCCACGCATCGCCGAAACCGGCCCCGACCCACCCGCGACCCGCTCCGGATCGATCCTGGCGCCGACTGCTGACCGGGGCGCTGCCGCCCCTGGATGCGCTTCCCCATGGCCTGCTGGCGCTGGTCGCACGTCTGGGACTGGCCGCAACCTTCTGGATCTCGGGCCAGACCAAGGTCCAGGGGCTCGTGCTCGACCCGATCCGCGGCCACCTGGCGCTGGGCTGGCCAAGGCTGTCCGAATCGGCGCTGGATCTTTTCCAGCACGAGTACCGGCTGCCGCTGCTCGACCCGTTGTGGGCGGCGACACTCGCCGCCGGTGCCGAGCACCTGCTGCCGCTCCTGCTCCTGCTCGGCCTGGCGACCCGCTGGGCGGCGCTGGGCCTGCTGGGGATGACCCTGGTGATCCAGGTGTTCGTCTATCCCCTGGCCTGGCCGGTGCACCTGACCTGGGCCGCGGGCCTGCTCTACCTGATCGGCCGCGGCGCCGGGCCGCTGTCGATCGATGCCCTGATCGGGGCGCGCCGTGGCCGCGGCTGAACGCCGTGCGCCGTCCGACCGGCAGCCACCGGGCCGGAACACTGCCATCATGAGCCGGGTTCTCCGGTTTCCGTCCATGGATCGCGCGCCAGCCGCCCCCGACGACGAGGTCTGCCCGAACGACTGGGGCGAGCTCATGACGCGCGCCCAGGACGGCGACGGCGCCGCCTACGCCCTGCTGCTGCACCAGCTCCTTCCCTGGCTGCGCGGCCTGGCCGCGCGCACCCTCGGCCGCGGCCCGGAGCTGGAGGATGCGGTGCAGGAGATCCTTCTGGTGCTGCACTCGATAAGGCACACCTACGAGCCGGGGCGGCCGTTCAGGCCATGGCTGGCCACCATTGCGCGGCGGCGCCTGATCGACCTGCTGCGCGCGCGATCGCGGCGCCCGGACGATGCGGCCGACACCGACGAGCGCGCCCTCGCGGTCCACCCCGACGGTGCGGACGGCCCTGCGGAGCTGGCCGAAAGCGCACAGCGCGCCGCCACCGTCAGGCGCGCGGTCGCCAGCCTTCCGCCGCGGCAGCGCGAGGCAATCCGCCGCCTGAAGCTCGCCGAGGACTCGCTGGACGAGGCCGCCCGGGCGACCGGGCAAACCGCCGGCAGCCTCAAGGTCGCCTGTCACCGCGCCCTCCAGGCCCTGGCCGGGCGACTCCACCTGTTCGGGAAGGACCGATGAGAAGTACCGACGACCTGATCGGCCGGCTCGCAGCCGACGCCCGCCCGGTGCGGCGGCCGCCGCCGCCTTGGCGGCGCACCCTGCGCTGGCTGGGCCTGGTGCTGGCCGTGCTGGCCCTGAGCATTGCCGGCCACGGTCTGCGGCCGGACCTGGCGGGGCTGCCGTCCCGGCCGTGGGAGCTGGCGGAGATCGGGCTGGCGTTGGCGACCGGCCTGGCCGCGGCCCTGGCCGTGTTCCATGTGGCCTTGCCCGGCCGGTCCTCGCGCTGGGCCTGGCTGCCGCTGCCGTTCGCGGCGGCCTGGATCTCGACGCTCGGCCTGGGCTGCCTGGGTGAATGGCGTACCCTCGGCGAGTCGGCGCTCGCCCTGCACCTGGATCCGGAATGCGCCCGGGCCATCGCGCTGACCAGCCTGCCGGTCGGCCTGGTGCTCCTGCTGATGGTCCGGCACGCCGGTCCGGTGCGTCCGGTCGCCACCGCGGCGCTCGTCGCCCTGGCGGCGAGCGCCCTGTCATCGGCCGGGGTCAGCCTCAGCCACAGCGGCGAAACCGCCCTGATGGTCCTGCTCTGGCACGCCGGCGCAGTGGCCTCCCTCTGTCTGGGCAGCGCGGTCCTGGGCCGCCGGCTGTTCGCCTGGATCGGCCCCGGCACGCCCTGAGCTGCCTGGGCGAGGCCCTGCGCCACCGGCCCGAGGTCCGGCACGGCCAGAGCCGGGGTCCGGACCCGGCCAGTCTGTCCGGTCCGGCCGGACCGGACGCCGGCGCCATGACGGACAGGCAGGGTGGTCGCCCGCATCCGCCCTGGAACCGTCCGGTGCATCCGCCCCTCCAGCCCCTGCTCCGCCGCCTCGCCTTCGCCGCGTTCGCGCTGTCCTGCCTGGCCATTGCCGGACACGCCTTCGCCTACCTTTACCAGGGGTGGAATCCGCGCAACCCCTTCCATGTCGGCTTCGCGACCGCCGGCTGGCCGGTCCCGGCGCACTTCTTCGCGGCCGGGCTGGCCCTGGTGCTGGCGCCGGTGCAGTACCTGAGCGGCCTGCGCCGGCGCTGGCCGCGGCTGCACCGGGCGAGCGGCTGGCTGTACGTGGCCGCGGTGCTGATCGGCGGGGTCTCGGGCCTGCTGCTGGCGCCGCGCGCCCAGGGCGGCCCGGCCAATGCCTTCAACTTCGCCCTGCTGTCCCTGCTCTGGCTGGCCTTCACCGGCCTGGCGATCCGCCATGCCATCGCCGGCCGGCTGGAGGCGCACCGGCGCTGGATGCTGCGCAGCATCGCCCTGACCTTCGCGGCGGTGACCCTGCGCGTCTATCTGGGCCTGGGCATCGCCGTGCTCGGCCTGCCCTTCGACACCGCCTACCTGGCCGCCGCCTGGCTGTGCTGGCCGGTCAACCTGCTGGTCTGCGAGTGGCTGCTGCGGGGTCCGCTGCGCAGCGCCGCCGGTAGGCCGCCGGCGTTTCGCCCTGCAGCCGCTTGAAGGCGGCGTTGAAGGTGGACTTCGCTGTGAAACCGGCGGCGAAGGCGATCTCGAGCACGGTGCGCGCGTCGCGCGGATCGGCCAGGGCCGCGCACACGTCGGCGATGCGGTGGCGGTTGACGAACTCCCAGAACGGCACGCCATGGCGACGATTGATCACCGCCGAGACCAGGTACTCCGGGTAGCCGCTGCGCCGGGCGAGCTGGGCGATGGTCAGGGCGGGCTCGCGGTGCACCCGGCCCTGGGTCATCAGGGCGTCGATGCGGGCGGCGACGGCGTCGGCCCGCGGGTCCTCGTGACCCGCGGCGGGCGGCGGCTCCGGGGCCGGCGGTCCGGCGGCGGCGGCCTCGTCGATGTCGCCGGCCGCGTGCGGCACCTGCGGCCGCACCAGCGCCAGGTAGCCGACCAGGAACACCCAGGCCGCCACCGCCGCGTAGATCAGCCGGTAGCTGAGCCAGGGCAGCGTGGTCAGCCACTGGCCGAAGGCGATCGCCCAGATCAGCGCCTGCGACAGGCCCATGGCGATCAGCCAGCGCAGCGCGCCGGGGTCGCCGTCCGAGGCGCTGGCCAGCAGACGGCGCCGGTAGCGCCAGACCAGGCGCAGGGCCAGCAGCAGACAGGCCAGCCCCCAGGCCATCATCGCCAGGTCCAGCCAGGGCGCCCGCGCCGGGATCCGTCCGGCGGCCAGCGCGCGGTACAGGTCGGCAAGACCCGCCTCGTCGAGCAGCAGCAGGTCGCCCCAGGCCAGCACCGCCAGCGCGAACACGGCCAGGTGCAGCAGGTCGGCCCGGCGCAGGCGGTCGCCGCGGACCACGGTCCGGCAGTACAGGTAGAAGGCGCTGGCGTGCAGGAAGGGAAACAGCCCGACCAGGCGGTAGGGCCGCAGCAGACCGGGCCCCGGATCGGCCAGGTACAGCGCCCGCACGGCGAGGTCGAGGCTGGCCAGGGCGATCCAGGCGGCCAGCAGCCCCTGCCCGGCGGCCTCGTGGCGGCGCTGCCACAGCGCCAGCGCCAGCAGCGCGCCCTGGCCGGCACCCAGGGCGTAGACCAGCAGCCAGGCGTTCACGGCCGTGGCCGGCTCAGCGACCCGGGGCGCCGCCGCGACGGCAAGGCGAGGGACCGGCGCTCATGCGGGTCCGCTCAGCGCAGCATGCCGCCGGGCGGCATGCCGCCGCCGCCCAGCCCGCCCATGGCGCCCTTCAGGCCGCGCAGCATGCCCTTCATGCCGCCGCCCTTGAGCTTGCCCATCATCTTCTCCATCTGCTGGTACTGCTTGAGCAGGCGGTTGACGTCGGCGGGCAGGGTGCCGGAGCCGCGCGCGACGCGGGCGCGGCGGCTGCCGTTGAGCAGGGTCGGGTTGCGCCGCTCCTTCTTCGTCATCGAGTCGATGATGGCGATCATGTGCCGGATCTCGCGGTCGTTGACCTTGCCCTTGACCTGTTCGGTGAGCTTGCCCATGCCGGGCAGCTTGTCGAGCAGGCCGGACAGGCCGCCCATCTGGGTCATCTGCTCGAGCTGGTCGCGAAAGTCCTTGAGCGTGAAGCGGCGGCCGGCGGCGACCTTCTCGGCCAGTTTGGTGGCCTTGTCGCGGTCGACCTTGCGCTCGACCTCCTCGACCAGGCTGAGCACGTCGCCCATGCCCAGGATGCGGCCGGCGATGCGGTCGGGGTGGAACGGTTCCAGGGCCTCGGTCTTCTCGCCCAGGCCGATGAACTTGATCGGCCGGCCGGTCACGTAGCGCACGCTGAGCGCGGCGCCGCCGCGGGCGTCGCCGTCGGCCTTGGTCAGCACCACGCCGGTCAGCGGCAGGGCGTCGGCGAAGGCCTTGGCGGTGGCCGCGGCGTCCTGGCCGGTCATCGCGTCGACCACGAACAGCGTCTCGGTCGGCTTGACCGCGGCGTGCAGGGCCTTGATCTCGGCCATCATCGCCTCGTCCACCGCCAGCCGGCCGGCGGTGTCGACGATCAGCACGTCGGCGAAGGCCTTGCGGGCGGCGTCGATGGCGCGCTCGACGATCGCCACCGGCTGCTCGCCGGCGCTGGACGGCTGGAACAGGGCATCGATCTGGCCGGCCAGGGTCTCCAGCTGGGCGATCGCCGCCGGCCGGTAGACGTCGGCGGAGACCACCATGACCTTCTTCTTCTGGCGCTCCTTCAGGTGGCGCGCCAGCTTGGCCACCGTGGTGGTCTTGCCGGCGCCCTGCAGGCCGGCCATCAGGATCACCACCGGCGCCGGGGCGTTGAGGTTCAGGGGCTGGGCGCCGGTGCCGCCCATCACCGCGACCAGCTCGTCGCGCACGACCTTGACCAGGGCCTGGCCGGGCGTGAGGCTGCGCAGCACGTCCTGGCCGACCGCACGGACCTTGACGCGCTGGATGAAGGCCTGCACCACCGGCAGGGCGACGTCGCCCTCGAGCAGGGCGATGCGGACCTCGCGCAGGGCTTCGCGGATGTTGTCCTCGCTCAGCCGCGCCTTGCCGCGCAGGCGGTCGAGGGTGCTGCCGAGGCGTTCGCTCAGGGACTGGAACATGCTGGACTCCGGATCTCGGGGCAGCGACCTCCCGCGCCGCACCGGCGGCCGGGCGGGTCGGCTGCAAGGCGCCAAGTATACGGCCCTGCCGCGGCGCGCCTTGCCCGGCGCCGGCGCGCGGCGTAGGGTGGCGGCATGAACACGCCTGCCCGCCTGACGCTGCTGTGCGCAGCCCTCGCCCTGGCCGCCTGCGGCCAGTCGCCGCAGACCGCGCCGGAAGCCGCCCCGGAACCTGCGGCACCGCCGCCGCCCCAGGCCGATGCCGCCGCGCCGCCCTCGGCGGACAGCCCGCACGAGGCCTTCCTGGACCGCCTGCGCAGCCACTGCGGCCAGGCCTATGCCGGCCGCATCGTCGCCAACCAGCCGCCGCAGCCGGACGACGCCTTCGAGGGCAAGGCCCTTGTGATGCACGTGCGCGAATGCGGGCAGACCGAGGTCAAGGTGCCCTTCCACGTCGGCGACGACCACAGCCGCACCTGGGTGCTGACCCGCACCGCCACCGGCCTGCGCCTGAAGCACGACCACCGCCACGAGGACGGCAGCGACGACGCCGTCACCATGTACGGCGGCGACACCGCCGCCCCCGGCACGCCGCAGCGCCAGGAATTCCCGGTCGACGCCGAGTCGGTGGCGATGTTCGAGCGCGAAGGCCTCACCGCCTCGGTGACCAACACCTGGGCGATGGAGATCGAGCCCGGCCAGCGTTTCCTGTACGAGCTGTCGCGGCCGGGCGGCCGGCTGTTCCAGGTCGAGTTCGACCTGGCCACGCCGGTGGACCTGCCGCCGACGCCCTGGGGCCACGCCGAACTGGTCGCTCCGCAGTCGGCACGCTGAGCCGGGGCGCCCGGGACCGGGCGAAGGGGCGCTAAGCTGACGCCCGTCCCGCGTGCCGCTGGCCCATGTCCGACGACGAAGGCGCCATCACCGTCCTGCTGCATCGGCTGTCCGCCGGCGACAGCGGCGCCGATGCCGCCCTGCTGCCCCTGGTCTACGGCCAGCTCCGGCGCCTGGCGGCGCGCCAGCTCGGCGTCGAGCGCGGCAGCCACACGCTGTCGCCCACCGCCCTGGTGCATGAGGCCTGGCTGCGACTGTCGGCCGACGACACCCTGGCGCCCGCCGACCGCCGGCAGTTCTTCGCGATCGCCGCGCGGCGCATGCGCCAGGTCCTGGTCGACCATGCCCGGCGCCGGGATGCCGGAAAGCGTGGCGGCGGCGAGCGGCCGCTGACCCTGGCGCTGGCCCTGGACGTCGCCGGCACCGGCGATGGCGTCGACGCCCTGGCACTGGACCAGGCGCTGCGCCAGCTCGAGGCGCTCGACGGACGCAAGGCGCGGGTGGTCGAGCTGCGCTGCTTCGGCGGCCTGGACATGGCCGAGGTGGCCCAGGTGCTGGGCCTGTCGCGGTCGACCGCGCAACGCGACTGGGAGGTCGCGCGCAGCTTCCTGTACCAGGCGCTGTCATGACCGGCGGCGCTGCCCTGGCGCTGCTGGAGGCGGCGCTGCACCAGCCCGAGCGGGCGCGGGCCGGCTTCGTCGAGCGCGCCTGCGCCGGCGATGCCGCGCTGCTGGCGCAGGTGACCGCCCTGCTGCGCGCCCACGGCGACAGCCGGGGTTTCCTCGAGGGCGATCCGGCCGGACCGTCGCGGCTCGGCCCCTGGCGTCTGGTCAGGCGGATCGGCAGCGGCGGCATGGGCCAGGTGTGGCTGGCCGAACGCGAGGGCGACGGCTTCCGCCAGCAGGCCGCGGTCAAGACCGTGCCCGGCCACCTCGCCGACCCCGAGGCCGTGCGCCGCGCCGGCCGCGAACGCCGGCTGCTGGCGCGCCTCGAGCACCCCAACATCGCCCGCGTGATCGACGGCGGCAGCGCCCCGGACGGTTCGCCCTGGGTGGCGATGGAGTACATCCAGGGCGAGGACATCGAGACCTGGTGCCGGAACCGCGCCGTCGATCTGCGTGGCCGCGTGCGCCTGTTCCTGCAGGTGCTGGCCGCGGTGGCGGCGGCGCACCGGGCGCTGGTCGTGCACCGCGACCTCAAGCCGTCGAACGTGCTGGTCGCCGGCGACGGCACGGTGAAGCTGCTGGACTTCGGGATCGCCGCCTCGATCGAGGCCGGCGGCGGTCAGGACGGTACCGCCACCGCGATCACCGCCCTGACCCCGGAGTACGCCTCGCCGGAGCAGTTGCGCGGCGAGCCGCTGACCACCGCCAGCGACATCCACTCGGCTGGCTTGCTGCTGTACCTGCTGGTGGCCGGACGCCCGGCCCGCGACAGCGCCGGCCGTTCGCTCGATGCCCTGGCGCGCCTGCTCCGGGCGCCGGCGCCGACCCGGCCGAGCAACCGCATCGACCATGATCGGCTGGCGCTCGGCGCCACGGCCGCGGCGAACTGGCGCAGGGTGCTGCGCGGCGATCTCGACGGCATCGTCATGAAGGCGATCGCCGAGCAGCCGGAGCGCCGCTACGGCACCGCCGAGGCCTTCGCCGACGATCTGCGGCGCTGGCTCGACCACCGGCCGGTGCAGGCGCGCGGCGACGGCCGCTGGTACCGGCTCGGCCGCTTCCTGCGCCGCAACCGCGTCGCCGCTGCGGCCAGCGCGGTGGCGCTGGCGGCCGTCCTGGCCGGCCTCTTCGCCAGCCTCGAGCAGGCGCGCCGCGCCGAGCGCGAAGCCTGGCGCGCCCACCAGGCGAACCGCTTCCTGACCGACATGGTCAGCGCCGCGGACCCGCATGTCAGCGGCGCGTCGCTGACCCTGGCCGAGGCGATCGACCGCGCGGTCGCCGGCATGGGCGGCCGCTTCGCCGCCGACCCCGTGCTCGAAGGCGAGCTGCGGGTGGCGCTCGGCCGCGCCTACCTGTCGCTGGATCGACTCGACGACGCCGCCAGCCAGATCGGCGCCGCCGAACGCCTGCATCGCGACGCCCCGGCGGCGGTGCGCGCCCGGACCCTGGACGCCCTGGCCCTGCTTGCCTGGTACCAGGGCCGCTACCAGGAAGCCGAGGCGCACCTGCGCCAGGCCCTGGCGACCCTGCCGGCAAGGCGCGAAGCAGCCACCGAGGCGACCCTGCGCAACGACCTGGCGGCCCTGCTCAACGACCTCGGCCGCTACCAGGAGGCGCTGCCGGAGGCGCAGGCCGCGCTCGCCCTGGCACCGGCCGGCGACGGCGACCTCCGGGCCCATGCCCTGCGCGAGGGCAACCTCGGCTACGCCCTGCACGGCCTGCGCCGGCTCGACGAGGCCGAAGCCGCCTACCGGCGTGCGCGCGGCCTGCTCGAGGCGGCCCTTCCGGACGGCCATCCCGACCGGGCGGTGAACCTCAACAACCTCGCCCTGGTGCTGGCCGACCAGGGCCGGCTGGACGAGGCCGTCCCGCTGCTGCAGTCCTCGCTGGCCATCCGCACGGCGCTGTTTTCCCAGGACCATCCCTCGGTGCTGGTCGCCGGCGCCAATCTGGCCGCCCACCTCGGCCGCGCCGGTCGCCATGGCGAGGCCCGGACCGCCATCGAGGGGGTGCTGGCGCAGGCGGGCGAGCGGCTGCCGGCGAGCAGCCAGCTGCCCGGCAACCTGCTGGCCATCGCGGCGCGCATCGAGCTCGACGCCGGCGACGCCGGGCGCGCCCGGGAACTGGCCGGCCGGGCCCTGGCCGCCTACGACCGCGCCGAGGCGGTGGAACCCGGGCGCCGGGAGGCGATGCAGGCGATCGTCGACTCCGCCGGCCGCTGAGCGGGCCGGTGCGGCGCCGCGGCGTCAGTTGTCCGGTTGCCCGGTCGCCCGCACCATGAAACCGCCCGGGAAGGGCACGAACTGCGGGTTGTCCATGCGCGTCCCGAACGGCGCGCTGGCGAGGTCGTCGATCACCTCGGCGATGTCCGGCGCATAGAAGAACCAGGACCGGTCGGCCGGCGCATCGGTGTCGACCCGGGCGGGCCGGTCCTGCCCGCCCAGCAGTCGCGCACTGGCGCCGACGAAGATCGCGCCCTGCACGCGCGTCGGCGGGATCGGCACCCGGTAGAAGGCGTTGCCGCTGACGTCGGGCGTGGCCTGGACGCTGGCAACGGCGAACGCATTGCGGGGATCGCCGTCTGCGTCGGCATCGACCAGCAGCCAGAAGGTGACCGGACCGTTCGCCAGCGACGGGAAGGTCGCGCCGAAGGCCACCTCGATCGCCGTCACCACCTCGGCGCCTGGCGCCACGGCGAAGTAGTTCCCCCACAGCATGTCGGGATCGAACGAGGACGGCGGACCGATGTTGACGTTGCCGGCGCCGTCGTCGAGCCGGTACACGAAGGGCGGCTCGAAGCCGTCCCGCAGCAGGCGGTCGACGGGACCCGGGCCGCCGATGCCGGCGAACGGCCAGGCGGCCGCCAGCAGCGCCCCCGGAATCCCCGCCTTGCGCGCGATCTTGGTCATGCCCGCCTCCGGCCCGGTCCGTTGCATCCCAGGCGGCAAGCCTACAGGCCGCATTCCCGACCGGCCAGCACGCGCCCGCGCTGACGCCGGCCGCGGCGCCGTGCGAGACTTGCGCCGCCATGCCCCTCGCCCTCGCCATCGGCCTGTTCTTCTACCTGGCCGCCGCCACCCTCACCGCCGGCCGCCTGCGCCACGGCGTCGATCGCGTCGGCCATGCCCCGGTCCTTGCCCTGGCGGGTCTCGGCGTGCTGTTCCACGCCTTCGCGCTGGCACTCGCGATACATTTCGCCGGCGGCATCGAACACAGCTTCGGCTTCGCCCTGTCGATGGTCGGCCTGGGCATGGCTGCGGTGCAGATGCTGGCCGCGCGTCGCCGCCACCTCGATCCGCTCGGCATCCTGGTCTACCCGATCGCCGCCTGCTGCGTGCTGGCCGCCCTGCTGCTGCCCGGCGCCGAGCGCGCCGCCCCGGACAGCTGGCAGATCAGCCTGCATGCGCTGGCCTCGCTGCTGGCCTACTCGACGCTCAGCGTCGCCAGTCTCGCGGCGGTGCTGCTGGCGGTCCAGGAGCACGCCCTGCGCACGCGCCGGCCGTTGCCGTTCCTGAAGTCACTGCCGCTGACCCTGACCGAAGGCCTGCTGTTCCGGCTGCTGCAGGCCGGCTTCGTCCTGCTCAGCCTGAGCCTGGTCAGCGGCGTGCTGTTCGTCGAGGACCTGCTGGGCCAGCACCTGGCGCACAAGACCTTCTTCTCGCTCGCCTCCTGGCTGGTGTTCGGCGGCCTGCTGCTGGCCCACCACCGGCGCGGACTGCGCGGACGACGTGCGGCCTGGCTGACGCTCTCGGGCATGGTCCTGCTGCTGCTCGCCTACTTTGGAACCAAGGCGATCTTGGCGGCCCTCGGCCGCGGCGGCTGAGGCGGCGGCCCTTCCGGACGCGGTTCCCCGCCCGGGACGGGCGCGGGCACGAGCCGGGTCCACCGGGTGGACCCCGCACCGGGCAGGGCCCGTGGGATCGGCTGGCCCGGGCGTCGCCACGGACGTCCGTCGCCTGCCACGGGCGCGGACGCCGACCGGCAGGCGCGCCGGCGGCGCGGTCGCTCAGGCGACCAGGGCCTGCGCAGGTCCAGCCTGCGGGCGGTCGTCGGCCGCCGGCGCCCCGCCGACGCAGGCCAGGGTGACCCCGCCCTCGTCGTCGTAGAGCTCGACATCGCCGTGGCGGTTGAGGCGGCCGTAGGTGTAGCGGTGCGCATGCTGGGCCAGGTGGATGTGGCCGTTGTCCTGCAGCCAGCCGCGCAGGCGGTTGCCGGCGCGATCGTAGACGGTGATGCCGTGTCCCTTGTCCATGTCGGTGCGCGTCGGGTTCGTGAGTGGGCTGCGTGCAGTCTCGGTCCACGGCCGCGGGTGGACAAGACGAAAACTGCAAACAATGGTGACGGCGGGGTGCCGGCACGGGACCGGAACGCAAACAATGGTGTCGCCCGCGGAACAGCGTGAACGCCATCGCAGTGGCAATGCCAACCCGAGGTGACGGCCCCGGCGGCCGCAGGGTCCGCCGCGCCTCAATGCTGGCCGGCGTTGGCCAGCGGCAGGGGCTCGTCGGGCAACGGCCGCATGCGCGGTGGCCTCGGCCGCATCTGCCAGGCCAGGTAGCCCAGCACCGTCAGCGTCAACGCCCCCAGCGCCAGCGCCCGCGGCGAGGCGCCCAGCCACGGCGCCAGCAGGCCGGCGACCAGGGCATTGAGCACCAGCGAAATGAACGATTGCAGCGACGACGCCGCGCCGCGATGCGCCGGATAGCGGTCGAGCAGCAGCAGGGTGATGGCCGGGAAGGCGATGGCGATGGCGAACGCCAGCGCGCTGATCGGCAACACCGCCCAGGGCAGTGCGAACGGCTGCGCGGACACCGCGTAGGCGACGTTGCCGACCCCGGCGGCCAGCATCACCCCGTAGGCCAGGCCGATGCTGCGTTCCGGGTTGGCGCGTCCGGCCAGCCGCCCGGAGGTGAAGGCGCCGAGCATCATCCCGGCGATGGTCGGCACGAAGAACCAGCCGAAGTCCATGGTGCCCAGGCCGAGGTGGCGCAGCACGAACGCCGGGGCCGCGGCGATGTAGAGGAACAGCGCGGAAAAGTTGAATGCAGCCGCCAGCGACATCCAGCCGAAGCTGCGGTCGCCCAGCATCTGCGCATAGTGCCGGACCATCAGGCCGACCGACAGCGCACGGCGGCGCTCCGGCCCGTGCGTCTCCGGCAGGCCCAGCAGACAGGCCACCCAGAGCAGCAGGCCGAACCCGCACAGGAACCAGAACACGGCCTGCCAGCCGGCCAGGCCGAAGATCCAGCCGCCGATGATCGGGGCGATCGCCGGCGCGATGCCGAACAGCATGGTCACCGTCGACATCAGGCGCTGCGCATCCGGGCCATCGTAGAGGTCGCGGACGATCGCGCGGCCGACGATCAGGCCGACGCCCGCGGACACGCCCTGCACCGCCCGGAACGCCAGCAGCCAGCCCAGCGACGGCGCCAGCGCACAGCCCACCGAGGCCACCGCGAACACGAAGGTACCGACCAGGATGATCCGGCGCCGCCCGAAACGGTCGGACAGCGGGCCGTGCACCAGGGCCATGCTGGCGTAGGCCAGCAGGTAGACGCTCAGGGTCTGCTGGATGCCGAGCTCGGAGACCCCCAGCGCGACCGCCATCGCCGGGAATGCCGGGAACATGGTGTCGATCGCGAACGGCCCGAACATCGCCAGTGCCGCCAGCAGGAGCGCGATCCTGGCGCGCCCCGGGCGCGGAGGGCCGGCGGTGGTGTCGATGGCGTGTCGTGGTGGCATCACGGAGGGCAGGCTGGGGTCGCGCTGCGCAGGCCAGCAGCGCCGGAGAAGCGGCAGCGTACAGGCAATGGCGCGCGGCCCCGTTCCTGGCGGCGCCTCTTCCGGGTCGGCTGCGGTGGCCCGTCGGCGTGCCGGCGGGTCGCGTTTCGCCGCCAGCGGACATGCACGCCAACCAGGGGAATCGCCGCCGGCAGGCTGCTGGCGGACGCCCGGACCGCGGCGGCCAGCGCACGAGCCGCCGGATCGCCGGGAACCGCTCAGGACCGGCACCGGCGGGACATCGTCAGGGACGCCCCGGCGGATCGTCCCGCATCCGCCCGGCGGCTACGGCTGGAAGCCGTCGGCGAACACGCGGTCGCCGACGAAGGCCTGCACCCAGCCGGCGGTGAGGCCATCGTCGCTGCGCCCCGGCGCCGCCGCGAACGCGAGCGGGCCGCCATCGCCCGGGACCAGCAGCACCGAGCTGCCGAACCGGTTGCCGCTGGCCGAGGCCAGCACCGAGCCGCCCCAGCGCAGGTTGGCGCCGGACGTCCAGGCGTGCCCGGCGCCGACCGGGGACGGTTCGAACACGGTCGCCTCGCCGGCCTCGCTGCGCACGCCGATCAGCAAGGTGCCCAGGTTGCGGCGGGGTACACCGACCAGCAGGCGCGGGCCGCTGCCGGTCGCCAGGACCGACAGCGACTGGCCGAACCGAGCGCCCGCCTGGGCGGTGGCCGGGAACAGGTCCGCTGCGGTGACCCAGCTGTCCAGCGACACCTCGCGGCGGTAGACGCGGACGCCGCCGCCCTTGGTCTGCACGTCGCCCGGCTTGCTGCGCGCCGAGGCGCCGACGAACAGGTAGCCGCCCTCCAGCGCCAGGGAGGTGCCGAAGCGGTCGAGCAGGTCGACCGGCGTCCAGCTCAACTGCTGGCGCAGCTGCCAGGCGCCGCTGCTGCGCCGGAACCAGTAGACGCGGCCGGCCACCGCCTGGTCGGCGACGGTCTGGTCCGGCGCCGACACGAACACCTGGTCGCCCGACGGGGTCATCGCCAGCGCCGAGCCGAACGCCGCACCGGCCGCGGGGTTGCCGGCCGGCAAGGCCAGCGTGCCGTCCAGGAACCAGGCATTGCTGGCCTGGCGCGCCAGCATCAGGACCTGGCCGGACTGCGCCGCGCCGGTAACCGAATGCCCGGGCACGCCGAGCGCGGCGAAGTCCGCGCCGATCGCCACCGCGCTGCCGAGCTGGCGCCCGCTGCCGGTGACGCCCTGCTGGATGATCCGGCCATTGAAGACCAGATCGTAGCCGTCGTCGCCGTCGCGGCGCCGGAACAGGTAGCCGGCACCGGCCTGCGCCAGGCCGTCCACGGTCTCGCGCGGCGCCCCGACCAGGAGCCAGCGTCCGTGCACGGCCAGCGCATGGCCGAACCGGGCACCGGTCTGCCGGAATTCGGGCGGCGGCACCAGGATCTGCCGGACCTGCCATTGCCCCTGCTCCCAGCGCCGCAGGTGCACGGTGCCGGTCTGGCCGGTGTAGCCGCCGGGCATGCCGACCAGCAGCTGGCCCCGTTCGTCCATCGCCAGTGCGCCGTCCTCCAGGACCGCCGAGGCCTGCCGCAGCGGGCCGATCTGCTGGCCGGGCAGCAGCACGGCGGGATCGGGCGGCGCCGCCGTCGCGAGGGCATGGACCAGCAGCAGCAGCGCGGACGGCAGACGGACGGATGGCGGCATGGCGCGTGGATCCTCAGGGACAGTCGAAATCGTGGTCGAGCAGGCGGTCGTGCACGGAGACGTCGACGAAGCCGGCGCGACCGACGCCCGGGACATTGCCGTTCGGGGCGCCGATCGCGACCAGGCGGTCGGCGTCCACGGCGAAGCCGAACCGGGCCTCCGCCTGGGCAAGGGCGCCAGGATTGCCCAGCCCGGCGACCTGGAGGCTCCAGGGCACCGCGCAGGGACTGCCGCGCACGCCAAGCGCCCGGCGCTGGGCGGCGCCGGCATCGGCCAGCACCGGACCGACCGGCGGCACCAGGTCGCGCCCCGGAATGCCGATCACGACATCGCGCGGCGTGGCCAGGGCCAGGGCGCCGCCGAAGCGGTCGAACGCGGCCGTCTCGGCGCCGCCGAACTCGCCGGCCGGCTGCCAGGGAAAATCACCGGATCCGGTGCGCCGCCACACCCCGACGCGGCCGCCATGGGCGGTGCCGAACTCGTCGCCGTCGGCGCCGGCGGCCACGGTGTCGCCGCGGATCGCCACCGCCACGCCCAGGCGGTCGTTCGCGGCCGGCATCGACAGCAGCAGGCGCTGCTCCTGCTGCCAGGTGTCGCCTGCCAGCGCGAACACATAGGCGGCGCCACGCGCGCCGAACCGGAACGGCGCACCGGCCACCAGCCGCAGCACCGCACCGGCGCCCTCGCCCGGCGCAAGCGCCAGGCGCAGGCCAAAGCCGTCGCCATCGCTGCTGTCCAGCGGCACCAGCACCTGTCGCAAGGTCCAGGTCCCTGCCACGCGCTGCCAGGCCTGCACCTGGCCAGGAGGGGCACCTGCGGCACCGCCCGCGGTCACCCCGAGCAGCAGCCAGTCGCCGTGCAGGGCCACCGAGGCGACCCCGGCCCCCGCGGGCGGCAGGGCGGGAAACACCTCGGCGACGTGCTGCCACACGGTCCCGGTGCGTTCGAACACGTGCACCTTGCCGGCACTGCCGGACGCCCCCCGCTCGACCACCGCCAGCCGCTCGCCGGCCATGGCCAGTCCGATGCCGAACAGGTGGCCCTGGCCGGGCAGGGGCGACAGCAGGCGTTGTTCGCGCACCAGTTGCGCGCCCTCGCGACGCCACACCTCGACCGCGCCGCCGGCCACCGGGGGCGCGCCGCCGGTCAGGCCCAGCAGCTCGGACACGGCGACCCGGTCGCCGCTGCTCGCCACCGCGACCCCGTAGCCGCCTTCCTCGAAAGCGAACACGCCCGAGGTCAGCCGCTGCAGGAACTGCGCCTGCACGCTGCCGGCCGCCGCCGCCAACAGCAGGGCGGCGATCGCCGCGCACCCCCCGATCCTCCATGCCGACCTGGCCATCCGTACGTTCCTCGCCGACTGCCCTGGACGAAATCCCGATGAGGCCGGAACCGAACGCCGCACGACCGCTGTTCGGTTCCCGGATCACCCGGGGTTGCACGGACCAGACGCCCCCAGGAGCCCGCCATGCCGAGCCAGCTCACCTTCCCGGACCTGCTGCCGGCCGCCGGCAGCCGGGCGGCCCCGTCCCCGACCTGTCGACGCGTCGCTGCCGCGGCTGCCGACCTTCGCGCCCGGCTCGCCCCGCGTCCCCGCGAAATGTCCGGACTAGAATCGGGGGCCGCCATCCCGCCAGAGCGACCCATGCAGGGGGAAGCCACCGAACTGCTGCTGCACCGGATCCGCGCCGGCGACGCCCGGGCGCGCCAGGCGCTGTACGACCGCTGCCTGCCCCTGCTGCTGCGCTGGGCGCACGGCCGCCTGCCGCACCACGCGCGCAGCGCCAGCGACACCGAGGACCTGGTGCAGACCACCCTGCTGCGGGCGCTGCGCCACCTGGAGGACTTCCAGGCCAGCGGCAGCGGCGCCTTCCTGGCCTACCTGCGGCAGATCCTGCTCAACGAGGTGCGCCGCGAGCTGCGCAGCCAGCGCCGGCATGGCGGCGCCCACCTGCCGGTCGACGACATGGAGCTGGCCGATCCCGGCCAGTCGGTGGTCGAGCAACTGGTCAGCCAGGAGCGCCTGGCCGCGTACGAGAAGGCCCTCGCCCGGCTCGACCGGCGCCAGCAGGAGCTGGTCGTGCTGCGCATCGAGTTCGGCCTGTCCTACCCGGAGATCGCCGCCGAGATCGGCGGTTCGCCCGATGCCGTGCGCATGACCGTCACCCGCGCCCTGCAGCGCATGGCTTCGGAGATCGGCCATGGCTGAGCGCGAACCGACCCGCCGCATCGCCGAATCGATCGCCGACGAGCGCCCGGTCGACTGGCGTCCCGCCGAGCGGGCGCTGGGACCGGACGATCCGGAGCTGGCCAGCCTGCGCCTGCTCGACGACGTCGCCCGCGCCTTCCGCGCCACCGGCAGCCCGCCGCCGCGGCCGGCACGGCCGGTGCTGTTCCGCTGGGGCCACCTGGAGGTCACCGGCCGGCTCGGCGCCGGGCTGACTGGCGAAGTGTTCGCCGCCTGGGATCCGGTCCTGCAACGCGAGGTCGCGCTCAAGCTGCGCGCCAGCCGCGACCCGGCCAGCGATCCCGCCAACCACCAGCTGCTGGCCGAGGCCCGGCAACTGGCCGGCATCCGCCACGGCAACGTGCTCGCGGTGTACGGCGCCGCCGTGCACGACGGCCGGGCCGGCCTGTGGAGCGAGCTGATCGACGGCGCGCCGCTGTCGGCGCGCCTGGAGGCCGATGGCCCGATGGCGCTGACCGAAGTGCTGCACATCGGCCTGGACCTGTGCCGGGCGCTGGCGCAGGTGCATGGCGCCGGACTGGTGCATGGCGACATCAAGGCCGAGAACGTCATGCGCGAACGCGGCGGCCGCATCGTGCTGATGGACTTCGGCGCCAGCGGCCGCCGCGAAGACCTCGCGGCGCGGCTGCTGCAGTCCGGCACGCGCGCCTACCTGTCGCCGGCACGCCAGGCGGGCGCACCGCCGACCGCCGCCGACGACCTGCATGCCCTGGCGGTGCTGCTGCACCTGCTGCTGGCCGGACGGTTCCCCGAGCCGGGTACCGCCCTGGCCGACCAGCGGCCCGACCTGCCGGCCGCGGCCTGCGCTGCGCTGGACCGGCTCCGCCTGGCGACGCCGGCGGACCGGCCGGCCAGCGCCGCCGGTTTCGCACGCGTGCTGCTCGACCTGCTGCCCGACCGGGAGGCGCCGTCGCCGACGCGCCCGCGGCGCGCCCTGCTGGCGGCCTCCGCGGCGGCCGTGGTCGTGCTGGTCGCGGCGCTCTCCTGGTGGCGCGCGCCCGCGCCCGCCTGGCAGGGCCAGGCCGAGTTCGTCGATGTCGACAGCGGCCGCGTCCTCGCCGACGACGCCGAGGTCGGTCTGGGCGATGCCCTGCGCCTGCGCCTGGCCAGCGACGCCGGCAGCCACGTCTACGTGGTCAACGAGGACAGCGCCGGCGCGCTGGCCGTGCTGTTTCCGCTGCCCGGACTGGACCTCGGCAATCCCCTGCCGGCCGGCAGCCACGAGCTCCCCGGCACTGCCGGCGGCCGCCCCCTGGCCTGGGAGATCGCCAGCGACGCCGAACACGAGGCGTTCCTGGTGATCGCCTCTCGGTCGCCGCTGCCGGCGCTGGCACAGGCGCTGGTCGAACTGGCGCCGGCAACGGCCGGAGCCGATGGCACCGTGCGGGGCGCCGGCCGCCTTCGCCACGCGGGAGCCACCGCCGAGCCCGCGGGCGGCCTCGACCGCCTGGAGCGGATCGCCCGTGCGGATGGCCGGGTGCATCTCGTACGGCTGCGCCTGCGCCATCGGGATTGGGCGCCCGGAAGCGCGGACTGAGCCGCAGCTCGGCGCCGTCCGGTCGAGGATCCGTCGCCGCCGCGACGGACTGCGCGGCCGCGCCCCGACATCGCACCCGGCCCGCCCGGCTATGATCGGGCGACCGCGTGGCGACGCCGCCGACCCGGCCGGTCCGCCGCGCGGACCGGGACCGGCCCGGAAGGCAGCCGCCCGGGCTTTCCGGCGAGGCGATGGGCGATGGTGCTGTACGCGATCTCCAGGGGGCTGTCCCGGCGCCTGTCGCGCTTGGGCCGGCGCGCGCTGCCCTTCGCGCTGCTGCTCGCGGCGGTTGCCTGGGCGGGCACCGGGGACGGCGACGGCGATCGCGCCGCCGCTGCCGCGACGGCCATCGAGCAACTGATCTCCGAGGGCCGCCACGAGGAGGCCATCCCTGCGGCCCGCGAACTTCTGGCGCAGACCGCAACCCACCCCGACGGACACCGTGCCGTGCGGGTCCGCGCCAGCTACCTGCTCGGCTCGGCCCTGCATCGCGCCGGCAACCCCGGCGAGGCCGAGGCGGTCCTTGAACAGGGCCTGGCCGAGGCCGGCCAGGCGCCCGGGCTGGCGGCCGAACGGCAGGCCATGCTGGCCACGCTGGCCCATCTGGCCGGCATCACGGGCAGGTTCGACCTGGCCGAACAGCGCATGGCCGCCAGCCTGGCGCTGATCGAAGGCGACGACGCCCCGGAGCGGCGCGCCGACGCGCGGTACGCCTTCGCGGTCACCCTGGCGATGGCCGGCGACAACGCCCACGCCGTCGAGGTGGCGCGACAGGTCCTGGCCGACGAGCAGGCCCTGGCGGTGCCGCGCCGGTACGACCAGGGCCTGGTGCGTTTCCTCATGGCCACCGCCCTGCTCGACAGCGGCCGGCCGCAGGACGCCCAGCCGGTGTTCGCCGAAGCGGCCGCGGATTTCGAAGCCTCGGTCCCGGCCGGACACCCGGTGCACGCCAGGCTGGCCAACAACCTCGGCAACGCGCTGAAGGCCCTCGAACGCCTCGACGAGGCGGGCGCCCAGTATCGCCGGGCGCTGGACCTGTACGCGGACCAGGGCACGCCCGAGCGCTGGTTCCCGGTCGCCGGGCAGGCCACCATCGCCCTCTGGCAGGGCCGCGCCGCCGAGGCACGGGCGGCGTTCGATGCCCTGGTGCCGGAGATCGCAGCCGCCCTGGGCGAGCGCAGCATCGCCGCGCAGTTCGCCCGCGCCGGCCAGGTCGCCGCGCAGTGGGCCGCCGGCGACCTCGACGCCGCCTTCGCCGGGGCGCTGGCCAACGAGGACCGCCGCCAGGCCATGGTCGCCGGCCTCGCCGCCGTCTTCTCCGACCGCCAGGCACTGGCCCTCAAGGGCTATCTGCAGCCCGACTGGGAGTGGCTGGTGGCGCTGGCCGCCCAGGCGCCGACCGCCGAACGCGTCGACCTGGCCTGGTCGCGGCTCATGGCCGCCCGCGGCGAGGTCACCGCCACCACGGCGCTGCGCCGGGCGTCCGCCCGCGTCGCCGACGATCCCGGACTGGCGGCGCCCTGGCAGGACTGGCTTGAGGCCAACCAGGCACTGGCCGACGCGGCGCTGGCGGCCGTCGACGGCGGCGACCTCGACACCCTGCTGCGCCGCCGCCAGGCCGCCGACCGCGCCGAGCGCGCACTGGCGCGCCGGCTCGACGGCCTGGCCCGCGCCCGCGCCCAGCGCAGGACCACGGCGCAGGCGCTGGCGCAGGCGCTGCCGGCCGACGCCGCCCTGGTCGTCCATGTGCTGCTGCGCAATGGCCGTCCGGAGGCGTTCGACCGCACGCTGCGTCCGGAACGCTTCGCGCGTCGGGTCGCCTTCGTGCTGACGCCGAACGAACCCCCGCGCCTGGTCGACCTGGGGCAGGCGGCACCGGTCGAGGCCCTGGCGCGCGGCTGGCATCGCAGCCTTCGCGACCCCAATGTCGCCGAGGACCGGGTCCGCGCCCAGGGCGCGCGCCTGCGCCAGGCCGTGCTCGATCCGCTGGCGCTGCCGGCCTCGACCCGGCGCCTGTTCGTGGTCGCCGACGGCGCGCTGGCGCGGGTCGCGTTCGCCGCGCTGCCGGCACCGGGCGGCGACTACCTGGTCGAGGCCGGCTGGCAGGTGCACCTGCTCGAGCACGAGCAGGACCTGCTCTTGCCGGCGCAGTCGCCTGCCCGCCCGCCGTCGCGCCTGGTCCTGGTCGGCAGCCCGGAGGGCAGTGCCGCGGATGCCCGGCGCAGCGCCGGCTGCCAGGACGGCTTCCCGCCGCTGCCGCACGCCGGCCGGGAACTGGACGCGATCGCCGCGCTGTGGCCGGCCGGGCGGTCGGTGGCGCGCCTGCAGGGCGCGGATGCCGGCAAGGCCGAGGTCAGCGCGGCCCTGCCGGGCGGCGGCATCCTGCACTTCGCCACCCATGCCCTGGCATTCGCGCCCGATTGCCGGCCCGACCAGCGCGCGGTGACGCTGGCCGGTGCCGATCCCGGCGCGCCCCTGCCGGCCCTGGTGCTGGCGACGCGCGACGATGGCCGTCCGGACCTGCTAAGCGCCGACGAGGTCGCCGCCCTCGACCTCGCCGGCACCGGCTGGGCGGTGCTGTCGGCCTGCGAGACCGGCCTCGGCGTCGAACAGGCCGGCGAGGGCGTGTTCGGCCTGCGCCGGGCGTTCCGGATCGCCGGCGCCGCGACCGTGGTGATGAGCCTGTGGCCAGTGCAGGACGCCGCCAGCGCCGACTGGATGGCGGCCCTGTACCGGGCCCGTCTGGTCGACGGCCTGGACACCGTGGCGGCCGTGGCCAGCGCCCAGCGCAGCGCGATCGCCGCGCGGCGCGGCGCCGGCCTGCCGGCGCACCCTTACTACTGGGCCGCCTTCGTCGCGGCCGGCGATCCACGCTGACCGGCGCCCGGCGCAGGCCGGCGGCCGCCACCGCCGGCAACGCAACGGCCTCGCCGCCGCAGCGCGGCTGATGCGTCCACCCCGCGATGCCGCCCGGCGCCGCGCGGATCGGCAGCGGCGCGGGCGATGCGGCACAATCGCGACCCGTTCCCGCCTCCCCGCACCCGCCCCATGACCGACCAGATGCCGGGCTTCGAGCCCGTCCCGCTGCGCCGCTACGCCGAGAACGCCTACCTGGACTATTCCATGTACGTGGTGCTCGACCGGGCCCTGCCGTTCGTCGGCGACGGGCTCAAGCCGGTGCAGCGGCGCATCATCTACGCGATGAGCGAGCTCGGCCTGTCGGCCGGCGCCAAGCCCAAGAAGGCGGCGCGCACGGTCGGCGACGTGATCGGCAAGTTCCATCCGCACGGCGACTCGGCCTGCTACGAGGCCCTGGTGCTGATGGCGCAGCCGTTCTCCTACCGCTATCCGCTGGTCGACGGCCAGGGCAATTTCGGCTCCCCGGACGATCCCAAGTCGTTCGCGGCGATGCGCTACACCGAGGCGCGCCTGACGCCGTTCACCGAACTGCTGATCCAGGAGCTGGGCCAGGGCACGGTCGACTGGCAGCCCAACTTCGACGGCACCCTGGAAGAGCCGAAGTTCCTGCCGGCGCGGGTGCCGGGCGTGCTGCTCAACGGCGTCACCGGCATCGCCGTCGGCATGGCCACCGACATCCCGCCGCACAACCTGCGCGAGGTCGCCAGCGCCTGCATCCGCCTGCTCGACGACCCGCAGGCCAGCGTCGCCGAGCTGTGCGAACACATCCCGGCCCCGGACTTCCCGACCGAGGCGGAGATCATCACGCCGCCCGCGGAGCTGGTCCGCCTTTACGAGACCGGCACCGGCAGCGTGCGCGCGCGCGCCGTGTACGCGCGCGAGAACGGCAACATCGTGCTGACCGCCCTGCCCCACCAGGTCAGCCCGGCCAAGGTCATCGAGCAGATCGCCCAGCAGATGCGCGCCAAGAAGCTGCCACTGCTGGAGGACGTCCGCGACGAGTCCGACCACGAGAACCCGGTGCGCCTGGTGCTGATCCCGCGCAGCAACCGGGTCGACGCCGACGAGCTGATGAACCACCTGTTCGCGACCACCGACCTGGAGAAGAGCTTCCGGGTCAACTTCAACGTCATCGGCCTGGACGGCCGGCCGCAGGTCAAGGACCTGCGCGGCCTGCTGACCGAATGGCTGGCGTTCCGCACGGACACCGTGCGCCGCCGCCTGCAGCACCGCCTGGAGCGGGTCAGCCGGCGCCTGCACCTGCTGGCCGGCCTGCTGATCGCCTTTCTCAACCTCGACGAGGTGATCCGCATCATCCGCACCGAGGACAAGCCCAAGCCGGTGCTGATGGCGCGCTTCGGCCTCAGCGACGACCAGGCCGAGGCGATCCTGGAGACCAAGCTGCGCCACCTGGCGCGCCTGGAGGAGATGAAGATCCGCGGCGAGCAGGAGGAGCTGGAGCGCGAGCGCAAGCGCATCGAGGCCATCCTCGGCAGCGCCGCGAAGCTGCGCAAGCTGATCAAGGACGAACTGGCCCAGGACGCCGAGGAGCACGGCGATCCCCGGCGCTCGCCGCTGGTCGAGCGCGGCGCCGCCCAGGCGCTGTCGCTGGCCGAGCTGGCGCCCTCGGAGCCGGTGACCGTGGTGCTCTCGGAGAAGGGCTGGATCCGCGCCGCCAAGGGCCATGACGTCGACGCCGCCAACCTCAGCTACCGCGAGGGCGACCGCCTGCTGGCGGCGCTCCCGGGCCGCAGCAACCAGCAGGTCGCCTTCCTGGACTCCACCGGCCGCAGCTATGCCGCGCCGGTGCACTCGCTGCCCTCGGCGCGCGGCAACGGCGAGCCGCTGACCGGCCGCTTCTCGCCGCCGGCGGGGGCCCGCTTCTGCGGGCTGGCCACAGGACCCGACGAGCAGCGCCTGGTGCTGGCGACCAGCGCCGGCCACGGCTTCGTCACCGCCCTGGCCAGCCTGCTCGGCCGCAACAAGGCCGGCAAGCAGGTGCTCAGCGTGCCGGCCGGTGCCCAGGTGCTGGCGCCGGCCACCGTGATCGACGCCGACGCCGACCTGTTGTGCGTGGCCACCAGCGCCGGCCACCTGCTGGTGTTCCCGGTCGCCGAGCTGCCCGAACTGGACAAGGGCAAGGGCAACAAGCTGGTCGACATCCCGAAGAAGGCCGCGAGCGCCGGCGAGCAGGTCGTCGGCATCGCCGTGGTCGGCGCCGGCCGCGAGCTGATCGTCTGGGCCGGCAACCGCTACCTGCGCTTCAAGCCCGCCGACCTCGACCACTACCGCGGCGAGCGCGCCCAGCGCGGCCGCGTGCTGCCGCGCGGCTTCCAGCGGGTGGAGCGGGTCGAGAGCCTGTGAGACCAGGCGCCTGACCCTGCGCCTGTCCCGGCCGGGACAGGCGGCGCGAGGCTGTGCCGATCGCCGCGGTCGTCAATTGGCCTGGAAGCCGTTGCGCCAGATCGTGTCGAGGTCGGGTGCGGCCTCGAACGCGCCGCGATCGACCGCCGGGCCGCGCACGCGCGGGTTGCCGGCGATGTCCAGGCTGCCGGTGCCGCCGTTGGGTGTCGCAATGCCGGTGTCGCGCAGCGGCGAACCCACCCCCGGCCGCCACCACACCCCGTCGGCGACCAGCCGGGGGTCGCCGCTGGTCATGCCCTGGTTGCTGCCCGGCGAGCCGACGATGCCGCCGACATGGTTGTTGCGCAGGTGGCTGGGGGCGTTGCCGATCGAAAGGTCCGTTGCCACCCCGTTGCCGGCGAACACGTTGTTGGCCACCCACAGGAAGCCCGGTCCGTAGACCTCGACCGCGGCGAACCCCTGATTGACGATGAGGTTGGCGGTCACCGTGGACTGGCTGATCCGGTAGACGCTGGTGGCGTTGGCGCTGTCGACGATCAGGCCGCTGTTGCGGTTGCCGTCGACCTGGACGTTGCGCAGGGTCACGTCCAGGCGCCCGCCGGAGCTATCCATCAGGCGCAGTGCGTGGCCGGTGGAGACCGGCGCGTGGTTGTCGTTGAGCTGGATCAGCAGGTGCTCGAGCTCGGCGGCGCCATTGGCGCCCTCCCAGGCGGTCACCTGCAGCCCGGTCCCGTAACCGCTGCTGGTGCCCCTGCCGTTGCGCAGGCTCAGGTTGCGCAGCCGGATCGTGCCCGTACCACCGGCACCGTAGTGCCCGAGGCCCAGCACCTGGCCCAGGCCGGCGCCGCTCAGCACGGTCAGCCTGGGGTCGTGGGTCCGCTGGGTGCAGTTGGCATTCCAGCCGCCGCTGATGTCCAGGTCCTGGGCGAGGTTGCTCGAGTAGAGGAACATGAAGCCGCTCGCCATGGGAATGTCGCGCATCAGGGTCCCGCTACGGATCCGGATCTCGTCATCGACGCCATTGGCCTCGGCCATGGACAGTGCGTTCTGGAGCTGGCCGCCGGTGGCGACGCAGAACATTGCCGCCTCGGCACGGGCGGGCGCCAGCGCGGCCAGCGCCACGGCGAGCAGGGCGGCAGGCAAGCGGGGAGATGCGAGGTTCATGGGCTGCTCCTTTGAAGGGGCGGCCAGCATCCGCATCGGTGCCCGCGACGACCATGGCGGCCGCATTGCGCCTGCCTGGCCTGAACTTTTTTTCTTTTTCAGGCAATGGCTTGCGCGGTCGTCGCCGACCGGCCGGCGCGGTCCTACCGGCCCTGCAGGGGCGGGTGGGACCCCGGGAGCGCACCGGATCGGCGTCGCGTACCTGCCGATGGACAGGGCTGCCGGGTCGAGGCGATGTCCCGCCGCGGATGGGCGATCGACCGGGGCCGTCCCCGACGCCGCTCAGTTGCGGCAGCGGGCCCCTTCCGGCCGCTCGCAGCGGCGCTCGGCGATGACGCGGTCGGGGTACTCGACCACCGCGTTGCCGCCCTCGGGGCGCCGGACCAGGTCGAAGGCGTCGTAGAGCCGGCCCGTCGCGGTGCGCGCCTCGAAGCGCAGGCGGTCGTGCTCGACCCCGACCACCTGGTAGAGCTGGAGATCCTCGCCGGTGCGGGCCATCTGCCGCCGGGCCGCCGGGCTCGTCAGGTACTGCTTGGGACCCGCCACCGAGACCACGTAGACCGGACCCTCGTCACCGGCCGGTCCGGCACCGCGCATCCGGTGGCGGCCGTAGGCGTGGTCGTGGCCCTGCAGCACCAGGTCGACGCCGTGACGCTCGAACAGCGGCTGCCAGTGCGCGCGCAGCGGCGGATTGTCGCGGCCCCGGGAGACCGAGGTCATCGGGTGGTGATGGACGACCACCGTCCAGCGCGCGCCGTGGCCCTGCAGCACCTGCCCGAGCCACTCGGCCTGCACCTGCGCCTTGCCGAGCTCCAGCGCGCCCAGGGAATCCAGGACCACGAAGCGGACGCCCATCAGGTCGACGAAGTAGGTGCTCGTCTCCAGTCCCGGGGCGCCGTTGCCCGGCACCGGGAACTGCGCCGGCCAGTGCGGCATCAGCCCGGTGTAGGCGTCGCCGTCGCCGGACTTAAGGTACTCATGGTTGCCGGCGGCCACCAGGTTCGGGACCTCGGCCAGGTTGGCGCCTCCGGCGTGGAACCATTCCGCCCATTCGTCGTCGTGGTTGCCCTGCCGGCCATTGACCAGGTCGCCGGCATGGACGACGAGCCGCGCGTCCGGCGCGGCACGGAACGCCTGGCGCATGACCCGCGAGACCTGGGACCGGACGCGGTTCTGGGCGTCGCCCAGGTACACGAAGGTGAAGGGGGCGGCCTGGCCGGCCGCGGTCCGGAACTGCAGCCACTCGCTCCACGCCCCCGGGCGGCCGACCCGGTAGACATAGGGCGTGTCCGGCCTGAGGCCGTCGACGCGCGCCTGCCAGGCGGTCGCTCCGGCACCCGGCAAGGACCGGGCTTGCGCGGTCTCCTGGCGCGACCCCGCCTCGAAGCCAGGGCCGTCCAGGGCCGGCGCCACCTGCACCAGCCCGGCCGGGTCGCCCCCGGCCTCGGCGCGCCAGGACACCGCCATCGACCGGGCCGGATCGTCGGTGGCCAACAGGATGATCCGGTCCGGCAGCGCCCCTGCCACGTACGCCGCGCGCCCCGGCGGCACCAGGGTGTTCGCCTCGCGGTCCAGCGCCGGCGCTGCAGCCGACGCCAACAGCAGCGTCAGGACCGGGAGCAGCGACGGACGCAGGCGGCCTGCCACGGTCAGTACTCGAAACGGACGCCGGCCAGCCAGTAGCGGCCGAACTGCTCCAGCTCCAGCACCCGGTTGGCCTGGCCCTGGAAGCGGCGCTGCTTGCTGTCGGTGATGTTGTTGACTTCGCCGAACACCTGCCAGTTGCCGGACAGCTGGTAGCTGGTGCTGAAGTCGAGGATCGAGCGCTCGTCCCAGAACACATTGAGCTCGCTGTCGCCGACGTCGAACTCCTGGATGTACTTGGAGCGGTAGTTGTAGGCCAGCCGGGCGTTGAACCCGTACTTCTCGTAGAACACGGCCAGGTTGGCGTTGTGCCTGGAGGTCCCGGGCAGGTCCGTGCTGCCGATGCCGAACGGCAGCTCGGCGCTGGAGTCGGCGTAGGTGTAGTTGGCGTACACGCCCAGGCCATCCCAGATGCCGGGCAGGAAGTCGAAGGTCTGCTGCCAGGTCAGCTCGGCGCCGAGGATCCGCCCGCTGCTGCCGTTGGCCGGCTGGGTCAGGCGCAGGCCGTCGAAGGTGCCGCCCTCGATGTCGCGGCTGACCACGAAGATCGGGTCGTCCAGGCGCTTGTAGAAGACCGCGGCCGAGACCAGGCCGAGCGGACGGATGTAGCGCTCGATCGAGAGGTCGAGGTTCTGCGAATAGGTGGCCTTGAGGTCGGGGTTGCCGGCCTCGGCGCTGCGGTCGTCGTCGCTGATCACCAGGCGCGGCACGACGTTGGGGAAATTGGGCCGGCTGATGCCGGTCGAGTAGGACCAGCGCAGCAGGGTGTCGGGATCGAACGCGTAGCGGAAGTGGACGCTGGGCAGGATCTTGACGTAGTTGCGTGACACGTCCAGCGGGAAGGTCTCGTCGGTATCGGCGTCGTAGAACGCCGCGCTGCCCGAGGTCTCGGTGCGCTCGTAGCGCAGGCCGGTGACCATGGTCAGGCGGTCCCAGCTCGCATCCAGGCGGACGTAGCCTGCGTAGATGTCCTCGTCGGCCTGGTAGTCGCCGACGATGGAATCGGCCACCAGGGGCAGCAGGTTCTGGTTGCGCACCTGCGGGCCGAAGCGCTCGAAGATGTCGTTGCAGAAGACGCGGCCGAACTCGAAGCGGCCGAAGTTGTTGGAGACCCGGTCGCAGAGCATGTCGACGTAGGCCGGGGCCGGGCCGGCCGAGTTGCGGTTGCGGTCGTCGTTGCTCTCCTTGTCGCGGAGCCGGGCGCGGACGCCCATGCGCAGCTCGCCCTCGTCGCCCAGGAAGTGCTGGGCGCGGCTGGCGTCCAGGCGCAGGCCGAGCTCGTTCTCCTCGGCCTGCTCGAAGCGCTGGTTGTAGCGCCGGAACGCGTACAGGTTCTCGGGCAGGTTGATGCCCTCCTGGCGCACGCTGCCGTCGGGATTGAGCAGGGTCCAGGTGGGGAAGTCCGGATTCGAGAAGTCGTAGCGCAGGGGCGGCCGCAGGGTCGAGCGGAAGATGTACTGCTGGCGCGCCGGCAGTTCGAGCTCGCCGCGGCTGTAGGCCGCCTGCCAGTTGACGCCCCAGTCGCCGAGGTAGTGTTCGCCGCCCAGGTTCAGGCTGGAGACGGTCTGCTCCTGGATGCGCTCGCGCAGCTCCTTGTCGAAGGTGGCGCGACCGACCCGGCCGCCGGTCTCGTCCGAGTCCGCGCTGTGGTTCTCGTACTCCAGGGTGAAGGTGTTGCGGTACTCGCGGTCGCGGAACCTCGACCAGTTGCCGATCAGGTACAGCAGGTTGTTCTCGTCGATGCGGGCGTCGAGGCGGCCGGTGAAGCCGCGCCGGGTGCGCTCGCCCTCGTAGTCCTTGATCTCGGTGACCTCGGGCAGGAACTCGCCGTTGTCGCCACGGAAGAAGACGGTCTCCACGTTGTCGGTGAAGCGGCCGGCGCGGCTGCCGGAGGCGCCGAACAGCAGGCCGAGGTTGCCGGCCTCGCCCAGGCGCGCGCCAGCCGTGACGTTGGCCCGCTCGTTGCGGCCGGAGCCGAGCTCGTAGCGGCCGGCACCCACCGAGCCGCGGATGAACGGACGGTCGCGGTCGAAGGCGCTCTGGGTGACGATGTTGATCTGGCCGGCGATGGCGTCGCCGTCCATGTCGGGGGTGATCGCCTTGGTCACTTCCAGCGCCGAGATCACGTCCGCGGAAATGGTGTCCAGCTCGACCGCACGCTGGGCCGGATTCGGTGCCGCCAGCTGGACGCCGTCGACGCTGACGCTGGTGAACTCCAGCGGCGCGCCGCGGACGTTGACGTAGCGCCCCTCGCCCTGGTCGCGGGAGATCGAGACGCCGGCGATGCGCTGGGTGGCCTCGGCGAGGTTGGTATCGGGAAAGCGGCCGAGCAGGTCGGCGGAAACCACGCTGGTGTAGTTGGTGGTCGAGCGCTGCTGGTTCAGGGCCAGCGCCTGGGCGTCGCGGGTGGCGCGCACCTCGACCCGGTCCAGGGTGGTGGCGCCGTCGATGGTGCTGGTCAGGGCGACGTCGACGCGCAGGCCGCTGCCGGCGCCCAGTTCGACCGGCACCGACACCGGCTCGTAGCCTAGGAAGTCCACCCGCAGGGTGTAGCGGCCCGGCGCCAGGCCGGCGATCCGGAAGCTGCCGTCCGAGGAGGTCACCGCCGAACGGCCATCGATGCTGACCCGCGCCCCGGGCAGCGCCACCGTGCGCACCGCCTCGCGGACATGTCCGAACACCAGCCCGGCGCTGCCTTCGGCGCGGACCTCGGCGGGACTGCCGGCAGCTTGGTCGGGCTGGGCAAGGACACCGTCCAGGGGGGCCAGGGCGGCGGCGATGGCGACGGCGAGCAGGGCGGGATGCGGGCGCATGGCGGGACTCCGGGGGCTGATGGCGGGCCGCAGCAGGCGGCCGCAAAGCCCCGGAGACTGCCCGGCCGCCGTTACCGCGCCATGACATCCCCGTGGCAGCCGGTCGGTTCACCGAACTGCAACATCGATCCCCTACGCTCGCCCGCTTCCCGGATCGCACCCTCACGCCCGATC
This sequence comes from Proteobacteria bacterium UBA2363, assembly GCA_002344355.1. Classification (GTDB taxonomy): domain Bacteria; phylum Pseudomonadota; class Gammaproteobacteria; order Xanthomonadales; family UBA2363; genus Pseudofulvimonas. The sequence continues at coordinate 19,946 of DDTN01000022.1, read as the reverse complement.
CTCGCCGGAGCCCGGAACCGGCAGGGCCGGACCCTGGAGCCTTCGCCATGAATGTCCGCGTTCTGATCCCGCTGCTGGCATGCGTCATCGTCGCCGCCTGCACCGGCGGCGAGCCCGCGTCGTCGCCGGCTTCGCCCGATGCGCCGGCAGCATCGTCCGCACCGCCCGACGCGGCGTCCGCGTCCGAAGCCGACGCCGCGCCGGCGCCAGCGCGTGGCCGACCGGTGCGGCTGACGGAGTCGTTCCTCAGCGCGATGACGCCCGAGGACAACATCGATTCGGTCGCCTCCTGGACGACCGCGGAAGGCGACACCTGGGTGTTCGCGACGGCCAAGTCGACGCACCGGCTGCTGGTCTACGACGGCGACACCGGCCGCACCCTCCGCACCGTCGGCCGGCAGGGCAGCGCGGCCGGCGAGTTCGCCCGTCCCAACGGCGTGTTCGTGGCCGACGACCTGCTGTGGGTGGTGGAGCGCGACAACCGGCGGGTGCAGGCCTTCGCCCTGCCGGGCCTCGAGCCGCTCGGGCACTTCGGCGCCGAGGTCCTGCGCAAGCCGTACGGCCTGTGGCTGCACCCCGCCGCCGGGGGCGGCTGGAACCTCTACGTCACCGATGCCTACGAGCTCGAGGATGGCAGCGTGCCGCCGCTGGCCGAGCTCGATCGCCGGGTGCACCGCTTCCACGCGTCGCTCGCCGAAGGCCGCATCCTGGCCCGTCACCAGGGCGCGTTCGGGGACGTCGGCGAGCAGGGCGCGCTGCGCGTGGTCGAATCGATCTTCGGCGACCCCGCCAACGACCGCCTGCTGATCGCCGAGGAGGACGAGTCCTGGGCCAACGAGTTCAAGGTCTACGACCTCGGCGGTCGCTTCGCGGGCCGCACCGTCGGCGCCGGGCTGCTGGCCGCCCAGGCCGAGGGCATCGCCCTGCGCGCCTGCCCGGGCGATGCCGGGGGCTGGTGGCTGACCACCGAGCAGGACAAGGAGGGAACGGTGTTCCACCTCTTCGAGCGCGTCGGCAAGGCGCACGCGGGCAGCTTCCGTGGCGCGACGGTCGCCAACACCGACGGCATCTGGCTGCAGCAGGCGCCGACCCGGGCTTTCCCGGAGGGCGTCCTGTACGCCGTCCACGACGACCAGGGCATGGTCGCCTTCGACTGGCGGGCGATCGCAGCGGCCCTCGCCTTGCCCGGCTGCCCGGACTGACCGCGGCGGCTGGCAGCGGCGCGCGCCGGTCGGGTCGCCGGCCGCCGCCCGGGCCGGTCCGCCACGGGATTTCCACTACAGTCGGCGCATGGATCCCGAATTCTGGCACCAGCGCTGGGCCGAGGGCCGCATCGGCTTCCACCAGGCGCAGGTCAATGCCCTGCTTGAGCAGCACTGGCACGCCCTGGGCCTGGCCCCCGGCAGCACCGTGCTGGTGCCCCTGGCCGGCAAGAGCCTGGACATGGCCTGGCTGGCCGGGCGAGGCCACAAGGTGCTGGGCGTGGAACTCTCCGACGCCGCCTGCGCGGCCTTCTTCGAGGAGAACGGCCTGGTGCCCGGCATCGACAGCCACGGCCGGTTCCTGCGCCGCAGCGCCGGGGGCGTCACCCTGCTGGCCGGCGACATCTTCGACCTGGCCGACGCCGACCTGGCCGGCGTCGACGCCGCCTACGACCGCGCCGCCCTGATCGCCCTGCCGCCGGACCTGCGCCGGCGCTACGCCAGCGAGCTGTACGGTCGCCTGCCGCAGCGCTGCCAGGTTCTGCTGGTCACCCTGGAGTATCCCCCGGACCAGAAGCAGGGTCCGCCGTTCAGCGTCGACGCCGACGAGGTCGCCGCCCTGTTCGCGCGCGACTGGCGGATTGAGCTGCTGGAGCGCCGCGACATCCTGCACCGGGAACCGGGCTTCAGCGCCGAGGGCGTCACCGAGCTGCACACCGGCGCCTGGCACCTGCGGCGTCGCTGAGCGCGACCGCGGCGCGGCCCGGCTTGCGGGCCCGACCGGTCCGGGCCATGCTGGGCCGGACCGGGGCCTGGCACGACCGCTTCACGCCCCGCCTGCAAGGATGGCGACATGGACGCGTTCACCCGCTCCCTGCTGCTGACGCTGCTGGCACTGCTGCTCGCGGTCGGCCTGACGGCGGCCCAGGCGCCGTCGTCGGCGGGCCGCGTCTACCTGATCGAGGTCGACGGCGGCATCGGGCCGGCGACCAGCGACCACATCCGGCGCGGCATCGCCCGGGCGCAGACCGACGGCGCCATGGCGGTGGTCCTGCGCATCGACACGCCCGGCGGGCTCGACGCCGCGACCCGCGACATCAACCAGGCCTTGCTGGCGGCGCAGGTGCCGGTGATCGGCTATGTCGCCCCGGAGGGCGCCCGCGCCGCAAGTGCCGGCACCTTCATCCTCTACGCCACCCACCTGGCCGCGATGGCGCCGGCCACCTCGCTGGGCGCGGCCTCGCCGGTGGCGATCGGCGGCGGCGATCCGGGCGGTCCGTCGCCACGCCGCCCGATGCCGGGCGCCGGGCAGGAGGACGAGGGGGACGGCAAGGCGGAGGACGGCACGGCGATGTCGCGCAAGGTCACCAACGATGCGGTCGCCTACCTGCGCGGCATCGCCGAGCGGCGCGGCCGCGACGTCGCCTTCGCCGAGGCCGCGGTGCGCGATGCCGCCACCCTCACCGCCCGCGAGGCGCTGGAGCGTGGCGTCATCGAGATCGTCGCCGCCGACCTCGACGACCTCCTGGCCCAGGCCGACGGCAGGACCGTGCGGCTGGGCGAGCGCGAGGCCACCCTGGCGCTGGCCGGCGCCGTCGTCGAGACCCTGGCGCCGGACTGGCGCAACCGGCTGCTGTCGGTGATCACCGACCCGTCGATCGCCTACTTCCTGCTGCTGATCGGCCTGTACGGCCTGGTCTTCGAGGGCTACAACCCGGGCGCCCTGGTGCCCGGCGTGGTCGGCGCGATCAGCCTGCTGCTGGCCCTGTACGCCTTGCAGGTGCTGCCGGTGAACTACGCCGGCATCGCCCTGATCGTGCTGGGCGTGGTGCTGATGACCGCCGAGCTGTTCCTGCCCAGCTTCGGCACCCTGGGCATCGGCGGCGTGGTCGCCCTGGTCGCCGGCTCGGTGATGCTGTTCGACACCGACGTGCCCGGCTTCGGCGTGCCGCGCGGGCTGATCGGCGCGGTCGCCGGCGTCAGCGGCCTGGCGTTCCTGGCGATCGGCTGGCTGGCGGTGCGCGCCCGGCGAAGGCCGGTGGTGACCGGACGACACGAGCTGATCGGCCATGCCGCGATCGCCCGCAACGATTTCGACGGCCGCGGCCACGTCCGCATCCGCGGCGAGGACTGGCAGGCCCGCAGCAGCGGCCCGGTGCGGGCCGGCGAGACGGTCGTGGTCACCGGCCTGGACGGCCTGGTCCTGCTGGTCAGACCGGGCTCGGCCGATCCGCCATCACGCCCCTGAGGCAACCCTGGCGCCGCGTGCGCCGCGCGACGAGGAGTACGCCATGTCCGAGTTCATGCCCTATTTCTGGCCCGGCCTGCTGGTCGTGGTCGCCGTGGTCCTGGTCAACTCGATCAAGGTGCTGCGCGAGTACGAGCGGGCCGTGGTGTTCCAGCTCGGCCGTTTCTGGAAGGTCAAGGGACCCGGCCTGATCATCCTGATCCCCGGCATCCAGACCATGGAGCGGGTCGACCTGCGCACCGTCGCCATGGACGTGCCCGAGCAGGACCTGATCAGCAAGGACAACGTCTCGGTGCGGGTCAACGCGGTGCTGTACTTCCGGGTGATCGATCCGCAGAAGGCGATCATCAACGTCGAGCAGTACCTGGAGGCGGTCAGCCAGCTCGCCCAGACCACGCTGCGCTCGGTGCTGGGCCAGCACGACCTGGACGAGATGCTCAGCGAGCGCGACAAGCTCAACGACGACATCCAGACCATCCTCGACGCGCAGACCGACGCCTGGGGCGTCAAGGTCGCCAACGTCGAGATCAAGCACGTCGACATCAACGAGGTCATGGTGCGGGCGATCGCCCGCCAGGCCGAGGCCGAGCGCGTGCGCCGCGCCAAGGTGATCCACGCCGAGGGCGAGATGCAGGCCGCCGAGAAGCTGGTCCAGGCCGCCAAGCTGATGGGCGAGGACCCGCGCGCCATCCAGCTGCGCTACCTGCAGACGCTCACCGAGATCGCCGGCGAGAAGAGCTCGACCATCGTCTTCCCGCTGCCCCTGGACCTGGTGGAACCGCTGCTCAAGCGCATCGCCGGTCCCGGCCAGCGCGACGGCTGAGCGCAGCGGCGGGCGACGGGCACGATGGCGCCGGCCGCCGGTGCGACGGCACCGCACTTCTCCCCTCCCCCGCTTGCGGGGGAGGGGCGGGGGAAAGGGCTGCCCGGCCAGCGCGAGCCCCTGGACCGGCAACGATGCGGATCATGGCAAGCGCCGGCCCTTTCCCCCGGCGCCTCTCCCACAGGGAGAGGCGATCAGGTTGCGCTACGCCGGACCTGATCTCCGATTCCCCGATCCAGATTCCCCGCTCGCCGCTCTCCCGCCTCGGGTCCCTGGCCCCCGGCCCCTCTTCTGCGGTGGAGTTGAGTCCCGAAGACAACCAGATCCACCGGAGCCCCACAATGATCGCGTACACCTGCCTCGGCACCAACGATCTCGAGCGCGCCCGCGCCTTCTACGACGCGCTGTTCGCCAGCATCGGCGTCGGCCGGCTGATGGACTGGGGCGAGCAGGGTTCGGCCTGGGGCACGGATTTCACGCGCCCCCTGTTCGGCGTCCTCACGCCCTACGACCGCCGTCCGGCCAGCGCCGGCAACGGCACCATGGTCGCCATCGCCTGCGCCTCGCCGGCCCAGGTCGATGCCCTGCACGCCCGGGCCCTGGCCCTGGGCGGCACCGACGAGGGCGCCCCTGGCCCGCGCGCCGAAGGTTTCTACGCGGGCTACTTCCGCGACCTGGACGGCAACAAGCTCAACGGCTTCTTCATGGCGCCCGGCGCGGGCTGAGCGGCCGGCCGCTCGCGCTCATCCGGGCGGGACCGCGACCGCGGCCTGGTGGATGCCGGCCACCGCCCGCCCGGACGGATCGGCGGCGGCGGCGAAGGCAGGATCCCAGGCGATCGCCGCCGGCGACGAGCAGGCGATCGACGGGCCGCCCGGCACCGTGCGCGCGCAGGCCTCGCCGGGAAAGTGCCGCTCGAACAGGGTGCGGTACCAGTAGGCCTCCTTGCTGGCCGGCGGGTTGACCGGGAAGCGGCTGGCGGCCGCCGCCATCTGCGCGTCGCTGACCTGGGCATCGGCATGCGCCTTCAGGCCGTCGATCCAGCCGTAGCCGACGCCGTCGCTGAACTGCTCCTTCTGGCGCCACAGGATGGCGTCGGGCAGGACGCCGGCGAAGGCCTCGCGCAGCACCGCCTTCTCGATGCGGCCGGGGCCGGCCATCTTGGCTGCCGCGTCCATGGCCATCGCCACCTCGACGAAGCCCAGGTCGAGGAACGGCACCCGGGCCTCGACGCCCCAGGCCATCATCGCCTTGTTGGCGCGCAGGCAGTCGAACTGGTGCAGGGCGTCGAGCTTGCGCACGCATTCCTCGTGGAAGGCGCGCGCGTCCGGTGCCTTGTGGAAATACAGGTAGCCGCCGAACAGCTCGTCGCTGCCCTCGCCGCTGAGCACCATCTTCACGCCCATCGCCTTGATCCGGCGCGCCAGCAGGTACATCGGCGTCGAGGCGCGCACCGTGGTCACGTCGTAGCTCTCGATGTGGCGGATCACCTCGTCGATGGCGTCCAGGCCCTCCTCGAAGCGGTAGGTGAAACCGTGGTGCACGGTGCCCAGGGCCTCGGCCGCCACCTGCGCGGCGGCCAGGTCGGGCGAGCCCTCCAGCCCGATCGCGAAGCTGTGCAGCCGCGGCCACCAGGCTTCGGCGGCATCGTCCTCCTCGACGCGCCGGCGCGCGAAGCGGGCCGCGCAGGCGGCGACCAGGGACGAGTCCAGCCCCCCGGACAGCAGCACGCCGTAGGGCACATCGGTCATCAGTTGCCGGTGCACCGCCTGCTCGAATGCCTCGCGCAGCACCGGCGCCGGCACCGCCCGGCCGGCCACCGCGACATGCTCGCGCCAGCCCGGCCGCCAGAAGCGGGTGAGTTCGCCGGTGGCGCTGTCATAGCAGTGCCCGGGCGGGAACGGCGCGATGTCGGCGCAGACGCCGACCAGGGCCTTCATCTCCGAGGCCAGCCAGCGGCGGCCCTCGGCATCGGTGCCCCAGTACAGCGGGCAGACCCCGAACGGATCGCGCGCGGCCAGCCAGCGCTGCCGGCCGGCATCCCACAGCACGAAGGCGTAGATGCCGTTGAGCTTCGCCAGCAGGCCGGGGCCCAGTTCGCGCCAAAGCGCATTGATCACCTCGCAGTCCGACCCGGTCTGGAACGCGTACGGGACGGTCAGCGAACGCTCGAGCTCGCGGTGGTTGTAGATCTCGCCGTTGACCGCCAGCACCAGTCCGCCGTCCGCCGAGCGCAACGGCTGGGCGCCGCCGGCGGGATCGACGATGGCCAGGCGCTCGTGGACCAGGATGGCGCCGGGGTCGGCGTGCACGCCGCTCCAGTCCGGACCGCGGTGGCGCTGCCGCGCCGAGCTGGCCAGCGCCTGGCGGCGCAGCGCCGCCAGGTCTTCGCCGGGCCGCAGCCCGAAGATGCCGAGGATGGAACACATGCCGGGGTTGCTCCTGTCTGCCGCGTGGATACGGGGGGTGGAAAACGCGGAAGGCCCGCACTGGGCGGGCCTTCCGGGGGATCGTGCGTCCTTGCGGTACGCGCTACACGCCGGGCCCGCCCCAGGGGCAGCCGTTATTGGCGTTGCGATTGTTCGCGGACCGCGGCGCGGCGGAACGCAGGGGGGCGGACTGGTGCGTCATGGCCGGCAGTGGAGCAGGTTCGCGGTTGGCGCGCAAGGGCCGCGCCCGGACGACGATCACGGCGAAGTCCAGTGCACCAGCGATGCCCAGTGCCACGGGTGCCGGAATGCCCTGCTGTCGCGCATTGCGCGCTGCGCGACACGCAGGGCCTCGGCGGCCTCGCCGCCCGGACCGGCGAGCGCCCCGTAGAAGGCCGGCACCCAGACCGCGGCGGCCGCGTCGCTGACCGGCCACATCGCCGCGACCACCTCGCCGGCGCCCGCGGCCTTGAGCGCCGCGGCGAAACTGGCCGCCTGGCCGTCGCCCGCCTGGCCCCCATCGCCCAGATGGCAGGCATTGAGCACCACCAGCGCCGCGGGCAGGCGCTGGCCGACGATGGCCAGCCAGCTGATGAAGGCGCGCGGTTCGTCCGGTCCGGGGGAGGACCACAGCCCGGCCATGCCCTGCAGGCCGGAATGGACCACGCCATGGCCGGCGACATGCACCCATCCGCCAGGCTCGGCGAGCGCCTGCAGCAGACCCTGCTCGGTGAGTCCGGCAACGCTCACGACGACATCGGGCAGCGTCGCGGCGACCAGTCGGTCCTCTCGCGCGGCGACCGGCAGGGCGGGAAGCCCCGCCGCCGCCCTGCCCCCTTCGCCGGCGACCAGCACCCGGACCTCGCGGACCGCCCCCGCGGCAACGGTTCCAGCCACGCCGGGCTGCGCCGGAAGCAGCCGGCTGACCGCGGTCGATTCCATCATCGGCCTCGCCTGGCCGGGCCAGGCGAGCATCGCGATCGGCACCCGGGCCAGGCGCTCGTCCGTCCAGACCAGCAGGCGCGCCGGCGGCGCGCCGCCGGCGCCGGCAAGCATCGCCGCGGAGAGTTCGCCGGCGATGACCCCGATCGCGTCGACCGGCACGCTGCGGTCTTCCAGGTGGCTGCGCAGGGTCCTCGCCAGACTCTCCAGCCGCGGCGCCCCCTCGCCGACCAGCAGGTCCGGCTGCGTTCCGGACAAGCGCACCGACGCGGCCAGGCGATCGCCCAGGCCCAGCAGCAGCACGGTCTCGCCGCGCCCGGCGCGGTCGAGCAGCGCGCGCCAGGCCGCGTCCGTGGCCGCCGGCCCGCCGCCATCCGTCGATGCCGGCGCCCACAGCAGGCGCTGGATCTCGGCCATCTCCATCGGATCGCCGTCATCGCCGGCGTCCTCCATCACCTCGCCGAGCAGGCGCCGCAGCAGGGTGGCGCGCACGGTGTCCACGCCCGGCAAACCGGCCTGGGCGGCCGCGGCGGACCTCGCCAGGTGGGCGAAGGGATCGGTGGCCAGCAACATGTGGCCGACCCGAGCGACCAGCGCCGGGTCGTCGGCCGGGCCGGTCGGCAGGGTGTCGATCCACAGGCGCGACAGCCGCTGCAGCCGTCGCGCCGCCAGGTGCGCGAGCAGGGCATCGCCGATCCCGTCGACCAGTGACTGCACGCGCGCGATCGCGGACTCCAGCAGCCGCTGGGCCGTGTCCCGGTCGCCCCGGGCCAGCGCCACGCGCGCCTGGGTCTCGACCAGCGCCGTCCAGCGCCCGAAGTCCGGCAGCTGCCCGGACAGGCCGTCCAGGAACGCCTGCGCGTGCGCGACATCGCCGGTGGCCAGGGCCACCCTGGCCTGCGCCAGCGCCAGGTCGAACTGCAGGCGCGGCGGCCGCTCCAGCCCGCCATCGAGCAACGCCCGGAAGGCGGACAGGCGGGCCGGTGTCGGCTCGGCCAGCAGGCCGGTCATGGCCGCGGCCAGCTTGAGCTGCGGACGCGCCGCCTGGGCGTAGCGCGCCGCGGCGGCATCGGCGGCCTGCAATGCCTCACCGGCGTCGCCCGCCTCCGCATGAAGCTGCGCCAGCAGCAACAGGGCGCCGGCCTCGCGCTCGGGCATCGCGATCGCCCGGAACGCATCGGCGGCGGCCCGGGCCAGGTACAGCGCCTCGCCCCGGCCACCGAAGGCGGCGTTCACCCGCGCCGCCAGCAGCAGGCTGGCCGCCTGCCACTGCGGCGAGGGAATCGCGTCGAACTCGTCCATCGCCCGCGCCAGCGCGGCCAGCGCCACCTGGGGATGGCCGTCGTCCAATGCCAGCGCGGCGCGCAGGTGGTGCAGGCGTCCGCGCATCATCGGCGTGAGCGCCGCTTCGTCGACCCCGGCCAGCCGGGCAGCCAGGCCGGCAACCAGATCGCGGCGACCGTCCTCGCGCGCCATCGCCACCGCCGACAGCACCGCGCCGACGGCCTCGCTGGTTTCGGACAGCGCCAGGAATCGCTCCACGACCTCCTGCTGGCAGACCAGCCCTTCGGCCAGCCTGCCGAGACCGCGCAGGGCCAGGCAGGCCTGGCTGCGGGCGCGTGCCGCCAGATATTCGATACCCTGCGCGTGTGCTGCCGCGCCGGCAGCTTCCGCCAACTGCAGCGACGCCGCGTGATCGCCGCTGCGCCAGGTCACCTCCGCCTGGCCGAGCTGCGCGGCCGCGGCGCGAACCGGATCCCCCAGCGCCTGCCAGGCCTGCGCCGCTGCCTCGTAGTGGTGGTAGGCCGCGTCCTGATCGTTGCCCCGTTGCGAGATGGCGCCAGCCAGATGCATGGCCAAGGCGCCACAGCGACCGGGCAGTTCGGTCGCCCTCGCCGCCGCCTCCGCCGCCTCGGTGTAGGCCGCGCTGTCGGCCAGGCAGGCCGCCTCGGCGACCCGCACCGGCGATGGTGCGCAATGGAGCCGCACGAATCCGCGCATGCCAGGCCCGGGCGACACCGCATCGATCTCCAGTGTCCGGCCCGGCAGGGCCTGGCCCATGGCCAGGCCGTAGCGCGGTGGCCGCTGGCCGACGGCCACACCCTGTTCCTGGAGCGGAGCACCCGGCATGGCGGTGCCCCGGAGGACCAGCTCGACGCCGGCCTCGTCGACCTCCCAAAGCGCGCCCGACGGCACCTGGGCGAAACGCACGCGTGTGGCCGTGGACAACGTCAGCACCACCGGCTCCGCTCCGCTCTCCGGGCAGGCCAGGTCGACCTTGAGCGCCGGTTCGGCAGCCGCCGCGGACGCCGCGAGCAGGGAAGCCAGGAGCATCGCCGCGGCTCAGTCCTCGTGGTAACCCTCGGCTTCGTCGTCCTGCAGAATCGCAGGTCGATCCTGCCCTCTGGGACAGGAATCGAGCGAAGGAAGCGGGGAATCCCCACATGAGGCAACCGGCGCCTCAGCCTCCCCGTTGGATTGCCGGTAGGTGTATTGATTCGGCCTGCTCGTAGAAGAATTCGGTTGATAGATGGCGAGCCAGATGCGCGCGCAGGCTTTGCCGGAATCTGTCGTTCCGGGAGGAAGAACAAATACCGCCACCTCGATTTCGTTCGGGATCACCCCATGCAGCCACAGTGCGACACCACGATGGATCACGACCTTGAGTGGAATCTCCAGGCAACCACGGTTGGTCATGGTGTCCAGACGCACAGCCATCCCGCCATCGGGCGGCGTAATCAAGAATCGAACGACATCGCATGGTTCGAGCAGCCCCCTGCCGTCGTAGATCCTGAAGGCGCCCCCAAACAATCGGGTCAAATTCGTCCGATCGAGCTGGGCGACGACTTTGCCCTTTGAGTTATCGCCATCGAAAACCTCGTAGTACGTGTTCATGATCCCTCCCTCCTCGCTGGATTGCCTGTGGAACCGGCCCTGTCTTGCACCCGCCGGCCTGGGGTCAATTCGCGTTGCGTGGGGCCTTGCGCATGAGATCGCCTCGCAGACCGATCAGTGCCTCATCGGCAGCTGGAAGCGCGTTTGGTTCCGCACGCCGTCCGGGTACGCATAGTCGATCACCAGATTCCCCGTCGCCCGGGCATCCAGCAACAGCAGCCCGAACCCATCCGGCGTCGCGGCCACCGACCCGAACACCGCCGACTGCGGGCCACCCTCCAGCCGCACCGAATCGATGCGCGAACCGGGCGGCACCGGCACCTCGACCAGCAGCCAGGGCGAGTCCGGATCGCCCGGCTCGATGTGCGGCGGCGAATGCCCGCCACGCAGGGTGTCGAAGACGATGCGGGTGGGGTTGGCCAGGCCGGGACCCGGCCCGGAGGCGGTCGGCCACAGCGCGGCCAGGCCCAGGCCCAGCAGCAGGCCGGCGGCCAGCCCCAGCCAGGGCGGCAGGCCGCGGCGCGACGGCGGACGCGGGCGGACGACGGAAGGCCTGGTCGGCGAGCCGGGCCGGCCATCGCCGCCGCCGGCATCGCCGCCCTCGCCCGTGCCGCCTGCACTGCCGGCAAGGGCAAACGCGTCGCGCAGGCCGGTGTCCGCCTCGACGGCCTCGACCAGGTGCGGGTGGGCCAGCAGATAGGTCTCGAACCACGCCTGTTCCTCGGCATCCAGGGCCCGGTCGAGATAGCGCTGCAGCCACGCCTGCTCAAGCCAGGCGGTCATCGGCAGGAAGGCATCGGACCGGCTCATCGGCCGGCCCTCGCTGCGACAGGGCGTTCATGACGGATAAGGAGGCGGTCGGGCATCGGGTATCCCAGCGGGGTTGCCATCGGTTCAGCCTGGACCGGTGCCCAGGCCATGGCGGGCCAGTATCTCCCCGAAGCGCTGCCGGGCCCGGTGGATGACCCGGTGGAAGTGGCCCGGGTCGATGCCCAGCGCCGCGCAGACCTCGTCGCGGTCGTGTTCGAGCAGGTAGAAGCGTCGCAGCAGCTCGCGATCCCGCGGCACCGTCAGCTCGCCGAGCAGGGTGGCGATCGCCGCGGCGAGCTGCCGGGCGGCCAGGCTCGCCGCCGGGTCGGCGCGTTCGTCGGCCAGCCGTTCGCCGATGCGGTCGGGGCCATCGAGCGCCTGTTCGCGGCGCGGGCGGTAGCGGGCGGCCGCGGCGTGGATCACGGCCGTGCGCAGGTAGGCCGGCAGTGCCGCAGGCTCCTTGATGGCGCCGGCGCGGACGCGCTCCAGCATCGCCACCAGCACGTCCTGGGCGATGTCGTCGGCGGCGGGATCGAGCGGCCGGCAGTGCCGGCGCGCGAGCACCGCCACGCCCCGCCTGAAACAGTCGACCAGTTCGACTTCGGCCTGGCGCTCGCCGGCCGCGACGCGCACGACCAGGGCGGCCAGGTCGGGCGCCGTGACGCTTTGTGCCTTTGCCGCGACGTCCACTACCAGCCCTCCCCGGCCGATGCGCACATGCTAGCGGAATTCACTCACAGCACATAGGTGTGGCCCCTCACATTCCACCTGTTTCGCCTCGTCCAGGACCGCCTCCCGGCGCGGCCTCCACGAACCGCGCCCCGGGGCACCCGGGGCGCGGAGCCCCGGCTTCCAGGGCGCCGCGCCCGGACTGGCACGTCCCGCCCGCGGCGCCTACCATCGGCCCTTCCACGCACGGGGTCCCCGCTGATGTCCAGACGCCTGCCGCGCCTGCTGGCCCGACTGCTCGCGCTGCTGATCCTGCTGGCGCTGGCCGGCCTGCTGGCCGCCTGGCTGGCCCTGCGCGGCAGCCTGCCGGCCCGGTCCGGGGAACACCCGCTGTCCGGTCTCGTGGCCCCGGTGAGTATCGAACGCGACGCCCTGGGCGTGGCCACCGTCGCCGCCGCCGATGCCGCCGACCTGGCGCGCGGCCTGGGCTGGCTGCACGGGCAGGAGCGGTTCTTCGAGATGGACCTGTCGCGCCGGGCGGCGGCCGGCGAGCTGGCGGCCCTGCTCGGCGGCGCCGCCCTGGCCATCGATCGACGGCATCGCGTGCACCGCTTCCGGGCGCGCATGCGCCAGGCGGTGGCGGCACTGGACCCCGGCGACCGCGCCCGCCTGCAGGCCTACGCCGAGGGCGTGAACGCGGGCCTGTCGCAGCTGCGGGCACGGCCCTGGCCCTACCTGCTGCTGCGCGAGCGGCCCCGGCCCTGGCGGGCCGAGGACAGCCTGCTGGTGGTGGTGGCGATGTTCTTCGACCTGCAGGATGCCGGCAACCGCCGCGAGCGGACCCTGGATTTCGCCTGGCGCCACCTGCCGGCCGGGGTCTACGACTTCATCGTCCGCCCGGGCAGCGCCCTGGATGCCGCCCTGGATGGCAGCATCGTGCCCGATCCCGCGATTCCGTCACCCGAGTTGCTGGACCTGCGCGCCCTGCCGGCCATCGCCGGCACGGCGACCGACGACGACCAGCACCAGCCGCTGCCCGGCAGCAACAACTTCGCGGTGGCCGGCCGGCTGACCGGCGGCACCGCGGCCCTGGTCGCCAACGACATGCACCTGGGTCTGCGGGTGCCGTCGATCTGGTATCGCGCCCGGCTGGCGTGGAACGAGGCCGGGCGCGCGGTGCGCCTGGATGGCGTCACCCTGCCCGGCGTGCCGGCCATGGTGGTCGGCAGCAACGGCAAGGTCGCCTGGGCGTTCACCAACAGCTATGGCGACTGGCTGGACCTGGTGCGGCTGCGCCTGGATCCCGACGACCCGATGCGCTACCGCGACGCCGGGGGCTGGCGGCCGCTGGAACGGCACCTCGAGACGCTGTCGGTGCGAGGCGGAGCCGACGAGACCCTCGAGGTCCTGGAGAGCCGCTGGGGCCCGGTGATCGGCGAGGACGACAGCGGCCGGCCGCTGGCCCTGGCCTGGACCGCCCATCGGCCGGGCGCCGTCGACACCCGGCTGCTCGACCTGGCCCACGCGGACGACCTGGACCAGGCGATGGCGATCGCCGCCGAAGCCGGCATCCCGGCGCAGAACCTGGTCGCCGGCGACGCCTCGGGACGGATCGGCTGGATCCTGGCCGGTCGCATCCCGGTGCGCCCGCCCGACCGCGACCCGACCCGGGTGCTGGACAGCACGCAGCTCGCCGGCGACCTCTGGGAGGGCTGGCTGCCCGCCGACCGGCAACCACGCATGGTCGATCCGCCACACGGCCGGATCTGGACGGCGAACGCCCGCGTGGTCGGCGACGAGGCGCTCGCCCTGATCGGCGACGGCGGCTACGACCTGGGCGCCCGCGGCGCGCAGATCCGCGATCGCCTGGCCGCCAGCGAACGCCATCGCGAGTCCGACCTGCTGGCCATCCAGCTCGACGACCAGGCCACCCTGATGACCCACTGGTGGCGTCTGCTGCGCACCGCCATCGGCGATGGCGGCGGCGACCCGGCCCTGGCCGCGCTGGCCGCCCAGGTCGAGGTCTGGGACGGCTGCGCCTGCACCGACAGCGTCTCCTACCGCCTGGTCCGCGCCTTCCGCAGCCGCGTCCACGACACCGTGCTGGACGGCCTGGCGGCGCCGCTGCGGGCGATCGACCCGGAGTTCCGCTGGCCGCGCCTGGGCCAGGCCGAGGGCCTGGTCCGCCAGCTCCTCGCCGAGCGCCCCCTGCATCTGCTGCCGCCGCCCCATGACCGGTGGGACGGACTGCTGGTCGACGCCGCCCGCGCGGTCGCCGGGGAACTGGATGCAAGGCCGGGCGGCCTGGCCGCGCGCACCTGGGGCGAGGCGAACACGGCGCGCATCCGCCACCCGCTGGCGATGGCGATGCCTGGCTGGCTGGCCGGTCTGCTTTCGATGCCGGCCACGCCGCTGCCCGGCGACGCCCACGTGCCGCGCGTCCAGGGCCCGAGCTTCGGCGCCTCGCAGCGGATGGTGGTCGCCCCCGGCCGCGAGGACGCGGGCCTGATGCACATGCCGGGCGGGCAGACCGGCCATCCGCTGGCGCCCTGGTATGGCGCCGGCCACGACCACTGGGAGCGCGGCGAGGCCACGCCCCTGGCGCCGGGACCGGCGCGCTGGCGCCTGACCCTGGTGCCCGCTGCGCCCACGGCACCGCCCTGACGCCGGCCGCGCCACCGGCCGGGCACCCGCAGCCGGGCGTCCGCGGCGCCCCGGTCGCTGCGAACGCTGCCCGCACCAGGGGCGACCCCCGCCTGCCGGCGATCTCCCGGGCACGCGGGCCGGCGGCATCCGCGACGCGCGCGCTGCACCGTCCAACCGGAGGCGAGGCGCGCGTGCCGTCCCCGGCCGGCGCTCAGACCAGGCGGATCTCGCGCAGCCGCTCCATCAGGTAATCGTGGGCGGTGATCGGCTCGGGATAGCGGTCCGGGTTGTCGGCCGTGACGCAGCCCGGCAGCGTCCTGATCAGGAAGTCCGGGTTCGGGTGCAGGAAGAACGGGATCGAGTAGCGCGGCTGGCGCGCCGCCTCGCCCCGGGGGTTCACCACGCGGTGCGTGGTCGAGGGGTACACGTGGTTGCTCAGGCGCTGCAGCATGTCGCCGATGTTGACCACGATGGTGTCGCCCTGGGTGGTCACCGGCAGCCACTCGCCGTCGCGGTTCAGCAGTTCCAGGCCGGCGGCGCTGGCGCCGACCAGCAGGGTGATGAAGTTGATGTCCTCGTGGGCGCCGGCGCGGACGTTGGGCACGTCCCCGGACTGGATCGGCGGATAGTGGATCGGCCGCAGGATGGAGTTGCCGAGGTCGACCTTGTCGTCGAACCAGTGCTCCGGCAGGCCGATGTGCAGGGCCAGCGCGCGCAGCACGCGCACGCCCAGGGCGTCGAGGGCCTGGTACATGCCGTAGCCGTGCTCGCGGAACCCCGGCACCTCGTCCGGCCAGAGGTTGGCCGGCATGACCTGCGCGTACGGATGGTCGCGCGCGATCTCGCGGCCGATGTGCCAGAACTCCTTGAGGTCCGGGTACTGCGAGTCCTTGGCGGTCTCGATGGCGAACGGCGTGTAGCCGCGCGCGCCGCCGCTGCCCGGCACGTGGTACTTCATCTTCGTTTCGGCGGGCAGCGCGAAGAAGCGCTGGAAGGCGTCGTAGGCGCCGGACAGCAGCGCCGGGTCGATGCCGTGGCCGCTGATGCCGCAGAAGCCGAAGCGCTGGTAGGCCTCGCCGAGTTCGCGCACGAACGCCGTGCGGTCGGTGTCGTAGCGGCGGATATCCAGGGTGGGGACGTGGTGGCTCATGGATGCGGGAACGGAAGGCGCCCGGCGGACGTCCGGGAACGCCGTCGATTGTAGGCCATCGCCCCGGGCGCCCCGACTTGACCGGGGTCAAGCCGGTCCGGATTCAGACCGCCGCCGACTGCACCGCCGCGGCCAGGCCGGTGACCACCGCACGCACTTCCTCCGGGTCGGCCGCCTCGACCGTCACCCGCACCACCGGCTCGGTCCCGGAAGGCCGCAGCACGATCCGGCCGCGGCCCGCCAGTTGCTGCTCCGCCGCGGCGCGCGCCGCGGCCACCGGCGCCGAGGCCACCAGGGCCCGGGCGTTGCCGACCACCGGTACGTTGACGGTGGTCTGCGGGTAGCGCGTCCAGCCGCCGGCGGCTTCCGCCAGCGTGCGGCCGCTGTCGGCCAGCGCCTCGAGCACCGCCAGGGCGCTGACCATGCCGTCGCCGGTGCTGGCCCGGTCCAGGCACAGGATGTGGCCGGAGGCCTCGCCGCCCAGGGTGCCGCGTCCGGCGACCAGCGCCCGGTGCACGTGGCGGTCGCCGACGTCGGTGCGCAGGAACTCGATGCCGGCGCGCTCGAACGCCTGTTCCAGCCCGTAGTTGGTCATCAGGGTGCCGACCACCGGGCCGGACAGCTCGCCGGTGCCGTGCCAGCGCGTGGCGAGCACGTGCAGGATGTCGTCGCCGTCGACCAGGCGCCCGGTAGCGTCGACCATCTGCACGCGGTCGCCGTCGCCGTCGAAGGCGATGCCGAGGTCGGCGCCGACCGCCAGCACCTGGCGGGCGAGCGCCTGCGGCGCCGTCGAACCCACCTGGTGGTTGATGTTGAGGCCGTCCGGCGCGTCGCCGATCAGGCTCAGGCGCGCGCCCAGCTCCCGGAACACCCGGGGCGCGGCCTGGTAGGTGGCGCCGTGCGCACAGTCCAGGACGATGTGCAGGCCGCGCAGGTTGAGGTCCTCGCGCACCGTGCCCTTGACGAACTCGCAGTAGCGGCCCACCGCGTCCTCGATGCGCGCGGCCTTGCCCAGCCGCGCCGACTCGACGGTCTCGAACGGCTTCTCCAGCTCGGCCTCGATGGCCTCCTCGACGGCATCGGCCAGCTTCTCGCCATCGGCCGAGAAGAACTTGATGCCGTTGTCCTGGTAGGGATTGTGCGAGGCGGAAATGACGATGCCCGCCGAGGCGCGCAGCGACTGCGTCAGGTAGGCCACCGCCGGCGTCGGCACCGGCCCCAGCAGGCGCACGTCGGCGCCGGCGGCGACCAGGCCGGCCTCCAGCGCCGCCTCGAACATGTAGCCGGAGATGCGGGTGTCCTTGCCGATCACGATCAGCGGCGCCGCCGCGCCGTTGCCCAGCACCCGCCCGGCGGCCCAGCCCAGCTTGAGCATGAACTCCGCGGTGACCGGCCATTGCCCGACCCGGCCGCGGATGCCGTCGGTACCGAAGTATTTGCGTGCCATGGCGGGATGGTAGTCGAGGAGCAGGGAGCAGGGGCAAGGGAGCAGGGGGCCGGGGACTCGACCTGCCCCGGGCAGGCGCGCCGATCGGCAGGCAACCAGCGCAAGGCGGGGCCCCGAGGCTGCCGCGCGCGCGGCGCCCGGGTCCGTCGCGTCCTGACCCCTGCCCCCTGCTCCGCTTCCCCCGCTCCCTGCCCCGTCAATCCTCGTCCGGCCAGCGGATGGCCGCGGGTCCGGCGGCGGCCTGGCGCCTGGGCAGGCCGGCGGCGGCCGTGGCCAGCGCATGCTGGACGGCCAGGGCCTGGACGGTGGCCGCGACATCGTGGACGCGCAGGATGCCGGCGCCGCGCTCGGCGGCCAGCACCGCGGCAGCCACGGAGCCATGCAGGCGCTGCCCGGGTTCGTCCTGGCCGGTCAGGGTGCCGATCATGCGCTTGCGCGACAGGCCGGCCAGGATCGGCAGCTTCAGGTCGGCGAAGCGGTCCAGGCCCGCCAGCAGGGCCAGGTTGTGCTCCAGCGTCTTGCCGAAGCCGAAGCCCGGGTCGAGCACGAGGCGGCGCCGGTCGATGCCGGCCATCTCGCAGGCGAACACGCGCTCGGCCAGGAACCGGTGCACCTGGGCGATCACGTCGTCGTAGTGGGGCGCCTCCTGCATCGAACCCGGCTCGCCCTGCATGTGCACCAGGCAGACCGGCACGCCCAGCGCCGCGGCGGCGTCCAGGGCGCCTTCGCCGCGCAGGGCGCGCACGTCGTTGATCATGCCGGCACCGGCGGCGACCGCCGCGCGCATCACCTCCGGGCGGCTGGTGTCGATGCTGACCGGCACCGCGCTTGCGGCGACCAGGCCCTCGACCACCGGCAGCACCCGGCGCAGCTCCTCCTCGACCGGCACCGGCGCGGCGCCCGGCCGGGTCGACTCGCCGCCGACATCGAGCAGGTCGGCGCCCTCGGCGACCAGGGCCAGGCCGTGCGCGATCGCCGCCGCGGCATCGGCGTGGCGGCCGCCGTCCGAGAAGGAATCGGGGGTGACGTTGACGATGCCCATCACCCGCGGGCGGTCCAGCGCCAGGGGCCGGCCGGCGCAGTCGAGCACGGTGACGCGGGGATCGAAATCGGTCATGCGGGGGCTCCCTGGCTTGCGCGGCCGCTCGCGGGCGGCCGGGTTCAGTCGATGCGTGCCGCCCTGCGGATGCCGGCCCAGAGCAGCCACAGGCCGACCACCAGCACCGGCACGCCCCACAGGTTGGCGGCCAGCACCAGGTGCACGAGACCGACGCCGGCCAGGGCGCCGCCCAGCCCGGCCGCAGCCCGGGTCAGGACCAGGGCCAGCAGTCGTTCCACGCCCCCGCCGCCGGCCATGCCGATGCCGCCCTCCCCCGCCTCAGGCCCGGGTGCGCGGGCGACCCGTCGCGGTGACGCGGCCCGGCGAGGACCGGCGCCCGCGCGGGCGCGCCGCCACCGCCCGCCAGGCGTCCGCGCGACGGGCCGTCACGTCTGCGGCGCGGGCTCGCCGACCGCCGGCCCCGGACTGTCGCCGTCGGCGCCGGGCCGGTCCTTGCCGCGCGGCGGCGTGTCGGTCCAGTCCTTCGGCGGCGGCGGCGCGCGGCCGTCCATGATCGCGTCGATCTGGGTGGCGTCGATGGTCTCGTACTGCAGCAGGGCGTCGGCCATCAGGTGCAGCTTGTCGATGTTGTCGGTGAGGATGGTCCGGGTGCGCTGGTAGGCGCGGTCCAGGATCTCCCGCACCAC
The DNA here is from genome assembly GCA_002344355.1 of Proteobacteria bacterium UBA2363. Classification (GTDB taxonomy): domain Bacteria; phylum Pseudomonadota; class Gammaproteobacteria; order Xanthomonadales; family UBA2363; genus Pseudofulvimonas. Next base: position 939 of record DDTN01000022.1, on the reverse strand, counting down.
CTCGTCGATGCGCTTGGCGGTGTCCTCGGACACGCTCTTGTGCTGGGTCACCGAGCGGCCCAGGAACACCTCGTCCTCGTTCTCGCCGTAGGCGACCGGACCCATGGTGTCGGACAGGCCCCACTTGGTGACCATGTTGCGCGCCATCTTGGTGGCCCGCTCGATGTCGTTGCTGGCGCCGGTGGTGACCTTGTCGGCGCCGAAGATCAGTTCCTCGGCGACGCGGCCGCCGTACAGCGAGGCCAGGAAGCTCTCGATGTAGGTGCGGTTGTAGCTGTAGCGGTCGCCCTCGGGCAGGTACATGGTCACGCCCAGGGCGCGGCCGCGCGGGATGATGGTGACCTTGTAGACCGGGTCGTGCTCGGGGACGATGCGGCCGACGATGGCGTGGCCGGCCTCGTGGTAGGCGGTGAGCTTCTTCTCCTCCTCGCTCATCGCCATCGAGCGCCGCTCGGCGCCCATCATGATCTTGTCCTTGGCGCGCTCGAAGTGGCCCATGGTGACCGCCTTGTGGTTCTCGCGGGCGGCGAACAGCGCCGCCTCGTTGACCAGGTTGGCGAGGTCGGCGCCGGAGAAGCCCGGCGTGCCGCGCGCGATCACCGCCGGCTGCACGTCCTCGGCCAGCGGCACCTTGCGCATGTGCACCTTGAGGATGTGCTCGCGGCCCTTGACGTCGGGCAGGCCGACCACGACCTGGCGGTCGAAGCGGCCCGGACGCAGCAGCGCCGGGTCGAGCACGTCGGGACGGTTGGTGGCGGCGATGACGATGATGCCCTCGTTGCCCTCGAAACCGTCCATCTCGACCAGCAGCTGGTTGAGGGTCTGCTCGCGCTCGTCGTGGCCGCCGCCCAGGCCGGCGCCGCGATGGCGGCCGACCGCGTCGATCTCGTCGATGAAGATGATGCACGGCGCGTGCTTCTTGGCCTGCTCGAACATGTC
>DDTN01000052.1:16083-16229 GCA_002344355.1 Proteobacteria bacterium UBA2363 | reverse complement strand
CGCAACACCGTGGTGGTGATGACCAGCAACCTGGGCTCCAGCCTGATCCAGGAGCTGGGCGGCGAGGACACCGCCGAGGCCTACACCCAGATGAAGGCGGCGGTGATGGGCGCCGTGCAGGCGCACTTCCGGCCGGAGTTCATCAA
>DDTN01000052.1:15912-16040 GCA_002344355.1 Proteobacteria bacterium UBA2363 | reverse complement strand
GCGATCGCCGCGATCCAGGTCGAGCGCCTGGCCGGCCGCCTGGCCGATCGCGAGCTGCGCCTGGAGATCGAGCCGGCCGCCCTGGACCTGCTCGGCCAGGCCGGCTTCGACCCGGTGTACGGCGCCCG
>DDTN01000052.1:0-15899 GCA_002344355.1 Proteobacteria bacterium UBA2363 | reverse complement strand
AACCCGCTGGCGCAGAAGATCCTGGCCGGCGACTACAAGGCCGGTGACACCGTCAAGGTGTCCGCCCGGGGCGGCGCGCTGGTCTTCGGTTGAGCCGGGCGGGCGGCGCCGGGACGCGCCGCCGCCGGACCGGCTTGTCGCGGCCCCGTTGCCGCCAGGAAGCGCGCCTTGCCTCTCCCCTGCTGCGGCTGGAGATCCGCTGTGCCCAGCCGTCCGGCCCCACCGGACCGCCCTCTCCCCCGCCCCTCCCCCGCAGGCGGGGGAGGGGAGAAGTGCGGTGCCGTCGCAAGTGCGGGACCCGGGACTCGGGACCCGGGATGCGGGATTCGGGATTCGGGACTAGGGACTAGGGACCAGGGACCAGGGACTAGGGACCAGGGACTAGGGACCAGGGACTAGGGACCTGGGACCAGGGACCAGGGACCAGGGACCAGGGACCAGGGACCAGGGACCAGGGACCAGGGACCAGGGACCAGGGATTCGGGATTCGGGACTCGGGACTCGGGACTCGGGGGGCTCGCTTCGGAGCGCGCTCTGCTCCCCTCTCCCCCTGGGAGAGGGGTTGGGGGAGAGGGCCGGGGCTGGCCGTGCGCTGCATCGGTGCCGACCCGGCGGCGAGCGCTGGTCGGGTAGTCGATCTGCCGCGCTCCCGCAGGCCGGGGAGGGGAGTGATGCGGTGCTGCGGCACCGGCGGGTCGCGCCCGGCCGGGGTCGACAGCTCCCCGGCCGCTCCGGCGGACGGTGCCGACCGGCGCTTCCGGGGCGCGTGATAGGAACCGGTCGCCTTCCCCGCTTGGGGGGTCGAGGCCCGGGCAAGCCGCCCGGGCGCCACCATCGCCGGGGAGCGCGCCATGAAGAGAATCCTGACCACCCTGCTGCTGGCCTCGGCGACCGCCGTGGCGGCGGCCGCCCAGCCCTCGCCCGCCGCCAGCGACGGCGAGCCCTACCTGCCGCGCTTCGCCAGCCACGAGCGCAGCAACATCAGCTGCGACCTGACGCCGTTCGGGCGCACCGCGACGATCGGCGAGGAGACAGAGTTCGTCCACCTGTTCGCGGGCACTGGCGGCTTCAACGGCTTCGACGAGTACCAGCCGACCGCGTCGGGCGCCCCGGCGCCGCTGGTGCGCAGCTTCCGCGGTTCGCTGACCCAGGGCGCGCTGGCCGGCACCACCTTCCTGGAGGCGGTCGCCATCGACCTCAACGGCGACGGCCGCGACGAGGTGGTGACCGCGCACCGGGTGACCGATGGCGGCCACCTGCGCCTGGGCGTGTTCCGCCGCACCGGCAACGGCGTCGAGCTGTTCGACACCTGGACCCTGGCGCGCACCTTCAACGCCGTGCAGCTCGCCGCCGCCGACCTGGCCGGCGCCGCCAACGGCCGCCAGCACCTGGCCGTGCTGGTGCGCGGCACCGACCCGGCCGGCCTGGAGGTGCACGTGCTCACCGGCGATTCCGCTGGCGGCATCTTCCAGACCAACGGCAACTCGGCCGGCCGCTGGGCGCGCAGCGGCGTGTTCGGGCCGGTCAGCCTGGCCGCCGGCGACCTGCTGCTGGAAGGCCGCGAGCAGCTCGTCGTGGTCAACGAGGCCGGCTTCGGGCAGTCGCGGACGCTCAACTACCACCTGCTGTCCTACCTGCCGCAGATCGCGCAGATGCCGGTGGTTGCGGGCGACGTCAACATCGGCACGTTCAGCCATGCCAGCCCGGTCGGCACGGTCTGGCACACCGACGACGGCAGCGGTCCCAGCCTCAATTCCATCGAGCGGCTGGTCGCCCGTGCCGGCGACCTGGTCGACTCGGCGGCGCACGAGCTGGTCGTGCTGGCGCAGTTCCGGGCCAGCAGCTTCCACTACATCGGCATGCGCCTGGTGCGCTGGACCACCACCCGCGACGCCAACAACGCCATCACCGGCATCGCCTTCAACTCGCGCGGCCCGGAGGAGGACTTCGACAGCAGCATCATGCTGCAGACCGGCGAGTCCGACCCCATGGCCAGCTTCGACGCCGTGGTCGCCAGCATCGACCGGATCTCGCCCTCGGAGCTGGTGATCGCCCGCGGCCGCGGCAACTCCAGCCTGCAGGTCGAGGCCTTCAAGGCGCAGGCCTTCACCCGCGCCAGCTACACCTGGGAACGCAATGGCCTGATCGTGCAGTTCACCGACCAGTCGACCGGCCCGATCGTCTCGCGGACCTGGAACTTCGGCGACAACTCGGGTACCGTCAGCGCGATCAATCCCACCAAGCAGTACGGCCAGGCCGGCACCTACACGGTCACGCTCACCATCGTCGACGCCGATGGCGCGCAGCGCTCCTACAACCAGACCATCGTGGTGTCCGCCAGCGGCACCAGCAGCGGCGGCTCGCCGGCCAGCTACCGCTACCTGTTCCGCACCACGCCCAGCTACCAGGCTTCGCACCCGCTGGGGCCGGAGCAGGAGCCGCTGGACGTGCGCGTCGCGGTCGGCGACATGGACAAGGACGGCATCGCCGAGGTGATGACCGTGGCGCGCGGTCCGACCCAGCGCATGACCCGCTCGGTGTGGAAGCTGGCAAGCACCGCCAACCCCGGCAGCTTCGCCGGCCGCCACCAGACCGAGGAGCTGTCCGGCTACAGCAACCTGACCGCCCATGCCGTCCTGGCCGCCGATCTCGACGGCGACTCGCTGCTGGCGACCCTGGGCACCGACTGCCGCCAGGTCGAGGAGCCGCAAGTGCGCCAGGTGGTCTGGCTGCCGCCCTACTTCCAGCGCCTGCAGGCCAACGCCAGCAAGCAGGCCAGCTTCGGCGAATCCACCACCGGCGGCACCAGTTCCGAGCGGCGCTCGGGGTCGTTCACCTCCCACGACGTCTCGGCCTACCTCGGCCTGTCGCTGGGCTCCGAGGCGGCCGGTGTCGAAGCCTCCGTCCGGGCCACCGCCGGCTACTTCTGGCAGGCCAGCAACGGCGCGCTCAGCGGCAGCGAGAACAGCTACCGCCTCGACCAGTCCTACTCGCAGGGCCAGGGCGACGCCCTGGTCGTGATCGAGGAGAACACGTTCAACTGCTACAGCTACGACGTCGCCACGCAGAGCGGTGGCCAGGACGCCGACAGCGCGGTGCGCATGTGCGAGATCGTCGACGGCTCGCGGCTGCTGTCGGGCACCGACGCCCGCTTCTGGGACACCCAGATCCCGGCGACCCCGGTCGACCACCCGCCCGCGCAGTGGATGCCGCTGCACCGCGACTGGGCCAGCCTCAGCCTGTTCCGGCCGGTGACCAGCAACGTGCAGCTGGCCGGCGGGCAGGGCGCGGCGAACGCCACCGACGGTCTGTTCACCACCAAGGCGGCGACGCCGGGCGTGGCGGTCAGGCCCTACCTCGAGATCGACCTGGGCGGCATGAAGGACATCTCCAACATCCGCGTCTTCCCCTCGGCCGGCAATGCCGCGAAGCTGAAGGGTTTCCGGGTCTACGCCTCGCCGACGCCGATGCCCGCGACCGGCCTGCCGAGCGGCGGCAACGTCAGGGTGTTCGCGCCGGAGACCGGCGACGACGTCGCCTACAGCCAGTGGAGCATCTGGACCCGGAACCGCAACAACCCCGCGCAGATGCTGCAGGCGCGCTACATCCGCGTCCAGCACCCGGGACTGGCGCAGCTCGACGTCGCCCAGATCCAGGTGTTCGGCGACACCCGCGTCGACCCGCCGGCCTATCCCGAGGCGGTCTGCGACCCGCTCGCCAACGACGGCTACTTCAACGCCCTGGTCTGGGATCCGGGGCAGGGCGTGAGCGGCGGCTTCCGCTCCATCCAGGTGCGCGGCGACCTGCTCTGGGACGGCTCCGGCGGCTATCCGGTCGGCGGCGGCTGCAACCACCACGGCAACCTGCGCACCCAACCGATCTGGGCCAACGCGGCGATCGGCAACTCCGCCACCACTGCCTGGAACCTCAGCCAGGACGCCAGCAACGTGGTCGGCGACATCACCGCGTTCGAGAGCGCGATCCGGGTCGGCGCCGAGTTCGACCTGCAGGCCGGCTTCATCGCCAAGGTCCAGCTCGGCGGCGCCTACGAGTGGAGCAGCGGCATCACCGAGGAGGTGCAGACCACCAGCTTCTGGGGCAGCGGCCTTGAGATCGGTGGCGCCATCGGCGGCTTCGCGCCGCAGTTCTCGGACCTGATCCAGTCGTGCCGCTACACCCCCAGGCCCTACGCCTACCGCCTGATCGACGTCTCCAACACCGGCTACGAGCACACCGCCTACGTGGTGGACTACGTGGTCCGGCAGGGGCCGGGCACCTGGCAGCGCGGCAACGTGCCGGTGCTGTGCTCGCGCGACGACGCGATCTTCGGCAACGGCTTCCAGTAGCCGCCGGGGCGCCGGCCGACCACGGCCGGGCCGAAGGGGGGCGGGCGCCACCGGCGTCCGCCCCTTTTTCTTTCCGGTCGCCCCGACGGCCGGCCGCGCAGGGCTCGGCGGGGGCCTGCCGGGGGCGGATTCAGTCGGTGCGGCCGGCGTCCTGCGCCGGGGTGTCCTGGACCAGTTCGGGTGTGCCCACGCTGGCGGGGGCATCGTCGATGCCGGCGGGCAGGCCGCGCCGGGGCAGGCGGCCGCGCTCGACCAGGGCCTGGATGCGGCTGAACACCTCGGAGCGGCCGAACGGCTTCTTCATGAAGTCGTCGGCGCCGATGCGCTGGCCGTAGAACTCCTCGGTGGCGCGCAGGTTGCCGCTGATCATGATCACCGGGATGTGGTGGCTGCGCGGGTCGCGGCGCAGGGCACGCAGCACCGCGAAGCCGCTCATGCCGGGCAGCACGATGTCCAGGAACACCAGGTCGGGCAGCTCGCGGGTGGCGGTGTCCAGGCCCTGCTCGCCGTCGGCGGCGTCGATGACCTCGTAACCGGCCTGGCGCAGCATCTTGCCCAGCACGGCGACCACCGTGCTGGAGTCGTCGACCACCAGGATGCGCAGGCCCTCGCGGGCGTCGACGCGTTCGACGGTACGGCGCTCCGCCGGTTCTGCGTCCTTGCGGAACAGGTTCTTGAACAGGCCGAGCGGACCCGCCACGGCAGCCTCCCTTGATGCCTTGCCGCGCCGAGTGTGCGCCGGCCGGCGCGGCCGGGCAAGGGGCGGCCGGGCGCACGGGCCACGACGGGCTTCGTGGGACGGCGGTCCGCGACCGCCGCCGCCCGGCGGCCCGGGCGGCCTTGCGCGGGGCGCCACCGGGGCGGGTCCACCGCTGGCCGTGGCCGCGCGCTGCCCGGACGCAGCCGGCTTGATCGCGGCGCCGGGCTGGACGAAGCTGGCCGTCCACGCAGTCACGGAAACGATCGCAATGAACAGGTTGATCTGGACGCTCGCCCTGCTGGTGTCGCCAGCGCCCGCGCTCATGGCCCAGGCCCCCGAGGGCGGCCGGACGCCCTTGTCCGCCGAACGGATGTGGGAGCTCAAGCGCCTGTCCAGCCCGGCGGTGTCGCCGGACGGCCGGCGCGCCGTGGTCGCGGTGGCGACCTCGGACAAGGCCAAGGACCAGTCGCTGTCGCGCCTGTGGCTGTTCGACCTGGCCGAGGGCGGCGCCCGGCCGCTGACCGCCGAGGGCGTCGCCAGCAGCAACCCGGTGTTCTCGCCGGACGGCAGCCGCATCCTGTTCGAATCGCGCCGCACCGGCGACGAGGTCAACCAGCTGTACGTCATCGACCTGGCCGGCGGCGAGGCGCGCCGGGTCACCAACGTGCCGACCGGCGCCACCGGCGCGCGCTGGTTCCCGGACGGTCGCGAGGTCGGCTTCGCGGCGCGGGTCTGGAACGACCTCGAGGCCTGGGACGCGCAGGGCAAGCGCATCACCGAGCGCAAGGACAGCAAGGACCGCGCCCAGGTCTGGGACAAGGCGCCGGTGCGCTACTGGGACCGCTTCCTGGACGACCGCGACGTGCACCTGTACCGCATCAGCGTCGATGGCGGCGAGCCCAGGCCGATCACCCCCGGCACCGGCGTCCGCCTGGTCGGCGAGGGCGGCGCCGGCGCCTGGGACATCGCCCCGGACGGCCGCGAGATCGCCCTGACCGTCGACACCGACACCAGCGGCGTCGAGGGCAACAACGACATCCACGTCATCGACCTGGCCAGCGGCCAGGTGCGCAACCTCACCGCCGGCAACCCGGCCGGCGACAGCGCGCCGCGCTACAGCCCGGACGGCCGCTGGCTGGCGTACTCGAAGCAGACCATCCGCGGCTTCTACGCCGATCGCCAGCGGCTGGTGCTGGTCGACCGCCGCAGCGGCGCCGAGCGGGTGCTGACCGGGGACTTCGACCGTTCGGTGAGCGGCCCGCTGTGGACGCGCGACGGGCGCAGCATGGTGGCCGCCATCGACGATGCCGGCACCGTGCGCCTGCACCGCATCGACACCGCCTCGGGCCGGGTCACGCCGATCACCGGCGCCACCAGCTACGGCTCGCCGGCGATGTCGGCCGACGGCCGCGTGCTGGTCGCCCTCAACGAGAGCTTCGTGCTGCCGCCGACCCTGGTCCGCGTCGATCCGCGCACCGGCGCCGCCACGCAGCTGTCGCGCTTCAACGACGAGCTGCTGGCCGCCACCGACTTCGGCACCTACGAAAGCGTCACCTACGAAGGCGCCAACGGCCAGCCGATCCAGATGTGGGTGAACTATCCGCCGGGCTTCGACCGCAGCCGCCAGTACCCGCTGTACCTGCTGATCCACGGCGGCCCGCACAACGGCATCACCGACGGCTTCCACTGGCGCTGGAACGCCCAGGTGTTCGGCAGCTGGGGCTATGTCACCGCCTGGCACAACTTCCACGGCTCGTCCGGCTTCGGCCAGGACTTCACCGACGCCATCAACCCGGACTGGGCGACGCTGCCCTACACCGACACCATCAAGGCCGCGCAGTGGTTCGCCGCACAGCCGTGGATCGACGGCGAGCGCATGGCCGCCGGCGGCGGCAGCTACGGCGGGTATCTCAGCTCGCTGATCCTGGGGCGCGAGCACCCGTTCAAGACCCTGGTCATCCACGCCGCGGTGTACAACCTGTACACCCAGTACGCCTCCGACTACGGCGCCTCGCGGCGCCGCCACGGCGAGTTCTGGGACCAGCCCGAGCAGTTCCGCGCCACCTCGCCGCACTACCAGGCCGGCAACTTCGACACGCCCTCGCTGGTCATCCACGGCGAGCTCGACTACCGGGTGCCGGTGAACCACGGCATCGAGCTGTTCAACACCCTGCAGAACCGCGGCGTGCGCAGCCGGTTCCTGTACTACCCGGACGAGAACCACTGGGTGCTCAAGCACAACAACTCGCTGCGCTGGTACCGCGAGAAGCAGTCCTGGCTGGCCGAATTCGTCGGCGGCAGCGCGCCCTGAGCGCCCGCGCGCTCGCGCCGGCGAAGGGCTGTGCCCGCCGGCGCGGGCATCGCGGCCTTGCGCAGAGGCCCTTCGCCGCGGCCTGATCGCGCCGTGTCCCGGCCCGCTGCCCTGCGGCGGGTCGCCAGTGCGACGGCACCGAATCTCTCCCCTCCCGCGCCTGCGGGGGGCTGATTGGCATCGTGTCCCGGCCCGCTGCCCCGCGGCGTGTCGCCACTGCGACGACACCGCACATCTCCCCTCCCGCGCCTGCGGGGGGCTGATTGGCGTCGTGTCCCGGCCCGCTGCCCCGCGGCGGGTCGCCACTGCGACGGCACCGCACTTCTCCCCTCCCCCGCCTGCGGGGGNNCGCCCCGGCCAGCGCGCGCCGCTGCAGAGGCATCGGTGCAGATCATGGCCAGCCCCGGCCCTCTCCCCCAGCCCCTCTCCCGCGCCGCGGGAGAGGGGAGCTGATGCCGCTCCGTCTCCGGCAATGCCGATTCCCCAATCCCGCCAGCCCAGCCCCGGCCCCAGCCCGCGGTCCCCGGTCCCGGCTTCACTACCTCCCCGATCCGTCATAGTCTTCGCTGCGGCGCAGCAATGCGCGAAGTGGGGAACGGGCATGACCGTGGTGGCGCACAAGTTCGGGGGCACCTCGATGGCCGATGCCGGGCGCATCGCCCAGGTCGCCGACCTGCTGGCGGCGCGCGACGAGGCCCTGCAGGTGACCGTGGTGTCCGCCATGGCCGGCGTGACCGACGCGCTGACCGCCCTGGTGACCGCCGCCAGTGCCGGCCTGCCCGACTGGCGCGACCGGCTCCGCGCCGTGGCCGAGCGCCACAGGAAGGCGGCGGACCAGCTGCTGCCGGACGGCGACGCCGGCTTCATCGACCGCGAGTTCGCCGACCTCGCCGACCTGCTGCACGGCCAGGCCCTGCTCGGCGCGCTGTCCGCCGAGGCGCTGGCCTTCGTCCAGGGCCTGGGCGAGGTGCTGTCGAGCCAACTGCTGGTGCGTGCCCTGCGCGCCCGCGGCCTGGCGGTCGACCACCTCGATGCCCGCCAGGTGCTGCAGGTGGCCACCACGCCGGCCGGGCCGGTGGTCGACCCGGCCGCCACCCGCGCCCGCCTGGCCGCCTGGCGCCAGCAGCACGACGCGCCGCGCGTGGTCGTCACCGGCTTCGTCGCCCGCCGCGCCGACGGCGCCGCCACCACCCTGGGCCGCAACGGCAGCGACTGGTCGGCGGCGATCTTCGCCGACCTGTTCGAGGCCGAGGCGCTGCACATCTGGACCGACGTCGACGGCGTGCTCTCGGCCGATCCCCGCCTGGTCCCCGAGGCGGTGCTGCTGGAGCGCCTCAGCCACGACGAGGCCTGCGAGCTGGCCTATTTCGGCGCCAAGGTCATCCATCCGCGCACCCTGGCGCCGGCGCTCGCCCGCGGCATGCCGATCGTCATCCGCAACAGCTTCGCCCCGGAGCGCCCGGGCACCCGCATCGAGCGCGGCCCCTGCGGCGGGCCGCCGGTGAAGGGCATCGCCACGGTCACCGGTCTGGCTCTGGTCGAGGTCGTCGGCGCCGGCATGATCGGCGTGCCCGGCACCGCCGAGCGGGTGTTCGGCGCCCTGCACGACGCCGGCGTCTCGGTGGTGATGATCTCCCAGGGCAGCTCCGAGCATTCGATCTGCTGCGCGGTGCAGGCCGGCGCCGCGGACGCCGCGGTGCGCGCCCTGCGCGAAGCCTTCGCCGCCGAGCTGGCCAGCGGCGCGATCGCCGCGGTCGGCGCCGACCGGGACATCGCTGTGCTGGCCGCGGTCGGCGACGGCATGGCCGGCACGCCGGGCATCGCCGCGCGCCTGTTCGCCGCCCTGGCGCGCGCCAAGGTCAACATCCGGGCGATCGCCCAGGGCGCCTCGGAGCGCAACATCTCGGTGGCGGTGGCCGGCGACGACGCCACCCGCGCCCTGCGCGCCGCCCACGCCGGCTTCTTCCTGTCGCCGCAGACGCTGTCGCTGGGCCTGGTCGGCCCGGGCAACGTCGGCCGGGCCTTCATCGACCAGCTGGCCGCCGCGCAGCCGCGCCTGCGCGCCGCCGGCCTGGACCTGCGCGTGCGCGCGATCGCCGACAGCCGCCACCTGCTGCGCGACGAGCTGGCGCTGGACCTTGCCGACTGGCGCGCACGCCTGGCCGCGGCCGGGGCGCCGGCCGACCTCGACGCCCTGGCCGACCATGTCCAGGCCGCCCACCTGCCGCATGCGGCGATCGTCGACCTCAGCGCCAGCGACGCGGTCGCCGACCGCTATCCGGACTGGCTGCGCCGCGGCATCCACGTGGTCACCCCCAACAAGCACGCCGGCAGCGGTCCGCTGCCGCGCTGGCAGGCGCTGGAGGCCGCGCGCGCCGGCGGCGGCCTGTTTCGCTACGAGGCCACGGTCGGCGCCGGCCTGCCGGTGCTGTCGACCCTGCGCGACCTGCTCGACACCGGCGACGAGCTGCTCGCCATCGAGGGCATCCTGTCCGGCACCCTGGCCTGGCTGTGCAACCGCTACGACGGCAGCGTGCCGTTCGGCGCGCTGGTCGGGCAGGCGCGCGCGCTGGGCTACACCGAGCCGGATCCGCGCGACGACCTGGGCGGCCTGGACGTCGCCCGCAAGCTGGTGATCCTGGCGCGCGAGGCCGGCCGGCCGCTGGCGCTCGCCCAGGTGCGGGTGGAATCGCTGGTGCCAACCGAGCTGGCCGGGCTCGACCGCGACGCCTTCCTGGCCCGCCTCGACGCCCTGGACGCGCCGATGGCCGCGCGCCTCGCCGAAGCGCGCGCCAACGGCCAGGTGCTGCGCCATGTCGCCCGCCTCGACGCCGAGGGCGCCCGCGTCGGCCTGGCCGCGCTGCCCGCCGACCACGCCTTCGCGCACCTGGCGCTGACCGACAACGTGGTGCTGTTCCGCACCCGCCGCTACCGCGACAACCCGCTGATCGTGCGCGGCCCGGGCGCCGGCCCGGAGGTGACCGCCGCCGGCGTGTTCGCCGACCTGCTGCGCGTCGCCGCCGCCCTGGGCGCGCGCCTGTGAGCGCGGCGCCGCACAGCATCGCCAGCGCACCGGCCTCGGTCGGCAATGTCGCGGCCGGCTTCGACCTGCTCGGCCATGCCCTGGCCGGCCCGCGCGACCGGGTGACCGCCTGGCGCGCGGCGACGCCCGGCGTGCGCATCGTCGCCATCGACGGCGGCCCGACCGACGCGCTGCTGCCGCTGGACGCCCAGGCCAACACCGCCGGCCGTGCGGTCGCCTCGCTGCTGGCCGCGCAGGCGCCCGGCCTCGGCATCGAACTGCGCATCGACAAGGGCATCCCGCTGAGCGCCGGGATGGGCGGTTCGGCGGCCAGCGCGGTGGCCGCCCTGGTCGCCGCCAACGCCCTGCTCGACCGCCCCCTGCCGCTGGAAGCGTTGTATCCCCATGCCCTCGACGGCGAGGCGGTGGCCTCGGGCGCGCGCCACGGCGACAACGTCGGCCCGCAACTGCTCGGCGGCCTGGTGCTGGCCACCGGCGACCGCCTGCTGGCCCTGCCGGTGCCCGACGGCCTGCACTGCGTCCTGGTGCATCCGCACCAGCGCCTGGAGACCCGCCGCGCGCGCGCGGTGCTGGCGGCGCCGTTCGCGCTGGCCGACATCGTCCGCCAGCACGAGGCGCTGGCCCTGCTGCTGCTCGGCTGCCAGCGCGGCGACCTGGCGCTGGTCGCCGCCGGCCTGCGCGACCACCTGGTCGAACCGCGCCGCGCGCCCCTGGTGCCCGGCTTCGCGCAGGCCAAGGCGGCGGCACTGGGGGCCGGCGCCCTGGGCGCCAGCCTCAGCGGCGCCGGCCCCAGCCTGTTCGCCTGGTGCGCCGATGCCGGGCGCGCGGCCGCCGTGGCGGAGGCCATGACGGCGGCCTTCGCCGCGCTCGGCATCGGCAGCGATTGCTGGCTGTCGCCGGTGGCGGCGCCCGGCGCACGGCTCGAGCAGGCGCCATGAGCCTGGCCTTCGTCAGCACCCGTGGCGGTGCGCCGGCGGTCGGTCTTTCCGCCGCAATCGCCGCGGGCCTGGCGCCCGATGGCGGCCTGTACGTGCCCGCGCACCGGGTGCGCGCCGATCTCGATGCCCTGGCCGCCGCGCCGGACCTGGCCACGACCACCGCGGCCCTGCTGGCGCCGCTGTTCGCCGGCGACGCCCTGGCCGAGCACCTGCCGGCGATCGCCGCCGCCGCGCTCGATTTCCCGGTGCCGCTGGCGCCCCTGGCCGGCGACCCGGACGCCTGCCTGGTCGAGCTGTTCCACGGCCCCACCGCCGCCTTCAAGGACGTCGGCGCGCGCTTTCTGGCGCAGGCGCTGCCGCGCCTGCCGGGCGGGGCAGGGCAGGGCACGGTGCTGGTCGCGACCTCCGGCGACACCGGTGCCGCGGTCGCCGCGGCCTGCCACGACGTGCCCGGCCTGGACGTCGTGGTGCTGTACCCGCACGGCCGGGTGTCGCCGCGCCAGGCGCACCAGCTCGGCGCCTTCGGCGGCACGGTGCGCGCCTTCGCCGTCGACGGCAGCTTCGACGACTGCCAGGCGATGGCCAAGGCGGCCTTCGCGGACGCCGGCCTGCGCGCGCGCCGGCCGCTGCTGTCGGCCAACAGCATCTGCCTGGGCCGGCTGCTGCCGCAGATGGGCTACTACACGCACGCGGCGATGGCCTGGCAGCGCGACGGCCGCGGGCCGCTCAACGTGATCGTGCCGACCGGCAACCTGGGCAACGCCGTGGCCGCCCTGATGGCGCGCGCGATGGGCGTGCCGATCGGCACCGTCGCCCTGGCCTGCAACGCCAACGCCACCCTGCCCGAGTTCCTGGCCGGCGCCGACTACCGGCCGCGCGCCAGCGTCGCCACCCTGGCCAATGCCATGGACGTGGGCGCGCCCAGCAACATCGAGCGCCTGCGCTGGCTGCAGCCGGACGCCGATGCATTGCGCGCGGCCACGCCCGCGGCGTCGTTCGACGACGACGCCATCCGCGCCGCGATCCTCGCCGCGGACCGTCGCCACGGGCTGGCCGTGTGTCCGCACACGGCCTGCGGGCTGGCCCTGCTCGAGCGCCTGCGCGCCGCCGGCGACCGCCGGCCCTGGGCGGTCGCCGCCACCGCGCATCCGGCCAAGTTCGAGTCCATCGTCGAACCGCTGCTGGGTCGCGCCGTGGAGGTGCCGCCGGCACTGGCCGCGGTGCTGGCGCGGCCGTCGCGGCATGAGCCCTTGGCGGCGACGGCCGCGGCTTTGCGGGACGTGCTCTTGGCGGGCGCCTGAGCCCGCTCGGGCGGTTGGCTCCTGCGCTTCGGCGGTGCGGTTCCCGGCGGCCTGTGGTTTGGTCGCTTCCCTGAGGGTGCCGTCCCTGGCGTTTTCGTCGCACCTTGCGACGGCACCGCACTTCTCCCCTCCCCCGCCTGCGGGGGAGGGGCCGGGGGAGAGGGCCCGCGCTGGCCATGATCTGCATCGCTGCCGGACCGGGCTGTCCGGGTTTCCCGGCAACGTGTCGCTGCCCCGCTGGCGTGCGGGAGCCGTCCCTGGCGTTTTCGTCGCACATCCCTGTGCGCCGAGCTACTTTCTCTTGCTCGCCCAAGAGAAAGTAGCCAAAGAGAAGGGCGCCCCAGGCGGTCCGCCCGGCGGGCATCCTGCCCGACGGGTGCGCGTGCCCCGTCCGGGCCGCCGCTCAAGGGCCATCCCTGGCCCCCGCGTCGGACGGCGCCTCGGGCGCCGTCCGCGCCTGCGGCGCGGCTGATCCGGCCGTGCCCCGCCGGACCGCATGGGGCCCCGTGAAAAGCGCGGACATCCTGTCCGCTTACAGCAACAGCAACAGCAACAGCAACAGCAACAGCAACAGCAACAGCAACAGCAACAGCAACAGCATCGATACCGACAGCGACAGCAGCGGCGAGAGCAGCGGAGCAACGAGAGCAACGAGAGCAACGAGAGCAACGAGAGCAGAAGGGCCTGTCCCGCTCGTGCGACGGCACCGCACTTCTCCCCTTGTATGTTCCCTCCTGCCCGCCTCCCCCGCCTGCGGGGGAGGGGCGGGGGAGAGGGCCGGCGCTTGCCAGGATCTTGTTCGTCGTCGGATCGGCGCGCGGGGCGTGGCCGGCTGGCCTGATTCCCAGACTTGCGTTGTCGTAGCGGGGAGCGATGCGGCGAACAAGCAGGGAACCCGAAGCCCGGCGCGCCAGCCGTCCCATCGCCCGCGCCGCGGCGGGGACTGTCCGGCGAGCCCGCACCGGCGCCCGGCTATCATGGCGCCATGATCCGTCTCAAGGACCTCGCGCTGCGGCGCGGCGGGCGGCTGTTGCTGTCCGGCGTCGACATCACCCTGCATCCGGGGTGGCGGGTGGGCGTGGTCGGGCGCAACGGCTGCGGCAAGACCAGCCTGTTCGCGGCGCTGCTGGGCGAGCTGGACCTCGATGCCGGGGCCATCGAGCGACCGGCCGGGCAGCGGGTGGCGACGGTCGCGCAGGAGACCCCGGCGCTGCCCGATGCCGCCATCGACTACGTGATCGGCGGCGATGCGGCGCTGGCCGCGGCGCTGGCCGAGGAGGCGCGCGCCACCGCCGCCGGCGACCATGCCGCGGCGGCGGCGGCCCACCTCCGCATCGACGAGCTGGCCGGCTACGACGCCCGTGCCCGCGCCGGCCGCCTGCTGCACGGCCTGGGCTTCGGCGCCGATACCCACGCCACGCCGGTGCGCGAGTTCTCCGGCGGCTGGCGGGTGCGCCTGAACCTGGCGCGCGCGCTGATGGCGCCGTCCGACCTGCTGCTGCTCGACGAGCCGACCAACCACCTCGACCTAGACGCCGTGGTCTGGCTGGAGGACTGGCTGCGCCGCTACGAGGGCACCTTGCTGGTGATCTCGCACGACCGCGAGTTCCTGGATGGGGTGTGCAGCCACGTCGTGCACATCGACGACGGCCGCGCGCGCCTGTACACCGGCGACTACACCGGCTTCGAGCGGCAGCGCGCCGAGCACCTGCGCCAGCAGCAGATCGCCCACGACCGCGAGCAGGCCGAGCGGGTGCGCCTGCAGGCCTTCGTCGACCGCTTCAAGGCCAAGGCCAGCAAAGCCAAGCAGGCGCAGTCGCGGGTCAAGCGCCTGGAGAAGCTGGCCGGCACCGAGGCGGTGCGCGCCGAGAGCCCGTTCCGCTTCGTGTTCACCACCCCCGACCGGCTGCCCTCGCCGCTGCTGCGCCTGGACGACGTGCAGGCCGGCTATGCCGGCGCGCCGCGTCCGGTGCTCTCCGGCGTGCGCTTCGCGCTGGAACCGGGCGAGCGTATCGCCCTGCTCGGTCCCAACGGCGCCGGCAAGTCGACCCTGGTCAAGACCCTGGTCGGCGAGCTGCCGCTGCGGGCCGGCGAGCGCCTGGCGCACCGCGACCTGCGCATCGGCTACTTCGCCCAGCACACGGTGGAGTCGCTGCGCGAGGGCGCCAGCCCGATCGAACACCTGCGGCCGCTGGCGCCGGGCGTGGCCGAGCAGCGCCTGCGCGATTTCCTGGGCGGCTGGAACTTCGCCGGCGAGCGCGCCCACGAGGCGGTCGACGGCTTCTCCGGCGGCGAACGCGCGCGCCTGGCCCTGGCCCTGATCGCCTGGTCGCAGCCCAACGTGCTGCTGCTCGACGAGCCGACCAACCACCTGGACATGGACATGCGCGAGGCCCTGGCCGAGGCGCTGGCCGACTTCCCCGGCGCCCTGGTCCTGGTCGCCCACGACCGCCACCTGATCGGCCTGGCCTGCGACACCTTCTGGCGCGTCGCCGAAGGCCGCGTCGAGCCCTTCGACGGCGACCTCGACGACTACGCCCGCTGGCTGCGCGGCCGCAGCGCCGGCGGGGCGCCCGGCGAGACCGCGGCTGCGGCCGCGTCCGGCGCCGATGCCGGAGCCAGTGCCGCCGATGCCCGCGCCCGCCGCCAGGCCGCCGCCCGCCAGCGCGAGGCCCAGCGCCCCCTGCGCGCCCGCCTGCAGCGCATCGAGCAGCGCCTGGCCGCCCTGGCCACCGAACTGGCCGCCTGCGAGGCCCAGCTCGCCGACCCGGCGCTGTACGCCGCCGGCGGCGACTCCGTCGCCGGCCTGCTCCAGCAACGCGGCCGCCTGGTCGCCGAGCAGGTCACGCTGGAAGAGGACTGGCTGGAAGTCTCCGGCACCCTGGAGGAGGCCTCCAACTGACCCGTGCCGCCGCGGTGGGCGTTGCACGGGCAGACGCCACCGGCAAGCGCCGGCGCCGCACTTCTCCCCTCCCCCGCGGGCGGGGGAGGGGCTGGGGGAGAGGGCTGCCGCGGCCAGCGCGCGCGCCTGGAGCCGCAGCGATGCAGATCCTGGCCAGCCCCGACCCTCTCCCCCGGCCCCTCTCCCAGGGGGAGAGGGGAGCAAAGCACGCTCCGCTTCTGGATCGATGACCCTCGCTGCCTGCGCCCAGTCCAGAGTCCGCAGCCCCCGTCCCCCGTCCCCCGGTCCCCCGGTCTCCCGGTCTCCCGGTCCCCGGTCCCCCGGTCCCCGGTCCCCCGGTCCCCGGTCCCCGGTCCCC